>NZ_QJUV01000005.1 GCF_003397585.1 Gardnerella piotii
TATGGGCCCGCAAGCATCCAGTAGCTCTACCCCCTGTAAGCAATAACATGACGCTGCACCTAAATGCATTTCGGAGAGAACCAGCTATCACGGAATTTGATTGGCCTTTCACCCCTAACCCCAAGTCATCCCCCCAGTTTTCAACCTAGGTGGGTTCGGTCCTCCACACGGTCTTACCCGCGCTTCAACCTGCTCAGGGCTAGATCATCCCGCTTCGGGTCCAGGACATGCGACTAAAACGCCTTTTAAAACTCGCTTTCGCTACGGCTCCCCCACCCGGGTTAGCCTCGCCACATACCACTGACTCGCAGACTCATTTTTCGATAGGCACGCCGTCACCCCACAAGAAGGCTCCGACGGATTGTAAGCGCACGGTTTCAGGAACTATTTCACTCCCCTCCCGGGGTGCTTTTCACCTTTCCCTCACGGTACTAGTACACTATCGGTCAGACAGGAATACTTAGGCTTACCCAACGGTCTGGGCAGATTCACGCGGGATTCCACGAGGCCCGCGCTACTTGGGAATAAACATAAAGAGACATCGCACGACCTGCTACGGGGCCATCACCCTCTACGGCTGGGAATTCAATCCCATTCACATAACACGATGTTTTATCACTCTCCTCAACCCCGTCAGAGGCTGAACAGTCAATCCCACGACCCCGAATACGCAACACCTGACGGTTATCACACGTACTCGGTTTAGCCTGATCCGCTTTCGCTCGCCACTACTCACGGAGTATCCTTTCCTGCAGGTACTGAGATGTTTCACTTCCCTGCGTACCCCCCACAAAAACTGTGGTGACCACCCATAACAGTGGCCGGGTCTCCCCATTCGGAAATCCTCGGATCAAAGCCCACTCGGCAGCTCCCCGAGGCATATCGCAGCCCGTCACGTCCTTCATCGGTCCTGTCTACCAAGGCATCCACCATACGCCCTTACCAGTGATACACCAGTAAAAAGCCTATCGCTTAACTCTCTAGACAATAAATCATCACACTAAACGATCACAAAACGATCAAGCGACTCCACCAAAATGGAGCCGGTTGAAATTGATAAAAGTAAAAACAAGCAAAACCAAAAA
>NZ_QJUV01000001.1 GCF_003397585.1 Gardnerella piotii
AGACGCGACGAACCGCCTACAAGCTCTTTACGCCCAATAATTCCGGATAACGCTTGCGCCCTACGTATTACCGCGGCTGCTGGCACGTAGTTAGCCGGCGCTTATTCGAAAGGTACACTCACCCGAAAGCTTGCTCCCAATCAAAAGCGGTTTACAACCCGAAGGCCTTCATCCCGCACGCGGCGTCGCTGCGTCAGGGTTTCCCCCATTGCGCAATATTCCCCACTGCTGCCTCCCGTAGGAGTCTGGGCCGTATCTCAGTCCCAATGTGGCCGTCCGCCCTCTCAGGCCGGCTACCCGTCGAAGCCTAGGTGGGCCATTACCCCGCCTACAAGCTGATAGGACGCGACCCCATCCCATGCCACTAAACACTTTCCCAACAAGACATGCGTCAAGTTGGAGCATCCAGCATTACCACCCGTTTCCAAGAGCTATTCTGGAGCATGGGGCAGGTTGGTCACGCATTACTCACCCGTTCGCCACTCTCACCAACCAGCAAGCTGGTCGGATCCCGTTCGACTTGCATGTGTTAAGCACGCCGCCAGCGTTCATCCTGAGCCAGAATCGAACCCTCCACGAAAAACTTCAATGAAGAGCCAACATAAGGCTCCAATATAAAAGAAAAAGACGAGACATTCTTTAAGGAAAGAACATCCCAACAAAAAACCTCACCATCATTTAACCATCTCTCAGGCACCCCACAATCTGTGAGGCTGACAATGAACTGGCAATAATTAACTAATAAGTAGTACAGACACGCTCTTGAGTTCTCAAACCACCACCACACCAGCCGGCTCATCAACCTCAACCGAGGAGAACCAGCCGCGCTGAGCAGCAAGAGATAAACTTACACCAAAGCAAGCCCAAAAGCAAATCACACACAAGCCAACAAGCAAAAACCATTGAAACAAAGCCAAAACATCGGCGTGTTGAAAACACGATCAAAACACGATAAAAAACGCCACGCAACCAAACACCAACAAAAACACAACAAAAATAATCCAAAAAAACAAGAAAAAACCATAAAAAACCCAAAACACGGGAGTGTCGCGCAAAATCACACAAGCCAAATACACAAAATAATCAAAACAAACAGCATATATGCACACAACATGTGCGCGTGCTATATATAGGTATATGAGAAATAGCGAGAAAAACAGCAAGAACGGTGCACACCATCATATTGTTGCGTTAACAGGCGCAGGAATATCTACAAGCGCGGGCATTCCAGACTTTCGAGGCCCAGATGGAGTTTGGACTAAACACCCAGAACAAATGAGCGTTTACGATATAGACGCGTTTTTAAGCAGCGAAGAAGAACGCATGTACTCTTGGCGCTGGCAAAAAGAGTCGCCAGTTTGGAACGCTCAGCCAGGAACAGCACATAAATCGCTAGTAAAACTTGAGAAAGCTGGGATGCTGGACTTAATCGCCACTCAAAACTTTGATGCGCTTCACGAAAAAGCTGGAAACAGCCCAGACATTGTAGTGAACTTGCACGGAAGCATTGGAACATCACACTGCATGAGCTGCCACGCGAGCTATAAAACTGCGGATATTATGCGCGACTTAGACGCACACCCAGACCCACATTGCAGGCGCGCGCTGCCATACCGCGGAAACATGCCTTGCAACGGTCTTATAAAAACAGACGTTATATATTTTGGAGAAGCTCTGCCAGAAGGCGCAATGGAACGCAGCGCACAGGCGATTATGCACGCAAGCGAGCTGTGGGTTATTGGCTCTACGCTAGAAGTGTTTCCAGCTGCAAGTCTTGTGCCGCTAGCCGCTCGCGCAGGAGTGCCGATTACAATAATGAACCTGGGCGCTACGCAATACGATTATTTGGCAGAGCGCGTAATACGAGAAGATATTGCGAAAGCTCTGCCAAAGTTAGTAGACGAAACTATTGCAAAGTGACTATTACAAAGTGACTATTCACTATTACAAAGTAAACATTGAAAAGTGACTATTGCAAAATAATTACTGCAAGCTAACAGCGATTCCCTCCCAAGGCGCAAGCGTGCCATTTTTAAGCGATTTAAGAGCATGATCTGCGCTGTAGGTAGAAATCATCACATCATCATACGATACGCCGTTAGCGGCGATATTACGCAACAATTCGGCACTTTGAGCAGGTATTGCTACAGATGAATCCGTCATATTTACCATTACGAGCAACTTCTTTACAGAAGCGCAAGGCAAATCGCAAGCAACCGCGCTTGAAGAACTCACACCATGCTCAAGACCTGCCTCATCTGCCACATCTGCCTTAGCATTATCACAAGTCTGCTCAACCTGCCTAATAAACGCGTAAACGCACTCGTCATCCGCATCAACCAAATTCCAAGAACCAGCCGAAACAACAGGCTGCGAATGGCGCAACTCAATCAAACGCTTGTAGAACGAGTAAACGGAATCCGAATCTTCCATTTGCTCCGCCGCATTAATATCTACATAATTAGGATTCACGCTAATCCAAGGCTGCGCATTATTTTGCGACGGAACATTAAAAGGCATGAATCCCGCATATTTAGACGCATTCCACTGCATTGGAGTTCGAGAATTATCGCGACCGCGCTTTGCGAGCGCATCCATCATAGACTCCGCAGACTGAATATGCGCTTCTTCTACGCGCTGCTTAAACATATTCAACGCTTCCAAATCGCGATACTGCTCAAGACGCGTAAAGTGCGCGTTTGTCATGCCAATTTCTTCACCCTGATACACGTACGGAGTGCCGCGATGCATGTGAAGAAGCATTGCAATCGCCTTAGCAGAAAGCACGCGCATCTCATCACTAGCCTCGCTACCCCAGCGAGAAAGCGCACGCGGCTGATCGTGATTATTAAAGAACAGGCTCGCCCAACCAGCCTCGCTAACTGCTTGCTGCTGATCTGCCATTGTGCGCTTTAATGTAGTCAACTTAAGAGGAGTAGGATTCCACTTAGTTCCATTTGCGCAATCAACATTAACTTGATCGAACAAGAAGAGCATGTCTAGCTCGCCATTAGAAGGATTTGTAATATAAGTGTTTCGATGCGCGGAAATTCCAGGAGCCTCGCCAACAGTTAAGAAACCTTCGCGACCCTTGAAAACCGCTTCGCGCATCTCGCGCAAAAACTCGTCTAAACGAGGGCCGTCGGAGCAGAAGAAATACGGAGAAGAGTAGCCGTCGTCGCCTGCTGGCGCATCTTCAATCTGCGAACCGTACTCACCTGGCAAACGCCCTTCGCTATCTACGCGCTTAGAAATTTGCGTAATAACATCCATGCGGAAGCCGTCAATTCCGCGATCCATCCACCAATTCATCATCTTGTACACTGCAGCGCGAACGGCAGGATTTTCCCAATTCAAATCTGGCTGCTTTGGCGAATACTGATGGAAGTAATATTCGCCGCGCTTTGGATCATACGTCCACGCCGAACCGCCAAAATACGAACCCCACTTATTTGGCTCCGCACCTGGCTCTCCAGGCACATGCCCTTTGCGCGTTGGCCTCCACCAATACCAGTCTGCGTAGTCGCTAGAAGGATCTCTTGAAGCCTGGAACCAAGCATGCTCGTCGGAAGTGTGATTTACTACCAAATCCATAACAACTTTAAGGCCGCGCTTGTGCGCTTGTGCCAAAAGATCGTCCATATCTTCTAGAGTGCCAAAAAGTGGATCAATATCTTGATAATCGGAAATATCGTAGCCGTTATCGTCTTGTGGAGATTTGTAAACGGGGCTAAGCCAAAGCACGTCAACGCCTAAATCAGCCAAATAGTCAAGACGCGAAGTAATGCCCTTCAAATCGCCAATGCCATCGCCGTTAGTGTCTTGAAAGCTTCGCGGATAAATCTGATACACAACTGCATTTGCCCACCAAGGGTTTGGCGTAGCACCATTTGTGCGCACGGATTGCGGCAAGTTCGCTCTGTTAAAAGTAGTCATACATTCCCCATTAATTATTTTTATTACCTATATTTACTATTCTATATTTTAGCTATCTTTGGATTTTGCAAGCAACTCTAAAGCACTACTTACCATCTCAGAATACTTGCGAATAATTTTAGAGTCAGTTCGAGTATTAGAGAATAATTCATCATGACTACCAGATCTCACTAATACTAAAGAAACAGACAATCCATCAACCCAATAAATAAGCAGTAAATCTGGCTGTACATGCAGCTCACGGTACCCCTTCCAACTACCAGTAAGAGCATGATCACGGTATTTACTTTTTAATAGTTGTTGATCATTATCTATAAGAGCCTGAAATACAGCAAGAAAATTTTCAGTGTTAATATGCTTTTTACGAATCTTTTTGTAGTCATTATCAAATGACTTAATTGTAAGAAGGCGTCGCTTTTCACAGTCCATTTAGATAATCCATCATGTTGGAAGCAGTATGTGATTCATGAGTAAATTCGCGATTTTGAACTTGCCTACGGGCTTCCTCGTTTTTATTTTCGATAGCTTCTTCAACATACTTTTGAAGTTGTTCCTCGAGTGATTGGTAATGCTCAAAATCTTCACGATTAATAATGAAGTACATTGGTTGATTATTTTTTAACACTGTAACTGGCATACCAGAACTTACCTTGGCAAAAGCCTGTGCAGATTTACCATTACTAAAAGCACTAATAGGAACCATAGTGCTTATTGGAGCTACCGTAACCATATGCATTAACCTAACTTTTCTTACAAACAATCCACGCACATGCTTAATACATGTATATTTATCATGCTTTTTACAAGTATATATAAAAGTTGTTATACTTGTAAATATTATAGCTAAAAGAGTATAAAAAGCGGCCCGCAGTAAAAACTACGAGCCGTGCCTCCTTCTCATTCATTGTACGAATTGCAGAATACTCTCCAAATCACTGCTGATTATGCAATTTGAATGCAAGCTCCGCCAAATGAACTCCGTGAGTCAAGAACTCGTGAGTGCGGCAAACGTAGTCATTTTCGCGACCAAGCTTTGCAATATATCCGTTTATATAATCAACTTCTGTCTTTCGACCACGACTCATATCTTGATACATTGAAGGATAGTGCAAAGGATTTGCCACGCGACTTACGTAGTCAATAGCCTCCAACTCCTGTTGACGCGTATTAACCATACGAATTCCTGCACGATCGCACACATCGTACGCTTCGTTAATAAGTTGACGAGCCATATCCATAGCCCCTGGGTACGAAATAAACTGACCCATTTGAATCTGATACATTGTGCACAAAGTGTTAACTACGGAATTAAAAACTACCTTTGCCATGCACGTACCCTTGAAATCTTCCGTAATAGTAGGATTCAAGCCAGCAGCTTTAAAATCATCTCGCATAGCAAGCTCAACATCGCTCACTTGCTCGTTCAACGCACACATATTCATTGTGCCAACGCCAACTTTACCAATAAAATCAACGTCTCCAGGACCATTCAGCACGGTTGCAATCATTGCGGTACCGCCGTAAATGCGATCGTCCGAGAAATATTGCTGAAGCTTTTCAAAATGACCCCAACCGTTCATTGCAGCGAACACAACCTGATGATCCTTAAACAAATGCTTGCAACGCTCCAACATCTCCGCAAGCTGCATTTGCTTCATAAACACAATCCACACATCTGGATCGCCGTCATAATCTTCTGGAGTATACATATTGATTGGCACAAGATGGCGATTTTCGTGATCTCGGCTAACCATTACACCGCCTTGCTGGCGAACCTTATTCACATTTTCATCCCAGGCATCAATGAAATCAACATGAATACCAGCCGTTTCCTGCAACAAAACGCCATAGCGATACCCCATAGCTCCAGAACCGATCATTGCATATTTCATGTCACTCATAATGACACCTCCATGTAGGCTTGTAAGTAAAGTGGCACCAGGCATAAATCCATAAATTTTCGTTTACATGGATTACGCGGAAGCAACCACGAATATAACAAAAAGCAGAAGACTGAATGAGTGAAAAACAATCAGTCAACTGCTCTTTGGTTTTTATAGCATATTACACAGTTTTTTGAGAATGTCAAAATTTTTCTAATTACATCTTTACAGCGTTTCTAATTAAAAAATTATTCAGTTTTATCGATGATTTTCGAAAAAATTACGCAATAACTGCACACACTGCGATTCGCAAACGGAGCCAAAAATTTGCGGATGGGAGCCAATATGAGGGTCTCGCAAAATATCCCAAACAGATCCGCATGCGCCAAGTTTTGAATCCCATGCGCCAAAAACAACGCTACTAATATGCGTTTGTAAAATTGCGCCAGCGCACATTGGGCAAGGCTCCAAAGTAACAACAAGCGTGCAATCGCTAAGATTCCAAGACTTGCGCACCTCTGCTGCCTGCCTAATCGCAAGAATTTCTGCATGAGAAAGAGGATCCGCGTCTTTCTCGCGAAGATTAGAGCCACGGCCAATAATCACCCCAGAACCATCTACAACAACAGCGCCAACTGGAACTTCTCCACAATCGGCAGCAACTTGCGCAAGTCGCAGCGCCTCTTGCATTAGCGAAACATATTCGCGCGCGCGCAAAGTCACATTAACCCCGAAGAAATATTGTGCAAAGCAAACCAAGAGCGAATATCGCCAAGTTCTTCCATGTGAACTGCGTGGTCAAGGCCGCGGTAACGCTTCTCTTCCAGCCACGTATGCTCCTCAAGCCATGCTGCAGCCGCCGAAAATTCGTAAGGAGCAATAACAGCATCATCCAAGCCGTAGCCAAAGAAAACAGGCGTATTAAGATCCGCAAGAACGTCGTCGTTAAGAGAAATATCTTTAGCAATATTAGGAGCCACGAAGCCAGAAAGCGCAACGGATGCGCGATAGCGATCTGGATTAAGCCTAAGAACATGAATCGCAAGAGCCGCACCTTGCGAAAAACCAAATGGCACAACAGCGCGATCTTCGGGAACATTCGCCGCAACCCACTCATCAATCGCAGCAGCCGCAGCATACATATCTCGGTCTAAGTCATCTCCATTAGGCACAGCATCATGGAACCAACTGTAAGCGCCTTGAGCCAAGCGAAGTGGAGCACGTAAAGAAATCGCATCGTTATAAGGCGCCACAACGCGCATTAAGTCAAGCAAATCATCCTCGTTTGAACCCCATCCGTGCAACAGCAAAAGAAGAGGCCTTGTGGCGTATGCAGCTGCTTCGCCTCGAGAATACTTAGCAACGCTTACATGCAAATCTTCGCCGAATCTGCCTGGAACAACACTAGATTCGCGGCCAGCATGAAGGCCATTTGAAGCACCAGAAGCATTGTCTTCGCTGCCAAAATCGCCATTATTGGCGTTGCTGTTGCCGTTATTTCCGCCGCCAAAATCGCCGCCGCCAAAATCATTATTGTTAAATTCGCCGTTGTCGAACTCACTAGAGATCACACCGTTATGATTAGTCATAATTACAGCATACGGCACAGCTTTGGCATTTATAAACGCGCGAAGACTATATAAAAATTTAACCCCAGCCGCTTGGACTGGGGTTTAAATTTAAGGAAAAATATGAATAAGCTTTCGTGAATTACCTTTTAAGTTTTTCACTAATATTATGAAAACACATAATCCTTAGCGCTGCTAGTGAACTAGCTGATAACTTGCTGAAAGTTTTCTACTTTTCCCCTGATTTTTCTTAAAAATCGAGACTAATCGAGACTAATCGAGACTAATCGAGACTAATCGAGACTAATCAAGACTAATCAAATCTTAATTAATACTAATCTTCCAAATTTGCGCGATAGAAGTTCTCGTAAGACCTAGACGGAGTTGGACCGCGCTGACCTTGATAGTGAGATCCGTTAACAGAAGAACCGTAAGGATTCTCACATGGAGAACTCAGCTTAAAGAAGCACATTTGCCCAATCTTCATCCCTGGCCACAATTTAACTGGCAGCGTACTAACGTTTGAAAGCTCCAAAGTAATGTGACCTTCGAAACCTGGGTCAATAAAGCCAGCCGTGGAATGAGTCAAAATTCCAAGACGGCCAAGCGAGCTTTTGCCCTCTAAGCGCGCAGCAATCGTAGAATCCAACTTCACATACTCCCAAGTGGAGCCAAGCGCAAACTCGCCAGGATGCAAAATCCAAGGCTCATTTGGTGCAACCGCAAACTGCTCAGTCAACTCCCCCTGGTTTTCCGCAGGATCCACGTACGTGTAAGCGTGATTATTGAACAAGCGGAAGAATCGGTCGAGCCGCACATCAATCGACGCAGGCTGCACCATTTGTGGGGTCCATGGAGTCAAATCAATATGACCCTCGTCATGAGCTTTGAGAATGTCGCGATCAGACAACAGCATAACGTCAAATCTCCTTGCGATAAAACTTCGTAAAACAAACACTTAAACACACTTATATGCCAAGTGTAGCGCGTGCCGCGGTCGAAAATATTAGGCATACATTGCAACAGAAGATGCAGCTTTGCGCTTAGCAATAAAACGCAAAACGCACTTTCTTAACTCCGAAGCAATAAGCACAACCATTGAAAGCCCAAGGCACTCCACCCACTCCATAAAGTCGAGCGGAACTGTGCCAAACGGACCATTAAGGAATGGTATATAAATTACAGCAAGCTGCAACACTACGGAAACTGCGATTGCACCCCAAAGCCAACGATTTGCAAACAAGCCAACAAACACGCTTTGCAAATGCGAGCGAGACGCAAGAGCATTAAGCATTTGAGCGAACACAAGAATAGTGAAGCCCATTGTGCGCGCGTGAGTCATTTGAGCAGCATGAGTTAAAACAGTTGTGGAGCGGTCTGTAAACAATCCGCCAGCCAAATGCATATCCATGCCAATCAACGTTATAGCTGCCATAATCACGCCAATAAACACAATGTCTCCCCACATTGGCTTATCAATAACGCTATCTGTAAGTCTTCGCGGACGCCTATTCATAACGTCATCCGTTTGCGGATCAACACCCATTGCGAGCGCAGGAGCCGCGTCCGTAAGCAAATTAATCCACAAAAGCTGCGTTGCGAGCAAAGGCAAAGTCACGCCTACAGAGTTTGGCTGCGTAATTCCCAAAGCGCCAGCAAACACTACGCCACCAAACACGGTGAACACTTCGCCAACATTGGAGCTAAGCAAATATCTCAAGAATTTACGAATATTGTCGAAAATTCCGCGACCTTCGCGCACTGCTGCAACGATTGTAGAGAAGTTATCGTCTGCCAAAATCATCTTTGCAGATTCTTTAGTGACTTCCGTACCCGTAATGCCCATTGCAACGCCAATATCTGCCGACTTTACGGCAGGAGCATCGTTTACGCCGTCGCCAGTCATAGCAACAATATTGCCTTGCCTTTGAAGCGAGGAAACAATCGCAAGCTTGTGTTCTGGAGCTACTCGCGCATACACGCTCACTTTGCTAATCGCATCGTCGAAAGCAATATTGTCATCATCCCTAGAAAGCAACTCGTCAAGCTCATCGCCAGTAAGAGCATGCTCATCTTTTCCAATAATGCCAAGATCGCTAGCGATTCGAGCAGCCGTAAGCGGATGGTCGCCAGTAATCATAACAGTTCGAATTCCAGCACGATGCGCTTGAGCAACGCTATCTCGAACTTCGATTCTAGGAGGATCAATAATCGCAACCATGCCGTTCCAAATCAAATCAGATTCCAAAACGTCGCTTTGCTCGGCAACATCTGCGATTTGACCTGCAGCATTAGAAACCATGCCGCTAACTTTAGCTAAACTATCTACGCCAAGCGGCCTATATGCCATTGCAAGCGTGCGATAAGCTTCGCCAGAGAGCTTTTCCACGTTTGCAAGAATTTCTTCGCGGTCTCCTTCTGTAAGCGGACGAACAGCGCCAGCTACTGCGATTCGCGTGCAATAAGAAAGCAAAACATCTGGAGCGCCTTTTGCGCAAACAATAAGATTTCCAGAATCCGAATCGTCTTTAACAACAACAGACATGCGCTTGCGATCAGAAGTAAACGGCACTTCCGCAACGCGACTAAGATGCGCGTAACGCTTGTCTGCCTTAGTTTTGCGAGCCGCAACAATAAGCGAAACCTCGGTAGGGTCGCCAACTGGCTGCCATGCGCCAGACGATTCATTGTAGTGCAAATCGCCATCGTTTGCTAAATACCCAGATCCGAGCGCACCAATCACCTCTGTAGCTAGAGCTGGAGGAACCGCCAAATCCGCATCTAAAGAATCCAGCAAAACCATTCGTCCCTCTGGCTTATACCCACTACCCGTAAGCTGTACTTGGCCGCTAGGCGTTATAACGCGCTCAACAGTCATCTCGTTTCGAGTTAAAGTACCCGTTTTGTCGGAGCAAATAACAGATGCAGAGCCAAGAGTTTCTACAGACGAAAGCTTTTTAACAACAGCATGATGCTTTACCATGCGCTGAACGCCCAAAGCAAGAACAACCGTTAAAATAGCCGCTAAGCCTTCTGGAACAGCAGCAACAGCAAGAGAAACAGAAAGAAGCAAAGAATCTATAACGTCTTCAATAGTGTGGAAGCCTTCAAGAGCCCACATAGACGCAAGCACAACGGCTGCAATAATACACACTGCGATTCCAAGAACCTTAGATACGCGAACCATCTCTTTCTCGAGAGGCGTGGCTTCTTCTTGCGCGCTAGAAAGCATATCTGCGATTTTTCCAACCTGAGTTTTCATGCCCGTAGACGTGACGATTGCGCGGCCAGTGCCTTGCGTTACGGCAGTGCCATTAAACACCATGTTTGTGCGGTCTGCCAAAGACTTTGGCGAAGCTAGAGTTTCTGGACGCTTGCTAACGGCAACCGATTCTCCCGTAAGGCTTGCTTCCGCAACGCGCAAAGAAGCTGCTGCAATAAGCCTTGCATCTGCAGAAACAGCATCGCCTTCGCCAAGAACCAAAATATCTCCAGGCACAACATCCGCTGTGTCTATGCGCATAACTCGCCCATCTCTAAGAACAGACGTTTGTGGAGCGCTCATTTTTGCCAGCGCCTCAACCGCTTCTTGCGCGCGCGATTCTTGAATATAGCCCAAAACTGCATTTGCTATAAGAATCACGATTATAACTATTGAGTCAAACGGCAAAACTTCGCCGCCACTTTCGCCACCATGCTGTGCGCGCTCAACAAACCATGCGATTGCGGAAATAATAGTTGCCGCTATAAGCAAGTAAACAAGCGGATCTTTAAACTGTTCGAGGAACCTTTTCCACGCTGGCGTTTTAGGAGCACCAGCTAGAGCGTTCGGGCCAAATTGCGCGAGCCTTCTAGAAGCCTCATCGCTACTTAGACCAGTAGAAACATTTACATTAAGCGCATCTGCAACACTTTGTGCGTCTTGCAATGACGGATCTTTGGATTGATCGCTTTGATCAACCATATTTTCCCCCTTGGGAGCGCCGCGGAGTAGTCAATAATCAAAATTTTTACGCAAAGTTGACTCAAAATCTTGATTATTGCGCGGTTGTGGATTATTGCAATAACAATAATTTGCAATAATTAAGTACCGTTCTATTATGCCACATAAAGCGCCAAATACTAATGCCTCGCTGATGCAGCACCAAAGCATCGCCAATGCCTGGGGGGCATGTGAAAATAAGAATATGGCTATGAAAAAAGGACCGACCAAGGGGTCGGGTGGAAAACATCGTAACGCATTGCGCGGCAAGGGTCCTACTCCTAAGGCAGAAGACCGCGTTTACCATAAGGCTTATTTCGCTAAAAAAGCTGCGATTAAGCGCACTTTTGCAGATCCGCGTTTGGCTGCTAGACGCAGAGTAGATAAGTTGGGCACAGATAGCGATGAGTTGGTTATTGGGCGAAATGCAGCTCTTGAAGCTTTGCGCGTAGGCGTTCCTAGCACGCAGCTTTATGTTGCAAATCGCATTGAGCATGACGATCGCACTCGCGAAATCGTTAAGCTTGCTGGCATGCAAGGCTTGCGACTTTTGGAGGCAGATCGCCTGGAGATGGATCGCATTGCTCACAGCACTAATCATCAAGGCATTATATTAAAAGTTCAGCCTTATCAATACTATTCGCTGCAAGAGCTTGTTGACCGCGCAGAAAAGAAGGCTCGCGCTATGGAGGCAGCGGATTCTGCATCCGCTCGCATTAACGCGCGACCATTGTTTATAGCGCTAGACGGCGTTACCGATCCGCAAAATCTTGGTGCTGTTATTCGATCCGCGGCCGCTTTTGGCGCAAATGGCGTAATTTTGCCAGAGCGCAGAAGCGCATCTGTTACGGCTGCAGCTTGGAAGGTTTCTGCAGGAGCCGCAGCGCACTTGCCTGTTGCTCGAGTCGTGAACTTAAACAAGGCGATTCAAGGTTTGCGCGAGCGCGGCTGGTACGCAATTGGCCTGGATGGCGGCGGAGACAAGCTTGTTGGCGAAACTGGTTTTGAAACCGATCCGCTTGTTGTAGTTCTTGGAAGCGAAGGCAAAGGCATGAGTCGCCTAACGCGCGAAGCTTGCGATGCTATTGCTGGAATCCCAATCTCTAGCGCTGTTGAATCGCTTAACGCATCCGTTGCTGCTGGAATCAGCTTGTATGCTGTGGCTAATGCGCGTAGGCTTGCCGCTTTAAGTCAAAATTAGCAATTGTATTGCGATTAAGAGTTAACGCTAATGCGAATGCGGATTTTTAAGACACGCAATTTACGCAATCTACAAAGCTCACATAACGCGCGCACATTGGCTCTGCTTTTGGCTTTTGTTTTATACATTGCGATTATTGCAATCGTAATGTGTTTCCACGAACCTTGGTTCGACGAAGCTCAAAGCTGGCTGATTGCGCGCGATTCTCCAATCGCAAGCATTTTTAGCGTTAGACCGCATTACGAGGGTCACCCTCCTTTTTGGAATCTTTTACTTGCGATTGCAGCTAAAAGTGGCGTTCCGTACGAGTTTGGAATTAAGGGAATTCAGCTGATTTGCGCAAGCTTACTTGGCGCGTGGCTTATTTTTAAGTCGCCTTTTAAGCACGCAAGCAGCCTCGCAACTTTTCTTATTCCGTTTACTTATTTTGTTTGCTTCCAGTACGGAGTTACTTCAAGACCATACGCTTTGCTTTGCTTAAGCTTGCTAGTAGCGGCACATTGTTGGAATAGTGCGGATTCTAAGACTTCTAGTGCTTGCAAACTTGCGATTAGTCTTATGTTTATGTGCCTGCTTAGCGTGTATGGAATCGCGTTTGCTGCAGGATTTACAATTGCTTGGATTTGGCGAGTTTTTAGCAAAAATATCAGCGAAGCCTGTAGCAAAGCCTGTAGCAAAGCATGTAGCAAAACTCTTAATTTTAGCGCAATTTTTTACGCGATTAAAGCAACAATCTCATCAAATTTGGCGCAACTTATATCTTGGGGATTAATCGCCATTTTTGGCGTTGCAAACCTTGCTCTTGCATGGCCCGCAAAAAATGCGTTCGCCACTCGCGCAACGATTGATGGCAATTCAACAATCGCAAAATGCTTCGCTTTTATATTTGTAATGCCTTCCGAAAGCATGTTTACAAGCTTTTATGGCGATATTTCAATGCGAAGAATGCCTTTTGACTTTTTGCCAATTGCAATATGCACGCTGTTTAGCCTTGCGATTTGGGCATTTGCAATTAGAATCGCCAAGCGCAGAAAACTTCTTGCAGTTCTTGTAATCCCTTATATCGTTCTTACAATCGTAGCTGTTCGCTATTTTACGCTTCACCACGCAGGTCTAATCTTTGTGTTTTTGCTTAGTGTGCTTTGGATAAGTCACATAAAAGAGCCGCTTAGCAGCAAAGATATTCCTGCGATTTTTGTTAAAATCGCCCCTACTAAATTCAGATTTATAAAAAACAAAGCTTTGAAAATCAACGTGCTGATTTCAATAATTCTTGCGCCAAGCCTAATTTGGAACGCGTTTGCTTGCGTAAACGACATTCTGTTTGACTATTCGCCTTCTAGAGCTGTAGCGCAATACATATCTAGTAATCACTTGCAAAATAAGCGTTTTGTAGCATCTTGGCTACATAATTACGAGCAAGTTGACGATAGTGGAAACGTTATTTCGCACGAAGAAGCCGACACTCACCAATATTCGTGGCTTTTAATAGGCGCAAACCCTTATTTTTCTAAGAATCTTATAGATTGTGCCTACAAAAACAAGACTTTTATAACAAACGAAAGTTCTAGCGCAAAACAGCAAGAAAAAGAGCTGGCAGCGTGCGCGGCAAAAGGCGAGCCAGAGTTTTTTGTTAGCGAATCCAACCAGCCGTGGTACTACTTCTTGGCGTTAAACTACAACATTTCGCATTACAAAGCGCATGCTGTTTCCAACGTTAAAACATCTTGGAAAGCTCTTGTTTGGGAAAGCACTGCCACTATTTACGAGCGCAAAGCACACATAAAATAGGCAAAAGCGGTTGTTTAGCAATCGCTAAGCAATCGATAAACAACCGCTAAATAACCGCTAAGCAATCGCTAAACAATCGCTACAGCAGCTCAATCTTTGGATGCTCGGCTCTAAACTCGTTTGTGTGCGAATCGCTAGCATACCCAAGCGCAAATCCAGTTAAAAGCTCCATGTTTTCTGGAACATCAAACTCCGCGTCTAGCGGATCTCGCCAAGTTGCCAAAACGCCAAGAGGGCAAGAGTCAACGCCTAAATCTTTAGCAGCAAGAAACAGCGTTTGCAACATAAGGCCAGCGTCCATTGCAGCAAACGGCATAAAATCACGCCTAGCTAAAACAAAGCCAATAACAGGCGCTCCAAAAGCCTCGAAATTTCTGCGCGTATGGGCGTTCCTGGCTGCAAAATCATGCCTTTCGATTCCTAAATGCGAATATAACGCTAGACCGAGTTTAGCGCTTCGCTGCTTTAAGTCGCTAGGGTACGGATTTGCAACAGGAACGTCGCCATTAGGCGCTGACTCTTGAGCAAACTGAGCGCGCTCAGATTCACTCAAACTCTTATCTTTGGCTTTAAGCATTGCATTGCACTTATCTAAATAAGCTTTTACAATGTTGTCTTTTTTGCTGCCTTGCGCAATCGCAAGCGCATAAGCCCTTGTGTTACTCCAGCTTGGCGCAAGCGAAGCGGTGTGCAATATTGACTCTAAAACGTTTTGCTCAATCGGCTTGTTTAAAAAGTCGCGTGCAGAAAACCGCTCCGATGCAAGTTTGCCAAAATCTTTGTAAGTCATGCTATCAGTTTACCAAAAACCGAATGGGTCAAAAATGCCGCCGTCGTCGGAATCGTCGTCTCCGCCTCTAGGAAGCTGATCCAAAGGATCGTCGTCGTCATCCGAAGAATCGCCGCCGTCACCCTTCTGGCTCTTATTCTGGGAAGAATCAGGCTTCTTGTTGCCGCGCTTTCTTAGCGAGCGAGGGTCTTGGCGAGTTGCACCATTAACCGCAGCTTCTTCTTGGTTAAACTTAACAGTTAAATTGACGGTTCCGTTTCCACGAACAACCGTTATTGTTGCTTTATCTCCCAAAGCGGTAGCGCGCACAAATCCAAGCAGCGAGTAGTTGCTTGTAACCGACTTGCCATTAAACGCTACGATTGTATCTCCAGCACGCATTCCCGCCTTTGCAGCAGGAGCACCAGGCGTTACAGACGCCACTTGAGCGCCGCCACGCGTAATGTTATTTTGCGTTACATTTACGCTTTTAACCATAATTCCAAGAGCAACGTGCTTTACAGAACCATGCTTAATGATCTCGTTTACTACGCGCTTAACAAGGTTAGATGGAATAGCAAAGCCGATTCCAATAGAGCCTGCTGTGCCACCTCTTGCAGAAGTTGCTGCAATAGACGAGTTAATGCCAATCACTTTCCCAGAAGCGTCGAAAGTTGGGCCGCCAGAATTACCTGGATTAATTGCTGCATCAATTTGTACAGCATTTGTAACGATTTCCGAACGACTTTGATCGTCCATAACAGAAACTGGGCGATTAAGCGCAGAAACAATGCCTGTTGTAGCAGTATCATCGTATCCAAGCGGATTTCCGATTGCCATTATTGGCTGGCCAACTGCGAGCGCGTCCGAATCCGCAAAATCAACTGGCTTTATGCTGCTAGGCAAACCGTCTACTTTAAGCACAGCCAAATCAGTAGTTTTATCTGTTCCAACGAGCTTAGCCTTGTAAATCTGACCGTTAGAAAGCGTTACTTGAAGCTGTTGCATGCCAGCAATAACGTGGTTGTTTGTAACAACGTGACCCTGCTTGTCGATTATTGCGCCCGAGCCTTTGCTCATGTTTTTGCTGTTGCGCGCTTGAATAGACACAACGCCGCCAGAAACGTTTTTAGCAACCGAGCGCCAATCGGGAGACTGACCGCCTTTTACTACGGCTGTTCCTTTTGAAGGACTTTGCGCACCCACATCTGCAAGTGTTCCCGCGCCTGGAATAGGAATCAAGCCTTGAGTAAGAACAAACGCCATTACAACAACGCACACAATTGCAGAAATAATGGACGACACAATTGCCACCATTATTGTTGAGTTTTCTTTAGATTCCGCCTTAAACCCGCGCTTTTTATAAACCACATTTGGATTTTGGCTTGGCGATTGGCTTGGCATTTGGCTTGACGCTTGATTTGGAGCTTGATTTGAAGCTTCAGCAGGCTGACTTTCCGCGCTATTATCCGCGCTATTGTCATCGCCTAAATCGTAAGGATTGCCGAATCTAGTTCGCTTTTGCTCTCCATTTGCATTATATGGGTCGCCATATGGCAAAAATGGGGTATCTAAATCGTTGCCATATTCTGAATTCTCATAATCACGTCTATTTGCGCTATTTGCTACACTTGCACCACTCGCGCCAATTTGCTCTTGATTTTGCAACGATTCGCCAGAATTATTAGAATCACCGTTATTTTTATTTGCATCACTATTAGCATCGCCAGCATCTACAGGACCATACGCTCCGTATTCGGGAGCTGGTCTATAAATCTGCTCTGGATTCACATGATTTTCCTGCGCGCTCGTTGGCTCCGATTGGCTTTGTGAAGCATTGCCATTATGCTCTTCACTAGAATCGTAGGCCTTAGAATCGTAAATATCGTCAGCCATTAATCCTCCTTAAATCTTTTACAAAGAATACTCTAATCTGATTACACAAATTCATACAAGTTAATATGCAATTAATATGCAATTTTTACAAAATTTTGCGTTTACAATACGAGTTAAACGTGCCGCTCTTAAAATTACCTGAATATTTAGTAGTATAAATGCCGTATAAATACCACATATAACCCATAAATTAGCTAACTATTTTTATAAAAATTATAAAAACACGTAAAATTTAACGAACGTCTGCTTGCGACTTTCCCGCGCGCAATGCCGCAACTTATGCGCGTATCGTCATACCTTCTAATAGAGTAAAAGGTATGACTAATCTTATTGAACACCCACGCGGAGCAGAGCCTGGTAAGCCAGGAGATCGTAGCGAATTCTCGTTTACAACAAAAACGCGTTTAGAAAATGCGGCAGACGGCAAGGGAAAAGATGGAGCCAGATACGGCCGCACTGGCGTGATTCGCACGCCTCATGGAGATATTTGCACGCCTGCATTTGTGCCAGTTGCAACACAAGGCGCAATGAAGGCCGTGCTACCAGAATCAATCAAAGACTTGGGCGGCCAATGCATGCTTTCTAACGCATTCCACTTATATGAGCGCCCTGGTGAAGACATTTTAGACGAAGCTGGCGGTCTTGCAAAGTTTATGAACTGGGATGGTCCAACTTTTACGGATTCTGGCGGATTCCAGGTGCTTTCGCTTGGAGCGGGATTCAAAAAGACGCTTGCAATGGACGTTACTGGCATGAAGTCCGACGACGTAATCGCAGCTGGCAAAGAGCGCATGGCATTCGTTGACGAAGATGGCGTTACTTTTAAGTCTCCTCTAAACGGCTCAATTCACCGATTCAGCGCAGAAATCTCAATGGGGATTCAGCACAAGCTTGGAGCGGATATTATGTTTGCTTTCGACGAGCTTACAACGCTTATGAACACTCGCCGCTACCAGGAGGAGTCTGTTGAGCGCACTTTCCGATGGGCTAAGCGTTGCGTTGAAGAACACAAGCGATTGACCGAGGCACGATTAGGAAAGCCATATCAGGCGTTGTATGGAGTTGTTCAAGGCGCGAATTACGAGGATTTGCGTAGGCGCGCGGCGCAGCAGATTGCTTTGCTCGACTTTGACGGCGTTGGAATTGGCGGAGCGATTGAAAAGCGCATTATTGGAGACACTTGCGCTTGGATTTGCGATGCTATGCCAGAAAATCGCCCTCGCCACGTGCTTGGAATTGCTGCAGTAGACGACATTTTTGCTTGCGTAGAAAACGGCGGAGATACGTTTGATTGCGTTGCCCCTGCGCGATGCGGGCGAAACGGCGCGATTTTTACTCGCCACGGACGCTACAACGTAAAGCGCGCAGAATTTAAGCACGACCAGGGACCACTTGAAGCTGGATGCGATTGCTACACTTGCACGCATTATTCGCGCATGTATGTTAGCCATTTGCTGCGCGCTAAAGAGATGAACGGATACACGCTTGCTACGATTCACAACGAGCGATTCTTTGTTAAACTTCTAGACGACATTCGTGCGTCGATTGACGGCGGATATTTTGAAGAGTTCCGCGATGAATCGCTTGCGCACTACTACGAAAATGGCTCGCGTGGATAGTTTGCTTGTTGCTGCGCGCTTTGACCGCGCAGCAACATGATCTGCTTTTCCGCGTTTTGTACGTGATTTAGGCCAAATATGGTACAAAGTGCGTCACATCTGTTCACGCGTTACAAGATTACATAGGTTACGTCAAGTGAAGTAGAGATTCGAGATTTTTCGCACTGAATGAGATGAACCTCAGCATGAAATGGTGATTCATCGAATGAAGAAGAAAAATCGAGAATCTCGGCGATGAAAACCACGCAAAAGTTCTAGATATTCAGAAGGTTTGATGTATTTCTCTACGAGCAATAAATAGCGCCATCCCAAAACCTAAAACCTTAGAATATTAACGTTCATAAACTATCCGCAAAAGTGCGCGTCACTTGCGAGGAGAGAAATACTCAAACCTCGCGCAATACCAAGCAAAGACGTGAGCGCGCTCTAAGTCGAATGCACTTCGGAGCGCAACACACAAGGGTAGTATTTGCTAAAAGCGCGCAAATATGGTAGCTTTGTGGTCTGTATGCGAACGTGGCGGAATGGTAGACGCGCTGTCTTCAGGTGGCAGTGAGTGTATACTCGTGCGGGTTCAAGTCCCGCCGTTCGCACTCTTTAAGAACGTTGATTTTTCAACGTTCTTTTTTATTTTGTGGCAACGACTGCAACATCATGTGCAACAATTGTGCATTTGCTTAAAAATGTGTGATAGACTGAATAGTGAACGTCATAAGACGTCATACGTGTTAAAACATTGGTGTTTTAATTTTTACGGTCATGGAGGACTAAAATGGAACGTCGTTCAACGAAGACGACGAACCTGGGTGAAGAAATTGCCAATATCGGGGGTTCGGCACACACGCGATTCAATCATGCCGTAATAAAAATTACACCATCTAGTGAAATCAAAAAATATAGCGAAAGCGCATCGAGCATCAATCGTAAAGATAAAAACGATGAAATAAATAAGAACGAAGGAATAATAAGGTTCAAATTTGTAGCAAATACGGATTGCGATTTATTAAATATTAAGCCCGCGCAAAAGTCGCAAGCTTCCGCGCATCAAGAGCACGCAACTCCAATAATAAAAATAAGTATTAAAGAAGATGCTCCACTACTTGTTGCGCAAAATCTTTTAGAAGATAGCGCAGACGCAAACGGTGCGAAAGAAATTGCGCTACACATGGAAGATGCGCTAGGCGCATGCGATGGGCGCGAACACGATTTTGCAGTAACGTACGGCAGTTTTGGAAGCCGATTCTATTTAGACGGATACCAATGCTTTGCGAGCGCAACGAATCTTGGACCGCAAAGAGTGAGCGAAAAAGCGGCCGAAGTGTGTGCAGCGCAGGCAGAATCTTCGCAAATCTACGACTTTTACTACTCAAACCACTTGCCAAATCCAGAAGAAATCGCGAATTCGGCCACACAGGCACAGCCAGACATATGGTTTGCAGGACCTACGATTTGTGCAAGAGACATAAAACGCGTATCTTGCAAGTCGAGCGGAACTTTGCACATTCAATTTAGATTGCGAGGCCCTGGCCAACACGGAGTGCTTTTTGCTGCTGGAACTGCTGGAACTGTTGGAACAAAAACTAATCTAGAATCTAGCGAAAAAATAAGCGTGTACGCAGGGCCAGAAGGCATAAAAATCACGCTAATCGACGACGAAACGTGCATAAAAAGCGTAATCGAAGCAGCCGCAAGCGTTGACGACGGCGAATGGCACGACTTGATTATTCGCGCAAATCGCGGAGCAACCGACATTTACGTAGACGGATACAGCCAGTCGCACAACATAGGGCAATTCTGGTTTGCAAACATACCAGAATTAGACGCCGTAAGCATTGGCGAAGACTTGCGCGGAGTGCGATTAATGGGCGAAGCTAGAACAGGCGGAATCTACTTTAGCGCACTAACCGAAGGCCAAATCCAAAGAATATCAAAAGTAAAGCCACTTGTAACAACTGCATTATTCGACACGGGATATGCAAACTCGCGCAGCTACAGAATACCTTCGCTTGTAAAAACGCACATGGGAACGCTAATCGCAGGAGCAGACCAGCGAACAAGCGTTTCAAACGACGCTCCAAACCACATAAACTTTGTGATTCGCAGATCCGCGGACGGCGGCAAAACGTGGGGGCCTTTGCAAACCGTAATCAACATGCCTGGCAAAAACCTTGGAAAGCTAGGCGCTAGCGCAATCGACTCCTGCCCTGTTTTAGACCCAGAAGGCAAAAGCGAAAGAATTAACGTATTAATCGACATTAATCCTGGCGGAATTGGGCTAACAAATTGCAAAACCGCTGTAGGCGTAGACGAATGCGGAAGAATCAAGCTAATAGACCGCTTAGGAGGCAACTACGCGGCGGCAATGGACGCAAGCGCGGCCGTAAAATTGCCATGCGATTCTAGCGAAAAAGAATGCGCAACAAAGTGGCTAGTTTTCCCAGACGGAAGTATAAAAAATTGCGATTCGCATGACGATTCAAAAATCAACTCGCACAGTAATCAAACTTGCGACTGTTCCACGTGGAACATATGGAAATCGCCAGAAATTGCAAGCGAAAGTCAGCCATTATTTGCCGAAAAAACGTGTTATATAGCGCAAATCTATTCGGACGACGACGGCAAAACATGGAGTGCGCCACGCTTAATCGACCACATGGTTAAGGAGCCGTGGATGAGCTTTGCGGGAGTGTGCCCCGGGAACGGAATTGTTATTAGGCACAGCGAAAAACATTACGGCAGAATACTCGTGCCATTCTATTGCAGCGGCCAAAGCAAATCCCACTATTCTTCGGGAGCGCTTATTTCGGACGACGACGGCAAAACGTGGAGCCGAGGCAAAATGATTAACGAAGGGCGATTAATCAACGGAAAAATCGTAGATCCTGCAACAATGCAAGATGACGATGCAACAAGCTCCGAAACTGTGTTTGTTGAACGCAAAAATGGCGATATTCTAGCTTTCTTCCGCAATCAAAATCGCTCAGGATGTGTAGGCAAAGCCATTAGTCACGATTGCGGAGAAACTTGGAGCGAGCTGATTTTTGACACAAGTTTGCCAGAGATATTCAGCCAGCCGAGCGCAACCTGCTTTAGCAATGAAAATGCAGAAAACGCAGAAACCGCCGACTGCATAGCGTTTGCAAACGCAAGCCAAATGATGCCATACCGCGGTCGCGGAGTTGTGCGATTTAGCTACGACGGCGGGCAAACGTGGGCAAAAAGCGTGTGTATAAACCCATTCCACCACGTTTATCAATGCCTTAGCTCTAGCAATAAACGAACTTTGCAACTACTGTGGGAAAGAGAGACTACTGGAATTTATATAACAACAATAGATTCCTCGCTTTGGCAGCAAGATAGTTTGCACGCAGGTTTCAAAAACAAAGTACACACAAACAAAGTACACACAAACGAAAAAATGGAAGATATAAAAGAGAGAAGACTCAAGCGAACTGAAAGGAGCCAAAATGGAAGAGACATTTAGCAGCCGCGAAGACGATGAGATGACAACACTAGACCGCTTATCGTTATTGCAAGCAAGCTCTAACTCCGCTCCAATCGCAGCAAGAAAGCGCTGCGATGAAACAATGGACGCAATCAGATCGCTTATTTTAAGAGAACGCTTGCAACCAAAAGACATGCTGCCAACTGAGCCAATGCTATGCAATTTGATTGGCGCATCAAGATCATCGGTGCGCGAGGCGATTCGCAAGCTGGAAGCACTTAACATTGTGGAAGTTAAGCAAGGAAAAGGCATGTTTGTTGGCTCGCTATCTTTGGACCCAATGGTGGAAACACTCGCTTTTCGATCCTTAATCTCCATTAATAAGAATTTTGAAGACTTGAATAACGTTGTAGAAATGCGAAAATTCCTAGACCTTGGATGCGCGGATAAGGTGGTTGAGTCACTTAAGGGAACGCAGCATCCAGAGCTGGAAGCACTTTCGGAAATAATGACTAAAGAAGCGCATGCTGGAAAAACGTTCTTGGAACAAGACATTGCTTTCCACACAGGCATTTTGCGCGCGGTAAACAATACGATTGCAGAGCAATTCGTGCGATGCTTGTGGCTTGTGCATATGGCTGTTTTGCCACAATTGGGGCTGGAAGTTTCGGACGAACTTGAAAAAACCGCTAGAGCGCACGAACTTATGCTTAAAACGGCTATTGCGGGAGACGCAGACGGATATAGACAAGCCGTAAACGACCACTACGAGCCTATTCAGTCGATTTTGCTTAATAGACTGCAAAAGCACTAAATAAATGGAAGAACCGCTCCCTAACTAAACGAGAGCGGTTCTTTCATCTTCAATGGTGATGCCTGAGTACTACAGCATCACGATTAATCGCAACGATACGATTTACGTTACGAAATTTTATGGCCGTCGCACCAAACGTGCTCAACTGCCAAAGTTCCTGGATTAAGCAAAAGCAAATCGGCTGCGTACCCCTTTTCAACTAAGCCCAAAGGAGCACTAGTTATAGCATTCGGCTTATCTACTCCAAGCGCGCGAGCAGGAACAATAGTCGCAGCAGCAATCGCCTCTGGCAATCCGATTCCAAGCTCTTTAACGGCGCGATTAATAGCAACTTCTAGAATCAAAGTAGATCCCGCAATAGCGCCATTAGAAACAAGCCTTGCGTGGCCGCCTGTAACAGTAACGTCTAAAGCGCCAAGCTTATAAGCGCCATCTGCGCATCCTGTTGCAGCCATAGCATCCGTTACAAACGCAATCCTTCCAGCCGCTGCCTTAAACGCCATTCGCAAAACTGGGTTTTCAACGTGGAAACCGTCGTTAATTAGCTCAATCGTTACACGCGAATCCTCCAAGGCTGCAGGGATTGGACCTGGCTTGCGGTGATGAATGCCGTTCATAGCGTTAAACATGTGAGTCATAAGCGTAGAGCCAGCGTTAAAAGCCGCGCGCGCTGTTTTATAATCCGCGTCGCAATGCCCAACTGCTGGGATCACGCCAGCTTCTACAAAACGCTTAATCGCCTCCATGCCGTGTTCTCGCTCTGGAGCCAAAGTAATCTGGCGCAAAGTGCCATCCGCCGCCTCAAGCAACGCCTCAACGCGCTCGGGAGTAGGGTCCACTAGGCAATTAGGATCGTGCGCTCCTTTTCTAGAAAGCGCCAAGAACGGCCCCTCTAAGTGAGATCCAAGCACATCTGGTCGCGTTTGCATAACGCGCTTAACAGTACGCAAATTCTCTTGCATTACGTCAAGAGGGTTTGTAATCAAGCTAAGAACTTGCCTAGTTGTTCCATGAAGCATGTGATACGCGCGCGCAATGGCAATCCCTTCGGCACCGTCGTCAAACGAATGCTCCCATGCCCCATGAGCGTGCAAATCAATGTAGCCTGGCGCAGCAAAACAGCCACGCCCGTCTACAACGCTTAAGTCAGATGCGCGCAATCCGCAAGCATTAATCGCAAGCGCAAGGTCTTCGTCTAAAATGCCAGTTTCTAGAATCACGCCATCTTTAACCAAAATCCAAGCGTTAGGAACAATTCCGCGCGCGTCTACAACACTCACGTTGCGCACTACAAAATTGCGCCCCTCACTTGATTTTAGTGAATCATCAATCTTCTTTACGGCGTCTAAATATGCATTTTTTGACATTTCACTCACCTGCGATTGTGCTTTTGAAGTTTGTGCTTTTGAATACGTTACTTAATTTTAGACTTGAGTATCAGATTCCTTGCCAAGATGGCTTATTTGCATACACCCAACGATAGTAGTCTGCCAACTTAAGCTTGCTTGCTGCGTCTTCGTCTACAATCACAGTTGCGTGCGGATGCATTTGAAGCGCGGAAGCTGGGCATAGCGAGCTTACTCCGCCTTCTAGCGTTGCTGCCACTGCGTCTGCCTTATTTGAGCCAAACGCAAGAAGAACAAGATGCTTAGCGCGCAAAATCGTTCCAATTCCTTGCGTTATGCAATGAGTTGGAACTTGGTTAATATCTCCGTCGAAGAATCTGCGATTGTCTACGCGAGTCTGCTCGGTTAGTGTTTTAACGCGCGTACCAGACGCAAGCGAAGAGCCTGGCTCGTTGAATCCAACGTGGCCATCGGAGCCAATTCCCAAGATTTGCACGTCAATTCCGCCAGCAGCAGCAATAGCAGCATCGTAGTCTGCTCCAGCGTGCGCGATCTTGCTGCCTTCGCTTAATGGCGCTCCGTTAAGAACATCTCCTGGAACATGCACTAAATCTGGGTTTAGGCCGATTAAGTCTGTTACAGTTCTGCGGATTGTGCTGTGGTAGGACTGCTCGTGCTCTAATGGCAATCCAATGTATTCGTCAAGCGCAAATCCGCGCACGCGACTTACGTCAACATTATTTTCTTTAACAAGCTTTGCAAGATGCTCGTAGGCCTTTAATGGGCTAGATCCCGTAGCTAAGCCAAGTACTGCATCTGGCTTGCGACTAATCAAATCTACAACTGCTTTTGCGTAGAGCTCGCCAGCTTCATCTTGATCTTTTACAATAATAACTTCTGCCATCTTTGCTTCTCCTTTAAAGCTTTAATTAGCATAATTAGCAATTTTTAAGCAACATTAATCAGTAATTGTAAGCATTTATTAGTATTTATTAGCATTGCGGCATACGAATTAACGCACACCGCAACGCTATTTACTTACTATGCACCATCGGTAAAAGGCTATTAGATTATTTGATTATTTACTTAAGACACACGCTTAAGACGTTACTTTGTGGAATCGCTCACTTCTTGCGGAGTCTTTGCCAAAGTCAAGCCAACTTCCTTAAGAACGCCAGCCACGGCTTCAACGTTTTCTCCCTTAAGTGGGCAAACTGGGTCTGGCATCTGATTTGTGTCAAACACGCCGAGCAACGCCATTGCAGTCTTAAACGCTCCAACGCCAGCGCCAAAGCCAGCCACTCCGCTAGGAACAGTAACAATTCGCATCAAAGCAGCAAGCCAATCCTGCTCCTTCTTAACCGTTGCCCAATCGCCAGCCTGAGCAGCCTTCCACATGCGCACGTAACCAGTGGCCTCAACGTTTGCAAGTCCTGGAACAGAACCGTCTGCGCCAGCCATGTATGCGCCGTCAACAACAACCTCTTGACCCGTAAGCAAAGTCAATGGGTGACCAGCCTTATTGTTGTCGTCTACAAGGAACCTAAACGACACGTCGTCGTTGGAAGAATCCTTAACGCCTGCAAGAACGCCATCTTTACCAAGCTTTACAAGCAAACCGCCTGGAAGCTTTGTGTGCACGCAAACTGGAATATCGTAAGCAAACAGAGGCAAATCTGGAACAGCTTCGTGAATAAGACGGAAGTGGCGCTCAACTTCTGCCATGCCGCCAAGTGCGTAGAATGGCGCTGTTGCAACAATCGCAGAAGCCCCAAGCTCCTTAGCTTCCTTTGCATGCTCAATAACGCGGTTTGTTTCCGTATCGATGCACCCAACCAACACTGGCACGCGGCCGTCAACAATGCGCATTACGGTTTCAATGATTTCGCGGCGGCGCTTATCTGTGCTAAACGCAACTTCGCCAGAAGATCCAAGCGTAAATAGGCCGTCTACGCCCGCTTCAATCATTCGGTTAAGAGAGCGCTCAAAGCTAACAACGTCTACTTCGCCGTCTGCCGTTAATGGCGTAACTACTGGTGGAATAACGCCGTGGAATTTTTCTGCCATGATTAAACTTCTTTCGTATTTTTTATTATTTATGACTTATTGATTTATGATTTATGACTTTAGATTTTGCAATTAATGGGCGGCCTGCATGGATTTACTGCAAGGTCTTAACAGACCGCCCGCGCATTCAAGCTAGCGACTAGCGACTAACGACTAGCGCTTGCTCGCACTGCTCACACTACTTGCACTCTTCTTCCGTTGGGTGCAAAAGCGAAGGAGCCGCGCCCATCAAAATCTTTGTGTACGCATCCTGCGGATTGTTAATCACCTGGTGAGTTTCGCCGCGCTCAACAATCGTTCCGTGATTCATAACAACAACTTCGTCGGATATGTATCTAATTGTTTGAATATCGTGGCTAATAAACACCATTGAAAGATTCAGTTTCTTCTTTAAGTCGGAAAGAAGATTCAAAATCTGAGCACGCACAGAAACATCCAAAGCGGAAGTTGGCTCATCTGCGATTATTGCATCTGGATTAAGCGAAAGCGCACGAGCGATTGCCACGCGCTGACGCTGGCCGCCAGAAAGCTGACCTGGCAAAGCGCCAAGAACAGAATGAGGCAAACCAACCATTCGGATTAGCTCTTTGGCTCTAGCATCGCGCTCAGCTTTGCTTCCAATCTTGTGCACAACAAGCGGGTCAATCAACTGATCAATCACACTCATGCGCGCATTCAAAGCCATTGCTGGATCCTGGAACACAACGGAAACCACGCGTCCAATATCCATGCGCTCTTTTGCAGTTCTATGCGTAACGTCTTGACCTTTGAACAAAACCTTGCCGCTTGTTACTTGCTGAAGACCGCACATAATGTTTGCAGTGGTAGACTTTCCGCAACCAGATTCGCCAACAATACCAATTGTCTTGCCTGGCATAAGCTTAAGATTTACCTTGTTTACGGCCGTAATCTTGTTCTTATGGAATAAGCCAGATCCTGCTCGAGTAGTGAACACCACTTCGGCGTCGCGCAGCTCGATGATTGGAACATCGCCATTTTCGCTTTGAGTTTTGTTTGTTTCGTTAACATTCATGTTCATCGCACATCTCCTTTATCGGAGTTGGTCAAAATTGCGGAAGGTACATCCGATTCTGGCTCTGGAGGCGCAGCGTAGAAGTGCCACGTTCCTGGAATGCGCTTCATTACTGGGCGCACGTCAAGTCCTTGATCTGGGTGAGAAGAACGCGGAGCGAATCGATCTCCCTTAGGGAAGTCGGATGGGCTTGGAACCGTTCCTGGAACCTGATGCAATCTTGGAGCACCAGCCTCAATGGAAGTTACGGAGCCAAGCAAGCCGCGCGTGTACTCATGATGCGGATCGGTGAGGATTTCCTTAGTGGAGCCTTGCTCAACAACCTGGCCTGCGTACATTACGGTAATCGAGTGCGCAACCTTTGCAACAAGAGCCAAATCGTGGCTTACAAACACCATTGCGAATCCAAGCTTTTCGCGCAATTCGTTAAGAAGGTCAATTACCTGCTTTTGAACAGTAACGTCCAAAGCGGTTGTTGGCTCATCTGCGATTATCAACTTTGGATCTCGCGTAAGTGCCATTGCAATCAACACGCGCTGACGCTGACCGCCAGAAAGCTCGTGCGGGTAGGATTCAAGCGTACGCTTTGGATCCAAGCCTACAAGCTCCAGCAACTCTTCGGCGCTACGAGTACCACCTCTAGAAGTTAGCTGCTTCATCTGCGCTTTAATAAGCATTGATGGGTTTAAGGAAGACAACGCGTCTTGGTAAACCATTGCAATCTCGTGGCCACGCAAAGCATTGTGCTCCTTTGGGCTAAGCTTTACAAGATCCTTGCCATTAAAGAGGATTTGTCCGCTAATCTTAGCTTTTGGATCAAGCAAGCCCATAATTGCAAGCGAAGTGATTGACTTACCGCAACCAGATTCACCAACCAAGCCCATTGTTTCGCCTGGACGAACAGAGAAGCTCAAGTGGTCTACAACATTTACGCTGCCGTAGCGTGGGAACTGAATGCACAAGTCTTTAACCTCAATAACTGGAGGCTCCGTAGACGTTGGCTGCAAGCGATCCGTGCGCTTTAACTCGGCCTCGCGAAGCTTTGCCAAAGACTCAACCAAAGCGTCGTGCTGCTCCTTGTAAGCTGCCACTGGGTCGGTGAGAATCCTGTCTTCCTTGCGAGCCGCATCCGCATCTGCAGCGCTCTTAGCCACTGGAGCGGTTGGAGCTGCAACCATTGCGTCCGTAATGCCCTCAGAAAGAATGTTAAGGCACAAAACGGTAATCATGATTGCTAAGCCTGGGAACAATGCCTGCCACCAGTATCCAAAGATAACGCCCGCTTTAGCAGAAGACAAAATGTTGCCCCATGTTGGAGTTGGCTCTGGAATACCAGCGTTGATAAAGCTAAGAGAAGCCTCGAACACGATTGCGTCTGCAACAGAAAGCGTTGTGAACACCATAACTGGAGCTGCAATATTACGCGTTACATGCTTGAGCAAAATCCAAGGTGCGCGAGCGCCAGAAACGATTACTGCACGCACGTAGTCTTTTCCATATTCGCTTATTATGTTTGCGCGCACAATTCTTGCGATTTGTGGAACGTAAAGCACACCAATGGAAATGATGATACCAATCATAGATTGTCCAAGAATTGCAAGGCACACAGCTGCTAATGCGATTCCTGGGATAGACATTACTATATCAATCAATCGCATTATAAGCTCAGATATCCAAGTGCGGCTCACAGCTGCAATTGCGCCGATTATTGCGCCCATCACCAACGCAAAGAGCACAGACGACAAGCCGATTACCAGCGAGTAGCGAGCGCCGTACATAACGCGCGAGAACACGTCTCTACCAAGGTTATCAGTGCCAAACCAGTGCGCGCCTGTTGGCGGCTGATAATTTTGCGTAATCTTTACTGGGTCGCATGGCGCTAGGAATCGCGCGAATACTGCGCAGAACGCCAATATTGCAATCACAATAAGCGAGATCTTAGAGCCTAAGCTCATGCTCTTAAATCTGTTAAATTTGATGCCTGGCTTAGATGCGGCATCTACTACCTGACTTTTTCCAAATAGCATGTCACACCGTCCTAATTCTTGGGTTGATTAGCACGTAAAGCAAATCAACAATAATGTTTATAAAGATGAATGCGATTGCAACAACCAAAACAACGCCTTGCACAAGCATTGGCTGGTTGCCATTAATGCCGTCGAACATTGCGGTACCCATTCCTGGTAGTGCAAAAATAACTTCGATAACGATTGCACCACCCATAAGGTAACCAATCTTCATGCCAAGAGTTGTGATTGGTGTAATCAAAGCGTTGCGGAACACGTTTCTAGCAACAACCACGCTCTTTGGAATACCTGCGCCGATTGCGGTTCGCACATAATCCTTATCCAATTCCTCTACCATAGAGGTTCGTATGATTCGCGTAAGCTGACCTGCTACTGGAAGGCCTAGTGCGAAGCAAGGCATTGCCATTCTTGCAATGTACGCTTCTGGATCTTCAAAGAACGGTACAAAATCGCCAGAACCTGGGAGCCATGCGAGCTTGATTTGCAAGACGTAAATCAAAAGAACGCCGAGCCAGAAGGATGGAGTTGCGATTGCAATAATCGAAAGCACGCGAACCGTTTGGTCAACCCAAGTATCGCGGTAAAGCGCTGCAAAAACGCCAAAGATTACTGCAAAGATTATTGCGATTAACAAACCGATGAAAGTTAGTTGCAAGGTAATTGGGAAGGCGTCCGCTACTCGTTGAGCTACAGAATCCTTGTTTACACCATAAACACCCATGTCTCCTTGGAAGAGTCCAACTATATAGGACCCAAACTGCTCCCACCATGGCCTATCGTAGCCCATTTCGTGTCGGAAGGCTGCCAGAGCTGCTGGAGACGAGTTTTCGCCTAATGCTGCAACTGCTGGATCGTATTTAGAAAATGACATAAGGAAGAATACGAGGAACGTAACACCGAATGCCATGAACGGCAGGGCGATTAGTCGCCTACCTAAAAGTCTAAGAAAATTACTCATAAGACATCCACACATCCATTGAAGAAAATTATTATTTTGCATAACAAAACCGACCCATCTGCACAAAGGCGAGAAAGGTAAACAGTTGGGTCGGTTTTGCGGTTAGAGGTTAGGGAAAATGAAGTTTGTTACTTTGACTTGCACCTACTTTGTTAGCTTTGCTTTTACAAGGTTGATGCCAGTGGAGCCGATTGCATTCCACTCAGCCAATGCGCCCTTCTTTACAGCGGTCGTAGTCTTACGATGGAAGAGTGGGTACAGAGGCACTTCGTCGCTAATCAAGTCGAAGCACTGGTTCCAATACTTCTGGCGATCTGCTGGCTTGGATGCTTCAAGAGCTTCGTCCATAAGCTTGTGGAGCTTTGCGTATCCTTCGGAGTTCTTCCAGAATGTACGCTGACGGGTCCAAGCGTTGTCACCGTACCACCAGCTCATAAGCAAGTCTGGGTCGTTGCCAAACACGGATGGATCGCCTGGGGCAAGAACCATGGAGTAGTTTGCGTCGTCGCGGTCGGTAATCTGTGGGTAAAGTGCAGAAGACTTCATAGACTTGATTTCTACATCCATACCAATCTCAGCAAGATCATTCTTGATTTGTGGAGCGAGCTGAGTAATCCAAGTGTGGTCTGTTGTGTAAAGAGTGAACTTTAGTGGGCCACTTACGCCAGCTTCCTTAAGCAAGCTCTTTGCCTTAACAACATTCTTGGTGTAAACGTTCTTTGCCTTGTGGTAATTTGCGTAGTTCTTTGGCAAGAAGCTTGTTGCTGCCTCGCCCTGGCCGCTCATCTGGTTGGTAATAAGCTTGTTTACGTCAATTGCGTAGAGAGCAGCTTGGCGAACTCGCTTGTCGTCGAATGGCTTCTGCTTTGTGTTGAACATAAGGAATGGAAGAGTGAAGCCCTGTGCGGTCTTAAGCTCGGATCCAGATGCCTTCAAAGTGTTGAATGCCTGTGCTGGAACCATTTCCATTACGTCTGTCTTTCCACCTTGCATTGCGGTTACGCGAGCAGTATCGTCAACGGTTACATTCCAAACCATCTTCTTGGTCTGTGCCTTGTACTTGCCGTTGTAAAGATCGTTGCGCTCAAACTTTACTTGGTTATCTGTAATCGATACGTACTTCCATGGGCCAGATCCGATTGGCATATTCTTAAGATCTGCATCAGACTTTGCAGATGGAACAATCTGAATCAAAGCAAGGCGCTGCTTGAACAGTGGGAACGCCTTCTTTAGCTTAAAGATTACGTGACGATTGTCTTTTGCTTCTACAGAGTCAATAAAGTCGAGCATAGAGATGTAAAGGCTGCCCTTTGCGGTTGTGCGCTTAAAGGAAGACACTACGTCTGCCGCTGTTACTTCCGTTCCGTCCGAGAACTTAGCAGCATCGCGAATTGTTACTTCGTATTCAGTATCGGAAATCTTCTTTGGCTCACCTTTTGCAAGAGCGTTGAAAACCTTAAAGTTGCTGTAATCAAGAGCGTAAAGTGGCTCTGTAACGTGCCAGTTTGCTGCCATTGGCAACGCGCCAGAGGTTGTAGACGGCGCAAAATCACGGCTTGCGTATGCAACCTGTGCGGTAATCGTGTCTTTAACAGCAGTCTTTGCTTTTGCTGCCTTGTGGGATTTAGCTCCACCGCAGCCAGAAAGCATCATTAATGCGGCCACACCAGCGGCGATTGCCACGGTTAGCTTCGAGTTAATTCGTGCCATATTTTCTCCTCACCATTGAGTTTGGGTTTTTTGCATTTCGTCTTCGAATGCGAAAACATATTAAATTATAGCGCGTGCGTTATTTTCACGTTACTTCAAACATAAGAGGTCTGATGTCTGATGTCAAGTTATGCGTGTGTCGAATTTGTGAAAATTTTGATTATTTTTTACTGTACAAAAAATTAGAACAAAACCGCACATAATCGACACACATATAACCACTATTTTTCTTTATTTGTTACTTACGCGCGCTAGGCGAATCTGCGGCTGCTTGCGACTTTTCCTTAACGCACTCAACCGCATCCGCCTGCCAACTCGCCGCTTACAACTTTGCTGCAAACCAGCGCGTAATCGATGTTGGGTGCGTAATCGCAGTTCCAACAACAGCAGCCCAAGCGCCCATTTGCATAACCTTGTGCAACTGATCTGGAGTATGAATACGCCCTTCGCAAATAATTGGATAATCTGGGAAAGCTTGCAAAATCTGGCCTAAAAGCTCAAAATCTGGGCCGTCCGTTTTTGGCCTTCCAGGAGAAGTGCCAGCCAAAGTGGTAGATATAATATCTGTTCCACAATCCGCCGCGCGCTTGGCATCATCGAAGTTTCCGCAATCTGCCATAACCACTATGCCTTCGTCGTGCAAAGCGCGAACAGTTTGCTCGTAAGTGAGCCCATCTGGGCGCGGCCTATCTGTAGCGTCAATCGCAATAATATCCGCTCCAGCAGCAGCGCAGCAACGCGCATGACGCAAAGTCGGAGTTATGTAAACGCCTTCGTGACCATCTTTCCAAATGCCGATTACAGGAACATCAACTTGTCCTTTAATCGCAGAAATATCCGACAATCCTTGGCACCTAATGCCAACAGCTCCGCCTTCTACAGCCGCCATTGCCATTTGTGCCATTGTTTCTGGGTGCCTAAGCGGCTCCCCTGGGTACGCCTGGCAGCTAACAACTAGGCCGCCCTTGATTTTTTCAATCACAGGATTCATATAGATTCCTCCTTTTTTCAAATATGACTAAACTAAACAAAATTAAACATATCTAGGCGCAATCAAACGCGATTAAACGCGATTTGAGTGAACAGCCCAAGCTGCGCCAATCAAAGGAGCAGACCCACCAAGCTTGCCCTTAACAATCGGCGTACTTTTAATCAACGTTAAAGCAGAGTCTTCAAACCCAGCGCGCATAGCATTCCACCAAATATCGCCAGCTTCTACAACAGACCCCGAAAGCACAATCACATCTGGATCTATAAGATTCGCCATTCCTGCAACGCACTGCCCCAAGGCCCTGCCGCTTCTAGCCAGCGTTTCTTTAGCGTGCTCATCCTGCCCAGAATTTGCGCGCACACAAACCTCGTAGCCGTTTTGCGCAAGCTCGGTTCCTTGTGGAAGATTGCTGTTGTAAAGAGTCGCCAGCCCCGTTCCCGATGCCACTGGCTCAATGTGGCCCGCATGCGCTCCGCAAGAGCAGTCAAAGCCAACTCCCAAATCACTAACAACGTGGCCAGCGTGGCCTGCAACTCCGTGCGCGCCCGTAAACAGCTTGCCGTTTACAATAATCGCGCCACCAATTCCAGTGCCTATGCCAACAGAAAACACAATCGACTTTCCGCTGCCTGCTCCGTAAATCGCTTCTCCAAGGCCGTGACCACCAACGTCGCCAATCATATAAACTGGCAAATCGGTTACGCGCTTAAATGCGTCGTAAATTCGCTGACCTCTCCAACCTGGCAAAATGTCGGTAGCTGCTACGATTTCGCCAGTTTTACTATTTGGCACTCCTGCAGCCGCTATTCCAATTCCGCTGATTTTTTTGCCACTTTTCGCCGCATCTTCCAATATTTGCTTTGCGCGCGCTACTAGGCGATTCTTTATATCTTCTCCGCCTTTTGCAGCTTCGGTTGGCATAGAGCCATAGTCTTCTACTGTTGGAGACGCACAATCTGCGCTTTCTTTGCCAAAGTTAGACTCTGCGGACCCTGTAGGCCCTGGTAAAGTCACCAATCCGTACGCGATTTTTGTTCCGCCTATATCAAAAGCAAGATACGTAGAGCGAGAATTTTTTACTTCGTTCATAACAATTTCCGTTTTCTTTCTTGCGTTTGCGACCTTATTTTTACTATCTACTAAGACTATTTACTAAGCCTATTCACTCACCCTGCGCCGCGCTTACAGCATCGTGAATGCGCGCCAAATATCCCAAGCGCTCCTCCACGCTCGCGTCTTGCGGAACGCACACTTTTGCGCCCAAATAGTCGATTGCATAATCGTCTTTTAGCGCCTCACGAGTGGTTTCTTGAATTTCTTTAGACGTCATTAACGAAGTCGGCTCATCTGGGTTCATTGGCAAGTGGCCATCAATCCACTCGTATCCGTATTGTGTTGCATCTGGACCAGCTCCCGAGAACATTAATCCTTGCAGAACGCCAGCCTGCCTTGCAGCTCGCACGTGCTCCACTGCCGCTTGAGCATTTCGCTCTTCTACAACGCTTCTTCCCCAGTTGACTGTGATTCCAACTCCAGCATCTTTTGCAATTTGAATCTCTTCTTCTAGCGGCAGGAATCCTTTTTCTGGATTTTGGCCTTCAATATATCTATCGCAATGCTCAATCACCAACTTTGCTCCGCACCAATCGAGTTGCGCGAGTTCTTCTAGCGACTTTTTCATTGCATCCGCTTGCGCTAAGCGAGTCGGAGCCGTGTGTATTTCTACATGAGATATATCGCAGCTATCTCTAATGTCTACAACGTTTGCGATTGCTTCGCGAATATCCTTAAAGAATGCGAGCGCGCGATGCCTGCCTTCTTCGCTTGGGCTTGCAAGTCCAAATTCTGGATCTGGATCAAAGTTTATGTGACGCATTGTTCCAGGAATTGCCGTAATCGTGTTTGCATGCCAATGCGATGGTATTGCAGATGCTAGCCACGCGCGATTTTTTGGATCTGCCAAATCTCCTGGGTATGGAATCTCCGTTCCGTCAATCCAGCTTTGCTTACCCAACAAATCGTAGTATTTTTCTTGATCTTCGCGAGTTTTTGGCAACGATGCATATGCGCCTACAACAAATTTAGCTTTCAGCATGATATCCTCCTTGAAATCGTAGCTGATTTGTATTCTGATTTGTCTTTCGACTTATCTTTCGATTTGTCTTTTGATTCGTAGATTACACCAATATCACTACAATTCGTCAGACGTCTGATAAATCTTTGTGCTTGCGACTAAATTGTTTTCAAACTAAAGCAGCTTTTGTAAAAACATTAAATTTGATAAATTTGTAAGGTTGAGTCAAATTTATTGAATTGCTCTCAATAAGACTTTCCAAATCGTCAAAATAAAACTGTATAAAGTAAGGATTGTGGTATGAGAAAGGTAAGTACTATTCGCACAATTAGTGGAATTGTATTAACTTTTGGATTGGTTTTTTCGTCACTGCTTGGAATTCCCGCGTTGACGTCAACAGCAATTGCAAGTGAGACATTGCCATCTACCACACCTCTTACCGCACAAACCGCTCACGACATTTCAACTGGCAGAATTCGCCTAGAAAATGGCCAAATTGACCAATTGTTGTATGGAAAGCCAGCTCTAGATCCAAATGAAGACAGCGATGGCGATGGACTTAAGAACAGCGAAGAGCTTTACACGTACACAAAAGATGGACGAACATACTACGGATACAAGTCACATCCTTTGATTAAAGACACTGATGGCGACGGATTAGACGACAAAGACGATAAAAATCCTCGCAGGTGGGATATTAGCCCTCGCGATATGGCTCTGTTTATGGAACTTGCGTATAGGGAGGATAATTACGTAAATAAAGTGCTTGACGACAAGCATGAGCTTACAGAGATTTACAAAGATCGCAACGAATATAAGCTTATGCATAACGAGCTTGCGCCATATTGGAAAGTAAAGAAAACATACCACGAGTCCGATGGCTTTGACGCTGTTCTTTTTGAAAATGTTAATCCTGAATACCCATTTATTGAGCAAAACGGCGTGCAAGTTCTTGGAATCCGCGGAACCCAAGGAGCAAAAGATGCAAGTCTGGACTTAAAGCTATTCTTTGGCGGCGAAATTAGCCAAGCAACCACTACAGAAAAACTTATGGATGAATTAAACAATAATCATCTAGTGAGCAATCTGTACGTTACTGGCCATTCTTTAGGCGGATATTTAACAGAACGTGCGCTTGTTTATGCTAAGCGGAAAAATTACGATTGGTTTACCAAAGCTTATACATTTAATGCTCCAAAAATTAAGGGAAGCGTTTTTAGGCCATCAATGAAGAAACGAGCCGAAGAACTAAACGAACTTACTAAAAAAGGTTACGCTGAGCATTATGCCACAAAGAAAGATACGCTTATAAGCTTTATTGGTCATGTTGATGGTGCAAAAATTATAGACACTGGAAACAATGGTCACAGCTCACGCAACTTCCTAGATAAAAAGATGGACAATCAGCTAGGATTTACCGTTGGAAACAGAAAACAGATTGATGGCACTGGAACTGTAAACCCAGGAGTTACAAAAGTTAAAGAAACTCCAAAGCCTGCAGAAGTAAAGCCTTACGAAGAAACTTACAAGCCAGAAGTTAAAGAAATTCTTCTTGCAAACAACGAGCCTTCACCAAGCGATTTTAAGGATGCTTTAGCAAACGCTAAGGATCTTCCCCAAGGAGCAACTTTTGAAGATGTTACAAATCGCGATTTAATTAACATCTCTAAAGCTGGAGACTATACAGGCAAGCTTAAGATAAAAATAAATGGCACTAAAACGATTGAAAAAGGATTTACTATACGCGTAGTAAATATGCCAGAAGTCACCGTTAAAAGCGATACCAACCTTCGTTTTGAGCTAAATTCTACATTCCCTAACGATTTTGACGCTAAGAAATATCTTGATGGAGTACCTAGTAACGCTAAAGTTTCTTTGCTCAATACGCCAAATATGAACACTAAGGGCGTACAAGACATTACCGTAAAAGTAAGCTTTGTTAACGGCACTAAGCGAACGGTAAAGATTCCCGTAAAAATCTATGAAGCAACGCCTTGGGCAGATTTGACTCCAGCACAAGAGAGCATTCCGTGGGCGGAGCTAACGCCAGCAAAAGAAGTAACTCCAGGTAAAACTATTACACCAATACCAAACGTTACAGCAGTAGAAGGTAAGAAAGTAGAAGTCAAAAAAGATACTACGATTAATGCAGATTTCGACTTTAAGCCATACTTGCAAGGTTTACCGAAAAATAGCACCGTTAAAATTATTGCGCAGCCAAACACTACAAAAATTGGCGATACTACACTTGTTGTAGAAGTGAAATTTGCAAGTGGAGCAAAGCGGAAAGTAGCTCTTAAAGCTCACGTTGTAAAAATAATTCCTGCAACGCCACTAACGCCAGCAAGAAAAGCAACACCAACACCAGCACCACAACCAGAGCCTAATATTCCTACACCACCTCAGCCTCAGCCTCAACCTCAACCACAGCCACATCCACAACCAGAGCACCCACAGACTCCAGTTCCACCTACACCGAACCCAAATCCAGAGCCTGCAAACCCTACAAACAATACAACACCGCAGACTCATCAGACTCATCAAACTCATCAGTCAACCCCAAATGCGGAATCTCATAAGCAGCCTAGCGAGACTAATAGTCCACAAGCTCCTAATGCTAACAATAACTCACCAAGCAAAAGCTTTGTGGAAATTAACAACAATACAGAATCGCTCACAAATCAGAAGCAGGCACCAGAATCAACAGAAGTGCCAGAAGCACCAAAGAGCATTGCTGATTTGCTGCCAGAATTAACCAACACTCTAACTGTTGGAAACAATAACATTGCTTATGCAGGAAAGAACAATCAGATTACTGTTTCTCTAAACACAACGGCAGAATTCATGCGTAAATTGCAACTAAACAAAGCAGTAAAAGCATACGCATACATTTATTCAAGCCCTAAGCTTCTTTATAGCGTAAATGGAACAAAGCATGTAACAGTTCGCATCAACAAACAGGGCAAAGCAATATTTGATGCGATTATTCCACAAGAATATAGCGGCAATCACACTATTGTTCTTATCGACGAAAATGGCAAGCAAGTTGCATGGACTAATGTGTTGGTAAAGAAAAACGAATCTTTGCAAAATAATTCTTCAAGTGGAATTGTTTCATCGCAAACACATAGCGCTAGTGTAAACAACAAGCTTCCTAATACTGGAATACAAGTGATTCCAGCTGTTTTTAGCACTGCATTAATGCTGTTTGTTTGCGCAATCATTACAGCTGCAAGAAAATCACATCTAACTAAATAGCTAATGTAAAAAACTAGATACTAAATACTATATAGCCCACCAGCTTGCAAACAACCAAGATGGTGGGCTATATGCTAAAAAGTGCGCAAATCAGCTCATAGCCCTTGTTGCAGCAAGACTCATAGCATATAAAATGTGATTATTCTTCATTCGTAGAATCACTCTAAAACAAAAATATACAAATACTTAGCGCATTGAACAACAAAACACGTAAAAGAAAAAGGCTTGTTAGAAACCTAACAAGCCTTTAAAACTAAAGAACAGAATCCCGTCCCTAGCGGAAAACCATCTCTAGCAACAAGCATTAAGCACCTGCAAGCAGAATAAAGAACCTACACGGTAAGAAAAGGAAATTTCGGCAAACCGAGCAAACTCTAAACCCCGTGTGCAAGCTGCAGCACAAAACACGCGCCGCCGCCTAACGCAAGCCAATTTTCAAGCGCGCACTCACACACTTGGCATAAGTGCGCGCGCAATGCTTAGTGACGAGCCTTGCGAACAGCAGCACCCATGCCAGCAAGCATGGTGGCAGCCAAAGCGGTCAAAGTTACGCCAACACCAGTACCAGTGTGGGTGTTACCGCGCTTGTCCTTGTCCTTCTTGTTCTCAACCTCAGTCTTAGCACCAGCCTTACCAGCAGCACCGTTTGCGCCAGCCTGGCCAGCCTTGCCTGCCTGACCTGGCTGAGCACCATTCTTACCAGCTGGAGCAGCACCATTGGAAGTGCTTGGAAGATCAAGGAAGTCATTATCCAATGGATCTGCAGCAGTAGAAACAACTGGAAGCGCAGTTGGGTCTATACCAAGAGACTTAGCATCCTCGAAAGCAGCATCATACTCATCTACAGCAAGCTGCCAAGCAGCCTTTGCATCCGTAGCCTTCTGCTTAGCTTCCTTATACTCTTCCTTAGCCTTATCCCTCTTGGTTTTAGCAGCAGTAAGCTTGGCATTAGCACGATTAAGAACCTTATTAAGACGTTCTTCACGCTTAGAATCCTTATCACCGCTCATTAAATAGTTATCCAAAGCATCCTGAGCAGCCTTAACAGCTTCCTTGCAGGCAGAAACCTTTTCCTTAGCTTCATTGTAAGCAGACTTCTTCTTGAGATACTCAGCATAAGTCTTCTGCTTCTTCTCAATCGCAGTCTGAAGATCAGCCGCAGTGGAACGAACCTTAGCAATAGCCTTATCCTTCTGCTGTTCTTCAGACTCCTCTACAGGATCATCAGCAGCATCAGCTTGGTCACGAAGAGCCTTGTTGTAAGCAGCCTCAAGATTATTAACCTCTTCAGCCTTCTTAGTGTAATCCAAGTGAGCATTGAATTGATTAATATAAGCAGTCACCTTAGGACCGACTGCCATAGTGAGCTTAGCAATTTCTGTATCAACAGGAGTAAGCTTACCATTCGCTTCCTCTTTGTAGCATTTCTTCAAAGCGTCAGCAGCTATATCAGAGGTAGCTGGTGCTTTTGCCTCTTCTTTACCTGCTTCTAAAGCCTTAAGCTCACCCTTAGCCTTATCCAAATTGTCCTTAGCAGTCTTAACAGCCTTAGCAGCCACAGACTTAGTAATCTTAGGAGCGGTTGGAGTCTCAGCAAATGCTGGAGTTGCCATTGCAAAGCCGGCAAGCAAAGTTGCGCCAGCAGCGAAAGCGGCGATAGCCTTCTTATTCATCATTTTATTTCCTTTCTTCTTCTCCTATGCGTTAGGGGCGCATAGAAAAATTTGCTCCACAATCCAAAAGCGGACTGCGGCACACGGCCAAACTAGGTGCGGCCATGTTTGCTATTAACATACCCCCCCCCCGTTTGAAAAAGTCAAGCCCCAGCCATACGTGCTAAACCGAAAAAAATGATGTTATACACAAACTAATCCACAATTAAGCCACACTCGCCGTAAAATTTGTGGATAAACAACGCTTAAACCGTAAAAATACGCATTTCAAGGTTTTTGAAGAATTTTCCCAGGTTTTTTTAAGGAAAGACTTTTCGCGCGTGTCGCGCCGCTTGATTCCGCACTTTGTAGCTGATTTAAGTGCGTAGAGAAACAAACTCGGGAAAACTTTCCGCTTTTTGTAGTTATAATCAGCGTGTTGAGCAACAAAAAGCGGAACCAATTGACGCATTTTGTACCAAATTTGACCCAAAACACGTACAAAAAGCGGAATAGAAGATCATATCGATCGCGCGTTACTTACAGCGCGCTTATAAGAACTTGTATACACAAAAAACGTATTTTTTGTACATCCAATGTACAAAAACTACGATTTATACATCTTTTGTCTAAATATCACACACACTTCAGACTGAAACCAAGGGTCCGAAGCCCAAAACTGTGCAAAAAATCATGTCTAGCGTATTGCAATACAAGCGTTTTGCCACAATCGAATCTGGGCTATTCTTTACTTGCAAAATCATTCTAAACAAAGATATCCCAATATTTAACACAGATTCACGTTACTAGTTTTATCAATCACTATTGTTCCGATAAATTAAATATGTTATTCCGCTACTGTTTATGTTATTCCGATAAAACGTTAAAATATAATAAAATGCAACAATGATTAAGGGTATTTTATGTACATAACAGTAAAGCAAGCTGCTGAAAAATGGGGCATATCAGATAGACGAGTAAGAATTCTATGCTCCGAAGGGAAAATTCCAGGAGTATATCGAGAAGGAAGATCCTGGAAAATACCGCATGACACAGCAAAGCCAACCGACGGAAGATATAAAATTAGCGAATCGCTAATTCCAATCATAAAAACTAAATTAGAAACCCTTAAAACAAGAAGACCCCTAACTGAAGGAGAATTAGAAAGACTTAATGAAGAATTTCTAATAGAATATACATATAACTCAAACGCAATTGAAGGAAACACTTTAACACTGCGCGAAACAGACATGGTTCTTAGAGGGCTTACTGTTGATCAAAAATCATTAAAAGAGCACCTAGAAGTTATTGGACACAAAGAAGCCTTTGATTACGTAAAACATCTTGTTAGCAAAAATAAGCAAATAAATGAAAAAGTTATAAAAGACATACACTATTTAGTTTTAGCCAATAAGAAAGAAGATAGAGGCGTTTATAGAAGAGTTCCCGTTCGAATTATGGGATCTACACATGAGCCACCACAACCATATTTAATCGCTTCAAAAATGGAAGAATTATTGAAAAAATACAAAAATAGCGATGAAGATATTGTTACTAAACTTGCTCGTTTTCATATAGAATTCGAAAGCATTCATCCTTTTATTGATGGAAATGGAAGAACAGGAAGACTGCTGGTCAATTTGGAATTGATGAAAGCAGGTTACCCACCAATAGATATAAAATTTACTGATCGCTTGAAATATTATGAAGCTTTTGATGAGTATCACTCAAAACATAACGTGTCTGCCATGGCAAACTTGTTTGCAAGATATTTAAATCAAAGACTTGATTTGTATTTGTCTATTTTAGAGTAATGGTCATTTTTAATTAAAGCTACGCGCAATCGTCTTTACTGTTATTCTCTCAGATAGTTGACTGAACTATTAACAGCACTGTGGTCAAATCTCCGACTTGGCCACAGATTCTGATTGGCCTATAATCCAATATTTATTCAAATGCATTGCGTTGCAAGCTCGCGATTATAAAACTTGTATACACAAAAAACGTATTTTTTGTACATTCAATGTACAATTTTTTATACATCCAATGTACAAAAACTACGATTTATACATCTTTTGTCTAAATATCACACACACTTCAGACTGAAACCAAGGGTCCGAAGCCCAAAACTGTGCAAAAAATCATGTCTAGCGTATTGCAATACAAGCGTTTTGCCACAATCGAATGTGTTTTCCGCACATAAAAAAACAAAACAGTAAAGCGCTAATTCAATAGAATCTAATTTAACAAAACTTGTTAATAATAATCTAAACGAATCAGCGCTTTACGTATACAACTAACTACAAAAATCTAGAGTTAGCAATATTGGTTATGCAATCTTATTGCGCATTGCCTTTGCAAAGAATCCAGCAGTACCAAGAAGCATTACAACCGCAAGAACAATCAACATTGAACTTCCCGTTGAAACTTTACTAAATGCATTACGGTTCAAATCCGATTTTTCACTACTACTATCCTTCTTGTCCGCAACTGGATTTGCGCTAACTGTTACCTCATTCCAGGCAAGCTGTTCGCCCTTCTCGTTTACAAGCACGATTGTATGCTTTCCAGAATATCCGTCTGGAATATCAACAGAAAATTGTGCATTGTCTGCAGATCCACGAACCGTTATAAACGAATTGCCATCAGAGTCCTTTAAGGCTTTAGGCGTAGAATATATAAACGCATAGGCCTTTGCTGAACCATTCTTTTGCAACTGTTGCGCAAACTCCTTGTTGGAAATCTTTCCAGAAATCTTTACAGGCTCACCAGCAACAATCTGATTATTATTACCAACAGTAATAGCTCCCTTTAGGGATTTATCCAACTGATCAACGCTGGCTGGAGGAGCTGGAACAACATCGTCTTTTGCTTTAGAATCCTCTTTCTTTTGCTCAGACTTTTGCTCATCAGCTTTCTGAGTATTAGCTTCATTCCTAGATTGATTGCTAACCTGTGGCGCCTGTTCTCTTGCAGGCGCTGGATTTTGCGAAGGCTCGGTAGGTGTAATTGTTTCCGATGGCGGATTTTGCGAAGGCTTTTCTGCAGATGGAGTATCCACAGAAGGCTTTACATCAACGGAAGGAACAGAAGGCACAACACTATGGCTTTCCACCGCCTTTACAACGCGAATATTAATCACAGACTGAATTCCTGGCAAAGAATCTCCCACTGCATATTTTGCAGACGCAAATCGCACTGGAATCGAAACGGTCGTTCCTTCTTTAACATCCTTAGGCATTGCAATATCTAACTTTATGTTTGCGTTAGCAAAAGGCTTTACAGAAATACCAGTCTTATCTTGAATCTTCCAATCTTTATTTAATTCAGATTGTTTACCTAAATCCTTCATAGAAAGCTTTAAGTCGGAATAATCATGGCTTCCAAGATTCTTAATCTTAACTTCAATATTTTTGGCATTTTTCGGAACGTCAATAACGCTATTATCTGCGGTTACAGGAGTATAACCAAGCCAATCTTCAGATATATGAGTGTAAATAATATTGCTATTATCGCCCTCATATAAAAGTCCAAATCCGCCACCATGCTGCTTGTTCAAAACTTCAATGCAAGAATAAGCCATAGGACCAGACTTAAACAATTTGCCCGTATCCCAAGTTGCACCATCATCAAACGATACGCGAATTAAGCCGTCACTACGCCCATACGCCGAAGAAGAAGAATACACAAGAACCTTGGCTTCTGGAGACCCCATAGGCGCATCTGGGTATGCCCTAGTTATCTGAGCATTGTTTGCAGGGTCTGGAAGCTGCATCTCTTCTTTTACTTCGCCATAAGTTTCGCCGCCATCATTTGATATTGCAACAAGACGATGCCTAAAATTCTGAGGCCTAGAATTCAACATAACTCGTCCATCAGAAAGTTCTACAACCTTGTTTTCGTCCATATGTGATTTTTCACTTCTAAACCCAACAGGCTTGCCAACCTTCCAAGTCTTACCATGATCGTCGGAGTAAACCGTTACTGCTTGAATCCTTCTCGAGTTGTTTATTGTATACTGCTGCAACAAACGACCCTTATACTTGCCATGGCGAAGCTGAATGCCGTGACCAGATGCCGCAAACCTAGAGCTCCAATGCCCAACATCTGCAGTCACATCTTTAGTAATTATTTTTGGAGTGCTCCAAGTGACACCATTGTCCTTGGAGCTAGTAACTGAAGCGTGTAAAACGTTCCTGTTTTCTGGATCTACTCCAGCGCTGGACCCACCCCAGCCGTTTCTGTAAGACTTTACAGAAAACAGGAAAATTTCATTAGTTTCACGGTCTAGCACATAAGACGGATCCGAATATCCCCATCTAGTATTTTCATCGCCATAATGCCCTTGCTTAACAACAGTTTCAGCTTCAAATGTTTTACCACCATCTTTTGAAATTCGCTGAACAATGGAGTTTGGCATAGGTGCATCGGAGCAATTACCAGGCCTCTTATCGTATGCTGCTAAAATCCAACCATTTGCAGTCTGTGTTATTGCTGGAATCCTGTAGCAAACGCTATTGGTTCTAGTTGTAAGCTTTACCGTTTTAAGACCCAAAGATGAGTCAAATTCTGTATTCTTTATACCAGTAACAGGCTTGTCTTCAACAACAATGTTATTTTCGATTACTTGGTTACCGTCCCTATCTTTTGAAACTTTCCAAACTGTTTTAGGTGTGAATTTACCCGCTTTGGCATCCTCTTCGGTTACAACATGGTACCCAAAGCCGCACTGCTGAGTTTCACCTGGCTTAAGATTTGCCCAGCGGCAATTGTTTGAATCCCCAACTCTAATATCGGAAATATTACTTTCATACGGATACGCAGTTATTGGTTGTGAACCCTTATTTGTATATGTAACCGTATATGTTAGCCTACTATTTAATTGGACATTATCTTTAAGGCCATCAGTTCTTTTAAGTGATATTTGCAAAACTGAACTATTGGGTTTACTGGATTTTTCTGAAGTAGCATTAGCTACGCCAGAGCATAAGCCTATTGCAAGAGTAATTCCAACAACAGTACCAACAACGCGCTTTGCATCTTCTATGACACTTCTACGCATACGCACTCCTATTTTTGTAACTGTTTTACATGAATTCCACAGCATTGTAAAAATCATGAACAATACCTACACCAATGTAGGAATCATTACATCAGATGATATGATGTCTGATGGACTAATCCGCAATATTAACGCTTTTTTAATAAATTTTCACAAAAATATTCACATTTTTATAGAAATATAGCATATTTTTACAAAATATACCAACAGATAAGAAAGTTATAGGTCAAAACTGTGTAAAAAATCATGTCTAGCTTATTGCAATACAAGCATATTGCAGCAATCAAATGTGTGTTATTCTTTACTTGCAAAATCATTCTAAACAAAAATATCCAAATTTAGCGCAGCTCCGACTTTGCCACAGATTCTGCTTGGCCTATAATCCAATATTTATTCAAATGCATGCGCTGCAAGCGCGCGATTATAAAACTTGTATACACAGCACATTCAATGTACAAAAACTACGATTTATACATCTTTTGTCTAAATATCACACACAGAATTCAGACTGAAATCAACAAATCACAATCAAACCAAACACAACATATAACAAACATAGCCTTCTGAATTTTAATTAAACTCAGAAGGCTATTATTTTTAATAAACTATTTAATCTAGTTATGCTACATAGCTATCTTTTTTACTCTTAAAGATGGTTATAGCTGCAATGCTTACAACAAGAACAGCAAGAACAATCAATGGCGCTGTGAAGTAATTTGTGTAGAATTCACGCACATCAACATCTACGGAATTGATAGTCGCAGCATAAGTTGCCCAAGACAATACGCCTAATACAACATCAACAATCGCATATACATATGCGTTTTTATACAACTCTTTAACTGACTTGCTGCTTTTAACCCAAAGCATTACAGACAAAACCAAGCCTATTAACATTGATGCAACAGCAACAAGTGCAAACAACATATCTAACATAAAAAAAACCTCCTGCCCAATTAAATCCTCTACCATAGCGGATTTAATACGATTTTAATTTAACTAAGACTTTCGTGTCAATATTAAAAAAAAAATTATAGAATTTTGCACATTATTTTCACATTTAGCGTACTTCTAAGACATAAGAACAAGCCACAAACGTTGATATATCAACGTTTTCTACATGGAGCGGACAACGGGAATCGAACCCGCCTCTGAAGCTTGGGAAGCTTCCATTCTACCGATGAACTATGTCCGCATGTTCGGTTGTTTGCGATTAATCCTTACCGATAATCTGCCTACAAACAAGCAAATAAGCGCTCAAGAATCAATCTAAAAAGCAAACCATCTAAGAATATCACGCTCCGCTAACTGCTACAACTCCGCCAGAAACACCTTTGCCGTATTCAACATTGTATTTAGCGCCATTCTTAAAACGAAACACGCTATCGCCATCACGCTCAATATGATCGATTTCTCCATGCGCATCTTCTTGCACAAGACTTTCCATCTTACTAGACATAAGCATTAAAGAGTCGACTCGCTTGTTAACATCTGGCTGCCTAGAAAACAGCTTTAAAAGCTTGGAATCATAGTTTGCAAACGGATTTACAATCATCAGTGAAGCAATAGCTTGCACTCCCGAATGCAAATCCATCTTATGCATCTTAACTCCGTAGGAAATTTTGTTTAGAGCAGATGCCAAAGCCGCAGGGTCGCCAGTAAGCATACTTGCACTTCGATCTGCATCCAGCTCGCGCGCTCTAGAAATCGCAAGCTTAACGAATAGAGAACCAAGCGGCACAAAAATGGCACTTAAAACCTTGCCAATAACTTTTAGTACAGGGCAACGCCTTTTAGCAGATTTTGCACACTCACTTCCCGAATACATAAGCACATACCCAAAATACGTAATAACTGTTGCGATTGCAGATGCAACCGTTGAATTCAAAATATCGTGATTATAAACATGAATAAGCTCGTGGCTTACAACGCCACGCAACTCGCGCTCGTTTAGAATATTCAAAAGACCACGAGTGCAGCAAATTGTTGCGTGACGCTCGCTTCTACCAATTGCAAAAATATTCGGACTATCTGTTGGAGCAACATAAATGCGCGGCATAGGCTTTTCTATTTGCGCAGAAATCTCGCGAACAATGCCGTATAAAACAGGTTCTTCTCTCTCACTAATTTCGCTAGCACGCATAATGCGAGTTGCAACTTTTCCAGAAAGCCAATAAGCACATAAGCTTAAAATTATTGCAATAATTGCAAACCAAACCAGCATCGACAAACGCAATCCAGCAACAATCCACAGCAAAGCAGCAAATAGCCATATTAGAGAAAACAACACTACTGTTTTCAAATTGTTGCAATAGCGCATACCCATGTTGCCAAACATGATTTTGATTTTAATAATCGCAACTGTAATTTTGCTGAATGAAAACTGTGTATTTAATGTTTATGATTTAACACACTTAAAACAGGTGAATAAATGTTGAAAAGTGGCCACTTTCTGCGCAATTTGGCTACAGTTTAATGGCCACTAATCAATGTTTACTAATCAATGCGTACACTCAATATAAACTATTGTTTAATTTCCGCTATATCCATAAGCATTTGTTTAGATACGACTTTTTTGCGAGCGCGATTTTCTGCTAATCCATATTCAACCTCGAAAGCATCAATCCTCTTCCACCCTTCAAAATCAACCACTTTGACTCCTCTAGATTTAAGAAGATTTTCAATAGACTTAGGGTCTCTATCTGTTGCCAATCTTCCAGGAAGCGCAGGAATCTCAGGAAGCGCAGGAAGCGCGCTTTCACATTCTTCGGTCGAACTTTTTGCTAAGTCTTCCAGCATATTTTCAACGACTTGCAAAGCATCCGACTTTGTAGAACCAATCAACCCGACTGGCCCTCGCTTAGCCCAACCAGTTGCATACAAGCGTGGGCAAACAACCCCATTTTGCGCAGAAGTTAAAATCCTGCCATCGTTGTTTGCAAGAAGTGCGCGAGCAGAATCGTAAGCAACTCCACTAACCTGCGCAGGTTTATATCCAATCGCATGATAAACCGCTTGAACAGGGTATTCTTCAAACTCTCCAGTACGAGTCATTTTGCCATCCGCGCTTGTAGCTGTGCGCTCTACACGAATCGCAACAACCTGCCCATCTTCTCCTAGAATCTCAACTGGATTTGCGTTAAAGTGAATAATGTAGCGCTTATTTGCAGGATTGCCTTCAAAGTCAACGTTTCCGCCGTCTTGCATATCTTCACTCAAATCGCGTATAGCAAAAAGCTCTTCTACCATTTGGCGAGTCAATTTGTCTTTTCCAGCAACATCAATTGTTTCGTCGTCCAGGTCAAAATCGCTTTCGTTTACAACTATTTGCACACCAGAAAGCTTTTCCATCTCGCGCAATTCTTGCACAGAGAATTTAGCTTGTGCAACGCCTCGTCGAATAAACAAGTGAAGTGTTTTAGCCTGATTTTTAAGCAAACCATTGTAAACATCGTCGGAAATATCCGTGTGCTCTCTAAGATAATCCGCATCTCGCAAAAGCTCGCGCGCAACATCCATAGCAACATTTCCGCCGCCGATAACAGCCACTTCGCTTGCATCAAGCGGCCACGTACGCTCGCTGGTAGGATATCCGTCGTACCATTCCACAAACTTTGCAGCTCCATACACGCCACGCAGCGAGGCGCCTGAAATGTTAAGCGGCTTATCTTCTACAGCGCCCGTAGCAAACAGAATTGCGTCATAGCGCGGCAACAAATCTTCTAGTGTAATATCTTTGCCAAATTCAACATTCGCATACAAGTGAATATTCGGATTATCAAGCGTTTTAGCCAAAGCATCTGCAATGAATTTTATACTCGGATGGTCTGGAGCAACGCCATATCGAACCAGCCCAAATGGCACTGGCAGCTTTTCAAATAAATCGATTCTAGCTGCCGTACCCAAGCCCATTCCTTCGCCTAGTTTTTTAAGCTGACGAAGGAAAATATCTGACGAGTAGATTCCAGCAGGCCCCGCGCCAATAACTGCGATTCGCAATTCGTGCGAATCCGCATCATAATTCATTTCCATAAATTTTCCCATGTTGTTATTCAAATTTTGTTATTCAACTTTTGTTATGTTAAAACATTACATTTTGCGTGTTTCGAGCATTCTTAAGCCTAATCTTTTTGAAGATTTAAATAAAATCGCTGGCTTTTATGCTCCACTACTTAGACTAGCGCCTTGGTTCATTCAAGAAAAGAGCAAAGTGAATATTGTCACTTACGCGCGCTTCCCTTTCAACGCTGTTAGCGCCCACAAAATAGACACAACATCAATCATCTCTTGCATCATAGCTCCAAGAACGGCAGGAATCAGCCCAAAAGCAGCCGCAATCATGCTTATAACAGCCAAACCAATTCCCAACATAACAGCTTGAATCATAACTCTCTTCGTGTGTTTTGCAACGCTTACAGCGTTTGCTACAGCATAAATGTTGTTGTTCATAATAACAACTTGCGCGCACTCAGAAGCCGCTGTATCCGTGCCATCTGTTAAAGCCACGCCAATGTTTGCTGCAGCCAAAACTGGAGCATCGTTTACGCCATCCCCAACCATCATTGTTACGCGCTTATCTTTTTTCTTATGCATAAAGCTGCTAAAACTGCCAAAACTGCCAAATCTGCCGCAATCTTCTTCGCTTTTATAACCGCTATAGTGCTGTTTTATGCACTCAAGCTTATCTTGTGGCAGCAAATTAGCCTTTACTCGCTCAATACCAACGCTTTTTGCTATTGTTTGAGCAGCCTGCAAGCCGTCTCCTGTGAGCATGCTTATTGAACGAACGCCAAGCTCCTTTAGCTTTTGGATCGTTGATTTTGCATTTTCTCGAGGCACATCTTTTAGAACAATTCGCCCAACAAGTTTGCCATCAAAAGAAACGTATGTTGCCATTTCGTCGGCAGAAAGCTCTTCAAAATTGATTTCTATTTTTGATACATTTTCTACATTTTTTACATCTTCTGCATTTTCTATATTTTTTATATTTTCTACATTTGCGCGTGTGGCTTTATCTTCGGTTGCTTGCGACTTTTCCTCGAGGCAGCCAGCTGGCGCATTCAAAACGTAGCTTTTTCGCCCAACTCTAACGTTTACGCCATCCACGCTTGCGCATATACCTTGGCCAGCAGTTTCTTTAACACCTCTTATAACTGGATATTCGCGCACGCTTGGAAGTTGCGGAACAGCGGATGGATGCGTGTTTTGCCAAAGATCCGCGCCAGCTTTTGCAATTCCTCCTGCAAGAATGTGCTGCGAGTAGGTTTCCAAAACGCCTGCAAACATTAGTATTCTATTTTGCAACTCGCTATTTTCTTGATTTTCCTGATTTTCGCTATCTTTATGATTCGCTAAATCCACTCTAACAACTTGAGGCTGCTTAACAGTAAGCGTTCCTGTTTTGTCGAAGAAAACATCACTTACACAACTTAATTGCTCTAAAACATCCTGACTTTTTACAACAATCCCAAGCTTTGCAAGTCTTCCTGTTCCTGCCATAAATGCCACTGGCACGGCGATTAATAGCGGGCAAGGCGTAGCTAGCACCAACACTTGCGCAAATCTTAAAGCCTGACCAGATGCAGCCCAAGCGCTAAATGCAATCACAAAAGAAATCACCGTAAAAGGAACGGAAAGCATATCCGCAAATCGAACCACAGCAGCCTTGGAACTTCTTGCAGATTCAACCAACTTCATGATTTTTTGATATTGCGAATTCTCCGATAACTTAGTTACGCGCATAATCAAAACAACGCCGCCATTTACGCATCCAGACAACACTTGCGCGCCAGCAAACACTTCGCGCGGAAGCGACTCGCCATTTATTGCGCTTGTGTCTAAAACCGCAGAACCGCTTAAAAGCTGGCCGTCTACTGGAACTGTTTCTCCTGGAAGAACAACTATTACATTGCCGATTTTTAGATCTTCCACTGGAACTGTTTTGTATCTTTGCAATTGGCTAGAAGACTTTACATCTTGCAATATTGGGCATTCTTTAGAGTTATTGTTACATTTTTTACACGATTCACAACTAGTAAAATCTTTAGGTTCTTGCAACACCACTATCGAAGATTCATCGCTGACTTTTCTAAAATGACTATGATCAAGCAGAGCACATTGCTCACAAGATTCACCGCACACTATTCCAGGAAGTGTCATTAAATGCGCGGTTTGAGGAGACGCATTTACTAAAAGAGATAGATTTTTCTGCGCTGCATCTTGCGCAAAGTCTTCGATTGCCTCTCCTGTAAACACCATTACAACAATCAAATAACTTGCCCAAAATTCGCCTATACAAAGCGTTGCAAGCAATGCAACAAACGCAAGCAAGTCAATTCCAAGTGTGCCATGCATTAAATCATCAATCATACTTAAAAGCGACTTAACACATGTGTATAAAACTAAACATGTTATTATACTTTGCCCGATTGTAAGGCTTATTTGCACATTAAAATCAAAATTTATCAATGAAAATAGGTAATTTAACGTCTTGCTTATAGCTTTGCAAAAATCGAGTATAAAAGTCAGATTTCTAGAATAAAACGCCGCAATAAACGGGAACAAAACTAAAACTATTACTAATTGAGGAGCACGACGGCAATACGATAAAAGTTTACGCATACACTTTCCTTACGCTGATCAGGCTAACTGCGCTAAACGCTGCTAACACACGATTTCACGCCTTGTTAACCCATTGAGCAGCTATTTATAACAGCAAACTCAATACACGGCGTAAAGATACTTATGTTTATTTGTTAATGAATATATTAACAACAACCATTGATGAGAAGCGTTCTCATATAACAAGACGCGCGCAAACACAAGGAGCACGCACAAAACACAATACGGACCCCATGCATGAAAAAAGGGCTTCTAGCGATTTGCTAGAAACCCTATTTGTGGAGCTAAGGAGACTCGAACTCCTGACCCTCTGCTTGCAAAGCAGATGCGCTACCAGCTGCGCCATAGCCCCATTCGAAAGAATGATGTTCATTCTATCGTGGGCCCGGGAGGACTTGAACCTCCGACCTCATCCTTATCAGGGATGCGCTCTAACCACCTGAGCTACGGGCCCAACTTGTATGTTGAAAACATACAAGTAGTTAGATTAGCACAGACACAGAAAATGTCAAATAGCAAATCTAAGCGTGTCGCAAAATTATTCTACAAAATTATTCTAAATGGCTACGCATAAACCACTGGAACTTTTCAAGCTGCTGAACATGGTCTTGAATAATGTTTGAGCTAACAATATCAAGATCATCAAGCTGCGCAATGGCATTCCTATCGTCCGCAATCATATCGTTGTAATACTCAATTAATGCTTGCAAATACTCTTTGGTAGACTTTCTACCACTAAGAGCAAAACGCTTCCAAGTGCGCGAAGCTACAACATCGTCTGCACGACCCAATGGCGAGCCTCCAAGCGTTGCAATTCGCTCAGCTGTTTCATCTGCTTGAGCCAAAACTTCTGCAACTTGAGGGTCAAGCATTTCGTGAACTGCAATAAAGTCTGAGCCCGTAACATTCCAATGCGCATGCTTTAAGACTAAAGCAGCTTCCTGCTCGTGGCTTAAGCGATTTTGCAAAACCGCAATAGCTTTCTCGCTAGAAACTTCGTCTAAACCTGGCACAATATGCATTAAAGCCATAGTATCCTCCATTTTTGCTATTTTTTATTAATTTTTATTATTGATTTTGTTCAAATCTTTATTTTGCTCTGTTTTTCTAACTTCAATCGTAGCAATTCTACGACCATCCACTTCTGCAACAGTCATATCGTAGCCGTCTGCATCGTGCAAAACAGCACCAACCTTGCCCATGGAGCCTGTACGAGCCAAAAAATACCCTGCAACCGTTTCGTAAGGGCCATCTTCCAATTCGATTCCAGTAACGTCTGCAAAGTCTTCAATCGTCATTCCGCCGTCAACAGTAGCCACTCCGTTTACAAACGCCGTAGACTTACTATCGCGGGTTAAATCAGACTCATCTGGCAAGTCGTACTCGTCTCGAATATCTCCAACAAGCTCCTCGGTCATGTCTTCAAGAGTTACAATGCCATCCGTTCCACCATATTCGTCAATAACAACCGCAAGATGAACCCCTCGCTTTCTAAGAAGCTCAAGACTTGGAAGCAACTTAGACGTTCCAGGAAGACTTATTCCCTCTCTAGTTACGTCTGCTACTGTTTTTGCGTTTGGATCTTTAACGTCCAGCAAATCTCGAACGTGAACAAATCCAATAACATCATCAAAATCCTTGCCTGTTACTGGGTACCTAGAATACGGAAGCTCGCGAATCTTTGCAGCAGCATCTTCTAAGCTTAGTGAGCCATCCAAAAACTCAACGTCCGCACGAGGACGCATGACTTCTGCAACAATCGTCTCTGAAGCGTCAAAAACATCGTCTAAAATAGTGCGCTCATCTTGGCTAAGTTTTTTATTGGAATTAACCAAAACGCGCAACTCTTCGTCGGAAACTTCACTTTCTTTTTCGTTTGGATCAAACCCAAGCAAGCGCACAAAACCGTTGGTATTCTTAGCAATCAGCCATATTAAAGGCTTGCATATTTTAGAAAACACGTCTACTGCAGGAACAACAGCCCTTGCGATTTGCTCCGATCGCTGCATTGCGATTCTTTTTGGAACAAGCTCAGAAATTACGATTGAAAAATAAGATATTATAAGCGTTAAAACAATAGTCGTAAGCGGGCCTGCTACATGTTTTGAAACACCCCAAGACTCCACTAATGGCACAACATGAGGCGCTATTGCAGATTCGCCAAAAGATGCCGAAAGAAAACCAGAAAGCGTAACTCCAATTTGAAGAGTGGAAAGAAAAGTGTTTGGATCGCGGGCGATTTTTGCTACGCGCGCCCCTCTCGCATCCTGCGATTCCATGCGATCCAACTGCGACGATCGCAAGTTAACAAGCGCAAGTTCGGTTGCTGCAAATATGGAACCAAACAAAAGGAACACAACAATGAGTGCAATGTTAAAACCCAACGACATACTTGCTATCTTAGTTGAATTTAGCGCATATAAAAAGTGCATATAAAAGCAATATTAATATTAATAATGTTGATAATATGCGGATAATAAACAAATACACGCAATCAAGTTCTATAGAAATACCCCGAAGGCGCTTTATTCAAAACGCTAGCGGATTCAACTTTAAGAACAATTCCATCTTGCGAGTAACCTTTTAGCCCAACTTTTCCAAGAGCTATTTTGGCTTTAACAACAACCCACTGATGCTGCGAAAACTGCAAATTTTTGGGCATTTGTGCAACAAAACCAAATGGGCTCATATCTAAAATGCAACAAGACATAAACTGCCTAGATATGCGAACCTGATCTTTAGAAAGCGTAGATTCTTTGCTTACAAACCCTTTTACAACAATCGTATAATCTTTGTATTTATCAAAATTATGGTCAATTTCGTTGTACCAATTGCCAAAATCATCGTCTGAAACAACAATTTTTTTATTAACTACATCTAATCCGCTTAAATTTTTTTTATTATTTTTACGATTAGACGCGATTGCTATTGCGCGACCAGACGCATATTCGTCAAAACCTGCAGACTTTAAAGAACCGCCACCCAGTGCAGATTGAGACATTTGCAATGGGATTAAAATAATAAGCATTGGCGCTACGATTGAAACCATTATTTTTTTGCAATCTTTAACACGTGCAGAAAAAAGTCCAAACAGTGAGCAAATCCCCAAAACAAAAAGCAAAATCGCAGCAAAAATAAGATAAGCAAAGGCACGCGGAGTAGTTAAAATTGCGTAAGAGCCGCTCAGCGCACTGTGCATTAAAGTTGCAGAAAAACAAAATAAGCACAACGCTTGAATAATACTTGCAAATGTTATTTTTTTAGACAATTTTGCAGAATTTGCAGAATTTATAATCACAGCATCACTCACAGCATTACTCCCCACGCAAAATGAACAATAAGCGCAGCAAACAAGCAGAACACAACAATCGTTGCAATTAAGCGCAAAACAAAGCCAGTTTTGCAATCTTCAACAAGCATAAGCGTGTTTTTTATGTCTAGCATTGGCCCAAAAAGTAGAAAAACAATTACCGAACTCATTGGAAGAGAAGAAGCCAAAGAGCGAGCGATTACAGCGTCGGAACTGGAGCAAAGTGAACTTGCGTACGCTATTAGCATCATTGCTGGAATCGCAACAAAAACAGTTGTTGTATTAACTTTTGACGCAGGATCTGCACCAAGCCAAACTCGAATAATCGAAGCTACTATTGTTCCAAACAAAATTATTGGCATTAGTCGCATAAAATCTGAATAAATGTGATGTGCGTAAGTTTTCAAACTATTTTTAATATCAGACTTAAAGCTGGAAGAATTTTTATACGAAGAATTGCCACTTTGCAACTTATTGAAATCTGCGCACGCTGCACAATCAACACAATCCGCGCGAACTTTTTCCAATACATTCTGCCTTAAAACTTGCGACTTTACGGGAAGAATCACAAAACTAACACCCACTAAAAGAGCAACACCAACACCCAAAGCCACTCGAGTTACAGCAACTGCTGGAACGTCTGCAAAAGCATACCAAGTGGCCCAAATAGAAACAGGATTTACTACTGGCACAGCGCACAAAAACGTTACAGCACAAGGCAAAGGCAGCTTTCTAGCAACAAGACGAGAAAAAGTTGGCACAACAACACAATCGCAAACAGGAACGCACACACCTGCAAGAATCGCAGCCAAAAAGCCGTTTGCAATAGACTTTGGAGCGTGTTTTTCAATAAAATCTTCCGTAACCCATGTTTCTACAGCAGCAGAAACAAGAACACCAATTAACGTAAAGGGAACGGCTTGCAAAAGTAGCCCCGAAACACCCCTAATAACAGTGTTTACAGGCAGCCACGGGTTGCGTGCTTGCAATGCTGGGGCCATGGCAATAATAAGAGCCGCAAAAGGCACTCCTGCAATCAAATATAGATAGTTTGCAGAATTTGCTTGTTTTGCTTTACTTGCTTTTTCTACTTGGATAGTTGTTTTTGCTTCGATTTCTGTTTTTAGCATGACAACACTTCCACCAAGCCGTCACTCATTCGATACCTTGCTCCAACAAGCATCAAAGCGTCTTTGAAAACAGCTTCGCGAATTATTTGTGATTTTTCGCAAATTTCAGCCAAAATATTAGACACGTGAATACGTTCAATATCATCTGTATCTAAATTTTCCTCAACACCTGCGAGCGCAGCAGGACCTAAAGAACGCAGCAATATTGACTCGCTCGACTCAATTATTTCGTTTGTTTTATCTTCGCCGTATTCAGAAACCAGCTTTTGCACATTCGGCAAAACAGCCTGTACGGCGCCGCAATGCTCATGCCCAAGCACAGCCAACACTTTTACTCCCAAATCACTTACAGCGTATTCTAGCGAAGCTATTACGGCATCATCCAACACTTCTCCAGCTGTGCGAACAGAAAAAATATCGCCCAAACCAGCATCGAATATAAATTCTGGAGCAACTCGCGAATCTGCGCAAGAAAGCACAACAGCTCCAGGATGCTGACCGTCAATAAGTTTCATGCGCGATTCTGAATTTACGCCTGCATGCTCTGAATTGCCGTCTGCAAATTTGCGATTCCCTGCGAGCATTGCGTTTAATACCGATGTAGCTAAAACTGAATCTTCATTAGCAAAATCTTCGCTGACTTCTTCTTGCATTATTACCTCCTACACTGGCATTGGCAATATTTTCAGTTGCTTAAAGTGTAAAATTTTTGACTTAAAATATATTGTATCTTTCGCAGTAAATAAGAATTTTGTTTAAGAATATAAGCCTATTATCAAAAAAGCTCCCGTATTGCAATTCGCAAATACGAGAGCCTTCTTGATTCAGTAATTTATTAAAATCATCCAGTGTTTTGCAGGCCTGCAGCAACACCAGAAACTGTGCAAAGAATCAGGTAGATGAACTCTGCTTGCTGACTTTCGCTAAGCTCTTCTTTATCTACCTTGTTGCGCAGCTTATGCAATGCAAGTGACTGAATTACAGAAAGCGCGTCCACATAAGGCGAGCGCACGCGAATCGCCTGGCCAAGCACATGGCGATGCTGCAACGGCCATTTATCTCCAACAATTTGCAAAACCCACTTGCGAGTAAGTTGCATCTCGGAAAGCACTTTATTACTCAAATCTTCGCGATCTCCAAGGCTTAGATACATGCGAGCAATTCGCTCATCCGTTTTAGCCAAAGACATCTCAATGTTGTCAATAAAAGTACTAAACAGCGGCCACTCTTCGTAAGCTCTGCGCAAAGTTTCCAAGTCGCCAAACTTTTCACAAGCTGTACCCAAGCCGTACCACGCTGCCAAGTTGATTCGAGCTTGCGCCCAAGAGAACACCCACGGGATTGTGCGCAAATCGTCCAAAGACTTTGCACCAAGACCACGCTTTGCAGGGCGAGAACCAATTGGGAGCAAACCAATCTCACTAAGCGGAGTAACAGTTGAGAACCACGGCGTAAAGTCATCTGTTTGAAGCAAATCAATAAAACGATTATGCGCTGCAACATCAAGCTTTTGAGCCATATCCGCATACTTGTGCGTCATCTCTGTGTTTGTTTTCTCAACGCTTGGAGCAGACTGAAGCAAAGTTGCTGCAGCAACAGATTCCAAGTGGCGAATCGCCAAAATTGGGTTGCCGTAGCGAGCAAAAATAACCTCGCCTTGCTCAGTAAGCTTAAATCGGCAATTTACCGACCCAACTGGCTGAGCCAAAACAGCACGGTTTGCAGGGCCTCCGCCTCGTCCAACAGCACCTCCGCGGCCATGGAACAGCGTTAGGTCAATATCGTGCTTTTTAGCCCATTGAGCAATGCGCTCTTGAGCAGAATGTAAAGCAAGCGTTGCAGAAGTCGGACCTGCGTCTTTGGAAGAGTCGGAGTAGCCGAGCATAACTTCCATCTTGCGACCAGTGGCCTTTAAGCGAGCCTGAACTTCTGGAATCTTAATGATTTCTTCCAAAACATTAACCGAATTTTGCAAGTCTTCCAACTGCTCAAAAAGCGGGATTACGTCGATTGTTGGCGCATCTTGAGGGTGCGCAAACGCAAGGCGATTAAGCTCAAACACATCGCGAACATGCTGAGCAGACTTTGCAAACGAAATAATGTAGCGGCGAGCTGCACGCATACCGTTGCGCTTTTGAATTGCTCCAAGCGCGCGGAAAGTGTCTAGAACTTCGCGAGTCATTGGCTGAAGCGGTCCACGCTCCCCGTGCAAACCGTGTTCGCGAATATCTTCCAAAGCGCGAGAATGCACGAGCGAATGCTGACGGAACTCCATTTCCACCATGTGGAATCCAAAGGTTTGCGCTTGCCAAATAAGATCTTGCAACGGACCATAAGCCGCGCGCGAATCGCCAGCAGCCGCAAGAGACCTTTGCACAATGTGCAAGTCTTCAATAAAATCTTCGCAAGAATGATACATTAAGTCTGTATCTCGGCTAATCGTTCTGTGCAAGCGATCTGCCATAACAAGCATAACGGCTCTATGTGGCTCGCTGTTGGAAACGTCGGATGCGCTTTCCGTTAGCTGCTCGCTCATTTCTCGCTGGCGATTCCAAAGCTCCAAAAGCTCAACGCTTGGAGGAGTTGTGCGCGTTTCCATTGTTAAGCATTTTCCAACTTCACGCGTACGCGCCTCTAGGGCAGCAAGAACGTGGTCACTAAACTTTCTAGCAACTTGCCTGCTAACTTTTGCCGTAACGTTTGGATTTCCGTCTCTATCGGAGCCAATCCAGCTTCCTGGGTGGAAGAACGCTGGGCAACGCGGCGGCACTAAACCAGCCTTTTTACCTAGCAGCCAATCGTCAAATCTGCGATAAACCAGCGGAATTGTGTTAAACAAAGTGGCGTCAAAAATATCTAGAATCGTGTCCGCTTCTTCAACAGGAGTTGGCTTTTTAAGTGCGATTGGAGACGTACGCAGCAACGCGTCAATCTCGTTGTATAGACGCCTGTAGTTTTCGCGCTTATCTGATCCGCCTAAACTATTGTGCTTGCTTAGAAGCTTTGATATTCTGCGGATTTTACCAGCTACAGCCTTGCGTCTTGCTTCTGTTGGGTGCGCAGTAAAAACTGGGTGGAACTCAAGCTTTGCAAGCAATTCCTTAGCTTGTGCAGGGCTCATTTCCGTAAGCAACTTATGATATGCGCAAGTTAGCTCGTTTACTGGGTCCACTGGATTGGAATCCTCAACGTCGCACTCGCGTTGATGAAGTACAGAAACCCTGTAGTTTTCTTCGCAAAGGTTTGCAAGATGGAAGTATGTAGCAAACGCGCGCGCAAGCAACTGCATATCTGGCAAATCCATGCCGTTGATTTTTTCTACAGCCTTGCTTAATCCGTCGTTTTCTGTTTCTTGAGCATCAAGCATTTGATTAAAGTGTGCAGCACTTGCATCTACAGCATTTAAGCGCACTTCGTCAAATACGGTTAATAATTTTTCATCAAATTCACCCAAAACATCGCGCAGAATGTGCAAGCACAAATCCATGTCTTGCTTAAGCGATGCTGGAAGTTCACGCTCCTCGGGGCCTTTTCGCCCTAAACCAGACGTTACAATCGTTGCGTCTGCTGGAGTTACCTGTTGATTTTGAGTTGTCATCAGACCTCCTTGTGCTAGTCATAAGGTTGCTTGGTCGTTTGACTTCCACGGCTCCTCCGCGGTTATTTAGGTCAAAAGTTGCAAGCCCACAGCCTTTGTTTCCAGCGAGATTCCAAAATAATTGTGAACCGACCTTAGGACTGATTTTTTGTATAAATTTTTTATAGGTAATGCAATGCGTATACTAAAAAATTGTGAGCATAGAAGAGAATAACGCGGATAGCAGCGATAGCAATAGCAGCAATAATAACGGCAGCAACAGCGACAGTAATAAGCCGCAAATACTTTCGACTGGTCATATTGTTGGAAAGCCTTCTGGGCGCTTTCAAACGCACGCGATTCCGCTAGATATGGAAGACGTTGAGCGCGATTGGGATAAACCAGTTACGCAAGCTGGAATTGCAGCAAAATCTAGCATTATTATTCGTGTTGGCGCTTTAGGTTTAGGCGCTGGAACTGGAAGCTACCGCGTTCGCGAGCTTATGCACCGCGTTGGTGAACCTATGGGCGTAAATGTTCGTGCAGACGTTAATTTAACAGATATTGAAGCTACTTGCACAGATAAGCATGAGCGAATTACAGAAGTTGTTGATCTTCCTACTACTGGCGTAAACACAGAGAGAATTTGGCTACTCGAACATTTTGCAGATTGGTTTAACGTTAAGCTTGGAAACGATTCCTTATACCATTCAAAAGCCACTGTTTCCAAGGAATTAGTAGACACTCTTCAAGCTAGCAGTAACGAGAACGCGATTGTTCAAACAGCTAAGCAGTCAGAGGAGCATGCTGCAAAAGTCGAAGAAAAAATGGCAATTCAAGAGGCGATTCGCAAAGAAAAACCTCGCGGAATTTTTGCACTTCAGCCAGAAAAAACGTATGCTGAGCATTTTTCTCACGTTCAAAATGTCAAGAATGTTAAAAATGCTCAAAATAGCCAAAATAATTTGAATTCAGATCTTAAAAACAATTCTGCTACTTCATCTAACGCAAATCCTGCTGGCGATTCTTCCGCGCCGCTTACGGTTCGTCAAGTTCACGACCGCTTAGACTTAATCAAAAACCGCAAGCCTCTTTATAAACCGTGGTTTGCAGGCCTTGCCTCTGCTGTAGCATGCGCATCCTTCGCATTTTTGCTCGGCGGCGGCGCTTACGATATGCTTGGTGCTTTTATTGGAGCTGGAATCGGCCACTACGTTAGAAGACGCATGTTTATGCATCATCTAAACCAATTTGTTGTAACGTTTATTGCTGTTGCTGTTGGTGCTTTAAGTTGCATTGCTTCTTTGCGCATTATTGGCTGCTTTGACCCTTCTGCTTTGCATCACAATACGGCTTATATTGGTTCTGTTTTGTTTGTGATTCCAGGCTTCCCGCTTATTACAGGCGGCTTAGATATTGCTAAGATTGATTTTCCTTCTGGCATTCAGAGGCTTTGCTACACAATGGCGATTATTCTAATGGGCACTCTTGCTGGCTGGATGGTTGCAAGTCTTGTTCAGCTAGACCCTCAAGGCTTTACTCCGCTTGGCTTAAATCCTTGGCTTAATGCTGTTCTTAGAATGATTACAGCGTTTGCAGGCGTGTGGGGATTCTCCGTTCTGTTTAATTCGCCTCAAAGAATGTGTTTTGTTGCTGGAATAATCGGCGCAATTACCGATACTTTGCGCTTAACAATGGCTGATTTTGGTATTGCTGCAGAAATCGCAGCGTTTACTGGCGCTTTGCTTGCTGGCCTTTTGGCTTCCGCTTGGCGTGCAATTGTGCATAGGGGTTGGGCGCCTCAATACTTGGGTTATCCGCGTATTAGTCTTACTGTTCCATCTATTGTGATTATGGTTCCTGGACTTTATATGTATCGCGCAATGTTTTATCTTGGGCAGTTTAATACTCTTCCTGCTTTAGACTGGACTTTCCGCGCGTTTATGGTGATTATTTGCTTGCCATTAGGGCTTGCAGTTGCGCGCGTTATAACAGATAAAAGCTGGCGATACGACATTTAGTCATAAGCTAATAAACATAAAACGCCCAGCTACTACTGGGCGTTTTATTTATGCGCGTTCTATTTGCATGCAATCAAAATATGCAATCAAGAAAGCTTTATCAATCAAGAATTAATCAATACTTCATATTCATTGCTTCTCGCACTTGATCAAGCGTCTCTTGCGCAATCGCAGCAGCTCGCGCATTTCCATCGTGCAAAATATCGCGAATTGAATCCATATCTTCGGCCAATTCCGCTCTACGCTGGCGGTGTGGGGCAAGGAAGTTGTTTACAGATTCAATAACGTACGCTTTTAGTGCTCCTGCGCCCGCGTTGCCGATTTCTTGCGCAATATCTTTTGGATCTCTGCCTGTAACCAAACCAGCAGTAGTCAAAAGCGCAGAAACTTGCGGACGAGCCACTGGGTCAAAAGTAATTGTGCGCTCAGAATCAGTTGGACTCTTCTTAATCAACTTTGCTGTTTCTTCGGCGGTTGCGCCAAGCATAATCGAGTTTCCGTAAGACTTGCTCATCTTGCGGCCGTCTAATCCTGGGATTTCTGGCGTATCCGAAAGAATTGCAGCTGGCTCTGGAAAAACAGGATTCTTTTTTGCGTATCTCTCGTTAAACCTACGAGCAATCGTGCGCGTAATCTCAATATGCGGCAAATTATCTTTGCCTATTGGCACAACGTTTGCTTTGCAAAACAGAATATCGCAAGCTTGATGCACTGGGTATGTAAGCAAAAGTCCTGTTAAAGCATGACCAGAAGCTTCCATTTCGGCTTTAACAGTAGGATTTCTATGCAATTCGGCTTCTGTAACTAAAGACAAGAATGGCAGCATAAGCTGGTTTTCTGCAGGCACAGCGGAGTGCGTAAAAATCATGGTTTTCTTAGGGTCAATTCCAGCAGCCATGTAGTCAAGAACAAGGTTTAGCACGTTATCTTCTACATGCTCAACAGTGTCTCTATCTGTAATCACCTGGTAGTCTGCAATAATCACGTTTGTGTTTACGCCAAGATTTTGCATTGCGACACGCTCACGAATCGAACCAAAATAATGACCTAAGTGAAGTCTTCCTGTTGGCCTATCTCCTGTAAGCATTGTAAAGGAGCTAGAATTTGCTTTTAGCTTCTCAAGCGTTGCGTCTGAACGTTTTTGAGCTGCCACAAAGCTTGCGCTTATCTCGTTTCCAGCAGCTGTAACCTGTGCTTCTTCTGCCATTTCTAACTCCTTACACACGCAATTTTTCTTGCGATTTTTACGCCTAAAATATGGCTTTTATGGTAAAAGTTCACTCAGACAATATACTCTGTTGCGGCAAAGTGGTACGCTCTTGTGTGATGAATTGATTGTTTCGGTAAACTAGAGGGGGTCAGATGGGCCGCGGACGACAGAAGGCAAAGCAACAGAAAATTGCCCGTAAGCTCAAATACCTGACGACCGATACGGATTACGACGAGCTTGCTAAAGAGCTTAATACTCACGAGCCTGGTCAAGGATCCTTCGATCCGTTTGAATCTGATAGCTACAATAACACCGAGGATTATCTAGATAATCAAGATGATTCCGAGAGCTTATCTGTAGAAGATGATTCTAAAGACACCAACACTAATGCTGGTAATGATAGTGTTGATAGCTTGCATGATTCCGTTTCGAGTGGAGATGACGATTTAGACGACTACGCCGAGTGGGCTGCTCAGTCTGCCGCTCAGGCCGCTACTAAAGACAAGTCGTCTAGCAATTCTGGCGTTGTTCATCATCACATTCCTATGCCTATGCCTAGTTTTATGCATAAGAACAAGTAATTTTTGCACAAGAATTTGCACAAGAATTTGCACAAGAACGCTTAATTCTATATGTAGATAAGCATGTAGGCAAATACCCTTAGTTAGCATTAATTATTAAAAAGAGCTTTTGTAAGTTCGGGCAGCAAATTGCTTAAATCGTCTCGCTCTCCAACTGCGCTTATATTCCCAATTTGCTGCTCGTAATCCCATTTTGTTATTGCGCAAGAAAGTCGCAACCAAACATCTGGGTCAAGTTCTATAACATCTGGCGGTGTTAAATTGTGCGGATCCGAATGTGGGCCTTCTAAGATTTTTACAGCTCCCCAAGGTGCCACTCTTACCTCTACAGCGCATCCTGGAGCTATATGCTCTAGAACGTAAAGCGAATATCTAACAGCCATTGCTTCATCGTTTACACTAACGCCTATTTCGCTTGTGTTTATGCAGCACAAATCTTTTTTATTGTTCGTAGAATCTATTTTCATAGAATTTATATAAGATTTTGCACTATTTGCCCACGTTTCAAACGATTTTTTAGCGCCACTTATATCCGCTTCTCGTATAACAGCCATATTTGAATTATCTCACGAATTGTCTAAGTATTATTTGCGATTTTAATGTTGTTTTATAAAAGTCATATTGTAAATAATTATTAATAAGGGTTTGGGGTTGTGGTATCATCAACAATGAAAACGTGTGCATTGCCGCGTACCGTCTTGTTAAGTGCAATTTGGCGCGGCTACAACCAGCATAATCAAGGGTTGCTATTCGCACATTTTAGGTAAATATATTATTCACGGCACAAGGAGTCAAATATGACTAAACACGTCGCGCCTAAAGCCAAGACTACTGCGGCGGCATTTGCCAAAGAACTTCAAGAAAATCTGAAGTATACCCAGGGTGTCACCCCAGAACAGGCCACTACGGCTGATGTGTATGTTGCCGCTGCTACCGCAGTTCGTCGCCACTTGATGGACTCTTGGATGCAGACACAGCATGACATGATTAACGGAAACACAAAGGCTGTTGGCTATTTAAGCGCAGAGTTCTTAATGGGCAAGCAGCTTGAAAACGCTTTGCTTAACGCTGGCCTTACCGATCAGTTCAACAAGGCTGTTACAAAGCTTGGTTTTGAGCCAAAAGATGTTATCAATGCTGAGTATGAGCCAGGTTTAGGTAACGGCGGTTTGGGTCGTCTCGCAGCCTGCTTTATTGACTCGCTCGCCTCTATCGGCGTTCCAGCATTCGGCTACGGCATCCAATATCGTTACGGCATTTTTAAGCAGCGCTTCGACGAGCAGGGCAAGCAGGTAGAAACCCCTGATTACTGGCTTAGCAACGAAGAGCCATGGGGTCACGTTGACTACGGCAGAGACCAGCGCGTTAACTTTGGCGGCAAGGTTGTTGAAGAAAACGGCAAGCGAGTGTGGAAGCCAGATTGGGCTGTTCGCGCAGTACCAGTTGACTACATGGTTCCAGGCTACAATTCTGGTCGCGTAAACACTCTTCGCTTGTGGACTTCTAAGTCTTACGACGAATTTGATTTGCTCACCTTCAACAAGTCTGAGTACTTGGATGCTGTTAAGCCACAGGTTGAAGCAGAAAACATTTCTAAGATTCTTTATCCAGAAGATTCCACTCCACAGGGCAAGGCTTTGCGTCTTGAGCAGCAATACTTCTTCGTAGCTGCTTCTATTCACGACGCTATTCGCGTATTCTATCCTGGTCAAGATAAGCCAGATCTTACGACCTTCCCAAGCAAGATCAACTTCCAGTTGAACGATACTCACCCAGTTATTGGTATTCCAGAGCTTATGCGCGTTCTTATGGACGAGTACGGCTACGATTGGAACACCGCTTGGGGCATTACTACTAAGACATTCAACTACACTTGCCACACGCTTCTTCCAGAAGCTTTGGAAGTTTGGCCAGCCAAGCTTATTGGCGAACTTTTGCCACGCCACCTTGAGATTATTCAAGGCATTAGCGAGCAGTTCCGCAACGAGCTTCGCAGCAAGGGCGTTTCCGAGGATCAGGTTGAGCGTATGCGCATTGCTACCGACGCCGACGAAAATGGCGAAGGTGCTGTAGTTCGCATGGCTTACTTGGCTACCTACGGCGGCTCTTACGTTAATGGCGTTGCTGAGCTTCACTCTGAGTTGTTGAAGGATGTTACATTAAAGGACTTCTCCAGCGTTTACCCAGATAAGTTCAAGAATGTTACTAACGGCGTAACTCCTCGTCGCTTTGTGCGTTTGAGCAACCCACGCATGTCTGCTCTTATTACTGAGGGCTTGGGCACCGACGCATGGCAGGGTGATTTGGAGCTTCTTGAAGGTTTGAAGCCATTGGCTGACGATCCATCCTTCGTGAAGAAGTTCGCTAAAGTCAAGCAGGAGAACAAGCTTGCCTTCGTTGATTTTGCAAAGCACAAGTATGGCTTTGAAATCAACCCAGACACTATGTTTAACACCATTGTTAAGCGTTTGCACGAGTACAAGCGCCAGTCCATGAAGATCCTCCAGGTTATCTCCACATACGCTGGAATCAAGAATGGCACAATCGACGTAGACAAGATGCTTCCACGCACCGTGTTCTTCGGCGCTAAGTCCGCTCCAGGCTATGCTATGGCAAAGCTTACGATTCAGCTCATCAACAATGTTGCTCGCGTTGTGAACAACGATCCAGCATGCAAGGGCAAGCTTGCAGTGTTCTTCCCAGAGAACTACAACATCGAGTTGGCTATGAACTTGATTCCTGCAACCGATTTGGATGAGCAGATTTCTCAAGCTGGTAAGGAAGCGTCTGGCACTGGTAACATGAAGTTCGCTTTGAACGGTGCTTTGACTGTTGGTACTCTCGACGGTGCAAACGTTGAGATTCGTGAGCGCGTTGGCGCTGAGAACTTCTTCCTCTTCGGCATGACTGTTGACGAGGTTGAGAAGCTCTACGCAGAAGGCTACGATCACGGCGGCTCCCGTAAGTACTACGAGTCTGATCCTCGCTTGAAGACCGCTGTAGACATGGTTGCTGACGGCACATTCTCCAACGGCGACAAGAGCGTGTATGAGCCACTCGTTAATGATTGGCTTACTCACGATTACTTCATGGCAATGGCTGACTTTAGCTCTTACATGGATATTCAAGCTCAAATTGAGGAAACTTACCGCGATCCTATGAAGTGGGCACGCATGGCTGTGTTGAACGTAGCCAACTCTGGTTACTTCTCTTCCGATCGCTCTATCGAAGATTACCTCGATCGCATTTGGCACACTGGCGCTCTTCCAACTGCTGAATAAGCAAAAGGCGCTAATTGTAGTAGCTATTAGATAAAGAAAAGAGCAGTGGAAACATTTTCCGCTGCTCTTTTTATATGTTTTATGCGTTTTATGCGTTCTTCAATCTTTTATAAAATGTGTTACTTGTAATCTTAAAGTCATACAATATAACGCGGTAAATATACATTTTAATTAATCTAAGATTAAGGAAAAAATATGTCTGTAGAAGAAAATATGCAGCATAGTTTGCTCCCAGAAGGTGCCGAATTATTAAACGGATTATATTCTGTAAGGGATTATATACAAAAGTTTAATGAAAAACTTAGTCTGTTTATGCAAGCAGAAAAAGAAAAACGACAATTACTATCTGAACAGCAACTTATTCTTAAAAACCTTATCAAAACAGACAGCACTAAAGAAAAATCTGATTATGGTCTTTTTATGGCTGGTATAGCCTTTAGCATCGTATTCGGAGTTATTACTGCACTAAGTGGAAATATTAACGGACTTATTTTTTGCGTAGTTATAACAGCCGTGTTTGCCGTTGGAAAAGCAAAGAACAGCAAAGCAATGTTAACTACAGGAAGAGTCTTACTGGTTCTGCTTATATTAGCTTGGCTTAGTGGATTGTGGAATGCTTATACTTTTTCGGTTAAATACAACAATGTTGAGTCGTTTGTATTTTATGCTGCTATTAATGTTATTGCATTCGTTGTTGCGGCTATTGTGGCTGCGATTATTGTTAAAAAATATAATAAAAAAATTAATCGCGATAACAATAAAGAAGAAAAACGTGTTTCTGAATTAAATGCACAAATTAAAGAGAAGAATGATCAGATTGTTCAACACAATAACATGGTTGACGAGCGTCGTAATGCACTATACAAAGAAATGAATGACATTAAAGAGCGTATGCTTGCAGAAACTTCTTCTTGGTATCCAAATGATTACTATGTTTTAGATTCTGTTGAATATTTTATTTCTCTAGTTAAGAATCACGAGGCAGATACAATCAAAGAGATGATTACTGCATACAAGCGAGATCAATATCATAACCAAGTTCTTAATAATCAAATGGATATGAGACAAAAGCTAAATGCTATGGTCGATAATCAGAATACAATGCTTGAGAATCAAGAAGAGATGATTAAGCTACAGAAGATTTCTAACATTCTTCAAACTATGACATGCGTTAATAGCTTTATTATTGCAGACAATACAAGCGCAATTGCTAACAACACCAGGGAGATTGCAGACAATACAAGAGGAATCGAACAGAACACTCGTCCTCGTTCTTCTTGGTTCTAAAAAATATTTAGATAAAACACAAAATAAAACACAAAATAAAACACGAGTGGCGGCAGGTTCTCAAAGAAATCTACCGCCACTTATGTTTATAAACAGTTAAGCTATTAAGCTTCTACTGGCTTAGCTGCTTCAGATTCTTCTTTATCTTCTTTTTCTGCGCCTATGTTAATTGGCGAAGAGCTGTTCTCCCATGGCTGCTCCCATGGATCGTAATCAGGATTATGCTGCTTGTAAACATACAATGCTGCAATACCTGCGAGCAGTGCTCCAAAGAGCAGTGCAAAGAACTTCCAACCGCCAGAGGACCTGTTCTCCATGATGGCTCCTTTCGTTAAGCTGACCTGCTCGTCCAAGTCAACGTTTGTATCGAGTTTACTCGTGTATTCACTATAATAGTGATTTTTTTTAACACTTGCATCTTTTTATTATATTTTTATGTACAAAACAGCATAAATCTTACAAAACATTTTTAATGACCATTATGGTTACTACTTATGTATGCAAATTTGTGTATGCAATTAGATAATGTTATTTTATGAACAATTTTGACATAAACACTATTGTTAAGCGCTTTAAAGCTAATTGCAAAACAGCAACGTATTCAATTATCTACATTTGCGTGTTTGTGTGGATTATTGAGATGATTCTTCACACTTTTTTGCCAAGCGCATATCAACTATTTGTTGAAAATACTGCTTTTGCGCCATTTTTGATTACAAAAGCAAGCTGGACTTGGTTTACGTCTATGTTTGTTCACGCGCCAGAACTTACGCACATTCTTTTTAACATGATTTGCTTGTATTCGCTTGGCGTAGAGCTTGAGAGATTCTTTGGTAAATGGAAGTTCTTTTTCTTATACGCCATTAGTGGGCTTGGTGGATGCGTTGCAACTCTACTTTACTCAAAGCTTACACAAGACTGGGTGATTGCAGCTTATGGGGCTTCGGGGGCGATTATGGGGCTTATTGGCGCTCTTTTGGTTGCGCAATGGCGACTTGGCGAAAGCGTTAATGGCACTTTAATTTGGATTGGCCTAACGCTTGCAATGCCTCTTTTGGTTCCAAATATTGCTTGGCAAGCTCATATTGGTGGGATTGTTACTGGAATAGTTCTGTCTGCTTTACTTGGCACTAATAATCCTCTTCTTAAAAAAGCATCTTTTAATGAGCGATTTGCTGTTTACTCTTTACTAACACTTATTGTTCTTCTGGCAATAAGCGCATTCTGTTTGCAATAAATCTCGTTAAATTACACGCGTGTAGTTCTCCACAATTGTGGACATAAATGTGCATAACCTGGGTATAACATGGGTATATCTAAATAAGTTATCCACATTGTTATACACAATCGTTGATAACTCTGCATTTTCAGCCATGTTAACAAGTGTATAAAAGTTATCCACATTTTTGAAAAATTGTGACTTTCTCTAAACCTTAATCAAAAATAGAATTATGCAATCTAACAACACTCACACAAAACAACTACAAGATCAAAATCAGCAAACTATTGATTTTATTCTTCAAAATCAAAACACAAACCCAAAAGAAGCTGCGCTAAAAGCATCTAATAACCCAAACGTGAATGTTGCTTTTGCTGTTAATCAAATAAGCGGAATGCAAATTGCAAAAACAAAGTTGCCAATGTGGTACAAAAACAATCAAGTTATATACCCATCACATATTTCTATCGAACAGTGCTCGTCGCAAGCAACCGCGCAATATAAAGCACGCATCGCAAATCGTCTTATAAAAAACAACAATATTGATAAGTGCAAAACAACCCTAATCGACTTAACTGGCGGATTTGGAGTAGATTGCGCAATTATGAGCCAAGAGTTTTGCAAAGCAATTTGCGTAGAAACTCAAGAAGAACTATCTGCCATAAGCCAGCACAATATGACTGCTATGCGCTTAAACAATGTTCAATGCGTAAACTCAACAAGCGTAGAAGTGCTAGAAAAAGTAGACTACGCAACGATTATTTACATTGATCCAGCAAGACGAGATAAAAGTGGAGCTAGAACATACGCGATTAAAGATTGCACGCCTAATGTTTTAGAACTAAAACAACGCATGCTGCAAGTAGCGAAATTTGTGATTATTAAACTATCTCCAATGCTTGATTGGAGAAAATCTGTTTGCGATTTTTGTGGAAACGTTAGTCAAGTACACATTGTTTCGCACAATAACGAGTGCAAAGAGCTGCTTTTAGTGTTGGACTCAAACATGCATTCAAATATTGAAGTTTATTGCGCAAACAACGATTCAATAACCGTTTTTAACGCAAAATATAATCCAGACTTAAATAAAGTAGAAGAAGCGCAAGATACGCAAAAATCGCAGGAATCACACATAAAAAACGAGCAAAACTCAAATGATTCAAATGATTCAAATGATTCAATAAGCGATTGGAAAAACTGCGCTAAATATGTTTATGAGCCAAATTCTTCAATTATGAAGTCGGGATTTTTTAAGATTTTAAGCACTAAATACAACGTAGTTCAAATCGCAAGCAACAGCCACGTTTTTATATCTTGCGAATATAAATCAGATTTTCCTGGAAACATTTGGAAAATAAATAATATTTGTAGCTTAAACAAAAAAGAAATAAGCAAAGCTCTTTCTAAAATAACTTACGCAAATATTGCAACATACAATTTTCCGCTGAGTGTAAACGACTTAAAGAAACGACTTAAGTTAAAAGACGGTGGAAACACTAGGATTATTGCAACTACCGATTCTAAAAATAATCATGTTCTTATTTGTGCAAGTAAAGCGGAGTAATAAACACACAAAATGCGCAAAAACACAAAACACGCATACAAAAAATGGCTGCATGCTTATTACATGCAGCCAGAAAATCAAGCTATCAAGCTATCTCCAGCACATTGTCATTAAGAACCCAGCCATAACCAAGCATGCTGCAATCAAAAGATTAAACGCTCCAATTCCTGGAATTGGCAAAGCAGGATTCAAGTAATAAATAACAGCCCAGAACAAGCCAACAATCATAAGCGTGCAAAATAGTGGAACAAACCATCCAGCATTAGCTTTAGTGCCCTTAATGGACTCTTCAACTCTGCGAGTATTTTCTTCTTGACGCTTCATCATGCGCTGTATTTGCGGAGACAACGACGATTTATCGGCAGTTGCATTCAAAACAGCTTCAACCTGTTCCATAGGAACACCATACAAGTCTTCTTTAGAAGAGTTTTGAGATTCATCCACATCGGCAGATGAAGTGGTATTCAATTTATTCAATTCTTCGTCAGCCATAACAGTAACACTCCAATCAATCGGCTACACGCTATAATAATAGTTACACTCGAACGCAAGAAGAAGAATGGGTAATATGGCAAAACAAACAGGTAAACACGGCGCTAGAAAATCGCTGTTAGGAAGCGTTGCCGTTGCCCTAGCAATTTGTTTTACTGGTTACTTATTCGTTACTAATTTGCGCATAAATCGTACTGCATTCGTAACTTCCGATACGGGGCAAATGGTGGAAAGAAATTCTCAAAGAGCAAAATCTTTGAGAGAAGAGGTTAAAGAGTTAGATTCTAAAGTTAATCTTCTAAACAAAACGTTAACAAGCAGCGCAAGCGGGTCTGATTCTTCAGACGATACTGGCGCAAGCACAATACTTCCAGCAATACAAGGACCAGGAATTACTGTAACGCTAAACGATTCGCCACTTTGGAAAACGGCCGTAAACGGGTCTGGAAGCTCCGCAAACATAAACGACTATGTAATTCACCAACAAGATATAGAAGCCGTTGTAAATGCCCTATGGAAAGGCGGAGCGGAGGCTATAACAATTCAGGGTCAAAGAATCTTGTTTAATTCAGCTGTTGTTTGTATTGGAAATGTGCTTATGTTGCAAGGCCATCAGTACTCGCCACCGTATAGAATATCTGCTATTGGCTCAATAGAAGACATGATAGAATCGTTGGATAATTCTCCAGCAATTCAAACATATAAAGACTATGTCAGTACTTTTGGGCTGGGATGGAAAGTGGAAAAAAGGGGGAACCTAAAGTTCTTAGAGTCGTCTGCATTATTGCAGCCTCTAAGGTTTGCATCGGTTCCAAAAGATGCAGATATTATTGACAATATTCCCCAACACCATTCCACCAAACAATAAAGGAGTAAAATGAAGCGTTCTAACTACAAGCACGAACGTAGCGAAGCCAAAGCAACAAAGGCTAGCGCACTTTGGACAATAGCTGGCGTTGTTGGAGAACTTCTTATAGCTTTTGCAGTTGTTTGCGCATTGTACATTGTCTGGCAAATGTGGTGGACGGGCGCTCAATCCGAGCATGTACAGTTTGAAACCAGAGAGGCTGTTTCGTGGAAGAATCCTGCTGCTGGTAAAAAAACCAAGATTGCTCTTCCTCAAGTAGACGATCCTCCTAAATTGCAAAAAGTAAAGTATGGAGAACTTGTTGCTCGAGCATACATTCCTAGGTTTGGCGATCAATGGGAGCGCAATATTGTTGAAGGCGTTAGCCTAGAAATATTAAATAGGCGAGGACTTGCACACTTCCCTAAAACAGAAATGCCAGGAGAAATTGGAAACTTGGCTATTAGTGGTCACCGAAATGGTTACGGTCAGCCTTTAGCAGACGTTGACCGATTCCAAAAGGGCGATCCTATTATTATTCGCACAAAAGATTATTGGTTCGTTTATAAGTACGTTACTCACAAGATTGTTAGACCAGATCAAAGTGAAGTTCTTGATCAAGACCCAATAAATCACAGCAAGAATCCTAAAAAGCGCATGATTACGCTTGTTACTTGTGAGCCAAAATATTCAACTCCTAAGTTCCGCTTTATTAGCTTTGGCGAGTTTGATTATTGGGCTAAGGTTTCCGACGGTATTCCTAAAGAGCTTTCTACGGTAGATGCAAACGGTCAAGTTAAGTTTGTAAACAACGAACAGCAGTCTTTGGTTTCTAAGCTAGATTCACTTGTGCCAATTATGCTTATTGCTATAGTTGCGTACATTATTATCTTCGCTGCAGCAGCTATAGCTTGGCAGTGGCCTCTAAGACGTCAAATTCGAGCTGGATTAAAGCCAAAGCCAGAATTCAGCATTTTTGGCGGACTTATGCGCTTGCAGCCTGGTATTTTGCCAATAAGATTAGTTCTTTGTGCACTAATCTACGTAACAGCAATTGCAATTCTTATGCAATGGATATATCCGTTTGCTTCGGCAACAATTCCATTCTTAAGAGAAATGTCTGCATACACAACAACGATTTATTAAATCGCTACTAATAAGCTAGGAATCTATTAGTTTACAGTTTACTTATCTAATTAGTTTTCTAGCTTATTAGATTACAAGCAGCTCATAAATCATTGGTTTGCTAGCTTATTAAAACAGCTTATTAAAACACAAACTATTAATTAATCTTAGTAGCTTACAAGTTAAATACAAAACGCCACCTAGCACCGTTAAAGCAACGGCAAGCTAGGTGGCTTCTTGTTATTTATCACTATCGCTTGTTGTTGTAGAAGATGAGTCAGATGTTGAAGTTCTCCCAGGCTTTGTAGTGGTGTCTACAGAAGGCTGAGGAGTTTTTACAGTAAGCGTTATTGTAGAGCCTTTATCTATCTTAGACCCTTCTTTTTCCGACATACTATCAACAATATCGTCATCTGTAGCGGAGCCATCAGCAACAACCTTAAAGCCCTTTGCTTCTAGTATTTGCTTAGCTTGCTTTAACGTTGATGTTCCAAGAGCAACATGAGGAACTTCCACCTTAGGCTTTCCTTTAGAAACATACACAGTTATAGCGCTATGAGGTTTTACAGCAGCTCCAGAAGACGGATTCATTTTAGTAACCATTCCTTCTGCAACAGTGTCGGATTCTTCTTCTACGGTATTAACAGTAAATCCAAGATTTTGTAATTCTCCAGCAACAATATCTTTGGACTGTCCAACCATTCCATCTGGAACCTTAGTTAAGCCAGAAGAAATGTACAAAGTTACCATTGAACCTTTATCGGCAAACGAATCTGCAACTGGGTCAGTTCTAGTAACGTGATTCTTTTTAACGTCTGTACTATCTTCCACTCTAACGTTAGAAATCTTAAATCCTGCACGCTCAAGAGATTTTCTAGCTGCTTCTTGCGACTTTCCAGTAACATCTGGAACCTTAGTTGATTGAGGACCAATAGAGAACCAAACGCTAACTCTAGACCCAGACGCAACCTTTTCTCCACCTTTAGGAGATTGCTTGGTAAAAGTACCCTCTGGCTTAGTAGACTTATCGTCTTCCAAAATATCTGGAATAAGACCAAGCGCGCGAAGCTTTTCTTTAGCAGCATCTTGAGTTGTAGTTTCGCTAAATGTTGGAACAACAATATCTCCAGCTAGCTTACTGCGATTTAGCATAAATAGAATTCCGCCAACAACAATCGCGCAAACAATCGCAGACACAACAGAAGCAATAACAATGCGCTTACTTCTTTTTGCCTGATTTGCAGCGCGCTGAGCGGCTCTTGTGTTGTAGCCCGTATTTGGATACGCATCAAACTGGCCTGTAATCGCGCCAAAACTTTGAGTAGATGCAGTGTCTGCCGCTCCAATAGCTTGAGTTGCCGCATTCTGCTCTGCCTGCTTTCTTGCGCGCATATTAGCTAAATCTGTTAGCGGATTAAATGCTGCTGCAACAGGAACACCGCCGTTCATAAATGCCAATATGTCGTTCTTAAATTCAGCAGCCGTTGCGTACCTATTCTGCCTATCTTTTGCCATTGCTTTTGCGCAAATCTTATCCCACATTGAAGGAAGACCTGGAACAAGCGTACTTAGAGGAGTTGCAACTTCTGAAACATGCTGATATGCGATTGCAACTGCAGAATCGCCAGTAAAAGGCGGCCTTCCAGTTAGCATCTCGTATAAGACGCATCCTGCAGAATACAAGTCAGATCTCATATCCACCTGTTCTCCACGGGCCTGCTCTGGAGACAAATATTGCGCAGTTCCAACAACACCTTGCGATTGTGTCATTGTTGTTGCAGAATCGTCTAACGCTCTTGCGATTCCAAAATCCATAACCTTAACAATGCCCTGCTCGGAAATCATAATGTTTCCAGGCTTAATATCTCGGTGAATCACGCCCATTCTATGCGAATACTCCAGGGCGTTCAAAACTCCAAGCATAACCTGCTCAGAATCACGCTGGCTTAAAGCACCATTCATCTTAAGAATATCGCGAAGCGTTTTTCCTTTAACGTATTCCATAACAAGATACGGCAAATGCTCTTCTACGCCATTGTCGTCTACAACAGACTCTTCTCCAGAATCATAGATATTCACTATGTTTGGATTATTCATTTGCGCAATAGAATGTGCTTCTCGGCGGAAACGAGACAAAAAGATTTCGTCATTTGCCAAATCAGAACGCATGATTTTAACAGCAACGGTACGACCCAAGCGCTTATCTTCTGCGACTCGCACTTCGGCCATTCCACCGCGGCCAATCAATTCACCTAATTGGTACCGTCCATTCGCTAATGAGGTAGGCATTGTGTTACTCATTGCTGCTCCTTGCGGTCGTTATTATTCAAAATGTTAATAATATTAACTTGTGTTTTTGGAACACTTCTAACGCTGCGTTTAATGCGCTGAGCATTGGAAGAATCTATTGTGTTTTTATTGTTAAACGCTGTTTGCTGATCCAAAAGTCTTCGTTCAATTTTTGCAAGCACTTTTGAAACAACAAGAGCATCTTTAGGTCTATCTTTTGGATTCTTAGAAAGCATTGACATTACAAACTGTCTTAATTGAAGGTCAACACTATCTGGAAGAGGTGGAACAGGGTCATTAACGTGTGCGGCTGCAATATCTACAGGCGTAGTTCCAGTAAATGGCCTATGTCCACAAAGTCCTTCGTATGCAACAACTCCAAGAGAATAAATATCGGACTGGGCAGTTGCTTGCTCTCCTTGAGCTTGCTCTGGGGAAATATATTGAGCTGTTCCAACAACCATTCCATCTTGAGTAATCTGCTCTTGGTCGCTAGAGTACGAAACGCCAAAATCTGTTATCTTTACGCTTCCCGTTTCGGAAACCATAATATTTGCTGGCTTAACGTCTCTATGAATAACACCGTGGGAATGCGCAACAAAAAGACCTCTTGCAGTTTGAATAAGTATAGGCAGCAATCGCGTTGGCTCAACAGTTTTTTCTTTATGATATAAGTCTGCTAAAGACTTGCTGGGAACATACTCCATAATCAAAAAGCCAATGCCATCATGCTCGTAGTAGTCAAACAACGCTGCAATATTTGGGTGAGCAAGATTTGCTGAATTATGCGCTTCTGCTCTAAGTCTACGCAATTTAGCTTCAACATTGCTTGTATCGGTTCTAAGCGCTTTAACGGCAACAATCCTGCCGAGCTGTATATCAAAGCCCTTCCAGACTTCTCCCATGCCTCCTTGTGCAAGTCTTCTATCTAGTCTGTATCGATGATGAACTAACTGTCCTTCAACAAGTTTCATTGCTTAAGCGCCTCCTTCATCACCTGTCTCATAATTGGCCCTGCTGTAAGCGTTCCATACGTACTAGCGTTGTGAATAACAACTGCTACAGCTATTTTAGGATCTTGTGCAGGAGCAAATCCAATAACCCACCCATTAATAGCTTGATTTCTAAACCCAATTTGTGCTGTTCCCGATTTTGCTGCAACAGCAACATTTGGCAAAGAAAGATTTTGATTACTTTTTACAACTACACTTTGCATCATAGCATTGAGTTTTGCAGCACTTTGCGCGCTTAAAGCCTGACTCATAACCGTAGGCGTTGTTTGAGAAATAACAGACAAGTCACTAGACCTTACGCAATCAACAAGCGTTGGCTTCATAAGTGTTCCATTATTTGCAATAGCAGCTGCAATCATAGCGTTTTGAAGAGGAGTAACCCTAGCATCTCCCTGACCAATCGACTGAAGAGCAAGCTTATCTTGCGTTGGCTTTTGATTAAGCAAAGACGCAACAACTCTCATTGGGAATCCTGTTGAATCAGATCCATCTAAAGTAAATGAGCTAAATAATCCAAACTTTTTAGCCTGCTTAACAATCGCATCCGACCCTAAAGAAACTCCTAGTTGTGCAAATGCAGTATTTGAAGAATAAGCTAAAGCATCTTCAAAAGATATTTGACCATTCGATCCGCTAGCGCTTGGAACAACATTTGTAAGATGCGTTTGCGTTCCTGGAAGAGTGTACGAAGATCCAGCTGGAATCGAAGTATTTAAATCATATTTTCCAGTTTCTAGCGCAGTTGCCGCAACAACCGTTTTGAAAGTAGAACCAGGAGCATAAAGTTCAGATATTGAATGATTTAGCATTGGATTATATATGTTAGATATAAGATCCTTATATGCTCTGTTTGCTGAAGCAACATTGTGAGATGCAAGAGAAGAAGGATCGTAGCTAGGCGTACTAACCATTGCTAGTATTCTTCCAGTTTTTGGCTCTATTGCAACTAAAGCGCCATTCTTGTCTTTTAGTAGATTGTATGCAAGAGTCTGAAGCTTAGTGTTAATAGATGTTTCTATAGAAGCACCTCTGTTTTCTGCTCCTGTAAATAGCGACTTAAACTTTTGAAGGAATAACGCGTCGGATTCTCCACTTAAAAGCTGATTTCTAGAAGCCTCTATTCCTCTATCTGCTCTTTGACTTATTGAATAATAACCCGTTATTGGAGCATAAACAGGGCCGTTAAAATATGACCTTTGATACACGAATGCATCTTTAGATGGATCTGACTTTGCTAAAACAGTTCCATCGGATGCAAGAATTGCTCCTCTTGGAGCGCCAAATTCGTGATATAACGCGCGCCTATTTCTAGGATCAGAATTTAATTCGTTTGCTTTTATAGATGTTATATACGTGCTAGAAATACATAAAACAACAAACAACACAATTACTGCACTAAAAAGCTGCTTCAAACATTTATTCATAAGATTCACCCCCATCTTCTTTAAGATTAGAGGAGTTAAGATTAGAGGACTTATTTTCTCTTTGCTTAAGCTCTCTTTCCCTAAGAGCAGCTAAAGCTTCGTATTGGAAAGTATCAGACGATATAGCAGCCTCTGGCTTATTAGCTGCATTAGATATAACAATCAAAATAGATGCAAGCAAATAGTTAGCAACTAGAGAAGAACCACCAGCTGCCATATAAGGCATTGTTAAGCCAGTAAGTGGAATAACAAGCGTGATTCCGCCAACAACAGTAAATACTTGGAACGCCATTGTAAAAACAAGACCAGATGCAAGAAGCTTTCCAAAACCGTCTTTAATCTTCATAGCAGTAATCATGCCCGACGCAATAATAATCATGTAAAGAATTAAGACTATAAACAAACCAGTTAATCCTAATTCTTCCCCAACCGAAGCGTAAATAAAATCAGAATTAGCAAGTGGCGTTAAAGAAGGATGACCTTGGCCTAATCCTGTTCCAGTTATGCCTCCTGCAGCAAGGCCAAATAATCCAGTAACAATTTGAGCAGACCCGCCTGGGAATCTGTTGTAAATAACGGGGTCGTATGGGTTAAGCCAAGCGTCAACTCTGTATTGAACATGTGCAAAAAGTTTAACAGCAACTAAACATCCAATTATAAATGCTATAAAGCCTATTGCAAGCCAGCCTTTTCTTCCAGTTGCAACGTAAAGCATAGAAACAAACATTGCAAAGAACATTAATGATGTTCCTAAATCGTGTTGCACAACAAGCACACACATTGAAGCAGCCCAAACAAGCGCTATAGGACCCATATCTTTGAATCGTGGAAGATGAATTCCAAAAATCTTTGTTCCACCAACTGCAAGTCTGTCTCTATGATCAAACAAGTATGCTGCAAAGAAGAAAGCTAAGAATAGTTTTGCGAATTCTCCTGGCTGAATAGTGTGGTTTCCAAAACCAATCCAAATTCTCGCTCCGCCAATTTCCTTACCGATTATTGGAAGCATTGGAGATAAAAGAAGAACAAGACCAATCACCATGCTAACGTACGAGAATCTTCTAAGAATCCTATAATCTTCTAGAACCATCACAAAAATTATGGATAATACAAGAGCAACACAAACCCAAATAAGCTGTTTCATAGCAACATTAGTGTTGTGCTGTTTATCTATTCTTGCAATCATAACAGTTCCAATAGCTGTAAGAAGAAGAATACAAGGGAGTATTACCTGGCTAGAATAAGGCTTTTTTACAATCAAGACGCCCCACAAAACAAGGTATAACGCTGTTGTTAGAACAAGCATACCAACATAGTTTGCTGGAAGGAATCCATTAATCCTTAGAAACATTTGCAAAAATGCCACTGCAGATATAATTACAGAAAACAGAAGCAAAGATATTTGCTTAATGCGCATACTAAACATGTTCACGAGGTTTTACCTCCTGAATCATTGCTTGAATCTACAACTCCACTATTATTTCCGTCTTTATTATCTGAATTAGAAATAATACTTTTTGGCTTATTACCACGCTTCTCGCTTTCTCGAGCGCGCATTTCTCTTCCAATTAGCCTTGCATGACCTCTTGCTTCTTTAAGACTGCTAAAACTAATACCTTCATCAAGCTGATCTTGCCAAGACTTATCCAGATTCTTGACTTTAATATTTGTTTCTTCAATCTGGTGCGAAAGCTCTAATCCAAATATGTTAGTAGGAACACCTTGGTAAATAACTACTTTGCCGTTTCCCTTGCCAATGTAGTATTGCTTTTGAGTCCAAGAATAAACAAGATAAGCTCCACAAGCAACAATCGCACACACAACAAGCGTTGCAAAAGCAACACCTATTCTCATCCATCTTCTTCTAATTCTATTTGCTTTGTGTGCTTCTGCTTGTTCTCTTTTAACAGCGCGCTGAACATCTGGATCCCTAGGATCTGTTGATATTCTACCGTTCTTCTTTTTTACAATAGGAATCTCGTTTGTGTCTGTAGATCTTAATTCCTCTTCGTTTCTTAAATGCGAAGGCTGCACAAGACGAGTGGTTTCTACAATTTTCTTATCTTTTTCTTCCGATTTTGAATCTGTTTGTATAAGAGCAGCAGCTCTTTGAGCAGGAGAATCCTTACCCTCACGCAATGGTGGCGTAGAAGAAACAGCCTTATTAACAATATCTGCTATAGACTCTAAATCTTTGCTTGCAGCACCGCCGATTAATGGCGTTTGATGAGGCAAATCAAAAGCATCTGCGTCTAGTGCCAAGGTTGCATCTGCTATAACAGCAGTTGCATTATCAGTACTTCCAGCTTTAAGCGCCATAGAAACAAGTTTTTGAGCACACTCTTCTTGATTAGATACAGTGCTCATAACTTCTTGAATTGTGGAATCTTCTAACACTCCACACACACCATCCGAGCACAAAAGCCAGCGATCGGAAGGGTGCGCCTGCCTAATAGCAATATCTGGCCTTGGGTCAATATCAAAATCACCTAAAACGCGCATAACAACATTTCGCTGCGGATGATTTCTTGCTTCTTCTGGAGTAATGTGACCCGTGTCTATTAAATGTTGAACGTAGCTATGGTCGCAAGTCATTCTTGTAAGATGATTATCTCGCAACAAGTACGCTCTAGAATCACCCAAATGTGCAAGAACCCAGTAACCATTTACAAGAGATACGGCTGTTACTGTTGTTCCCATGCCAGCAAGTCTGCGTTCTCTTTTGGCTTTACCAACAATGGCGTCGTGAGCAGCCATAATCGAAGTTTCCATCATTGAAGAAACAGCTTTTACATCGTTTGGCCTTGAATCTTGCTCAATGTGCGCTAAAGACCTAATTGCGATTGTAGAAGCCGTATCTCCTCCAGCATGACCGCCCATACCGTCGCAAATAGAGGCCAATCTTTCTCCAGCAAACGCAGAATCTTGATTATTACTTCTAACAGTACCAACGTCGCTAACAGCTGTTGAATACATAAACAACGCTTTATCTATAAAGTATGCCTTATTTAAGTTTTGTTCTTCACTTTTTGCAGCATTATTTACTGGATTATTATTTACAGCGTCACTACTTACAACGTTTGCAACACTTGCAACGTCACTACTTGAAACGTCATTACTTACAGAATCAACTTGATCTTGCTGCTTTTGACTACTTGTTTTATCTTCAATGTTTGAATCGAATTGCGCCATTTACTTACCTCAATTCAAACATTGTTGCTCCGATTCGCACAGGCTTGCGCGGAGGCAAAACAACAGGTTCATTAACTCTACTATGACCTATCATAGTTCCGTTAGTGCTACCTAAATCTTCAAGAACCCAAGAATTTACAGATTGATTAAAATACACGCGCGCGTGATGAGAAGAAACAAACTCGTCATTTAGAACAACCGTATTGTTTGCAGATCTTCCAAGAGTTACGCCAGAAGGTTCCAATGGGAACGATGAACCAGCTAAAGGACCATCAATAATAACAAGCAAAGTTGGCATCTCAGCTTGATTATTCTTCTCTAAATTAGCAGAAGCAATATTGTTATTTCTTAAAGATTCATCATTAGAAGGATTTGACCTACGATGAGACTTATTCTTCCAAGCTTTAGACTTTTTAGGACTAAAAATCTCAATATCTTTTCGTAAAGATCGAACAGCAAACCATACGAATACCCACAAAAGTACTAAAAAACTGTACTTAAGTATAGCAAAAGTCAACTCGGTTAATATCATGCGTGTACTCGTATCTCTTTACGTATTCGTCTACTACTCCTGATCTTGATCCGAAGCCCAATAAAGAATACGGGTGCGCCCAATAGTAATAGTGTTTCCATCTAACAGCGTTGCTGCTGGAGTTTGATGACCTTCAACATAAGTACCATTAGTGGATCCAAGATCCCTAGCAATAACACCATCTGGTGTAACGTCTATTCCAAGATGTCTACGCGAAATTCCAGGATCATCAATAACAATATCGCAACCAGAACCTCTGCCTAATATTGTGCGATCTTTTGTTAGCAAATACCTATTTCCATTAATCTCCAGCATTGGATGATTTTCTGACTGCTCTTGAGTTGTTACAGGAACAGCGTTTCCTGGAACAGAATCAGAAGTCAAATTGAAATTACCTTTTGTAAGATCAGTATCTTCTTCAAAAATAACTGCAACTGGGCCAACAAAAGCATAATGCTGACTTTTTGCATATTGTGTAAGATTATCCGCAAGCTCATTTGCTAAAGCTTCACTACCAAGCTGATCAAAGTCTGGAGTACTAAGCTTAAAGTGATACTCATTTGGCGCAACCGTACGATCGCGATCAATTGGCATAGACTGGTTATCAATTTCTCGCTCTAATGCACTAGAAAGATCAACAGGTTGCAAGTCTTTAGACCCGAATTTTGCGAAGACTCCATTCATTGCACCTTCAACGCTCTTCTCAAGTCTGTCAAGCACGCTCATTGTAAACCCTTTCTACCTTTCCTCATACTACTCGTCACCTCGTACGGTGTACAAATCACATCTAAATACCAAACATGCGTTTGCTAAATTTATTTACATACTTGTTTATATACTACATTTTTACAAAATTATGCAAAATAAACAAATAAAACTTATAAACCAATTTAATATTACAAGTTTATTATATATTTCTAAGTGTAATCTTTAATTATGAATCAAAAAAATAAGCTTTACGAATTTTTAGAAAAAATAAAGTTCTATATAACTAATAATAAGAAGTGCTCTACTGTTATACTTCTTGCGATTTTAGTGCCGTTAATTGGAAAACTTTTGCTTGTTAATAGTGCAGAAAGATCTTTTGAAGCAGGAATCGTAGCATTTTTCCACAACTATTCTCCGTCTTTTATAATGGCTCTTTCTAAATTGCTTGCAATAGTTTTTTCTACAAAATCATGCATTGTTATACTTTTTATTTTGGCTGTTATTTCTTATTTTATAAAACGAGATTGGCGCATAACTCTAATACAGCTTGCGACTTGCCTTTTGCCAATGATTTATATCTTTGCTGTTAAATTCATAGTTCATAGGCCTAGGCCATTTATTGGTGTAAAAATTAAAGTTCCACCAGATCCAAGTTTTCCAAGCGGTCACACTGCAGCAGCAGTAGCTATTTGTTCAATGGCTCTTATGATTATTTATATTGCAAATAAGTCTTTCTTAAGGCTTGGATTAATCGTTAGCATTATTATTGTTGCTGTTGTTGCAATTTCTAGACTTGTTGTTGCAGCACACTTCCCTAGTGATGTTTTAACTTCTGCAATAATGTACCCAATACTTGTTTTGTCTATTCTTAATCTATCTAAAAGTAATAGTTTTATTTACAACAAAATATTAAGAAAATTAAAATAATATAGATATCAAATAGACATCAAATATTAAATGACATAAGGAATTTTATATGTTTAATGGTTTCAAAAAATTCATTGCAAGAGGTAGCGTAATCGACATGGCGGTTGGTGTTGTTATGGGCAGCGCTGTAACTTCCGTTGTTACTTCGATTGTTAAAAACATTATTAATCCACTTATAGCAATAATTTGTGGAAAGCCAGATCTTGATGGTGTTTTAACAATAACAATAAATGGTGCAACAATCTCTTTTGGTGCAGTTATTGGATCAATCTTAAACTTCCTTATTGTTGCTGCAGCTGTTTATTTTTGCATTGTTCTTCCTATTAACAAGTTAAGGGAGATTGGTCTTCCTTTCTTGCAATTTGAAAAAGAAAAGAGTGATGAAGAAAAACGCAAAGATCGCGAAGAAAAAATGATTAAAATTTTGGAAGATATTCGAGATCTATCTTATAAAAAATAGTTTGTTTAATGATTTTTATAAATAATTTTTATAAAAATAATCCCCACTAATCTACTTAAAGTTTAGTGGGGATTAATTTTATGAGATTAAATTATTAATTATACGTGCTTTTTGCTTTAGTCATCACCAAGAGTTAAGTGAATTCCACCAACTAATGATCCAACAACGTTATAAAGCAAAGATCCAATTGCAGATAATAATGTTGCAATAACTATTTCTACAACAGAAAAAATTATTACAGCACTTAAAACAGTTGGCAAAGAAAACACGTCTGCAAGGTTAAAACCGTTGCTATCTAAGCCTGTTGATGAAACAATCTGTGTTACTTGATCAAAAACACCAATCATGTTTAGAAATAGCCAAACTAATCCCGCTGCAATAACTTGTATTATTCCGCCAGCAACACTTAGCAAAAATGTTACTTTTGCAACACTCCAAGCATCTACTCTAACTAGGGAAAGACTCATCCTTCTAGCTCTTGGTTGAGTAGATTTTCTAACGCTATACGCATTAGAAGAAGACGTAGCTGTTGCACCTACTGTTCTTGGAGAACTAGTATTAGATTCTCCACTAACTTTGCTATTGGATGCTTCAAAATCTTCACTCATCTAAGTTCCTTCCAATAGTTTTTTCTGATGATTCTTCATTTTGAGTTTCATCATCATCTCTTTCCTCGTTTCGAGCAATCGAGATGATTTCGTCACCCTTATCTGGCTTTGCTAAAGTCACGCCTTGAGTGGTTCTACCTGTGCGCTTAACTTCGTTAACGTCGGAACGAATCACTTTACCAGACTTCATAATTGCCATTACTTGATCTGTTTCTTCAACAATCAAAGCACCAACCAAAGAACCGCGGCCTTCTGTAAGCTGTACCGCTTTAACACCGTAGCCGTTTCTTCCTTGCAAACGATACTCTTCAATAGCTGTACGCTTAGCAAATCCTTCGTTTGTAACAACAAGAAGATCTTTGCTTGTATCTACCGACACAACATCCATATCCAGCAGTTCGTCGCCTTCTCTAAATCTCATGCCTTGAACGCCTGCAGTTTGACGGCCCATTGGTCGAAGTTGCTCATCATCTGCTCTAAACTTAAGGCTCATACCAAGTTTAGAAACAAGAATAATGTCATCTTCTGGGTTGCACAAAGCTGCACCAATCAGCTCGTCTGTTGGCTCCCCAGTTTCTTCGTTTGCCATTAGTCGAACAGCAATCAAGCCACCTTGACGTGGAGAATCATATTCTTGCAAAGCAGTTTTCTTAACTTTTCCAGAACGAGTTGCCAATACCAAATACTTTGCTACATCATAATTTTGAATTGACAATACCGCTTGAATTGTTTCTCCAGGAGTAAATTGAAGAAGATTTGCAACATGCTGACCTTTAGAATCTCTTGATCCTTCTGGAAGCTCATATGCTTTAATACGGTAAACGCGTCCGCGATTAGTGAAGAACAAAAGCCAATTGTGAGTAGATGTTAAGAAGAAGTGATCTACAACATCATCTTCACGAAGCTTTGCGCCCTTAATACCCTTACCTCCACGGTGTTGTGCGCGATACTCGTCTGCTTTTGTGCGCTTAATATAGCCTGCGCGAGTAACTGTTACAACAACGTTTTCTTCGGCAATAAGATCTTCAACGTTCATTTCTCCCGAGAATGGAAGAATCTTAGTTCTGCGCTCATCGCCATATTTTGCTACGATTTCGTCAAGCTCATCGCCAACAATCTTGCGCTGACGTTCTGGGCTTGCAAGAATATCGTTATAATCTTCAATCTTGCGCATTAATTCTTCATGCTCGTCGAGAATCTTTTGACGTTCCAAAGCTGCAAGTCTACGAAGTTGCATTGCAAGAATAGCATCTGCTTGAACTTCATCAACGTCAAGCAAATTCATCAAACCAGTGCGAGCTGTTTCAACATCTTTAGAAGATCTGATTAATGCAACAACTTCGTCAATCATATCCAAAGCTTTTAAGTAGCCTTGCAAAATATGATCTCGCTCTTCGGCCTCGCGCTTTAAGTAGCGTGTACGCCTATCAATAACTTCAAGCTGATGACTTACCCAATGACGAATAAACGCATCCAAGCTCAAAGTTCTAGGAACACCATCAACAAGCGCAAGCATATTAGCGCCGAAAGTTTGTTGCAATTGCGAATGCTTATACAAGTTGTTCAAAACAACTTTTGGAACAGCATCTCGCTTAAGAACAAGAACCAAACGCTGACCAGTACGGCCAGACGTTTCATCGCGCATATCTGCAATGCCTTGAATCTTTCCATCTCGCACAGCTTCCCTAATAGAGGCAGCTAAACGATCAGGATTAACTTGGTATGGAAGCTCAGTAACAACCAAGCACATACGTCCCTTAATTTCCTCTGTATTAACAACAGCGCGCATTGTAATTAAGCCGCGACCCGTACGGTACGCTTGCTCAATTCCCTTGTGACCTAAGATTGTTGCTCCAGTAGGAAAATCAGGTCCTTTAATTCGCTGAATTAAAGCTTCTAGAAGCTCGGAATTACTGGCATCTGGGTGATCTAAAGCCCAATGTACGCCATCGGCAACCTCACGCATATTATGAGGTGGAATATTTGTTGCCATACCAACAGCAATACCTGCAGAACCATTAACTAAAAGATTCGGGAAACGAGATGGCAAAACTGTTGGCTCTTGAGTTTTACCATCGTAGTTTGGCAAGAAATCAACAGTATCTTTGTCAATATCTCGAACCATTTCCATAGCAAGAGGAGCCATACGGCATTCTGTATAACGCATTGCTGCTGCAGGATCGTCACCTGGGGAACCAAAGTTTCCTTGGCCATCAACAAGCATGTATCGCATTGACCAAGATTGAGCCATACGAACCAAAGTGTCGTAAATAGCAGAATCACCATGAGGGTGGTACTTACCCATAACATCGCCAACAACACGAGAGCACTTGTTGTACCCTCGATCTGGCCTATATCCACCATCATACATAGCGTAAATAACGCGACGATGCACTGGTTTTAAGCCATCTCGAACATCTGGCAAAGCTCGCTCAACAATAACAGAAAGCGCATAAGCAAGGTAGGATTCGCGCATTTCTTGTTGCAAATCCATGTGCTTTACGCGAGCACCTTTCATTAAGCCATAATCAGTACTATCTGCTTCTTGTGGGCTTTGTGGTTCCATTGAACCATCAGGCAACTGATCTGGCTCTTCGCTATTATTAGCGGCATTTATTTCGTCTACCACTGTAATTCCTTTTTATTTAGCTTTAAGTTTATTTGCTTTAAATGCTTTTATTGACAATTTTTTGACTTTTTAAGCGTCAATAAATCTTGCATCGTGAGCATTACGTTGAATAAAGAGCCTACGAGGTTCCACTTCGTCTCCCATAAGCATTGAGAACGTTTCATCAGCTCGAGCAGCATCTTCAATATGAATTTGCTTTAAGATTCTGTGCTCAGGATCCATTGTTGTTTCCCACAATTCCTGATAGCTCATCTCACCCAAACCCTTGTATCGCTGAATGCCTTCGCCTTTAGGAAGTTGTCTGCCTGCAGCTTTACCTTCTGCAAGAACTCTGTCTCGTTCTGCATCCGTATAAACAAAGTCATGCGCACCCTTGCTCCACTTCAAACGATAAAGCGGAGGCATTGCAACGTAAACGTAGCCTGCTGTAATCATTGGTCGCATATAGCGGAAGAACAGTGTTAAATTCAATGTTGCAATATGAGCACCATCAACATCAGCATCAGCCATAATAATGACTTTGTGATATCTAACTTTGCTTAAGTCGAAGTCTTCACCATAACCGCCACCAACAGCAGTGATTAAGGACTCAATAGTTTCCGACTTCATCATTCTGTCGATTGATGCGCGCTCAGTATTCAAAATCTTACCGCGCAATGGCAAAATTGCTTGAGTAATAGGGTCTCGTCCTTGAATTGCGGAGCCACCTGCGGAATCGCCCTCCACTATAAACAGCTCGCATTCTTCTGGATTATTAGACTGGCAATCCTTCAATTTATCTGGCATTCCAGCAGTTTCAAAAATCGACTTTCTACGCGTATTTTCGCGAGCTTTCTTAGCTGCAAGACGCGCACGCGATGCTTCAATTGCTTTTTGAATAATGTTCTTTGCTTCACTTGGATGAGCGTCGAACCAATCTCCAAGCTTTTCGGTCATAACTCGCTGAACAAAAGTCTTAGCTTCGGAATTACCAAGCTTTGTTTTAGTCTGACCTTCAAACTGTGGAGTTGTAAGCTTTACGGAAACAACTGCTGTTAAGCCTTCTCGAACATCATCACCAGAAAGATTAGTATCTTTTTCTTTTAATATGTTCTTTTCTCGAGCATAACGATTTACAAGAGATGTAAGCGCAGCACGGAATCCTTCTTCGTGAGTTCCACCTTCTGTAGTAGAAATCGTGTTTGCAAAAGTATGCACCGCTTCCGAATATGCAACAGTCCATTGCATAGCGATTTCTGCAGAAATACCAATCTCAAGATCTTCTGCCTCAAAATCAATAACATCTGGCTCTACAGGAACAGCTTTACGCGATTTAACCAAGTAGTCAACATAATCTTTAATTCCATGATCATACTTGTAGCTAACGCTTTGATGCTTTTCTTCGCTAATTGATTCATTTTCTCCAGTGACTTCGTCCCCTGCTTCATCTGGTTTACGCAAATCAGTTAGAGAAATCTTCAATCCCTTGTTAAGAAAAGCCATTTGCTGGAATCTAGATCGCAAAGTTTCAAAATCGTACGTAGTTGTTTCAAAAATTGCGCCATCTGGCCAGAACGTTACAGAAGTTCCCGTAGATTCACCATCTTCCATTGGCTGACCTTTTTTAAGAGGAGCAGTTGGATGTTGATCTACATACGTTTGAGTCCAATGGAATCCTTGACGACGAACTTCAATTTCTACACGCGTAGAAAGAGCATTAACAACAGATATACCAACGCCGTGCAAGCCGCCAGAAACAGCGTATCCGCCGCCGCCAAACTTTCCGCCAGCGTGAAGCTTAGTCATAACTGTTTCAACACCAGAAACGCCTTCGCCTGGCACTTCGTCAACTGGAATACCACGTCCATCGTCCACAACTTTTATTGCATTGTCTGGCAAAATTGTCACTTCAATGTGAGAAGCATAACCAGCCAAAGCTTCATCAACCGAATTATCTACAATCTCGTATACAAGATGATGCAATCCTCTAGGGCCAGTTGAACCAATATACATACCTGGCCTAATTCGAACTGCTTCCAATCCTTCTAGAACTCGAAGATCACTAGCATCATAATGTTCAGGAGAAAGTGAATCATCTAGCTGAGCATCATCTAGTTTATGTTCTTCAACAGAATTTTCCATTGAATTATCTTCAGTGTTTAACACTTTAGATCCCTTCCCGTATTACCTCATGCCAAGAGGCATTTACGAGGTCGATACACGCTAGAAAGCACAAAAAAGGGTCTTCTAGCGATTTAACTATATTACATAACATTCTACACATGCATAATGACCGCTCTTTATTAAGAGCCATTATTAGTGATTATTAATATTAAACCTACTGTTTATTGATTTTTTGCCTGTTTTTTGCAAAGATGGGCCAACTATTTTGACTTCTTTAATATTAATATTCTTAGAATATTCAAATATTTTTTTCTCAAGCATAGGCTTGCAATAGATAAGTTGCGTATACCAAACATTTGATTTTGTTCTAACAATTAAAACGCCATCTTTTATTTTGTCTATATAACAATTCAATGATGCGCTTTTTCCAACTATTTTCCACCAATCTTCGCGCATTTTTGCTATAGAAAGTTGCTCATTCCAATTGTTTTGATTAGCAAAATTTGCAAGTAAAGAATAAAGATTTTGTGGATCTCTACCAGGTTTTCCAAAACTTTCTAAAGCTTTATAAGCATTCTGTTCATTAACTACCTTTTTTATTGCTTTCTTTTTAATAGGCGTAAAAATTAGTTCTGGAAGCTTTCTTGTATCTAATTTTAGTATTTTATTTACGGGAATTTTCATCTAATATCCCCTAAGTCAGTAGATTTATTTTGATTATTTTCAATATAATCAACACTATTTTTACGAATATTAACAATATTTTCCAATAAAATTTTATGACTAATATCAATATTGTTTTCTAAAGATTTAGAATCATCTTCATTTTGTTTTTTTGCTATTTTAGAAACATCAATAATCGAGTTTTCCAACACACTTTTATCTTTTGGTATATCACTTAAAGACGCAACAGTAATAAAAACTTGATCTTGATTTTTTGCAAATTCTAAAATTTGTTTTCTTCTAGACTCGTCTAGTTGTGCAAAAACATCATCTAAAATAACAATAGGTTTTTTTCCATTCTTTTTTTCTAATGACTTAAATAAAGCCATTTTTAATGCTAATGCAAGAGTCCAGGATTCACCGTTTGAAGCAAATTCTTTTGCATTATAATTATTAAGCAATATAGTAAAATCGTCTCGATGAGGCCCTATTAGATTGTATCCTCTAGCAACTTCTCCATTATAAATTCTTTGAAAATGCTCACTAATCGCAAGTCTAATAGAATTATCATTGTTTTCTTCAAAATCGTCTTCAAAATCGTCTTCAAAATTATTTTCGCTAAAATCAATCTCACTAAAAGAAGGATTATATTCGATTGAAGCAAAATTAGATGAGTTAGAAAGATGCTTAACAATATTTGAAAAAACATTATTAAGTAACTCTATTATTTGTTTGCGTAATTTTGTAAGAATTATTCCAGCTTCAATAAATTTAGCAGTCCATACTTCTAAATCAGAAACCGTATTGTAATTATTCATTGAATTTGGTGAATAATTATTAGATAAACTTTTTAATAGTGCAGAACGCTGCTTTGCAATATGATTATATTCTTGCAAAATAGGCAAATAGTTTGGTATTAATAATGCTCCAGCTTGATCAATGAATGTTCTTCTAACAGTAGGATCTGAAACAATCAAATTTTGATCTCTTGGAGTAAAAGAAACACAAGGAACTAAGCCAACTATATCTTTCATATATAGAGATTTTTTACCATTAATCCTTACTCTATTAGCACCCTTTAGATTAATGCTTAGCTCAAATGTTGTTTCGTTTAAATCATTTGAACTATCTAAAGTATTGCTATTAAAAGTATTGTTAAAATCCTTAACATTTGCACGTATTGTAGCGCAATTATGATTTATCTCTATTAATGGCATTAAAGAAGATACTCTATGACTTGTTCCCGTTGAAATAACTTCTAACGATTCAACAATATTAGTTTTACCTAAACCGTTTGAACCTAATAGAATATTAATTTTTGGGGAAAAGTCGAGTACACAATTGCTCCACGAACGAAAATGATCTAATGCAAGCTTTGAAACATACATTTATTTAACTACAGTTATTCGTTATAAGTATTCGTTTTAAGGATGCATTGGAACAACAAGATATCTGTAATTCATTGATTCATCGCCATCTGCTTCTTGTTGACCATTAAATTCAACAGCCTTAATAGTAGATGTGATTTTTACGTGAACAAATGGCTCACTAATAACGCTTAATCCTTCAATCAAATAATTAGGATTAAAAGCAACAATAATATCTTGACCATCCATATCTATGTCAATAGTTTCTTTTGCTTTAGATTCACTTTCATTTCCAGCACTTAAAGTAAGTTCATTTTCCGCAAAAGACATATAGATTGGAGCATATTTTTCTGCAACAATAGCAACGCGCTTAATTGCGTTAATAAGCATTTGTCGATTAATAATTGCGTGAATAGGATACTCATCAACAAAAAGACTATCTACAGAAGGAAATTCTCCATCAATAAGTTGAGAAGTACTAATTCTTCCAGAATTTTCAAATCCAAGAACAGAAGGTTCTTGCTCATCTAAGCTAATAACAACATTTTGATGCTCGTCAACAGAGCGTGAAATATCTTTAAGAATACTTCCCTTAATAAGAGTTGAAGTGTTTATATCGTTATGCTCTGGAGTCCATCTAAAGGTGGAACGAGCAAGACGATATCTGTCTGTAGCTGTAAAAGTAACAGTATCATCTTCAAAACGAGCATGAATTCCTGTTAAAACTGGCCTATCTTCTTCTCTAGAAACTGCTACAGAAGCTTGATTTACAGCTTGAACAAAAGTAGGAGCATCTACTTGACCAAGTTTTGAAGGAACTTCTGGTAAATCTGGATATTCTCCTTCTGGCATGAGTTGCAAAGTAAATGTTGACTTACCAGAAGTAATCGTAAGAGTTGTTTCAGTAGAAGACAAATACGTTTTTTCTGCTGGCAAAGATTTTGTTATATCTGCAAGTAGTCTACCTAAAACGAGCACACTCCCTGCTTCGTCTACACCTGCTTCAATGTGATGACGGCTAGAAAGTTGATAGTTAAATGCGCAAAGTTGCAAAGTTCCGTCTTTTGCTTCTAATTTTAAGCCGGCAAGAATAGGATTTGCTGGACGATTATCTATAACGCGAGTAGTCCAAGATAGTGCGTCTGCAAAAGAAGCGGAATTAACTTCAACTTTCATATTTCCTCATTTCATTAAAACTGTGTTTATTCTATCTCATTGGCTAATGAAAATCTAATTTAGAAATAAATGCTAAGTGTTAATAAAAAATATTATTATTATTCAAAAATAAAGTAATAGTAGTAATAAGCAATGTGGAAATGTTGACATGTGTCTAGAAAGGCTTTGTTAAAGCCGTTATGCACATAAGGAAAATGTGGATAACCTATGAGTAATTATGTGCAGAAAGAGCCGAGTTATCCACAATTAAAGCTATTTTTTCAGTAATCCACATTTTGAGCTGCTTTATAAACAGTTTATTCACTTTTTTAACGGCGTTTTCCACCGCTTATCCGCAGGGTTTAACCACATTTGTGACTAACTATGTGGATAACTTTTTTTATTTTAATTCACAGAGTTGCACAGATTTGTGTAAAACTACTTTTTGTTTGCAGGATTTTGTTTTAATCTAACAGTTAATTCCATAACATAGTTATAGATTTCCTGCTTTTCTTGCATCTCTCCACTAATTCGAGTATATGCATGCATAACAGTCGTGTGATCGCGCCCGCCAAAGACTTCGCCAATATCAACAAGACTCATGCTTGTCATTTCTCTAGCTAAATACATTGCAATTTGACGCGCTAAAGCAACATTCTTAGTTCTAGATCTGCCAACAATCTCGTCAAAAGTCATGTGGAAGTACTTAGCGACTTGACCAATAATATCTGTTGGGCGAATTTCAATATCGGAAGCAAAGAAGTCTTGTAAAGCTTGTTCTGCCAAGGCTTTGCTTACGGGTTGATTACTTAATGATGCAACGGCTGTAACTCTAGTTAAAGCACCTTCAAGCTCACGAATATTCTCTGTAAAACGTTCCGCAATAAGATCTAGAACATCGCTAGGAACGTTAGAATTATTCATTAATGCCATCATTCTTAGAATGGCTATTCGAGTTTCTAAATCAGGCGGCTTAATATCAACAGTTAATCCAGATTCAAATCTAGAAATAAGTCTTGATTCAAATCCTCTAAGATTTTTAGGAGCAACATCGGAAGCAATAACAATTCTTTTACTTGCTTGATAAAGAGCATTAAAAGTATGGAAGAATTGTTCCAGAGTTGCTTCTTTTCCTCCCAAAAACTGAATGTCGTCGATTAAAAGAACATCAACCTCGCGGAATCGCCTATTAAAATTAGCGATTTGACCCTGGTTTTGACTTGTATTTTGCAAAGCCTCAATAAATTCGTTAGTAAATTCCTCACTTGTAATATAACGAACCTTAAGTGAAGAATCCTTAACAAGAGCATAATTGCCAATAGCATTAAGCAAATGTGTTTTACCTAAGCCAGATCCGCCGTAAATACATAAAGGATTAAAGTCTTTTCCAGAACCTTCTGCAACAGCTAAAGCAACCGTGCGCGCAAAACGATTAGAATCTCCAGGAACAAAAGTGTCAAAAGTTGCGCAAGTATTTAAGTGAGTAACAGGATCCCTTTTTATTGAAGAAGGAATTTTTGCTTGTGAACTATTAATACCAGAATTAATACCAGAATTAACTAAACCAGTGTTTTGCATGGTATTTAAGCCAGTTGCGTAGTCAAAATCTTTTTGAACAGGAGTGTTGCTAGCTGAATCAACATTTTCAACACTATTAGTGTTTACAGGAATGCTAGTGTTTTCAACAGTTTGTGCACCAAAATCTGATTTTATATTTTCTAAATAGTTGCTTTTAGAAGAAGATAAGTCTGAATTAACGTTTGTATTTTCTTCTAAAGATGTTGAAAATACTCGGGAATTATCGTTTACATTCTGATTAAGATTGCTTAAATCGGAAGAGCTATTAGCGGCATTGATGTTAGTGTCTGCGCTATTAGTGGCAGTATTGTTGTTTTCTAATTGAGGAACAATCTTAAAAGCTGGAAACATATCTTTTCCAGTACAAATTTTTAATGACGTAAGCAGCGCTGAGCTAAGCTCATTTTGCAAAGCTTGCTGTGTTTCTATATTGGAGACACAAAGAACAATGGTAGTTCCAAAAATAGATTCAGGTTTTACACTTTCAAACCAGCTTTTATCACGATTACTTAAAAGAGCATTATGACGCAACACTGCAAGGGTATTTGACCACACAATAGTGGCTTGCGCATTTGGATCGCTAAAAGAATCCGTCATGCTACACCCCCTAAAACTGGCAGAAACATTTTATTGATTCTTTACGCTTAACCAACAGAAATGCACAACAGAATGCATATCTATTCGCGCGCGTAAAGAGTGCTAGTAGAATATGTTTACTCCAACCCTAAGAAGTTATCCACAGCCTCGCGTGTTGAAAATGCTTAATTGTGAATAACATGTGTGTAATTTGTGGATAAAATAAAAGCTGCTAATCCACATTTTTCAAGGCTTTTATAAGTAGTTTGATTTGGTAAAAATGGTACAGAAAATTTTACGGTATTAAAAAATTTGACTTACTCAAGCGCAATTGTAAACACGTTTATAAAAAGATTTTTTGACTCTTGGTGAGGGGTAATAGTAATTTAGTATAGCTTGACTCATACGGAGCCGTGCTTTTGCATGGCTAAATACAGGAGCGTTAGTTATGAAGAGGACATTCCAGCCTAACAACCGTCGTCGTCACATGAAGCACGGCTTCCGCGTTCGCATGCGTACTCGTGCTGGCCGCGCAGTGATTAATCGTCGTCGCGCTAAGGGCCGTAAGACACTATCTGCCTGAGATGGAGCGCGTCGTAAAGCATGGATAGGCTGAAAAGCCATCGCGATTTTGTTGCGGTGCTCAAAAAACGACGCAAGGTGTGTTCACGGGATATCGTCGCGCATTACAGCATGCGTGGCGATATAGCCGTGTTAAACGCGCTTAACGAAGGCGAAAAAACAAGTCTGAATCAGATTGCCACGGGTTGTGATGGTAATACACCCGCGGCATTTTGTGATACCTTAAATCAGACTCAACAAAATGAAGCTGACTTAAGGCTAGGACTTGCTGTATCTAAAAGCGTAGGAAAAGCTGTTGTTAGAAATAAAGTAAAAAGACGCTTTAGAGTAATAGCAAAACAGCATCAATCGTTACTTCCAAATGGTTGTGACGTGGTTCTAAGAGCTAAATCTACTGCTGCTAGTGCATCGTTTGAATCATTAAATGAGCAGATTAAAAAGATTTTTGGAAAAATAGCCAGAAATCAAGATAACAATCAGGAATCCGCAGAAGTAGATTACAAATTAAATCAAGCAGCATAACCGCTATTAATCAGCAAAACAACAATAAGTTGATTTAATAAGTTGGTTTAAGGAATAGTGATAGCTATGAGCAGCAGAAAAAGTGTTGTAGCGAATTTGATTATAAAAGCGATTCGCTGGTATCAACGCGCGATTTCTGCTAATAGACCAGCTTGCTGCCGATACTACCCAACTTGCTCAAGATACGCTATAGAAGCCGTTAGCCGCTATGGAGCGTTTAAGGGTGGCGTTCTGGCCGTTTTACGGCTGTTGCGCTGTAGACCATGGACTAGCTGCAGTATTGACGATGTACCACGCAAATATTCAATTTTTTATCGTTGCGCTTGGTCCAAAGCGCATGAAGAGCCACGGTTAACTCCCTTGGCTGATCAAGACAAGGAAAACTAATGTTTAATCAAGACCACTTTTTACTTGATAATGGACCTTGGGGATGGTTCTATAAAATCCTCACGCCAGTTGAGTGGCTTATGACTCAAGTAATGGCGCTTTTCCACAAGCTATTTGTTCTTATTGGAATGAATGAAATTGGATTCTCCTGGGTTCTTTCAATCGTCTTTCTTGTGCTTGTTGTGCACGCGTGCATATTCCCTGCCTTTATAAAAAGCATTAAGGGCATGCGCAATATGCAAGCGATCGCTCCTAAAATGAAGAAAATTCAGCAAAAGTATAAGGGTAAAAACGATTCTGCTAGCAAAGAAGCCATGCAGCGAGAAATGATGAAGCTGTATCAGGAGAATAACGCAAATCCTGCTGGAAGCTGCTTGCCAATGATGATTCAAGGCCCAGCATTTATGAGTATTTGGTATACGCTTTCTGTTATTCCATTTATTGCTAGAGGAAAGCATACTGCTCTTGGTGCTTTTGATGTTGCTACAGCACAGCAATTCGTTAAAACGCATGTGTTTGGTGTTGGTGTTTCCGACACGTTTATGACGGTTCAAGCGGGCGGAAAAGTTGTTATTGTAATCTTTGTTATTTTGATGTGTGCTGCAATGTGGTACATGCAATTTAACAATATTCGTAAGAATCTTCCGCCAGAATCGAAGCAGGGTCCACAGTATACGATGCAAAAACTTATGATGTGGGGATTCCCATTAATCTACGTTTTCTCTGCATTTGCTCTTCCATTTGCAATGCTTGTTTATTGGCTTGTAAACAACATTATGAATATGCTTCGCTCTATTTGGCAGGTGTACGCCTTCCCAACTCCAGGATCTCCTGCAGCCGAGGAAAAAGAAGAGCGCGATTACAAAAAAGAATCCGAGCGCAGAAAGCGCGAAGGTTTGCCTTCTATTGAAGAAGAAAAGCTTCAACAGGCTCGAGAAGAAGCTAAGCGCAGAGAATCAGAAGGATTCCAGCGTAAGCAGCCTAATCGCAAGCGAAAAACAAGTAAATAATGTAAAAACAAGGTAAATGTGAATTTATTTATTAGATTCATTAAAATTATTAAAATAATTTATAAATTTGGATTTATCTTCAGTTAAACTGTACACAGAATTGTGATTCTTGACATTTATTGAAATTAAGGAGTATGTAAATGGCACAAGACGAGACCAGGAGCATTGACCAGCTCAATGAGGAAGCTGATATAGCTGCCGATTACTTAGAAGGACTTTTAGATATTGCCGACTACGAAGGCGATATTGAAATGGGCGTTCGCAACAATAGGCCAATGATTCAAATTGTTGCGGATGATGATTCCGACATTAAGCATTTGATTGGTAGAGATGGAGAGGTTGTTGATGCCTTGCAACAATTGAGCCGTCTAGCTGTTCAGCAAAAAACTGGTGAAAGATCGCACTTAATTGTAGACGTTGATGGGTTCCTTAAGCGTAAGCGTCAACATTTGCGAGATATTGCGTTGGATGCTGTTGATGAAGTTCGCGAGACTGGCGATTCTGTTGATTTGAAGCCAATGAATTCGTTTGAGCGTAAAGTTATTCACGATACAGTTAGAGAAGAAGGCTTAAGGTCTAGGTCTCATGGAGAAGAACCACACCGCTACGTTACTGTTTATATGCCTGCAAGTGCCATTGAAGACGATGATTTAGATGAAGATGTGGATGTAGACATGGATGATGTAGACGTAGAGTTGGACGAAGAATATACAGAGTAGCAATTAGCTTAAATAAAAAGTAACACAATGGAACAAAAATGTTTTATTGTGTTACTTTTTGTTTGAGGGGCTGATTTGCGGAAAAGATTTTAGATATGGAACAGGCTGACAATTTACAAAACAATGTAGATGAAAACAATGTAGATGAATTAGATAACTCCCCTTTGTTGAGTGAAGTCTTAGGCAATGCTATTGATAAATGTAAGATGTTTCACGTGAAACTTAAGGAAGAGGGATTAGTTCGCGGCCTTGTTGGTCCTAGAGATATGAATATTCTTTGGGAAAGGCATATTCTAAATTCTGCTGCAGTTGTTCCATTTGTTAAAAAAGCAGTTGAAAAGTCAAATAAAAAATCCATCGCAGATGTTGGAAGCGGCGGAGGTTTTCCAGGAATTGTTGTTGCTGCTTGTTTGCCAGATTGCAAAGTAACATTAATTGAACCAATGGAAAGACGAGTTCTTTGGTTAAAAGAATGCGTAGAGGTTATGGACCTAAAAAATGTTACAGTTTTTCATGGAAGATCAGACGAAGTTATTGCTAAAGTTAAGTCTCACGAAATTCCAGCCTTTGACGTAGTTACATGTAGAGCTGTTGCGCCTATGACAAAATTGGCTGGATGGACCATTCCACTATTGGGCAAGAATGGCCAACTAATCGCGTTAAAAGGAAAGTCTGCACAAGCGGAGATTGATAAGGCTGAAAAGATGATTAAAAAAGTAAAGGGGTTAAATCCTAGAGTAGTTGATGCCCCTGTTGCTAAAGGCCTTCAATCAACAAGTGTTGTAATAATTGATAAAGGCTGATTTAAGTTTTGTGATTTAGTTCTGTACTTTTATGCGCAATTATTTTGTTGCGTTAATTTTCATTGAATGTTTCACGTGAAACTGAGTAAAGATGTTATATGTTTCACGTGAAACTGTGTGTTTTTATAATATTTTTGTAGTATTTTCTGCAATTTTTATGGTGTTTTATGTCCATAGAAGAAAGGAAACTTGAAAATACTACGGTTAAATCGGTTAGTTTGGTAATTTCCCATAGGTGGGCGGGGTGGTGTGAATGGTGGAATCAGCAGAAGATACAATTAAACGTATTTTTGGGGATTCTGGATCTTCCTTGGGCAGTGAGTTGGCAGATATAACCAGTCGCTTTCACGCCATTGATGGCGTTGTGTTCCCTAAGCCGAAGACTACACGTTTTATTGCGGTTGCGAATCAAAAAGGCGGAGTTGGAAAAACCAGTTCCGCTGTGAATTTGTCGGCAGCAATGGCTGTTGGTGGGTCAAAAGTTTTATTAATTGATATGGATCCGCAAGGTAATGCTTCTACGGCAATGAATATACCACATTCTTCCGCAGATCCTTCCATTTATGATGTTATTGAAGGAAGAAAGACTATTGCTGATGTTAAACAAGAGTGCCCAGATATTGCAGGGCTAGATGTTGTTCCAGCTTCGATTGAGTTAAGTGGTGCTGAATTAGAAGTTGCTCAAATGGAAGATAGGAATAATCTTCTTAAGAACGCAATTGATGAGTTTTTAAGCTCTAGCAGCGAACATTACGATTACGTTTTTATTGATTGCCCACCTTCTCTTGGTCTTTTAGTAATTAATGCAATGTGTGCTGTGCACGAGATGCTAATTCCGATTCAAGCAGAATACTATGCTCTTGAAGGCTTAGGGCAGTTGATTAGAACAATTGGTTTGGTTCAAAAGCACTATAATCCTGCGCTTGTTGTTTCTACAATGCTTGTAACAATGTTTGATAAGCGAACTCTTCTTGGTAGGGAAGTTTTTCAAGAAGTTAAAAATCATTATCCAAATATTGTTCTTAATACCACTATTCCGCGAACTGTTAAGATTCCAGAAGCGCCAAGTTTTAATCAAAGTGTTATAACCTACGATCCACATGGAACAGGTGCTGTGTCTTATAGAGAAGCTGCATTTGAGATAGCTAATAAGTCTGACGTAATTTTGTCTGTTATTGATTCAAAAAGAGAGGGTAATTAGTGATGAGTGCAAGTAAATCGCGTTTGGGTAAAGGATTGGGTGCATTATTCCCTGCACTTCCTGGAGAAGATAGTTTAGATGAGTTTGCTAACAAAAAGATTGAAGATGTTTCACATGAAACATTAGAGAGTAATGACACTTCGAGCACTGTTTCACGTGAAACAGACAGTAAAATCGTAGATAAAAATACGCAAAAAAATGTTTCACGTGAAACCAAAGTATTTGCAAAAAAGCCCGCTAAGGTTCCTAGCGTTGATGACTCAATTTCCCCGCATTTAAGCCAAAAATTGGGGGAAAATACTTCTGTTTCACGTGAAACAGTGCCGTCAGTCGCTAGTAAAAATAAGCATTCAGCAAAGCGAACTTCTATGCCGTCAATTGATGACGTTACAAGGCCAATTGACTTTTTCTTTGGTGATTCTGCTTCTAAGTCATTTGTTTCTTCAAAGCAAAAGAACGAAGATAATGATAAAAATAAAGTTGCAGAAAAAATATCGCAAGACAAACAAACAAGCCAAACGCAAGAGCTAAAGCCCATTGAAGGTGGCTATTTAGAGTATTTAGAGCCGAGCGATATTGTTCCAAACGCTCATCAGCCGCGTACGATTTTTGACGAAGAAGAGCTTCAAGAATTGTCTGCTTCAATCAAAGAGGTTGGAGTTTTGCAGCCGATTGTTGTGCGAAAAATCAAGGATGTAAGTAAAGATGATTTACACAATGCTCATTATGAGTTAATAATGGGCGAGCGAAGGTGGAGAGCAACACAGCTAGCTGGTCTTAAAAAGATTCCAGCGATTGTTAGAACCACTTCGGATGAAAACATGCTTAGGGATGCCCTTTTGGAGAATTTGCACAGAGTTGCATTAAATCCGTTAGAAGAAGCTGCAGCTTACGCTCAAATGATTGATGATTTTGGACTTACGCAAATTCAGCTTTCTAAATCCGTTTCTAAGTCTCGTCCTCAAATCGCAAACACCTTGCGACTTTTGAATTTGCCAGCCAGCGTGCAAAAACATATTGCGTCGGGAGTGCTTTCTGCAGGTCACGCACGCGCTCTTCTTGCATTAGCTTCTACAGAAGAAATGGAAAATCTCGCAAAACGTATTATTGCAGAAGGCTTATCGGTTCGCAGTACGGAAGAAATTGTTTCGATTAAAGTAGACAATGGAGACGATTCTTCTAGAAGAACTAGAGTTAAACGAAACAACAAGTGGGTGTCTTCTCCAATTAGAAAGCAGCTTGAAGATCGATTCTCCACAAAAGTTGCCATTAAAGGAAGCGAAAATCACGGAAGAATCGAAATAGTATTTTCTTCTCCAGAAGAACTGCATCGAATAGTCAATATTTTAGTAGATAAAAAAGATTAATAATAAACCCCCAATAAGCTGTTAATACAACTATTGGGGGTTATTGTTTCACGTGGAACAAAACTATTGTTCGTTCAAATCAGTTAAATCATTCAAATAGGCTTGTGCATCAAGAGCCGCGCGGCAGCCCATGCCAGCAGCAGATATTGCTTGCCTATACACGCTATCTACAACATCGCCAGCAGCAAAAACGCCAGGAACTGAAGTTCTAGTAGATGCTCCTTGCACAGCAATAGTGCCATCTTCATTAAGATCTAAAGCACCATCTAAGAAACTTGTAGATGGGGAGTGGCCAATTGCAACAAAAATTCCGCTTGCCTCAATATTTTGAGTCTCGCCAGTTTTAACATTCTTAACAGTTACAGATTGTGCATCTCCATCCACGCCGTTTACAGAGCAAACAACAGAATCTAAAACAAAATTGATTTTGCTGTTTTTGCGCGCGCGGTCAACCATAATCTTAGACGCGCGGAATGAATCGCGCCTATGAATAAGCGTTACGCAAGAGCCAAAACGAGTTAAGAAAAGTGCTTCTTCGAAAGCAGAATCACCACCGCCTACAACAACAATAGGCTTTTCCCTAAAGAAGAATCCGTCACAGGTTGCACAATAAGAAACACCGCGGCCCGAGTACTCCTGCTCTCCTGGAACGCCTAATTTGCGCACTTGTGAGCCTGTAGAAACGATTACAGCCTTAGATGTATAAGTTACACCATCATCGGTTGTAACTGCTTTTAAATCGCCATTAAAATCTACGGAAACAACATCGTTAAGCAAGATTTGTGCGCCGAATTTTTCTGCCTGTTTTTGCATTGCTTCCATTAAGTCTGGGCCTAAAATGCCGTCTGCAAATCCTGGATAATTTTCCACTTCGGTAGTGTTCATAAGCTGCCCGCCAGGTGTTAGTGCTCCAGCAATAACTAGAGGGCTGTATCCAGCGCGCGCTAAATACAAAGCAGAAGTGTATCCAGCAGGACCAGAGCCAATAATAATTACGTTTTTTTGCACAGTTTTCATAAAATATTCCTAATATTCCTAATAGTTTTAATATTTTTTAGTAAATTCTAACGTAGTTTATATATAGCCCATTCATTGGTATAGACCCTTGTGGAACCCACAAGATAAAGTCTTGCGCAGTTATAGGCTTTTTGAACTTTACATCTGTTACTCCGCTAGCGTCAAAGGTAAAGTCTGCAACTTTTTCTCCAGCGCTAGGATCGTTCTTGGAATTTGCAATCAAATACCCATGCCCACCCGAAGAACGAATCGAAACAACAAATCTGTATGCTTCTTGAGGCTGAGTTAAGTGCATGTAGTAGCCGTAGCCGCGCTGATTGCCCGTATCTTCCAAGAATTGCTGAATATCTATAGGGTAAGGCGTGTTGTTAGTAGGCATTTTAGGCTTTGGTACTTGCTTTACTTTCTTGCGTCTATTTTGTTTCTTATGTTTGTTTTTAAGGCTTTTATTATCCTTATTGCTCTTATTCTTTTCGTCAGACTTCTTTTCGTCAGACTTACCCGTATTGTTCTTACTTGGTTGCTTTTCTTTAGATGAATCGCTTTTATCTTCCGAAAGAACACCTTGACTTCCAAAAGGCACATTTTCAACACTTTGCGAATCCCAAGAATTAGATTTTGCAAAGTTTGATGGCGCTTCGTGAGAGTTAAAAAGACTATGCAAAGATATTGCAAAAACAACAACTACCAGCAATGCAACAATGCCAATAGCTAAGACTTTTGTTGAAAGTCCTCCAAAAATCTTAGCATCCGCAATATCTACATTGTTTTGATTCGAAGATTTCTTTGCTTTTAAGTCGTCTTGATGCTCGTGAGGCTGGAAGCTAGGAGGCATGGATGAGTGAGACAATAATCCAGCATTTTGGCTGCTGTAATCGCCATATTCCTCGTTTTCTAGCTCCTCTTCTCGCAATGCTCTAGCGGATTCTTCGCCAGGAGCAACAAAACGCCCATTGCTGTCTACAACAGGCACCCTTCCTGTTGATTCGGCTTCTAATGGCAAGATTTGCGGCTTAGAAAGCAACTCCGTGTGTTTTGTGTTACTGCTTAGAAGGTCTTCAAAGTCGAATCTTCTAGGCATTAGTGGCGAAGATAAGTCATCTTTTTGTGAATAATCGTTTCCAGAAGTTAGCGAGTCTAAAGTGTTTAACGCGCTTTTATTGCCATTTTCTTTTGCGTACGAGTCGTTTGTAGAATCATTGCCAATGTTTGCATTCTTGCTATTCTCGTTATTTTTATTTTCGCCAACCTTATTCTCTTCGCTTGCTTGCGATTTATCGGTTGAATAGCTAGGGAAGCTTGTGTATGTTGAAGACAAATTGTGGAAAATTGAATCATCGGCGTCTAGCTCAGTTGGAGCTAAAATATTCGCCATTTCTGCTGCAGCAATATCGTGGAAGTCGTAGTCTGTTCCAGTTGAATCGGACTCTGGCAAAGAATCAAGTTTTTTCCCAGAATTATCACCATTTCTTTTTAGCAAAGCGCTTAAAGCACCAATGGTTTTGCTTGCATTTTTAAGACCAGTATTTTTAGCGTTTTTGCCAAACTTGTTAGGCTTTTCGTCTTCGTTTTTTATTGATAAATCACTTGAATCTAAAATACCAATAGATTCTTGACTTGATAGTTCGTTTTCAAGCAAATCTTCGTTCTTAGATAATCCTTCTGGAAAATCAATAAGATCTTCGTCTTTGCAAGGTAAAAGTAGTGCTTTTTGAATAGAAGATTCGCTTGCATTATTGTTAAGAATAATATCTTTTTCGCTAAGCTTTTTAACAGGAGTATATGTGCCTAAAAGTGCAAGAAGCTCCCCAATAGATGCCATTGGAATAATGCTTGAATCTTTAGCAGAAGAAAGGCCTCTTTTGCAAATCATAACAAATTCGCCAGGAACGCCGTCTGCAAGTCTAGAAACGTTAAAAACTGTGTTATTTTGCGTGTATCCAGTGCGCGTAAGAAGAGCATATAAAAGCGCAGAAAGCTGATGTGTTGCAATGTTTTCTACACTTTGTGGCAAGTTTTTAGACTGTTCTTCGCTTTTGTCTTGATTTTTGCTTTCGTTTTGCGAATCCTGCGAATTCTGTGAATCCTGCGCGTCTTGCTTATTTTTAGTACTCGGCTTATCTTGTTTGTCTTGCGAATCTTGCTTTGAATATTCAACAGTAACGTCTTTTAGTAGAGGGCTTATTGGCGCGCAAGCTAGCTCTACTCCATTATTTGTGATTCTTACCGTGTTTGTTGAAATAGCATAATGAGTTATTCCAGATGCAAGAAGTTTGCTAAGCGCGTTTGCTGCTTCGGCAACAATAGAGCGTATAGCTTCGTAGCTAAGTGTAGAGCTATGTGATTTTATGTAGTCGTCTACAGTTATTCCAGAATCCAACTCAGTTATAATAATTGCAACATCATCTATGTTGTGAATTTTTAGAACTGGCGTAAATTTGCGGATTCTAGATAGTGCAAGAGTAGAAGATATTGTGTTTACTTCGGGAAGGAATCTACGGTCGCGCACAATAAAGAGCTGGCAATCTCTAGCAAGTATGCGGTCGCTAGCTTTCCATACTTGAATGCCTGCTTCTTCTCGCAAAGGTGATATTAGAGCGTAGCGATTAAGTATAATATCTCCCAACTGAGGTTTCATCTACTCCCCGGCTTCCTACATGAGTAATGAATATGCGTAAATAATAAATCCCATCAATTATTGTAATTGAAGAATTTAGTAAACGCTCCTTATTTTTGCAATTATTGTTGTTTAATTATTTTGATTTAATTATTGCTCACTGTGTTGATTTATGATTATCAACTTGTATTGTGACGATTTATTGCACATTATGCACTGTTTTTGCCTATTTTGAACGAACAACGCGAGGCGAATTATTTTTGTTGCCATTGTTGCCGATGCTTTCACTAACGTTTTTTATATTACTTTTGGCATTACTTTTAACAGCATTTGCGCGCTCAAGATTTAGCAAGAACGACCATTTTACGCCGATTTTTTTAAGAATTGGATTAATAATGATCGCCAATTCGCTTGTTCTTAAAAGCAAAAGAGTAGATACGTAAACGATTACAAGAATAATAGTTATAATTGCGCAAACAAAAATCGCAAGCAACCATCGATTAACACCACGAAGCTTTGGTGAATCTAAAGAAATCCATTTGTAAATAAATTCTCTAGTCAAAATTCCAACAACAATAGAAACAATAGAAGCCGCAATCACCTTTATGTGAGTAATAATAAGCTGCTTATCGTCTAAATTATTGTTAAAACGAGACCTAATCATTTTAACAAGAGCAGGGAAAGTAAGAATGTAGCTAAATGATGCAGCTGCTGCTAAAGCGCTAACCCAGTAGTTTGGCGGAAGGAACTTTATGCAAGAAAACACAATAACAAGTTCTACGCAAAGTTGCGCTGCGCAAAACATAAATGGATGCTTTCCGTCTTCAAAAGCGTAGAATGTGCGTTGAATAATCAAATAGGCGCTAGATAGTGGCAAGCCAATCGAAAGCATCATAAGAGGATCGGCCATTAAGTACGCCTCTTTTATGCTAATTGAAGGAAGCAGAGCCAAAGAGATAGGCATTGGAATAACAATAAAAGCAACGCTAAAGAAGCACATTAAAATGCTAACGCTTCTAATGCAAGAGCTTAAATCTGCGCGAACTGTAGATAAATCGTGTTGCGCAATCGACTTGGAGATTTTTGGAAAAACAGCGGTTGCAACCGATACAGCTATAAGCGAATATGGCAGAATAAACATTGTGTATGCGTTTTGGAAAGTGGCGTTTCCTGCAACATCAAATTGGCTTAATCCCAAGGTTTCTTCGGCTATAGAAGGTGCGCTTGTTGTTATGTGAGTTGTAGCCATTGTAGAAAGCTGGCTAACTGCCACTATTGCAAAACTCCAAGCTGCAACAGGTCCCATAGAGCGCAAGCCAATGCCGCTAATGCCAAAACTTGGCTTATACTTTAATCCGATTTTTTTAAGAGGAATAAACAAAACAAGTGCTTGAGCTGCAACACCTAAAGTCCAAAATCCTGCAGTTAAAAGCATTGTAGTGTTGTTCCAAAAATGCGCAGGCTGCCTACTTGCCTTTCCAAAAATCGCAATAAACACGCCAAATCCCGTGCAGCTAACAATGTTTGCAGCAACCGAGCTCCAAGCGTACATTGCAAACTTGCCTTTAGCAGCCAGAACTTGGCCGAGTACTGTATAAAGGCCGTAGAAGAATATTTGAGGCATACACCACAGCGTAAAAGCGTTTGTAAGTGCAATCATTGCTGGGTTAGACCCAACGTAAAGCCATGTTAAAACAGGTGTGGCAATCGCCATTAAAGCGGTTACGCCTAAAAGCAGAATAATAGCAAATGTTATTAGCTTATTTAGCCTATTTTTTGCATCTTGTTTTTCTAGAGTCTTAACGATTTGTGGAACAAGAACAGCGTTGAAAATTCCGCCAGAAACAAGCGTATAAATAAGCTGAGGAATCATAGACCCAGCCTGGTAAGCATTTGCTGCCAAACCAGTTGTGCCAAGGGCTGCGGCGAGCAAAATTGTTCTAATCTGGCCAGTTATTCTGGAAGCAGCCGTGCCGCTTGCCATTATAATCGAGTTGCGGCCTACTGAATTCATTCGTCTGGATCCTTTTTACGATTAAACTGCCTGAAAAGTCCAAAAGCTCCAAGTGCAAAAGCAAATATTATAATAATCGTACCGCTTTTATCGCTGATTTGCAGCGTGCTTGTGATTGCCGTCTCTTTAGTGCTACTAAAAACGTTGTGGTTTCTATCTTCTAGAGAAAAAGTGGCTTTAACTTTGCTAGATGTTGTAGATCTAAGTGGCAAAATCACCTGGGATTCGCTATTTGCTGCGATTTTAACTGGTGTTTTTCTTCTAGTTACTATTTCCATAGAATTGGTATACGCAGTTAAATATACGCTAATCGGGTATGGGTTTGTGTTGCTGATTGTAATCGGCATGGTTGCTGTTTCGCTTACAAGAGTAACGTCTTTTGGAGGAATAATATTGATTCCAGAAATGAGCATTTTAGCCAAATCGTGAGTGCCATTTTTGGTTTGTGTCTGCGATTCGCTAGCGCTACTGTTTGATTGGCTAGCGCTATTTAACGTATTATCTAGCTCTCTTTGAGCCATTGCGTCAAAAAGTTTAATAAGATTTTCGCTCCAGATTTTGCTGTTTTGATTAATTTTTAACTTTGCGTTTTGTTTTGCAAGAGACTGAGCATCTGACTCGCATGTTTTATGGTTATTAAGCTCATTTTGATCAAGAATGCTGTTTATAAATTGGTTTACTAGCATTCTATCGGAAGCTAGTTGGCTAATCTTAGATTTGCTTGCGATTAATGATTTTCCTTCGATTGCGCTCGTCTTAGGAACTGGGCTATATCCAAGGTGTTCTTTAGTAATCGCTTTTGAGCGAGTTAAAGAATTTATGTCTAGAAGACTAATCCAAGGCGATTTTTCTAGAATGCTTACAACTGATTCGATTAAAGGTATAGAAGAATCTGGGCTAAACGTTAGTAGCAAATGCCTAGGCATATAAGGCTGTTCCATCTGGTAGAAGGCGCTTTGTGCTGCAAGTCTGTTTAGAAGTCCTGCGCTAGTAGTTTCTGCTGCCGATTGAGCGCTTGTAAAATGTCCATTTATTAATTCGTTAAGCGTTTCTTGGCAAGAAAGCACTTTTACGCTTCCCGAAGATGTTTGAACCTCGTAAACACCATTTTTTACGGCAAAACGGTTTGCTAGAGGGTCGAATCCGCTAGTGGCCACTACTGTTTTGTATCCGTTTGCGGCAGCCTGTTCTAGTGCGCGTAGAGTCCATTTTTCGCCTGTTTGAAAAGCGTAGGAATCAAGATTTAGCGGCTTTGTTGTTGAATTTTCTAATACAGATGATTTTTTACTCCAAGAATCTAAACCAATTCCAGCTAGTTTATAAGAAACATGATTTTCAGATTTCGCATATCTGCTTATGTTAAAACCGTTATTTTGCATAAATACGGAAGGTGTAAATGTTGGTTCACTAAATTTAAGAGTGTTTGGGTCTGCTATTGTTTGCAACTTTGGATGCTTTTGAACAAGATTTATCAAAGAAGTAATGCGCTTAATACTGCTTTTACTAAGTCTGATTTTTCTGTTAGTTGCAGAACCTGTTGTAGAACTTGTTGCAGAGCCTGTTGTAGGATTTGCTAAATTTTCTTGCGATTCACTAATGGCGTTAATAGAAGGAGAAATATTGTGCTTGCTAATGTTAAAACGCCAATCGGAAGATTTTGCGATTATTGGCATTAGTAAAGTCACATTAATTGGCGGAGTTTGAACGTTTTTAATGCCAATATTTGCTCGAGTTACAAACGATTTAACAGAATAATAATGCTTAAAATCTAAAGAAGAATACGTTATAGAAACAGGTTTTGGACCCCAATAAATAATGTTTGAAAGATTTTGACTGTTTGCATCAACGTCGATTTGCGCACTATAAGATTTTCCGCTTGCAAGCGCTGGAACACTAACTTCGCCTATTAGCTGAGGCGTTGGAATCCTAGACTCGGCTTGGCTCCATTTTTGCAAGTCGGTTCTAGACATAAAAGTGTACCAAGGGTTAAAAGTGACTTGAATTTTGCCTTCTGGAAAATCTTTAGAACTGTTGTTTTTAAGCAGAAGACTAATGTGGTATCCGCTTTTATCTGTAAGAATCGAAGTTGACTTTACGATTTTTAGCGAAATTCCTTTGGATTTTGTGTTATACAAAGAGTAGGAGCTTAGGGAAGACTGATTAGCATACGCGATTTTTGGCGCGAAGAAGAATGGGAAAGTCGCAAGCAAGAGTGCCATTAGAACTGTGGTTGCGCAAAGTCTTAAAAACGCGTTTTTTTGCGACTTACGCAACTGGTTTTTTGAAAAATCAATCACATTAATCACATTGGTAACGTTAATCACGGTTTTGCCGCCTATTCGCCTTTTTAGCATACATCCATGCTATTTTTCGTTCGTTTGGGTAGCTTAAAATGTCGTTAAGGTTCTTAAAATCAACCCAAATCGCATCTTCTGCTTCGTGATCTGGGTCTCCAAGAACAGATAATTCGCCGCTAACATACTTAAGCGCAAAGTGGTGAACAAGTTTATGCACACGCTGGCTTGTTCCAGTAAACCAGTAGTCGATAGTTGCGATTGAATCAACAACTTCGCCAAGAATACCCGTTTCTTCGCGAATCTCTCTAACTGCTGTTTGTTGCGGTGTTTCGCCTTTTTCAATATGACCTTTTGGCAAACACCATTCCATGTGGCCACTTCGCGAATGCCGTGCTATAACCGCGACACGCCCAAGAGAGTCAAAAACTAATCCTCCAGCGGAATATTCTCGAACAATAGGCAAATCCTGTGCGTCTAGAGAAGCAAAAGTTTTAGGGCCGTCATTAACTCTTCTTTGAGGCATTAATGCAGGAGAAGGGGCATTAATAGAAGATATTTGCTGCCTGGATTCCGTTATATTAACATGAATGTTTTCAACAGTGTAGCTGCCCGAAAAGCCCGAAATATCAACAAAAATCGACTCCTCTTCTTCGGCTTGTTGTGGCTGAATTTTGCTTTTCATTCTAGCAACATCAAGAGGAGTAACTCGAATGCTTGGAGTGTTTTGGGTATGATTATCCGAGGCTCTGGCGAGCATGCGTCTTAAGTCTTTCGGAGTAACCATACACTCCACCTTACTCAATCCGCTGTGCATTGGGGTAACGGTATGCTGGAATGTAGTTTGATTTTTGCTGAAAGGGTGTTTTTAAGCGTGTCTGTGAACTTTGAAGTTTGGCCAGAAGCCATAGAGTTGGGTAAATTATTTGCCGATCACAATTACGAGTTGGCGCTTGTTGGCGGCCCTGTGCGAGACATGCTTTTGCATAGAGTTTCGCACGATCTTGACTTTTGCACATCTGCTAAGCCAGAAGAATTTGAGCCACTTCTTAGGTCTTGGGGTCATGACGGTTTTTGGGATATGGGTCGAAAGTTTGGCACGCTTGGAGCTTTGAAGCGCAGAAAAGACGGAACCGAAGTAAAAGTAGAGATAACAACTTACAGATGCGATGCTTATAATCCAGATTCTAGAAAGCCAGAAGTAAAATATGGCGATACTTTGGAAGGTGATCTTTCTAGGCGCGATTTTACTGTAAACGCAATGGCTTTGCGCGTGCCAAGTCTAGAATTTGTGGATCCATTTGGCGGAGCAAGCGACTTATCTAAAGGTATTTTGCGAACTCCAGTAGATCCACGTCAATCTTTTGACGACGATCCTTTAAGAATGATGCGTGCTGTTCGCTTTGTTGCTCAACTTGGTTTCACTATTGAAGCAAGCACGGCTGAGGCCATTTTGAGCATGGTTTCTAGATTAGATATTGTTTCTGCGGAGCGCGTTCGCGACGAAATAACAAAGATGCTTCTTTCGGCAAATCCGCGCGCTGGAATTGAAGCAATGGTTGATTCTGGTATTGCAGATAGGGTTTTGCCAGAAATTCCTGCTTTGCGCTTAGAAATCGACGAGCATCACAGGCATAAGGATGTTTTTGAGCACACAATGATGGTTCTTGAGCGCGCAATAGCGCTTGAAACAGATGACGAAGGTGCGGTTCCTGGCCCAGATTTAACTTTGCGACTTGCTGCTCTTTTGCACGATATTGGTAAGCCGCGCACTAGAAAGTTTGAAGACGGCGGAAAAGTTAGCTTCCATCACCACGATATTGTTGGAGCTAAAATGACTCGAAAGCGCATGAAAGCTTTGCATTTTGACCATCATATTATTGACGATGTAAGCGAGCTTGTGAATTTGCATTTGCGATTCCATGGCTACGTAGACGAGCCTTGGACGGATTCTGCAGTTAGAAGGTATGTTAAGGATTCTGGCCATTTGTACGAGCGTCTAAATCGCCTAACGCGCGCAGATGCTACTACTCAAAACAAGCGCAAGTCGCTTATGTTTGAGCATGCGATGGACGAGATGGAAGATCGCGTACGCGAATTAAAAAAGCAGGAAGATTTTAACGCAATTCGTCCAGACTTGGATGGCAATGAAATCATGAATCTTCTTGGTTTGGAGCCTGGTCCTATTGTTGGTAAAGCATACAAGCACATGCTGGAATATAGACTAGATAATGGTCCTGTAGAGCACAGTGTTGCTGTTGACGAGCTTAAAAAATGGTACGAAAGTCAAGCTGAATAAAGCGAATCGCGCAAAGCGTCTATGTAAGCTAGAATCTTACTGAATAGGCTTGTGGTTTGCAGCTTTTGGAAGATTCTTAATTGTGTTATACGCTGCGCAGCCTCTAATCTCGTTAATTGCAGCTCCAGCGGCAGGAACGTCGGTTTTAGGACGAAGATTGCTAAAAGTGGCTCCTAAAACAACGTCAATAAGCTTATCTTGACGGTCGTCCATGCGCAAAATGGCGTCCTTAAAATTGGCTACTAGTGTATAAGCTTCGTTAATCGACTGTTTCCCAAAATAGATTGTTGTGCGCTTAACGCGTGTTTCGCTATTTCCAACTTCGATTAAGTTAAAACCGCGATTTCTAAGGCCTTCCCCGACTGCTCGCGCAAATCCGCGGAATTTTGTTCCATTTAGAACGCGTATAGAAACAGCGCGATTATCTATATAAGACGCTTTATTTTCGTCTTTGTTTTTTATAGCACAAGGTGCTTGAACGCCGTAGTTTGGGTCTACTTCTGGAGTTCTAGGAGCAGCGATTCCAAAAAGATGCGATTGCACAATAAGAGCTAAAACAAAGGCAATTGCAACTCCGATTGCAACAGACGATAGCACAAATCGTTTTCTTTGATACATGAACTCTCTTCGGGCTAGTCGCTCGTCGTAAAACTGCGTCATGCTAACTTCCGATCTGTACTGTGTGCTTGTATTGTGCGCGTTGTGCGCTCGTATGCGTATGCATAAGTGTTAGCTATTTTACTTACTATGCATGACGGCGTTTATAAGCGTATTTTAACTGTTAAAAGCTTTAGACAGAGCTAAAAATTCGTCGCAAGTTAAAGTTTCGCCTCGTCTTGTTGAATCAATCTTAGAAAGTTCGTAGGCTTCTTTAGGAACAATGCTCTTTAGTGCTGCGTTTAGCGTTTTTCTTCTCTGCTGGAATGCTGCATCAATAATCTTAAACACTTTTTCTTTTTCTTGCTCGCTGCCTTTTGGATTATCGTTTCTCTTAAAGTACACTAGCGCTGAGTCAACGTTTGGAGCAGGCCAAAATACGTTTCTGCCAATCAAACCAGCTTTTTGAGCAGTGCCGTACCAGGCCAACTTTACGCTTGGAGTGCCATACGTTTTATTGCCAGGCTGCGCGCATAAGCGATCTGCAACTTCTTTTTGAACCATTACAAGAAAGCTTGTAAGATTATCGAATTTTTCTAAAAGAGTAAGAATAATCGGTGTTGCAACGTTGTATGGAAGATTTGCAACAAGCGTAAAGTGCGCCGCTTTTGCTAAATCGGGAACGTCTTGAGCGTTTACCTCTAACGCGTCTTTAAGAATCACATTAAACCGTTCTAAAGCATTAGGCATAAATTCTTTAACAGTACTCGGCAAACGTTTAGCAAGCGGAGGATCTATTTCTACAGCAGTAAGATTTGCGCCCGCTTGAAGAATCGCAAGTGTAAGAGAGCCAAGACCAGGGCCTACTTCCATAACAAAATCGTTTGAATTAATTTTTGACGCAGCAACGATTTTCTTAACTGTTCCAGGGTCAATAACAAAATTTTGACCAAACTTTTTTGTAGGCGTAATGCCCTCTTGCGCTGCGATTGCGCGAATATCAGCTGCTCCAAGAAGACGGCCTTGTTGATTTTCAATATTATCTTTCGTCAATTTAATACCATCCAAACTTTAATACCATCCAATTTCTTGTGAATGCTTCCACGCTTCGCTAGGATTTCCGTATTTACTTCTAATGTAACTAAGGCCCCACGTTATTTGTATTGATGCATCTTCATGCCAGTTTGCTCCCGCGCTCGCCATTTTATCTGCTGGAAGTGATTGCGGAATTCCGTACGCGCCAGAGCTTTTATTTTCTGCGTTCCAGCGCCAATTCGATTCTTTTGTCCACAATTTAACAAGGTCTTCCCACATTGCGCCAGTCCAACCAAGTTGTGCGCATGCTGCTTGAGCGTAAAGTTTTGCTTGTTCGGGCGTTGCATGAACCATGCCGTTTGGGTTATCTGCGGGTGCGGGTGCAGGTGCAGGAGTTGGCGTTGGTGTTGGGGTAGGTGTTTGTTTTATAGCTTGTGAGTTTTCAACAGTTTGCTTAGAATTTTGCTGATTGTTGTTATTGTTTTGTTGAATGTTTTGATTTTGCGCGCCCTGTTGTGCGCTCTTGTTTTGTGTATTTTGTTGATTCGTGTTTGTTTTTTGCGATTGAGTTTGACTATTTGGTTTCTTGTTTTCTTCTTGTTTATTGATTCGTTTGCTTGGCTTAGATTCGTTTTGTGTTCTAGGAGTAGACTTTGCGCCAATTGCAACAATTTGATCAATCGACGGCTTAACAATTGACTGCTTTATTAGCGTTGCACTTTGAGCTTTGCCATCCACATAAGTCACGTTATACAAATCTATGCGCTCGCCATTTGCGCCAGCTTGTTTAATAACTCTAGCTCCGATTGCAAGACTTGAGTCGTTTATGTTTATAGTGCTAAATGGAATAACAACGTTTCTAGATTCTTTTCCATGCGTTACTCTAAGAATGCGAAGCAAAGTTTTTCCATTTTCTTCGCTAACAGTTACTTGGTCTTCTTTTCCTAAGACTATTCCTAAAGAATCAAGAATTGAGCTTGCTGGCAGTGTTCCGTCTGGAACAACTCTTGTTTTGTTATCGCAAATAACTGTGACTGGTCCTTTTTTGTTTATAGAAAGTCCACCAGTAAGCTTGTTATAAATGTTTTGCAAATTAACAGTTATTTTTGCAGCATGATCTGCGTTTGCTTGGAAGAATCCGATTAGTTGATCAATGCTTGTTGCAACAGTCCAAAATGGTATTGTTACACCATCTACTGTAATGGATGTTTGATAAGCGCTTCTAACGGTAACAGTTGCGTGATCTGCTAATATGTCTCCCGAAGTACTAATAACTTGGTCGTGTGTTTTAACTGGTACTTTTTGTTCTTGTAGAAGTCTTTGTGTAGTAGATGCATAAGTTGTTACTACTTTAGTTTTGCCATTTATGATTAAAGCAATAGATTTGCGCGCAGAAAGTGCAAAAATCCCAGTGCTAGAAATAACAAGAGCTAGAACGCATATAAAAACGCGTAGTCTTCTCATTATTACAAACCGCTGAGGCGTCCATCTGCGTGCCATTCAACCTCACTTTCAACGCAAAACTGAATCTTAATTATAGCAATGATTGCAATCAGCCAAAAAATAAGACTATAAGCATATAATCTAACTCATTAAAAATGCGTTAAGAAGAATCAATCTTAAACTATAAAACTATAAAACTATAAAAGGTAAAGGGGGGGGGCAGGAGAGAAGGGGATTTGTCCTGCCCCCATGAGGAGGAGCTGGTTGGGGGACGCTCCATCCTCTTGCTCGGAAACCCTGAGTTGGGGGAAGGTTCCCGAGAACTTACTCAAGCGAAGTAATCAGCATAAATTGTTCTTGTAAGCTTTACGATTCATCATACAATAAATTTATTTATGACTTATTATCTTATTATTGTTATTGTAAATTCACTAAAAACTTTTTATATGCTTATGACTCATAATATGCATACAAGTGGATTTTTATAATTTAGATTGTTTTTGTTATGCAAAACGCCTATAAAATGGAGCCTCCTGCCGGGATCGAACCGGCGACCTGCCGCTTACAAGGCGGCCGCTCTGGCCATCTGAGCTAAGGAGGCGAGTTCTTGCACGCTAGTTAAAAATCTTCGCGAGCAAAACATTGATTAGTGTATCAGCACCCGTTGCCAAGTGCAACTTTTGGAACCAACACACTAATCAACAAGAACTAGTCAAGAGGATTTGGCTGATCTTTATCTGTTACCTTTGGCATAACACCTTCAACTCCAACCTTAGACTTGTCTAATCCAATAGACTTAAGAATTGCATCTGGTGTACTAAGCTTCTTCTTGCTAACCTCAACCATATCAAGCAGCTTCCCGTTGATAGTGGTTGTAGGAGTTGTCATAGCTCCCTTATTTGATCCGCTAACATTCCACAAAGCCTTGCGATTTGGTGTATCGGCATTAATAGCGTTTTGCCAATCAAGATAATTTCTGTTGAATGCTTTGTTTGCCACTTCTTCGCTAACGCCCGCGTTTATGGCTTGCTCAATCAGCTTTTTGTTGCTAACAGGCTTGTAGTCGTCGCCTTCTTCTGGCTGGAAGTCTTCTGCAAAAATGTTGTTAATAAATTGAAGTAAGTGCGAAGGATTGTCGTCGTTAGAAGAAATGTATGCGATTGCGCCAGTTACGCGTGTTGAATAGTGGTCGCTAGAAATTCTATCCAAGAACGACATTGGGTGAATCTCAAGGTTGATTTGGCCGGCTTTCATCATTGCAATAAGCATTTGATCGGAATCGCGATTAAAATTACCGCATCCTGGGCACAGAGGATCGGCATAAACCGCTATAGTCGGAGCGTTTGGAGCCGTTGTGTTATAGCCGTTTTTGCTGATTAAAATTCCGCCTTGTTCGTTTGCGTACTTAGGCTTTTGATTAGTCGTAAGATTTTTAACAGCTCGTCTTGCTTGTTGAGCTTGCTCGACATTCTTTTGATTTTGCGCATTAGTGGCGTTAAGGGCTGTAATTCCAATTGCTGCAATCATGCCAATTAAAATGACAACAACAACAATTCCAACGATTGTTTGTTGGCGTAATTCTTTAGCTTTGCGCGCTTGAAGATTTTGATTTGATTGATTTTGCGCGCTTCTGCTACTGTTAGGCATGCCTATCCTTCCCCTGATTTTTACAAATAACATACGTAAGTCAATTAATCTAAAAGAATAGTCTAGTTGACGGTATCAACGGGCTTAATCGCCATCGGTTGCTTGCGATTTTCCCGCGCCGCAAATGGCCCCTGCTCCAACGGCGAATATTTTAGTTTTACCTAATATAAAAGAAATAATCCATCCTGCAATAAATCCAATAATGTACCCAATTGAAGTTGGCGAACAAATATCTGGAGCGTATGTTGGTAAAATCACGCTAATTGACCAAACTTGAACTTTGATTAATTGACTAGATGCATGTATTAAAATTGGGTACACGTATGCGCCAATAATGCCTGCTATTGCAAGAGTTAGGATTTTTTCAATCGAGTATGCGATTGCTTTAATAAAATGCCACGGTATGCTAGCGATTCTTATGAATACGTCTTTTCCGCCAACGGATTCGTTCGCGCGTTTTCTGCGTACGCTTGAGCAAACATTGTATCCGATTGTTGCTGTAATTAGCATAAAAATAAGATTTGCAGCAAATGCATCTATTGGAGAAATCGCAGCTAGTAAGCTTGCAAGAGTAATGAATACAGCCGCCGCCACTCGCCCGCGAAATAAGTATTTATTTACGTTTGGATGCGGATTTTCATCTACCTCAGGCGGCTCAGCAATTTTGGTTGCTTGTTCTGAATTTGCGATTTGTTCTGGCTCTGTAACCTGTTCTGGATCTATAGCTTGTTCTAACCCGTTTGCGTATACCTTGGTAGTGGATGTGCTAGTGGCGTCTAGTAAAGATGTTGGCTCGGGGTCTATTAAATCCGATTCTGTAGAGTGTAACAAAGTTGTATTGTCAATATTCTTAGAAACCCACATTTTTCTAGGGTTTTCTGGAAGCGTTTTTGTTTGAAAAGTCGTGTTAAAATTGTGAATTTTTGTATTATTGGGTACAGTTTCTCCACTAAAGCTGTGCTCAAAAGGGTAGCTTGAATCCTGCCAGTCTGTAGGGTTCATAGCATCTTGGAAAATTGCGTTTTCAAGCTGTTCGGGAGTGCATCTTTCGCTTCTTTTAGGATTTAATGCGCTTTTGAATGCTTGCATTGTTCTTATTGGAAGGCCATTAAGATTTGCGTTCCCAGATGCTGCTCTTTCTAAAACTGCCATTATTGGCTTGGTTCCAAAAACAGGCTTTCCTGTTGCTGCAAAAGCTAGAACGGCAGCCACGCTCCACCAATCTGTAAGTTCGCTCGATTCTCCGCCTTCAATGATTTCTGGAGCAATAAATCCTGGGGTTCCCATTACAAGGCCAGTTCGCGTAACATGCGACTCGCCCTGCCCCATAGATATTCCAAAATCAACTAAAACGGGGCCAGTAGTGGAAATCATTATGTTTGTAGGCTTAATATCTCGGTGAATTATGCCCGCGCTATGAACTGCTTTTACGGCGTCGATTAGTTTGTGTGCAAGTCGTTCTAAATCGCCCCCAGCGTATGGGCCGTTAATTGCAACGTCTTCTTTAAGATTGTGGCCGTCAATAAGTTCCGTGACTATAAAAGCGATTGAAGCATCAAGCTCCATGTCTACTATTGAGCACACGCCTTCGTGGTGTATTTTTTGCAAAGCTAGCGCCTCGCGCCTAAGTCTAAGTCTTGCTTGCTCTTGCGGATTGCTAACTTCTGCAGATTCCAAATCATCGTCTTGGTTTTCTAGCATTGATGCGCGCAAAATCTTCATTGCGTAAAAATGGCCACCGTCGTCTTTTACTCGCCAAACGGAGCCCATAGCGCCTCCGCCCAGTCGCTCAATCAGCGTGTATCCGCCAACATTTTGGCCAGAGCGCAAGTCAAACATGCTCACATCTTCCATAATGCATTATGTTAGTGTGCAGCTATGCCAATTTGTTTTTTAACACTAAACACGCGATTTTATAAACAAATGTTTATATATCTACTGTAAAAGTAATCGTGTTTATAAGCCTTTGTTTATGCGTGATTTTTATACTCGACACGCCGAAGTGTTAGAAAATACTGTAATTTTGCTGTTTTTACTGAATAAACATGATATATTGAATCATGGCTCAACGAAGAGAACCTTCAATGAACCATGTAAGTAAATGTGGACGATTGACGCCGCCGATGTAGGACTTGGGGTCTTTGGTGCACACCCTTCACAACGGATCGTTCGGCACGTACCTGCCGATGAAAGGAAAATATCATGGCAGAAGTTGTATTTGATCATGTAACTCGAATCTACCCAGGCAACGATAAGCCTTCGGTTGATGATTTGAACATGACTATTAAGGATGGCGAGTTCCTTGTACTCGTTGGTCCATCTGGTTGCGGTAAGTCCACAACGCTACGAATGTTGGCTGGCTTGGAAGAGGTTAACAAGGGTCGCATTCTTATTGGTGGTCAAGACGTTACTACAATGCAGCCAAAAGATCGCGATATCGCAATGGTGTTCCAGAACTACGCATTGTATCCACATATGACTGTTGCAGATAACATGGGCTTTGCTCTTAAGATTGCAGGCGTAAACAAGGAAGAAATCCGCAAGCGCGTTGAAAAAGCTGCTGAAGTTTTGGATTTGACTGAGTACTTGGATCGTAAGCCAAAGGCTTTGTCTGGTGGTCAGCGTCAGCGTGTTGCAATGGGTCGCGCAATTGTTCGTGAACCAAAAGTCTTCCTTATGGATGAGCCTCTTTCCAACCTTGATGCAAAGCTTCGCGTACAGACTCGTACGCAAATCGCGGCATTGCAGCGTCAGCTCGGCGTTACTACTCTTTACGTAACGCACGATCAGACCGAGGCTTTGACAATGGGTGACCGCATTGCCGTTATTAAGCTTGGCATTTTGCAGCAGGTTGGCGCTCCAACCGAGCTTTATGACCGCCCAGCAAACGTGTTTGTTGCAGGCTTCATTGGTTCCCCATCTATGAACATTAACCAGCATCCAGTGGTTGATGGCAAGGCTCAAATTGGCGAGGATTCCATCACTCTTCCAGCAGAAGCTGTTGATAAGCTTGCCGAGGAAGATAAGGGTCAGATTATTGTTGGCTTCCGTCCAGAAGATGCAAGCTTGGCAACTTCCGACGATCCAAATGCCTTCTCCTTGAAGGTTGTAAACGTGGAAGATCTTGGCTCCGACGGTTACATCTACGGAAACATCATCACCGATGGATCTCCAGAAGAAGCATCTACAATGATGAGCGACCAGAACAAGCTCACAACGATTCGCGTGAACCCACGTGCGCTTCCAAAGGTTGGTGACGTTGTAAAGATTAAGATTGATCCATCCAAGATGCACCTGTTTGCGCCTTCTACAGAGTTGCGTTTGAACTAGCGTTTTCTTGGGCACTTGATTCTTGTTTTGAGTGCCCAAGATTTCTGTATAAGGGTATGGCGGGGTTCGCTAGGCGAGCCCCGTTTTCGCATGATTTAGCTTATTTTAATCTGTAGTTGTATTTGCATTTATTCACATTTGGTGATTATTTGGTTATTAGCGTTCATCTTTACGGGTAGACTAGATTTTATGGAATGGAACGAAACTCCTTTAATGGATCCGCGTGCTGCGCAAGCAACATCGGTTTCTGCTTTTAGCGAGACCGTATCTTCTGCGGAACCGCCAGCGTTGAAGATTACTGCTGCAAGCTCTAATCCTCAAATGTTTATGCTTCCTTGGGAGCTGCCGCTTTCTCAATGGCCTACAAATCTTTTTGTTAACCTTCCTCGAGGCATATCTAGGCACGTTGTGCGTTTTGTGCACGTAGGCGACGAAGTGTACGCAATGAAGGAGATTACTCGTCAAGTCGCGGAGCGCGAATATGAGCTTTTAAGACGTTTGCGCAAGCTGGAACTTCCAACAGTTAAGCCTATAGCAGTTGTTGCTGGTAGAAAAGATAAGAATGGTGAGCCGCTTGAAGCAATGCTTGTTACTCGTCATCTTAAATTCTCACTGCCTTATCGAGCACTATTTGCTAGAACTTTGCGCCCAGATACTGCGGAGCGTTTGATTGATGCGCTTGCTGTGCTTATGGTTCGCTTGCATCTTTCGGGATTCTATTGGGGAGATGTTTCGCTTTCTAACGTTCTGTTCTTGCGAGATGCCGACGCATTTACTGCGTTTTTGGTGGACGCGGAAACTGGCGATTTGCACGGAAGCCTTACCGAAGGCCAGCGCGAGTACGATATTGATTTAGCTCGCACAAATATAATCGGCGAATTAATGGATTTGAGTTCTGGCCAGCTTTTGCCTGGAGAAGTTGACGAAATTAGCATTGGAAACAGGCTTGTAGACAGATACCATTCGCTTTGGAGCACGCTTACAGACGTAGATAAGTTTAGCCCAGACGAAATGTGGCGTATTGAGCGCCGCGTGAATCGCCTTAACGAGCTTGGATTTGATGTAGACGAGCTTGAGATGAAGACTTCCGAAGATGGGCGAAGAGTTTTGGTTAGACCGCGAGTTGTGGACGCTGGATACGCTTCTAGAAAGCTTTTGCGTTTGACTGGCTTAGATGTGCAAGAAAATCAAGCTCGTAGGCTTCTTAACGATTTAGACGCGTATCGCACTTCTACATGGCGTCAAGGCGAAGAGCTGGAGATTGTTGCTACAGACTGGATGCGCGAAGTGTTTGAGCCTACTGTTCGCATGATTCCGCCTGAGTTTAGGTCGCAAATCCAGCCTGCACAATTCTTCCACGAAGTTTTGGATCATCGTTGGTTTATGGCAGAGCGCGTTGGGCACGACGTTTCTATGCAAGATGCAGTAACAAGTTACATTAAGAACGTTTTGCCTCAATACAAGATGGATAAGCGCGTTTTGGCTGCGATTAATGCGGATGCGGATTCTGGCGTTGTAGATGACGAGTATACGTATTCCACGCCTGCGCCTGCAGCCGCTCCTGCGGTTGCGGCGAGCGACGACGATGACGAGTATGATCAAGACGCAAGTGTTTGGGCAAGCTGAGCTTTTTGTGAGCTTTTGCGTGCTTTTGTGAGCATTTTTGTTTTGCTAGCGTTTTAAGAGATTCCTTACTTTACACCTGTTTTGCGCCTGCTTTACTTTTGTTTAGTGAAGTGTGGAATTATTCTCTTTGAAATGTGGAATAATTCGTATTTATTTTAGGAATTTTGTTAATTTCTTTTGTGAATGGTGATAGAATTTTCTTGTTAGTTGTCAATGATTGCCAACTAATAATAGTTATTTATCAATTAATCAAGGGAGATTATTATGTTAAAAGGTGTAGATTCTATAATTCCTCCAGCGTTGCTGAAGGTTCTTTGTGAAATGGGCCATGGAGATGTTTTAGTATTGGCCGATGGAAATTTTCCAACTGAGTCTGTAGGAAAAGACGCTATAGTTGTACGCTGCGATGGTCATGGAACTTCGGAATTGCTAACTGCAATCTTAAAGTTGATGCCACTCGATCAATACACCGATAAGCCAGCTACACTTATGGAAGTTGTTCCAGGAGACCCTTGCGAAACTCCAATCTGGAAAGAATATGAAGATATTATTGCTAAATACGATAAACGTGGAGCAAGCACCTTAGGAACTTTTGAAAGATTTGCGTTCTACGATGAGGCAAAGAAGGCATATTGTGTTGTTGCCACGGGTGAGCGTGCTCAATACGCTAACATTATGCTGCGTAAGGGCGTGGTGTTTGCTGGAGAGTAGCGTAAATAGGTAAATAAGTTTATATTTATATGCTATTTATCTGTTATTTGCTTGTTATCTGTTTGTAGAGATATAGAAATCTAAGTGTTATAGCATAAAAGCACTGCATGCAACAAGATGATTTGGAATTTAAGAACCATCTGTTACGTGCAGTGCTTATTTTGTGCCCCCTGTGGGACTCGAACCCACAACCCAAGACTTAAAAGGACTCTGCTCTGCCAATTGAGCTAAAGGGGCAACAAATGCTTAGTGTACTACATTTTGTAGACTAATCCAACTTCTTTGATGTTGGCGTGTTAGTTTGCAAGTTGTCCTAATTGCATAAGCTTATCTTTGATTTGGCTTGCGGATGGCTCAACCATAAAGCTGCCGTCGCTAAAAGTCACAACAGGAATATGCTTCTGACCGCTAATCTCAACAGCTTTTTGAGCAGCTCTGTCTTCGGATTCAATATTGTGCCAAGTAAAAGCAACATTAAACTGGTTAAGCGCGGATTTAGCGCGAATGCAATCGCCACACCAATCGGCTCCGTAAACATTGACTAATGGCAAATTTTCCATAAAATATCACCCCAATTTAGTTTGATTGTAAAGTGGCCATTAAAGTGGTTTGCAAATGTAGCATAAATTTTCACTCATAATGGTCTATAAAAATTATTGTATTAGAACACTAATATTTGCGTGATTTTTGCGAATAATCAACAATTTCAACTATAATTTAAGCTAATTTTCTTTAATGTGTCCCTTTAATTTCATAGGCTTATTATATGAACATGGTTATGGACTTAAATTTGGTTATATGGTTTACTGTTGGCGCAGTTATTTTAGCTGTTGCTTTAGTGGCGGTAGCTGTTGTTTTGCGAATTATTGGAAAATCGCATGGCCCAGTAATACCTACTAGCAAAGAAGACCCATTGTCTAGTAGTGCTGAAAATAATAGCGATTTTAGCGAGCAATTGCCAGAAAATGCAACGTCTAGAATGGCTAGGCTTAGAGGCAAGCTTGCGAATAGTCAAAATCCTTTTGGGCGTGCGCTTTTTAACATTTTAAGCAAAGATAATATTAGTGAAGACGATTGGCAAGATGTAGAAGACACGCTTTTAATGGCGGATGTTGGCGCGCAAGCAAGCGAAGAGTTGGTTGAGTCGCTTAAAAAAGACGCTAGGATTTGTGATACTGCAAGCGCGCAAGAGGTTCGCGAAACATTGCGCGCGAAACTTCTAGATGTTGTTGGCAGCAAAACCGATAGAAGTCTAAAAGCAGATTTGCAAGATGCAAATAAGCCAAGCGTAATTATGATGGTTGGCGTAAATGGCACTGGAAAAACCACTACTGCTGGCAAGCTTGCGCGACTAATGGTTTCTAAAAATCGTTCTGTAATTCTTGCTGCTGCCGATACTTTCCGCGCGGCTGCTGCCGATCAGCTTGAAACTTGGGCAAATGCTGCAGGCGTTAAAGTTGTGCGTAGTCAAAAAGATGGAGCAGATCCTGCTTCCGTGGCTTTTGATGGCGCTACGGCTGCCAAAGAAGCAAACGCAGACGTTTTGATTGTAGACACGGCTGGAAGGTTGCAAAATAAAGCAAATCTTATGGAAGAGCTTGGCAAAATCCGCCGCGTAGTCGAAAAAACTGTTCCTGTAGACGAAGTGCTTTTAGTGCTTGATGCTACAACTGGCCAAAATGGAATGGCTCAAGCAAAAGTCTTTGCTCAAGCTATTGGAATTACGGGCGTTGTGCTAACAAAGTTAGACGGTTCCGCAAAGGGTGGAATTGTGATTTCTGTTCAACGCGAGCTTGGAGTTCCTGTAAAGCTTGTTGGGCTAGGAGAAGGTCCAGACGACATTGCTCCGTTTGACCCAGAAAGTTTTGTAGACGGCATTTTGGCGTGAGTTGCTTTTGGCTTTAGTTGCAGTTTAGATTAAGTGATTTTGCTTTAGTAACTTTTAGCTTGAGTTGATTAGAATATAAATTAAATTGCAACCACCGATGGTTGCGTTTGTGAGGTGAAAAATGACCGCAATGGATCCGCAATGGGCGTTACTAGCTGCCGCATTAGTGTTTATAATTACGCCAGGAATCGCACTGTTTTATGGTGGCCGTGAGCGCGCAACATCAATGGTTAATATGATGATGCTTTCCGCTGGTGCAATTGCGGTAACAACCATAGTTTGGACGCTTTGGGGCTGGTCAATGGCCTTTGCTGGCAAAGACATGATTGGCGGCGTTGTTGGAGACCCTGTAAGCGGATTGCTGCTACGCGATTCAATGGTGGCAGATCACGGCATTTTTACTTCGATGGACGCAAACACTGGTCTTGCTGGCGGAATTCCAGCGGCATTTAGACTTGCGTGCGCGGTTGTTGCTGTGGCTCTTATAACTGGAGCGCTTGCTGGTCGAGTGCGCTATGCGATTTGGCTAATATTCGTTGCTGTTTGGGTAACGCTTGTGTTTGCACCTCTTGCGCACATGGTTTGCGGAGGCGGTCTGCTTTCGCCAAATGGCGCTATATCTCAGGCTCTTGGAATCCAGGTTCATGATTTTGCAGGCGGATCTTTGTTGCACGTAGCTGCGGCAGTTTCGGCTTTAGCAATTGTGCTTATTATTGGCGGTCATGCTCATTTTCCTCTTAAGAATTTTGTTTTGCATACCAAGTCTTTTGCGACTTTGGGTGGCGCAAATTCGGAGCACAAGGGCAATTTAGTTCGCGCACTTTTGATGGAAGTCGCAAAGTCTAATAAGACTAATGATTCTGCTGCTTCTAGCGATGATTCTAAAGCTAAGGGTGATTCTTCCTTAGAAAACGCTAGCGAGCTTGCGGCTAATGGCAATTTTGCCAATGTTTCTGCACGCGCTCCGCACAATGTTCCATTTGTTGTTCTTGGAATTTTCATCATTTGGTTTGGCTGGCTTGGCTTAATGATTGGTTCTTCTGTAGGTCTTCCAGGGGTTGCTGGGTACGCGTGGGTTAGCTCAACTATTACAGCGTCTGCGTCTATGCTCGCTTGGGGTGTTACGGAACGCTTGCGCTCGGGGTGCTTTAGTGCTGTTGGTGCAGCTAGTGGAATCATGGCTGGTTTGGCCGCTAGTGCTGCCGCTGCAGACGTTATAGCGCCTTTGTGGGCGGTTGTATTGGGTGCGATTGTTGGAGTTGTTACATGCCTTGCTACGCATTCTAAGACTTTTACTCGCTACGATGGTGCGCTACACGTTGTAAGCGTAAATGGCATTGCCGCTTTTATTGGCATTCTATCTGTTGGATTATTTGCGGATGCGAGCGGATTGCTTTCTACTGGCGATTGGCATCAGCTAATTGCGCAAATATGCCTTCTTGCAATCACGATTCTTTATTCTGGAGCCGTTAGCGCGTTGCTTGCTTTTGGATTAGAGAAGCTTTTTGGTTGGAGAATATCGGAGGCTAAAGAGCGTAAGGGCGTTGATTTAGCGGATCAAGGTGAGCGTGCGTACGATTTTTCTGGTATTGCTCAAGAAAAATCTGCGATTGACGCTGAAGATAAGACGCAAATGTGACACACTCGGATTGCGCAATGTGGATAAAACTTTTAGTTATCCACATTTTAGGCGTGTTGCTGTGTATATCTATAAAAGTTGTCCACAAATGGGGGATAACTTTGTGGATATCCTGCGGATAACTTTTTTGAAATCATATTCAGTTTGCAATTCAAAAAATTTTATGATAGCGATTGCATAATTCAAGATAAATGATTCAATTACCAAAAAGGCATGAAAAGGCGTTAAATAGGCCATTATTATGAGCGATCAGAGTGAAAACGTTAACAAAAAAGACCTACTGAAACACATATTTTCTCTAGCTATTCCTACATTTGGCCAGCTTATTGCAGAACCAGCGTTTGTTTTAGTAGACACTGCAATAGTAGGTCATTTAGGTAAAACGCAATTAGCGGGGCTTTCAATAGGCTCAACCGTGCTCTTAACAACAACGGGGCTGTGCCTGTTTTTGGCGTATAACACAACAAGCCAAGTTGCAAGGCTATTGGGTGCTGGCAAAAATCGCCAAGGGCTAAGCGTTGGAATGGATGGATTGTGGCTTGCTCTCGTGCTTGGGGTTGTTCTAACGCTTGTTTTAATGGTGTTTGCGCGTTCGCTTTGTCAAAGTTTTGGCGCAAATGGCGAAACGCTTAAAAACGCGATTATTTACACTCAAACTGTTATGCCAGGTTTGCCTGCAATGTTGCTAATTTACGCTGCAAATGGCATTTTTAGAGGACTTAGCAAAGTAAAAATCACGCTTTTTGCTGCAATAAGTGGAGCTGTGCTAAACGCGATTTTAGATATTCTATTTGTGTTTGGAATGAACCTTGGCATTGCCGGGTCTGGAATAGCAACGATGATAGCGCAATGGTATATGGGCATTGTTTTAACGCTACCAGCGATTTTTTGGGCAGCTCGAGAAAAAGCACGTTTGCGTCCACAAGCGCGTAACATACTTAAAAGCGCTGGAAGTGGCGTTCCGCTGTTTATACGCACATTGGCATTACGCGCGTGCATGGTGGCAACTGTTGCAGCTGCTGCGCGACTTGGAACGAACACTTTAGCTGCATATCAAGTTGCAAATTCTTGCTGGAATTTTGTTATGAACATATTAGACGCTATAGGAATTGCAGCTCAAACAATAGTCGCCTCCGCGCTTGGAGCTGGCTTATTAAAACGCGCTAATGTAATAACAAAAGTTTGCGCACAAGTAGGAGCATTAAGTAGCGTAATCGTTGGAATTCTAATGATATCTGCAGGATGGTTATGCTCGCCGCTATTTAGTCCAAATGCAGAAGTGCAACTTTTGGTTTCAATAGGAATGACGATTCTTGGAATTTTCTTGCCGCTATCTGGATTTATGTGGGCTCTAGACGGAGTGTTAATCGGAGCTGGAGATCACAAGTATTTAGCCAAATCGTGCTCAATTACAGCAGTTGTGTATCTTATTGTAATTAGCGCGGTTTGTGTGGCAAATGTGGCTCTTTTTGCTGGAGATATTACTAAAACAATATCGCTGTGGGTTGCTCTTAACGCTGTGTATATTGGCGGACGAGCGCTTGGAAATTCGCTTAGAGTTAAAACGGATGATTGGATGAAGTGCGCAAATCTGTGACTTGTTAGGTTGATTTTTAGGTTGATTTGTGATTTGTGACTTTTAAGTTGATTCGTAAAATCGCAAAGCATTTAACTTACTATTTGTGTTAGTTTATATAAACTTTTGTTTGCGTGCTCCGTGCAGACGTTTATACTCGATTTTATGGCAGATAATGATATGTGGCAGTCAAATCGAAAAGACTCAAACCGATTAAACAACGCCAACGCTAATGTTAGCTTGTTTGACAAGGTTCCGCCTCACGACGAAGATGCGGAAATGGCCGTTTTGGGCGGAATGCTAATGAGCAAAGATGCTATTGGCGAAGTTTCGCAAATCCTAGAAACAGCAGACTTTTATATTCCAAAACATCAAACAATTTACGACGCGATTATAAGCCTGTTTTCTGGGTCGCAACCAGTAGACGTTGTTTTAGTTGCAAACGAGCTTCTAAAAGACGAAAACCTGGAGAAAATTGGCGGAGCAGACTACTTGCATAGCCTTGTAGCATGCGTTCCTACAGCAGCGAACGCGCTATATTATGCGGATATTGTGCACAAAAATGCGATTTTGCGAAACGTGATTGCTGCTGGAACAAAGATTGCGCAAATGGGGTATTCGGCTACGGGAGATCAAGCAGAAGATGTTGTGAACCTTGCGCAATCCGAAGTTTACGAGATGAGCTCTGGCAAAGTTCATCAAGATTATTCCGCTATTGGCCCAGTTGTGCAAGACGCTCTCGAGCAGTTAGACAAGTTGCAAAGTAACGAGATTGAAAAAGGTGTTCCAACAGGATTTAGAGATATTGACGACATGACGCAAGGCTTGCAACCAGGGCAAATGGTAGTCGTAGCTGGTAGGCCTGCAATGGGAAAGTCAACTCTTGGAATCGACTTCGCTCGGTCTGCAGCGTTGCATCACAATATGACAACAATCGTGTTCTCGCTAGAAATGAACAAATTGGAGCTTGCTCAAAGAATAATCGCAGCCGAAACGGATATTCCAATGACGGCAATGCATCGCGGAACTCCAGAAGACATTACAACAGATAGGTGGACTAAGCTAAATGCGTTTTGGTCAAAAATGAAAGACGCTCCGCTTTTTATAGACGATAGTCCAAATATGAGTCTTATGGAAATTCGCGCAAAATGCAGGCGACTAAAGCAAACGAACGACCTAAAGCTAGTTGTAATCGACTATTTGCAACTTATGACTTCGGGTAAAAGGGTTGAATCTAGGCAGCAAGAGGTTTCCGAGTTTTCGCGTGCGTTAAAGCTGCTTGCAAAAGAGCTAGAAGTGCCAGTTGTTGCACTAAGCCAGCTAAACCGAGGGCCAGAAATGCGAAACGATAAAAAGCCTCAGCTTTCGGATTTGCGCGAATCGGGATCTATTGAGCAAGACGCAGACGTTGTGTTTCTTGTGCATAGGCCTGATTTTTACAACAAGGAAGATCGCCCTGGCGAAGCAGACATTATTATGGCAAAGCATCGTAATGGCCCTACAGAAACGTTTAATCTAGCTTTTCTTGGAGCAACGTCTAAGTTTAAAGATATGCCGCAAGGATACCAGCCGCAATCATATGCGCAAGGAAACGATGCCGTTGGAGGCTATGATGGCCAGGCTGCTTGATGCTTTTATGCCAGCTGTAGGAAAGCTGGTTCGCGCGGTTTCTAGAGCGTTGCACCACGGTGGAAGCGCTTTACCAGGCAAAGTTGTAGAAACACTAGACCGTGGGTTTTTAGCTAGAACGCTAGGGAGTTTGCCTTACGGAGTTGTGCTAATTTCGGGAACTAATGGCAAAACTACTACGACTCGCATGGTTGCGTCTATGCTCAGAGATGCTGGATTGCGCGTGTTTACAAATCCTACGGGATCGAATTTTACGCGCGGAGTCGTGGCGTCGCTTGTGCAAGAAATGCCTGTTTTTGGCACAAAGTTAGATGCGGATATAGCTGTTTTAGAGCTTGATGAAGCTTATGCTGTGCATTTTGTAAATCAAATAAAGCCGCGCTATTCGCTTCTTCTAAACGTTATGCGAGATCAGTTAGATAGATTTGGCGAGATTGACACTACAGCTAAATTGCTGAGTAATGTTGCGCACGCGACTAAGCGAGTAGTTGTGTTAAATCGCGAAGATCCGCGAATTTCCGCGCTTTCTAAAGACGTTTTGTCGCCTTGCAAAGTAAAGTATTTTGGTTTGGATGATTCGTTAAGAAGCATGTTCCCAACCGACGACGATTTGCATAGTGATTTGGATGGCGATTTGGCTGGCGATTTGGCTGGCGATTCGCGTAGTGATTCGCATGATGATTCGCGCAATCTTCCGCATGCAGATGTTGTTTTGGCAAAAGTTGATGGCAATAAAGCTGATTTTTTGATTGATGGTCATAGAAAAACTACGAGCGTTAAGTTGCGAGGCGTGTATAACGTTTTTAATGCTGCTGCTGCGTCTACGATTGTGCGCGCTATTTTGGCGGATGCTGCTAAAAAAGATGCAACGCTCGCAAAATTCAACGACGATGCGCTTATGGATGCGATTTCTCGCGTAACGCCAGCATTTGGGCGAGGTGAAGTAATCGAAGTTAACGGCGCTCCTGTGGAGCTTGTTCTAGTGAAAAATCCTATTGGATTTAGACTTGCGCTCGCTTCTTGTAAGCCTGCAAATCATGACACAATGATTGCAATTTGCGACGAATACGCGGACGGTCGAGACATGAGCTGGCTGTGGGACGTTGATTTTACGAGCCTTAGCAGCACTGGAGTCGCTTGCGTTTCTGGCACACGCGCGTGGGATATGGCTTTGCGTTTGCAATACGACAAAGTTGCTTCTAGAAACGTGAACACTGATTTAGAAGAAGACGTTAAAGCCTTTGTAAATGGCGATTTTAGTAGCGATGATAAAAATGCAAAACGCATATATTGCACATACACTGCAATGCTTCGCGTGCGAGCTACATTGGGGCAAATCGCAAGCGTTAAAGACGTTGGAGTTGGAAAGTAAAGAAAGTAGTCGTCATGAATAATGTTAGTGATGTTAGTCAAGCGAATACTGTAGTTGCAAGCAAAGCCGAAAATCGCGTATTAGACATTGTGTCGCTATACCCAAAAGACATGAATATTTACGGTGATTATGGCAATGTGCTTACGATTATGCGTCGAGCGGAATTGTACGGTTACAAGCCTGTGCTTCACGAATACAACGTTGGCGATGATTGGCCAAAGCGAGTAGATATGATTCTTGGCGGAGGTGGTCAAGATCATGGTCAAAGTAGAGTTACGGATGATTTATTTGCGCGCGCAGACGCAATTCGTGAGCTTGCAAAAAATGGCGTTCCAATGCTTATGATTTGCGGGCTTTACCAGCTTTTTGGAGAATACTTTGAGACTATTGAAGGCCAGAAGCTTAAAGGCATAGGCATACTCGGCGAGCATACGGTTGGCCAAGACGTGCGCATGATTGGAAATCTTGTGGAGCATAGCGCCGATTTTGGAGATATTGTGGGATACGAGAACCATTCTGGGCGCACAAGTTTGCAAGATGGTACGCAGCCACTTGGATTGGTTGATGGCGAAAATTGTGGAAACAACGGCGAAGACCACACGGAAGGTGCGCGCAAATACAACGTTATCGGCACTTATATGCACGGTTCGGTTTTGCCAAAAAATCCGCGTTTGGCTGACTTTTTAATTCGTACAGCTGCGCAAAATCGTTACGGTGAATTTGCGCCAAAGCAAAGTGACGCTCAGCGCGCGGAGCTTGCCAAATTGGACGAATTAGCCGAGCGCGCTCGCAAAGTGGCCGTAACTCGTCCGCGGTAAATACAAAAGCCTGCTGAAAATCGCAAAGTGTTGCAAATCAGCAGGCTATTTCGTAGTTTTATTTCTAGCTTTTGATTCTAGTTTTCGTTTGATTTAGCTGGTGATTATTAGTCAATCAAGCCGTACAAACGATCGCCAGCGTCTCCAAGACCAGGAACAATATAAGCTTTGTCGTTCAAATGCTCATCAACAGCGCAAACAACAACCTTAAAGTCAATAGAAGGATCAATCTCCTTCTCAATGCGCTCCAAGCCTTCTGGTGCTGCCAAAATGTTAATAGCAGTAACATCTTTAGCGCCGCGCTCTGCCAAATAATGCGTAGCAGCAATAAGAGTGCCACCAGTGGCAAGCATTGGGTCCAGCAAGAAGCACTGACGACCAGTCAAATCTTCTGGTAAACGGTTAGCATAAGTGACGATGTCGAGCGTCTGCTCGTCTCGCTTCATGCCAAGGAATCCAACCTCAGCGGTTGGAAGAAGGCGAGTCATGCCGTCGAGCATACCAAGACCAGCGCGCAAAACAGGCACAACCATTGGGCGTGGACGGTTTAAATGCTTGCCAGTCATCTTGCAAATAGGAGTTTCAATCTCGCGATCGCTAACTTCCAAATTGCGTGTTGCTTCGTATGCTTCGAGAGTTACCAATTCGGAAACTAACTCGCGGAAAATATTAGATGGTGTATTCTTATCTCGCAAAACGGTGAGCTTGTGGTCCACCAGCGGATGATGTAAAACATGAAGATCCATACCTTCTAGATTAGTGCAAGCATTGCACGTTAAGCTAGCGGCGTGCCGTGATTATTTAGAAAAAATATAAACAATTGTTAATGAAGGTTGAATTTTGTGAATTGCTGGAGAATATAAAACATCTTAAAAACGCTGACTTGCGAAAGCGCCTGTCGGCGCAAACGCCGCTCGCAGCGGCAAAAAATGGAGCCCGGGGCTTAAGCACAAGCCAGCGTCACTCCCGAGTATACATGCTTTCCGATTTCAGCGCGCCGCGAATAATCTAATCAAGCTTGCCTGCTTGCCATAATTTTGCGCCGCTAGCAAAGTCTAAAGAAAGCGCGTGCATGTTTGCGCAAGTGTGTAAAACGTTGGCAATTTTTTGCGCGCTGCTGCTTTCAGAATTTTGCGTCTGGCCTAGTCTTTTTGCGTACGTGCGCATTCCGCGCGAAATAATCGCGCTAAACGCAGAAGCGCGATATAGCGCAACCGCAAAGTCGCCAGTAAACGCGCCAGAAAGAATCGAGTCTGCAAGTCGCGCAATATCTTCTTTTGTAGGAGACTCGTCAACTCCAGTAATCGCCGAAGCGCTAGTGGCCTCTGGCTCGCCAATGCGCCAATATGCAGCATAAGAGTCGCCATTTTTGCGTAGTGATGTTCTAAGCAAATACAATCGCCAAAGCATTCCAGGAAGAGACTGAGCTTCGGCTTTACTCCACAAATCCGCAATAATCTCAATGCCCTCGTTTTCTACCAAGTTAAGCACGCGCTCAACAATCTCGGGAGTTTGCGTTTTATGAACGCGGTTTAGCAAAACGGCAGCTGAAGTGTGACTAATTTCGTTTACGATTTGTGGGTCTGTGCCGCCCTCAATTTGCGCGAGCATTGCTGGGTCCATTTGTGCTGGCCTGCTAGGGCGATTTGCGCCGATTGGACTTGGCATAAACGCGGATGCGCTTGAGTGAATTGAGCCAGATTTTGAATTTAGATTAGTAGACAATTGGCAAAACCTTTTCTATGTTTATGATTTTAGGACCTTTTTTGGAGCTTACAATGTGCAAAATTACGGCACTTCCAGTAGGCATATATGGCGATTTTTGACTAAGTATGCGTTTATTTGCTTTTGGCTTAGAAATATCCCTTAAATGCGCAAAAAATGTTCCAATAATTGGGCGATGCAAGCACATAACTGTTGTTGTTTCTGTTGTTGTTTCTGTTGTTGTTTCTGTTGTGTTGCCATCGTTAGTTGCATCTATAAGATTTTTTATTTCACTTGTTAGCACGTTTAGAGTTGATTTTGGATTTTTCTCGTGAAAATCTTCTGTAAGTTCCGCCACTTTTTCTATATTGATTGAAGAGTTTTTTGCAAAAGCGTCTACAGTTTCCAAGCATCGCTTCCAAGGAGAAGAAACAATTTTGTTTGGAGCATAGCAAGCAAGCTCGCGACCGAGCGCATATGATGCGGCGGACCCAAGAGGCGTGATTGGGCGAGTGGCTTCGCTGCCTTGCCAAGCTTTTCGCGATTCCGCTTTGCCGTGACGCACAAGAATCAGCGTTTTATAATTTGCTTGCCCAGACTCGATTCGCTCAAGGAATGCGTCTAAAACAAGCTGATCACTATCGTGCGTAAGTTTTTTGCGAGCGTCTTCGGGTGTAAGCCAAATAACATTGCCGATTTCTGTAGGTTTTGCTGGTTTTATTGGGCCAAATGCTGGAAGTCGCTTTATTGCATCGCTTTCGCTGATTTCGCGCATCATCCAGTAGTGAATTCGCTTGATTACTTCTGACTGATCGTTATTTTGCGAGCCGTTTTTTGTGCTGCTTTTTATGCCGTTTTTTGCAGACGATTTTTTGCCTTCGTTTTCGAGCGGATACTCGATTTGCGCAATATGTGGTCCTAGTGTAACTGCGTAGCCAGTCTCTTCGCCAACTTCGCGCACAGCAGTGTGACGATGCGATTCATTGGCTTCGTTCTTGCCTTTTGGCCAGCTCCAATCGTTGTATTTTGGGCGGTAAACAAGGCAAAGTTCTATGTTGCTTTCGTTTAACACTTGATTACAAGCGTTGGATTCGCTGCCAACATTACCGAAATCTTTATTTGGATTTGTGATGTTCGGATTGCTTGACTTGCTTTCTTTGCTAGCAGTTTTGCGCAAGCGGTAGATGATTCCGCCAGCTGCTTCAACATATCTCTTCGCTACTGTTGCACTCATATTCACTATCTTAGCGTTTTTCTTTTGTAACTTTTAGTTATGCTTTAATCTTTTACTTTCACAACTTTTAGTTGCTGGCTTTTGTGTTTTATATTTTTAATATTTTATATTTTGTACACAGGCATGACTGATATAAAAGTGTTATGACTGTCATTTTTTCGATTTTGAATGTGATTGGCTATATTTTGACTGTGATATTACGCATTTTGACTGTGATATTGTGCATTTTGACCGTGATGCGTAGACCTATGACAGTCATTCTGACTGGATTGAGAGAACTTATGAGTATAGCTACACTTTTTCAAGTGCACACTATGGATATTGGGTGCACCTTTTAACGATAGAAAAATATATCGTTAAAAAGGTTTAAGACCGGCTTAATAGCGCGTTACATTACAATTCTTCCAGTTGCCTAGCTTGATCTCTTCTAACGTAAATAACCGCGAGTATTTGAACTTCTTTTCTATTCTCATCAACCAAAAAGTAAATGTAATAGTTTTTTACGCGTATTTTTCTAAACCCAAGCTTACCCCATGGCTGCTCATCAGTGTTCAAGTTCCTCAAAAACATTATCTATCGTATAACTATCACCTTGAATCGCCTGATCATAGCCTTTAGCCATCAAAGCATTAAATGTTTTCTCATCCATATCATCTTGTGCTGGAAGCGACTTTGGAATAGTAAGCGAAAACGGAATACCGTTATTAAGAATGATTTGACGGTAAAACATGTCAATAGCCGTAGCCCTAGGAACTCCAATCGTTTCCAGAATCTGCTCCGCCTGCTGCTTAATATTTTCTTGTATTCTCACATTCACATTCGCTGTTTTAGTAACTGCCATATCAACCAACCTCCATACACACATCATAAAATACTGTATCGCATATTGCAACACAATACATACACAACGTTGACTTCCGGCTACGAATTACCAAGCTTTTCCAATTCTTTACTCATGGGCAACTTCTCCTTTCTGATAATGGGCAAAACAAAAGCGACCAACTTTTACGGTTGGTCGCCTTTGGCTTAGTTATTATTTAGTTTTCATATCGACTGTCTTTGAACTGGCTCTTGTCTACATACAAGTCGAACGCTAAAACCGTTAATTGAATATCTACATTCATATCTTGACGATGGTACTTGCATTTCCAAATGTTTGCTTGAGGTTGGGTGTAAGATACCGTATTGGAATCAGCCCAATTCTTTATTTTAGATATGATTGCGGGGAATGATTGATTTTCTTTGTTGAAAATAATCACTGATACTTTTATATCTCGCCATGTTGAATAGTTAATAACTTGTTGGATTGCTCCTTGGAACAAACGCTCACCGTGCCATATTTTGCATTCTCCGATGAAAGCAGCCTTGTTTTCAAACTCAATATGAATATCAGTTTTTCCAATCTTTCGGAAGGTTTCTCCCGTTGCTGATTCATAATGCGTATTCAATGTTGCTAATAGATGGTCTCTGAGTTCTTCTTCGGTATTGGCAAAATATGTTCTCGCTGTTTTTTCCATAGTTGTTCCACACATCAAAATGATATTATTGATATTTTCATAATCGCCATCACTGATGCACGGTTCAGGAATTGCAGTTTTAACTGTTGGTTTCGCAGGTGATTGACGGACTATCCGTTTCAACTGGATTGGCTTGGTATTAGGCGCGTTTTTGCTCGCAGTCAATGGAATCTGTAATGCGTTGCTAATAGCGGAGAAAGAGTCTGCTTTCTTTTTTCGTTTCTCCAACAAACTCATGGCATAAACTGTAAGTCCGCTATTGAACGAAGTAACCTCGGCGTTCACATTGTCAATCATTGTCTTATAGCTACTAAATTCGTTTTCGAACTGTTTTTGCACATACTCAGCCATTGCATCACCCTTGTCTTGAAGCTCCTGCTTTGTATATTCAAAATCCAGATTGAAACTTCCGCGGTCCTCATCATGAGGACTTACAAAACTTTGCGTTGCAAATCTTGATAGAATACGTCTACTGGGTCGTAACTTGAACAGGCTTGGATCTCCGTCAAACGGGATTTTGAATCTCACTTGAACTCCGTCTATCTCAAAAAAGTCTCTTTCACCAGGATACCTTCGGAAAGTATTCGCCTTTTTGACTTTTGTTTCAGAAAGCGTTTTCTCAATATTTGTTTCAAAAATCGAAATGGGCGCAACAGAATACTTTGTTGCAAGATAATCTGCCCACTCTTCAAAATTATAAGAGACAATTTCCTCATCACTCATTTGCTCTACTTCTGTTTTCATTTTGCTGTAAAATGAAGCAAAATAGTTTTGAGAATCAATCCCATTGAAGAACTCTTTGTCGCATACCAATCCAGTTTTATAATGCATTTTCCTCACATCTCTTTCTTCAAACTAAGGCAACCAACTTTTACGGTTGGTCGCCTTTGGCTTAGTTATTATTTAGTTTTCATATCGACTGTCTTTGAACTGGCTCTTGTCTACATACAAGTCGAACGCTAAAACCGTTAATTGAATATCTACATTCATATCTTGACGATGGTACTTGCATTTCCAAATGTTTGCTTGAGGTTGGGTGTAAGATACCGTATTGGAATCAGTCCAACTCTTTATTTTATATATGATTGCGTGGAATGATTGATTTTCGGACTATAGGCCTTTATTTGTTCTTTGGCTTAATCATTCCAGCAGTTAATGCAAGTACTGCGCCAGAAATAGCTGTTCCGAAAACTGCTTTTAAGGTTTTCTTTGTGGTTTCTGCATGTTTATTTCTGCATGCCTCGCAATATTTATGTTTGTATCCTACCGGAAAGACTTTTTTACAATTCTTACTTTTACAATATTTCACTTCATCCGTTTTATTCTTCATCATCAGAACCTCCTATTAGAATCGGATTCCCAGCGCACGGAAGCGCATTAATCTTTTCTTTTATATTTGGTAGTGTCTGTGACCAGTAATTCTTAGAAGATGGGTCTATTAAATCAAGTCGTTCAACTAATCCCGGAACGGCAAGATATGTATCATTTACGAAGTCAGCAAAATAAGTCAAACTTTGGTGAGCAGCTTCATCTTCATTCATTTCTTGATAAGCCATAGCCTCGGTAAAAGAAACCATATTTACCGCACATAAGCTCTCTCTAATTTCGTTCATTCTCAAATTAATCTTTTCAGGTGAATCCCCATTAAATATCTTACCAAGTAAATCTTCTGGCTGTTCTGAAATAAACTTAACATTTGACTTCTGGCTCAACATCAATAGATTTCTGCTATCCTCAGCAGAAGCTGCAAGCTGCATTAAAGCCATAGAACGTAGTTCAGGATTCTTAATTGCCATTGCTTGTAATAATTTTTGCTGACAGCTATATGCTATTGCTAAACGGTCATATTCTTGGCCTTGTCTTACTTCTTCTACAGCAATCTGCACTACTTGTATCTGCTCTGCGATTTGTGCCATTTGCATCTGTGTTGAAAAGCTAGTCATCGCTTGTGTCATTTCAGGTGCCATCTGAACGCTTTTCAATGGAATAGTGGATACAATTTTATTAGTTTCCGGATTCACAAGGTTTGCTATAAGATAACCATCTTTCTTTGTCATCAATTTAAGCGCGCCTTTTGCAAGCTGACTCTTCTGGTCATCCGTAAGAACAGCTTGAAGTGTAACATCTGGAATTGCAGCTTTTACAGCATTTATGAAAGCTGGCGCTGAATACAGCATCTGCTCAATTCTATGAAAAGTCTGTTTTGCCTCACTCATCAATGGTCTAGCAACATCAGGCATCTGATGGAAGTGCTCAGCAATTTCTCCTCTATAATCTTCTATGTCAATTGTCTCAATTTCGTCTGCAGGTATTTCGATTACTTCTTGTTTATCCATTTGCGCATCCTCCTCTTTTCTATAATAGGCGTTGTGATTTGTGAACATGCGAAGCGGTCTTTGCTGTAAAATCCTCTTCAATGTTCACTTTTTTATTTTCAATGTTCGCTTTTTCAGAGTCAATGTTCACAAAGGTGCATTTTAGGCTGCTTGATTGAGCATAGAGCAGGTAAGTTCGTACCCCTTAGAGGCCTGCGTTAAATTGTATAGCTGTTCGTTAAATTGTTCAGGGCTGTGCGTTACGAGATTTACTAGCCTCACAGTTGGCCAAGCGACGTTCCATCCTCCGTTTTCCAGAGTGCATTTCCATTCAGCCTTGCTCCGCCTACAAAGGACGCTGATGCCGAGGGGCTGGAGAAGAGCAAATCAGCAAGCAAGGTTCCATGCTGATCAATTTTCTCGGCATAACGCTCTCGATGTTTTTCTACCGCCTTGCCTGCACTCTTCGTCAATTGAGGTGAAATACGACTGCCTGCAAATACAACAAAACCCTCAGCTGTGCGCTGACCGGTAGCTTGTGCTTGACCGTACCTGAGATAGAGAACGGGTTCATTGCTTGCGGACTCTGGCTCCGATTCTTGCGCCTGAGTCATTTCTCTAAGTGACTCAAAGAGCTTATAGCCAAGTGCTCCCATAACAATTTTGGCGTAGTCGATGTATTCTTCAAGTTCGCTTTCTTTTTCCTCGGTTATGTTGCCAGGATTAGGATCGTTGCCATTTTTTGTTTCGTAGCGTCCAACTTCTGCCGCCATGTTATAGAAGCGGTTTTCTAGGTAGCTAATCTCTGTAGGGCCGAAGCTGTTATTTGATGTGGTGAATGCAATAGCTGCTGTCCACCATCCTTCTTTTGGCCGGTTATGCTCATCGAGACGACAATGAATACCCTTTCCATTCTTGCGAACACCAGCTTGACCTACGTAACACTGTGGATTACCGGTTTCTTCATCCTCACCAAACAGAAAATAAACACCTGTCTGGTTGAGAAAGTCAATGTGCTTGGCTTGAGCAAGAAGAGTGCGTGGAATCTTGTATGCAAGTCCTGTCCAGTTAGCTAGGGTGCACTTGATAAGACCACTTGGAGTGCCGCCAATTAGGTATAAATTTAGACTTTTACCTCGTGACATAATTAGTCCCTCATACCATCTTCTTCACAATCAGGCAAAATATACGGATTTCCTTCTTTACTGTAAGTCAGATTAAAGACCAGATCCGAGAGTCATTTTTTGAACGACACATTGTCTTGGAATTGCTTAAACAGCTCCATATTGTCGGACATGATATGAGAAAATAACCTGTTGAAGTGCGCACTCACTTTCAGTCCGCGCTTCCTGCTCATCAGAATTCTTCATAGCGTTCTGGTACTGCTTATCCTTAGATGCCATTACGGGAATTTGAAGAATCTGCCTTCTGATATTGTCTTAATGCTTTAATGCTTCCAACAATATTCCCTCATAAACGAAGCAATCACCTGCGAATCTTCACCTTCATAATACTCAACAAGCAACTTCTTAAACTCAGGAACCCTATTTTCTGGAATAACCAACAAGCCATTGCCATGAGAAATCAAATAATGATTCGCAAAAATCACAGAAGCTCTCTTATTCCCATCTAAAAATATCTGCGACTTCATGCAATAAACGCATAATTCAATCGCAATATCAATAGGCTCTTTCCCTCCGACTTTATCTTCAATATTCTCACTAACTTCTTTATCTTCAACATTCTCACTATCTTTCTCACCTTCAACAATATTCCTTATTTTTTCTTTAACATCTATTTCATTAGGAATAGGCGGAATATAAGTAGAGCCACCAATCGCAACAGGAACACCCCTTATACGGCCACCGTCTAAGAAAAACCCCTCATTAACAAGCTTCGCTATATGACTAAGCATGTAATAATCAGACCTGCTTAACAAAACATCCTCGTCTAAAATAAACTCCCAAGCATGCTTCAAATTCAAGATTTTTTGAACGTCACTCGCAGAAACACCAAACACTTTCCCGTTATCTATAATCTCTTCAGTTTGAGGAAAAGTAGTAGCAACACCTTCCAAAACCGCCTGATCGTAAATATTCGACTTTAAGTTAGCCCTTGCAAAAGCAATATTGTTCACCAAATCAGCAGATAACTCACTATTAGAATATCCAGCATTCGCGAGCTGCCTTACTACAGCGCGAAGTTCTTTACGTAATTGCCTAGATTCACTTGCATTGCGAAGAAGAAGATTATACAAATCATCCGAATATACGCCAACATACGTAGACGTCAACTTTCCAGAAACACGTTTTCTGGTGTATAAATATTTTCCATCTCCACGATTTTTGATTTCAGGAGTGCCATCATAGGCAAGCAAACTCAAGCGAGCATTAAGATCAGCCTTTTTTCTAAGCAATTCTTGCACATCCTCATATTTTGCGGCCATTTTCACACTTCTTTCGCGCGTAAATTGGGGAACATTTATTTAAATAATCTACTGCTTTGTTCCCCAATAATCAAATAATGTAGGGAACTTTTTTACGATTATTTCACCGTTTTGTTCCCCAAAACACAGTTCAAGAACCGCGCCGAATCAGCTTAAAGCCGCCACTAATTAAACCTTTTAACGTTTAGCACTTACAACCACATTTCTAAACATAGCTAATCGTCGTATCAATATCCCGACAATCGTCATATCAAAAACTCGCCAATCGCTGCGACTGTGTGGATGCGTGGCTGTGTGGATGCGCGCGAAACGCGATTCGTGAGTATGCCTAAAAAAGTCGCAGCTCGTTTGAATCAGCACCGCGCATATCGTCATAATCCAAAATAAGGCAAGTAAATCCTCTATCTTGCGCAAGAACGCGCGCTTGTGGACTAATCGTTTGCGCTGCAAAAATGCCGCGAACGGGCTTAAGAAGTGGGTCGCGGTTTAGCAATTCGCAATATCGAGTAAGCTGCTCAACGCCGTCAATGCCGCCATTTCTCTTAATCTCAATAGCCACGTGAACGCCGTTAGAATCCTTAGCCATAATATCCACTGGGCCAATCGCAGTAGGGTATTCTCGTCGAACAAGCTTTGCACCTTTGCCAATGCGTTCAATTTGCTCTGCTAAGTAATGCTGCAAATGCTCTTCCACGCCGTCTTTAATAAGACCTGGATCCTCGCCTAAGTCGTAGGAAGAATCGCTATAAACGTGTTGCAAAACAATGCGAAGTATGTCGTTGCCCTTTTTTGCTGCGATTTTTAGAACAGTTCCGTTTGCAAAAACAGATTCTGTATTAGATTCTTCGCTAGATTCAATATCGGATTCGCAAGCCTCGCCAGAATCGCCAGCCTCGCCAGAATCGGCAGAATCGCCAGAATCCTTCTCAACGTGCATCGTGCACGGAGCAACCATCCAATTTAGAGGCTTGTATGAGCCAATCTCCGAAAAAATAAGCACGCTTCCGTCTTCTTTAATAAGCAAAACGCGCTTAGCTGTTGGAAGACTTGCATTAAGCCTACCAGTGTATTCTGCACTACAATCCGCAACAATAATTCGCACACAAAAAGCGTAGCATAAATCGCGTAACTACTTGCACAAAAACTATCTGCCCAAAGCCTCCGCTAAATCGCGATTCTGCCAGCGCTGATGCAACGCGCAATAGCCTCCAAAAAGCAAGAGCCAAATAAGGCCGCCAATCGCAGATCCGCGAGTGTCTTCGCTAATAAACAGCGTTATGTACACAAACACAAAGAAAGCAATCGTTAGTGAATTAAGCAGCTTATAGTGCGGCATAACAAAGCCGTCTGGCATAAAATCAGCCGAAGCGCGGTACTTTCTATGCGTAACCATAATCAAAATGTAAATCATGATTATTACTGCCGAAGACGCAGAAGCAAACACAATAAACGCGCCATGCACTCCAGGAATTGAGTTAATAATCGGCGAGAACAGTATTAGTGCAGCAGAAAAAATGATTGCTCGCGCAGGAACCTTAGTGCGCGAAACTTTGCGCAAATGCGAAAGAACAGGAGAATTAGATTCCAGAGCAATTTGATACATGTGTCTTCCTGCAGAATAAAGCAGCGAATTAAGCGCAGAAGACGCTGCCGTAATAACAACAAAGAACACAAGCGCCGAAGCCCAATGAAGCCCCGCATATTGGAAAACCATAATAAACGGAGACATATAAACGCCTTTAGAATCGGTAGCTTTAAATTGTTGCCAAGGAACAATCAGCATGATTGAAGCAAGCGCTCCAACGTAGAAAATCAAGATTCGCATAATAATCTCGTTAATCGCCTTTGGCAAAACTTGGCGAGGATTCTTAGTTTCCGAAACTGTAACGCCTACAAACTCAATAAGCTGGTATGCATAGAACACCATTTGGAAGCTCATCAAAAATGCCAGCCACCCATTTGGCATAAGTGAGAAGTTGTTGAAAATATTGTCAAATCCCGCGTGGCCTGCAGGATTTGTAACGCCACTAATCTGCGTTGCAGGGTAATGGTAGCCAATAATAACCATAACCACAGCAGTTGCAATAAGAGCCACAATCAGCGTGATTTTAATCATTGAGAACCAAAACTCTGTTTCTCCAAATAGCTTTACAGCAACCAGATTTATGCACACTAATGCAGCTAAAAACGCTACTTCTATAAGCCATTTCCAGCTGCTAACGTCTATGCCAAAAGTTTGGAAGAAAGTAACGCAATACGTGCTAACTGCCGTAATCTCACTCATGCCAATAAGCACAAGCACTATCCAATACGACCATCCTGCAAAATTGCCCCAGCCTTTGCCTAAATATCTTGTAATAAAGCTAATAAAAGTGTGCTGATTTGGGTCTTTATACATTAGCTCGCCAATGCCGCGCATAAGCAAAAACATGATTAAGCCAACAATTATGTACACCAACATAATGCTTGGGCCTGTAAGACTAATGGATTTGCCAGAACCCAGGAATAGGCCAGTGCCGATTGTTCCACCTATAGCAATGAATTGTACGTGTCTTTTTGTAAGGCTGCGCTCCATCTTGTTAGTGTGACCATTGTTAGTTTGGCCAATATCACTCATTGCTATAACTCCATTCTTTTAGACGTGAGCTTTCAATTTTATAGGAACCCTTAAATATTGGATTATTATTCAACTTTATTCCACACTTTTAAGCGAGCTTACGGGGTCAATGCGGTCCAACGCGGGATTAGTTGACCATTGAACAATCAAAGCAAAAATCAGCGTTGCAAAGCCAGCAATCGCATAGCTTAATGGAGAAACCTCAACCTCAAAATACAGTGCAGGCATCTTTAATGCGTTTGTTAGTAGACTTGCAACCAATCTTCCAAGAGGTAAGCCAACAATCACGCCGATTAGAGTAAGAGTAAACATCTCTTTATGAACGTAAGCGTGAACTTCTCTACGGTAGAATCCAAGAACTTTTAGCGTTGCCATCTCTCGCGATCGCTCCGAAATATTTGTGCTTGCTAACGTGAATAGCACGGCTAATGCTAAGCCAGCAGCCAAAGTTACTATAAGCGCTACAACAGCATTCATTAAGTCGAAGCTAAACGAATGTTTCATACGCGTAATGCTCATAACAGCTAGAATGCCGCTTCTGTTTGCAAATTGATCTGCGTAACGCATTTTTGCGTCATCATTTCCGCGAAGGCGCATCATTAGTGCATTATTCTTAACATTTTTCCCATTTTTAAAACCGAATATTCTTTCATAGCAACGAGAAGTCATATAAATGTTTGAACCAATAAGATTACGCACAATTGCGCGCAACTTCACTTTTGCACGCTTAAAACTTGAGTTTGTTATTGTAATGTAGTCTCCACTCGAAATGCCCAGCGATGATGATGCGCTTTGTGAAAGAAGCGGACCCGAGTCATCAAGCGAAATATTTTGCAAATTATTGTTAACATCTTGTAGACGAATCATTTTAGACAATGTTGACGAATCTTTAACAACTACGATTTGCACGCTTTCGGAATCTTCAACGCTGCTATTATGTGATTTGCTGTTAGATTTGCTGTTGGATTTACTATTAGAATTACCATTATTCGCATTGCTTTTTGCGATTTCTCCAGAGCTAATGTAGGCAGGCAAAATGGTATCAACAAGATTGTTGGATTTATCTTTTTGCACGCTTTTCTTCATATTTTGGAATGCATCTGGAGTGGAAATAGAAATCATATCGTAGTGGTAAATGCCGTCATATTGGCGTATTCCAAGAGTTGCTACAGTATCGTTTAACGCTAAAGCACATACGATTAATGCCGTGCAACCAGCTACGCCGCCAATCGTCATAAATAATCTGCTTTTAAAACGAGCTAGATTTCTTATAGATACTTTGTTTAGGAAGCTTAGACGATTCCAAATAAAAGGTAATCGTTCAAGAATCACGCGAGCTCCAGCTTTTGGAGATTTTGGACGCAGTAATGTTGCTGGAACTTGCTTGGTCTCTTTCCAACTTACGATTATTGTGCATATTGCAACTGGTATTACAAACGCGAGCACACAAAGCGAGCCGTAAAGCCAGTCGTATCGCAAAACAACTCCTGGCACTGTGTACAATCCGCGCAAAATCTTAAGCAATAAGGATGGAATTGCTAAGAATCCCAGAATATCGCCTATGCCACCGCCTATAAAGCATGCAAAAATCGCAAAGAAAGCGTGCCTTGTTATTGCTGCGCAACGTCCATAACCTAAGCTTAAGTACGTTCCTATTAGCGCTCGTTCTTCTTCTACCATTCTTGCCATGGCTGTAAGGCTCATCATCATTGCCACTACAAGAAAAAGCACTGGGAAGGCATATCCAAGTGACTGAATTGAAGCTACGTCGGATCGCAAGCGAGCATAGCTTCCATTTTCAACGCGAGTAGCAATATACCATTTTGCTTTAGGAACGTTCTTTTTTACTTCTGGCTTAATTTTTGCGTAAATCTGCGCGCGAGCCTTAGCTAAAACCGAGTCGGGAGCGTTTTTAAGCATTGGCATGTTGGCTATAGTTTGATTTACTTTTTGATTAGTTTGGTCTTCTATAACTTGATTTCTGCGCGTTTTTTGGCAATCGCTTTGTACGCTATTTTTAATCTGATTTGAAGCATCTGCCACAATTGCGCGATACTTTTGCGAAAAATCATTAATGCGGCTAGGCTTTGCCAATCGCACCGATATAGATGTGTATGGGTGGTTATTAGTGCTTTTGCTAGCAGCAGATGTGAAAATTGAATATCTCGATATAACAGAGTTGCGGAAAGCTTTTGACTGATACCCGTTTGGATTGTCTAAATCGTTAACATCCAACACGCTTCCTGTGATTAAAATCTTATATTTTTGCTTTTGACTAGTACCATTAGCTAAACCAGAGTTCTGTTGCACACTTAAAAACAGCGTACTACCTATATTCAATCCACTATCGTGCAAAAATCGTTCAGTTACGGCAGCTTGACGATTATTAGTTGGCATATTGCCGTGCAGTAGATGCAGTCGATTTAGATTTTTAGAATTGTGATTATATTGAACGAGGTTCATTGCGTAAGACAAACTGGCATTATTTAGCGGGTGGGCGGTGGCTTTAAAAGACTTTTCGCCCTCGGCTTCGCTAACAATGGGCAATTTTTTGATTGCTTTAACATCGTTTTTAGTTAATCCAAGAGTAGATACGATTTGCAAGTCGTAAGCTTTGAGATTTGTGTAAACATTGTTTGCGCCAAGAAGCATATCGTTGCAGCCTGCGTAGATGCCTGTCATAACAGCAACCCCAAGCATTGCTATAACTGCTAGTATGCAAAAACGGCGCCATTCATGAATCCACATTCGTACGGCGCTAATAAAAACTATTGGCAAAATGGAGTGTGCGCGCTTAGTGCGAATCGCAGTTTTACGCTTGATTATCTTGGATTTTACGGTTTTGTTATTCACTATAAATCACCACTCTGCATCACCCTTCTGCATTACCACTCAATGTTTGCGATTGCAGCGGGATTTTCTTGAACAGTTTCGCTTACGACTTTCCCAGAATGGAATCGCACAACTTTGTGTGCCATAGGAGCAAGTGCAGCGTTATGCGTAATTATAAGAACCGTCATGCCTTCTTTTTGGCAAATATCTTGAAGTAATTGCAAAACAGCTTTTCCAGTTTCGTAATCTAATGCTCCGGTTGGCTCGTCGCATAAAAGCAGCTTAGGTTTTTTAGCTAGTGCGCGCGCAATAGAAACTCGTTGCTGCTCGCCGCCCGAAAGCTGGGCTGGAAAATTGTTAAGTCTGTTTTCCAAACCTACGTCAATAAGTGTTTGAGCTGGGTCAAAATGATCCGCGCAAATCTGGGAAGCAAGCTCCACGTTTTCTAATGCCGTTAAATTTGGAACAAGATTATAAAATTGAAAAACAAATCCAATATCTTCTCTTCGATACTTTACAAGCCCACGGCCATTTAGCTTTGTAACATTTAAATCGCCAACAGTTACGTTACCGCTTGTTGCTGTATCCATACCGCCTAAAATATTCAATGCTGTAGTTTTTCCGGCTCCCGAAGCGCCTAAAATAACGGTTAGTTTGCCGCGCTCGGCTGTAAAACTGGCATCATCTAGCGCTCGCACGACGCCTGTACCAGATGGGTACTCTTTTACAACATGATCAAATGTTATGTATGCCAAAATTACACCTTACTTATAGGACTTTTCTGGGTTTGCTGGGTTTGCGGATGCTTTATTGGAATAGTGATACGCCGCGTCTTGCAGTACAATATGCGTTGCCAAGCCAAGTGTGCCTTGAATTTGGCCAAACAGCGCCAAGACGTGCGGCTCCTTGACTTATCCAAATACTTGGAACTCTTCCATCGGAGCTTTTTGAGCCTAAAAGATTAAATCCATTCTTACTCTCAAGCCAATCAGGATGCTGCGTTGCAATCGCTAATCCTTCTTCTAAAGTCAAAGGAAGGCGCTCGTCGGAGTCTATAAGCTTTCTGGCAACATCTGGCTCGCGATTCAAATACGATGTACCCGTATGCGGATCAATCGCAAGGTAAAATGGCCCTTCTGGAGGCTCAAAACCATCTTGTGGCAAGAAGCTAGCTATATCTCGAGGCGGCATTGTTGTAAACCCAGCCATTCGCTCAATGCTAGTTCGAGAAATCAAAGATTCTGGCGAAACCAGCTCGCGAGTAGGCACAAGAAGAATGTTTGTTCCTAAATCGCTTTGCTCAAGCGCGCGAATAAGCGGCAATGCTAAAGCGCGGAACGCCGCTGCACTCATATCTGCAACATCTGGGTAGCCAAGGGCCACAATGCGGTCAAGCTGCTTTTGTATTTCTTGCGAAGCAATAGACATAGTTACATTTTACGTAAAATTTTCTACAATCGCGAGTGCGACCTAGCTCGATTAATACGCAAATCCGCGCTTTTTAGCTACGATTTCTGCTAATTGTACAGCGTTAAGCGCAGCGCCTTTGCGAAGATTGTCGTTTGTAATAAACATTGCTAATCCGCGCTTTCCATCAACTGCTTGGTCTTGGCGAATGCGTCCAACGTAGCTTGCGGACTTTCCTGCAGCAAGCTGAGGAGTAGGAATATCGTCTAGCGCAACGCCAGCGGCCGATTTCAACACATCGCGAGCCATCTCTGGAGTTACATCGCGATTAAATTCGGCATTAATGCTCATTCCGTGGCCTGTAAAAACTCCTACGCGCACGCATGTGCAGCTTGCTGCAAGATTTGGCAAGTGCAAAATCTTACGACTTTCGTTGCGAAGCTTTTGCTCCTCGTCGGTTTCTTGCGATCCGTCATCAACAATCGCGCCAATAAATGGCACAACGTTGAATGCGATTGTGCGCGCAACTTTTGTTGGTTGCGGAAAATCAATCGCATCTCCATCAAACACAAGCTTATCCGCTCCCTGATCTAAAGCCGCTTGCGCTTCGTTCATAAGTTGCAACGCGCCAGCTCTGCCAGCTCCCGAAACCGCCTGGTAAGAAGATACAATAAGTCGTTTTAGGCCAAAAGCTTTAGAAAGTGGTTTTAGAACAGGCATGCACGCCATTGTTGTGCAATTTGGATTAGCAACAATCCCACGCGGAATATCGTTCAAATCTTGCGGATTTACTTCTGCAACAACCAGTGGCACATCGTTATGCATACGCCATTGAGAAGAGTTGTCGATTACTATTGCGCCAGCATCCGCAAATCGCGGCGCCCACACTTTGGATGTTCCGCCGCCTGCAGAGAAAATCGCAATATCTATTCCGCTTAAATCTGCTTTTTCTACGTCTTCTACAACAACATCTTTGCCGCGATAGTTCAAAACAGTTCCAGCAGAGTGTGCGGAAGCCAAAAATCGCAAGTTTTTAATTGGAAAATCGCGCTCGTCTAATACGCGGCGCATAACCATTCCGACTTGGCCAGTGGCGCCTAAAACCGCAAGGTTTACGCCCGTGTTGCTTATAATTGCCATTTTGTCTCCCTTATTCTGCGATTATTTTGCGATTTTCTTTGATTTTTGCGATTATTTAAGCGTGATTTTTGCGTGATTTTGCGTGATTTTTGCGCGCGATTAGCGTCCGCTTCCTCCATAAACAACAGCTTCGACTTTGCTTGCGTCTAATCCGTAGGCTGTGTGAAGTGCGCGAACCGCCTCGTCGAGCTGCTTTACTGGAACAATCGCCGCAATGCGAATCTCGGATGTGGAAATCATAAGAATATTAATTCCGTGATCGCTTAGAGCTGTAAAGAAGGTGGCTGCAAGACCAGAATAGGTTTTCATTCCAACGCCAACAACTGCGACTTTTCCAACAGAAGGGTCCACGTCCATAGACGTAAATTGCAATTCGCCGCGCGCTCCCTGCAAAACCTTGCAAACGGCGTCTAAAGCCGAGCTTGGAGCTGTAAGAGATATGTCTGCCGTCTCTGTGGATGCGCTTGCCTGGGCAATCATGTCTATGTTAACGTCTGCAGCAGCAAGAGTTGTAAATACTTTTGCAGCGTTTCCAGGCTTATCGGGAACTCCTCGAAGAGTAATCATAGACTCGCTTCTATCGTGCGCAACGCCAGAAATCACAGGTGTCTCTGGGCCTAAGTCTGGGAATAGATCGCCCATTGTTGAACGAATATCTACATTTGCTATTTTATTTGCCATTTTTGCCGCCTTCTGTCTATTGCCTATGTCTATTGTCTTTTCTTATTTACTTTGTATTATTTACCGTCTTATTTTGTGTCTTATTTTGTGTCTTATGCCTATATCTTTTAATAAATAATTAACTTAGATTTGGCAGGCTCTTTGGATCTACGCCATTAGGAACAACCAAAGTGCCATTTCTGTGCGAAAACGAGCTGCGAACATGCAATGGCATGCTAAATCGTTGCGCATATTCAACGCATCGCAAAGCCAAAACGCGCGATCCGCAAGACGACATTTCTAGCATTGAATCGTAGTCAATAACGGGGATTCGCTTTGCTGTTGGAACGATTCTAGGGTCTGCTGTAAAAACGCCATCAACGTCTGTGTAAATCTCGCAAATATCCGCACCCAAAGCTACAGCCAGAGCCACTGCCGAAGTATCTGAGCCGCCTCGACCAAGCGTTGTGTCGTCGCCAATCTCGCTGATTCCTTGGAATCCTGCAACAATAGCAACACTGCCTTTTTTAAGCGCGTGTTGAACGCGATCTGGCTTAACAGCGCGAATATGCGCCGCTCCGAATTGCGCGTCCGTCATAAAACCAGCTTGCGAGCCTGTAAAAGAGTATGCATGCGAGCCTTGCGCGTGAATCGCCATTGCTAGAAGGCTCATAGAAATGCGCTCTCCTGCAGTCATAAGCATATCCATCTCTCGTGCAGGCGGATGCGCATTTACGCTCATTGCTTGGTCAATCAGATTGTCTGTTGTGTCTCCCATAGCCGAAACAACAACCGCAACGTCGTTTCCAGCAGCTTTTGTATCGAGAATCCTTTTTGCTACGCGTTGAATTGCGTCCGTGTCTTCTACAGACGAACCGCCGTATTTCTGCACTATAAGAGCCACTCTAACCCCTTATGTTCAGCCGTATGCTTCTAAAGCACGCGCGTTAGAAGAACTAATCTAAAATCAGACTACAAAATCAGATTACCAAGCGTGCTCTATTTATTTTTATTTATTTTTATTTTGCAATATATTAGTGGCGTGCATTCTGGCTAGCGGTTGCTTGCGACTTTTCCGTGCGCAATTTCCGCGTGCAATCTTCAAACATCTTGTCTTCCTGCAAAAGCGCGCCCAAGAGTCACTTCGTCTGCATATTCAAGGTCTCCGCCAACTGGCAATCCGCTTGCGAGCCTAGTCACCTTTATGCCTAGCGGCTCAAGCAGTCGCGCTAAATACGTAACTGTTGCTTCGCCTTCTATATTTGGGTCCAGCGCTAAAATAATCTCTTTTACTTGCGCGTCTTTTAAGCGCTCGAGCAGTTGCGTTATTTTTAAGTCTGCAGGCCCCACGTTTGCCATTGGGTTAATCGCTCCGCCTAGAACGTGGTAAACGCCTGCGTATTCGTGCGTGCGCTCAATGCTCATAATGTCTTTTGGCTCTTCTACAACGCATATTTTTGTGTGGTCTCTTCTGGGGTCTAAGCAAACAACGCATGGGCTTTTTTCGCACACGTTTCCACAAATTTCGCAAAATCGCACGTTTTCTTTTAAGTCGTTAATTGAGTCGATTAGTTCTTGCGCTTGCACGTTAGAAGACGAGAGTATGTAAAATGCGATTCGTTGTGCGCCTTTTGGACCGATTCCAGGAAGGCTAGAAAATGCGTCTATAACTCTGCCGATTGCGCCTTCGTATGATGACACATTATGCATTTATTTCTCTTTCTTCTTTTTGCGAGTGTGTGCGTTTTTAGGATTATTTGGGTCGCTTGCGCTGAATTCTTTTACAGATTTGACTTCAAACATTTTTTCCAAGTCGTCTATACTCAAATTTGTAGCGGATTCTAAAGACTCGTCTTGCATTGAGCATTCGTCTTCTTGAGCGCCATTTATGACTTCTAAAGAATGAGTTTGCGCTTGCGATGAAACTTGCGATGAAACTTGCGATGAAACTTGCGATTGCTGAGCTTCTTTTGCTTCATGCGTTTCTTGCATGTTTTGCGCACTGTTAAATGGCTTTATTGCTTGCTTTTCTTGCTGACTAGGCAGTGCTTGCGGTTGCTGAGTTTGAGCTTGCGCTTGCGATTTATCTTGCGACTGCGATTTATCTTGCGACTGTGATTTATCTTGCGACTGTGTATATGCAATCGCATCTCCCATTGGAGCAGAAGCCATACTAGCCCAAGCGTCATCTTGCGATTCGTCTAAAGAATTATCTAAAGCGTTATCGCCGCCTAAAGGGCTATCAGAGCTCAACTCGCTTTTTTCGCTTGTTTTTTTGCCAAATCCTTTTACGATTCCAGCTTTGCGCATAAGTAATTCGCGCTTAACTTGCGCAAGTTTTTGCGGATCCATTTTTGCTACAGACTCAACTTTTTGCCCGTTTTCTGCAACCGAATCAGGCGCGATTGAAACGTCTTTACCAAAAACGTCTTTTACTTTGCTCATAACAACAACTGGCACTTTTTTGCCATCGTAAGGAGCAGTTGTGCAAAGAGCAAGCGCAAAAGCATGCTGACTTATAGGCTCGTCAAAAGTTAATACAAGCTTTCTTTTTAGCGGATTGCTTTCATCTAATCTAACTTTTGGAACGTGATTTCGCTCTACGTATTCGCGAACGTCGTTTGGAAGACTTTTAACAAGATTGTTCCAAGATTCGTCAACGTCTAAAATTTGATGCGTGTTTGTAGTTGCGCTTGCATTTGCATTCATGCTAGCGTTTGCGTTTTCTGGCTGTTCTAGCCACTTTGAAGCTGTTTCGGCAGTTTCAATCGTATTTGTAATAACAGATTTTTGAGTGTTTGGAATTGTATTTTGAGCATTATTTTGAGCATCGCTTTGCGCATTATTTTGTATTGCGCTTGCAGACTCAGTTGCATCGGCCGAGCCAATAAAATGCTTTACGTTCGCTTTTGGCGCTTCAACATTTTTTGCATAAACTTGCGTTTTAACGTTTTCGCTCGAATCCGTTCTAGTGCAAAGCAGGCGCGCAACAAGAATTTCAAGATTCATTCTAGGCGAAACAGCATTTGCCATTCCAGCAAAAGCATTATTTACGATTTCTGCCATTCTAGACAAGCTTTGCAAAGTGAGCTGACTTGACTGACGTTGCAAATCTTGCATGTCTTCTGGAGATAAATCCCCAAGCAAATTTTTAGCACTATCTATTCCAGCAGAAGCCAGTAGCAACAAATCGCGCAAGCGACCAAGCAAATCTTCTACAAACTTGCGACTATCGAAGCCTCCAACAATAACTTTTTGCACAGTTTCGTAAAGCTTTGCTCCATCTTTTTCAATAAGAGCGTCAACAACATCCCCGATTAAATTAGAAGGCGTAAATCCAAGAAGAGCAACTGCAGAATCTAGCGATATAACGCCATCTACGGAGCCAATCATCAACTGGTCTAGCACAGAAAGAGTATCTCGCATCGATCCGCCGCCTGCTCGCATAGCAAGTCGAAGGACGCCTTTTTGCGCTTTAATTCCTTCTTTTTGGCAAATGTTTTCTAAATACGGACCCATTACTTCTGGTGGCACAAGTCTAAACGGGTAGTGGTGAGTTCTGGAGCGGATTGTTCCAATCACCTTATCTGGCTCAGTCGTAGCAAAAATAAACATAACGTGCTCAGGCGGCTCTTCTACAATTTTAAGCAAAGCGTTAAAACCTTGAGGAGTTACCATATGAGCTTCGTCTAAAATAAAAATCTTATATCTATCTCTAGCTGGCGCAAATCCTGCGCGCTCGCGCAATTCTCTAGCGTCGTCAACACCGTTGTGGCTTGCTGCGTCTATTTCTACAACATCTATAGAACCTGGACCGCCTGTTGCAAGATCTTTACAGCTTTGGCATTTTCCGCACGGCTTAGAAGTTGGGCCTTGTTCGCAATTAATGCATCGCGCTAAAATTCGTGCCGAACTTGTTTTTCCGCATCCGCGCGGACCAGAAAATAGGTACGCGTGCGTAATTTTGCCTTGATCAAGCGCTCTAATAAGCGGAATCGTAACCTGATTTTGACCAATAACACCTTCAAAAGTGTCTGGTCTATATCTTCGATACAACGCAAGTGCCATAACTATAACCTACCGCCAACTAGATATTAACTTAAATCCGCTTACTGTTTAAGCAAATCATCTGTTCCATTTTAAGCATCTAAGCACTAACATGCTAACGATGCGCGCTCTACTACATGCTACATTATGGTTCACTCGCTACAATCAACTAAACCTGCTTTAGCGCTTACGGTTATTCTAGAGGCCATTGGAACGTGTAAAGGAACGCTTAATTTTAGCGATACATCGTTATCTTTTTCCACACAAGACTCGATTTTTGCATTGTTTGCTGTAGCCGTGTTTTGCGCGATTTTGCAAGCATTTCCGTGCATGTTTTGTATAGCAACCGCTCCCGATATTGCGGATGCATTTGCTAACGCGTAGGCGCGATGTTTGGAAACAAGAATCGTTCCAATAACCGCACAAAGAACCAGAATAGAGCAGATTGCGGTTACTAATCCTATGCCAAGCATAGTTCCAGATCCGCAATCCGCTCCGCGTGAATGTTTAGTTTCTAAGCATTGCGTTATTAATCGCTTAGCTCTTTTTTGACTCATATTAAAACCTGACTAATGCGCGCTTCTACTTGCATTGGTAAAACCTTCAGCGGGTCTGGCACGACTGGGCAACTAACAACAATATTTGCCATATTTCCAACATATTCGACTTTTACAGAACTATTTTTTCCAGATACTTTATGCACTATGTTTTGAGCTTCTTTAGAATCGTGTGTAGATGCAATATAATAGGCAACTTGGCCTGCTGCATCGTTGCAATTCATTGTATTTACTACTGATTTGCCTACAAAAATTAACACTATAGCAAGAATTGCAACTGTAGGTAAAATAATCGCAAATTCTGCGGTTACTGCACCTGGATCTTTAACATTTTTAATATTTTTAGCATCTTTAGTGAATTTAGTGCTTTTAGTGTGATTGTAACTATTTATGCTCGTATTTTTTGCATTCCTTTTGTTGAAAATATTCAAAAACGTATAATTCTTCATTTTTCTCATTTCTTTCGCATTAGTGAATCTCCAATTAGTGTTTATGCTTAGTTCTTTAGCATTCGTTTAATCTTGTTTAACTGAATCTTGTTTAATATCATCAAATTTTGTTAAATATCAACAAGAGCTTCGAATGTTTCACACAATGTTTCACGCGTATATTCTTCTGTACATTAGCTAACGTGCAAAGCTCTTTTAACAAGTTCGCCAATAGCTGTTTGCACAGCATCCGACTTAGCAATAGCAATAAGAACTGTTGCAAAAGCTGTAGCAGCTATAAGAACAACCGCATATTCTGCAGTAACTGCTCCTTCGTCTAGTTTCTTTAGACTGTTATCCAAGCGGCTTTGCATACTATTGCACGCCTGTTCTGCTTTAATCAATCCTTTGTTTGCGTTTATTGTAAACTCGCAACAAAGTTTTGAAAATGCTTTAGCAATTGTTTTCATGTTACTTACCTTCCTTTCTTTTATTTATTGTTTATTTTTTATTTATGTACCCAGTTTGGATACAAATTTTTTAAGTGCCATTTTTAAGACTTTTATATGCGACTTTTTATATAAAATCGTTTTCACTGCGATTTTTCACTGCGATTTGCAGCTAGTGCATAAATGATGCAACTGTTGGCAAAATGCCAACAAAAATAAACGCTGGCAAAAAGCACAATCCAACTGGCAAAAGAAGTCGTACAGAAAGTTTAGAACTTTCTTTTTTTGCAACATTCTTCATTGATTGCTCGTAGTTTTGCAAAACGGCGTTAAGTACTGGTACGGGGGAGCTTCCGTAAATCCAAGATTCACGCAAAGAATTTTTTAGCCATGTGCTCAAAATAAAAGACGTGTAAGCGTTTTTATCTTTTTTACTAAAGCAAACATGTGGCTCACTCCAAGCTTCTCTCCAAGTGCTGCCAGAAATAAGCGCTTTAGAAACGCGACTTAGCCAAATTCCTTTTGATGCAGGCAAAGAACAACCAACTACGTCTAGCGCTCTAGTTATTGCAACACCACTTTTTAGTGCAACTATTATCATTTGCAAACCAAGAATCGGATCTATATCGCTTATTATGTTTTGTCTAAAATCGTAAGTGTTTTGCATAAAAACGCTCGGCTTAACAGCGCGCTCATAGAGCGAGCTAGATGCCATTTGCTTAGAAAAAAGTTTGCACAAAATAATTATGTATGCAACTAAAATAAGCCAAATAATAATTGCTCTTAACATTTATCCTCCTTTACTGCATTAAGTTTTGACTAAAATACTTCTTAGATTATTTTTTTTTATTGCTGTTTTGTTCGCGTTTTAATTGCCATTAAAAGAAGCAGATTGCATTGCATTTATAGAATTTTTAAGAATGCGCGCAACCCAAATAACTCCAACCGCGTAAAATGCCATTCCAACGCTTAAAAGCGTATAGCCTTTGTAGCTAGTAAAAATCATTAGTATTGGGTTTGCTCCCAAAAGCTGACCAGTTAAAAGAGACAAAAACGGCAGTGCAATAAGTAACTTAATAGTGGCTTTTGGCATTGCAAAAACTTCTGCGCTTAAGTCATCAACCCTTTTGTTTGCATAATAAGAATCCGCAACAGCTTGAACGCAATCTGCCATTGGGCAGCCAATCGAATTACTCAACTTGTATACACTCATAAGAGATTGCGCTATTTTACGAATGTCTTTTTGTTTTTTGGCATTTTTATAATTTTTTGTATTTTTTGTGTTCTTCGCGTTTTTGAAAGAGCTATCTAGGCTAGACTCTATTGTGCTTCCGCTTAGTCTAGAATCAAACCACTGTAATATGGATTCTGCATTTATTGGCTTGTTGTATGCTTTGCGCGCATCGCCATTAACATTGCAATCGGAGCATACGCTAATAATCGACTCAAACGAAGCTCCCGATTTTAATGATGCAACAAGAGATGCTAGCGACTCTTCAATACTCATGTTAAATCCTTTGTTAGCTCATTTTTCTTGTTAGTTTGCTTGTTTTGCCTGTTTTGCTTTTTGATTGTTAAGCTCTTAAAACGATTTGCGAATTTAACGGTAAATGCCATTTAGATGAAAAATCTTTCCACTCTAAAGTGGCCTCTATTTGTGCGCCTTTAACTCTTAAAACAGGAACACCTTCCAGAGCGCCAGAATCATTAGATCTTAAAACTCCAAGCTCCTTTACAACGCGCATTCCATTTACGCGCTCAACGTGAATAACAACGTCGAATGCGTCTGCAGCAAGAGCGCAAAGTGCCATTGGCTCCAGCCCTGCTAGCAAGCCCAAGGCCATTAATCGCGCTGGAACTTTTTGCACTTTATCTGCGTGCAAAGTCGTCATTCCGCCTTTGTGTCCGCATGTAAAAACGCGCAATAAATCAGCGATTTCTTTTCCTCTGCATTCTCCTAAAATGATTCTGTCTGGGCGCATTCGCAAAGTGGCTTTTACAAGCTCTTGTAAATCAATGCATCCTGCGCCTTCAACGTTTGCCTCTCTTGTTGCTAAAGAAACGTAATCGTTAGAAACGCATCCCAATTCCCTAGTTTCTTCAACAGTAACTATTCTGTCTTTTGGATTACAAGAAGCTAACAGAGCCTTCATAAGTGTTGTTTTTCCCGAACCCGTGCTACCTGTAATCAAAATATTTGCGCGACTTTCAACAAGTAAATAAAGAATTCTAGATAGTTCAATTGGAAACATGCCTTTGCTACTAAGCTCCGTTAAACAATAGTGTTTTAACGCGGGGAAACGAATCGAAATAGCAGCTCCGCTCAAAACTATTGGTGCAATAAGAGCGTGAATGCGCACGCCAAGTGGGCTAGAAGCGTCTGCAATCGGGCATGCGTCGTCTAATCGTTTACCCAATTGAGCACAAAGCCAGACTGCATATTCGCGCAAAACGTTGGGATTATCAAACGGGATTCTTGGATTGTATTCATTAAGGCCCAGACCAAAGTCTGCCCAAACTCTTCCCTCGTCTGTAACAACAATATCCGTTACATTTGGATTATCTGCAATATCTTGCAAAATTCCAAAATCAATATCTTGTAAAGCCATGCCTACCACCCACTATTTTTGAAAATCTGCCAAACGCATAAGAAGAATCACCTTGTGTACTAGATGCCATTAAACCCGATTTGCGCGAGTCGCCAAGCAGCCATACGGTGATTTTTTCTACCGCACTTTGCGCGCATTTTGGTATGCTTCTAATCCCATATCCGCCAATTATGTCTTCGTACATCTTAGAATCGTGACCAATTGGGCCTTCTACATTGCAAAGCAAATAATCACAAGCTTCTGTAATCTCTACTGGGCAAAATCTGCTAGAAAGCCCGCGTGGATTTAAGCCTGCAACAATATAAGTTAGATTCTCGGCGTAATTTTTATGATCCGACTCTAGATTTTTTAGATGCGCTCGCAATCGAGCTAAACCTAAAACGCTAAGTTCCGATGCAAAAATTGTTGGAACATTCGCTAGAGTTGGAAGACTTTGTAAAAGCCTTCTTGCTGAAAATCCAGATCCAATATCTACAATCACAACGTCGCAAGCTTTAGCAAGACCTCTAATTGCAGCCTCAATAACCCACGGTTTAGGCTCCTGATTTTTCCAAGGAGAATAGGCCAAAATATCCACGTTGTTCCAGTGCAAAAGCTCGCAACGCAAAACGTAGCCGTCTAATCTTCCTAAAGGAGCTTGAACCTCTTGCAATCTTCTGCCTTCGTCTTGCTCTAATCCAAGCAAAACATCTAAACCGCCATTAGAAATATCTGCGTCGATTAAAGCTACAACGTATTTTTTACTAGCAATATTACTTGCAAGAAGTGCAAGAGTAGTACTTAAGCCAATCCCGCTATTTGCTGCTGAACCAATTACAACATTTTTTGGAAAAGGCTTTAGTGAATAGTTCAAGATTCCAGTAGTTTCTTGAGCAACACTATTGTCTTTAAGAACACGATTATTTATAACGCCAAAATCTTTGTTAAACGTAGGATTTTCAGCCAGTTCACAACTACGATTAAAAGATGCAATAACAGTTGAGTCGTTAACATTGTTAGACTGATTAATGGCGTTTTTAAGCGCACTCGCCTGCGGAGGGTACGTGTTAAGTACCCTAGCGGCGCACGAAGGCGCATCGTAGTTATCAATACTCATATTGCTCATGCAGCTATTGAATCGCATACAAAATAAATAAGCAATACTTTTGTAAGAATGTGGTTAAAGGCTCAATAAACGTTGCAAATCCGCCAAAAAGTTATCCACATTGCTGTTTTAGCGTATTTTTGTACAAGCGTATAAGCATATTAATGCACAAGTTTTGGATTGGAAGCCATGTACCTTTCCAGAAGTTCGCCATAGATTGGCTTAGTGTGCAAAATATCGGATACAAGAAGCGCAATAAAAGCAGATGCAGCAACTGGAAGAGTGTGAATCATTGTTCCCGACATTTCTACAGTTAGCAAAATCGAAGTAAGCGGAGCTTTTACAGAAGCAGAAAGCGTGCCAGCCATAACACACACTGTAAAAATTGGCATTAGCTTTGCGTCAATGCCAAGAATCGGAATGCTTATTATTGCGCGAGAAGCAACGCCGCCTGCAAGAGCGCCGACAGCAAGAATTGGCATAAAAATTCCGCCAGGCGCTCCGCATCCAAAACTTGTAGAAGTAAATAGCATTTTTGCAACAAACAGAATGCACAAAAGCGCTATGCTTGCTTTTCCATATTCAGAGAGCTTAACAAGATTCGAGCCTCCGCCAAGAACGTCTGGCAAATATAAGCCAACAGGAATTGCGATTAAACATGCTACAGATACTGGAGCCCACTTTGGCAAATACTTATACAGCGTTTGCAATCCAAGCAAGGATTTGTTCATTAAAGAGCCAATAAGTCCCGCAAAAATGCCAAGCGGAATCAGCCAAAAATGAAGTGCCATTGGCAAGTCTGGAATCCTTCCAAAGTCTAAAACAGGTCGAAGTCCAAAGCATGTTTGAGACACAAAGTCCGCGCAAATAGATGCAGCAGCAGCTCCCATAAGAACTGTAGAAGACAATCCGTGTTGAACTTCTTCCATAGCAAACATAAGCCCAGAAAGTGGAGCGCTAAATGCTGCAGATAAGCCAGCTGCAGCTCCAGCGGTTACAACATAATGCTCTTGAGTATCGTTTTTATTGCCTTTTCTAAAAATGCGAGACATCATTTGCGCGCCGCAAGCTCCGATTTGAATCGAAGGGCCTTCGCGACCAAGAGACAAGCCAAATAGCGACCCCAACAATCCGCCTACAAATCGAACAGGCAAAATAGTGTTCCAACACATTTTTAGTCCGCGCTGAACGTATCCAACAACTTGTGGAATGCCGCTTCCAGACGCCATGCTTTCTTTGCGACTCATCCACCCAATAAAGAATCCAGCAGCAATCGCAAAAGCTACGCAAGGCACAATCCAAAACATGTTTTGCAACATTCGCGCATACATCCATCGCGCAAAATCGGTTCCGTACTCAATCCCAAGTCTATAAGTTGCTACAAGCGCGCCAGAAACAAGGCCAACAACTACGCCTGCAAGAACCATCTTCCATCTAAGATGCTTAAGTGTTTTAAGAATGCGATCCGAAAAGTCGCGCAAAAAATCGCGTATAAAACCGCCTACGTTCTTTAAAGTCACAATAAACCTATTCTTAAATCAAATCGCAAACAAATACACAAAGCATTTTAACATTTTAATAACACAATAAACGTTAATTAATAAAATACGTTAATTAATAAATAAAATACGTCAATTAATAAAATTAAAAACTAAGACTTTAGAAGTAAAAACATTACAAAACACGGTCCAGCGTATGCAATAAATGCGCACAAGAATGGCACTATTAGTTCGCTAATAAAAAGACATAGTCCAAGCTTGATTTTCTTTAGCTTAAACAGGCTTACGACTTCTAAGATTGCGGTTGAAAACGTTGAAAATCCGCCTAAAAATCCCAATGCGCACGTGTAGATAATAGTCGAAGCAAAAGTTAAATCGTATATAATCGAAGAACTTAAAAATACAACTAAGCCCATTATAAAAGACGCAAAAGCGTTGATTAGCAAAGTTGCGATTGGAAAATCATGGTTATAAACGCGCCCGATTGCGTCAGATATTGCGCAACGGAGCATTGCGCCAAGTCCTGCAAAAACAAGAGGCAGCAAAAAAAGAACGTATGTGTAAAACATCATTTTGCGCCGCCTTTGTTATTAAAAGCAGAAAATTTATCTCCAATTAAGCTTCCAGCAAGAGCCGCTAAAATGCCAAAAATCATAGAAAACGCCATAATGGCAATTACTTTTACAATGTTCATTGCGGTAAATGCGGAATATGCGCCTTCAAAAGCAAAAGTAGACATTGTTGAAAGTCCGCCGCAAAATCCTGTGCAAAAACCGTATTTTATTAAGTCTTTGTTCTTGCTGCGCAATCTTTGTGCAACAATCGAACTCGCTAAAGCAAGAATAAAACATGCCAAAATGTTAGACAAAAGAGTTGCAAAAGTAAAGCGGCTAAAAAGCATAGAATATCCCGAGTCCCAATGCATGCCGTACGTAAAAACGCCTATTTCACTACGCACAAAAGCGCCAAGCAATCCACCAATAAACACAACAAAATATGTTTTTGCACCAAGTGATTTATGCTGGCGCTTTTTAGGCAAGTCTGGGCGATTTTTTCTCGGAACACTCATATTTTTAGCCGCCTTAAATCGCGTTTAATAGGTATTTAGTCAGCATTAATAGCATTAATCGATCAACGAATGAACGCTAATAATGTGGTCGCGCTGAGGACCAGTACCAATTGCAGAAATGCGGCAATGGGAAAGCTCTTCCAAGCGCTTTACGTAGCTTTGAGTGTTTGAAGGCAAGTCTTCAAACTTGTGCACTTTAGAAATATCTTCGCTCCAGCCTGGAAGCATCTCGTAAACTGGCTTAGCGCTAGCAAACAAAGACTGATCTACTGGCATCTCGTTTACGCGCTCAACGCTTCCGTCAGTTAAAGTTACATCGTAAGCTACGCAAACTGGAATCTCTTTTAAGCCAGTCAAAACATCTAGCTTTGTAAGAACAATATCAGTTAAGCCATTTACGCGAGTAGCATAACGGCTAACAACGGAATCAAACCATCCGCATCGGCGAGGGCGGCCAGTAGTTACGCCATATTCGTGACCTTGCTCGCGTAGCCAATCGCCGCTTTCGTCCAAAAGCTCCGTAGGGAATGGGCCTTCGCCAACGCGCGTAATATAAGCCTTAGCAACTCCGATTACGCGATTAATGCGAGTAGGACCAACGCCCGTACCCGTGCAAGCGCCTCCAGCTGTAGGATTAGAAGACGTTACAAATGGGTATGTTCCGTGGTCAACGTCTAGCATAGTTGCCTGGCCGCCTTCAAAAAGCACGGTTTTACCATTTTCCATTGCCTGGTTTAGCACAAGCGAAGTGTCGGCAACGTATGGCTTTAAGCGCTTTCCGAGTTCTACGAGCTGGCTTGTAACGGCATCAATATCAATTGGGTGCTGGTTGTAGAGCTTAACAAGCATTTGATTCTTTTGATGCAAGCTGGCTTCTACTTTATCTCGCAAATGATCCGCGTTAAACAAATCGTGTACGCGAATACCAACGCGATTAATCTTATCGGCATAAGTCGGGCCAATTCCGCGGCCAGTTGTGCCGATCTTATGTTTTCCAAGGAATCGCTCTGTAACTTTATCGATTACGCGATGATACGGCGTAATAACATGCGCTGACTCGCTAACAAGCAGCTTCGAGCAGTCAACGCCGCGTGATTCTAGCGCGTCAATCTCTTCAAAAAGAACCTCTGGGTCTACAACAACGCCGTTTCCAATAACGGGAGTTACGTTTGGGCTGATTATGCCGCTAGGAAGTAAGTGCAATGCGTAAGATTCGTTTCCTACAACAACAGTGTGGCCAGCATTATTGCCGCCGTTAAAACGTGCAACAATATCTACCTTAGAACCAATTAAATCAGTTGCTTTACCTTTGCCTTCGTCACCCCATTGAGCGCCAATAAGCACAATTCCAGGCATGCTGAACCTCCATTTTTGAGCTAACGTTGCCCAAATAAACACAATTCCTACGTGTTAAGATTAGCGCAAAGCCAATACCGAATAATGCTAAATAATGCTGAATAATGCCAAATAATATTTGCGATTACACTATTTTAGAGCTTTTCCAGCAGACCCAAGTTGCACGCAGGCTTCAACAACACGCTGAGCCATTGCTTTTTCTGCCTCTTTGCCCCAAGACCTTGGATCGTAAAGCTTCTTGGCGCCAACTTCGCCGTCGATTTTAAGAACGGAATCGTAGTTGTGGAACATGTGGTCGGCGATTGCGCGCGTAAAAGCGTATTGCGTATCTGTGTCAATATTCATTTTTACAACGCCATATTTTACAGCTTGCGCAATTTCTTCGGCTGTAGAGCCAGACCCGCCATGGAACACTAGCAAGAATGGTTTTGTTGGCACGCCAAACTTGCGATTACACAAATCAAGCTTGTATTTGTTGTATACAGCGCTTTGAATGTTGTCTAATAACTGCGGCCTAAGCTTAACAACGCCTGGCTTGTAAGCTCCATGCACGTTTCCAAACGTAAAAGCGGCCATGTATTTTGCGCGGTCCTCTAAACCTAATCGCTCAACAACGCGCATAGCATCTTGGGGAGTGGAGTACAGCTTTTCGTCAATATCTGCTCTGTGGCCGTCTTCTTCGCCGCCAACTGCGCCAATCTCAATCTCTAAAATCGTGCGTGCTTTTGCAGACTCTTCCAGTAATTCTTCTGCAATATCTAGATTGTGCTCAAGCTTAACTGTGGAACCATCCCACATGTGCGACTGGAAAATCGGCTCTTTGCCGTTCGCAACTTGATCTGCTTCATAAGCTAAAAGTGGCCTAATCCAATCGTCTAAATAGGCTTCTGCACAATGATCTGTGTGCAATGCAACCGTAATGTTTGGGTATTGTGCAGCAACTTGATGCGCGAATTGCGCAAATGCGATTGATCCAACAACGCGATTATTTACGCACTGGCCAGAAAAATATGCGGATCCGCCAACAGACACTTGAATAATGCCGTCGCTTTGAGCTTCGGCAAATCCTTGTAGTGCTGCGTTTAAGGTCTGTGTGCTAGTAACGTTAATCGCAGGGTAGGCGTATCCACCTTTGCTGGCTGCATCAAGCATTTGTGCGTAACGTTCAACGGTTGCAATAGTCATATTTTTATTATGACTCTAAGCGCGCATATTTTTATATTTTGCTATATTTTTTACTATTTTTGATTAAATTTGTATTTATTTTTGACTATTTTTGATTTCTTGATGGCGTTTTTTTGCCGCCGCTACTACAAAATGTAGATACTCTAGCGCGATTTCTTCTTTTAATCCAGATTCTTCAGCAATTTTTTTAAGTCGATTCGCCTGGCGATTTTCCCTAGACTTATCTTCTGTAGCAAGATTTGCGCGAGCTTTTATTTCTCCGACTTTTTCCGTAACTTTAAAGCGCTCTGCTAGAAGCGAAACAATTGCATTGTCAATATTGTCAATCGACTGACGCAGCGCAAAAATCTCATTCATTGAATCGTTGCAATCGTTGCAATCGTTGCAATCACTATAATCGCTGCAATCGTTGCAATGTGATTCATCGAAATGTTCGCGCGCGTCAATCGACTCTTTAGAAAAGTTGAACATGCTATTTTTAGTCAAAATAAGTTTGCAAAACCATTGTTGTTTCTGTGCTAACTGGAACAACACGATGAATTGTGTTGATTAGTTCTTCTAGCTTGCTAGGAGTTGCAACGCGAACAACAAGCATAAAGCTTGGGCTTCCAGTAATCGAATAGCACGCTTCAATGCCGTCAATGTCTTTCAACTTGGTTGGAACAGAAGCTTCTTGCTCAAAATCAAGAGGCGTAACTGCCACGAATGCGCTTACTGGCAAGCCTCTGCGCTCGTAGTCAATCAAAGCGCGATATCCAGTTATGATTCCTTTGCGCTCGAGCTTTTGAACTCTGGATTGCACAGCGGAAACAGACAGTCCAGAAGCTTTAGCTAGTTTGGTTAATGTTGCACGGCCATCGTGCTCAAGAATATCTACAATAATTGCATCCGTAGAATCTATCGGAGCAACTGTGCTCGCGCTGGTTTCTAAGCCAGAAGGAATATTATTTTCAATCCTATGAGAGTTTCCCGTCATGCGATCTCCATCCTCATATAGCGCCACCAAAATCTTTGTTTTGCTTCTTCGACTTTAGCTGCGCCCCCTGCAGTCTCTTCAATCGTATCGTATTTTTTAATGAAAAAGAACAAAATTAGATAAAAAATCACGGTTTTTCACATTATTTAACACATGTTTACATACATAAACTTTTGACCATTCCATTTTTTGTATGTTTTATGTATGAGATTATTAAAAATGCCTCCCGATTATTAAATCAAGAGGCATTTAATTTAGATTTTTATTTTATACGTAAATTTTACGCGTAAAGTTTATGCGATTGCGCCTGTTCCGCCATTTGTGGAATTGTTGGCTTGCTGAACAATAGCCGCAAGAAAATCGCGATTAGAAGCGGTCTTCTTTAAGCGCGGAACCAAAGTCTGATAAGCCTGTTCTGGCTCCAGTCCGCCGAACAATCGCCTCAAGCGATAAATAATCGGCAACTCTTGAGCAGGAGTAATCAACTCTTCGCGGCGCGTGCCAGAAGAATTAATGTCTACAGCTGGGAACAGTCGCTTATCTGCCAAATCGCGGCTCAAACGAAGCTCCATGTTTCCAGTGCCCTTAAACTCTTCGAAAATAACTTCATCCATCTTTGAACCAGTTTCCACCAAAGCAGAAGAAATAATAGTCAAAGAGCCGCCATTTTCAATGTTTCGTGCTGCGCCAAAGAACTTCTTAGGAGGGTAAAGCGCTTGAGCATCTACACCGCCAGAAAGAATACGGCCAGAAGCAGGAGCGGCAATATTGTATGCGCGAGCAAGGCGAGTCATGGAATCAAGAAGAACAACAACATCTTGGCCAAGCTCTACAAGCCTCTTAGCGCGCTCAATCGCAAGCTCTGCAACAGTAGTGTGGTCTGATGCTGGGCGGTCAAATGTAGAAGAAATAACCTCGCCTTGAACAGTGCGCTCCATGTCGGTAACTTCTTCTGGGCGTTCGTCTACAAGAACAACCATCAAATGTACTTCTGGATTGTTAACAGCAATCGCGTTAGCAATATTTTGCAAAGTGATTGTTTTACCAGCCTTAGGAGGCGAAACAATCAAACCACGCTGACCCTTTCCAATAGGCGCCACAAGATCAATGATTCTGCCAAGCATGCGATTTGGCGTAGTCTCTTGCTTTAAGCGTTCATGCGGATACAAAGGTGTGAGCTTAGCAAATTGTGGGCGATTTTGAGACTCTTCTACGCTCATGCCGTTAATGCTGTCAACACTTTGCAAAGGAACGAACTTTTGACGCTGATTCCTGCGATCTCCCTCGCGAGGAGCGCGAATAGAGCCTTGAACCGCATCTCCCTTGCGTAAGCCGTACTTTTTGATTTGGCTCATAGAAACATAAACGTCATTTGGACCAGGCAAATAGCCAGAAGTACGCACAAATGCGTAAGATTCAAGCACATCTACAATGCCAGCAACCGGAACAAGCTCTTCTTTTGGCTCTTCGCGACGTGGAGCTTGCTCGTGAATCTCGTGCTCTTCACGAATCTCGGAGCGTTCCGCACGTTCAGTACGTTCCGCTTTAGAATCGTAGTCGTCTCTAGTGCGTCGCGTTCTGCGCTGGAATCTATCAGATCTTTCTGCTTTAGAAGTGTAATCATTTTCTTCGCTAGAGCGAGTAGACATACGCATTCTGCGCGATTCCGAGTTGCGGTTAGCGTTTGGAGCAGAAGACTTTTCGCTTGGCAAAGTGGCAAGAATCTGATCTAAATTAGCATCCACTTCGTCTGTTTTAGCAAAATTACTACCATTATTTTGTTCAGCGTTTACGCTTGCATTTGTACGAGCGTTATCTTCTCTCGTAACATTTGTAGGGCCTTCTTTGCGATATCGATGAGTCTGATTTTCGCGCGCAAAATTGCGATGACGCTCACCTCTATTTTCATCGCTTGAATCAGAAGAATCATTAAAATCGCGATTCGTGTCAATGCTCGAGCGGAGTTCAAAAGAAGATGAATTGTTTTGCGTTTCGTCGTCGCCTTGAGAAACACGATTTATTCGTAAAGTGCTTTTAGGAACATGAACGCTAACACCAGCTGGAGCATCCCCACCATTGCGCGCAGCAGTTAGCGTAGCAACCAAATCTGGCTTGCGCATTGTAGACGTACCGCGTAGACCCATTTGCTTCGCAAGATCCTTAAGCTCCGAAAGCTTCATATCATCAAGATTTTGGCTTGTTGCCACAGTTATGCCTTTCCCTAACTCCAAGATAGATTGCTTGGAGCTTTACGTGGAAGATTACGGAAAATCCGTTGTGAATATAACGACAAACACATATCAATGTGTATTAGTCGCTGATAAATGTATGCTACTACACTCGTAAGACTCACAACACACGCGTGGCAGGGTATGCACTATATGCGCGATATACGCGAATACGCTACAAACGCTACTTCTTTTCGTGATACGATTTTTCGGTATTAACAGACCAAACGTTATCTTTAGACTTCTTACCACTATTGATGTTTTGTACAGCTTCAATAGCAGTTGCCATTGAGTGATCCTGGTTATTGTAGCGGTGCTGGCCATTTCTGCCAACGCAATACAAGTTGCCAAAACCGTCTAAGTACTTAACAAGTTCAGGCATTTGAGCGTAAGTGTCAAAGTAAGCAGGGTAGGCCTTTGGAACGCGTTCGCGATGAGCATCTAAAACGTCGTCTTCGCTGTCAATAACTTGCATGCGAATCAACTCGTCAATGGCGTTTTTGCGAGCTTCTTCGTCGCTCATATTCCAAAAATCGTCGCCTTCGCTGCAGAAGTATTCAAGGCCAATCCAAACAGTATTATCAACGTCTTTAACAAGGTATGGGCTCCAGTTGTTAAAGATTTGCAAACGTCCAACCTTGTAACCAGGGTCTTGAACGTAAATCCAGCAATCTGGCACAATAGGAGGGTTGCCAAGCGTTGGAATGTCGGTAGTGTTGCGCAAACGCATGCGCTTAACAAGCAAGCCAACAGTTACAAAATCGCGGTAAGGCAAGCCAGACGCAACTTTTTGCAAGTCTTGTGGAACTTCTGCATTTGCATCGCCATTCGCGCCTTGCTCAATAGAAGCAACCAAATCTTTAATTGGCATAGACGAAATAAACTGATCTGCACGAAGCTCACTGCGCTCGCCATTTTGATTTTCAACAACAACACTGCAAATCTTGCCATCCGCTTGCTTTATGGCAACAACTTTAGATCCTGTTAAAACAGTAGCGCCATTTTCGCGGCAACGGCGTTCAACAGTCTCCCAAAGCTGACCTGGACCAAGCTTAGGGTACCAAAATTCCTCAATTAAAGAAGTCTCAACTTCTTTCTGACTTGCCTTATTCTTAGACATAAGCTTAGAAATAGCGTTCTTCAAAACTTCAACAATGCTCAAACCTTTAACGCGCTGAGCACCCCAATCGGCAGAAATCTGGCTTGGATGCCTTCCCCAAAGCTTCTCGGTATAGCCCTCAAAGAACATGGAATACAGCTTTTTGCCAAAGCGATTAATGTAGAAGTTTTCGAGGTTTGTTTCTGGCAACTTGTGAATCATGGACCAAAGGTAGCTAAAACCAACCTTCATTGTTAGCGTAAAGCCCATAGATCGCAAGGTGGACGCAGAAAGAGAAATAGGGTAGTCGAAGAAATGATGATTCCAGAAGATTCTAGAAACACGATGACGCTTAAGCATAACTTCATCTTCGACTTCTGGGTCTGGGCCTCCAGCCTCTAAATCGTGATGCCTGCCAAGCTTCTTATCGTCGTAAGAAGGAGCGCCCTGAAGAGGCAGCATATCTCGCCACCATTGCATAATGCGATCGTCTTTAGAGAAGAATCGGTGTCCGCCAATATCCATGCGATTTCCGTTGTATTTTACGGTGCGAGAAATGCCACCAAACTCGCTGGTTGCCTCAAGAACAGTCACATCGTAGCGGCTAGAGCCGCCATCTTTTACAAGCTCCCAAGCTGCCGTCAACCCTGCCGGACCGCCACCAATAATCACTACAGATTGTTTCTGGGATTGTGTATCAGCCAATTTTCCTCCATAACTAAAAACCGCTTTATAAAGTCAAAAACGCAAAATTGCAAGCACGTATTTATACTAAAATCTAAATATAAGCTTTACTATTATACTCTTATCACGCGATAGATTCTGGAATATCAATATCTGTTTTTTGTACTTCTTCCACATTTACGTCTTTAAACGTAACAATACGAACGTTTTTCACAAACCGCGAAGGTCTGTAAACATCCCACACCCAAGCGTCTGTTAATTGCACGTCAAAGTACACGTCTTGACCTGCGGAGCGCACGTTAAAATCAACCTTATTTGCCAAGTAAAATCGGCGCTCTGTTTCTACAACGTACGTAAAAAGCTTAATAACGTCACGATATTCCTTGTATAACGCAAGTTCGGCGTCTGTTTCGTAATTGTCGAGGTCTTCGGCGCTCATTGCTTCCCTTCCGTTGGCGTGATTTGCGTATTTGATGTAGCTTTATTCGCTGCGTCGTCTTCTTGAGCACGCTTGCGGCCTCGTCCTATAATACGCCACCATGCGCGCTTAGAGGAATTATCCGTGTGATTAACGCTATGCTCGGCCTTATCGGCCGCTAACGACTTGCGCGAATCGTCATTTTTAACTGGGATTGCAATCGAATGTTCGTGCGCGCTTAAAGCTTCGCAAACGCCAGGATTATCTTCAATAACGTGTAGTCCAAAAGCGTCTAGCGAACGAATCGCATCGTACTCGTCTACAAGAGTATCCATTACAACAAAATCTTGATATTTTTGGCTTTGAGAATCCCAAAGTGCATCGCGAGCAGTTCCCGTCTTCATAAATCCAAGCGACTGGTACACGGAAAGCGAGCGTGTGTTTGTTGCAGGAACGCCAACCCAAATCCTGTGTAAAGCAAGCCCCACCTCGCTTGGTGCAAAACCGTAAGTCATAACTCTAGGCATTGCATCCCTAGAATACCCACGACCCCTATAGTCGCGTCCTAGAATCACTTGAATCCTAGCGGATTTAGACCAACCATCAATGTCAATTAAAAATATCATTCCAATAATATTGCCATTGATGTTTTCGGAGTCATCAATAAAATCTGGCACAATTGACCATGCGATTGTTGGGCGCGATTGAGCGTCGCCAGAGGCGGCATTCTGATTAGATTTTGCCTCATTGATTCCAGCCGAAGACCATTGCACAGAACGATTTACCCACGCATGAACCATAGCGCGCTCCGATTGCGAATCTTTGCCTGTTATAACGGCTGCTCCATCAAAAGCGTGCAATGCATCCATTTGCGCCAAATCTTCGATTGTTGCTGGCCTAAGACGCGCCATTTCGCCGCGGATTGGTGGAATCGTAATATTTTCTGGCAACTCGCGGTGGCTTGTAGAATCAGCATTGAATCCTTGCATATTCACCTTTTTCGTACAATCGACTTACGTGTTACAAAGCTTACAAAAAGCACTACAAAAGCAGTAAAAATAGCGTTATAAAATCGCACTTTTTGCACCCTATACAATGCTATAAAATACAAAGTTAAAACGCAAAGTATAAAGCGCAAAAAGTGCAAAGTAAAAGCTAATCTAAACTAGCCTTTGATTTTTGCCATTACAATCTTAGTAACGGCCTTAGCGTCTGCCTGACCCTTAGTTGCACGCATAACGGCGCCAATAATCGCGCCCATAGGCTTCATATTTCCAGACTTAAGCTTTTCGGCAACCTCTGGGTCTGCTGCAAGAGCAGCATCAACAGCGGCTTCCAAAGCGCCATCGTCGTTCATAACCTTAAATCCGTGCTTCTTAACAACTTCATCAGGCTTACCCTCGCCAGACAAAACGCATGCAACAGTTTGCTTAGCAAGCTTATCGTTAAGATTGCCGTCTGCAATGAGCTTTTCAACTTGCGCAACGTCTTGCGGAGTAATAGGCAATTCTTCCAAAGTTACACCACGAGTGTTTGCTTCGCGAGCAAGCTCACCAAGCCACCACTTTTTAGCACCAGCAGCACTTGCACCAGCCTTAACGGTTTCTTCAACCAAATCAAGAGCATCCGCGTTAAGAATATCGCGCATTTCAAGATCGCTAATACCCCATTCGCTTTGCAAGCGGTTGCGGCGCTCGCGAGGCATTTCTGGCATCTCTGCCTTCATGCGCTCAATATGCTCTTTAGTAATGTGAAGCATAACCAAATCTGGATCTGGGAAGTAGCGATAATCGTCGGCGTCAGACTTTACGCGGCCGCCAGCAGTAGTCTGAGTTGCCTCATCCCAGTGACGTGTCTCTTGCAAAATCTCGCCACCTTCGCTCAAAATAGCAGCCTGACGACGAATCTCGTATTGCAGCGTCTTTTCAATTCCGCGGAATGTGTTCACATTCTTAGTTTCAGAACGCGTGCCGAACGGATCGGTTGGCTTTCTGCGAAGCGAAACGTTTACGTCTGCGCGCATATTGCCCTGCTCCATGCGAGCGTGGGAGATGTTGAGAGCGCGAACAATATCGCGAATAGCGCGCATGTATGCGCCTGCGATTTCTGGAGCGCGGCTGCCAGCACCTTCGATTGGCTTAGTTACAATCTCGATCAAAGGCACGCCTGCGCGATTGTAGTCAACCAGAGAATGATTTGCGCCTTCGATTCGTCCATCTGCGCCGCCAACGTGAGTGTTCTTGCCAGCGTCATCCTCAATGTGAGCGCGCTCAATCGGAACGCGGAACACAGTGCCATCTTCCAGCTCAACATCCAAGTAGCCGTTGCCATTAGTAGGCTTATCGTACTGGGAAATCTGGTAATCGCGAGGCATATCTGGGTAGAAGTAGTTTTTACGAGCGAACTGGCTCCACTCGGCAATCTCGCAATGCAACGCTAAGCCAAGCTTAATCGCGTAATCAACTGCAGTCTTGTTTACAACTGGCAAAGAGCCTGGCAAACCAAGGCTTACAGGTGTTAGCTGAGTGTTTGGTTCGCCGCCAAAAGATACTTCCGCTGGGCAGAACAGCTTTGTGCGCGTGCTAAGCTCAACGTGAGTTTCCAAGCCGAAAACTGGGTCAAATTGCTCCACAGCATCGGCGTATTTCATAAGTTTTTCAGCCATGAGAATCCTTCTTACTTAAGCTTTATTTCACTTTACTTAGCCAATGAATCGAGCCAACCAGCTTTAAGCGACTTCCAGATTGGGCCGCTCCACTTTTCTTCGAGCGCTGCTTCCAACGCTGCTGCAGGCTTGTACATCTTTTCATCATGGCATTGCGGAGCAATAATCTGAATGCCAACAGGCAAGCCATCATCGCTCAAGCCAGCTGGGAGGCTCAAAGCTGGAACGCCAGCCATGTTTGCAGGAATCGTAGCAATATCGTTCATGTACATGGAGAGTGGATCGTTCATCTTCTCGCCAAACTTGAATGCCGTTGTAGGGCTTGTTGGGGAGACTAGAACATCTACCTTATTAAACGCTTCTTCAAAATCGCGAATAATAAGCGTACGAACCTTTTGTGCAGAGCCATACCAAGCGTCGTAGTAGCCAGCGGAAAGTGCGTAGGTGCCGAGAATAATACGGCGCTTTACTTCGTCACCAAAGCCAGCTTCGCGAGTTGCGGCCATCATGTTTGCAGCAGTTTGAGGCTTATCTGCTGGTGGCATTACGCGCAAACCGTAGCGCATACCGTCGTAGCGAGCCAAGTTGGAGCTAACTTCGGAAGGCATAATAATGTAGTATGCGGCCAGCGAGTAAGGGAAGTGAGGGCAGGAGACTTCTGTTACTTCTGCGCCCATATCTTTAAGCAATTGCACAGCCTCATTAAAGCGTGCTTCAACGCCTGGCTGGAAGCCTTCGCCGCTAAGCTCTTTAACAAGACCAACCTTTACGCCCTTCAAATCACGGCGAGCACCCTCGCGCGCAGCCTGAGCCATTGGAGGAACAGGAGCAGGAATCGAAGTTGAATCGCGCTTATCGTTGCCGCCAATGATTTCCTGCAAAAGTGCAGAGTCAAGAACGGTGCGAGAAACAGGGCCAATCTGGTCTAGCGAGCTTGCCATGGCGATTGCGCCAAAACGGCTAACACCGCCGTAAGTTGGCTTTGCGCCGACTGTACCAGTTAAAGCGCCTGGCTGACGAATGGAACCACCAGTATCTGTACCCAAAGCAATAGGGGCTTCGAATGCAGCAACAGCAGCTGCAGAACCGCCGCCAGAACCGCCAGGAACGCGCTCGGTATCCCAAGGATTGCAAGTAGTTTGGTAGGCAGAATGCTCGGTAGAAGAACCTTGAGCAAACTCATCCAAATTAGTCTTGCCAAGAATTGGCATGCCAGCTGCCTTGAGCTTTTCAATAACAGTAGCGTCGTAAGGTGGAACCCAGCCTTCAAGAATCTTAGAGGCTGCAGTAGTAGGAATGCCCTTAGTAACAATCATGTCTTTAATGGCAATTGGAACGCCTGCAAGCTCAGGTAAGCCTTCAGCTTCGCCATTAGCATTCTTTTTATCAAAGGCATCTGCTTGTTCAAGTGCAACATCTGCAGAAACATGCAAGAATGCTTTGATTTCTGGCTCGGCTGCTTCGATTACTGCCAAGTGAGCTTCAACAAGCTCGCGGCTAGAAACTTCTTTAGCTTTTACAGCTTTTGCCATATCGGCAGCAGAAAGCTTTACTAAATCTTGAGTATTAGTCATGTTTATTCCTCCCCCAAAATTCGAGGTGCTACAAACATGCCAGACTCACTTCTAGGAGCGCCAGAAAGCGCTTCTTCTTGAGTCAATGGCGTAGCAGGCTCGTCTGGGCGCAAATACGCTTCAAGAGGTACTGGATTTGCAGTAGGTGGCACATCTTCGCCAGCAACTTCCTGCACTTTGTTAATGGATTCTGCAATGACGTTTAATTCGCCTTGCAAGCGACTGATTTCTTCGTCGCTAAGCGCAATCTGGGATAGAACGCCCAGATGCTCAATTTCTTCGCGTGTGAATGTTGGCATAACCTCAACTATATGTGTGATGCGTGACCTTTGCTATAGCAAAAATTATGCAAAAAGGGCTTTATCTTGTAGTCAGTTACGAGATAAAGCCCTTATTATTTTTGCAAAATATTATTTGCAGAATATTTTAATATTTTAGATATCGCGATGCTTTTCCACAACGTGGCCAATTGCATACATGATTACGCCCCAAGCGAGAACCACCAAGCCTGATTGCCACCATGTGAAAATATATGCGTTTGGTGGAAGCTGTGCACCCGAATTAGGGGAGCCGCCCAAGAATTTATCCACTGCTGTGGCTGGCAAAAGCTGTATAAGTATTGAATTCCACTTCGCGAAATTGCTTGCAAACATAATAATGCTAAGAACACTAGGCAAAATCATCACGGCTCCAATAACGCACATAATTCCGCCAGCAGTTGACTTGCAAATCATGCCAAAGCCGTACGCCATTGCTGCTACAACAACCATAATTGCAGGAGAGCCAAGGAACAGCGTAAGAGGCAATTTCCACGCGTTACTTCCAGATAATCCAGAAGTGCTGTCTCCTATAAAAGCTAATTCTGCAGCGCCTAGCGAAACTGCCATTGCAATAAGTTGCACTACAAAAACGTAGATTACAACTGCAACAAATTTAGCAGTAAAGAACATGCCCCTTCTAGGTACAGCTGTAAGAGAAGCCTGAATCGAAGTTGTAGAATGCTCAGCGGTTACAGCAAGCACTGCAAAAATCGCTAGAACAATCAAAGATACAGAAGCAAAACTAATAACTAAGTGGAAAATGCTATCTTGAGATGCAATAAGGCTACTTTTATTGCTCGGCCCAACAGTAATTGCAGCGCTTGATTTGCCTTGATTTGCTCCATTCTTAATGTCAACTTTAGACATTGCTTTTTGCACAATCGCTATAATAAAGCTAAAGATTACTGGCAAAACAATTGTTAATGCCATGCACCACCATGTTGACGCAAGCCCGCGCAACTTAACAATCTCGGATTTAAGCGTGTGCATAAATGTTAGGCGCAAGTGTTGAGCGTTCATGCTGCGGCCTGTTTTGTACGCGTTGGATTGGTGTGCGTTGAACTCAGAAGATTGCACTTGTTGATTTGCTACTTGCTCACTCATTTTGCACTCCCATCATTATTAGATTGCTCTACGTTTTGCTCACTCGGCTTTTGTTCACTCGGCTTCGAGCCGCTGCTAGGAACAGCCTTCGTTACATACTGCTCTTGACCGTGTGTAAGAGCCAAATATGCTTCCTCAAGTGACGCGTGCTCGTAATTAAGCTGATATACCAAAATTTGATTATCCGCAATTTCTCGCGCAATTTGACTTAGTTCGCAATCTGTTATTCTAAAAAGTTCGCCTTCTTGAACGTCTTGAGGTGTGCGATTATCTGGCAAAATCTTGCACTCAGGATGATTTTGAGCAAGCACTTGCTTTAGCTTTTCGCCTTCTGGAGTTACAAGTCGCACAGCGTGCTGCGAATGTGCGTCAACAAAATCCTGCACTGTTGTGCGCTTCAAAATTTCGCCATGCGCAATAATCACAAGGTTATCTGCAGTAAGCGCAACTTCGCTCATTAAGTGCGAGCTAAGTAGTATTGCGCGGCCTTCGCTTGCGTAATACTTGCATAATTCACGGACCCACTTAACGCCTTCTGGATCTAAGCCGTTAATTGGCTCGTCCAAAATAAGATTGTGTGGATCTGCTAAAAGAGCCGCCGCAATGGAAAGACGCTGGCTCATACCAAGCGAGAAGGACCCTGCTTTGCGGGTTTTAACACTTGATAATCCAGTAATATCAATCACTTCGTCAACGCGCTTTTTTGATATTCCATGAGTTAAAGCCAATGAATACAGGTGATTGTAAGCCGTACGGCCCCTGTGAGCAGACTTTGCGTCAAGAACTGCTCCAACTTCCGTCATTGGAGAGGCAATTTTTGCGTAAGGTTTGCCGTCAATAAGAGAAGTGCCACTATTGGCATGAATAAGATTTAACGCACAACGCATGGTGGTAGATTTACCAGCGCCGTTAGGTCCTAAAAAGCCTGTGACTTTACCGTCTTCGGCAATAAAAGAAACGTCGTTAAGCGCTGTTTTTTCGCCAAAACGCTTTGTGATATGTTGAAATTCTAACATAAATTAACAATATCACAAATAAAAAAAATACACTTAAAATGTAAGTGTTTATGAGTACAAGCTATTGCATTTTGATTAATATTTGTTGAGATTTTTCTGTTGAGATTTTAATTAAGATTCAGCAATTTGGTGCTGCATGCTGCGCAATCCACGCGTGCATGGAAACAGCCGCAGCAGCTCCTGCGTTTAGCGAGCGAACAGAGCCGAATTGCGAAATGTAAACAACGTCATCCGCCATTTCTAGCGCTTTTTTAGAAAGACCTGGACCTTCTGCGCCAAAAAGCATAAGGCAACGTTTAGGGAACTTGTAGTTTTCCATAGCAACAGCGCCTGGAATAATATCGAGCGCTATAACGCGCGCGTTTTTAGCGTCTTGTTCCTTGATATTTGCGATTTTTTCGGCTTCTTTATTGCCATCTGCTTGTGCTTTAAGCAAAAGTTGATGCGCTTCTTCTGCTTCTTTAAGCATATCTTCGCGCCAATTAGTCACTAGAGTTTCAATCGTAGGGCAACACTCAACGTATTGGTATAGCTCAGTCATTAACGAGCCTTTACGATTCCATTTATGAGGCCCTACAATATACACTTTTTTCGCTGTAAATGCGTTTGCAGTGCGAACCATAGAGCCTATGTTGAAATCGTGAGTCCAATTTTCTACAGCTACTTCAAACTCGTGACGGCCTTTAGAATCGAGATCCGCTTTTATGGCTTCTACTTTCCAGTATCGGTAGCGGTCTAGTACGTTACGCTGGTCGCCTTCGTCTAGTAATTCAGTGCTAAACCGCGCATCGTAATTTGGCGATTCTGGATTATCTGGACGAGGCTCACCTGGATGTTCTTCTTCCCATGGGCCAACTCCTATAGGTCGGAATTCTGGCTCATCGGAAGCTTTTGCAGCCAAAGTAATTGGATTCGGTTCGTGCATGTGTGAGTTTTGCTCCGTTTAATACTTTTGCTTAGTATTGGCAGCTAGTATTTGCAATTAGTCTTGGCAGCCGTCTGTTGCGCAATCTCCTGTGCAACCTGACTTGCAGTGACCTCCGCAGCAGTTGTCTTCGCAGCATGGCTCAGTGCAACCGTCATGAGCGCAATCTCCCGTGCACTCTACTTTGCAATGGCCGCCGCAGCAATTGTCTTCACAGCAAGGCTCCGTGCAACCATCGTTAGCACAATCTCCCGTGCATTTAACCTCGCAATGACCGCCACAGCAGTTGTCGTTGCAGCAATCTTCGTGATCTGCATCTGCACGTAATTCTTCTTCACCGAAAGCTTGAACAAATGCCATTTTAGTACTCTCCTCACTTATTGGATTTACTAATTGAAGATGCCTCGTGCCTTGTTCGTCGGCGTCAACACCACCAATTAATGCAACTATAGCAAGAATTTGCGCGCCTTGCTGATTAACAATGCTAAAATCAAGACTTAATTCATTGCCGTGTCGTAAAGTCACAAGCGAAGAAGTTTGAACATACGATTTTTCAGAAAGCCAAGAATCAAGCAACAATACTCGCTTGCCTTTAACTGACGGACCTTTTGTTGCAGGAAAAACAAAATCCATAACAAAGCCGTCAAGCGCAATTCCTTTACGTTCTGCAGCATGAATAAGCGCAAAAACCATTGGCACTGCAGCAGCAGTTAACGCACCAACAGCGTCAACATCGCGCTCTAACGAATACCCAGCTTTCTCAATTGCATCAAAAAGAACATCACCAACTAGCTTAGAGCCGCGCTGAGCAAATGTAACAGAAAACAGTTCGCTAAATGGTTTCGCACTCATATCTGCACAAAGCATGCGTTTAAGTTCCGCGCGTTCCTCTTGTAATTCTGTCATTTTTGCACTCCTTAGCGTTTAGAGTTCTTCAATTTTTTATGCTTTAATGTTTTTACGCTTAATGATCTTCTACTGATACTTCTGGAGCGCTCAGCTCTTTAACATCAGCTTTATCGGAATCTATAAGATCTATTGAAGCAATAACTTTACTTTGGTCTAACTTCTGAAGTTTACGCGCTGTTACCAACACTCTAGACTCAAGCGAAGAAGCAAACTTATTGTAAGCTGCGACTGTTCTTGCCAAAGATATGCCAAGCTTTGAAGCATTTTCTCCAAGAACAGCAAAGCGATCGTACAATTCTCGAGATAAATCGAAAAGTTCTTTTGCGTCATCTGTAAGACTTTGCTGCTGCCATGCGTATGCAACAGACTTAAGCACGGCCCACAAAGTAACTGGGGAAGTGAGGGCTACTTTTTGCGCAAAAGCATCATCCATAAGTGTTGGATCCGCCTCAAGGGCCGCCTGAAGCAATGCTTCGTTTGGAATAAATGCAACTACAAAGTCTGGTGCTGTTTCAAAAGCCTGCCAATATGCTTTAGCTCCTAATGCTCTAACGTGCTCTCGCAAAGCCTTAGCGTGCGCTTTTAGAAGCTCACTTCTTCTAGCTAATTCTTCGTCGCTTGCGTTATCTGGGATTTCGCAAGCGCGCTGATAATCCGCATATGGAACTTTTGCATCAACTGGAATTGTTTTGCCTCCTGGCAGATGCACAACCATATCTGGCCTCTGCTGTTCGCCATTTACTCCCGTTACAACAACTTGCGTATCAAAATCAACATGCTCAAGCAAACCTGCAGATTCCACAATATTCTTTAGTTGAGCCTCGCCCCAAGCTCCGCGAACCTTATTATTTCGCAATGCTGCAGAAAGCGAACTTGTTTCGCGGTCAAGCCTTGCTTGCTGATCGCTTAAGCCTTTAAGCTGAGTGTTCAGTGCACCCATTTCTTGCTTACGCCCTTCTTCAATCTGCGAAACTTTATTCTTCAAAGCTTCGAGATTGTCTTTTACTGGAGCAAGCGCTTCCAAGACTTTGCCTTGCTCTTTCAAAGTTTTCTCACGATTTAACCGTTCGCGTTCTTCTCGCTCTGTGCGCAATTGCTCTTCGCGATTCACTCGCAATTGCTCTGCTTGCTGCGCTTTAGCAAGTTCTGCTTCAACAAACTTTAATCGCTCAGCAAGCTGCTCTGCTTGCGTGCGATATCGTATAGCCTGATTGCCATTTTCTTGCGATTGAGCGCGCGCTTGTTCATACTGAGAGCGCAATTCGTTAAATTCGCGCTGGTTTACGCCATTAGCGCCTTGCGTTCCATAGTTGTGCTTAACAATAGCCAGCACAACAATGGCGGTTATTACAACAGCAACCACCATTAAAACAAACATCACAATATTATCGAACATACGTTCTATTAAACACTATTGGTTTGACTTTTAAAACATAATTAAACACGCGCATTATTGCATAGAAAAATAAGTGTTATGCAACAAAATAGCGCGCTGTCTACTGGAAAATAATCCAATAAACAGCACGCTTTGTTTTATTTGACTACATTATTTGACTACATTAAATAGTGCATATATTACGCAATCTTGAGAGTTACATGGTCGCTAGTATTCTCACAATCCGCAACTACGCGAGCGCCATCATGCACCTTGCCAGAAAGCAACAATCGCGCAAGTTGATCGCCAATTTCCGTTTGAACCAATCTACGCAACGGACGAGCACCGTAAACTGGATCATAGCCATGCTCCGCAAGCCAAGCGCGAGCAGAATCGCTCACATCCAAGCTAATACGGCGATCACTCAAGCGTGCAGCCACTTGACGAACTTGAATATCCACAATTCCACCAAGCTCTTCGCGAGTAAGCGGATGGAACATAACAAGCTCATCCAAACGGTTGATGAACTCTGGCTTAAACTCAGCGTGAACAGCGTTCATAACAGCCTTGCGTTTAGCAGCATCGTCCAAGCCCTCTTGCACAAGGAATTGCGAACCCAAGTTTGATGTCATAATCAAAATCGTATTCGTAAAATCAACCGTTCTACCCTGACCGTCAGTCAAACGACCATCATCCAAAACCTGCAACAAAACGTCGAATACTTCTGGATGTGCCTTCTCAACTTCGTCAAAAAGCACTACAGAATACGGGCGGCGTCGCACGGCTTCAGTAAGCTGACCTCCTTCCTCATAGCCAATGTAGCCAGGAGCAGCACCGATTAGACGCGAAACGGAAGCCTTTTCCATGTACTCGCTCATATCAATGCGAACCATTGCACGCTCGTCGTCAAACAAAAAGTCAGCAAGAGCCTTTGCAAGCTCCGTCTTACCAACGCCAGTAGGACCCAAGAATAGGAACGAACCAGTTGGGCGATTCGGGTCTGCAATTCCAGCGCGGCTTCTGCGCACAGCATCCGCTATAGCCTGAATTGCTTCGCTTTGACCAACAACGCGCTTAGAAAGCTCCTTTTCCATGTTGAGCAGCTTCTCATTTTCGCCTTGCATCAAGCGGCCAACAGGAATGCCCGTCCATTCGCTAACGACTCCAGCAATAGAATCAGCATCAACCTGGTCTGGAACCATCGGCTCTTTCGCTTCACTCTTAGCATTAGCAGCCTGCGATTCCGCTTCTTCCAAAGCTTTTTGAATGCTTGGAATTTCGCCATACAAAATACGGCTTGCTTGCTCCAAGTTGCCTTCACGCGTGAATTTGTCGGCTTCTACGCGCTTAGCATCGAGTTGCGCTCGCAAATCACCAACCTTGTTGTGACCAGCCTTTTCCGCATCCCAACGCGCTTTCAAACCAGTAAGCTTTTCGCGTGAGTTAGCTAATTCTTCCTGCAACTTTTCTAAGCGTTCGCGTGCAGCAGCATCTTCCGCCTTCTTTAATTGCATTTCTTCCATTTCAAGACGCGTAACTTTGCGCTGCAATTCGTCGATTTCTTCTGGCTGAGAATCAAGCTCCATACGCAAGTGAGCTGCCGCTTCATCCACCAAATCAATCGCTTTATCTGGAAGTTGTCTACCAGTAATATAGCGGTTTGAAAGCGTTGCTGCGGCTACGATTGCATCGTCACTAATCGTCACCTTGTGGTGCGCTTCGTAACGTTGCTTAAGTCCACGCAAAATCGTCACCGTGTCTTCAACAGACGGCTCGCCAACAAACACTTGCTGGAATCTGCGCTCAAGCGCCGAATCCTTTTCAATATGCTCGCGATACTCGTTAAGCGTAGTTGCACCAACCAAGCGCAGCTCACCGCGCGCAAGCATTGGCTTAAGCATATTGCCAGCATCCATTGAACCTTCTGCAGATCCTGCGCCAACAACAGTGTGAATTTCGTCAATAAACGTAATAATTTGACCGTCTGATTGCTGAATTTCCTTCAACACTGCCTTTAAGCGTTCCTCAAACTCGCCGCGATACTTCGAACCTGCAACCATCGAAGCCAAATCGAGACTGATAAGACGCTTGTTTTGCAAAGTTGTAGGCACATCTCCTGCAACAATTCGCTGAGCCAATCCTTCTACAACTGCTGTTTTACCAACGCCAGGCTCGCCAATTAGCACAGGATTGTTCTTTGTGCGGCGAGAAAGAATCTGAATCACGCGACGAATCTCCTGGTCGCGCCCAATTACTGGGTCGAGCTTTCCTTCGCGAGCGCGCGCAGTCATATCAACCGAATATTTTTCAAGCGCTTTGTAGTTGCCTTCCGCGTCTGGGCTGGTAACTTTCGCACCTCCGCGCACAGTTGGCACAGCCTTGCGCAACGCATCTGCAGAAACATTGTGCTTTTTGAAAATATCTGCAACAGCATTCGGCGCGCTTGCAACTATGCCAATAAGCATATGCTCTGTAGAAACGTATTCGTCTGCCATTGTGCGCATTTCTTTTTCTGCCTGGCTTAAGGCAGCCAAAAGCTGACGGCTTGCATCTGGCTTAGTTGTAGTTGAGCCAGTAGATGAAGGCAATGCCACTAATGCGTTGCGAATTTCGGCTCCGATTTGTTGCGCGTCCGCCCCTGCCTGAGCAATAAGCGCGCGCACTACACCTTGCTCTTGGCGAAGTAAGGCATCTGCCAAATGTAACGTATCTACTTGCGCATTGCCAGCCGCCGCCGCGCTTTGTACGGCATCGCTTAATGCATCTTGCGCTAAGGTTGTAAACTTTTGTTCCATATTTACCCCCATTTGCACCGCTATCTAGCGGATTTTAGGTGATTTGCGTGCAATTTTTGCAATTACACTCAAACCACATTCTGTCAATTTCTAAAACTTGAGTCTACTACACTCAAGTTTTGTTTTCAAGATGTTTGTGGCGTTTCCTTAAATCTTCGGTTGCTTGCGACTTTTCCGCAGCAAAGTCATCAATCGCAAAGTCGTCAGTCAAGTATCAAAAATAAATAAGTATCAAAAATAAATAAGTATCAAATATGTCGTAATCTTAAAAATATGAGAATTGCACGTTTTTCCTATAATGAAGTTCCTCAATACGCTTTCGTTCAAAAAGACGAAGCAGACGGCAAGGATTATTTAGTAGCTCTAGAAGGCCATCCACTAAGCCCTCAAGGAGTTAAACCAACAGGTAAGCGCTACGAGTTAGACGCCGACGGCGTGCGTCTGCTTGCGCCAGTGATTCCTTCAAAAGTCTACGGATTGGCAAAAAACTACGATACGCGTTCTGCCGAAGAGCGCGCATCTTCTGCTGCGGCCGCGTCGCATACGGCTGCAGACATGGTGATTTTTACAAAGCCGAGCACATCTGTAATAGGACCTGACGATCCAATTGTTATTCCTGCTTTTTCAAACGATATGAATTTTGAGCCAGAAGTGGCTGTTGTTATGGGCAAAATCGCCAAAAATGTGTCGGCAGATGCTGCAATGGACTACGTTTTTGGCTTTACATGTGTAAACGACGTGACTTTGCGCGATTGCGCAGGTAGCGACCCAATGTTTACGCGCGCAAAGGGCTTCGACACTTCTTGCCCACTTGGTCCATGGATTACAACCGAGCTAAATTGGCGCGATTCCCATATATCCTTTACGCTTAATGGCAAAGATGTGCCAGAGGCGAGCGGCACTACAGCACGATTGATTCATAGCATTCCACAGCAAATCGCTGCAATTTCAAGCTTCTCAACGCTTCTTCCAGGAGATGTTATTTTGACTGGAACGCCGTATCCTGCAGGAACTTTGCACGCTGGCGACGAAGCGATTGTGCATGTAGATGGCATTGGTTCGCTTCGCAATGTGATTATGCATGCGTAACAGCAATAAAAGTAAAAGATAAAAATCAGAAGCTAGACGAAACTTAATACTACACAAATGCACGTGGACCAAAGATTGCCGAACCGATTCGAATCATAGTAGATCCTTCGGCAATCGCCCACGCAAAATCGCCAGACATTCCCATCGAAAGCTCTAATTTTGCAGAGTTTCCATCATAATCTTGCGCAAGTTGCTCACTTACACAATCTCTGATTTCTCGCAATGCAGCGAAACCGCTTCTAACTATTTTTTCATCATTCACGCGCGCTCCAAGCGTCATAAATCCGCACAAATTAAGCGATGGCAAACTAGATATAGCGAGCGCTTCGTCAATTGCGCGTTCTGGCGCGCACCCCGATTTTGTAACTTCTCCCGAAACGTTCACTTCCAACATAACGTCTGTGCAAAGTCCCAAATTTTGCGCGCGCGTAGATATTTTTTGCGCAAGTTCAATGCCATCAACTGATTGAATACCATTTGCAAGTGGCAAAACTTTGTTTATTTTATTGCTTTGCAATTGGCCGATTAAGTAGAGCGGAATTTCGCTATTGATACTGCCATTTACACCAACGCTTAAATTCTCGCGAGCAGCTTCCTTGCGTAAAATCTCGGCTTTTGCAACAATTTCTTGCGGACGATTTTCCCCAATTACGCGCACTCCAGCTTTAAGCGCCGCCATAATCTCGCCAACATCTCGCGTTTTAGTTGCAGCAAGCAGCGTAACCGACTCAGGTTTGCGCCCATAATGCGATTCGGCTTGAGCAATGGCGTCTTGCACGCTGTGCACACCGTCGGCAATTTGACGCGCGCGAACACAATCGACCTCAGTATTCGCCAAATCTTTTTGCGTCATGTATGCCATTTATTGCCCCAATCTAATCTTATAAAAAATAGTCACACTAATTGAGGAATTTTATCACTATATTTACGACGTGCAGCTTCTGCAGTAACTCCAAGTGCGCGACCTATCTTATTCCAAGACTGACCATTTTTGCGGCTTTTGTACACAGCGTTATTTATCTCTTTTTCAATTGCGTGACGGCGATAATTCAATCTGCTCAATTCACGAGATGGATCCCAACGAGAATCCAAAGTTGGATCTCCTGGATTTGGTTCCGATTTTGCTTCCATTTCTTTTGAGATAATCTCACCATATTCCGCAAGATCTTTTTGCTCTTCTTTACTCAATTCACTAAATTTCATTTCAACCCTTCCTTTTCCAAATATCCTTTTCTTGCTTTCATCGCGTGAACTATAAGTTCTTGCGGAAATCCTCGTCTTCTTGCTGTGCCAATCTCGTACCAAACAGCGCCAGAAACTCCTGGTCCCACATACATTATTGTTGGTGGATTTCTATCATAATTGACATCCACAGGGCCTCTTGATTCTCGATACGCATGAAGTATGTCGTTTTCTGAAACTCCATGCTTCAAAGCTGATGGCAAAATAATTGGCTCTTCATATTGATTCATGCATACAACATTACATGCCAATATATGTTGCCGTCAAATATTGGCAAATAATATTGTAGTGGTATGCATTAGTCAAGGAAGGGCACGGATTTGTCTGCTAAGTTTGCGCGAACAGAATTCCACGGCGTTTCGTCGATTTCAAACAACGCAAGTGCATCTGCTGTGCTCATGTCTACTGGGCGAGTTTGACCAGGATTCCTGTATCCCAAAAGATACATGCAATAGCCAATCATGCGCTCGGCGCTCCAGCCAGATTCTCGAAGCGCGCCAACGTCTAGCGAGTGCTTACTTTTTGCGAGTCGCTCGCCTTGAGCGTTATCAATCAGTGGCAAATGCGCAAATTTTGGCTGCACATAATGCACGCCATGAGTCGCAAAAAATCCCGATTTTTCCAGCAGTTCGCCAATCCAAATCTGAAGCGCAGCAGAACGAAGCAAATCGCGGCCGCGCACAATATCATTTACTCCGCTTAAAACATCGTCAACAACAACAGCAAGCTGATAAGAAAAAACGCCATCCGCGCGGCGAATCACCATGTCTCCCAAATCGCGATTAATGTTAAACGATTGCTCCCCAAAAATCGCGTCTTCAAAACTCACATTCGCTTGCGGCGAATCAGCCGAGGGAACAGCAAGTCGTAAAGAATGTTGCTGATGATTTTGCAAACGCTTTTCGATTTGTGCCAGGCCTTCCGCAGTTTTGCGCAGATTTCTGCACGTACCTGGGTAGCGTATAAAACCGTCGCCTTCTTGCGGAGCTGCAATCGCTCGAATATCGGAACGCGAGCAAAAACATGGGTAAATCAACGAATTTCCGTCGCCGTCTTGCAGAGATTCCAGAGATTCCAGAGCTTCTTGGTAGATTGCATTGCGATTATGTTGATAAATCGGCTCGCAAACCCAATCAAGACCAGCCCAACGCAAGTCGTCAATAATTTGCGCGCTTGCATCTTTTGGCATTCTAGCAATGTCCAGATCTTCCAGGCGCAAAATCATGCTTCCACCTTGCGACTTTGCGGAAAGCCAAGCCGCAAGCATAGCAACCATGTTTCCAATATGCATACGCCCAGAAGGAGTGGGTGCGAATCTACCAATTACGCTCATTTATTATGCTCTAAAATTGTGCTTATAAAATTACGCTAATAATTTATGCTAATTTACGATAAGTCTAATTTAAGATAAATCTAATTTACGCAAATAGCGACTTAAACATAAGCACGCCCAAAATTGCGCCAGCAGTAGGAGCTACGACTGGAATCCACGCTTCGCACCAGCGAGAAGAACCCTTGTGTGGAATTGGTAAAATGGCGTGAAGCAAACGCGGCATAATGTCTCGAGCAGGATTCAAAGCAGGACCAGTAGGGCCGCCCATAGAAGTCACCAATCCCCAAACAACAAAGCCAACTACAATTGAAGCGCCTGCCAAATTCTTCTCTCCCCAAGGAGAAGTAAGGCAGCAAAGAGCTGCCAAAACAAGCACGAGCGTGCCAAAGAATTCATTTAGGAAGTAGTTAAGCTTGTTATTGTAAGCATCCGTAGTGCAGAACGTGCCAAGAATCGCCTCTGGCTCTTCTGTCTCGTTGTAATGTGGCAAATAAGTTACGTACACAATAAGTTGACCAACCAACGCGCCCAAAAGCTGAGCCACAATATAAGGTGCAACATTTTGCCAAGGGAACATGCCATTTACAGCTTGCGCAATTGTCATAGCAGGATTTATGTGTGCGCCAGAAATTCCGCCAAACATGAGCACTGGGAACATAACGCCAAAACCGTAGCCCATAGCAATGTTTAACCAGCCTGCGTGATGACCTTTAGTGTTTTTAAGTTCAACATTGGCAACAGCTCCATTGCCAAAAATCATAAGAATGGCAGTTCCAATAAACTCGGCTGCCAACATTACTGTAAATGAATGTTGCATGGTCCTTCGATCCTTCTTAATTGTTTTGCTGCTACCTAATAAATCATTTTCAAAGAAGCTAAGAAAATGAATTTCAACAATATTGTTTCAGCAATTGTTCTTTGATAGTTTCCCCTAAGAGCCAGACAGTGTGAGGAGCATGGTGCGGGGAGTAGCTAACCAGCGCTCGCCAGTACTTAAAATTCCCGAGCATCAAAAGAGGCTCACCACCTTGGCGAGCCTCTTGTTTACAAAAACAATCTTGCGGATTCATCTGCACAACATCCTCGTTGCAACGGTAAAAGTCTTAAGTATCCGTCCAACGTAATTGGAATCTAACATCCATACATTTTTGTGGGTTACCGCTCTTTTAATTTGTTCTTGTGATTATTATTATCACAACTTTTTACTCAAGAGTAAAGTGCAAAATTGCTTTTGTTAACATATTGTAATTAGTGTTCATTCGCACATAAAAAATAGATGGTTTTGCATCATTTTGTGAACATGCAATGGTTGTCATGTTCAAATGCGTTCACATATTGAAGATGTCGGCGTGTCGAGCACTAGCCGCCGCCGACACTCAGTCGCGCACATCCCTTACAGCGCATACAATTACGGAGTATGGTACAAATTTTTGACGCTCCCTCAAAGGCGATTCTGCGCGGCCAGATTGCAGAGCACATCGCCGAAGACGAAAAGGCAGAAAAGCGTGAAGCTCGTGAGGGCGAGCTACCGTTGCCAAAAGATCGCTTCTTTGACCGCGAGCTTAGCTGGTTAAAGTTCAATCGTCGCGTGCTTGAGTTAGCGCAAAATACCGATTTACCACTTCTTGAACGCGCTAACTTTGCAGCCATCTTTGCCTCCAACCTAGACGAGTTCTTTATGGTTCGAGTTGCAGGCTTAAAGCGCCGAATCGACTCAGGAATCGCAGTAACCGCTGCAAGTGGGCTTAGTCCACGTCAACAATTGCGCGCAATTAGTGAGGTTACGCATCGTCGTCAAGATGAGCATGCTCATTATGTTATTGACCACATTTTGCCAGAGCTTGCTAAGCAGCGCATTGTTATGCTCAGTTGGGATAAGCTCACTCAATCCGAAAAAGATAGGCTTTCAGACTATTATCGCAAGCAGGTTTTCCCAGTATTAACGCCACTTGCGGTAGATCCTGCACACCCGTTCCCATATATTTCTGGCAAGTCAATCAACTTGGCTGTTATTGTAGAAAATCCAAATTCTGGAAAGTCGCATTTTGCTCGCGTAAAGATTCCAGATAATTTGAATCGTCTTGTTCCAGTTGATGATTTAACAGACGAAGAGGGTCGCGAAGAGCGCTACGGATTTATTACTATGGAAAAGTTGATTGCAGCGCATTTGGAATCGCTTTTCCCAGGCATGATTATTAAGGAAGCTCGCTCATTCCGCGTTACGCGTAACGAAGATATTGACGTTGAGGAAGACGATGCAGAAAACTTGCTTAACGCTATGGAAAAGGAGCTTTTGCGTCGTCGTTTTGGACCGCCTATTCGTCTTGAGATTTCCGACGAAGCTAGCCCATTCTTATCGCAGCTGCTGGCTAATCAATTGCGCGTAAGCCCAGAGGAAGTCTATCGTTTGCCTTCGCCGCTAGATATGACGGTTCTTTTTGAATTGCAAGCGCTGGATCGACCAGATTTGAAGTATCGTCCGTTTATTCCTACTACAAATCGTCAGATTGCAGAAGTGGAAACCAGCCATGCGCAAGATATTTTTGCTTCGATTCGCGAGCACGATATTTTGCTGCATCATCCATATGATTCGTTCTCTACTTCTGTTCAGGCGTTCTTGGCGCAAGCGGCAGCAGATCCAAAGGTGCTTGCAATTAAGCAAACGCTGTACCGCACGTCTAGTAATTCGCCGATTATCGACGCTCTTGTAGACGCGGCTCACGCTGGCAAGCAGGTGCTTGCGCTTGTTGAGATTAAAGCGCGATTCGACGAAGATGCCAACATTGCTTGGGCACGTAAGCTTGAGCGCGCAGGCGTTCACGTTGTTTACGGCATTGTTGGATTGAAGACGCATTGCAAGCTTTCGCTTGTGGTTCGCCAAGAAGCCGAAGGATTACGCCGCTATTGCCACGTTGGAACTGGCAACTACAACCCTAAGACGGCTCGCCTTTACACAGATTTGGGCTTGCTTACTTGCGATCCTGTAGTTGGTCAAGATTTGACTCGCTTGTTTAATCAGCTTTCGGGTTATGCTCCAAAGTCTAGCTTCCATCGTTTGCTTGTAGCTCCTCGCACAGTTCGGACTGGCATTATTGAGCGAATTCGCAGGGAAGAGGCGGCGGCTCTTGCTGGTAAAGAAGCCTGGATTAAGATTAAAGTCAATTCTGTTGTTGACGAAAAGACGATTGACGCTTTGTATCGTGCAGCTCAAGCTGGCGTAAAGATTGACATTGTGGAGCGTGGAATTTGCTCGCTAAAGCCTGGCATTGAAGGCTTGAGCGAGAATATTCGCGTTCGCTCTATTCTTGGCAGATTCCTTGAGCACAGCCGAATCTACGCTTTTGCTAATTCTTGCGGTCCGCAAATTGGCGATGGTCCTGCAAGTGGCCCAGAAGTGTGGATTGGCTCGGCAGATCTAATGCACCGCAACCTTGATAGGCGAGTTGAAACGCTGGTTCGCATAAGCGCTCCAGACCAGGTGGAAGCGTTGATTCAATACATTGATTTGCAAATGGCGGATTCAACGGTTTCTTGGTGGATGGATGGCGACGGCACTTACACGTTGCATTCTCGCGATGCAGAAGGCAGGCCATTGGTAGATAGCCAGGAATACTTGATTCGCACGCATACGCGTAAGCCGCGCGGCGTTAATTAACTTACTATTAGCAAAAAGCCAGGGCGTTTAGCTCTGGCTTTTTTGCGCTCCGAATTCGTTACATTTGTCTCGCTCGCGAGACGTTTGTAACGCTGGCGGTTTCCCGACTTTGTACCAAATTTGGCAAATAGTTCGCGCGTTACAGCGCGCTATTCCTCGCGGCTATTAGTAGCCGCTCGGCTGATTTGGCATGTAAAGTCCACTGGACTTTACATTTGAGCCAAATCACGCTTTGAAGGAGCTTGAAATGCGTTATGCAATTTCAAGCTCAGTCAAAGCGCTTTACTTGCGTTGAAAGCACACCGTGCTTTCAACTTTGAGCAAGCTCAGCGCTCCGAATTGGAAAATCGTTAGCGCGGCCTAAGCGCGCTAACGTCTTCGCCGCACAGAAGCAGTGCTTCTGTTTTGAGCGGATCAGCGAATCGAAGTGCATTCGCGCGCTACGCTTTAAGCGCTCATGCAAGTCGATTCGCGCTACGCTCTAAGCGAAAAGGCAGGTCGGAGCGCGTACAAAAATGCCGCGCAAGATTTATTCAAGCGCGGCATAACATTAATCGCAGTTTAATCGCGAGTTAAATCGCTACTAATCATGAAGCGTAGAGAATATCTACAACAAAGTAAAGCGTTGAATTTGCAGGAATCGTTACGTTTCCTTTTGCGTCCTTCTTGTCTTCTTTGCCATATCCATCTTCTGGCGGAATTACCAAAAGAACTTGTGATCCAACTTTCTTTCCAGCTAAGCCTTTAGTCCATCCTGGAATAACTTGACCAGCCAGCGAGAAGTCTGCAGGAGTACCGCGCTTCCATGATGAATCAAATTGATACAATTTTCCGTCTTTATCAGTAGTCCATCCAGTGTAGTGAGCAGTTACTGTGCTTTTTTCGCTCACCACTTTGCCGTTGCCCTCAATCAAAGTTTGAGAAATTAGCTTTCCATTTGGCACGTAGTTATTCTTATCTAATGACGGTGCGCCAGACTTATCAAGAGTTACCTTTGGCAGATTTTCAGGAATATCCTTAACTTTGTTGCCTGTTGCGCGATCAAGAGTTTTCATTGCAGAAACAAGAGTTAACACCATTACGTACGCGTCTTGCTTAGTTTGTGGATTTGCAGGAATTCCAAACGCAATCGTTGAATTAATCTTCCTGCCCTTAAGCAGCGTGTAGTAAGACTTGCTAGTAACACCCTTTTTAACAACAATTGAGCAGTCTGGCTTTCCTTGCTTCCATGTGTTCATAAGCTCTTTGCCGCTTTTAGCGTTGTATACAATGCCATTAGCGCATACGCGACTATTTTCTGGGATTTTAGCGCCATTTCCGTCTTGCAAAATGGCGTAAGAATTTGGCTTAACATCTATAGGCGCTGTTAATTCAACCTTTGGCTGCTTTCCTAAAGCTCCGCTAGCCTTAACGCCGCTTAAAACGCTCATTCCAGCAGCGTTTGCTTCACTGCTTGCTGCACCATTGCTTGACTCGCTGTTTGCGCTACAAGATGCTAATCCAAAGCACATGGCAATTGCGCTCGCAGCACAAATTACTCGAGTTATAACTGATTTAGTCAAATTTAATTTGGTTTTTGTCATAAGTTTAAGACTATAACTTGCATGTGATTTTGGTGTGATTTACTAGCGATTTAACTAGCGATTTTAGCGTGCTTTAAGAGCAATTTAGTCGCGATTTCAGTGTGATTTATTGCGCAAAACAGCAAACCTTATAAAAGATTAGTAAAGATTGTAGAATAGATAGCAGTGGATACAATATAACGAATTTAGAATTACGTTAATAAGTTTGTGCGCGTGCGGGGTGCCTAATTGGCGGCGTGCCAAGCTTAAGAAAGAGGTTTGATGCAACGTCCTACAAAACGAGCTAGGTTTATGCGAGGAGTAGTGGCCCCAATTTTTGGCCTTCTTGCTGCTCTTAGTATTGTTCTTGGTGTGCTTAATGCAACTGTTTGGAAGCCAAGCTCTATTGTTTCGGCGCATGCAAACGTGTATGGGTCTAGATACATTGTTACAGATCCAGGCGTTTTGAATCTTGTTGACTATAGGGTAAAAATTAGCGTTGCGGCACTAAATAGTCGCAAGCCGATTTGCGTTGCAGTTGGCTTAGCTAAAGATGTTCGTGGATGGACTAAGGGTTATTCCGTTCAGCGAATAACGGGTCTTAATAATTGGAATAGTCTTTCTACCGATGTTATGAATGCAGACGATAACGCGCGCGTAGATAGTGCAAAAACGGACGATTCTAAGGTTTCTAAAAACGTTTCTAAAGATGCTTCTAAAGACGTTGATTTTAAGGATTCCGATTTATGGACTAACGCCACTTGCCAAATGGGTTTGGCAAAGTTGTTTGTAAATGCTGCCGACTTTGAGCAAGTGGGGAATGCGGCGGATTTAGCGTTAAAGCAGGAGTCGCAAGAGGGATTGCAAGCGAAAAATAACGTGCAAAGTGATGCTCAAAATGGCGCGCAATCGCAGACTTCTCATCAAAAATTGTCGTCGGAGTTGCAATCAAAAATTGCGCGTAGGGTTCTTATAATCGATCTTGGCAAGAATTCTCCCGAAGCTTTCGTTGAATTGCGTTGGCGCAGGCATAATCTTCCTGATTTTGCTACTCCTATGTATTTTGTAGGAGCGCTGTTTATTTTGCTATGCGGCCTTTCGGCTTCTGTGTTTGCAATGGCTCCGCATCGCAGACGAAACAAGCGACTTGTTGCAAGCAGAACGGGCTTGATTAGTGTTGAAAACAATAGTCAAGAAGAAGTTAAGTTCTCGGAGGCTTTGGCTGGAACAATAGCTGGCATTTTTGGTAGCAACAAAGACAAAAAGTCTAAGCACAAAGTGGGTTCTGGTGCGCATGCGCGTCATGGAGTTCACGCAAGAACGCGTACAACAAAGTCGCAAGCCGCTGTAGATTCTTCTATAAGCGTAAAGTCTGGTCTAAATTCTTCTAAGACTGCCGCTTTAGACGAAACAACTGTTATTTCTAAAGATGACTTGCAAGCTTATTTTGCAAGGCTTGCGAGCGAGTCGAGTTCTGATTTTAAGGGCGATTTTGCGGCGGAGAATAATGCGGCAAGGAATAATGCGTCGGAGAATAATGCAGCGGAGTCTTTCGACTTGTCTAGCGCGAATCAGTCGGAGCAATCGAAGGATTTGCATGAATCTGCGGAATCTAGCGAATCTAGAAATTCGGGAATTGCAGGGAAGTCTGGAAAATCTCAAAAATCACAAGGCGCATCTAAATCAGAAGATGGATTTGCAAAAAAGCGCTACAAGAAGGAATCGTATAAAGATCGCAAAGATCGCAACGATCGCAAAGAAAATTCTGCTGGAGGCTCCAAGAAAGCCAATCGCGGTGAGCGTAAAAATCGAGATGGCATAATGGACGCAGAGTTTCGTAAAGACGACGATAATCGTAAGCGCGATAATCGCATTGGCGAAAATCTTGGCAAATCGTTGGAGGCTGGCGATTCGAGTAGCGCGAAGCCTGGTGAAGCAAGGCGCAAGTCGCGCAACCAGTTTAACCAGCGTGACTACAGAAGCCAAAATCGTGGCAAAAGTCGCAAGTATAAAGGCTCAGAGAATCGCACGAGTGGCTATGCAAGTGGCGGAAATACCAACGGCAACAAGGACGGAAATAAGGCCAGTAATAACGCCAATCATGATGCAAATGGCTTTAATAATGCTGGCCATCAAAATGCCAGCCGCCAAAATGGTTCCCAAAATGGCTCCTCAAAACCTTCAAAAAACCGCAAAAAGTAACGTATTTTGGAAAGTGTGACTATGTTTTATGCGCATAAAATTAAGCACTACGCGCGTTTTGCGTGTGCTTCGGTAATTGCTTCGGCAATGTGCCTTACGCTTTGCGCTTGCGAAGGCCAAGTTCCTAAGGCTGCAGAAGGCTCTAGCGTTAAAGAGCTTCCAGATGTAACGCCAATCAAAGAAAAAGATATACGTTTAAGAGTTTTGCGCTCTTTAGAAAAAGCTAACGAAGAGAAAAACGCAAGTAATCTTGCAGAATACATGAGCGGACCTTCGGCTCTTGTGCGCGCAAGCGAGCTGGCGATTGCTGCAAAAATGGGCAAGCTAGATGCAAAAACCACTATTCCGCGTGAAGTTGCTCAAACAATTGTTCCAACAAACGCAAGTTGGCCGCGCGATTTAATGACAATTACCACAACAACAAAAGACCAGCAGTCTAAACGATTGTTGGTTATTCGCCAAGATAGTGCGCGCTCAAACTACAAGCTTTGGGCTGTTGCAAGGCTTTTCCCTGGCGTGCATTTGCCAAAATTCCCAGTTCCTTCAATAGGAGCTTCTATGGGTAAAGCTAATGATTCGGGACTTGTTATGTCTCCACACGCGGCTGCTGCAGCGTATGCGGATGTTTTGCAAAGAGGAGAATCGAGCAAGTTTGCAAAGTATTTTGCTAATGATTACTTGCGATCAAAACTAAGCGAGCTTTCTAAAACAGTTCAAGCTGGAATGGAGCGAAATAAGGGATCTCAAGAACAAGTTTTTACTCCTGTAACAAACCAGATTAGCGTTATGCGCGCAAGCGATGGGAGTGATTTGGTTATTGCTCGCATTGATTCAGTTTGGACTAGAAAAGCGGGAGAAGGCCGCGAATCTAGGCCAGCTTCCGACGAAGAAAAAGCGTTATTTGGGGATTCTAAGGCCACTTCTACAATGCGCGTAACTTATGTGAACGTTATTGCGATGGTTGTGCCTCCTGCTGGCTCGGACGCAAAGATTATTCCAGTTGGAGCAGAACGTCAGCCTATAAAGGTAGAAGCGTTGTAGAAGCGCCTTAGGCTTTCTGTAATGCGTTTAGCGCTTTATAGATATTTGTAAAGCAATACAAGCAAAAGAGGAAATATGGTTGATTCACAATCTATGGGTATGAACCCAGGCGGATTTTCGCTTGCTGGTGCAGTAGACCTAGAAGGCGTAAAGCGCAAGGCGGAGGCTCTTGCAAAGCGCGAAGCTGCCGAAAAATCTGGCAAACCGCAGTCTAAAATTCCACTTGCAGGCGGATACGTGATTGATGTTAACGATCAAACTTTCCAAGCAATGGTTCAAACTTCCGTAAGTTTTCCAATTATTTTGCTTGTTTGGCAAAAAAGTGACGAAACTTCTTACGACTTAGCGCAAAAACTTGCGGATTCCGTTAGTGCCTTAGATGGCAGAATGCAACTTGCGCGAATTGATGCGGATGAAAGCCCATCGATTGCTCAAGCTTTGCGCGCGCAGCAGCTTCCAGCTGTATATGGATTGGTTGGGGGCAGGCCAATGCCTATTTGCCAAGGATTGCCTAGCGAAGATGAGTTGAATCAGATTTGTAGTGCCATTTTGCCGCAATTAGTTAAGGTTGCAGAAAAGTCTGGTGTTGCTGGAACGGCTCCTTATATTGATTCGGCAGATTCTGGCGTAGATGATAATGCGGCGGATTCTGGCGATTCTGCGGATTCTGGCGATTCATCCAGCATTCCCCCTGAACACAAAATTGCACACGATGCAGCTATGAATGGCGATTATGCTCTTGCTGCGCGCGAGTATGAAAAAGTATTGCAAGATAATCCGAATGATTCTTTGGCGTCTCGTGAGCGTGCAAAGGCTTTGCTTCTTAGCAGAAATACGAATACAAATGTGGAGGCTGTGCGCAAGGCTGCTGGCGATAATCCTGGCGATGTTTCCGCTCAGCTTGCTGTAGCAGATGTAGATATGATTGATGGCCACATTGATGATGCTTTTGGCAGGCTTCTTGATTTTCTTGCTTCTCACAAAGATTGCGCAGAGGTGATTAAAGACCGCATGCTTGAGTATTTTGCAATGCTTCCTGCTGGCGATGAGCGCTTGAATCGCGCTCGCCGCCGCCTAGCGATTCTTCTCTATTGATATATCAGATATACCACGCTAAAGACTGCGCCAAATAAAAAGATTAAAAGAAAAGCCAAGAGCGCATTCGTGAGAAATATGCGATTCTTGGCTTAAGTAGCGGGGCATGGATTTGAACCATGGACCTCTGGGTTATGAGCCCAGCGAGCTACCGAGCTGCTCCACCCCGCGTCGGCTGCTTTTAGCAGCTCTATCTACGATAGGTGTAAATTTGGATTTGTCAAGTCTTCGGCGTGTTTCTAGCGTAAGTTTATCGCGTAACTAGTTTAATTCTAAACAAATGTGGAGTATAATAAACAAGTGACTAAAGCGAGTTATTAATAATTTGCGTACTTGCTATAATCGCAACACTCGTTAATAATCAGCAATATAACTCAAATGTACAAACTAAGAGTAGAATCAGCTTTTTAGAGATATATTTTCGTTTCGCACATATGTCAACGAATGAATTTACAGGATTTACGGTTTTACAAACTAGCTTGTGAATAACTTTATACTTAACGCAACTGTATTGTAAAAGAGTCCTACAAGGAGGCACGAATGAGTGGAGCTATCGAAGTTTTAGCGAAAGCTGCGCATATAAATGTTGCGGCGTTGCTAGCTTCAGCAAAGCCAGAGATGCCAAGCATTAATGACTTTTTGCCGCCAGAGATTTTATTCCAAGGCACACCTTTTGCCATGAATCGAATTGTTATGGTGCGTCTTATTATGGCCGTAATCGTTATGATTATTTTTGGCATTGGTGCAGCTCGTGCAAAAGTGGTTCCAGGAAGATTCCAAAGCGTGCTAGAAATCCTAATGGACTTTGTGCGATTCAACATTGTGTACGAAATGATTGGCGAAGAGCGCGGAAAGCGTTATGTGCCAATGATGACAACTCTTTTTATAACAATATTCTTCTTTAATCTTTGCTCAGTTATTCCAGGCTTAAACATGGCTGCAACAGCAACTATTACAGGGCCATTAGTGTTTGCTCTTTGGGTTGTATGCCAATACTTAATCACTGGAATTAGAGAAAAAGGATTCCTAACGTTCTTCCGCGAATCATTGTTCCCAGCTGGCGTGCCATGGCCGATTTACTTTATTCTTACGCCATTGCAGCTGCTGGAATTGTTGATTGTGCGACCACTTTCGCTTACAATCCGTTTGTTTGCGAATATGATTGCTGGCCATTTGCTGGTGGCCACTTGCCTAGTATTCACCAACTTCTTTGTGGTGGATTCCAGCAATAAACTCCTTGCCTTAGGCGGTGCATTATGGCTGCTTGGTGGCATTCTGTTTACAGTATTCGAAGTAATAGTTGCAGGCTTACAGGCATTTATTTTTACCGTTCTTGCATCTGTGTATATTTCGGAAAGTTACCCCGAGAAAGAAGAAAAATCTGCTGTTGCTATTGCATAAATAGTTAAATCTAGTTAAATCTAGTTAAAATAAACAGATAAATCAGGTTTAATAATCTTAGGGTTTATAACTGGTTACTGTTCCTAAAGAAAGGAAACCAATGAATAGTATCATCGCTCTCGCAGGATTGACGGGCAACCTTAGCATTCTCGGCTTTGCCGTTGCTACTCTTTCCCCTGCTATCGGAATGGCAATGGTTGTATCCAAGGCTATGGAATCCACTGCACGTCAGCCAGAAGTCGGCAACCGTATTCAGTTGTTCATGTTTATTGGCTTGGCATTCATCGAGGTTCTGGGCTTGCTCGGATTCGTTGCCTACATTATGGGAAGCTGAACCGAACGAAACAACTCGTTCCAACGCATACAAGTGTTGAAAGAATAGAAAGGACAAGCCATGGCATATGCAGCCGAAACTAATAAACTGGCGTTGTTCTTGCCGGAGCCTTACGACGTTATATGGTCGCTGGTTATTTTAGTTGTTCTTGCAGCGTTTTTCTACAAGTTCGTTATGCCTAAATTCCAGGCAATTCTTGATGAGCGCGCAGAAAAAATCGAAGGCGGAATGGCCAAAGCAGCAAACGTGCAGCGTGAAGCTGATGAGTTAAAGAGCCAGATGGAAGAAGAACTCTCTAATGCTCAAGCAGATGCTGCAAAGACTCGCGAACAGGCTCGAGCACAAGCTTCCAAGATTGTTGATGAAGCAAGACAGCGTGCAGAAAAAGATGCTGCGAAGATTATTAGTGAAGCTCAGCATTCCATTGAAGCTCAGCATAAGCACGCTATGACTAGCCTCCAAGGAGAAGTCTCGGTACTCGCTGCGGCGTTAGCCGGAAAGATTCTTGCTTCTAAGCTAGATGACGATACCGTAGGCTCCAAAATCATTGATCATGTGATTGATGAAGTAGGAGACGTTAAGGATTCGGCGCAAAACAAGTAGTTAACGCAAGCTTTCACTAAGTTTTATGTCTTAGTGTTGCTAATCGCTACTTAGTTTTGCATAAATGAGGAGGTACGGATGCCAGAAAAGGCATCGCGAGTAAGCGAAAACTTATCGCGTTCTTCGCTTGCGCAAGCCATTTCAGATGCTCATGACGAAGCTCAGCGCATATCTGATGAGCTTTCAACAATGATGGATACGCTAGAAAAGTATCCAGAGCTTTCTGACGCCATTACCGATCCAAATAGGTCTTCGGAAGATAAATCTCGCTTAATAGACGAGCTTATTGGAGGTAAGGCGCATCCCGTTGTTTTGCGCATTATGCACTACCTGGTAGGAACTTGGCATGGTGGCGCAGAAAGTGGCAAGACGGGCAGCTTTGGCGGCGCATGGTCTGGTTTTGAGCGCGAAGCAGGCGAAACTTTGGTTACTGTTACAACCGCTCAGCCTCTTACGGATAAGCAAATCAAGCGTTTGATTGAGATTTACAGCAATAAGTTGGGTCATCGTGCGTACATAAACCCAATCGTAGATCCAAACGTGCTTGGTGGAATGCGTATACGTATTGGCGATCAAGTAACAGACCGCACAATGTTAATGCAGCTTAAGCAGCTGCAGCGTTCTGCGCGCAATGGCGCTTGGACACAGGCAGTGAAGTAATAAATTAAGGAGAATTATGGCGGAACTATCTATTGATCCCGCCCTTATACGCAAGGCACTTGACGGGTTTGTTGACTCGTACAAGCCAGCAGACATGCCAACGCAAGAAGTTGGCTATGTTGTTACGGCTGGTGACGGCATTGCGCACGTAGCTGGATTGACTGGCTGCATGGCAAACGAGCTGCTCACCTTTGAGAACGACACCCTGGGCCTAGCGTTTAACCTTGATGCTCACGAAATCGGCGTGGTTATTCTAGGCGATTTTACGGGCATTGAGGAAGGGCAGGAAGTTTACCGCACTGGCGAAGTGTTATCTGTGCCAGTGGGAGACGCCTATCTTGGTCGTACAGTAGACCCATTGGGTAATCCGATTGATGGTCTTGGTGCGATTGAGTGCAAGGAGCGTCGTATTCTTGAAGCCCAGGCTCCAGACGTGATTCATCGTCACCCTGTGGATGAGCCTTTGTCTACTGGCTTAAAGGCCATTGACGCAATGACGCCAATCGGTCGCGGTCAGCGTCAGCTGATTATTGGCGATCGTCAAACTGGTAAAACCGCAATCGCAATCGATACGATTATTAACCAGCGCACAAACTGGGAAAGTGGAGATCCAAAGAAGCAAGTTCGTTGCATTTACGTAGCAATCGGACAAAAGGGTTCAACAATCGCTGCTGTACGTCAAAGCCTCGAAGAAGCAGGCGCTATGAAGTACACAACAATCGTTGCCAGCCCAGCTTCGGATTCTGCAGGTTTTAAGTACATTGCTCCATACACTGGTTCTGCAATTGGACAGCATTGGATGTACAACGGCAAGCATGTTTTGATTGTTTTCGACGACTTGTCTAAGCAAGCAGAAGCATATCGTTCGATTTCTTTGCTTCTTCGTCGCCCACCTGGGCGTGAAGCTTACCCAGGCGACGTGTTCTATCTTCACTCTCGTCTGCTAGAAAGATGCGCAAAGCTTTCCGACGATATGGGCGGCGGCTCAATGACTGGCTTACCAATTATTGAGACCAAGGCAAACGACGTTTCTGCATACATTCCAACCAACGTGATTTCTATTACAGATGGCCAGATCTTCTTGCAGTCCGATTTGTTCAACGCAGGTCAGCGCCCAGCAGTTGATGTTGGTATTTCTGTGTCTCGTGTTGGTGGCGCAGCTCAGGCCAAGGCTTTGAAGAAGGTCTCTGGCATGCTTAAGATTTCGTTGGCTCGTTACAAGTCTTTGGAATCCTTTGCAATGTTTGCTTCCGATTTGGATGCAGCTTCCAAGGCTCAGCTCACTCGTGGCGCTCGCTTAACCGAGTTGCTTAAGCAGAAGCAGTTCTCGCCTCGTTCCATGGAGCAAGAGGTTGTTTCCGTGTGGGCTGGTACTCATGGAAAGTTAGACGACATTCCTGTAAAAGACGTGCTTCGCTTTGAAAGCGAAATGTTGGATTATCTAGATAAGGGAACCGACATTTTGCAAGTGATTCGCGATACCGAGGACTTTACAAAAGAGACAGAAGCAAAGCTTGATGCCGCAATCGAAGATTTCCGTAAGTCGTTTAAGACTTCTGCAGGAAAGCCTTTGATTGTTAAGGATTCTTTGCCTCCTGCCGAGAATCCTGCTCCTGTTGAGAAGGAAAAGCTTGTTGCAAAGCCAAAGTCGGATGGTCGCGATTCAAGCAATAACGAGTCTGAGGGGAAGTAGCGTATGTCTTCCCAACTTGCATTGAAATCGAGAATTATTTCCACACAGTCTTTGGGTAAAATCTTTAAGGCTCAGGAAATGATTGCGTCTTCGCATATTGCAAAAGCGCGAGATATTGCGCTTAACGCTAAGCCATACAGCGACGCAATTTTCGATGCCGTGCAGGCGTTGGTAGCTCATCACGAAGCAAACATTAAGCATCCAATCTTTGGAAAAGAGCGTGCGGGTAATCGCGTAGCCGTTCTGGCGTTGACTTCCGACCGCGGAATGGCGGGCGCGTTTACGTCTTCGATTATTCGAGAAACCGAGGCGCTGCTTACAAAGCTAGACGCCGAAGGAAAGCACGCAGAGTTGTATGTGTATGGTCGCCGAGGTGCAACCTATTACAAGTATCGTAATCGCGACGTTGCAGGCACTTGGGAAGGGTCTACGGATCATCCTGATGTAACAATCGCAGAGCGAATCTCCGATACTTTAATGGACGCCTACATGACTCCCGAAGAAGATGGCGGTGTTAGCGAGCTTTACATTGTGTTCACTGAGTTTATAAACATGGTGAGGCAAAAGGTTCGTACGCTACGCATGCTTCCAGTTGAGCTGGTTCCGTTAAAAGACGGCGAAGAGTTTGCTATGCATAGGCCTGACTACGAGGCGGCTTCTGGCCCTTCTGCTTCGCTTTCGTCTACGGGTGCGGTTTCGGCGCGTGAAGAAGCTGTTAGTCGCAGCAATCCAGATGCTGTGGAATATTGCTTTGAGCCTAGCCCAGACGAAGTTTTGGATGCAGTTTTGCCAAAGTATATTCAGTCGCGTATTCACGAATGCTTGCTTACATCTGCAGCTTCCGAAACAGCTAGTAGGCAAAATGCTATGCACACGGCTACAGACAACGCCCGCAATTTGGTGGATGATTTAACGAGAAAGCTTAATGCTTCTCGCCAGGCTTCCATTACACAAGAACTTACCGAGATTATCGGCAGCGCTGATGCGCTGAATAATGAGGAGGAATAGGAGCATATGGCTGAAAATCAGACCACAGCACCTCCAGAAGATGCAAAGGAAAGCGACCCAACGGCTGGCCGCGTAACCCGTGTTCAGGGTTCCGTGATTGACGTTGAGTTCCCAGTTGGCTATCTTCCAGATATTTACAATGCTCTCAAGGTTGATATCAACACCGTTGGAAACACGGAAGGAGATACCGTCCACGAGATTACATTGGAAGTTGAGCAGCACCTTGGTGATTCAACTGTGCGAGCAGTGGCGCTTAAGCCTACGGACGGTTTGGTTCGTGGTGCTTTAGTGCGAGATACTGGTGGCCCAATTTCTGTGCCTGTTGGAGATGTTACAAAAGGTCACGTTTTTGACGTTACTGGCAATATCTTAAACGCTAAGCCAGGCGAGAACATTGAGGTGACTGAGCGCTGGCCAATCCATCGCAACCCACCTGCTTTCGATCAGCTTGAGTCTAAGACTCAAATGTTTGAAACGGGCATTAAGGTTATAGATTTGCTTACGCCTTACGTTCAGGGTGGAAAGATTGGTCTGTTCGGCGGTGCAGGCGTTGGTAAAACCGTGTTGATTCAGGAGATGATTCAGCGCGTTGCCCAGAATCACGGCGGTGTGTCTGTGTTTGCTGGCGTTGGCGAACGTACTCGTGAGGGTAACGATTTGATTGGCGAAATGGCAGAGGCTGGCGTTTTGGAGAAAACGGCGCTTGTCTTTGGTCAGATGGATGAGCCTCCTGGGACTCGTCTTCGCGTGCCTCTTACCGCTTTGACTATGGCTGAGTACTTCCGCGATGTGCAGAATCAGGATGTGTTGCTGTTTATCGACAACATCTTCCGCTTCACTCAGGCAGGTTCCGAGGTTTCTACGTTGCTTGGTCGTATGCCTTCTGCAGTTGGTTATCAGCCAAACTTGGCAGACGAGATGGGTGCGTTGCAGGAGCGTATTACTTCTACGCGCGGCCATTCTATTACGTCGCTTCAGGCTATTTACGTGCCTGCAGATGATTACACCGATCCTGCACCTGCAACAACGTTTACGCACTTGGATGCAACTACCGAGCTTTCGCGAGACATTGCAGCTAAGGGTATTTACCCAGCTGTGGATCCTTTGGCTTCTACTTCTAGAATTTTGGATCCTCGTTATGTTGGCCAGGCTCACTACGATTGCGCTAACCGCGTAAAGGCCATTTTGCAGCGTAATAAGGAGCTTCAAGACATCATCGCTTTGATTGGTATTGATGAGCTTGGTGAGGAAGATAAGACCACTGTGAGCCGCGCTCGTAAGATTGAGCAGTTCCTTGGTCAGAACTTCTACGTGGCCGAAAAGTTTACTGGCCGCCCAGGTTCTTATGTTCCAGCAGACGAGACGATTGAGGCGTTTACGCGCATTTGCGATGGCGTTTACGACGAGATTCCTGAGCAGGCGTTCTCTGGCATTGGTGGCATTGACGATCTTGAGCGTCGTTGGCACGATATGCAGCAAGAGTTTGGTGCGTGATTATGGCAGAAAAGCAAGTGAAAACGCTGCACGTTAGTGTGGTTGCAGCCAGGCATCCTGTTTGGGAAGGCGATGCTAAGTTTGTTGTTATTCCTTCTGTGAATGGCACAATGGGTGTTCTTCCTGGGCATGAGGCTGTGCTTGCGTTGATTGATCACGGATTTGTAAAGGTTGACGATTTGCAAGGCGTTCGTCACGTTTTTAAGGTGACTGACGGCTTTTATTCCGTTGACAACGATCACATTACGATTGCTGTTGAGCATAGTTGCAATGTTGATAAAGACGGCAACGTTTTGCCCAATGCAAAAGTGATTTAAGCCTAACTCTTACGGTTTTATAAGACCTAAGTTTCATATATTGCAGGAGTTTGCGATTATTTATCGCGACTCCTGCTTTTGTTTTATTTGTGTTTTATCTGTTTTAGCGTTTGATCTGTTTTATTTCTGTTTTATCCCTGTTTATCTGTTATGGAAAGGTTATAACAATACATTAGGGGGGTAGGGTATCTGTATACTTTGTAATGATTTAATTTAAGCCTAAGTTGAATCACTTATTGTGCTGTTTTAGCAAATAGGCTCTTCGCACGATGATTCGTGATGAGAGGAAAGGAAAAGTATGTTAAGTAAAAAAGCGATTGCCGCATTTGCAGCGGTAGCGACTTTTGTTTCGGGAATTGCGTTTGCAATGCCAGCGTTGGCTAGTAATGCGACTCCAGTTCAAACGAATAGCACTGGAGAATCTGCTGAACTCTCTCCTCTAGAGACACTTAAAAAACGCGTTAACGGTTCTCGTCTTCTAAAAAGTGAAATTGATGAGATTTTAGATTATGTAAACAAAAACAAGTCGAAGGTTACCGGTCGTAATAACGATAGTGAGAATGCTGCTGTTCTTAAATACGTAAACGACAAGATTGTTAAATATCGTGCTATGCATCTTGACGTTATTGGTTTGCATGATCTTGCTAATAAGATGCGTGAAGCTACTACTTTCCAGTCGGCTAGTCAAATTTTCTACGGTAGTAAAGATGAGCGTAATAAGGCTCAAAGCGCATACGTTAATGGCAAAGCTGCTTTAGTTAAAAAAGCTAAAGATGAGGGTCTTACTTTAGTTGCTAACAAAATTAAAGAGTCTAATTACAGTTCTTTAGATTCTTTGGAAAATTTGCTTAATGAATCAGAGAAGTATGCAAAGGAAGATTTAATTAAGCAGGCAAATGCTAAAGGTTTCCACTTTACTGCTACGCTGATTAGCAAATCTGCGACTTTTAGTGGCGCTCGTGCTTTGTTTAATGAAGCTCAAAAAACAATTAGAGATACTCTGGTTAAAAGTATGGCAGATCTTGGCATATCAGAGGAAGATTTTCTGAAGGCATTAAAGGAAAACGGCAAAAGTGCAACTCCTTCTCAGCTTGAATTATTTAGAAAAGAAGCGCAGGAACATCGCAATGTTCAAGAAAAGCCTTATGCTAACGCTGTTGAATCAGCGCAGCTAGCTAACACAGGAATGTTTACTGTTACTGAAGAAGAGAAAGCTGCTATTGCAAAGTTCCTTGGAGTTGTAGAGAGTTTTGACAATAAGCCTTTTAGTGAATTGACTACTGCTGAAGCAAATAAAGCAGGCGCTGCCGCCGTGGAATTTAATAATAAGATTTCTGCAAATCTTAAGAAAGCTATTAAAAACTACAAGGACGAAAAGGAAGATCTAGCTAAGCAAGCAGAGAACCAAGGCTTCCGCTTTATTGCTAATTTGATTCGCAACTCTAAGAAGTCTAGATTGGTTTCTTTAGAGAATCTTCTTGCAGAAGCTAAGAAGAGCAAGAATAGTGAGCGTGAAAAGAATCCAGGAGCTTCTGGTGATGTTCTCCCAGATAAGTCTGGTGATAAGCCTGCAGATAACCCTGCAGAAAAAGCCCCATCTGCTCCTTCTGCTTCCGATTCTAATGCTGCTCAAGATTCTTCTGCTGAGACTGATTCTTCTGCAAAGCCAGATCAAACTAAAGCTGTAGTTCCTTCTGCTCCTAAGAGCGTTAATGATCTTAAGCCAGAGGTTAAGGGCAAGATTACTGTTGGCAATAATAATGTTGCTAAGGCTGGTGCATCTAACAGGGTTACTGTTCATGTTGATAACGCTAAGTTTAATGAGGAGTTAAAAAATAAGGGTTCTGTGCGTGCTTACGCGTTCATTTATTCTACTCCTAAGCTTTTGCGTGGCGTGGATGGTAGTGATTTTGTGACTGTTAAGCTTGGTGCTGATGGTGTTCCTTATTTTGATGCTCAGTTCCCTGCTGGTTATTCTGGTAAGCATACTGTTGTTCTTGTGGATGAGCAGGGCAATCAGCTTGCTTGGACGGATATTACTGTTGCGAATAGTACGTCTGGCCAGGGTGATGGTAAGGGTGTTTTGCCTGTTACTGGTGTTGCTGGCGTTTTAGTGGCGTTTGCTGCTTTAATGTTTGCGGCTTCTGGTGCAGTGTTGCGTAAGGTGCGTAGCTAATTAATATTACTGCTGCGTGTTAGCGCTAGTGTTTTAGGGCTTTCGCGTGTGTTCGCTTGCTTGTTTTCTTTCTTGCTTGCTTGCGTTCACACTCGAAGGCCCTTTTATATTGCATGCTGTTGTTTTGCTTAGTTTGCGTTAAGTAGCCACTGTGCTATGTCTATTACGCGTATTCCTTCAATGTCGTAAGAATCATGGCGAGTGTTTGCAAGCAGGATTTTAGTGTAAGAGTCTTTTATTGCTTTTAGCGGCGAAAGTTCGCGCTCCAACGTTGCATTGTCACTAATGTTGTCTGAAACTTGAATATAAAACTTTTCGCTCGCTTTTATTGCCACAAAATCTACTTCTTTTTGGTAAAGTTTACCAACATAAATCGCGTATCCTCTTCGCATAAGCTCAAGTGCCACAATATTCTCGTACGCTCTACCGTAATCCATGTTGCGTGTTCCTAGAATTGCGTAGCGTAGCGCGGTGTCTGCTAAATAGTATTTTTCGTTTGTTTCTAAATATTTTTTACCACGAATATCGTAACGTTTTACTTTATAAAACATGAATGCATTGCATAAATATTTTAGATAATTGCCAACTGTTATGTGCGTTGTTTCAATATGATTCTTCTTAAGTATTGAGCTTACATTATTTGCGGTTGTAAGATTTGCAATATTATCCATTAAAAATTCGCATATTGAGTCAAGAAGTGACACTTCCGATATTGCGTATTTGTCTACTAAATCGCGTTTAACAAGAGTTGTATACACGTTTTTTATGTACGCTTGCGCATCGTCTTGGTTAGCGTAAACGTATGATCCTGCAAGTCCGCCGTGTTGTAAATACTTTTGCAATGCATTGTTAAAGTTGTTTTTTACTTCAAAGTATTCGCAATATTCTGCAAAACTAAACGGGAATACTGGTATTTCAATGAATCTTCCACTAAACAGTGTTGCAAGGTCCGAGCTAAGTAAGAATGCGTTAGATCCCGTTAAATAAATATCGTATTTATTACTATTGTGAAGGCTGTTAATCGCAAGCTCAAATTTTGGGCATAATTGCACTTCGTCAATCATAAGAACGTTGTACGCTTCGGGTATGTAACGGCTTTCAACGTATGCAAAAAGGCTTTTGTAATTTTTCAAATTTTCATAATTTAGGTTATTGAAGTCAATGCTGATTATGTTAAGTTCTTGATTGTTTGAGTTGTTTTGCTGTTGTAGCTTGTTTGGCTGCTGTGCGTGTTTGGCTGATGCGTAAAGTTTGCTATTTTGATTGCTATAAGTGTTTTCTAAATATTTGCTATAAGCTCGCAACAACTCCGATTTTCCACTGCGTCGAATACCAGTAATGATTTTTATATCTGGAGTGCCTTTAAGTCGCTTTAGGCGATTTAAGTAATCTGTTCTCTCAATGAGTTTCATTGCAATCACCTTTTGTATTCAAAATCGTAGTATTTTTCACTTTTGAAAGCAAACATGTATTTCTACTTTCAAAACTTTAATTTTATTTTACTTTTGAAAGTATTATATCATTTTCACTTTCAAAACTGTAATATTTTTTAAGTTTTGAAAGTGGTGTTTGTTATAGCGCACAACTTAAACTTACGAAAAATAAAAGTTTAGGTTATTGATGACTTAAACTTGTAAAAAGTGGATTTTGCGGCTTATGGTGCAGTGTTGCGTAAGGTGCGTAGCTAAGTTTTGCGGAGGTGCATTTATGCGTCGCCTGATTTTTTGCTTATCATAAGTTACGCCGAAACGAGTGGTGTTATGTTGCCGATGCTGGATTCGTCAAATCGAAAAATGTGCCGTAAGTAAAATGTGCCGTAACTAAAGTGTGCCGTAACAAAAATATGCGGTAATTAAAATGCATTGCGAATAGTAAAATAGTGCGTAGTTGTTTTTGATTTTAGCGCGGGTGCTGGCAGGGAGTAGAAATGATTGATAAAGAAACGCAAAAGTTACGACTAGAAAATGTTGCAATAGCATTATCTTCGGCAAAATTAGAAGGTGGTACTGTCTCTTCTGCATGCTTGGCTGATACAAGAAAATATATTAGAGGTTCTATAAGTGCGGATGAGCTTATATCTCTAACTCGTAAGCGTTATGGTCTGGAATAATTAATCTTAACTTGTTTAAGGATTAATGATGGTTGATGAAGTTTTTGACCCATATCTTATTCCTCATACGCGAGTGCTGAAGAACAAACTTAATGTACAAACTCAGGAAGATCTTGATTTCTTTGAAAACGATTTAGTTTCAGTTCGCAGCTATAAGTTGTACGAAAACTTGCCGCATGCTGAAGGAACTGTTAAGCAATTGCAGTGGATCCATCATTATCTTTTTCAAGATGTTTACGATTGGGCTGGTCAGATTCGCACTATAGACATGACTAAAGGTGGTGGCGAGCCGTTTCATCCGCTTGAATACATGGGCGTTGGGATTCGTTACTGTGAGCAAACGCTTAAAAATGATAATTTATTGCAAGGTTTATCTATTGATGATTTTATTAGCAAGCTAAGCGTAAATTACAATAATTTTAATGTTTTGCACCCATTTCGTGAGGGCAATGGTAGAACGCAGCGCGTTTTTTGGGATATTGTTGCGCGAGATGCTGGGTATCATTTTGATTGGGGATTAATAACTCAGCGCGTTAACGACAAGGCTTCAATCCAGGCTAAAGATGCTAACGATACGAAGCTTCTTGAAGACATGTTCCACATTATTACAAAGCCTCTGCAGGTTGATCTTTTAGCTCAGCAGCAGTTTACGCATCTTGTTGAAGAAGAATACGAATATGCGCCGAATGTTGCTAGTGTTTTGCAAGATAAGGATTACGCTGCATATAAAACGCGTTACGGCATAGTTTGAATTTAGCGCTTGCATATTTCTAACGCTGGTGTCTTGGTTATTTCTTTTTGATGCATATTTTCTTTTGCGCAAAATCACAAATCTTTACTTTTGCGTGTACTCGAAACGTTGTGGTTTTGATGGATTTTTGCAAGGTTTTTGCAAGGTTTTTGTTGATTTTTGCCGTGGGGGGGGGGGTAGATTTGTTTGTAAATGCTTTGTATAGCTGCGCTTTTGTTTAAGTTGCAGCTGTTTTACAATTTGTTGTTTCACGCGCAGATGCGTGTGAGAGAAGAAGAAAGGATAAGCATGCTAAACAAAAAGACTATAGGTGCTTTTGTAGCTGCTGCCACTTTGCTTAGTGGCTTTGCTTTTGCGTCGCTTCCACCAGTTGCGCTCGCAAGTACTGGTGGTAATACGTCTGGTCAAACTGGGCATAATGATAATGATGCTATTCAGTTTGCTGATAAAGAGTTTGGACTTTGGGCTATACATTCGTCGCAAGAAGCGCATGTTATTGGGCCAGACGATACAAAAATTACTTATGGTCAGGCTAAAAGCTTTACTGGTAAGTTAGAGTTTTTCTATCATAGACTTGGATATACTGACGTTTCAAAATCTGTGTCTAATATTTCTGATCTTCAGTACTTCCCAAATGCGACTGGTGTAGAACTTGGCGAATTTAATAATGTTTCTGATTTTTCACCATTAAGTCATTTAACAAAATTGACTATCTTGAAAATTTCTTTATATAACGGAAAGAAAGACTTATCCAGCCTTCCGCAAATGGATTCAGTTAAGAACTTTACTCTTAATGCGTCTACATACTTCCCAAGAGTAAGTAATAGGATTAGTGATTTGAGTTTTATATCAAAAATGCCTAATCTGGAGACCTTGGAATTAGAAGGTGACATTGCAGTAAAAGATTTTAATTTTCTTTCCAGTCTTACAAAACTCAAAAAAATAATAGTGAAGAATGTCTCTCCTGAACTTTCTGATTTAACTCCTCTTAAAAATATGAGAGATCTTGAAGAGTTAAGTATTGAAAGTACTAGTAAGATTTCCGATCTTTCCCCTTTGAGTGAACTAACTGGTTTGAAAAAATTAAATCTGTATAATGCTAATATTTCCAACATTTCGGCATTGAAGAATCTTACTAATTTAACAAAGTTAGAACTTGATGGTAATAATATCAATAATATCAGTGATATTGATGCTATTAAAAATTTTGTGAATTTACAAGAATTATCTTTGGTAAATAATAGGGTTATGGTTCCTGACCTTTCGATTTTTAGTAAGCTTACTAAGCTTACTGATTTGAGTATTCGTGCTACGGATAAGGTTACGAGTCTTGATGCTATTAGTAATCTTACGAGTCTAAAATATCTGACAATGTATGGTTCTAAGATTTCTGATCTTTCTGGTTTACGTAAGCTTACTAATCTTATTTCGTTGAATATTACTGCTATGGATAAGGTTACGAGTCTTGATGCTATCAAAGGTCTTAGTGGTTTAAAAATTTTGAAAATAGGTGGTTCTAGGATTTCTGATTTTTCGCCTTTGAGCGGACTTTCTAAACTCGGTGATTTAGATATTGGTGTTGCTGATGGTGTAGATGTTAGTAAACTTACAACAATGTCAGGCCTAGGAAGCGTATCTTTAGAAGGTGGCAAGATTTCCGATCTTTCCCCTCTAAATAGTATTAGTAGACTTCAACGCTTGTATGTTAAAGCTGCTGATAATGTGACTGATCTTAGTTCTATTAGTAACTTGACGCATTTAATGGAATTGCATATCTCTGGTAGTAACATTTACGATATCTCTGCTTTAAAAAACTTTACATCTCTTTATGATCTTAAGTTGGCTTCGCCTAAGTTGACGGATATAACTCCACTAAGAAGGGGAAGTGACCAATCATCAATTCGTTATATAGATCTTCAATGTTGTGAGAATATTAGTGACTATACTCCGCTGGAAAGTCAGTATGTTGACTCTCTGTGGGTTAATAAAAAAGCAGAAAATAATGAATCGATAAAAAAGATAAAGCAACATCCTAATCATCCAGATGTTCAAGCTTATAAATGTTATGAATTCTGCAATCCAGGTGAAAGGCCAACGCCTCCAGCACCTGCACCAGGTGGTAATCAGAATCCTGATTCAGGTAATAAGCCTGATAATGACCAGAAGTCTGGCCAGACTCCTGAGGGTAATAAGAATCCTGATGGTAATAAGAATCCTGAGGGTGATAAGAATCCTGATGGTAATAAGAATCCTGATGGTAACAAGAAGCCTGAGGATAACGAGAAGCCAACTTCAATGCCTGCTGATAACAAGGGGGCGGGTCAGAAGCCTGCTCCTGCTGTAAAGCATGGTGATGATTCTAAGAAAGATTCGCCTAAGGTTCCTGCGGCTCCTAAGACTGTTAATGATCTTAATCCAGAGGTTAAGGGCGGGATTACTGTTGGTAATAATAATGTTGCTAAGGCTGGTGCGTCTAATAAGGTTACTGTTCATTCTGATAACGCTAAGTTTAATAAGGAGTTGAAGGAAAAGGGTTCTGCAAAGGCTTATGCGTTCATGTATTCTACTCCTAAGCTTTTGCGTGGCGTGGATGGTAGTGATTACGTGACTGTTAAGCTTGGCGCTGATGGTGTTCCTTATTTTGATGCGCAATTCCCTGCTGGCTATTCTGGTAAGCATACGGTTGTGCTCGTGGATGAGCAGGGCAATCAGCTTGCTTGGACGGATATTACTGTTGCGAATAGTACGTCTGGCCAGGGTGATGGTAAGGGTGTTTTGCCTGTTACTGGTGTTGCTGGCGTTTTAGTGGCTTTTGCTGCTTTGATGTTTGCGGCTTCTGGTGCAGTGTTGCGTAAGGTGCGTAGCTAAGTTTTGTTTGCTACGTGTTAGCGCTAGTGTTTTAGGGCTTTCGCGTGTGTTCGCTTGCTTGTTTTCTTGCTTGCTTGCGTTCACACTCGAAGGCCCTTTTTGTATTCTGCTTATTGTGTTCTGTTTATTATGTTTTGCGGCTTATGTGAATATTGTTTCACTTCGCAAAATTAAAAAATTGTCAAATTTGCGAAGTGAGGTTTGGCTGGTTTTGCGAAGTGAGGTTTGCTTGGCATTAAAGCGCGTAAATCATGCTACGCCGAAACGAGTGGCGTTATGTTGATGTTGTCGATGCTACCTATGTTTCTATAGTGCGTTTTTGCGAAAATGTCGGTATAGACGAATGTTTTTTACTCGCTATGCCTTCATTTTGGCAAAATGTAGGTATAGAATGCGACTTTTTGTAAACTATGACGACATTTTGCTATTTTGTGGCTTTTGGGGGATATTGTTGTGGTTTTTGATGATTGATAGAGTGTTTGATATTGGGAGTGAGGCAAGCGATGTTTAGGAACGTTGTGGCGATTGAGCGTGCGCTTGGAACGGGGATTATTATCTCTAGCAGCGTGCCGATTTCGCAGCGCGTGCAGAAGCGGATTCGCGCTTTTGTTGAAGAGTATGAGCAGACTCTTTCGCGCTTTCGTGAAGATTCGCTAGTTTCGCGTATGGCTCGTGCGGAGCATGGCGGTGAGTTTGAGTTTCCAGCATGGGCTGGGCCACTTTTTGCACTTTATGGCGAGTTTTACGCTGCTGCTCGCGGAGCTTTCGACGCGTGCATCGGCGCGGATCTGCTTGCGCTTGGCTACAACAATTCTGTGCAGTTCGTTCCAGAGTCGGCAGCTAGCGCGAGTTCTAATATAGGCAGTTGGGCTAATTATCGTCGAGCTCTTCCAGTTACGTGGTCGGATATTTCGCAAGATAGCGGCAGTGCAACGCTTCGCACAAATCAGCCAGTGCAGCTTGATTTTGGTGCAGCTGGAAAGGGATATTTTGTAGATCTTGTAACACAGATTATTAAAGAGGAGCTTGGTGGCGAGATGCCTTCGAATAGTGATTCGCCTGCCGATTTTGATTTTTTGGTAAACGCTGGCGGAGATATGCGCGCTTGTTTTAGCGAAGAGAATGATCAAATAAAAGTTGCTCTGGAAAATCCGTTTGACACAACTCAAGCAGTTGGAGTTGCATCAATCGCAAGCGGAGCGTTGTGTGCGTCGTCTAGCGCAAGAAGGCGTTGGAAAGTAAAAGAAGCAAGTTACTTAGGCAAAGATGCAAGTGGCTTTGAGTCTAATTTAATTGCGACTCACTTGATTAATGCGCTTGATGGCATTCCTGCTTGCGATTTGTGCGCAAGCTGGGCGTATGTGCCTAGCAAAACTTGCGATTTTCCAACAGCTTATGCCGATGCGCTCGCAACTGCGTTGTTTGTATCGCAAGAAAGCGATTTGCAAAAAATCGTGCAAACTACTGGCGCTGAGTTTGCTGTAATGCTGCCTAATAAAACGCTTAGCAAAACGCGTGCATTCCCAGCGCACTTTTTTGCTGAATCAATTTAAAAAGATTGATAATTATCGTTATCAATATCATTTTTGTAATATTTGCGAGTTTTTTGCTCTGAACTATATCAATCTACTTGATATATCGATATTATGTTGATGGGGTTACTTGCGAGGCGACTTCAAATATAACAAAACGGAACAAGTTCTAGCAAAACAGAACAACCGCGTAGAAATCGCCAAAAAATTTGAACGATTAAAACTGAAGACTAAAACTGAAGCTAAAACTTAAAGATAAAAGCTCCAGCAAAACTAAAAAATAGAACGAAAATAAAAGAAGTTGGGTGCGCTCGATGGGGATTAGAGCCAAAGGAGATATGGAGACATTATGCACGCGTGTGCAAAAGCGCGCCAAAAAGCACGGCAAGTGTATGCATTTTTACTTGCTATATGCGTTTTTGTAAGTTGCGCAATAGGGTTTGCTGGAATTGCTGGGTTTGCTGGAATTGCTGGGTTTGCTGGACTAATCGCAGCTCCAACGCCTGCTTATGCTACGGATGCCAATAAAACATACAACACTTGGTCGGAAGTTTCTTTAGCTATTAAAAGTCAGCTAGAACAAGGCAAAAGCGAGTATGCAAACGCAAATATGGCAGGAGCGGCAACCAGGTTTCAAGCTGCATACAACTCTGTTTATGTAGCTTCAAACATGATTACAGTTGTGCGAGATACGATTAGTCAGAATAAAGTTCAATCGCAAAGTGATCAATTCCAACAGTTACAAACGTTGGTGTATCAACAAAATCAGTCCGCGCAAATTAGTGAAGTCGTATCTGCTCTAGAAGCAGACGTTGCGCAAACAGCATCTCAATTAGACTCAAACACAAATCTAGATAAGCCGAATGTTTATGCATCCAAATTGCGCGCGCAGATCGCAAAAGAACGCAAAAAGCTCGATGCTGCAAAAAAGAAGAATCTTGGACGAAACGGCAGAACTTGGAGTCAAGTAGCGCAAGAAATGAACGTTATACTCGACAAATCTGCATCAACGTATAAAGCAGCAAAAGCAAATAAGCAAGAAGTTGCCAAAGCTGTTGATTTAGTGAACGAAGCCTATTACCAATATTATGAAAAGCTCGGTTTCGAGAAGAATGTTATGAACGCAATAAGCGGAAGCCGAGTAAGCACTGTTGAATATCAATTCAAAGAGTGCAGGCAGGCTATGAACAGTGGCAAATCATTTGCGCAAACAAAAAAGCTGTTTACAGATCTTAAGTCAATGCTTATTGAAGATGCATCCAAGCTAGACGGCGGAGCGGCGGCTAATGCCAATGTGTTTATGCAATTTATAACAAGCTCCTTTGGTCAGGCTTTTATAATTTTGCTTCGCGAAGGGTTGGAAGCTATGCTGGTTGTGGCTGCAATAATCGCGTATCTTATTAAATCTGGGCACAAGCACATGGTTAAGTACATTTACATGGGTCTTGTTGCTGGAATTGCGGCGTCGCTTGTTGTTGCTGCGCTATTTGGATTGTTGTTCAATGGCTCTGGACCGCAGCAAGAGATTACGGAAGGCGTTGTGGCGCTGTTTGCAATGCTTATGCTGCTGTACACAAGCAATTGGATGATTTCAAGATCTTCTGTGCAAGCTTGGAACGAGTATATTCGCAACCAAACAACGGCAGCTGTTTCTAAAGGCAGCTTGATTTCTCTAGCGTTGCTAAGCTTCCTAGCAGTGTTTCGCGAAGGCGCAGAAACTGTGATTTTCTACCAAGCGATTTTTGCTGTATCAAGCGGAGCTGACTCCATGATTTGGGGCGGATTCGTGGCTGCAGCTGCTGTTCTAGTTGTAATTTTCTTACTGATTCGCTTTGCGTCTGTGCGCATACCGATTCGCCCGTTCTTTGCAGGAACAAGCGCGCTTATGTGCATTTTAGTGGTGATTTTTGCTGGCGGAGGTGTGCATGCGCTTATAGAGGGCGATGCGCTCGCTGGCGCGTATATTCAAGGCTTGCCAACTAACGATTGGCTTGGATTCTATCCGTACGTTGAAACGATTTCGGCGCAAGTCGTAGCTGCAATCGTAGTTGTTGCGCTGTTGTGTGTGAGTTTTGTGCGCGCGCGCAAATCGCAAGCAACCGTTGGCAACAGTTAACGGATAAGTCAAAACTAAAAATCAAAACTAAAAATCAAGCAATAATAAACAATAACTAATAGAAAAGGTTAGATATGAAGAATAAAAAGATGATGGCAATTGCAGCCTTAGCGCTTGCAGGAATGCTAACACTCACTGGCTGTGGCGCAAACGGAAATGCAGCAAAGTCTGCATCAAAGCCACAATCATCTGAGCAGAAGGCCGACGACAAGGGCGGAGACAAGGGCTTTGAAGAGGTTCCAGTTGGACCTCACCAAGACCAGAACATTGGCCCGCTTACGATTGGCGCTGTGTACTTCCAGCCAGTCGACATGGTTCCAGCAGGCATGGGCTTAAAGGCAAGCGAGGCAAGCTTCCACCTTGAGGCAGATATTCACGCAAACAAGAAAGGTACACAGCTTGGCTACGGCAAGGGCGAGTTTATTCCAGATTTGACTGTGAATTATCAAATTATTGATAAGGCGAGCGGTGACGCTGTTGTAAAGGGCACGTTTATGCAAATGAACGCTTCCGACGGTCCACACTACGGCGCAAATGTTAAGCTCGATAAGGCTGGAAACTACAAGTTAGTGCTTTCTGTTGAATCGCCAGAAAAGAAGGGTTGGATGCTTCACGTAGATCCTGCTACGGGCGTGACTGGTCGATTCTGGACTGAGCCAATTACCGCTACATTCGACGATTGGAAGTACACTCCACGTCAGTGGTAGTTTTGCCAGTGGTAGTTTTGCCAGTGGTAGTTTTTAAGAATAAAAACAACAAATAAATAATGCATAATGTATAAATAATGCATAATGCATAAATAAAAAACAAAAATCATGTAAACAGCAAAGGAGGGAACATGCTCAGGATGTTCGTTACAGTACTTCCAGGGCTGCTCCCTCTTGCGCTGCTTACAATGGGATTAAGCGCAACGCTAAGTGTTGGTGAGGGACGAGATAAGCCAATCAGCTGCCGCTGGCGACTTTTTGGTTTGATTTTTGGAACAGTTGCGGCTCTTGTTTTTGCATTTTTGCGCGCAAGCGTGGTGATTAATCAGCGCAATTTTGTGAATCTTCCAGCGCTTTGCATTGCAGTTCCGCTAGATGTTGCAACAATCGCCTGTGTTGGCGCATCTGGCAAAATGGTTGCAAAATGGCGCAAAAATCCGCTGCCCTTGCACATAAGTAATGCAATTGGCGCGCTTTGCCTAGCGTTTACAGTGTTTTACGCGCTCCCAGACGTTATTTTGCAGCTTACGATTTTCGTTGACTCCAGCACGCCTCCGTTTACTTCCGATATGCTTCTTCGCGCGCTAGGATTTATTCTTGGCGCGGCTGCTGCGATTTGCATAAGTCTTATGGTGCGATCTTTGCGCACAACTGCGAGTATTGGCGCCTTTAAAATCGCAATTATTCTAAGCTTAATAATTTTGCTAATTCAGCATTTAACATCCCTGCTGCAAATTATGCAAGGAAGTATTTTGCTGTATATAGACGATTTTTCGTTTAGCATTCTTGTTTGGCTTATAAACAACGCTCCGCTTATGATTATGGCGCAAATTTGCGTGTTTTTGATTCCTGCATTTGCGTCTATTGTAATTGGTTTTAAGACGCCTGTAGATGGAGAAAATCCTGCACAAATCCGCGCAAAGCGAGCGTTTAAGCGCAAGTCTAGAAGGTCTGCGCTTGCGGCGCTAATGGCTGCAATCGTAGTAATACTTACGCTTACAGTTGGCGTGTCTATTATGAATATTAAGCCAACGCTTACGCCGCCAGAACCGTACGAGTTGCATGATGGCGTAGCAACAATCAACTTTGTTCAAATTAGCGATGGCCACTTGCATAGATTCCAATACAAAGCTAAAGATGGCACTGTTATGCGCTTTATAATCATCAAGAAAAATGGTGGAGCGTATGGAGTGGGCTTGGATGCTTGCGAAAATTGCGGAGACGCAGGCTACTACGAAAAAGACGGCAAGATAATATGCCGAAAATGCGATGTTGCAATAAATTTGGCGACTATTGGTTTTAAGGGCGGATGCAACCCGATTCCATTCCCATACAAGGCTGGTGGCGGTAAAATTACCATTCACACAGCCGATTTAGACGTGCTTAGCTCGCACTTTAAGTAGGAGTGCTTGCAAATGTTTATGATTCGAATGGTTGCGCGATCTCTTGCAAGGCAGATTAAAAAACGAGTTCTTATAGCGATTGTTGTGTGCTTGAGTGCGTGTGTAAGCGTGGCAATGCTCAGTGTTGTTTACGACGTTGGAGACAAAATTAACGCGGAACTTAGCTCTTACGGATCCAATATTATTGTTCAGCCTAAGTCGAATGCTGTTGTGAACGATTTGTATGCGTCTCGCACAAAGTCGGACTATAGTAATTCGCAAGCTTTGCAAACTTCTCAAACTTTGGCGGATGCTGAAAGTCAAGAATCTACCGCTTTTTTGAAGGAATCGGATGCTGCAAAAATCAAAATGATTTTTTGGGCGTTTAACATAACGAATTTTGCGCCAAAACTAACGATTTATGCAAATCTTAAAGCAAATCTTAAAGCAAATTCTTCTGCTGAATCTGCTAATTCTGCTAATTCTTCTTCTGCTAAATCCACTAATTCCGCTAAATCTGCTAATTCAGTAGTTCCGATTGTTGGCACGTGGTTTAATCGCAAGCTTGCGCTCGCTTCTGGAGAGACAACAGTTGTTGGAGTGCAAGGAATGCGGTCTTGGTGGAAGATGCTTGAAGGTAGATTCCCGCGCGATTTTAAGCACGAGGCCGCTGTTGGCACAAATCTTGCTAAAAGTCATAATCTAAAAGTTGGTCAGCTAATAAAACTAACTCGTTCTGGCAGGCAAATCTCACTTAAAATTGTTGGCATCTACGATTCTGGAGATAGCGACAATAACGCGATTTACGTGGATTCCAGCCAGGCGCAACGCCTTTCAAACAAGCCAAATATGGTTGAGGCGATTGAAGTTAAAGCATTGACTACGCCAGAAAACGATTTAGCGCGTAAAGCGGCGAAGAATCCAGCGGCTCTTAGCCAAGAAGAGTGGGAGACGTGGTATTGCACAGCCTACCCAAGCTCGATTACTTACCAAATTGAAGAAGTGATTCCAGGAGCTGTTGCAAAGCAAGTGCGGCAAGTTTCGGCTATGCAAGGCAGTGTGCTTAACAAGACGCGCGCTGTGATGGTGCTTATGACGGCGCTTAGCTTGGTTGCGGCGGCTGTTGCGGTTGCGAATCTTATGGCGGCTGCGATTTCGGAGCGCTCGGGGGAGCTTGCGCTGCTCAAGGCTCTGGGTGCGCGCGATGGCGCTGTTGCGCGGCTAATGCTTATGGAAACAGCGGTTATTGCGTGCTTTGGTGCGATTATTGGCATGATTGCAGGCTTTGGAGTTGCGCAAGTGATTGGATTTGGCGTGTTTGGTTCTGCGATTTCGCTTCGACCAATGGTGTTTGTGCTGGTGTTTGTGCTTCTTGCGATTACTGTTCTTGCTGCTGCTGGCTCTTCTATTCGCTCTATTTTGCATGTGCGTCCTGCGGAGGTGCTTCATGGGCGTTAAATCTGGTTCGGGTATGACTTCTAATAGCGCAATGTTTGCGACTATGCTTTTTGGCGCGGTTTTTCGCCGAAAGTCGCGTGCGCTTATGGCAGTAGTTGCCACTCTTGTTGGTGCCGCTACGCTATTTTGCTTGGCTGCAATCTGCCTTGTTGTTCCTCAACAAATGAGTGACGAAATGCGCACGTACGGAGCGAATATTATTGTGACGCCGCTTGCAGGTGAGTGGAAAAATGGCATTGATCGCGCAATGGTTTTGCACACTAACGACATGGTTCTTGCAAAAGGTGCTATGCGATCTGCTACCTACCGTTACGAAAATGTGCGCATTAATGCGGCTCCGTACGTGCTTGCTGGAGTGGATGTTTCCGCTGTTAAGTCGCTTAATAAGCATTGGAACGTGGACGGCGCTTGGCCTAGCAGTGGCAACGTTATGGTTGGGCGAGATGTTGCTTCGGCTATGGGCTTGAAGATTGGTTCGCGCATTGCAATCGCGTATCGCGCTGGCGATAATTCCTCGGATTCGCACAAGCCCGCGCAAAAGTTGGAAGGTAAGTCGCAAGGTAATCAAGAAGATAGTCAAACAGATAATCAAACAGATAATCAAACAGATAAATCTTCCTCAAAAAAGCTTGTTGAAGGCAGAGTTTCCACAGATATTATGGATACTCACGGCACAACTTTCCGCGTTTGCGGCATTTTAGATACGGGAGACGCCGAAGATTCCATGCTTTACGCAACTAACGCTGATTTGCGTGTGCTTACAGGCGTTAAGCGCGGTGCGGACGTGATTGCTTACTCGTCTTCTGCGCCGAACGTAGATGCTGTTGTGCGCAGCATTAACGATATGACTTCTATGCGTGTTCGTGCGCAACAAGTTACTAAAGTTACAGCGGCAGATACTGGCATTATTGCTATGCTTCGCAGCCTATTTTGGATTGTTTCGCTGGTTGTTCTTGCGTTGATGATGGTTGGTGTAAGCACTACGATTTCTTCGATTGTGCAACAGCGCCGAAATGAGATTGGTTTGCGCAAAGCTTTGGGTGCGAGCGCTAAGAGCATTGGTGTTGAGTTCACTGCGGAATCTGGGCTTTATGGCTTTATTGGCGGAATCGCTGGTACGGCAGTGGGGTATGGATTTGCGCGATTGCTTGCGTCAATGGTGTTTGCGCGAGATTTGAGCGTGAATTGGTGGCTGGTGGCGTTTTCTATTGTGTTTAGCGTTGCAGCGTCTTGCGTTGCTGCATTGCCGCCTGTTTTGCGCGCTTCAAAAATCGACCCTGCGATTGTGCTTCGAGAAGAATAGCTTTTATAGTGATTTTAGAATGATTTTAGAATGTTTTTAGAGTGTTTAGTTAAGGATTTTAGTTAAGGATTTGATATGGCAGAGAATGTAGAAAATAGGCAGGAAAATACAGATTCCAAGCCAGAAATGCTGTTGACTTTGGACCATGTTTCCAAGATTTACGGCTCTCTTCGCGCTGTTGACGATTTGTCGCTTACTGTGCCGCAAGGCGAGTGGCTTTCGATTGTTGGCTCGAGCGGCTCTGGCAAAACTACGCTAATGAACATTATTGGGTGCATGGACTCGCCGTCTAAAGGCTCCGTTGCTTTGCAAGGCCGAAAGCTCGAGGATTTGAACGCGGGCCAACTTGCAGACGTTCGCAAAAACGTAATCGGCCTTGTGTTTCAAAAGTTTTATCTTGTGCCACATTTAACAGCAGTTGAAAACGTGATGGTTGCGCAATATTATCATTCAGTTGTAGATGAATCGCAAGCAATGGAAGCCTTGGAACGCGTGGGATTAAAGGATCGCGCTCACCATCTGCCAAGCCAGCTTTCTGGCGGTGAGCAGCAGCGCGTGTGTGTTGCGCGTGCTCTTATTAACTGCCCGAAGTTGCTTCTTGCGGATGAGCCGACTGGTAATTTGGACGAAAAGAATGAGCATATTGTACTCGACTTGTTTAAGCAGCTTCATTCCCAGGGCACTACGATTATTGTTGTAACGCACGATTCTTTGGTAGCTCAATGCGCGGATCGTGAAATTATGCTCAACCACGGTGTGCTTGTTGGGGAGCGTTGGAATAATGAGGATGCGCGCAAAGCGTACGAGGCGATTGGTGGCAAGCCTGCGTTTACGAGTGCGCATGTTGATGAAAGCGTTGCGCAATCTTTGCAAAATCATGAGCCTACTAAGTCGCCTAAATTAGCGAATTTAGATGATTAGTTGCGTATAGTTTTAATTTAAGATTTAAAGGCGATGATTTATGATTTTAGACAATATGTTTCACAATGTTTCACGCTGCAATAATTTGCGTGATGATTTGAAGTCTAAAAAAATTGCAAAAACGGTTGCTGCGATTGCGGTTTTGGCTAGCTCAAGTGCGTTTCTTGCATCTTGCGGTGAGCCGAGCGCTGTTCCAATGAATGATGAGTTTGCAGGAAACTCTGGTCAAAGCGAAAACGATAGTGGCAATTCTTCAAAATCTTACGATTCTGGCGCTCAACAATCGCACGCTTCTGCACAAAGTGAGGATTCACAAAATCAGCAAAATCAGCAAAATTCGCCTAAAACAGACACTGGCAATTACAAAGATGGCGATTACAAAATCAAAGCTAAGTATGGGCCAGTTGCAGAAGATAGTATTGACGTGAATTTAAGCGTTGCAAATGGAAATATTAGCAGTGTGCAAATAACGTCTCATCCGTTTACGCCAATCTCCAAAAAACACATGAGCGCTTTTAGTGAGGCTATTCCAGGAAAAATCGTTGGAAAACCGTTAAAAGATTTGCATATTTCGGTTGTTGCTGGAGCAAGTTGGACTAGTGATGCCTTCAACAAAGCGCTTGACGTTGCTCGCCAAGAGGCTTCAATCGCATCCGCAAAATAATCTTGAACTACCTTAATCTTTGACTTCAAGAATAGTGCCTTCGTCGCGAATCATCGCTGCTGCCATAGCTCCAGTTGCTGCCATAAATGGAATAATCGCATTTCTGTATTCGTTCATGAACTGTATAAAATCATGATCCCAAGAAATAAGCGCAACGTACAAAATAAGGAATTCGAATGCTGTAAATATTGCCCACTTAAGAATCCAAATAAGCGTTTCTTTAATAAGTTTTATATAGTACTTGCTCATGAGTTGTTTCCCTTCCAATTTGCTGTTTTGTTCGTGAGTATTGTAGCTAATTCATGTGCATTGCTTCTCGTTCGTATGCGTTTTGCATTTCTAGTATAAATGTTGCAATCCCTCGAGCAATACGATGTACTTAGAACTCAGTACTCAAGATTGCGCGGAAAATGTTTGTAATTAGACTTAAAGCAACGCACAAATATATTGAAAATATGTGTTGCGAATATAAGTTGTGAATATGTTACAAATACAAGGAGATACAAACATGAGTAGCGCAAATATGGGTAATGTAAGCATGAGTGATTTTGGTATAAACTCTTGGCAGCCAGAAGATAACGTAAACAAAATAGGAAACGTTAGTGAAAATGGCATTAATCAAATTCAAAAGCAGGAAGATAACCTTGCGGAAAATAGTAGCGAAGAGCTTTCACAAGATGAAATTGATGAATTAGCTAAGCAATTAGAAGAATTCTTTACAAAATATATTGTGCTAGAAAATGGCTCTTTTGTTGTAAAAGAGGATGCTATTATTGCAGACGGTTATGGCGATCACATAGAATATTTTCGCAATGCTGCAAAAGGATTAAATCTTTCAATGGAAGATCAGCAATAAGCTTAAATCCTTAAAGTCTAAATCCTTAAAGTCTTAAATCTTTAAAAATCGCTTTCATCAATAGGGTGACCTTGTGGGCGCTTTATTACTCGCCACAAAATCACCAATGTTAAAACGCCATTTGCAATTCCATAGTAATAAATCCAAGGAACGTGAATAAGCCCACAAATAAAGCATGAAATAATATTTATTAAATTATTTGAGTAATTGTTGAGTATTTGCTTATTTTGTGATTCGACTTTTTTGCGCTCTCGCTCAAGAGTCATTATGTAATCTTTGTTGTTCTCTGTATTCTCAACGTCACTACTTATGCTGTTAGCGCCCGCGCCGCTAAGCTTAGATATATTATTTTCTATATACGCATTTTTTGCTTTAATAACGCTTTTGAGCAAGAAAAAATATGCACAAGAATACATTGCAACAGAAAGAAGTCCTGGAACAAGCCACAAAACGAAAAAGCCAAAACTACGCATAAAAGCAGCTGTTGAGGCAAGCGCCATCGCAGCTACTTCTGCGGAGTGCAATACTACTAGTCGTTTTGTCATATAATCCTGCTGCAATCATTATTAAAGATGAATTTCAACGCAACCAAAAGTCACATATTGTTACTTATTATAACCAAATTTGACTTACATGCATTACTTGTAATCATTTATTACTACACAATTTGCCCTACTTTGCGCGCGTTTATAAAGTAGAATATAAGAAAAGTAGCGTGTGATTGCAAGAAAGCCATTATGCCAAAAACGTATGCAATAGTAGATAACGACCCACTAGTTTTAGCGGTTATGCGAAACGTGCTCAGCAAGCTTTTGTCGAGTGAGTACGTGTGCAAATGGTGCGTAAAATCTGGAGCGCAAGCTTTGAAATACTGCCAAGTAGCAAAAACAACTCCGGATTATATTTTGATAGATATGTCAATGAAAGACATGTCTGGAGTAGAGGTAATACGTGCAATTCGTGAGCAAAACAATAATATTGTTTTAATTGGCATGACTTCGTACGATTGTAGATCCTATGCTTCTATGGTTTCGCAAGTTGGTGGGCAAGCAATGGTTGCTAAAGACAACTTCAAAGGACTAGCAGAAGCTTTGCAATATTGCGATAATCAGCACGTGTATGGCTGCCGTTGTGTTAAAGATGTTGCTTACGATTTTGCTACTCCGCAAGAATCTTTTATTAGGCTTTCTAAATCAAGGTCGCGTAGCGTTTTGCCTCCTCAAGAACTAAAAATCATGGATTTGCTCGCTAAAGGCTACACAACAAATCAGATTGCGGCTCAACTTGGTCTTATGCCAAACACTATTAACACGCATATTCATAGGATTTACAAAAAGTTGCATGTTTCTAACCGAGTGCAAGCAATATCCGCGTTTGCTGCAATGCAAAATCGTGAGCAAAATAGCAATATGCAATATTTTAATGATTCGCCGCAGAATCATCCGAATTTTTTGCAAGAAACGGATAATGCATGTTAATGAAAACATTTTCGCGCGTTATTGAGTTGGTTAAAAGCTGGAAAATTCAGCGAACTTTATTCATAATATTGGCGATTCTTGTAGTGTCAATGGATGTGCAATCTTGTAATACGGCTGGTCTGTGGCATAATCCGCAGCAATCTGTGTGCCAATACGTTTGGATGTTTGCAATATTTCTTTTGATTGCTTTTTCGCGTCAAATATCCCTCGTAACTCCGATTTTGTATTGCGTAACGCTGGCAGTACCAGGCGTAAATGCAACTTGCTTTCTTTTTTCATTGATCGCTAGTATGTTTGTTGCAGGCTTTTACGATTCGTGGAAGTATTTGCTTTGTGCGTACATAGTTTCGCTGAATATTATGTACTTTGCAAAAATGGCGTACATTCCGCTTACTTTTCCTTGTTTTATTCTTATTTCCATGATTTGCGGTTACGTTTTGCGCAAGTATTTGAACATGTTGGAAGAAAATAATCGCGCAAAAATGGATATTGTGCGCAGTGAGTTCCATTCTTATATTGCTTCTGTTGCATTGCAATTGCACGACGATGTGAACAATGAGATTACGGATATTACATTGCTTGCGACTGATGCTTTGTATGCCGAGAAAAGTGATCATACAAAAGAGTCGCTAGAGCAGATTGTTGAGCATTCTCGTAATGCGCTTTCTAAAACGCGACTTGTTATTAATCTACTTGAGCAAGCTGAGCATAAGTATGATGATTCTTTAGATTCAAATATTGCTAGTATTGCTGGCACGCAGTTTATTTATGGTTCTAATGGTAATAATTGCATGACTTTGGCTGATTTTCTATGCAATATTCGCGCACGATTGCAATCTGAGCGTAAGATTTGTGAGCAGCTTGGGTATTATGGCTCTATAACAGTAAATGATGAAAGTTCGGGGAGTGGCAATCTTGCTGTATCTGCAATAGTTGATGCCGAAAAAGCTCAATGTGCTATTCGCATGTGCAGCGAGCTGCTTACTAATATTCGCAAGCATTGCAATACTAGCGTTGATTTTTCTATGAATGTTACGGTTGATGAGCGCGAATGCAAAATAATGTGTATGAATTCGATTTCGACGTTGAATAAGTTTGGCGAAAGACTTGTTTTTGGCAAAGGGCTACTATTCCACAAAAAATCTGTGGAACGTTTAGGTGGATCTTTAAGCGCGCAAAAAGATGACGACACTTGGCTGGTCAATGTTGTTATTCCGCTAAACTAGCATCACTCAAATCATGCGTTATCGTGGCAAAAATCGCAAAATTAGCAAAAACTGCCACGATAACTAGGTATGTCACGCATTTGCTGGTTCTATTGCAATACGTCCACCCAACGCTTGAACAACCTTTACAATAGTTTGAAAGCTAGGATTGCCGTCTCGTCTTAGGCTTTTGTAAAGGCTTTCTCTTCCAACCTCGGCTTTTTGAGCAATCTCTTTCATGCCTCGAGCTTTTGCAATATCACCTATAGCAGCTTGCAGCAAGCGAGGATCGTTAAGTTCTGCTGCAGCATTTAGATACGCAATAACATCATCATCGTCCTCAAGATACTCACTCGCATCCCATTTACTTATATTTACCATTTTTTCTCCTCAATTAATTGTGCGAGAAGTATCTTCGCTTGCTTAATATCTTTACTTTGACTACTTTTATCTCCACCAGCAAGTAATAGCATTAGTTTTGAGCCTTTTTGTGCAAAATACACACGATACCCTGGTCCAAAAGTGAAACGCAGTTCACTAATACCATTGCAAACTGGATGTAAATCACCTACTGGTTTGCCTGCAATCTCACATAATCTCAGCCTCGCGTTAATTCGAGCTTTAGATTGCGTATCGCGAAGTTTTTTCATCCAATTGCGATACTCAACTGTTTGAAGTATCTCCATAAAAGTATTTTATCCTGTAGGATACAGTTTTGCAATATAAGTAAGCAATCATATCAGTTATCGTGGCAAAAATCGTAAAATTAGCAAAAACTGCCACAATAACGTGTATAACATAGCAACGAAACAGCATTCTGCATCACAGATTAACCGCTTACTTGCATCTGCTGTGCAAAGGTTCGTCCAAATACTCGATTGAAAAGCGTCCAAGCACTCGATTAAAGCGCAAGAAAGCACAATAATTTATTCTTGCACAATGGCTATTTCTCTGCATGAATAGGAACGTGTACATTAATAATCCACGAATCGTCATCTTCAATAACTTTAAAAGTTCCGCCAACTCGTTCCGCAAGCATCTTATGAAAACGCAGTCCATATCCTAATTGCAAGTTAGCAAGAATACCGCGTTGCGCACTATTTATACACGTAATATGACATTCATTGTCATTAAGCATTACATTCATAGCGTATTCTTTAGGCTTTGCAGCATGCTTTTTTACGTTTGCAAGTAGTTCTCTGCAAATATATTCAATTTGAGCACATTCTTCAAAAGGCAAACGCATTGATTGAGAATCTTCAGCAGTTAAATCACTACTCAAGTCAATGGAACCAATATAGCCAAGCTTTTCAAATGACTTTTGTTCACAGTCAAATAGAGCGCGTAAGCCTGTGCAAAAATCTTTATAACATGTAGTCGATTGCATAACATCGCTAGTGCTTGCAGTTGTAGCATTGTCAAGAAGAGAAATGATATTGCGTGCTTTATGAATAGTTGTAGTAGCACATTGAAGAATCTCTCGCGAATTTTCATGCTCTTGGTCATGAGTTGTTTGAGGTTCAATAGATTGTTGGGCCATCATCATAATGCTGGAAAGCTCATTAGTTACTTCATCGTGCATGCGAATTGCCGCAATAGTGGCATATTTTTGAAAAACGTTGTAACGTTGCGCAAATAACTGTTCCTGTTGCTGGTGAATAGTAGAAATATAGTATTTTAAGATTGCGCTAGAGATAAGAGTTATAAGAAGCCACCACGCCAACACATAAGCGTTTTGAAAATCGCAGATAATAAAAAACCATGAAGATACTCCGCAAGAAGAAAGCACGGTGTACCAAGGTTGAGTAATTACAGCAATTGCCAAACAAATCAATATGGTAAGCATCATAGATGAATAGTTGATATTGGGTGCAACAATTACCAACGGCATCCAAATGAGCACAATAAAAGATGCCTTACGCGGCCATATTGCAATGCATAAGCAGATTACGATCCATACTATTTCAACTGTAATTGCATGCCAATTAGAGTAGTAATGAAGATTATTATAGGAACAAATTTCAAGAATCAAAGTACAACTTATGATTGCACCAATTCCAATTTTCCGCCAAGCATCATGCGGCAAAAAATTGATCATACGCGTTAATAATTTCATAACTACCTACTTTTACACGTTAATTTCTTACACGTTATATGTCATGCGAGTATTTTGCGAGCGCAGCGAGCGCCTGCATGCGACTTTTAACTTGAAGTTTTCCATAAATACGCCGTAAATGCGTGTTGACTGTTGAAACTTTCACATTAAGCTGATCTGCAATCTCTTTCGTAGAATACCCCTGTTTGCACAATCGCATAATTTCCGATTCTTGAGGAGACAAAACTGAAGTCTTCGGAAGTTGAGAAATCATATTGAATGATTCTTGCGGAGTGTGAAAATAGTCAATATATTGTGGCAATTCTGGGCAACCGTAGCTTGTTGTGCTCGATTGGATAGCTGCAACTACGTCTGCTAAATTATCTTTATGCACTAGCGCTTGACCACCCGACTTAGCGACTGGCAATACGTATTCATCCATCATGTAGGAAGTAATGCCAATTAAAACAATATTGCTATTGCGCTCGCGAATTGCTTTAATTACATCAACACCACTCATTTCTCTCATTGACATATCTACTAAAAGTACGTCAGGAGTATTTTCTGTAACGCAACGATGAATAGCCTGTTTTGCAGAAGAACACATCCATGCACAAACAAAGTTTTCAGGCAAACGACTTTTCAGAAGAAGTTGCATATATCGCAATACAAGCGTGTCATTATCAACAATTGCGTAAGTAGTGTTCATACAATATATGGTATCTTGTTTTGGAATCCACTTATCAAGAGATGTGCGATTGTATTGTTTTTCTCAAATTATCAAGATTGTACACATTAAAGTGCCATACGCTAGCACTTTCCGTTGGCACACTCCATTCTTCGGTTTTACCATTCGCAGTAAAACGAATTATTTGAGTTGTTGGCTTATTTATAACTTCAAAATTAGTGAGTTGATTCCACGGAATGCGACGAAGATGCTTATCGTCTAATTTAGCTAGATTACCCGAGCCTAAAATGACATTCGGATTAATAACAATAAACTCATTATTAGTGGCAGCAACAATACGCGCATCAACGCCTTGCTCTACATAGAATAATTTAGGTAACAAAAATAGTTTGATTAAATCTTTCCACCAAGGGTCGTATTTCATTGTAAATACATACGTCTTACCAACTGAAAGATTATGCGCTTTAAAGTACTTAACAATATCATCTTCTCTTATACCGCGCAAAGGATTAGTCATAATAAGCACCTCCTTGTGATTCTTGTTTTGTAAATTACCAACATACTAACGTGCAGATTTTATCTACACAAATAGGCGTACCTATTTTTAACGATAGTGCTTTTAGAAAACTTTTACTATTAGCAGTTTGCATGTTCTCAACAATCAACATTTAAGAATAGTTACAAAACGGAAATATTCTTAAATAATTAAATAAAAAAGGTTGCTTATGAAAGTGCATAAGCAACCTAATTAATTAGTAAAGCGGCTAGCGATTAGTGGTTAGCGACTAGCGATTAGAAGTCCCAATCGTCGTCATCGGTTTCAACAGACTTGCCCATAATGTAGCTGGAACCAGAGCCGGAGAAGAAGTCATGATTTTCGTCGGCTGCAGGAGAAAGAGCTGCGAGAATTTCTGGGCTTACGTGAGTTTCTTCTTCGCTGTACTTAGCAGGATAGCCAAGGTTCATCAAAGCCTTGTTAGCGTTGTAACGCACGAAGTCAAAAACGTCATCGTGGAAGTCAAATCCTTCATAAATCTGACCAGAATACTCAACTTCCAAATCATACAAAGTATCAAGCAAGTTCATAGTGAACTTTTCAAGATTCTTCTTATCGTTCTCGCTTCTAAGCTCCAATCCGCGCTGGAACTTGTAGCCAGAATAGTAGCCGTGAATAGCTTTATCGCGCAAAATCAAGCGAATCATATCTGCAGTGTTCATCATCTTGCCGCGAGAAGCAAAGTAAAGTGGCAAATAGAAACCCGCGTAAAGAAGCAACGAAGAAAGCATAGTCGCTGCAATCTTGCGCTTAAGCGGATCTTCACTCTCGTACTCGCAAAGCACGGTGGTAACACGCTGCTGCAAAACGTCGTTGCCAACAGCCCAACGATAAGCTTCGTCAATCTCTTCGCTAGAGCAAAGAGTAGAGAAAATAGAGGAGTAGGAGCGAGCGTGAATCGACTGCATAAAAGCAATATTCGTGTAAATAGCTTGCTCGTGCTCAGTGCGAGCGTGCTCAATCTGGCAAAGCTCACCAATAGTTGCCTGGCTGGTATCAAGCAAAGTCAAGCCAGTAAAAACGCGAGTAGTGGTCTTGCGTTCAAGATCGGTGAGGGAACGCCAAGAAGGAATATCATTGCTCAGCGGAACCTTTTCTGGAAGCCAGAAGTTAGCAATAAGACGATTCCAAACGTCCAAATCCTTGTCGTCAACAATATTATTCCAATTAACTGGGCGCACGCGAGATCCGTGATGGTAGCGATACTGAGCTGGTGTGATAGAAGCTGCCATCATAGCGTCGTCTGCGATTACGCGATTTGTGCCGAAAGGCTTATCGAGGCTACTTCTAAGCTCGGTTGGGCTGAGTTCTGTCATAATTACTCCTGATTTTGTGTTTACGTTTTATAAAATTTTTAAGTTTTTGATTTAATTTTCGAAAGATTTTCAGCGTTACGACTTACAGCGTGCAGCTTACGCAACCCTCGATTTCTGTACCTTCCAAAGCCTTCTGGCGAATACGAATGTAGTAAAGAGTCTTAATGCCCTTACGCCACGCGTAAATCTGAGCCTTGTTCAAATCGCGAGTAGTTGTAGTGTCTGGGAAGAACAAAGTAAGCGACAATCCTTGATCCACATGCTGAGTTGCCTCTGCGTAAGTGTCAATAATTGCCTTCCAACCAATCTCGTAAGCATCCTTAAAGTACTGCATATTGTCGTTCGTCATGTATGCAGCAGGGTAGTAGACGCGACCAACTTTGCCCTCTTTGCGAATCTCAATGCGAGAAGCAATCGGGTGAATCGAACTCGTGGAATGGTTGATGTACGAGATTGAGCCAGTTGGAGGAACAGCTTGCAAATACTCGTTGTAAATTCCGTCGCGCAAAATCTCATCGCGCAAAGTCGCCCAGTCGTTTGCGGTTGGAATTGCAACGTTAAAACGGGCAAACAAATCGCGAACTTTTTGAGTTTTAGGCTCAAGCGAGCGGCTGCCATCTGTGTACTTATCGAAGTAGTTGCCTTTGCCTGCAGGCTTAGCGTAAGCGCTAGTCTTAAAGCTTGCAAAAGCGTGGCCGCGCTCCACAGCTAAAGCGTGAGAAGCCTTATAAGCGTGGTAAGCAACAGTCATAAAGTACATGTCTGTAAAGTCAAGAGCTTCCTCGCTTCCGTACTGCATGTGTTCACGAGCAAGGAAACCGTGCAAATTCATTTGACCCAAGCCAATAGCGTGGCCTTCCGCGTTACCGCGACGAATCGAAGGCACAGAATCAATCGAAGTGTGCTCGGAGACAGAAGTGAGCGCACGCACAGCCAAATCAACGCTTGCGCCCAAATCGCCGTCCATTGCCTTAGCGATATTAAGAGAGCCAAGATTGCAAGAAATATCGCGACCAACGTGACTATAAGACAAGTCGGCGTTATAAGTGCTTGCTTCTTGAGTTTGCAAAATCTCGGAGCACAAGTTGCTCATAGTAATGCGACCCTCAATAGGATTTGTGCGATTTACAGTATCTTCAAACAAAATGTAAGGGTAACCAGACTCAAACTGAATCTCCGCAAGCGTCATAAAGAATTCGCGAGCATCAATGTACTTCTTGTGAATACGAGGATTTGCAACCATCTCATCGTAATGCTCGGTAACGGAGATGTCTGCAAAAGGCTTTCCGTATTCGCGCTCAACGTCGTAAGGGCTAAACAAAGCCATCTTTTCCTTGCGCTTAGCAAGCTCAAAAGTAATATCTGGAATCACAACACCCAAAGAAAGCGACTTAATGCGAATCTTTTCGTCTGCGTTCTCTCGCTTAGTATCGAGGAAACGCATAATATCTGGGTGATGCGCGCTAATATACACGGCACCAGCACCCTGACGAGCGCCAAGCTGATTAGCGTAAGAGAACGAATCTTCCAAAAGCTTCATAACGGGCACAACGCCGCTCGACTGATTCTCAATGCGCTTAATAGGAGCGCCAAGCTCACGCAAGTTTGTAAGGAGCAGAGCCACGCCGCCGCCGCGCTTAGAAAGTTGCAAAGCAGAGTTGATTCCGCGCGCAATTGATTCCATGTTGTCTTCCAAGCGCACGAGGAAGCAGCTCACAGCCTCTCCGCGCTGAGCTTTACCAAGATTCAAGAACGTTGGGGTAGCTGGCTGGAAGCGGCCTGCGAGCATCTCGTCCAAGTAGTTGAGTGCTGCTTTTTCATCGCCATCTGCGAGTTCCAAAGCTACGGCTGCCGCGCGCTGAGCGAAGTTTTCCAAATACTGCTTGCCATCAAAAGTCTTCAAAGCGTAAGAAGTGTAGAACTTAAAAGCTCCCAAGAACGTGCCAAAAGTGTGGTGAGCGGACTCAGCGTGCTCATAGAACTTATCTAAAAACTCGTCGCTATATTTGTGGAAAACGTTGCCGTTGTAGTAATAGTTGTCAATTAAATAATTCAAGCGCTCGCGAGTGGAAGCAAACTTCATGCTGTGTTCTTGCACGTAACCCGAAACGTAAAGCTTTTCTGCTTCCTGATCTTTATCAAACTGAATGCCCTTTTCTGGGTCAAAAAGGCCGAGCATAGCGTTAAGAACATGGTAGTCGCGGCTGTTGCGAATGCGCTCTGCTGTGCTGCTAGCAGTGCTGGCATCGTCAGTGTGATCAAGATTAAGCGAAGTGGATTCGCTCATCGGATCCGTGCTATTCATTTGATTAATTCCTTTCCTCGTGCGTTAGTTTTGCTTTTCAAACGCTGTTTTTTGTTGTTTTTCTGTATTTGTTGTTTTTGTTTATTTCGTTTATTCTGCTTCTTTTAATTGCCTTAAAAATCTTGGTATTCCCTGCGCTACTTTTTCTATGTCTTCTGCAGTTCCCGTGAGCTCAAACGAATACATGTTTGGAATTGCGCATTTTCCAGCGATTTGACCGCCTGCAGCGCAATATGCGTCTCCAAAATTCGTATTTCCAGAAGATATTACGCCGCGAATAAACGAACGATTTTCGCGATTGTTTAGGAATTTGCGCACTTGCATTGGTATTGCTTTCTTAATATTTCCGCCGCCGTAAGTTGGCACAATCAAAACGTATGGTTCGCGAACGTGCAATTCTGGCTCTTTTGGTCGAAGCGGTATGCGATATACGTTCACATTGTTGCTTGGAAAATCGCAATTTTTTACGAATCGTAGTGTATTTTCGGAGACGGAAGAAAAATAAACTACAGCTCCGATTGATTCGCCTTGTGCGCGCGCTTCTGGCTCGCTTGGTTGTGACATATTTTCTTGATCACACATTTTTATGCTTCTTAATTGCTTTGATTATTTTGACTGCTTTGCATATTTTGATTGTTGATTTTTGACTGCTTTAATCGTTTTGATTGTTGTCTTCTAATTGACTTGCGATTTGTGCAATCAAATCTGGACGATATCCGCTCCAAGACGAGTTTGGAGTAATCACCACTGGCGCTTGGCGATATCCTGCAGCGCGCAACTGGTCTAAAGTAGAAGGGCTTTGAGTTAAGTCTACTGTTTCAAAATTCACGCCTAGCTTAGTGAATTGACGCTTTGTGGCATCGCACTGTGGGCAATGTGGCTTGGTGAAAACTGTAATAGTCACGGTTCGTCTCCCTTCGTTATGTGGTGTTTAAGTTTTTTGCTTTATGATTATTTAATTTCGTGCTTTTGGCACGATTTAACAGTCTACTACCACTTAACACTATTTGTAGTGGCGTGTTGTATAGCTAATCCCTATATCTAGTGTCTCCAAATTTGAGCCAGAACGCGTGTCTATAAGATTTAAGCGGTATTTATGCTTTCTAAATAGCGATGAATAAAAGTAAAAATGTAATCTTTATCACAAAATTGCCACTATTGCGATAGTGCAAAATTTACGTGTGAGCGCAACAAAAACGCTTGTGCATATAAAACGATAAACTTAAGAAAGTGTGTTTTGATTGGTTAAGTGTTAAAGATAAAACAATCATAAAATAATAAAACGGTTATAAATATTACTGTTATAAATATTAAAAGATAGAGGTGCAAAATGGCGGAAACTCAAGCTAGAGCAAATATTGGTGTTGTTGGCTTGGCTGCAATGGGATCGAATTTGGCGCGAAATCTTGCGCATCACGGAAATACAGTTGCTGTTTATAATCGTCATTATTCGCGCACAGAAACTTTGATGAATCAGCATGGCAGCGAAGGCGATTTTGTGCCAGCTAAAACTGTTGAAGAGTTTGTGGCTTCGCTTAAGCGCCCACGCACAGCAATCATTATGGTAAAAGCTGGTGCTCCTACAGACGCTGTTATTGAAGAGCTTGCAAATGCTATGGAGCCAGGAGATATTATCGTTGACGGCGGAAACTCCTACTTTGAAGACACGATTCGCCGAGAGCGTAATATTCGCGCGCGCGGCCTTCATTACGTTGGTTGCGGTGTTTCTGGCGGAGAAGAAGGCGCGCTTCGCGGCCCTTCGATGATGCCTGGTGGCACGGAGGAATCTTGGAAGACGCTCGGCCCTATCTTAAAGTCGATTGCGGCTGTTGCAGAAGGCGAGCCTTGCGTAACGCATATTGGCACTGATGGCGCTGGTCACTTTGTGAAGATGGTTCACAATGGCATTGAGTACTCAGATATGCAACTTATTGCCGAAAGCTACGATTTAATGCTTCGCGGTTTGGGCATGAAGTCCGAAGACATTGCAGATGTGTTTAGCGAGTGGAACAAGGGCGATCTTGATTCTTATTTGATTGAGATTACTGCGGATGTTTTGCGCCAGAAGGATGCTAAGACTGGTAAGCCTTTAGTAGAGATGATGGTGGACCACGCTGGAATGAAGGGCACGGGTACTTGGACTGTGCAATCTGCGCTTTCGCTTGGAATCCCTGTAACGGGTATTGCGGAAGCTGTGTTTGCTCGCGGACTTTCTAGCCAAGTTGCTTTGCGTGAAGCTGCAGAAAACCAGGGATTGACTGGCCCAGATATGCATTTTGATTTGAATGATTCTGAGCGTAAGGCATTTATTGAGGATATTCGCCAAGCTTTGTACGCTTCTAAGATTGTTTCTTATGCGCAAGGATTTGACGAGATTGCTGCTGCTGCAATTGAGCATGATTGGAAGATTGACCAGGCTGCTGTTGCTCGCATTTGGCGCGGCGGGTGCATTATTCGTGCTCAGTTCTTGAACCGCGTTTCTGAGGCTTTTGAATCTGGGCAGGCAAGCGTTTCTTTGCTTTTTGCACCGTACTTTAAGGATGCTATTGAAAAGTCGCAAGCTGCTTGGCGCCGTGTTATTGCGCGCGCGGTGGAGCATGGTGTGCCTGTTCCAGCATTCTCCAGTTTGCTTGCATATTATGATGGCTTGCGTTCTAAGCGTTTGCCAGCATCGCTTATTCAAGCTCAGCGCGATTTCTTTGGAGCGCACACTTACGGTCGCATTGACGAGCCAGGCGTCTTCCACACTTTGTGGGCAGAGCCTAATCGCCCAGAAGTAAAGCAAGATTAAATCAAATAATCTTTAGAAATAACAGGCCTTTGCGTTATTATGCATAGGCCTGTATTTTATTGTTCTAAATATTATGCACGATGTTAGAAGGCTATGCAGATTACTGGATTGCAGCTTGCAAAGTTTCGGCGGTGGTTAGCCAAGCGATTTCTTCTGTGCCGTTAGCAAAAGACGCAGGATAATCTGGGTTATTGTTGCCAGAAAGCGCGTTCATTAAAGCTTTTCCTTTTTGCTCGCCAGCAGTTAAGAACCAAGTGCGGCGGCTATGAGCCAGCACGGGAACGCTAAGCGTTAATCGCATTGGCGGCTGCTTAGGGGAGTGGTTCACGCCTAAAACTATGCGATCGCGATTATGAATTTGCGGCAATCCTGGGAAAAGTGAAGCCATATGCGCGTCTGGTCCCATGCCAAGAATCGCCAAATCGAACACTGGCTCTTTGCCAAGTAATCCTATAATTTCTTCTTCGTATTCGCGTGCAGCAGCGTCTAAAATAGCGTCATTTTCAGCGTCGCTGGCTTTTGCAATTTCCTCCGCATTACGCTCATCTGCAGGCATTTCGTGAATATGAGACTCCTGCAAAACTTTGTGATCGCTAAGCATGTTAAGAAGCAACTCGCGAGCCTTGCGCGCATTACGATCTTCGCTGTTATAAGTTACAAAACGCTCATCTGCCCACCAAATATGCACATTGGACCAATTGATTGCTGGAAGCAATGGGTTGCTAGCTAACATTTGAAACATGCGAATCGAATCTGTTCCACCTGTTAGCAAAAGATGGAATGGCTTATTAAGATTTTCAACATTGTTTTGCCATTGCATAATCAAAGTCACAAGTTTTTGTGCAGCAACAGCAGCTATAATATCTTGATTATCGTAGCCGTACACTGTTGCGTTATGCGCAAATCTAAAATCTTTAGCCATAATGAATCCTTTTATTATTTTTACTTGTTGTATTAGAGTTCGTTACATTGCAAGTTCGTTATTTTGCATTGTGCAACAATTTTCGTGAATAAGCTGTGCATAAATCTCATCTGGGTCAATTCTGCGTAATTCTTCACTTAAGCAGTCTTGCAAAGAACGAATAGGCATAGAAATAGGCTGAGAAGCTTGCCCTGGAAGACTTATTATTGCTTGGCTGCTGCCAGAAGGTCGCGTTAAAGAAAGCTCGCCATCTTGCCTCTTAAGGCTTACTTCTGTAATTGCATGTGCGCTTGAATCTTCAACAATTTCTACAGGAACATTAAGTGAGATTTTTAGCCATTGCGCGAGCAAATGCAACGGAACGTAATGCTTAGGGCCGCTAACTTTAACACTAAGAATTGGTAAGTGCGGCGGCTGATCAAGCATAGAAGCCAGCATTGCGCGCCAAGACGTAATGCGCGTCCAAGAAAGATCAACGTCTTTAGAAGACCAATTTTTGCGCAGATTTTGTACAGTTTCAAGAGTGTTGCTGGCCCGTTGAGCGTCTGTGATTCTGCTGCTTGCCATAGCTCCAAGCAAGTCTTTAGCAGGATTTTCGGGCGCGTTTGTAGGCCACCATGCAACAATCGGCGCGTCTGGAACAAGCAGAGGAATAACAAGCGTATCTTGGTGGCGAACAAGGTCATTATGTGGATAGAGAATAATGATTTCGCCTGCGCCAGCATCTGCTCCAAATCGCACTTGAGCGTCTAAGTTTGGCGTTTCTTCTTCTTGATTTTGATTTTCTTGATTTTGATTTTGATTATGTAAACTTGCATTAGCGCTTTGCCAATCGCGAACAATCGCAATAACTCTGCAAGGATGCTCGCGACTAGCCGCGTTTGCTGCGCCCAGTGCGTTTTCAAGCTCTTTAAGAGTGGTGTCAATAAGAAGAGTGAGCACGCGTCCAGTAGCTGATTCGCCTCGTTCTTCGTGAAGCTCGTCGATTTTTGCAGAGATTTTAGACGTGTTTGTGTTAGGAAGATTAATAATCATGGCAGCCTCCAATGGCGATTATTACGAGCAAGCATAGCGTCAGCTTCCGCTGGCCCCCAAGTTCCAGCGCGGTATGGTTGCGGACGCGTGTTAAGCGAAGCCCAAAAATCTTCAATCGGATCCAAAATCTTCCAACTTAAATCAACCTCTTGCGTTGTTGGGAAAAGTGGCGGCTCGCCAAGTAAAACGTCTAAAATAAGGCGTTCGTATGCTTCTGGAGAGTTTTCTGTAAAAGACCTTCCATAGCTAAAGTCCATAGAAACATCGCGAACTTCCATAGACGTTCCGCCTGGCACTTTTGCGCCAAATCGCATTGTTACGCCTTCGTCTGGCTGAACGCGAATCACAATAGCATTGTTTCCAAGTTCGCGCACAGCAGTAGTCTCAAAAGGCAAGTGTGGAGCGCGCTTAAAAATCACAGCAATCTCTGTAACTCGCTTGCCTAAGCGCTTGCCAGTTCGCAAATAGAATGGCACTCCAGCCCATCGGCGAGTGTCTACGTCTAATCGCACAGCAGCGTATGTTTCTGTAGTGCTATCTGGGCTAATTCCTTGCTCTTGCAAATATCCAATAGCCTTATACGACCCTTGCCAGCCTTCTGCGTATTGGCCTCTTGCAGTGTTTGCAGCTAAATCTTTAGGCAATCGTATAGCCGACAAGACCTTAGTTTTTTCCGCTGTTAAATCGCTAGCACTAAAGCTTACAGGCTCTTCCATAGCAGTAAGCGCCATTAGTTGCAACAAGTGGTTTTGAATAACGTCTCGAGCAGCGCCAATGCCATCGTAATATCCAGCTCTGCCACCTATGCCAATATCTTCTGCCATAGTGATTTGCACGTGGTCAACATAATTAGCGTTCCAAATTGGCTCGTACATTGCGTTTGCAAAGCGTAATGCAAGCAGATTTTGCACAGTTTCTTTGCCTAAATAGTGGTCTATGCGGAACACGGAATTAGGGTCAAAAACCTCGGAAACTACGCGATCTAACTCTTGCGCGCTTGCTAAATCGTGGCCAAAAGGTTTTTCGATTATTACTCGTCTCCATGCGTTTTCGGAGGAGTGCGAAAGCCCAGATGCAGCCAATTGTTGTGCTACAACAGGGAAGCTGGATGGTGGAACAGACATGTAGAACGCGTGATTTCCGCGAGTTCCGCGATCTCTGTCTAACTCGCCTACGGTTTTGCTTAATCGCTCGAACGCGCTTGCGTCGTCGAATGTGCCTCGAACAAAACGTATGCCTTTTGCAAGATTAATCCAAGTGGATTCGCAAAATGGCGTACGGCAATGTTGTTGAATATTTTCTCTAACAAAGTTTACAAAATGCTCATCTGTCCAGTCGCGTCTGGCGAATCCCGTAAGGCCAAAGCCAGGAGGCAAAAGTCCTCGATTTGCTAAATCGTATACGGCTGGCATTAGTTTTTTTCTCGCTAAATCGCCCGTGATTCCAAATATAACAAGGCTGCACGGGCCTGCGATTTTGGCTAGTCGCAAGTCGCGCGGGTCTCGCAGAGGATTCTTCCAATCTGCAATCGAATCGCCCTTATTGCTTTGGGAAAATGGGGTTATTAACTCACTCATATGTACCATCGTAATATTTTGACGTGATTTGGGCGGTTTGTTTTGCTATGCGCAAGTCATCCGCCGCACACTGCTAGTCGTATCATTCGTGCGTATTGTGGCCCGCCAATAGGCGTTAAGTGTATTCCGTCATCTGTTAGAAATTCGCTATGACCTGCACTCGTGCCATTCCAGTCAATAATTCCAACGTTTTTACGCTTTGATGCAAATGTGCGCAATTTTGCGTTCGTCTCGTCTTGCCAAGGTTGCGGCACGCGAGTTGTTACAAAGTACACGGGCTTTCCGCCAGTAATATTCACCATGTTTTGTAAAACTGACTCGTCTCTAGGCGGCCCGTTGGTTCCAAGTTCGTAGATTACAACACTTCCAGGGTGTTTTTCGGCTATGTCTTTTTGGTAGTCTTCGGCTCCGTGGAAAATCTGCCTGCTAACTTTTCCGTCAATCCAAGCGTTTGGTAGAGCTTTTATAAGGTACGGCTTTGCGCCTTCGGTTACGGAGTCTCCAACCATTGTTATGTCTGCTGTGCAAACGTCTTGTTTTGAGTCAATTTTCCAAGGTTTTGTGTTTATGTTTGCTGGCACTTTTTCTGCGATTGGGTTTAGAACTCTATGCGCGCTTGGCTTTGTTGGAAGCATTTGTTTTGTTATATTTTGGCGCTTTCCGCCCACTCTTCTTTTTTGATTTTGCTTTGACTTTGTGTTTCTCTTATTGTTTGAGTTATTGTTTGACTTTGAGCTTTGGCCTGACTCTGGCTTTTGATTGCCATTTTGCGAATGAGTTTTATTGTTTTGTTCTTGACTTGTTAGTTCTGGCCTCAATTGTATTGCTCGCGCTTGCGCAATGCTGTTCCAGTTTAATGGCGCAGCAATTAGCACTATGCACGCTATTGCGCACACAGTAGTTGCAACTCTTCGTAGAACAAATGGAAGCTTAATGTTTTTGCTTTTAACGCTTAAAGTATCGCTAGAAAGATCAAGGTTTTTATTTTTATCTTTCGAGTCATCTATAGAATCATCTTTTGAGTCATCTTTTGAATTATCTTTCGCATCTTCTGATTTTGCGCTAACACTGCTGACGCTAAAAGTCATATATTTACTTGCAAATGGCATTTCAAAAATTCTGTAAAATACTTCACCTGCAGCAACAACAATCACGCATTGCAAAATCTGCTCAAACAGCGTTATATGCGTTGTTCTAGTTGCAGGATTTAAGATTTCGAGTATAGGAAAATGAACAAGATAAATCGCAAAAGATCTCTTGCCTAAGTAGCTTAACACGCTAGTGCCAAGTATCTTTGCGCAAATGTTGTTTTTTATCATGCAAGCGTGCATTAAAATCGCGCAAACTATTGCAAAAAGTGCATAACCGCCGTACACAATCCACGTTTTTAGTCCGTCTTGTTTAATAAAGCAGAACAAAATAAACGCTAGTGCAGCAAATCCTACAATGGATTCTAAAATTGGCTGTCTGCCTTTATTTTTGCCATTTTGCGAATCGTTTTCTTGATTTTCAATTTGCTCTTTTTCGCTTTTGCTTCCAACAATGTAGCGGCACGCGTCCGAAATGATTTTTATAGCAGATTTTCCACTAAACCATGTGCAATACATTGCTAGAAGTGCGCCGATTAAGAATTCACATGCGCGCGTATCTAAAGAGTAGTACACGCGTGCAATAGTTTGCCCTTCTCCATAAAGAATTGTTATTGCAATGTTTGTAAGCGCAGAAACAATCGCAAGCGTTGCAGTAACAAGCATTCGCACAAACTTTGATTTAACTATTTTAAGAATTGCGCATAGAATAATTGGCCAGCAAATAAACATTTGCATAATAAGACCTAAGTACCATAAATGCTTAATAGGAGAAGGCAGCCCCGATTGCTCAAAATACGAGACTTTTCGCAAAATATACGCCATGTTGCTGCTAAATGTTGCTCCAGTTAGAGCATCTGATTGCAACTTTGTTAAAAGGCTTGGCGAAAACAGCCACATAAGTGGTGCGCTTAGTGCAATAATGCCCAGCGTAGAAGGCCATATTCGTTTTATGCGTTTAAGCAGGTACTTAAAGTAGGCAATAAGTTTTGATTTTTTCTTCTGGCTTTCTTGGTTGCCATCTAAATGCGAATTTTTATCGTTTTTCTCGCTGAACATTTTTAGCAAAGATACGGTGCTAAAGTATCCTGCCATAACAAGAAACATTGTTACGCCTAAAAAGCCGCCGTTGAATACAATTGGACGCAAGTGGAACGCTACAATTCCAATAATTGCGATCGCGCGCATGCCGTCTATTGCAGCGTTGCGTTTGTTTGCAGCGTTTGTTGCGTTGTTCAATTCTTTCATCTTGCCTACAACTTAATACGTGTTTGTTGTGTTTTTGTATTCAGTTTTTTGTTCAGTTTTACAAGTGTTTATGTTCGATTTTTTCCATTAGTATCGCTCCAAAACGTAGTCATATTATCTATGTATTAAGACACTAAAGACGCCTATAGCGTGTCTTAGTTTTTCCTTGATTTTTCGCGTATTTTTGCCTGATTCACGAGAGTTTTTTTAATGTGAGCTAAAATATTTTTCAAATGTTTTACTGTTTTTATTAATATTTTTTATTAATATTTTTCTTTGTGTTTTTTCGCATCGGTTAGTTGACACTTTCTGTGTCTTATCTAAATCGTGCATTATTGCGCTTTGCTTCGATTTACTTGCGCGTATATCGCAAGCGTATTGCGCTCACATTTACCGCAGCCAGCTCATATGTCACCCACGTATATCTCGCATATATTCCACATATCGAACTTGTTCTAAATCGCTATCGTGCGCATAGTGTTTTTATATACTCTTTGCTGCGCGCTAAAGTTAGATTGAACAGTCTAAGTTAGATGTACAAACGTTAGATTGATAAACAAATGCTTAAATGACTAATGTGCTTAAGCATTAAGTTTTACGTTAAGGAGTAAAAATGGCAGAAACATTTAACGTTGTGGTAGAGATTCCACGCGGCTCTAAGAATAAGTACGAAGTTGATCACGAAACTGGTCGCGTATTTTTGGATCGTACTCTATTCACTGCAATGGGCTATCCAGATGATTATGGCTACATTGATGGCACTTTGGGCGAAGATGGCGATCCACTTGACGCTCTTGTTATGATTCCAAATTCCGTATTCCCTGGTTGCGTTGTTGAATGCCGCGCTGTTGGTTTGTATCACATGGTTGACGAAGCTGGCGGAGATGACAAGGTTTTGTGCGTGCCAGCAGATGTTCGCTTTGACGATATTAAAGATATTGATGACGTTAACGAGTATCACAAGGCAGAAATCAAGCACTTCTTTGAGCAATACAAGGCTTTGGAGCCAGGCAAGGAAGTTCTTCCTGGAGACTTCTGGGCTGGTGTAGAGCAGGCCGAAAAGGAAATCGTTGCAGCTCGCAAGCGTTTGGAAGAAAGCGAAAAGTAGTTCTTGCGATTAGTCGCAAGCTTCCAAGCGTTTTAACAACGTATTTATTAGTGTCTAACGCATTTTTATGTGTTAGACACTTTTTAATATCTTTAATATCTTAATAAGTAATTGCTATCTATAAAACATATTGCGTGAAACAGTGTGTGAAACAACGCGTGAAACAACTAGCATTAACTTTAATCGCTTATGCTACAAGCAACATTGCCAATCCAGCTCCGTAAACAACCATTCCGCACATCATAATTGGAATCAAAGCTGTTCCAATTTGCGGAAAAACTGTTCCAGCATTGTATTGCGCGTCTTTAATCCAAAGGTGAGAAAGACCAGCCAAAACAATCACAACAAACAATCCAAGAATTGCCACTAATACGCCAAGTTCTAATACGCGCACAGAAAAAGTGAATTTAATAATTGACGGCAAGAAAAGCCATCCAGGCAAAGCTGCGCATGCAATGCTTGCAGTAAGGCAATGAGATAGGTTTCGTACAAGATTAGACCTATCTTCTCTAAACATTTGTCTAGCAAAGCTAACAAATGTTGCTGCAACAAGAATTAGCGCAAAGTTTACTGCCCATCGCTCGTATGGTCTAATAGCAGCAACAAATTTGTGAATACTAACTTCTGATTCGCCATCAATCACGCTGCTTGGCAGCCATCCTTTTAAGGCCAACGTTGCGCACCACATAGACGCTACTGATGCAAGAAAAGGAATAGCTTTATCTGCTGTAGAGCCTTTGAGTGGCCAAAAAGTTATTAGAGCAAGAAGAATAAGAATGCAAACCGTTAAAACTGCTTTTGTTGTTGCAAATGGAAGCATTGCAGCAGATGCTAAAAGAACTATAGCAACAAATTGAGTTACAACAATCGTAATGTGATCATACATTTTGTTGCGCTGAATAGTGTTGCTCATTGTACGCTCCTATCGCGTTTACGCAGTATTCAATCTGTGTATTCAATCCGTGTATTTAATTTGTTAATCATGTATTTACACCATTTTATATGCAAGCGTACACTTGCGCTTTTTGATTCTTCTTAAGCATGGATTACAATTCTTTTTTATAACAGCTTGATTTTGAATTTTAATTCAATTCTATGCGCTATGGAGGTGTCAATATGACGGATATTACATTGATGACCTCTTGTGCCGCGCCTGCAAAAGTTTTGCCATCGTTAACGCTTCTTTCGCATCGCGTGCGCGTAGTGCCAATGGAACCTTCTAGCATGCTTAAAATGCCAGAAGATACTATTCTTCTTGTTGATGCTAGAGAAGACTTATCTTTAGCAAAATCGCTGTGTTCTCTTGTGCGCGCGTCTAATTTAACAATGTCTATTATTCTAATTCTTACAGAGGGCGGTTTTACAGTTGTAAACCCATCTTGGGGCGTTAACGACGTTATGTTAACAACCGCTTCTCCTGCCGAAGTAGAAGGAAGATTGCGCTTAGCTGCTAAAAAAGTTGTATCTGCAGATTCTGCTGATGGCTCTACTGTTGCCGATTCTACTAGCGTTGATGTTAACAGCAATGGTCAAATGTGCTCTGGAGACTTAGTTGTAGACACGCAAAGCTATACAGTTAGCTTGCACGGAAAGCCTATTGATTTAGCGTATAAAGAATTTGAGCTGCTTAAGTATTTTGTTCAGCATCCTCGTAGAGTTTTTACGCGTGCGCATTTGCTTCAAGAGGTTTGGGGCTACGATTATTACGGCGGAACGCGAACTGTAGACGTTCATATTCGTAGGCTTCGCGCAAAGTTGGGCGTTGAATATGAGCATGTTATTGGAACAGTTAGAAACGTTGGATATCGTTTCGACCCATTAGAAGCTCAAGTTGACGAAGTTGAAAATGACGATTACGCACAAAACGCTAATCGCGCGGATTCTGGCGATTCGCGTGCCGAGGATTCAAGTGTTTCCAACGATTTAGACTAGGCTTATATTGGCTACAAATAACACGAATAAAATAAATAACACAATAGATAACACAAATAAAATCAATGCGGTAAATGTGATAAATAAAAACAAAATGCGCGAAGAATACAGGATTTTATGCGAAGAAATCCCAAATCCAAAATGTGCGCTAAATTTTACGAACCCATTTGAGCTTTTAATCGCAACTGTTCTTAGCGCGCAAACAACCGATAAGCGCGTGAATCTTGTTACAAGTAAGCTTTTTAAGGAATACCCAACGTCAGTCGATTTAGCAAAAGCGCAAATATACAACGTACAAGAAATAATTCATTCGCTTGGCTTTTATAGAGTAAAATCGCAACATATTATTGAGCTTTCGCAAAAACTTGTTAAAGATTTTAATGGCATTGTTCCAAATAATATGGCCGATCTTACAAAGCTACCAGGAGTAGGAAGAAAAACAGCAAATGTTGTTTTAGGAAACGCTTTTAAGATTCCAGGATTTCCAGTAGATACGCATGTTATGCGCGTTACGTCAAGACTTGGCTGGGTGAGTGACTCTAGCGCTAAGGCTAAAGATGCAGCGAAAATCGAGAGAGAAGTCACAGCTTGTTTTGCGCCAGAAGAATGGACGAATCTTTCGCATCGTCTTATTTTGCACGGAAGAATGTTTTGCACTGCTAGAAACCCCCGCTGCGGCGATTGCCCGCTTAGGTTTTTGTGCCCTTCTGTTAGATTGTAGCAAGTCAATTTTCGCAAGATTACAAGATTAATGGCATCTAGGAAATTCTTTTAGAATATTTTTAGGATATTTTTAGACTATTTTGTGAATAAATTCGGCAATCAAATTCAAACGGTGATATAAACTTTTAATCATGCCTGAATTTGAAAGATACTCATCTGCTTCGCATGTGCGTAGTGCAAGATATGCGCATAGAACTAGACGAAGCGCTAAACCATGGGTTGTATTTATTGTTTTAATCGGCATTCTATCTGCAATAATTTGGGGCGGATGGCGGTTTATAGATGGAAGATCTTTAATACCTACAAACATCTTTCCAGCGCCAAGTTCAACTTTAACAATAGGATTACGCACGGCTCCAGCTTCGCTAGATATTAGAACAGACGATAGCGATTCCTTACAACAGGCACTTTTGGAGAACGTTTACGAAACACTTGTAAAACGAGACGAAAACAATGTTTTACACCCAGGGCTTGCGCAATCTTGGAGCGTTTCGAACGATGGATTGAATTATAAATTTAGGCTCCGCAGCGGAATTAAGTTTGCTAACGGAGACCAAATGAACTCAAGCTCTGTTCTTAAATCGCTTCAGCAAGGCATTACAAAGAATTATCCTGGCTACGAAAAGCTAACAAACATAACAAGCGTTTCTAATTCTGGGCCTAACGTTCTAGATATAACTCTTAAAACTCCAGACCCACTTTTGCCAAGGCGATTAGCTGGAAGAGCTGGAATTGTTTACAACACAAACATTTTTGTTAACTACGCTTCCGATGCTATTGGAACGGGCCCGTTTACAGTAAAGGGATATAACAAGGGTGGGGATCTCGTTCTTGTTAGAAACAACAATTATTGGGCAGGGCAAGCTGGATGCCAAAGCATAACTCTTAAGTATTTTAACGATGACACGTCTTTAGCAAACGCTGTTAAAGATGGCAGCGTGCAAATGGCAATTCCACTAGACGGAAATGAAAACAAGCGAATGGCTGCAATGCCAAACACTAAGTTGGTAAAGGGAAAAAGCACAAGATTAAGAATGTTTGCTTTTAACACGGGAATGTCATCTATGTTCTGCGATCAGCAAATTCGTAGAGCTGCAAGACACGTGATTGAGCCAAATGTTATTCTTGCTTCCGATCCTTTTGGAGGCCAGCTTGTTGGCGGTCCAATCGACCCTATGTCTCCAGGATATGAAGATTTTAGTAACACGTATCCTCACGACGTTCAAAAAGCTTACGGTATGTACCACTACTTTGTTGCAGGATATTTGCGCGGAATCACAATGCTTGTTCCGACTGGGATGGCTAGTGTTTGCGATCAAATGGCAAAAAACTTAAGCTATGCAGGTGGATTCCCAGTAAAACTAGAAGAATTAGACCAAAGTGTAATCGATCAACGAATACGCGAAGGCAAATACGACTTAGCTCTTACTTGGACTAATCACACTTTGGATTCTGGAATGTATGCAGACACTAAGTCTAACTATTTGTTCCAAGATCACGCTTCGCAAAAGTATTTTGCAGACGCAATGAAGTCTACAAGTCCGCAAGAGTACGAAGAAAACATTAAAAAGTACGCTAAAGAATTGTGCGATTACGCGGTTTCGGGATGGTTGTACGCAAGGAATAGCGTTGTTGTTGCAAAGTCAAATGTGAGTGGATACCCTACTAACATGACTGATCAGCTGCTTCCTTTGCATGATGTGACTGTTAAATAGTGCTGGCTTAGTGAGTTCTTAGTGCTCTGTTATAGTGCGATGTCTCAGTGAGTTTCTAATATTCAGTTCATGAGTGAACAGGATAACACAGTAAAACACGCACATTTAACACCATTGCCTAATAAGGTTGGTGTTGATGGTCTTGAAGACAAATGGCGTAGCAATTGGGACGAAGCTGAGACTTACGCGTTCCACAATTCTCGCGACCGTAAGGCCGTATATTCAATCGATACACCGCCTCCAACAGTTAGTGGCCACTTGCACGTTGGTCACGTATTTTCTTACACGCATACGGATGTTATCGCGCGATATAAGCGCATGCAAGGCTTTGATGTGTTCTACCCAATGGGTTGGGACGATAACGGCTTGCCAACAGAGCGCCGCGTGCAAAACTATTACGGCGTGCGCGTGGATACTTCGCTTAAGTATGACCCTGATTTTAAGCCGCCATTTGAAGGCACAGAAGGCAAGAAGATTGAGGCAAAAGACCAGGTTCCTGTAAGCAGGCAGAACTTTATTGAGCTTTGCGAGCGCCTAACTTCCCAAGATGAGAAGCTTTTTGAAGCTTTGTGGCGCAGACTTGGTCTTTCTGTTGATTGGTCGCAAACCTACCACACTATTGGCGAGCAGCCTCGCCGAGTTGCGCAAAAAGCATTCTTGCGCAATCTTGCTCGCGGAGAAGCTTATCAAAAGGATGCTCCTGGCTTATGGGATGTAACTTTCCAAACTGCAGTTGCCCAGGCAGAGCTTGAAGCGCGCGAATATCCTGGCTTCTATCATAAGATTGCTTTCCGCTTTGAAGATGGTACGCCAATTTATATTGAAACTACGCGCCCAGAATTGCTTGCTGCTTGCACATCTTTGATTGCGCACCCAGACGATGAGCGTTACAAGAAGTACTTTGGTAAAGAAGTTTACTCGCCGCTGTTTAAGGTGAAGGTTCCGATTTTGGCGCATCCTGCAGCTCAAATGGACAAGGGTGCTGGCATTGCAATGTGCTGCACTTTTGGCGACGTAACAGACGTTGAGTGGTGGCGCGACTTGAGTTTGCCAACTCGACCAATTATTCAGCGAAACGGCCGCATTGTTATGACCACTCCTGATTGGATTACGGATGAGTCTGGCCGCGAAATGTTTGAGAAAATTGCTGGCAAAACCACGTTCTCTGCTCGCAAGGAAGTTGTTGAAGCTTTGCAAGCAGCTGGAGATATGGAAGGCGATCCAAAGCCAACAAAGCGTATGACGAATTTCTACGAAAAGGGCGATAAGCCTTTGGAAATCGTCACTTCTCGCCAGTGGTATTTAAAGAACGGCGGTACGGACGAAAAGTTGAACGCTGAGCTTATTGAGCGCGGCAAGGAGCTTAACTTCCACCCAGACTTTATGCGCGTGCGCTACGAGAATTGGGTTCATGGCTTGAATGGCGACTGGCTTATTTCTCGCCAACGCTTCTTTGGTGTGCCATTCCCACTTTGGTACCCAGTAAACGAAAATGGGGAAGTGGATTACGAGCATCCTTTGACTCCTAGCGAAGATCGTTTGCCAATCGACCCAACTATTGACGTTCCGCAAGGATTCGACGAATCTCAGAGAGATCAGCCAAACGGCTTTACTGCTGAGCAAGACATTATGGATACTTGGGCTACATCTTCCTTAACTCCACAAATTGTGACTCGCTGGGAAGAGCCAGGTGAGGAAAATCAAGCTTTGTTTAAGGCTACTTTCCCAATGGATTTGCGTCCACAAGGCCAGGATATTATTCGTACTTGGCTGTTTAGTACGGTTGATCGTGCACATCTTGAAAACGGCTGCTTGCCTTGGAAGCATGCTGCGCTTTCTGGCTGGATTCTAGACCCAGACCACAAGAAGATGTCTAAATCTAAGGGCAACGTGGTTGTGCCAAATAAGCCAATCGAAGAGTTTGGTGCGGATGCTGTGCGTTACTGGGCAACTTCTGCAAAGCTTGGCTTGGATGCAACTTACGACGAAGGCCAAATGAAGATTGGCCGCCGCCTTGCGATTAAGCTTTTGAATGCTACAAAGTTTGCGCTCGCAATCGGCCGCGAAGATGAGGAACATCAGGTTCTTGAGTCTGCCAGCGCGGATTGGGATTTTGCAAACGTTACAGAAGTTTTGGATCGTTCCGTTATGGCAAAGCTTGCATCCGTTATTCGTACCGCAACTGATGCGCTTGAATCTTACGAGCATTCCAAGGCTTTGGAAGCAATCGAAACCTTCTTCTGGGAGTTCTGTGACGATTACATTGAGCTTGCAAAGAATCGTGCTTACGGTACTGCAGAATCTACTGGACGTACTCCAAGTGAAGCTGCTGTAAAGTCTGCTCGTACAACTCTTGGCCTTGCACTCGACGCTTTGGCTCGCCTGCTTGCTCCTTACTTGCCTTACGCTACGGAAGAAGTGTGGAGTTGGATGCACGACGGCGAAGGTTCTGTGCATCGCGCAAGCTGGCCATGCGCTAAGGCTTATGAGGCTGCTGCAAACGGAGTTTCTGCAGACACTTTGGCTTACGCGGGCGAGGCTTTGGCTACTTTGCGAAAGATTAAGTCTGAAGCAAAGGTTTCTATGAAGACTCCTATTTTGCAAGTGACTTTGAACGTTGCAGAAAATGCTTACAAGGCTGTTGAGGAGACTTTGGATGACGTTGCGGAAGCGGGACGCGTTACTGGAGAAGTAAAGCTTAACGCTGTTAAGGCTGCGGATGCTGGAGATTCTTCTGATTCTGAATCTGAATCTGCGGAATCTGATGCAGCTAACGTAAACGTTTCTGTTGCTCAAAGCGAACTCGGCGAAGCTCCTGCAAAAAAGAAGTAGTTTGCAAATAATTAAAAATGATTAGTCGCAAATGATTAATCGCAAGTAACTAAAGTAGCTAATCGTAAGCTGCTTCGCGATTAATTGCAAAACAAAAGCGCTGTAAGTCAATCTTCGACTTCAGCGCTTTTTGTGTATTTAATAACTAAGCATCGTCACTTATTTCTTTTCCAAGTCAAGGCGCTTCACCACGTCGTCGAGTGGAGATGTTTCTAATTCTCCACGTTTATATGCTTCAATATCTGCCATTAGTCCATATTCATGTTCAAGTTCATCGATTTGAGCTTCTAGCGCTTGATTCATGTAAAATGAACGAGTGCGGTGAGTGGTTTTAGCGAGCTGATCATAACGATCTAAAACGTTAGACGGTACTCTTAATCCTGTAATTGTTGCAGCCATTTCTAATCTCCATTGTAAAACATGTAAAACATATATTACCTTATATGCAGAATAACGCAATCCAATACGTTATAATCGCGAAGCATCGCGCGGTAACGCTAGACTGTAAACCATGAATCCAGAAAGCTTAAGTGAATTAATTGAAAAAATTGCTAAAGATTTAGTAGCAAGCGGTAAAGCTGGCAATCTAACAGAAGATTTGATTCCTGCTGCCGAAAAACTTGCAGTTATGCGACCAAAAGATCGCGCACACGGCGATTGGGCTACGAACGTTGCTATGCAGCTCGCTAAAAAAGCTGGTATGAAGCCTCACGATTTAGCTGAACTTTTTGCCGAGCGTTTGCAAGATGCGGAAGGTATTGCGCGCGTAGAAGTGGCAGGCCCTGGCTTTATTAACATAACGCTTGATTCTGCGTCTGCCGCGGCTGTTGTTGACGAAGTCTTAAATCAGGGTGCTGATTTTGGCAAGAATACGCATTTGAGTGGCAAAACTTTGAATCTTGAGTTTGTTTCCGCAAACCCAACTGGTCCAATCCATATTGGTGGAACTCGCTGGGCTGCAGTTGGCGATTCTATGGCTCGACTCTTGGAAGCGAACGGCGCAAAAGTTGTGCGCGAATACTACTTCAACGATCACGGTGAGCAAATCAACCGTTTTGCTAAGTCTTTAGTTGCTGCAGCTCATGGCGAAGAAACGCCTGCAGACGGCTACAAAGGCGCGTATATTAACGAAATCGCGGACGCTGTTATAAAAGAAGCGCAAGCAGACGGCGTTGATATTCTTTCTTTGCCTAGAGTCGATCTTGGAAAAGATGAAGAAGGCTTGCCACTTGGCGAAGGTGATTCCGAGCAGCGAGAAGAGTTCCGCAAGCGCGCAGTTCCAATGATGTTTGCGGAAATTCGCAAGTCAATGCGCGATTTTCGTGTTGGTTTTGACGTGTGGTTCCATGAAAACAGCCTGTACGAGGACGGCGAAGTTGAGCGCGCTATTGCAGACTTGCGTGAGCGTGGAGATATTTTTGAAAAAGACGGCGCAACTTGGTTTGAATCCACCAAGCATGGCGACGATAAGGATCGCGTAATTATTAAGTCCGACGGCAATTACGCCTACTTTGCTGCAGATATTGCGTATTATCGCAATAAACGTCACCGCGAACAGAATCCTGCAGACGTAGCAATCTACATGCTTGGCGCGGATCATCATGGCTACATTGGCAGAATGATGGCAATGTGCGCGGCTTTTGGAGATAAGCCAGGCGAAAACATGCAGATTCTTATTGGTCAGATGGTAAACGTTATGAAGGACGGCAAGCCAGTGCGCATGAGCAAGCGCGCTGGAAACGTTATTACGATTGACGATTTAGTTGATGCAATTGGCGTTGATGCTTCTCGCTACTCGCTTGCGCGCACCGACTACAACACAAGCGTTGATATTGATTTGGATTTGCTTGCTTCTCACAGCAACGATAATCCTGTGTACTACGTGCAATACGCTCACGCACGCAGCTGCAATGTGGCTCGTAACGCTGCAGATGCTGGAATTAGTGCAGATGGAGCCGATTTAAGCTTGCTTAATACCGAGGCAGATGGAGAAGTGTTGGCTGCTTTGGCGCAATGGCCTGCAGCTCTTGCACAAGCTGGCGATTTGCGCGCTCCGCACAGAGTTGCGCATTATCTTGAGGATTTGGCTGCAAGCTACCACAAGTGGTACAACCTTGAGCGCGTAGTGCCAATGGAGTTGAGCGACCCAGAAAATCGCTTGCCAGAAGCAGAGCGCGAGGCTATTCGCATTGCAAAGTGCCCAGAGCCAGCGCGCGCGGCAGCTCGACTTAAGCTTAACGCTGCTGTGCGCACGGTAATCGCCTCTGGCCTTGATTTGCTTGGAGTTTCTGCTCCAGAAAAGATGTAGTTTTACTATTATTGCGCATTTACGCTTTATTTAGGACGTTAGTTTTTATGCTAGCGTCCTTTTATTTTTAATTAGGAGACACGCGCGGATTATAACTTTTTCCGATTAAGTACATGCGATTTATTAATATACCCCCTAATATTATTTTTCGGTTTCAGTTTTGTTATTAAATGCGTTAAATAATATGCTTAAACAATTTTTCACCATATAGGAGGTGTAGCATGAGCGTCACAACACAAAGTGTCAGCACAGACAGTGCCCCGAAAAAAAGGAACTTGACAATTATTGAGTCCGCATACGTGGCGGTCATGTTGTTTGGCATGTTCTTTGGCGCTGGAAACCTTATTTTCCCAGTATTTCTTGGTGCTAACGCAGGAAACAATTCTGCTCCTGCAACAATCGGCTTTATTGTTACTGGCGTTGGTTTGCCATTGTTAGGCGTTACAGCTCTTGCAATGAGCCGCGCAAATGGCCTTTTTGAGCTTTCAAGCAAAGCTAGCAAAAAATACGGCATGTTCTTTACGTGCGTTCTTTATTTAACAATCGGCCCATTCTTTGCAATTCCGCGATGCGCAACAACTTCATACACTGTTGGATTGGAGCGAATTATTCCGCAAGACGGAAACGGACAACTGTACTTGTTCTTGTTCTCTGTAGTGTTCTTTGCGCTCGCGTTCTTCTTTGCTATGAAGCCAAGCGGCATACTTACATGGGTTGGCAAAGTTCTTACGCCAATCTTCCTTGTGTTCCTAGCGGTTTTGGTATTTACTGCACTATTTTCTCCTATAAGTGGTGCTTCTTCGGATGCTGCTCCTATAGGAAATTATGTTAATAAGTCATTCTTTACAGGATTCTTAGATGGCTACAACACAATGGATGCTTTAGCTAGCTTGGCATTTGGAATTGTGGTTGTTAGCACCATTCGTCAGTTTGGTGTAAAAGATCCTAAAGATGTGGCAGTAAATACTGCTCGCTCTGGATTCTTTAGCTGCTTGCTTATGGCGTTGATTTACGTTGCGATTGTTGTTGTTGGTGTGCGTAGCCGCGCGCTGTTCCCACCTGCGGAAAATGGTGGCGTGACTTTGGCGCAAGTTGCACGCTATCATCTTGGTAACGTTGGCTTATTTGTGCTTGCTGCAACTGTAACTCTTGCATGCTTAAAGACGGCAGTTGGCTTAATCGTAAGCTGTTCGGAAACTTTCTCTAAGCTATTCCCTAAGGGTCCTAGCTACAGAGTTTGGTCTGTATTGATTACGCTTGTTTCGTTTGGCCTTGCAAACTTTGGTTTGAGCGCAATCATCGAATATGCGGTTCCAGTATTAATGTTCTTGTATCCGCTTTCAATCGTATTGATTCTTTTGGCTTTGTGCGGTCGACTTTTTGGAAATTCCAAGGTCGTGTACGCTTGGACGCTTGGTTTTACTGGTGTTGCAGCTGTATTTGACTTTTTGAATAGTTTGCCAACAGCTTTGCGCAACGCATTGCATATGAATGATATGTTGATTGTTGCTCAAAACTGGCTGCCGTTCTCGGAATTCGGAATGGCTTGGGTTTGCCCAGCTGCTGTTGGATTTGTTGTTGGCTATGTTCGCATGGTTTTATGTGACAACAAAGGTATGGAAGAGGTTGCTCGTGCAGCTGCTGGCCCAGATCTTGAAGGCAGCGTTGCTAGTAGCGATGATTATTCTTCAAGCAGCTCTGAGTTTGACGAGCCTAATTTTGGCAATCAATCCTAGTGACTATTGGTATTGTGTAAAAGCGCATAACAGATAAGAAAAAAGTCAGTTGTCGACATTTTGTCGACAGCTGAAACTTGCATCGTCTGACGGGAAAAAATATGAGACAGATGCCGCTGGTATGCAAGGAATTTTGCGCATTATTCAATCAATACCATCTCCCAAAGCTGAACAATTAAAAACCAAAGCCTACCGTGCTTGTTTGCGGTAGGCTTTTGTTTAGGGTTTTGACGCGATTTTTTTGAGATTTTTGACTTGCAGCTTGCGACTAGAAGTTGCCGCCGTTCCAGCCCCAGTCGGTAGTTGCAGTGTAACGAATGTAAGTGCGGTCTTGTGGCACTCCAAGCTCGCTCTCCAAAGCTGCCATAATCTGCTCTGTCAACTTTTCCCAAGCAGATCCTGGCACACTAGAACCAAACACGTTCACTTCAACGTAAGCTGCAGGCTTAGTATTATCTCCTGCAAAATAAATTGGCATGTTGTCTTCAAATGGGCACATAAGCCAATGCTCGCTTTTGCCTGGAACCGCGCTAATCGCCTTGCCGTACGCTGCTTTTAAGGCATCGCGCTGAGCAGGTGTAGTGCTTACAGAAACGTGAGTGTGAATAACTGGCATAATCGCTCCTTTGCTAAATTTTATAAATTTGCTAAGTTTTATAAACTTGTGTTACGCAACTTGTGTTACGCAATAATAAACTTGCGCTACGCAATAATTATAGTGAATTGTTAACCTCCGCGTGTTTAATTGAATGTATGAAAAAACTTATTGAACAGGTTGTTAAGTTTGGAATCGTAGGCATCATTGCGCTGATTATTGACGTAGTGTTGCTAAATCTGCTTCTTCTTGTGCATCTTAATAACGTTGTTGCTGGAACAATATCTTTTATAATCTCACTTATTTTTAACTACATTGCCAGCATGAAGTACGTGTTTAAGCATCGCGAAGACATGGCTCGTTGGATGGAATTGCTGATTTTTGTTATTTCTGCAGTTATTGGTTTGCTTATTAACGATGCGATTATTTGGCTTAGCACGCTTGGAATGTCGCAAGCTCTGCGCGGTACTGCGATTTACATGCTTCGCACAAACATTGGCAAGCTTATTGCAACAGTTGTTGTAGCTGTGTGGAATTTTGTTATTAGAAAATGGCTTTTAGATGACACAAAGTCACAAAAACCTGATTATGATGCCGCTAAAGACAATACTTTTGCTCACAAGTTGGGCGAGTGGTCGTTAAGCAACACTCCAAAAGGCTGGAAATAGGTGTGGAAGTAGGTTTGGAAGTAGGTTTAGAAAATATGCCAGCTACGACTATTCATTTTGTGCGCCACGGAGAAGTGGAAAATCCAAATCACGTGCTTTACGAGAGATTGCCAGGATTTCACTTATCTAATCGCGGATTAAAAATGGCTCAAGCTACAGCAAAATACATTGCGACTGTTCCACAAATGCGCGGAATTAGTGCTATTTATTCGTCTCCTTTGGAGCGCACGCAAGAAACGGCGCAACAAATCGCAAACGCTTTGCAAATAGGCCCGATTATTTTAGACAATCGTCTAATCGAAGCGGAAAACAATTTTCGCGGAAAAAGAATCGGCTACGGCGAAGGCGCTTTGTGGAAAAACAACAATTGGAAGCTTGTATCTAACTTGTGGAAGCCGAGTTGGGGAGAATCCTACAAAAGCATCGCGGCTCGCGTTGGCGATTTTGCGCGCGAACAAGTGAAAAATCACCCAGGAGAACAAATCGTAGCTGTAACGCATGAATCGCCAATATGGTCTTATCGTCATTTACTAGAAACGGGTCACGCGGAGCACAATATGCTTTTGCGCAAGACGGCTTTGGCGTCGATTACGTCGATTACATACGATTGCACAAATATGAATGTGCTTTCCATCACATATGTGGATCCTGCGGCGCGTGTGCAGTAGAACGTGTGGAATAATAAGCAGTAGACTTTAAATATGCATAAAAGATGCGTAGAAACCGTGTTTTTTACGGCTAATGCGAAGGAGCGTTATTATGGGTGATTCTGTAGAAAAGTTGGATTCAAAGGCTTTAGATTTGCTTGAGTCTGCTGCAAAGAAGGCCGCGGATTTAACTAAATTGTGGCCTTTAAGCGAGGCTCGCCATTTAGATAATGACGCAAAATATGCGGAAAACCTAGAGGTTAGGGCGATTCGCGCTATTGCACGAATTATTACGGATTTAGACGTTACTGTTCCAGATGCAGAGTTTGTGTATGAGGGTGCGGATGTGATTCCAGGGCGCCCACAAGAGATAGTTGACGCGCTTTTGGCAGCAGCAAACGCTTACGACGATATGGATTTATGCTACGACCCAGACTATAGCGAAGCGCAAGAAGAGCTAGAAAATAACACGAATGATGTTAGCGCTATTTTTAACAAGCTTGAATCCAATCTTTCTAACGATGTTAACGCAATCAACGGTGCTGCGGATTCTTTAAGCGTTGCAGGGAATTGGAGCGTTGAGAGCTTGCAAGATGCGTTTAGGTGCGCAAAACAAGAGTGTGAACAATCATATGAACAAGAGCGCGATTTTTACGGGATTAATCCTGTAGAATCGCAAAAAATTACGGCAATACTATCTATTCTTAAAAGTCTTATTGAAAAAACCGGCAACATTTACGAAACTTTGCCTATATTCCTATATATTAACGAAGTGTGCGAGTGCGCTGGAGTTCCGCGAATGATGTTTAAGGACGATCAGTGGCGTGCGCTTGTTGATTGCGCAAAAAGTGGCGATGATGGCGATGATGGCGAAAATAGCGAAAATAATATGAGCGCGCTGGTTGAATTTGCGGCTCCATTGCTTGAGCGTGAATGGTCAAAGCATAAGGAAGACGTTCTTTGGGACCCAGAAGAGGCTAAGAAGCTTGCAAAAGAAGAAGACGATAGAAAGTCCAGAGAAGCGTTGGCAGCAAAGTTTGCGCATGTGGAAGGTAATAAGGAATCAACGCAAGCTCTTGACTAGATAGGCACGTCCGTAACGCGCGGCACAATGGAACCTATGACTGATACAGAGGAAACTCAAGAAGTTGCTAATAATGCAACAAAATCCACAAAGCCTGAACTTCCAAAGAATGTTCGCGTGCGTTTTTGCCCTTCGCCAACTGGTACGCCTCACGTAGGTATGGTTCGTACCGCTCTGTTTAACTGGGCGGAGGCTCGCCACACTCATGGCAAGTTGCTTTTCCGCATTGAAGATACAGATAATGAGCGCGATAGCGAGGAAAGTTACCAGCAGATTATTGAGGCTCTTCGTTGGCTCAATATTGATTGGGACGAAGGCATTGATGTTGGCGGAGAAAATGGCCCGTACCGCCAGTCCCAGCGTATGGAAATTTATAAAGATGTAGCGAAAAAGCTTTTTGAAGCAGGATACGCTTATGAATCCTTCTCTACTCCAGAAGAGATTAAGGAGCGTAATATTGCTGCAGGTCGACCAGCTGAGTTTGGCTACGATGGCTACGATCGCAACCTTACGGAGGAGCAGAAGCAAGCTTTCCGCGATGAAGGCCGCAAGCCTGCGCTTCGCTTAAAGATGCCAAATGAAGACATTACTTTTAATGATTTGATTCGTGGCGAAATCACTTTTAAGGCGGGTTCTGTTCCTGATTATGTGATTGTTCGACCAAATGGAGACCCACTTTACACGCTTACAAACCCTGTTGACGACGCGTTGATGGATGTAAATGTGGTTTTGCGCGGTGAAGATATTCTTAGCTCCACACCTCGCCAAATTGTGCTTTACCGTTATCTTATGGAAATGGGAATTGCTAAGGAAACTCCGCTTTACGGCCACATGCCTTATGTTATGGGCGAAGGCAAGAAGAAGCTTTCTAAGAGAGACCCTGAGTCCAACTTGTTCTTGCATAGAGATAACGGCTTTATTCCAGAAGGCTTGCTGAACTACTTGGCTTTGCTTGGATGGTCGATTGCGCCTGATCGCGATGTGTTCACTATGGACGAGATGATTGAAAAGTTTGACGTTCGAGACGTTAAAGCAAACCCTGCACACTTTGACTTAGACAAAGCAATTTCCATTAATGCTGAGCATATTCGCATGCTAGATCCGCAAGACTTCTTGAATCGTTCTGTGCCTTACTTGCATAAGGATGGCGTAGTTAGCGCGGATTCTTGGGATGCGTTAACTGACCGCGAGCGCGAGGTGCTTAGCGCTGCTGCTCCTCTTGTTCAGCCTCGTGTGCGCTTGCTTGGCGAAGTTGCTGGCATGGTCGGTAGCCTGTTAAGCGAAGATGGCTACATTGAGCCAGATGACGATGCTCGTAAACAGTTGAAGGAATCCGCTGGAGAGGTTCTTGATGCTGCGCTCGCTGCTTTGAATGGTGTTGATGCTTCTGATTGGCATACTGATTCCTTGCACGAGCTTTTGAACAAGAAGCTTGTTGAAGAAGCTGGATATAAGCCGCGATTGGCGTTTGGTCCTGTGCGTGTGGCTCTTTCTGGCCGCCGCGTTTCTCCGCCACTGTTTGAGTCCATGGAAATTGTGGGCAAAGACGTGACTTTGGCTCGTTTAGCTGGATTGCGTGAGCATTTGTAAAAATGATTAAGCTTTAACGCGATTTGCCCCCATGCTTGTTGATTTTTGACTTGCATGGGGGTATTTTGTAGCTGATTTGTTGTTGATTTGGTTGTTGTGCGACACGCCGCTAGTTGCATATACTTGCGTTATGTTGTAAAGTCGACATTTGTTGCGTCTAGAGGCGTAGCAAATAAATTAAGCCCCCGTCGTCTAGCGGCCTAGGACTACGCCCTCTCACGGCGCCAACACCGGTTCAAATCCGGTCGGGGGTACAAAGACTGAACGGTTCCAAGAGCCGCGAAGCCTGCCAATTGGGGTATGGTGTAATTGGCAACACAGGTGATTCTGGTTCATCCATTCTTGGTTCGAGTCCAGGTACCCCAGCGAATAGCTCTCGTAATCGCGGGGGCTTTTTTTGTTCGTGACGACCTGCCTTTTCGCTTAGAGCGTAGCGCGAAAAGGTAATTCGGAGCGCTGAGCTTGCTCAAGGTTGAAAGCGCGGTGTGCTTTCAACGCAAGCGAAGACGTGAGCCGCTGTAACGTGCGAGCGATACACCTCGATTCGCTGAGCCGCTCAAACGTAAAGTCCAGTGGACTTTACGTGCGGCGAAGACGTTTGCGCGCTGTAACGCGCGAACGACACGACCTGCCTTTGTGCTTGTATTATGCGGTGTTTGATGAGTTGTTAAAGAATCCTGAGTTAGAGTTTTAGGGTTTTATAATGTTCTAGTGTTTTGCCCCAAATGTGCGTTCCGACCTGCCTTTTCGCTTAGACCGCGCGAACGATGTGACTGGTTTTGTACCAAATTTGTCCTAAATCACGTACAAAGTGCGTCAATTGGTTTCTTTTTGCCGCTAACCCGAATCCCACTCAAAGCTTACACAAAACAAAACCCCGAGTGATTGGCTCGGGGGTTTGAAAGAAGAGAAGAAGAGAGGTTCAGTTATTAGTTCTAAATCACTGATTATTGTGATTTATTTCGTCTATGCTTTATATGTAACCACTCTTTTCTTAATGCGAATAGGTTATTAGCTTAAAGTTATCTTAAAATATTGTAAAAAAACGCTATTTTTGCGGTGTTTTGCGGCCTTCTGCCGTGTTTTTCCGTGTTTTGTTGATACGCCAGATGCTGTGCCGTATGCTTGAACTATGTTAGAAATTGCAGAATCTGATAAAAGCGACTCTAAGATTTTGGAAAGTAGTCTAAACGGGCAGGCGACTTCTACAAACGCTAAGTCGTCAAGTTTTGCTAAGTCATCTAATGTGTCTAAGTCATCTAATGCATCTGATTCGTCAAAGCTACCAACATCCGTCTCTGCAAGATTAGGTAAGTTGCAATTTCATCTTTCGGGAAAATTCCGTGTTTTACAGTTTGCAGATGTTCAAGATGCGCCAAAAATCAGCAAAGACACGATTAAGCTAATAGAGTCTGCTTGCGATGCAGTTAAGCCAGATATTGTGATTTTTAGCGGAAATCAAATTGCAGGGTATGCTAAAGATTTTGCGAACACTTTTGTGCGAAGACGCTGGGATGAGTCGCAAGATAACCGTGGAGCAGATGACCGTGGAGCAGATGCGCGCAAGTCTCATGAAAAAGATTTGCAAGATACGCGCAAAAAAGTCTTAGAGCATATTAAGCGAATGGTAAAGCCTTTAGAAGATCGCTCAATTCCTTGGGCACTAACGTATGGGAATCACGATTTTCAGTGCGGATTAAGTAACGCGGAGCTGGATTCTTTGTATCAAGAGTTTTCGGGATGCTTGAATCGCCAGCAAACCGATGGGGAATTTTCTAGCGGATCCGCAATGTCTCTTCCAAAAAGTATTTTGCCAAAGCAAATCATATTTCCTTGCAAAGCAGGAACTTTTGCTTTGCCTGTTATGGACGTAAATCAAGAAAAAGTCGTATTTTCTATTGTGCTCGTAGATTCTGGCGATTACGAAAAGCGTGGTGGTTACGGAAGTCCTTCTAGTAATGCACTTGACTTTTTAGCGGATTTGCCAAACTTTTTGCCGCCAAAATTCTGCGTTTTTCAGCATTTTCCGCTTCCGCAATACTACGATTTACTACGCGAAGTTCCTAAAGATTGTGCTGCTAAAGAAAACGCAATCGAAGGTTACAGGCGTTTTGCTGGAAAATACTACGCTTTAGACGATAATCGCGTTTTGCCAGATGGGTATCTTGGAGAAGGCGTGAGCTGCCCAGATAAAGACAGTGGGGAATACAATATTTTGCAAAAGATTGGTGCTTTTGCTTTTTGCGCAGGGCACGATCACAGAAACGCGTTTGCGGGGCGTTGCAAGGATTCTGGAATGCTTCTAATGGCCACTGCAACGTGCGGATTTGCATCTTATGGGCCAGTGGCTTCTAAATGCGGAGCAAGGCTTCTTGAGTTCGACATTCGTCACCCTTACGAGCCTAGAACGCAAATGCTGGAATTTGGCGATTTAGTTGGCAAAGCATCGTCTAAAAAAGCGTACACATATGGATTAAATGCTGATTGTAGTCACGATTTGCCAGAAGTGGACTTATTGCAAAAGCCTTCACTTTTTGCAAGGATTTTAAGAAGATGGCGGTCTATAGTTGCAAAATAGCGCGCGATTATTGTGCGATTGCAACGTCATTTACATGCGATTGGCACGCGTATCGGTATTATAGTTAATTAGTTTTAGTTGCAAACGAAAGAGGTAAATGTGTCTGCGCAAAACACGGCTGAACATAACGAAAGTGGCATCGACGCTGCAGACGTTTTACATGTAGAAGGTGGCAAGCCGCTTAACGGAACGATTAAAGTTCGTGGCGCAAAAAACTTTGTTAGCAAGGCGATGGTTGCAGCGCTGCTAGCTCCTGGAAAATCCGTGTTAAAGAATGTTCCAGAGATTAGAGATGTTCATGTTGTTTCGGATTTGCTTCGATTGCACGGCGTAAACGTAAACGTTGATGGCGCTGCAGGCGTTGTTAGCATTGACGCAAGCAATGTTCAACTTGCAGACGTTGCCGACGTAGACACGTTATCTGGGTCTTCTCGTATTCCTATTCTGTTTTCTGGCCCGCTTCTTCACAGGCTTGGCGAGGCTTTTATTCCAGCGCTTGGTGGGTGCAATATTGGCGGCCGTCCTATAGACTTCCATCTTGAAACTTTGCGCAAGCTTGGCGCAAATGTAAACAAAGACCACGAAGACGGTATTCATATTACTGCTCCAAACGGTTTGCGCGGAACTAAAATCCATCTTCCTTACCCTTCGGTTGGTGCCACTGAGCAAACTCTTCTTGCAGCCGTTCTTGCAGAAGGAAAAACGGAACTTTCGGGTGCAGCAATCGAGCCAGAGATTATGGATTTGGTGGCCGTTTTGCAAAAAATGGGCGCAATCATTTCTGTAGACGTTGATCGCACATTTAGGATTGAGGGCGTAGATAAGCTTCAAGGTTACAATCACACTGCTTTAACAGATAGGATTGAGGCAGCATCTTGGGCTTCCGCTGCGCTCGCAACTCACGGAGATGTGTTTATTAAAGGCGCAACTCAGCCAGAAATGATGACATTCTTAAATGTGTTCCGCAAGGTTGGCGGCCAGTTTGACGTTGCAGATAACGGTATTCGATTCTGGCATCCAGGTGGAGACTTGCATCCAGTTGCTATTGAAACCGACGTTCACCCTGGTTTTATGACAGATTGGCAGCAGCCGCTTGTTGTTGCTTTAACGCAAGCTAAAGGCTTGAGCATTGTGCACGAAACAGTGTATGAGAATCGTTTTGGCTTTACAAAGCCGCTTGTGCAAATGGGCGCAATGATTCAGCTGTATCGCGAGTGCCTTGGCTCGCTTCCTTGCCGATTCCAGCAGCGCAATTACAAGCATTCTGCTGTGATTTTTGGGCCAACGCCTCTTACTGGTCAAGATATTGATGTTCCAGATTTGCGTGGCGGCTTTAGTCATCTTATTGCAGCTCTTACAGCAAAAGGACCGTCTAATGTTAAGGGCATTTCGCTTATTGACCGCGGTTATGCAGATTTTAGAGGAAAGCTCACTGCTCTTGGTGCAGACATTGATTGATTAGTGTTATTAATGCTAGCAATGTAAGCAATGTAAGCAATGTAAGCAATGTAAGCAATGTAAGCAATGTAAGCAATGTGGATAACTTTTCCCTTATTTTTCTAGGGCTTTGATGGCTTTGGTACACATTTTCCATTAAGTCTTTTCTTTGCATGAATTAGTGCATAGAGTTTAGCGCACAGGATTATTATCGGTTTGATTTTATGAAAGTGCGGTAAATATGGTTTGTGTAGGTGGAAAATATCAGCTTTTGGGAAAGCTTGGTTCGGGCGGAACTTCTAGCGTTTATCTTGCAGTAGACAATGTTTTACACAAAAAATGGGCTGTTAAAGAAACGTCTAATGAGAATTTAGATAGTGATAAAAAAGCTTTGATTTTGCAATCGCTTCGAGCAGAAGTTGAGGTTTTGAATCATTGCAATCATCCTAGCATTCCTAGAATCGTTGATTTTTTTGAAGAAAATGGCAGAGCGTACGCAGTCCGCGACTATGTTGAGGGAAGTTCGCTAAAAACGATTATTGCGCAAAGCGGAGTTATTACTCCTAGTCAAGTATGCGCTTTAGGAATCCAGCTATGCGAATTATTGCAATATCTTCACTCGTTAAATCCAGCTGTTGTTTATTGCGACTTAAAACCTTCTAACGTTATGATTTCTAATGATTCTAGTGTGCATCTAATTGATTTTGGCTCTGCATTAGAGCTTAAAGGCGAAGATGGTGTTTTGGTGCAACCAAGTCGATTTAAGCAAGATGCGCGTTTTGCAACATGTGGATTTGCAGCTCCCGAGCTTTTTGAGCAGGATGCTAAAATCGGCGTTTTTACAGACGTTTATGCGCTTGGAGCAACGTTGTTTTACGCGCTTACGGGTACGTGCTATTGCGAGAGTTCCAATCATTCTGATTCCTCTTTAAGTTTTAACAATTCCAATTTTTCTAGTTTTTCTAGTAATCAGACTTTAGATTTTAAGGATTCTAATAAATCTCATCCGCTTACTAACTTCGACTTGAGCTGCGACGATTGCGATAGTGGTGTGCGCTATGTGTTAATGCGCGCATTGGCGCATAATCCAAAGGATCGATACGAAGATTGTGCGGAGTTTTCTCAAGCGCTAAAAGATTGTTTAGAAGATTTAGAATTTGGCGAAAAAGTTGAATCAAATATGGGAGAATCTGGTCTTGTTTTGCGCAATAAAAGGCGTGCAAGAGGTGCGCAAACGCGCAAAAAATATGATGCAAGTCGTAGCAGCCGTGCTAGAGCGCGATTGCGCGTAGAAAGTGGTAATCAAAATATTGGCAAAAGACACAAGAAAAATGGTGTTAAAAATGGTGTTAAAAATGGCAAGAAAAATATTTTTAAGATTGTTTGTTGCGTCTTAATGGCATTTATTGGATGTGTTGTTTTTGCATTTGCTTGTAAATCTGTAATAACAAATGCAGGCAGAGTGAAAGTAATAGAGCCGCGATCATATGTAAAAAGCGGAAATATTTCTACAAAAAACAAGCATGCGAGCAATATAACAAGCAGTGCGCAAGAGTATAAAAAATACATGGTTAAGGCTGCAAAATCAACAGATTCTAAGCAGATTGTTGAATACGTTAATAAAGCTATGTTTTTACAAGTAAAGCTTTTTAACGCAAATGTTCAGCCTATGTCTATTCAGCCAGCGTTGCGACTTTTAGTAAACCAGATTGAAGATTTTCGGTGGAGCGCAAGCGAAAGAGAAGATTTTACGTCGTTTGTTAATAAGTACAAGTCGGATCTTAAAAAATCCGAAGATTGGTATGAATTATGCTTATCTGTTGGAAAAGCGTATTGGTATTACGGAGTTAAAGATAAAGAAGAATCAAGTAGTGCGAATAGAAAGGAACGAATTGAACAGTCTGTAAAGTGGTTTGAAGAGGCGTTAAAGGGTGTTAAAGCAAAGGATTATGAGTCGGGGTTAATGTATTCTACGCTTGGCAAAGGCTACTTAGATCTTACAAACTATTCGCAAGGTAAGCCAATGCCTAAAGTGCGAGAGTATGCTGGAAAGCTGCGCGCTTTTGTTGAAAATGCAAAGAAAAACGAAAATGAGATTGTAAAAATAGATGCAAGTGAGATTGTGTTTGAGTCACTGAACTCTTGGAGTGCGCAATTTAAGGCAGATGGCGTAAATCAAGATATTGTTGAAAAGATTTTTGACGATGCGTTGGATTTAGCACGGTCTTTGAAGTCGCAAAATAAAAACGTTGATAACAGAGTTAAGAGCATAATGAGTCAGGCGGATCCGCTTATAGATTCGATTGAAAATACGTTTGATAACAGCGGCGTTTAAGATTTGCAAAGAAAAAGCCCACTGCGGTGGAATGAATGCAGTGGGCTTAGTGGAGCTAATGGTAATCGAAACCACGACCTCTTCGATGCGAACGAAGCGCTCTACCAACTGAGCTATAGCCCCAATGTTTTACACAACTCTGCACACTGTACTACAAAATGCGTAAAAGTACAACGCTAACAGCGTTGGAGTGTTGTAAAACGTTGCTAATTCTTTAGTTAATCTTGCTGCGATTTGCCTTCCGATTGCTTTTTAGCTTTGTTTGCAGCATGAGCTTTATAAAGTCCAATAAAAGTTGGCACAAGAGAAATAAGCAAAATCGCCACTATAACAAGCTCAAAATTCTTTTGAACAAAAGGAATGTTGCCAAAGAAGTAGCCTAGAAGAGTAAAAAGCGACGACCACACTATTCCGCCAAGAACAGAAAAAGGAGTAAAACGAGTCCAACGCATGCCAGAAATGCCAGAAATAAAAGGCATAAATGTGCGAATAAATGGGAAGAATCTGCCTAAGAACACTGCAATTGGCCCCCACTTATCAATCATTTGCTCTGTTTTAGCAATGCGTTCTGGCGTTAGGGCCTTAACTTTGCCTGATTCAACGATTCGCCTGCCGAAAAAGTGGCCAATAAAGTAGTTGCATTGGTCGCCAATAATTGGTGCAAGCCAAACAGCTACGAGCAAAATCGCAAGTGGAAGCGAGCTTTTACCAGTTTGTGCATCTGGAGCTGCAAAGAATCCAGCTGCAAAAAGCAAGGAATCTCCAGGCAAGAATGGGAAGAATACAACGCCTGTTTCAATAAAAATGATTAGAAAAATCAATGCTAAAGCAGGAGCAGTTCCCATAGCAATCCAGCCAGCTATAGCGGAGCGCGGATCTTTAAGAAGGTTAAGAATAAAGTGAATAAAACCCATGTGTGTACCTAAATCTGTTTGTGATTGCGAATTTTGTTGCAATCGCGTGGAGTATCATTATATTGCACGCTTTAGATAGGGGAATGTGGCTGGTAAGGTATTCATTTAGAATTTAGCACGTTAAAGGAGAATGCAAGAGATGGCTCAGTGTAAAGCAAACGCTAATGCTGCTAATGCTAACGCAGATGAACCCCTTGAGTCGCCTGGCGAATTGGAGTCGGAGCTTTCTATAGCAGATATCTCCAAACGCCACTCAAATCCTAAGCGCTGGGTGCTTTATTTTGCGATTCTTCTTGTAGCGGTTGTTGTTCCTTATTGGGCGGGTAGAACTTTGGCAGTTCAGCATACTGCTTGGGTTGTTAAGAATTTTTCTGGATTATCTGCACAAGGAGTTGTGTTTATTGCTTGGGTTACAACAGTTGCAACTGCTACAGTTTTAGCAATGGCGCTAATTGAGTCTGGTAGATGGCTTTGGCGATTTTTGTTTGTTGTTTTTCTAGCGATTGAACAATTTATTAGCGGATTATGCTTATTGCGCTTAAGTTTTTGGTATTCAACATACGTAGTTTACGGACCAGCAAGTGGGCTTGCAAATGCAGCAAATCTTGGAATAATCTCTGCTGGATTTGGCGTTGCTGTTTATGCGATTTTATTTGTTGGATTGCTTGTAACGGTTCCTAAAAAGTCGCGATTAAACGTTTTGACTCGCAGCTGGGCTTCGTTAATAATGTTTTACGCTATTGAAGTTCTTGCGATTCTTGTTGTGATTTTTGGTGGATTTATGACTGCTATGTAGGCTTTATAAGCTTGTTTGGGCATAGTTGTAACATTGAAACTCGGCGTGTAACGCCCGCGGATTTGCAAGCGCTGTATTAAAGGATGCGGCACCGCGCAGTAACTACATAAGGAGGACGCCGTGGCATTAACGGCTGAAGATAAGAAGAACATTATCAACGAATACGCAACGCACGATGGTGACACGGGTTCCCCAGAGGTTCAGGTTGCTTTGCTCAGCAAGCGCATCTCCGACCTTACCGATCACTTGAAGGAGCACAAGCATGATCACCACTCTCGTCGTGGTATGATGCTCATGATTGGTGACCGTCGTCGTCTTCTTGATTACTTGAAGCGCGTAGACATTAATCGCTATCGTTCTTTGATTGATCGACTCGGATTGCGTCGATAAGTCTTTTTGCCCGAGCATAAGCTCGGGCTTTTGTATTTATGCATCTGTATTTATGCGTATTGTTTATGCAATTCTAGTGAATTTAGTGTGTTTGAAGTAGAATTAAAAAGCTTGATTAAATGGCTGAATTTGAGGTTTGAAGATTTAAGTTTGAAGATTTAAGTTTGAAGATTTAGGATTAACGATTTAGATTCTAAGCTAAATAATTTAAGAATAATTGATTTAAGGTTAAACGATTAAGATTTAAGTGATTTAAGATTTAAGCGATTTAGTTTTAGCAAGTTCTTAAGTTTGCAGGATTTATAACTGAAGAATAAAACATAATTGAATATGGATGATTGAAGTAACCGAAACAAAAAACTACGAAATGTTGGTTATGCATTTTGCAAAGATTCGCGCGGATGTTAGGCAAAGGTAACAAAAAAGCGAGTCTGCCAATGACGACGCATGTTGGTTGATTAGGTAAGTTAAGAAAAGGAGGAACCCGTGGAGGGTCCCGAAATTAAGGCTGTAGAAGCCGTTATTGATAATGGTTCATTTGGAAAGCGCACGCTGCGTTTTGAAACAGGTCGCCTCGCTCAGCAGGCGGATGGTGCTGTTGCCGCATACTTGGATGACGATTCCATGATTTTGTCGACGACGACTGCAGGATCTAGTCCAAAAGAAAACTACGACTTCTTCCCACTGACTGTTGATGTGGAAGAAAAAATGTACGCTGCTGGTAAGATTCCAGGATCTTTCTTCCGCAGAGAAGGACGCCCGTCAAATGAGGCAACGCTTGCGTGCCGTATTATTGACCGCCCATTGCGCCCGCTTTTCCCACACACTTTGCGTAACGAAGTGCAAGTTGTAGAAACGATTTTGGCAATTAATCCAGATGATGCTTACGACGTTATTGCTTTGAACGCTGCATCTGCTTCTACTATGATTTCTGGTTTGCCATTTGAAGGCCCAGTTTCTGGTGTGCGTTTGGCTTTGATTGATGGCCAGTGGGTTGCATTCCCTCGTTGGAGTGAGCGTGAGCGTGCTGTATTTGAGATTGTTGTTGCTGGTCGCGTTATTGAAAATGGCGATGTTGCGATTGCAATGATCGAAGCTGGCGCTGGTAAGAATGCTTGGAATTTGATTTATAATGAGGGTCAAATTAAGCCAGATGAGGAAGTTGTAGCTGGAGGCTTAGAAGCCGCAAAGCCGTTCATTAAGGTTATTTGCGAAGCGCAAAATGAGTTGAAGCGAATTGCGTCTAAGGAAACCAAGGAATTCCAGCTGTTCCCAGAGTATACGGATGAGCTTTATGCAAGAATCGATGAGATTGCTCATGCTGATTTGAACGAGGCTCTTTCTATTGCAGAAAAGCTTCCACGCCAAGACCGCATTGCGGAAATTAAAGAAGGCGTGCGCGAGGCGATTGCGCAAGAGTTTACTGATATGGACGAAGCCGAGAAAGAAAAGGAACTCGGCAATGCGTTCAAGGAGTTGCAGCGCCAGATTGTTCGTCGTCGTATTTTGACGGAAGATTACCGTATTGACGGCCGCGGCTTGCGCGATATTCGTACGCTTAGTGCAGAAGTTGATATTGTTCCTCGCGTTCATGGTTCGGCGCTCTTCCAGCGCGGCGAAACCCAGATTTTGGGCGTAACTACTTTGAACATGCTTAAGATGGAACAGCAAGTGGATGCGCTTTCTGGCCCACAAACTAAGCGCTACATGCACAACTACGAGATGCCTCCATACTCCACTGGTGAAACGGGTCGCGTTGGTTCTCCAAAGCGCCGCGAGATTGGTCATGGTGCTTTGGCAGAGAAGGCTTTGGTGCCAGTTTTGCCAAGTCGCGAAGAGTTCCCATATGCTATTCGTCAAGTATCGGAAGCTATTGGTTCCAACGGCTCTACATCTATGGGCTCCGTGTGCGCGTCTACGCTTTCCTTGCTCGCTGCTGGCGTTCCTTTGAAGGCTCCAGTTGCTGGCATTGCTATGGGCTTGGTTTCGGGAGACGTTGATGGCAAGCACATCTTTAAGACTTTGACCGATATTCTTGGCGCAGAAGATGCGTTTGGAGATATGGACTTTAAGGTTGCTGGTACGTCTGAATTTATTACTGCTTTGCAGCTTGATACTAAGCTTGATGGCATTCCAGCAGACATTTTGGCTGCTGCTTTGCAGCAAGCTCACGAGGCGCGCACGACTATTCTTGAAGTGATTAACGAGTGCATTGATTGCCCAGCAGAGATGAGCCCATTTGCTCCACGCATTATTACAACTACGATTCCTGTAGATAAGATTGGCGAAGTAATTGGCCCTAAGGGTAAGATGATTAACCAGATTCAAGAAGAAACTGGTGCCGAGATTGCTATTGAAGATGACGGTACTGTGTACATCTCTTCCGAAGGTGGCGAAGCTGCTCAAAAGGCTAAGGAAATCATTGATTCTATTGCAAATCCACGTATTCCAAAGGCTGGCGAGACTTTTACTGGCAAGGTTGTTAAGACTACGAGCTTTGGTGCTTTTGTAAACTTGACTCCTGGAAGCGACGGCCTGTTGCATATTTCCCAGATTCGTAATCTTGCTAACGGTGAGCGCATCGACACTGTTGAAGATGTGCTTAAAGAGGGAGATACCGTAGAAGTAATCGTGCAAAGCGTAGACGAGCGCGGCAAGATCTCTTTGGCAATTCCAGGTTTTGAAAATCAAGAGTCTTCGGCGCCAGCGCCTCGTGAAAACCGTGGTCGTGGATCTCGCGAAGATCGTGAAGATAGGGATGATCGCAGAAGTGACCGTAGGCGTGCTCCACGCGACGATAGGGATGATCGTGGAGACAGAGGAGATAGAGATGATCGTCCTCGCCGCCGTAGCGTTCGCGATGATCGCGATTCGCGTTATGACGATAGGGAAAATCGTTCGGATCGTTCAAGCCGCTACGACGAACGCTCTTCTAGAAGAGATGATCGCAGAAGCGATCGCTACGATAACAACGATTATGAAGATCGTCCTCGCCGCCGCGCTCCTCGCGACGACCGATACGACGAGCGAGATGATAGTGCAAGTGAGCGCGCAGAGCGTTCCGATCGTTCCGACGACCGCGCAGAGCGTCCTCGCCGTGGATCGGATCGCAGAGTGAGCGACCTCAATTTGCGCTACGCTGCAGACGACGACCACTACGATGAGTATCGCGCTGCTCGCGAGGAGCGCGCAGAACGCCCTCGTCGCAGGATCCGTCGCGATTTTGACCCATTTGACGAGGACTAATCGCAAGATAAAGACGCAAGCGCATAAGCGCCTAGTCATATAAAATAAAAAATCTAAATGCCTTCAAGTTGCTTTTGCGCTTGGGGGCATTTTGAAACATTTTTTGAAACATTTGAACAGGAGCAAAATGGCCATGAATCGTACTATAGGATCGTTTAACACTACAGCTATTGGCTTTGGTGAGATGCCATTAACGATTGAAAACAATCTTGGGCACAGTATGGGCATTGAAACAATCCACGCGGCTCTAAACGCTGGATGCACGCATATAGATACGGCATGGGCGTATTATTGCTCGGGCGGTGAGGAGCAAACTGGCGAAAAGCTTGTGCGCGAGGCGTTGGATAGCTGGAATGGAGACAAGTCCTCGATTCTTGTTGCAACAAAAGTCGGCCACTTCCGCAACTTTACAGATGGTAAGCCAACGTGGGGTAAAGATGGAAAGCCAGAGCATTTGATTGCGCACGCTAAAGAGTCGGCAATGGCTCTTGGCGTAGATACGATTGATTTGCTTTACTTCCACAGGCCAGATCCAGAAGTTCCATACAATGAGTCGATTGAAGCAATGCAACATCTGCTTGATGAGGGAGTCGCGCGAGAAATCGGCATTTCTAACGCATCTGTTGAGCAGATTGACATTGCGCGTGAGATTTTGGGAGAAAAGCTTGTTGCTGTTCAAAATCAGTATTCGCCAGTGCATTTAGAAAACGAAGACACATTGCAATATTGCAAGAAGCTTGGAATTGCGTTTGTTTGCTGGAGTCCGCTTGGAGGGTTCCGTCACCCGTACGACGAGCATCTTTTTGACCCATTCCGTAAAGTGGCGGATGCTCACAACGTTAGCTATCAGCAGGTTGTTTTGGCTTGGGAGCTTGCCAAGGGCAGCAATGTTTTTGTTATTCCAGGCGCGCATAGGCCAGCTACGATTTTAGATAGCTTAAAGGCTGCAGATTTGCAATTAAGCGACGAAGAATTAGCTTATTTGGGTTAGTTTAATTTTGATTAACTTTTACAGCGAATAAGACAAAACGAATAAGACAAAACGAAAGCGAATAATATGCAAGAAACTAGCGTAGCAGGAATGCCACTTGCACACGAAGACGAAGATGGCTTGCCAATTCCAGTGACGATTCCAGTGCCACTTGGAGCGCGCGCTCACGCCGTTTTTACAACGCGATTAGGTGGAATTTCCGAAGGTGCGTTTGCTTCGCTTAATTTAGGAGGCAAAGCTGGCGATGATGCTAAATCTGTGTTTAGCAACCGTTGTGCTTTGCAACGCGCGCTTAAATCTGACTTGTGTCTTGTTAGCCAAGTTCACGGAAATAGCGTATTTGATGCAGATCCAATAGTTGATTCGTGGAACACTCCGTACGGTTTTGATGCTACAGGTTTTGCAGATTCACACGCTAGAATCGAAGCAGACGCGCAAGTTTCAACTGCTTGCTCGCTTGCTTTAGGAATGTTTGCTGCAGATTGCTTGCCAGTTTTGCTTGCAGATAGTGAATCTGGTGTAATTGCTGCAGCACATTGCGGCAGAAAAGGCTTAATGGCTGGCGTGCTTGATTCTGTTATTGAAGCAATGTGCGAAAAGGGAGCCGAACGCTCGAATATAACAGCTGTTTTAGGGCCATGTATTTGTGGTGATTGCTACGAAGTTGGCGAAGAAATCGCGCGCGACTTTGAACGCCGATACCCACAAACTGTAACGCAAACGCGTTTTGGTGGACTTGGAATTGATATTGCAGAAGCTGCTCGCATTGATTTAGCGCTTGCAGGAGTTGCAAATATTGTTGACGCTTTGCCGCGCGTTACTGCTGCCACACAATATTTGGCTAAAGACGAAGAGTTGCAAACAATTTGTAAGGTAGACGGCGAAGGCGAAGTGTTGGAAAGTCGCCTTAAGGCGTTGCAAAACCCAATGTGTACGCTGGAAAATCCATTATGGTATTCTCATAGGCGCGCTGGTCTTGCAGGAAAATCTCACGAAGGACGATTGCTTGCGCTTGTAGTTAAAGACAAGTAAAAGCTATTGTTAGAAAGCTATTGAAAGCTATAGAAAGCTATTGTTATGAATCAAATTAACGTAGTGATTTCTGGGTTTGGGCCATACGAGGATTTAGAAATAAATCCGTCGCACGAAGTGCCACTAGCGCTTGAACACGCCAAAAATGGCGATTTAGCATCGGATTTTAATCTTCCAGAAGATGTTAGCGTAAAAATTACGTCTGTAATGTTGCCAATCAGTTTTGCAAACGCTTGGCCGCATCTTTTAGAAACGATTAACGCGCAAGACGCGGATATTGTGATTGCAACAGGTGTAAAACACGCGGCTCGTGGAGTGCAACTAGAACGATGCGCTACAAACATAATGGATGCGAATAAGCCAGACGTAGATAACCACACTCCTCAAAGCGTGCAAATCGTTGAAAATGGGCCTGCTGCGTACTGGACTAGGCTGCCGCTAAGAATGATTCTAAACGATTTTGCTCATAGTGGGATTGCGTCTACGCTAAGCTCGGATGCAGGAACATATGTTTGCAATTCGCTGTTTTATAGATTGCTAGATTGGGCGTCGAATAATTCTAAAAAGCGCATAATCGCAGGGTTTGTAAGTTTTCCGCCAGTGGTTGCGTTGCATGATGCACGCCACGGGCTGCCATTAGACGCGCAAATAAAAGCTGGAAAAAGCATAATTTGCGAAGCTGTAAATTACTATATGAAACCTTCGTCTTCGGGAATATTGCTCAAGTAATTCGCGCGACACGCTCGAGTGTTTTAGCAACTAAAGTGATAGCGTTATTGCTGATGGAGTGTGCACGATAAGTAGAGTCGTGCGGGGGTTTGTGAAAGGAATAAACATGGTGCCAGATCGTTTCCCAACTGCTTTGCGAGGGTACGACAAAGATAAAGTCAACGAAGCCTTTACCAACTATGAGCGCACAATATCGCGGTTGCGTGAACAAGTGCGATCTAGTGACGAGTCAATTTTGCAATTGCAAGCACAATTGCAAGAAGAAAAAAATAATGTAAAACGTGCAAAAAGCGGTAATACTTTTGCATCTTTGGGCGCAAATGCGCAACAATTACTTGCTTCGGCAGAACAAACGAGTGCGCAATTGATTGAGCGCGCAAAGCAAGACGCTGCGTCGATTAAAAAAACGGCTCAAGCGCAGGCAGGAACTTTGCTGAATAACGCAAAATTAGACGCGGAGCATTTGCTTCAAGAGGCGCAAACCAAGGCAGATACGCTACTTTCTACAGCCAGCAATAAGGCAAATCAGATGACGAGTGCTGCGAAAGAGGATTCAGAGCGTTTGCGTGAAACAACGAGCAAAGATGTTAATGCACAAAAAGATGCTGCAACGCTAGAAATCAACAATGCGCGCGAAGAGCATGCAAAGAAGATGGCGTCTGAAAAATCTGAGCAAGAGCGCGCAATCGCACAGCTGAAGGCGGATGCAGCGCAAAAAATCGCAGAACAAAGGTCGGCCGCCAACGCGGAAATCGCACATGCTAAAGCAGAAACGAATGATCAAATTGAGTCTGCTTTAGCAGAAGCGAATAAGAAGCTTGCAGATATGCAAGAGCGCGCAACAAAGATGATGGCGGACGCTCAGCGCAAGGCTGGAGAAATCACGGATGCGGCTGCTGCAAAGGCTCAGGAGATTGCGGACGAAGCGCAAGTTGAGCGCACACGTACACTGAGCCAAGTTAGTGCAGAAGTTGAGCAAATTAGAAACGACATTGCAGCTCAGCAAGAAGAGGCCACAAAAAAGGTGAATGAGCTTATTTCTGGTCTAAAAGAGCGCGAGCGTGCTGCGCAAGAAGAGGCGGATGCGCTTGTTGCACGCGCCAAAACGGTGCATCAAGATGCGGATGATTATGCAGCTCAAGCGCATAAAGATGCGGACGCACAAGCTGCGCAAATCGTTCGTAAAGCTATGCAAGATGCTACGGCTCAGGTGGAAGAGCGCAGGGCAGCGGCTCAAAAGGAGCTTGACGGCATGACGGCGCGCTTAACGCAGTTGCAGCATAGGGAAGCGCAAATCACGCAGCGCGTTACCGAGCTTAGGTCTTTGTTTGCAAACGCATTCTCGGGATTTGATTTTGGAGATGCTGCTTCTGGACAGGGGCATTCTGGCGATTCTGCAGATGCGGATGCTTCGGAGCGTAGAGATGCGGATGCTCAAAAGCAGGCTAGAAAAGATGCTCAAGCTCAAGTTGAAGAGGCAATTGCGCAGGAGTCGTGAGCTTCTGGCGTGAGTTGCTGGCGTAGATGCGCGTGGCGTGATTTGCGCGGAAAAGTCGCAAGCAGACGCAAGATTTACGAAAAAAGCTAAAATAAACTATAAAAAATAAACATAAAACAAGAAAAACAAGAAAGGTTATACAGTGACTGAGATCTCTGAATTAAGTGCCGAAGCTTTGCAAGGTTTGCGTGACGATTTTGACGCAAATCCATTGAATCGTTTGGCAATGAACGGCGTTACGGCTGCTGGAATCGATAAAGTGGCGCGAAACTACGACCGCGCTCGCCTGCTGCAGCGCCGATTCTCAACGGTTGTGGATAATGGCGACGCAAGGCATCAGGATCATTCTGGTCGCTGCTGGCTATTTAGCTCTTTGAATGTTGCGCGATTTGTTGCTAAAAAATCGCTTAAAGTTAAGGATTTTGAGTTCTCGCAGAACTACGCAATGTACTTCGACAAGCTTGAGCGAATCAACTACTTCTTAAAGGATGTTGCGGCTCTTGTTCGCTCTGGCGAGCCTTCTGATTCGCGTTTGTTGCAGCATTTGCTCAGTGACGTTATGGGCGACGGCGGCCAGTGGACTATGGCTATGAACGTCTACAAGAAGTATGGTGCTGTTCCTAAGGATTTGTATCCAGAAACAGAGTCTTCTAAAGACACTGGCGATATGAATACTCAGCTTAAAAAGCTTTTGCACACGGCTGTGGCTCATATGTATGCCAACGCTGCCGACATTGACAATATTATTGAGACGACTATGGCTGCAGGTCATAGGATTCTTACAATTCACTTGGGTGAGCCGCCAAAGAGCTTCGATTGGGAGTGGACAGACGAGGACGGAAAGTTCCATCGCGATGGCGAAATTACGCCAGTTGAGTTTTGGAAGAAGTACGTTACTGCTGGATTGGAAGAATATGTTTGCTTGGTGGACGATCCACGTGCGGAGCATCCAAAGGGCAAGAAGATTGCGATTGAGCACTTGGGTAATGTTGCTGGCGGAGATGCTACGGAATATTTGAACGTGCCAAACCAGTTTATGAAGGATTGCGTGCGTAAGATTCTTGTTGAGCAGGGCATTCCAGTTTGGTTTGGTGCGGATTGCCACCCTATGATGGATCGCGATAATGGCGCGTGGGCTACGGATTTGTTTGAGTACGATCGCGTTTATGGCGTTGATTTTGACTTGAACAAGGAGCAGCGCGTGCGTTTTGCTGATTCGGCTATGAATCATGCTATGGCGTTTGCTGGAGTTGATGTTGCGGATGACGGCACGACTACTCGCCGCTGGCGCGTGGAGAACTCTTGGGGGCCAGAGATTGCGGACAAGGGTTACTTTACGATGAGTGACGATTGGTTCACTGAGTACGTGTACGAGGTGGCTGTACCTAAGGCGCTTTTGCCAGAAGAATATAAGAAAGCACTGGAAGAACCAGCAATTGTTTTACCAGCGTGGGACCCAATGGGCGCGCTCGCCTAGGCTAATTTCACTAGGAAATTAGCCTACTCGAGCGCGCCCGAGCTGCTTAGAGCAGAAGCATTGCTTCTGCTGCAGCGAGGACATTCGCGCGCGTAGACCGCGCGAATGCAGTGGCCTAACGCGAAGCTGCATAGCGCGCTTCGCGTTACTCCAAAGCGCTTTTCGCGCTACGCTATTCCTCACGGCTATTAGTAGCCGTTCGGCTGATTTGGCATGTAAAGTCCACTGGACTTTACATTTGAGCCAAATCACGCTTTGAAGGAGCTTGAAATGCGTTATGCAATTTCAAGCTCAGTCAAAGCGCGAAGGCAGGTCGGAGCGACTACATAAACTTGTAGTGTTTTTGTAATTGCGTCAAACGCTTCCACATCAAGCGCAGCTTATTTTATAGGATGGTGACAAATGGAATCTACGCCTGATCAGCGCATTTCAAGCGCAGTCAAGCAAGCTGTTGAAAACGGCATGAATCCGCTTGACTCGTCTAAATTCGAGCGCTGGGAAGACCAGGTTGGCGTAGATCGCATAATCAACCGTCGCGTGTTGGAGTTGGAGCCGCTTCCCACTCCTGCTCAAGTTCTTGGCGAGTTGCCACTTTCTCCGTATGCTCAAGATATTGTTGCCGAGTCGCGCGATGAGATTCGCGGATGCCTTAACGGAGATGATGATCGCTTGCTTGTAGTCGTTGGGCCTTGCTCAGTTCACGACCCCGCCGCGGCTCTTGACTACGCGTCTCGTTTGGCTGATTTGCGCGCAAAGCTCGAAGGCGAGCTTTTGATTGTTATGCGCGTTTACTTTGAAAAGCCGCGCACAACAGTTGGCTGGAAGGGCTTGATTAACGACCCAGATATTGACGGCACGCACGATATTCACAAGGGTTTGCTTTTGGCGCGCCGCACGCTTCTTGGCGTTTTAGATGCTGGTTTGGCTGCAGCAACCGAGTTTTTGGAGCCGACTAGCCCGCAGTTTATTGCGGATGCGGTTAGCTGGGGGGCGATTGGCGCGCGCAACACGGAATCGCAGATTCATCGCCAGCTTGCTAGTGGTCTTTCTATGCCAGTCGGATTTAAGAACGCTACAGATGGCTCTGTTACGGCTGCCGTCAATGGCTGCCTAGCTGCTAGCCAGCATCACACTTTCTTTGGAATTGACCATCTTGGACGCGCTTGCGCTGTACAAACGCTTGGAAACCCTGATTGCCATGTTGTTTTGCGCGGCTCTAGCAAGGGGCCAAACTACGATGCATCTTCTGTTGCAGCGGCTGTTGCGTCGGTTCGATTGAGGCTTGGCACGAATTGCGTAGCGTCTAATGGCGTTGTAATCGACTGCTCGCACGGAAATTCGGGCAAAGATGAGAATCGCCAGATTCAAGTCGTGCAAGATATTGCGGATCGATTTGCGCACGGCGAAAAAGGCATTAAAGGCGTTATGATGGAAAGCTTCTTGCAAGGCGGAAACCAAGATCCTGCGCCTTTGAGTGAGCTTGAGTACGGAAAGTCGATTACGGATCGATGCATTTCTTGGGAAGATACCGAGCGCTTGCTTAACACTCTTGCTCAGTCTGTTTCTGCTCGCCGACTTAAGTCTTGATTATCGCGCGCGACGACCTACCTTTTCGCTTAGACCGCGCTAACGGCGCGACACGCCGTGTTTTTTTTTAGGTGCAAACTATTACAATAAATCCTCAAATAGTCAGCATTTTTGAACAAAGGAGTGCAAAATGTGTGAATCGTTAGCCCCCGAGCGTAACAGTCTTCCCCAAGATAAAAGCGTTTTAAGCCGCGCTCTGCCGATTGCACGATACGCGATTTTTGCGCTTCTGCTTGCTGGTGCGTTTCTTCTTGCGTTTGCGTGGTATCGCGGCACTCACAGCAAAGGCTACACTGTTGTTACCTGTTCTGCATTATGGTTTAGCGTTATTGTTCCGTTTATTACGCTGATTGTGCTTTGCGTTTTTGTGCGCGGATGGCGTCTTGTTGTTGGCTCTATAATTTGCGTTTTGCTAATAGCGTCTTTCTTTGGATTTATTGCGCTTCAAAATCAAATCATGGAGTTTTTGAATGTTCCCGCTACAAATCCTTGGTTTGAATTCACGTGCAGCGCTTTGCTAAAAATTGCAACCGCGTCTTTTGTTATTATGTGTTGTGTAAGCGTATTTTTGATTAGACGCAATGCAATGCACAAGATTAAAGGATGATTTGACGAATGCCTAAGTTTACAAAAATTGCCATTATTGGCGCTATGGAAGAAGAAGTTGCGCACATTGCTGCCTCGCTTAGCAATGTTAAACATGATAATGCCGCTAGCCTTGACGTATCTTGCGGCGTGCTTGAATGCGAGGATGGTGGAAAAATCGAAGTGGCTGCAACAGTTGGCGGAATGGGACTTGTAAATGCCGCTGCAACCGCACAGTATTTAATTGATGCGTACAAGCCGCAGGCTGTAATCTTTTCGGGAATTGCAGGAAATCTCAATAAAAATTTGCATACGAATGATGTTGTTCTTGGAAAAACATTAAGATATTTAGACACCGACATGCGCATGATTAGTCAGTGGAAACCGTTTACAAACGAGTACCATTCAGACGATTATCTTCTTAAAACAGCAGACAGTGTTTTAACAAAGATGGGCATTAATCACATTTTGGGAACAATCGCATCTGGTGGATATTTTGTAGACACGCCCGAAAAAGTGGCGGAAGTTATTGAGGCGACTCAAGCGGATGCTGTAGAAATGGAAGGCGCTGCGATTCTTCACGTTGCTGCAAGAAACGACATTCCAGCGTTAGTTGTGCGCGCAATGAGCGACAACGCGGACACAAAATACGAGGAGTTTCACACTTTCGACATATCCGAATACGCGGATACAGCTGCAAAAATGACGGTAAATATTGCTAGAAATTTGTAGAATTCAACACGCCGATGTGGTCGCCGACGCGCAGCATCGCCAAACAAAAGGCGAGTAGCGCTAAATGCCGCCATTTTCTAAGCTCAATCAGATTTTGGCGGCAAGGTTTTTACCCCCCTCTTAATATTGGCATCGTTAATAGAAGAAAAAGGTAATAAGAAATAAAAGATGCCAGTTTTGAACATTAGTTTAATTAATTTAAGAGGAAAATTTGCGGTAGGTTATACGAGAAACGCAGATTGGCTGGCATAATGGCAATTCTTCTTGAAAGGAATGAAGAATATGCGTAAAAATGCAGTAAATAATGCAGTAGAAAATAATACAGTAGAAAATCAATCAATAAAGTCTAACACAAAGTGGAATATGCGCGCGATTGCAGCAGGATTGTTAGCGTCCGCAACTTTAGTGAGCTTTGCGGCTTGCGGAGATAATGTTCCTGCAAGTAGTTCGCAATCGTCCGCAAATACTAGCGCAAAAATCGTAGGAAACTTCCAAGGCTCGGGTGCGTCTTCCCAGCAGGTTGCTGTAGAAGCGTGGATTGCAGGATTCCAATCCAAAAATCCTGGCGCAAAAATAGCATATAATCCAACTGGCTCGGGTGCAGGAGTTACAACGTTTATGACGGGCGCAACAGCTTGGGCTGGATCCGATAAATCGCTAAGCGACGACGAGTTAGAAAAATCAAAGTCGGTTTGCGCAAATGGCACTACGGCTTTCGACGTTCCAGTATACGTTTCTCCAATCGCAGTAATCTTTAATCTAAAAGGCGTTTCGGATGCTGGAAAACACATAAATATGGACGCTTCTACAATCGCAAAAATCTTCGACGGCAAGATTACGCGTTGGAATGACGATGCTATTAAATCGCAAAATCCAAAGCTAAAGCTACCAGATAAGCCGATTACAGTTGTTCACAGGTCCGATAAGTCTGGCACAACGCAGAACTTCTTAAGCTACATAAAAGACGTTGCACCAAGCGATTGGGCCTACGATCTTAGCGAAAATTGGCCAAATAGCGTAGGCCAGGGCGCAAAAGGCACGTCTGGCGTTGTTTCCACAATCCGCATGGCAGACGGAGCGATTGGATACGCGGACTTCTCGCAAGTTGGAAAGCTTGGAACTGTGGCAGTAAAAGTGGGAGATTCTTACAACGAGATTAGCCCAGAAGGTGGCTCTATAACCATTAACGATTCAAAGGTTGACGAAGATGCTGCAGCAAAATCAAAGCACCGCGTTGTTGTTAAAATAAACCACAAAACGGAAGAAAAAGGCGCTTATCCTATTGTGCTAGTTTCTTACGATATTGTGTGCGGCGCTTACAAAGATGCTGCAACAGCGCGATTTGCAAAGTCTTGGCTTAGCTACGTTACTAGCAAAGATGGCCAGGCTGCGGCTCAAGATGCTGCTGGAACTGCGCCTTTGCCAGAAAAGCTTATGGGAAGGATTAACAAGTCGATTCAGTCGATAGGCAAGTAAAAATAGCATTTTGCAAAGATTTTAGAGTAGTTAATATAGTAGTCAATATATTGCTGCTGATAGCATTTATATAATGACTACAAAAGGAGCATGAGTGAGTTCTAAACAAAGAACTGAAATCAGTAAAGATGCGCACAAAAGTGGCCATTTTGCAGGTGGTTTTGCAGGTGGTTTTGCAGACCGCTTGTTCAAAAGCGTAGCTCTTGCTTGCGGATTGCTGATTTTAATGGTGCTTACAGCTGTTGCATTGTTCCTGCTGTTTCAAGCGTGGCCTATTATAGGCGCAAACAAAAACCAAGTAAGTCAAGTATTTTTGGACTTTACTGGCGGCAAAGCGCACGATTTTCTAGGCTACGTAGCGCCAATGGTTTTTGGAACTGTTCTTATGTCTGCGCTCGCTCTGCTCCTTGCTTTCTTTGTTTCGATTGGAATCGCGCTGTTTATAAGCCACTATGCTCCGCCAAAAATGGTGCCGCTTTTAAGTGGTGTAGTCGACTTGCTTGCTGCGATTCCGTCCGTAATCTACGGTCTTTGGGGCGGATTGGTGCTAGTGCCATCAATATACCCGTTCTGGAAGTTTATCTCTCACATCTTTGGCTGGATTCCGCTTTTTGCAGGCCCTGCTGCAAGCCCTTCTCGTAGTGCTGCAACCGTTAGCATTGTTCTGGCAGTTATGATTTTGCCGATTATAACCTCTATGGCGCGAGACATTTTCCAGCAAGCGCCGCGATTGCAACAAGAAGGCGCGCTCGCGCTTGGTGCAACAAAGTGGGAGATGATAAAGCTAGCGGTTTTGCCGTTTGCAAAGTCGGGAATCGTCTCCGCATCTATGCTTGGTCTTGGTCGCGCGCTTGGTGAGACAATGGCAGTTCTTATGATTTTGTCTCCAGGATTCACCTTTAAATTCAACATTTTGCAAGCTTCACAAAACCAAACTATTGCAGCAAACATAGCAGCGCAATACCCAGAAGCAAACGGATTGGGTGTTAGTGCGCTTATTGCTACAGGTTTGGTGCTGTTTGTTATTTCATTCGCTGTAAACCTTATTGCTCGCAAAATCACGGGAAAGGCGAGTGCATGATGCAAAATTCGCAATCGTTACAAGCTGGGGTTGTTGGGGTTGATCAGACTATTGAAGATAGCTGCGAATCTCCAAAAATCGACTTTAACAAGTTCCGCCCAACGCGCTCTAGAATCGCAAGTCGCAAGCGAAAAGACGCGTTTATGCGCGTTCTAATCTTCCTGTCTTTTATAGTTGCGCTAATTCCGCTTCTTTCTTTGCTTTTTACGACTATTGCAAACGGCATTAAGCGATTAAATCTTGACTTTTTAACGCATAATATGACTTATGTAGTTGGTGGCGCTGCTACTGGCACAGGCGGTTATGGCGGTATTTTGCACGCAATTATTGGAACTTTGGAGATTACGCTTGGCGCAATGCTGATTTCGATTCCGATTGGAATTATGTGCTCTGTGTATTTGATTGAGTATGCGCGTGGAAGTCGCTTAGCTAGGGTGATTAATCTTGTTGTAGACGTTATGAGCGGAATTCCTTCGATTGTGGCTGGCTTGTTTGCGTTTTCTAGCTTTACGATTTTTGTGGGTCCTGGAACAATCAACGGTTTTGAAGGGTCTGTTGCGCTTTCGCTGCTTATGTTGCCAACTGTTGTTAAGTCGTGTCAAGAAATGTTAAAAATTGTGCCGAACGATTTGCGAGAAGCGGCGCTTGCTCTAGGCGTTACAAAGCAGCGCATGATTACAAAAATCGTGTTGCGAACCGCTTTGCCTGGCATTGTTTCTGGCTGTATTCTTGCTGTTGCGCGCGTGATTGGAGAGACGGCTCCGCTTTTAATGGCAGCTGGGTTTATTGCATCCACGAATTTCAATCTTTTTGACGGGCAAATGACCACTTTGCCAGTGTACGTTTACCAGGAGTATTCAAAGCTTTCGGCGAATTGCCCAGCTAACGCGCCATCTTCGTGCGTTACTACGATTCCGATGGAGCGCGCGTGGGCAGCGGCGCTTGCGTTGATTGTGATTGTTTTGCTGCTGAATATTGTTGGGCGAGTTGTGGCTCGCGTGTTTTCAGTAAAAGCAAAATAAAGCGAAATAATGCGAAGTAGATCGAAATAGAGCGAAATAGATTTTAGAAAGTGAGGCGCAAATGGGTCAGCGCATTGATGTTAAGAATTTGAACATTTACTATGGTGATTTTCTAGCAGTAGAAGACGTTAACATAAGCATTGAGCCAAACAAGGTTACGGCTTTTATCGGGCCTTCGGGATGTGGAAAATCAACGGTTTTGCGCACTTTAGACCGCATGCACGAGATTACTCCAGGTGCTCGCGTGGAAGGCCAAGTGTTGCTTGAAGGCCGCGATTTGTATGGAAAAGATGTGGACCCTGTAGCTGTTCGCCGAGATGTTGGAATGGTGTTCCAGCGCCCAAATCCTTTCCCAACAATGTCTATTCGAGAAAACGTTCTTGCAGGAGTTCGCTTAAACAATCGTCATATTTCAAAGCAAGATGCCGACGACCTAGTTGAGTGGGCTTTGCGTGGCGCGAATTTGTGGAACGAAGTCAAAGATAGACTCGATAAGCCAGGAATCGGGCTTTCTGGCGGCCAGCAGCAACGACTTTGCATTGCGCGAGCTGTAGCTGTGCATCCGCAAGTGCTGCTTATGGACGAGCCTTGCTCTGCTCTTGACCCTATTTCTACTCTTGCTGTAGAAGATTTGATTAACGAGCTTAAGCGCGATTACACGATTGTGATTGTAACGCACAACATGCAACAGGCTGCGCGCGTGGCCGATTACACAGCGTTCTTTAACCTTAAGGCTGTTGGAAAACCAGGTCATCTTGAGTATTTTGCAGATACCACCACTATGTTTAACAATCCGCGCAATGCGGAGGCGGAACGTTATATTTCTGGCCGCTTTGGGTGATTTTTGCCGCGGTTTCTGGGTGATTTTTGCGCGGTTTTTAGGTGATTTTTGCATAATTTTTGCGCGATTTTTCTTTGGTCAGCACGTGCGCGTAAGGTCGAAGCTGTTCGGTTGTTCAAAGTTCTATAAGTCGTTTCTAATTCTCGCGAGTTTTCTAGCGTGTTTATTCGGCTTGTGCTTTGCGCGCCGAGCGAGTCGCAGTAACCTCTGCGTGAATGCCCAAATGTAATTGCGTCCGCGATTGCTCAAGTGCTATCGCCACGCTTTTCATGGTCTTTTGCGCTGTAAAACCAAGGAACAGAGAGTTTATGGAAAAGTTCTTCCATCTCAAAGAAAACGGCACGAATGTATCAACGGAGATCACTGCAGGTCTCACTACATTCTTTGCAATGTCGTATATTATCGTCGTAAACCCAATGATTTTAAGCCAAACTGGCATGCCTAAAGGTGGCGTTTTCCTCGCTACAATCATTGCAGCAATCATTGGCACACTTGTTATGGGCTTGTTTGCTAACGTGCCTTACGCTCAAGCTGCTGGCATGGGTCTTAACGCATTCTTCACATACACAGTGTGCTTTGGCTTGCATTTTACGTGGCAAGAAGCCATGTGTATGGTGTTCTTGTGCGGTTTAATTAACATTATTATTACCGTTACCAAGATTCGTAAGATGATTATTCGTGCCATCCCAACTTCGTTGCAACACGCGATTGGTGGTGGCATTGGTTTATTCGTTGCATACGTTGGCATTATGAGCGTTGGCTTAATCACCTTTACTTCTAAAGATCCTGCCGCTGCCGCTAAGAGTAAGCCAACCGCTGCTATTCCAGGCCTTGCTGTTATTAATAATCCTATTTTGTGGCTATTCCTTATTGGACTTGTTTTGGCTATTGTTCTTACCGTTCTTAAGGTTCGCGCAAGCTTGCTTATTACGATTATTGCAACATCTTTGATTGGTATTCCGCTTGGCTTAACTTCGTTAAATAATGCTGTTTCTGTTACAGACGCTTTTGCCCAGCTTCCAACCACCTTTGGTGCTATTTTTGGTTCGCAAGGTTTCCCTGCTCTCTTCTCTAATCCAGCACGCATTCCGCTTGTTTTGGTAACTATTTTTGCCTTCTCTATGTCGGATACTTTCGACACTCTTGGCACGTTTATTGGTACCGGCCGCAGAACTGGCATTTTCTCGGAGGCAGATGAGAAGGCTTTGGAAAACGGCTCTGGCTTTAGTTCCAAGATGGATCGTGCGCTGTTTGCTGATTCGATTGCAACTTCGGTTGGCGCAATTTGCGGTACTTCTAACACAACTACTTACGTTGAGTCTGCTGCTGGTATTGGTGCTGGTGGCCGCACTGGTTTGACTTCTGTAGTTGTTTCCGTGTGCTTTGCGCTTTCGATTGTTCTTGCACCATTTGCTAGCGCTGTTCCTGCAGCTGCTACGGCTGGCGTGCTTGTAGTTGTAGGCTGCATGATGGCAAGCTCGTTAAAGGAGATTGCTTGGGACGATATTTCCGAAGCAATTCCTGCGTTCTTCGCTGCCGTGTTTATGGCGTTCTCTTACTCGATTTCTTACGGCATTGCCGCTGGATTCATCATGTACTGCTTAGTTATGACTTGCAAGAAGCGTGCTAAAGACGTTCATCCAATGCTTTGGATTGTTTCGCTTTTGTTCATTCTTGACTTTGTTGCTAACGCAGTTTTGTAAATCTGTTAGTTTGTATTAGTTAAGTTAGATATTAGTTAGATATTAATTTAATTAATTATTTTAAGAGCGTATTTGATGCGTACGGTTGCTTGCGATTTTTCCGCGTTAGTTTGGGATAAGTCGCTGGCAACCGCGCGTGTTGAGTGCGCTCTTAAATAATCCTAAATAAAAATAAATTATAAAGTTTGCGAAAAAAATATTGACATTGTCGCGCGTGGGTATTAAACTTGCCCAACGTAAACCACAGACCGTTGGTGGAGTCGCAAGATTCCTGAAAATGATGTGTCATGCCAGCACAGGTTGAGCAGTGATTGTTGCAGTTGATTTGCGATTTTTCACAAACTTTTTAACACTATGTGTTTTTTGGATGCTCTGCCGTGCGCAGGGCTTTTTTGATATGTTATTTCCATTCCAGCGGCCAATTTAGGAAGGAACGCCATGAAGAGGCCCGAAAAGGAAGCGGTAGTTGCAGAGCTTACGGATTTGTTCCGTAACGCCGACGCTGTCTACCTTACCGAGTACCGCGGGCTTACAGTTCCGCAGATTTCTTCTCTGCGCGAAAAGCTAGGCCGCGATACTTCCTACTCTGTGGCTAAGAATACGCTTGCTCGCATTGCCGCTAAGGAAGCGGGCATTGAAGGTCTTGATGAGCTTCTTGCTGGCCCAACTGCAATCACCTTTGTAAAGGGCGATTTCATTGAGGCTGCTAAGACCTTGCGTGATTTTGCCAAAGAGAATAAGACCCTCGTCATTAAGGGCGGTTTCGCAGATGGAACCGTTTACGATGCCGAAGGCGCCAAGCAGCTGGCAGACCTCAAGTCTCGCCCAGAATTGCTTTCCGAGATGGCTGGCGCGCTCAAGGGCACCATGTCCAAGGCCGCCTACCTGTTCAACGCTTTGCCAACCAAGGCAGTGCGCACTATCGACGCTTTGCGCGAGAAGCAGGAAAAGGCCGCTTGATTCCCTTGCAGCTTGCTGCATGAGACCAAAAAATAATAAAAATGTTATGGCTCTAAGGCACAAGGTGTGTCTGGCCAAGTAAGAAAGGAAGCCATTATGGCTAAGCTCACTAGCGAAGAGCTTCTTGAAGCTTTCGGTGAAATGACCCTCGTCGAGCTTTCTGAGTTCGTCAAGGCCTTTGAAGAGAAGTTCGATGTTGAGGCTGCTGCTCCTGTAGCTGCTGTTGCTGCTGCTCCAGCCGCTGCCGCTGGCGCTGCTGAGGAAGAGAAGGACGAGTTTGACGTTGTCCTCGCTTCTGCAGGCGCTCAGAAGGTTGCCGTCATCAAGGCTGTTAAGGCTTTGACTGGCCTCGGCTTGAAGGAAGCTAAGGACATTGTTGACAATGCTCCAAAGCCAGTCCTCGAGAAGGCTAAGAAGGAAGATGCCGACAAGGCTAAGGCTGCTCTTGAAGAAGCCGGCGCAACTGTTGAACTTAAGTAGTTCTAGGCTCTTTTGTTAACTTTATTAACGCATGCGGCTGGTTGCTAGCGTGATTTGCTAGTTAGTGATTTGCTAGCGCATTAGTCGCGGATGCGTTTTGAATGCGGCAAGGTTTTTGTGGTTATCACGAATTCCTTGCCGCTTTTGCTTATCTGCGTAGCTAATCCGTGCTAGTGCTATTTCCGCTTTTTGTACCATATTTGGCTTAAATCGCGTACAAAGTCGGGAAAACATTTCACCAAATCGTCGCGGCAAAGTGGCATAATAGGAAAGCTTGTGACTGGAGGAGTAATCCGCTAGCACAGCACAGCAATATAAGTTGCGGGAGGATCCTTAAAACGGCTTAATATCAACGTTTTAGGGCGCCGATTTAACCGCTTCAAAAGAAAGAAGAACCATATTATGGCTCCAAAAAAGAAAGTCTCTGCGCTTATTAAGCTCGAGATTCAGGCTGGTAAAGCAAATCCAGCCCCACCACTGGGTCCTGCATTAGGCTCCCACGGCGTAAACATCATGGACTTCTGCAAGGCCTATAACGACCAGACGAAGGACAAGATGGGTCAGATCGTTCCAGTAGAAATTACTGTTTACGAAGATCGTTCCTTTACATTTATTCTTAAGACTCCACCAGCTGCTGCTTTGTTGCTTAAGGCTGCTGGCATTCCTAAGGGCACCGAGAACCCATTGACCCACAAGGTTGGTTCTGTAACCAAGGCTCAGGTGCGCGAAATCGCCGAAATCAAGATGCCAGATCTTTCTGCACGAGATGTTGAAGCTGGTATGAAGATTATCGCGGGCACTGCTCGCTCGATGGGTATTACCGTTACCGACTGAAAGTGAGTGGAAAAAATGGTGAAGCGTTCTAAGAAGTATCGTGAAGCGGCTGAGAAGATCGACCGCAACAACCTTTACACCCCAGCTGAGGCTATTGCTTTGCTTAAGAGCATGCCAAAGCACGCTTTCGACGAGTCTGCTGAGGCCGTTATGCGCCTTAATGTGGATCCTCGCAAGGCAGATCAGTTGGTTCGTGGCGTTGTGAACTTGCCTAATGGCACTGGTAAAACCGCTAAGGTTTTGGTGTTTGCTCGTGGCCCAAAGGCTACTGAGGCTCAAGAAGCTGGCGCAGACATTGTTGGTGATGACGAGCTTATCGAGAAGGTTGCCGGTGGCTTCCTTGACTTCGATGCCGTTGTTGCAACCCCAGACATGATGGGCAAGGTTGGTCGCCTTGGTCGTGTGCTTGGTCCTCGTAGCTTGATGCCAAATCCTAAGACTGGCACCGTTACAATGGATGTTGCAAAGGCTGTTGCCGATATTAAGGGCGGTAAGATTGAGTTCCGCGTTGATCGTCAGGGCAATCTTTCCTTCCTGTTTGGCAAGCTTTCCTTCGACGATAAGGCTCTTGAAGAGAACTTCAAGGCTGTTGCCGATGAGATTCGCCGCTTGAAGCCTACAACCATTAAGGGTCGTTACATCACTAAGGTAACGATTACCTCTACAATGGCTCCTGGCGTTCCAGTGGATATTGCAAGCATTGCTGCGTGATTTTTAGCTAAGCATAGCTGAGTAATTTTATTAGCGCTGAAAATAGTGTGTTCTTTTTAGAATGCGTTGTTTTCGGCGCTTTTGTTTTTTATATTCTTTTCAAACAGCGTCACCAAGCAAGGTAGAGATTCGAGATTTTTCGCACTGAATGAGATGAACCTCAGCATCTTCGATGGTGATTCATCGAATGAAGAAGGAAAATCGAGAATCTCGGTGATAAACGCTACGCAATTGTTCTAGACATTCAGAAGGTTTGATGTATTTCTATACGAGCAATAAAAGAGGAGCGTAGCGACGGGACTTGCGAGGAGAGAAATACTCAAACCTCGCGCAATACCAAGCGAGGAAAGCAATCATGTAAGTATTTGCTGAGTGTATTGCATGGCGCGCCGAAAATCTCAACAAAATACGTCAATGCTTTAGAGCGCAGAATCGCGGATGCGCCCAATCGTAATCGCAGTTTGTAAAACGTATGCCTCTCTAGGGTCAGTGGCGTCCCAACCTGTTGTTTGCGCAACTTTGCGCAAGCGGTATCGTATTGTGTTTGGATGCACGTTAAGATTGTGCGAAGTTTGATCCAGCGCGCCGCCAAATCGCAAGAAAGCGTCGACTGTTTGCAAAGTCGGGTCGTCTGGATTGTACGGCGCCAAGCTTTGATACACCTTAGTGTATAAGGTTTCTACGGCGGTTTCATCACCTATAAGTGCGCGCTCTGGAAGAACGTCGTCGCAGCGGATTATTTGCGGCAAATGCGTTACAGACGGCGCAACGGCAAGCGCTGCAAGTGTTGCTGTGATTTCTTTGCATATTTTTTGCGCGCCGACTACAACTTCGCTTATGCAAACGGGTTTTCCCGACTTTGCAAACACTTCGCACATCTTGTTTAATGCTGTTGGATTTGGGTTTTCTCTTAGCGCAAGAATGATTATGTGCGAAGGCGCTGCATCTTTGCGTTTGCTCGCGTCGACGCTTTCTTGCGATTTTCCGCCGATTTTCCACGTTTTTGCACGCGCGCTAATGGCGTCTAGCTGCACGCTGTCAACTATCGCATCGTATGCTCCGCATGCGCCGAGTTGCGTCCATATTACGCGTCTTAAAGAGTCTGTGTTGTTTTGCGCCGCATGTGCGCCCGCGTTTTGCGGTGTTGGATTTGGGTTGTCGTCGTTTGAGTTTGATTCCGTTTTATACGTGCCTGCAATCGCCACAAATCGCGTATTTTCTTGCCATTGCAAGAGGTGCATTAGCGCACTTACGCGGCTGTCTGCAATGCCGTTCATAAGGCACGTTCCGATTAGCGCGTGCAATCGCAAGCGTGTTGCCGCGTCAAAAATTTTGCCGTCTCGAATGTCAAAAATTCCGAGTGCATCTTCGCTTTTTGGAGCGCATGGCATTGGCGTAAAGCTTGGTGTGGAACTTGGTGTAAAGCCTTGTGCGCTAGATTCTTCAGCAGATTCGCATGCTTCGCTGCGTTCGTCATCTGGCTTTACGCCTGTAAGAATTGTAAGAAAGTCAGCGTTTTCGTCCATTCACTCCCTCAATTCTTGTGCGAATCCTTGTGTGTATTGTTGTGCTAATCCTCGCGCGTACTATCATGCACCAAATCGCAATTTATTTTATCACTTTGACGGCATGTGTTACGGCATGAGATGCAAACGCTATCCCTTACAAACATTAGAACCGTAAAGAAGAACACAAACGCAATCGGCAGCATGTGTCGCTCAAAATTGTTTGCAGGAGCCAACACCATTACGCCCATCAAAAGCGCAAGAGGCGCGTGCAAAACCAGCGTTTTCCACCTGCGCAATGCTATTTCGGCAACGCCAATAAGCAACGTTGCAACAACATACAAGTTTCCGTGAATAATCCACCCAAAAATCGGCGTATTGCTCCACGCTTCCGCGCTGCTCGATACAGCGCCACGCCACTCGGGCAGCCAGTAGCGAATCCACTCAGAATTCTTTATATTCTCGGTGTTTACATAGTATTCGGGGCCAACATAAGGCACGTCTAGAATGTCGAAGTAGCCGTACGACTTTGCTAGCAGCGCATCCGTTGCAACAATCGGGCTGTGTGTAATCATAAGCAACCATGCGTGATTAAACTTTTTCATGTTGTCTTTTGTAATATAACGCCAACGGTAGCTCACTTTTTTAGATTGCAAGCCAGAAGATTTTACAGGGTCCGCGTCTTGAGGAGTGTACGCTTCTGCAGTTTGACTAAGATTGAAAATTGGCGATATTGCGCGCTTTGCTGCATGCGGTATGCTTTTGGGGTCTAGCTTTGCGATTCTGGCGATTTGCTGAAGTTGCACTCCGCGGCTTTCGATTGGGTCGCCATTTATAATCGAGCCGCTAGAAATGGCAAGCATAATTGCGCCGTGTATAAGAATTGTTGGTAGCAGAATGCACAAAACCCATATTTTCCAACGTTTTCTGCTAGATATAATCATCAACACAAATTGAATCGCAAGAATGTACCACGCGTATTTTGCGGCAATCAGCATAATGCATACGCTGATTATTAATTCGACGATTGTGTGTGCGGCGGGTTTTTGCTTGAATTCCAGGCAATTAAGCTCGTACATTATTCCAAACCACCACACAAACGCAAACGCGAACAGCGGCGATTTTGTAAGCGAAATTGTTGAAAATACTACGAGTGGGCTGAATAAAAATGTGATTATTACGGCGGCGCGCAAGGCGATTGGTGTTGTTTGGATTGATGCTGTTGCACATGGCGCATGTCCAGCTTGCGATTCGCCTGTTTTAGCAATAGCCCACGGCGTGTTTAAGAATCGGTTTGCGGTTGCAGCGCAACAAAATGCCGCGAGCACAAATTGCATAACGGCAAGTAACACGATTCCTGCGTCGTTCGACTCTGTAAAATAGCGCGATATTGCGGCTGTAGCGCCGTAAATGAGCGTTAAAACAATGTTGTGTTGGTCGCTTAAGTACGTTGGTTTTGCGGGCCAAAGGTAGTGCGCCGTAGGGTAAATGTCTGCTGGAACAAAGCTAAAGAAGCCAATGTATGGCTGTTTTAGGCCAGTTACTTGATTCCACGCCCAGCTGTATTCTCGGATTTGTGAGCAAATGTCGGCTCCGTATGCGGCGAGCAGCGTTACGGGCGCCCATAGCCAGCCGATAATCAGCGTTAGAAAAATGTTTCGCTTGCGGCAGGTTGAGTGGTAAAAACACCACTTTAGGGCGCATTTTGCGTTAAAAAATGCGGCGCGTAGGGTTGTTGCGGTTTTTGATTTCGATTGTTTTGTTTTTGATTTTTCTGGCGATAATTCTGCTTGCGATAATTCTGGCGATGATTCTGCGCGCATAAATCTTACGATTTTTGGCATAACTCCGTTTTTGCCAAAATAAATAAGAACCCTCAAAATTGCGTAATATGCGCAAAATGTGATTACAAAAATCAGCGCATTTAGCCAATTAAAATCTGTTAAAGATCCTTGCGCGCGGTAGATTACGCCCAGACTTGTGCAGGTTGCAAGGAAGATACATGTAAAAACGATTAGCGAGTTTGCGGCGATTTTGCTTGCCGCGTTTGTGCTCGTGTTAATTCGTTTCATGTTTCACCTAATGCTTGTGTTTTGTTTGGTCTGTGTTTTGTTTGCACTCTAATTATACCCGCTATGCTTCGCTCCGTCCTGCCTTCGCGCAAACTCTGGAAAAGTTGACGGTGTTTGTACCAAATTTGGCTTAAATCGCGTACAAAATGCGGGAAAGCTGACGGGTTCTGTATTGAGTTTACGGTGTGTTGCGAGTGGATCGCACTTGATATTTTCATAGGGGGGGGGGGTATATTGTTAAAGGTTTATGATAAGTGCCCATTTACTGGCCGTAGTTAGCAGATGATTATTTAATCTGTAAGTTTTGCATTTTGCTTTGCAAGCTTAGTAAATACGCGGAGAGGGAGGTGTGCCGATGCGTAATTTACATTGCAGTGGCCGTTTCCTTCGATTTTTGCGTTCAATTGGCGCTAAAACAGCGTGCGCTCGCCGCGCGATTGTTGCGCTTTTTGTTGTTGTTGCTACTATTCTTGCCACATTTATGATTATGCCATCCGCCTCTATGGGCGCTAGCTCGCAAAATGAATCTAATCAGGAGCAAACTCAGTCGCAAACTAAGAGCGAAAATGCTGAGCCTAAGGTTGAGCAGGATGTTAATACGGCTGAAAGCAAAGCTGATGCAAAAGACAGGGCTTCTGCAAGCGGCGAAAATGGTGAGTCTAAATCTGCCGACCTAAGAGCTGTGGAGTCTGTAAATCCGCAACCTTCTACCAATCCAGATGACTCTAATGCAGACCACGCCCAAAACGTTGACTCAGAGAAAAAGCAAGGCGCTGCCAAGGAAGACGCAAATAAGAACCCTAATCAAGACGTTAAAAAAGACGCTGCTGAACGCGCCCAAAAAGAAGAATCTGCAAATAAATTGCGTCGGCAAAAGCGTGAGCTGGGCAACACTCGCGCCGCCGCTGGCGGTGATGATTTTCCAGCAGAGTGCAAAAAGGTTGGATCTCTCGCAAAATGTTATAAAGTCAAGTACGAGCCTCATTTTAGCGATAGCGGTAAGATATCTGTACGCGGTCAAAAGTTTTCTGTAGATCCGACTTTTAAGTATGTAAAGGGAATAAAAGGAAAGGCTAAAAAAGATTTCGTTACAGGATTTGAGCTAGAGAAACTTATGGTTTCTAGAAGCGAAGAAGCAAAAAATAATGGTCTTGTTACCTTAGATTCTAAAACTGGCAAAATTACTGTATATGCCAATAAGTGGTTGAAGGATTCAAACTATTATGCGTATGTAAAAGTGATGTATTCGGATGGCTCGTACACTACTAATTTTGATTGCCCTACTGATGACGCAAAATGTGTTAAAGTTACTAGACCACAAGTAAGACTTTCATTTTCGGTTGCTCGTATAGAAGGCGCAAAAGGAGACTTATCTCTAAAGGTTTACAATCACCAGGACTCTAAAGGTCGTTCCGAAGTGCAAGACACGAACGGTGTTACTTTTACTTCGGATGATAAAGGGAACTTTAGCTCAATAACTCCGATTTTTATTGACACTAAATCTACTAAAAAGCCAAATCCTATTTATCATCGCATGATTTGCCATAGAGACGACCAAAGGCCAGAGATTGGCTATACCTTAAATAATGTTGATGGTTTGAAGCTTAGAAATACAAACGATGCAACACTACTCGATGAAGATGATGAAAGCGCGGAAGGTTACACATTCCAAAAGCAGTGGGATCATGCTTTGGGTGAGCGCCCAGGTGAAGAATCAGCTAAACCCTATACAGTGTACGAGAGTGATCTTTTTACGGAGCGCTCCCAAAGCTGGATTACTGGCACTCCTAATGAGACTGGTGATTTCACATGCAGAGTGTTTGCTTTTAATGATGCCGATTTTACTCCAAATAAAATTTCAGTTGGTAGCTATGTAAAGCTATTTAAGTTAAACACTGAAAATCTTGATGATAGTAAACTACGGTCTATCTTTGAAAATCCAGTGAAGGCTTTTTATGCGGACGCTGAAAACGGATATAAAGACAAGCAAAAAACCATCGACTGGGACGTTAAGACACTTAAGATTAAGGTTAGAAAGAAAGAGGGATTTAAAGAAAAGCTTAGTCTAAAGGTGTATCCGTTTGATGAAGCAGGTAATAACGCTATTGACGCAACAGGTACCTTAGTCCCAATTGATAACGATTCCACTATTTCTTTGATGAAGGGAGTCGAACTTAGGCCACTTGTTGAAGCTACGTATAACGGTAGTACTGGTTACGGTAGTACTGGTAATACAGGTATTAATCTTTCTATGTATTGTTCAAAGGGACAGCCTGATTCTTCTACCAAGAAACTTGAATACAAAAATTGGATGAATTCTGCGCCGTTTACTTTTCCAGATGTTGATAATAGCACATCAGCCAATGGGCAGCGTAAACGCTTTTTTGATAGCACAACTGCGCCTTGCGACGCGCATGATGGCACTTCTGATTGCACGACTATGACGGACAGCTACGCAATCTTTAAGCCAACGGAAGCTGGAGATTACAAGTGTATTGTTTACGCATATAAAGACGATATTAAAGCTCCTACTATTGTTCAACCAGATGGGACTCTCAAGGCGATTACGCCAGATGATATGGAAAAAGCTTTATTCGCCCAGAAAAAAAATAAAGACGTAGACTACGCAAAGTTGGCTATTAACATTCACGTGCCAGAAAAATTTACTCTGCCGCATACGGGTGGGCAGAATTGGAACTTGCAGCTGGGCGCTCTTGCTGCCGTAATGGTGAGCGTGCTCGCTGCTGGATTTGTTATAAGTCAAAGTGAAGCATGCAGAAAGCTACTTTACGAAAGGCGGCGATGCTAATGTGAAAGCTGCCTACGTAATAAAGTTGTGCGCGCGTATTAGTGCAGTGCGCGTAGCAAAAATAAAAACATAATTAGATTAACTAAACCAAGATATTCTAGCAGATATTCCAGGTAGTCAAAAACAAAACAAACACACAAACACAAACAAGTGCCGAATGGGTACAAACAAGTGCTTAGCAAGTACAAATAAGTGCTTAGCAAGTACAAATAAGGCTCAATCGGTACGCAAACACACAGTAAACACAAAAACACAAAACACAAGTAACTTACTCAACTGCTCTTAGAAGCATCGAGTAAAGGAGATAATATGAATAAACTAACAAAAAAGTGCGTTGCGGCGATTGCGTCGCTCGCGATGGCTGGCACGCTGTGCGTTGCTGGCGCCGTAACAATGGCAAGCGTTGCGTGGGGTGTGCCTAAGCCTCCATTAAAACAAGCAACTGGTGATCCTGCAGATGCGCCGTGGTGTAAGAAGAAGGATGGTGGCGCATGCGATAATCTAAAGACCGAAGGTACTTTAACGATTAAAAAGTATAAGTACAAGGAGTCCACTGACGGCAACCACCAGGGTGATGGTCTTGATGGTGCAAAGTTTACGCTTACTAAGGTGACTAAGATTGATAATGTTGATCTTAACTACAGTGAGTTCTCCGCCTGGTCTACGATTGCTGGCGTAGTTGACAAGCTGAACCGCGGTGATGCTACTGGCGCAAAGCTTAGTTTTGGTTCTGGTGACGGCAATGTTTATAATGCAGAAACCAAAAATGGTGGTACTGCAACAATCGCAAACCTCCCAGTTGGCTTGTACAAGGTTGTTGAAACTCCTCCTGCAGGCTATGGTGCTGCGGATATGACAGAGTTCTACATAACAATGCCTTTGATTGGGTCTATGACTTCGGCTGGTGCTACTAAGGCTACCACCTTCAATTGGAGTCCAGAAATCAGTCCAAAGAATAAGGATCTTTCTAAGAGTTTTAGCAAGAAGCTAGACGACGGTAAAGGTCACAACTCTGTTCTTGCAAAAGATGGTACGCTTGACTACACAATTAAAGCAAAGGTAAACCGCACTAAGTCTGGCGATTTAACTAAAGACGACATCAGTGGCTTTGCCGTGTTTGATGATTTTCCTACTGCTGCATTTGGAACAAATGTTGAGAGCAGTGCTGTTAAGTCTGTGAGTTTTGGTGATGGTGATGATGCTGAACTTACTTCAAATACTGACTATGAAGTTTCTATCGTGAAAGCTAGCTCTGAAGCCGACGGCAAGAATCTTGAATCTGGCCGAAATCGTATCTTAGTTAAGTTCAAGGATCCTGGCTTAACGAAGATTGCCACTAAACTGAACGGAGCAAAAAATGGAGATCCTGACGTAAAGGTGAACATTGAGCTTACGCTTAGCGATGAATACAAGAACGGCAATGCTCCTGCTAAGGATCAAAAGAGTACAGAAAATACTACAGTCGTAAATAAGTCTGGTTTCTTCCCAGCAAGCCCTAAGGGCACACCAGATGCAAATAAGCCAGACCCAATTGTTTCTGGTGATGATGAAGGCACTTCTACTGTTAAGTACGGCTGGTTTGACGTGTTCAAGTACGATGCAGCAGACGAAGGCAAGGATACCAAGACTGGCCTTAAGGGTGCTGAGTTTAGGCTTTTCAACACCAAGGAGAAGGCGGAAACTTGCGCTCAGGCACTTACTGTTGAGAAAACTAGCGTTGATAGTATTACTAATTGCAACGCTGCTTCTTCTACGTTTAAGGGTGATGAGGCTACAACTCAAGAAACTACTGGTAAATTGAATGCGCCTGTTAAGGTTCAAGCTGGCACAAACATTTACCTTGTTGAGGTTAAAGCTCCAGAAGGCTACATTCGCTTGCCTAAAGTTAAGGCTGTGAATGTAAAAGAAGGTGAGACCACAACTGTAGAGTTCTCTAACACAAAGAAGAGCTCTGAAAGCAATTGGGCGTGGTTCAACCTTCCTGCAACTGGTGCTACTGGTGTGATTATTTTCGCGCTTGCTGGCATGGGCTTGATTGCAGCAAGCGTGTTCCTCTACATGCGCAATCGCAAAGAAGAAGAACAGCAGGCAAAAGCCTGATTGGCTTAGATAACCAGCGTTGATTAAACGTTCGGTTTAGCGTTAAAAAGATTTAGGCACTTTGTACCAGAAGACACGCCGCAGCGTTTGAAACAAAATGCATTGAGTATTTTGTTTCTACGCTGGCGCGCTCTGGTACAAAGTGCTCTAATCTTTTTGCCCGCTATGCAGATTGCGCAAATACGCCAAACTAGGTAGAGATTCGAGATTTTTCGCCGCTATCGAGGCGTGCCGTTCGCGCGGTCTGAGCGCTATTCCTTACGGCTATTAGTAGCCGTAAGGCTGATTTGGCATGTAAAGTCCACTGGACTTTACATTTGAGCCAAATCACGCTTTGAAGGAGCTTGAAATGCGTTATGCAATTTCAAGCTCAGTCAAAGCGCCCATGCAAGTAGATTCGCGCATTGGAGTAGGAATGAAAGCTAAGAAAAAGAAAAGCCCTTTGCGTCGAGCGCTAGAGCCAGTGGTCTTGGCAGTCGCCGCAATCCTATGTTTTACGTACCCAGTGGCATCTACGCTTTGGAACAATCACGCTTCGAAGCAGCTTTCTGCAATTTACGACAAGCTTAGTCGCGAGCAGCCTAAAGATGCGCGTGCGATTAGCTTAGATAAGGCTCGCAAGTATAACGCGCATCGCAGCGCGATTTTTACGGCGGATCCGTATAACGGAACGGAAGATTTTAAGAAAACACCCGAGTATAAAAAGTATGATAGCGTGCTGGATGAGCCAATGGGCATTATGGGAATCGTGAAAATCCCGAAGATTGGCGTTAAGCTGCCGATTTATCACGGCAGTTCGCAAGATGTTTTAGCGTACGGCGCGGGTCACCTATATGGCACGGATTTGCCAGTAGGCGGCAAAAACAGGCATTCGGTTATTACGGCGCACACGGGTTTGCCGCATGCCACTATGTTTGACGACTTAATTTACCTTAAAAAAGGCGATTTTTTCTATTTGGATATTCAAGGCGAAACCTTAAGATACAAGGTGTTTCGCATTAGCGTTGTAGAACCTAACGACATCAGCTTGTTGCAGCGCGAGAAGGGGCGTGATTTGGTGACTTTACTCACTTGCACGCCGTACGGTGTGAACTCGCAAAGGCTGCTGGTAACGGGGTATCGCGTGCTGCCCGATCTTGTTAAGGCGCCAGACGACAAGTTGCAGTGGCCGCTTTGGATGACGCTGTTTGTTATTGCGCTTGTTGGGTGCGCGGTGATTCTTGCGACTATGGTTGTTACAGATGCTAAAAGAAAGCGCGGCAAGCTTGATTTACACGCTAAGCATTTATCGATTCTTGCTTAAATCTGCTTTATTTTCCGCTTTTTGTACCATATTTTACCCAAATCACGTACAAAAAGCGGAAATAGTCGACGCATTTTGTACCATATTTGACCCAAATCACGTACATTTTCGGGAAAGATTGCGCAATCGCCATTAGCGCAATATACACAAAGCATGACACAATAGTGTGTAGTGTGTTTTTTGAAGGGAGCAGGTTCCGTGAGTGTTCAACAAACCTTGCAGCGCTGGATGATTACGGTAGGTGGAGTGGAGCAGGCACGCGTTGGCGCGGGTCAGTCTGTGGAGATTGGCAGGAAGCCTATACGCCCTTTGCGCGAAGATGGTTTTATGCGCGTAGACGTTGTAGACAATAAGCGCTCTATGTCTAAAAGGCACGCGCTTTTTATTGTTGATGCAAGCGGCGCGGCTACGATTCGCGATTTAAACTCTACAAACGGAACTTACTTGGTTAGCGAAAGCGGCGACTTGCTGCGACTAGACCCAGGCGTTGATTTCCACATGCCAGACAGCATTGTTCGCATGCAATTTGGCGACGTTCCAGTTGATTTTGTGCGCATTGAAGAAAAGGCGCCGCAGGGAAGTGATGCGGGTGCGCAGCCAGTGCGCGATTTGTTCTCTTACGCGCCAGATAATGATATTAAGGAGCCAGACGCTGCGGATTTGTCGGTAGATGATATTCTTGACATTCGCGCGGGGGAGCCAACGGGAGTGTTCCATGCGCAGTCGGTTTCGCGGCCTGATTTGGTTTGGGATAGTCAAAAGCGGCTTAATGATGCTGCTGCGGCGGATGACCTTGGTAGTGCTTCGGCGGCGGATGCTGGTGCGGATGCGGATGATAATGCGGATAATAATTCTGCTGTAACTTCTGCTGAGCCTTCAAGTGTTGCGCCTTCAAGTGTTGCGGATGTTGCAAGCGTTCTAGATGTTGCAAGCGTTGCAGAAAGCGTTGCAGAGCAAATTAAGCCTGTTATTGCAGGTCAGGTTGTTTTGCCTGTTGTTCGAGATGAGTTTAAATCGCCTGTGGAACCGCGCAATTTATTTGACGATGCTGCAAATAACGATGTATCTAGTAACGATGTTGCTAGTAATGATGTATCTAGTAACGATGTTGCTAGTAATGATGTTGATAGTAACAATGATGCTAGTAACGATGCTGCTACTAACGATTCTGTAGATAATGATGTATCTACTAACGATGCTGTTACTAACAATGATGCTACTAACGATGATGCTAGCGATGTAAGCAATTCTAGCAATGTAAGTGACGCTAACAACATAAGCGATGTAAGCGCTACAATCGCAAGCGATTCCGCGCAATTTACACCAGCTTTTGAGCCAGGATCCGTGTTTGAAAAAGTTTCAAATGGCGAATTTAGCGCTCGCAAAGAAGTGGTTTCCGCTGGAGGATTTACATCGGAAGAAGCGCAAAAAACAGACGATTTTGCCGAGCAATTTGAGATGGCAAAGTACCAAGAGTTGCTGCCATTCTTGGCAATGAACACAAATTTGTACGACGATTTGTATGCGTGGCTTTCGGCGCAGGGGAACGCAGACGTGGATCAAGCGTTGGCGCAAAATAGCGGATACAGCGCGTATCGCAATGCAATCGGCTTGTAAACAAGGGAGTTGAGTAGTATGAGCGATAATCAAAATGACTTTATGCACAGCCAGCAAGGCCAGGCAAGTCAGTTAAGCCAGCAAAATCAGCAAAATCTTTCAGACAAGCCAGACCAGGCAGACCAGGCTGCGCCTAGCCAATCTGCACAATCTTTGCGCGCCGAGAAGCTCGAGCGCATGAATAAATGGTATGAAAAATACAAGTCGCAGCTTGCTCCATCTCCGCTAGAAGACATAACAAAACTTTGTGCGCAACTAGAGTTGACTCACGCGCATCCTTCGGGAATCGCTCAGCTGTTTGCCAGTGGAAAGGCCGCTCTTCAAGCGCTTTTCCGTGATTCGGGAATGCTGCGCGCGGCAGGTAGAAGGCTAGACAGAGTTTTTGAAGACAGAGACAACAAAGCGCACGAAAATGGCGTTTCGGAGCTTTCGCTTGTTGTTGGAGTTGCGTCTTGGAGTGGAAATCATGTGCCAGTTTTAACATACCCAGTACGCGTTTTGCGAGAAGCTGGAAAAGACGAGACGGCTGCAACGATTTACTTTTCGGGAAACGTTCGCCTAAACCACGCTCTTGTTCTTAGATTGCAAGAAAGAGGCGTACACCTTAGCGAAGACGCGCTTTTTGATGGCTCAAACTACCAGAGCGGCACGCCAGAAACATCCGCAGTTTTTGACGCGATTTGTGCTGCTGCGCAAAGAGTCTTCCCAGATTTCGACATTGAGCGAGATATTGTGCTCGGTTGTTTTACGGACTCGGGATCTAGATTCTTAGCAGAAAGCGGCCAGATTTTGCGCGCGCTTAAGATGGGGAACGTTGGAAATACAATGATTGACGCGATTGCGGGAGATGATATTGCCGTTGAATCGCTGGGTGCAAAAGCTACTTCCGACTATTCTCCACTAGATGCAGACCCACACTACGAATACGAAGTTGGCGATGTTAGTAACGCTGTGCGATACGCTGCAGGAATGGCGGCAAATGGCTCTTCTTTGGCAATAGACGCAGATGCTGGATGTGATTCCGCTTTAATCGCAGCTGCAATCTCTTCGCGCTGCGTTCTTGCAGGAAAGTCCGTTTTGTACGTTCCAAACGTTATGGAGCAGCAGCGCAGATTCCGCCACGCTCTTAGCGCAAACGAGATTTCTTCTCTTTCTCTAGACGTTTCGGATTCGCATCTTGCAAAGCACGTTGATGCGCAGCTTATAGCGGCCGTTGGGTCTCGCCAAAGCGTTGCTTCTAGCCGCTTTGAGCAAGTTTGCGACGAGCTTGTTGGCGTTAAAACGCGATTAAACCGCTACTTGGGAGATTTGCACGGAGTAAACGAGCGATGGGGCGTATCCGCTTATCAGACGATGCAAAATCTTGCAGGAATCGCCATGCTGCCTACGCATCCTTGCACGCATGTTCGTCTTAGTGTAGATGCTGCGCGCTCGCTTTCTGGTCATTTAGACGAGTGGGCGCAAAAGCTGCACGAGGTAGATTCTCTTGGTGAATTTACTACTAATGCCGAAGATACGCCGTGGTTTGGTGCTTCGCTGTTTAGCGAGAACGAGGCTGTAACAGTGTATCAGCGCGTTGTAGACGTTCTTACAAAGCTTTTGCCAGCCGCGCGCGAGCACGTTAAGTCAACTGTGCAAAATTGCGGTTTCCCTATTCCTTCTACGGCGCGAGAATGGGGTAGGCAGGTTACGGTTCTAAAGAATCTTCGCCGCGTTTTAGACGTTTTCCAGCCAGATATTTTTGAGCGCGATCTTAACGCAATGATTGAAGCGAGCAAACCTAAAGCTGTTCGCAAGCGCGAAGGCACGCCAATGGGCTTTTGGGAGCGCAGGCATCATATTAAAGAAGCGCGCAGCCTTTTGCGTGTTGGTGCAAAGGTAGACGATCTTCACGAAGCGTTAAAGATTGTTGCCGCGCAAGCTGCGCAATGGCGTACTTTTGTGCCTCATGGTGGTTGGCCAGTATTGCCTCCTAAGCTAGACGAAATCGTTAGCACGCAGGAGCTTTTAGACCGTAATCTTGTAGCGCTTAACGCTGTGCTTTCTACAACGCGCCTTGGCGCAGACCTTGAAAACATTGAGTTTACTAAGCTTGACGAGCGCTTACAAGCTTTGCACGATAGTCGCGAATCCTTAGATACGCTACCAGGTAGGTGTGTTATTGAGCGTGAATTGCGCGGCGTTGGTTTAGAAGATCTTGTTTGCGACTTGCGTAGGCGTAAAGTTACGGGCCAGGCCTTAGATGGCGAGCTTCATCTAGCTTGGTGGACTACCGTTTTTGAAGATATTGTTAATTCTTCCGAGATTATATCTAATCAAGACGGTTCCGCGTTGCAAGACGCTTCCGATCGTTTTGTGCAAGTAGACACAGAGCACGTGCGTTCCGTAGGGCCAATGGTCCAGCAAGAAGCACTTAAAAAGCTTTGCGACTTGCTTTTTGCGCGTTCTCAAGAGGCAAATCAGCTTCACACTGCTCTTGCAAGCAATGGTTCGGGTGTAACTTTTGCTAAGTTGATGAACTCCTACCCAGATTTGCTGCTTGCTGCTAAGCCGATTCTTGTTGCAATGCCGTCTACTTTAACTATGATGACTGAGTTTAAGCCGATTGTAGACGTTGTGATTATTGATTCTGCAGAACATATTAACAACATTGAGCTGCTTAGCATTCTTGCGCGCGCACGCCAAGTCGTTGTTATTGCGCACAAGCAAACTGTTAGCTCGCAAAGCGTAAGTGACCTTATTAGTGTTTTGCCTACTGTTTGCGTTAAGTCGCGAGCAACCAGGCGTTCCGCGTATCTTGCCGATTTCCTTGAAAATCACGGCTACGGCGTGCTTAGACACGATGTTCCTGTAGAAAAAATGCAAGGCAATGTTAAGCTTCATCAAGTAGAAGCCGCTGGCGTTCCAGTTATGGCAACTGGTCTTATTGAAAGCAGCCAGCGCGAGATTGACGAAGTTGTGTCTTTGATTAAGCAGCGCGCTAAGACTTTTAGCGTTGTTCCTTCTAGTTACGTGCTTGCAGTTGTGACTCTTACAAGCGTGTTTAGAAACAGGCTTGGAGCGGAGCTTAAGGCGTTGGCTGTTAAAGACGAAAATATGGGTAGATTCCTTAGGCATGTACGACTTGTAAGCGTAAATGAAGCTGTTGGTGCATATGCAACGGATGTTATTCTTTCGCTGTGCTACGCAAAGACTTCGCACGGAAGGCTTTTGCAGCAGTTTGGAGTTTTGGAAGAAGAGGGCGGAAAGTCCATGCTTCTTGACTCCTTGGCTTTGGCTCGCAGAAACTTGGACATTGTTTGCGCATTTAAGTCTAGCGATATGGAAGATGATCGTTTGCATCAAGACGGACCTAAGCTTCTTAAGGATTTGCTTACTTGGGCGCAGAATTTGGACGATGATCCAGTTGATAAAGTAAATACAGCGGTTGCTGGCGATTCTAGCGATGCTGGAGATGCTGGAGACGCTAGAGACGCTGGAGATACTGGAGACGAGGGTAGCGAGGTCGAGCCTACTAAATCGCAAGCTGCTGGCGATTTTTCCGCAAACGGCTTTAGCAACGTTTTGTTTGCTGATTTGGCAGAACGAATTCGCTCTCGCGGCCTTAATGTTGCAGTAAACTACGGTTTTAGTGAAGATCATAGTATTCCTCTTGTTGTTGGCTTGCCAGATAAGCCGTTTGCTTTGGCTGTTCTAACCGACGACGCGAGTTTTATGAGCCTTGAGTCTACTCGTGAGCGCAATCGCATACTCGCTCAAGATTTGGAATATCTTGGCTGGTCTGTTATGAACGTTTGGAGCGTTGGAGCATTCGTTAATCCCGAAAAAGAAGTTGAGCGAATTGTTTCTAGAATTGGCGAGCTTTATAAAAGCGGCGAGCAGCAATGAGCGAATACAACGCTAATCGCAGGTGTTCTAGGGGCCATTCGCGCGTGGTTCGTAAAGGGTCGGAGCTTTTTGACGCGGACGGCGTAAAGCAAGAGTCGGGCGACGCTCAAACGATTGAGCAGCGCGCAAAAGATGACGATAATCGTATTCTTAGCGAGCTTCCTCCTCATTGGGCGGTTTTTAGCGAACGCGGTAGATAAACTTTGCATAGCGGCTGGCATGCGTTTATTTATTGCTTGCTAGTTTTGTACAGCTATTACTGCAAGGTTTGGAATAATCGCTTGCGTGTTTATGATTTGCAACGCGTTTTCTGCTGGCATTGCCAGCAGTGCGCTTTGCGCAGAATTGTTTATGTTAACAACGATTACGTTGTGAACAAGCGAAACGTTTTTGTCTTGCAAAGTAATGTTATCGGAAAAACTGGCGTCGCTAGATGTTTCTATTTGTGTTGGATTTGTTGAATGATTGGCTGTATTTAAGCTGTTTGGAACTTTGCTAAACGCTATAGAAATAACGTCTCCTGGTGCAAGGCTGGCGCTGCTGCTTGCAAGATTAACCGAAATTGTTGTAAAGCCAGGCGGAATTTTTGTTTGCTTTGTAACTTGATTGCTAAAAATCGGCGTTCCGTATTTAATGTTGCATGCAGCAATAATCGCGTTTTTAGTGGAATTGCTTATAGAAGTGTAGTTAAGAACATTGTTAAAAACGCTACTTTTAGGAACATTAACGTAATGCAGGTCGCTTTGCTTAATTACGCTGCCTTTTGCTATGTTTCTAACGGCTACTGGCACACTTTGAGTAGCTTGAAACGTTGAAATAAGGTGTATTGAAAACAATGTTGCAACACTTATAAAAAATATTGAAAGCATGTTTAAGGTTTGCGCCTTTTTTCTGCGCTTTATAAGCTCTACTGGCACCTTATTTTCCGTGTTGTAGCCAACTGTTTTTAGTAAAAATGATGTACGCATATAAGCATCATTTATCGCGCGGAGCGCTTTTGCAAGCTTTTTTGTGCAATGTGGTTAAAGGCTAGCTTAGATGGGGATTTTACGAGGATTTTACGCACATATAAACATTTTTGATGAATCTTAATAGCTACTTATACACATATTCACATAAATGGCCATTTTTGATTGGTATTAATCCACATATAAACATATATCAATATAAGTGATTACTAACATACGCACACATATGTAGCAAAATAAACGCCACTTACGCACATAAGCACATAAGTGGCGTCATAAATTTTCAATTTATTCACATACACACATAAGTTGCGTCATATTTTTTCACTTATGCACATATGCACAAATTTTAATAGGTTATTTGCACGTTACTTATCGGTGCGGTAAAATCCGCTGCCCTTAAAGTTGATTGGCGGCGCACTAAAAACCTTACGAACTTCTTGCTTTCCGCACTTTGGGCACACGGTAATTGGCTCATCCTCAAACGATTGATGTTGTGAAAAATCATATCCGCATTGCTTGCAACGGTAATGATAAGTAGGCAACGGTTCCTCCAATCTATAATTCCATCACATATCCTAGCTCATAATACCGCCTCGTTAAAGCGGCTAATCGCTAATCGTAAACGCTTTTTGTTTGTAAAATTTTGCGAAACAATCGCAAAAAATCCGACACGCCGACTTATTTTTAGCCTTTACATCCTTAATGCACTTTATATTTGTACGTATGGGTTATGAATCGGTGAGCGCGTTAACAGTATTGATCATCATCGTAGCCTTAATGTTTGGTTGGTTGCCTAAACGCACTGAAAACAGCATGAAGTCGATGTTGGAACACAGCGAAGATAGGTATTCACCTTCGTTGCACATTGTGGATTATAGCAGTGATTCGCTTTTCCACGCGTGTAGCGGCACGATGGCGAAAGGGGTTGGCATGCAGCCGTCGAAGATGCAAGCGAATACAAAGCCTAATAATGGAAAGTCCAGTCGCAATGGCGTGAACGCTAATAAACATAAGTGCGCTAAGCAGTTTAATGGTGCTTTTACGCCTGAACATGTTGCTCGTATTCGCGCGCTTCGCCGTGCAGCAATCCGCCGTCGCCGTGCGTTGGTGCTTTCTCTAGCATTTTTAACTCTTGTTGTGTTTGTTGCGGGTCTTTCTGGACTCTATAGCGCATGGTTTGCAATCATTCCTCTTGCTGCTGTTTGCACTGTTCTCTACTTTGGCTCTATGGCTGCTAAGCAAGCGCGCAAGTGGGAAGCAAAAGTTGCTTTGTATAACAAGCGTTCTGCAGCTTTTAATGATTCTGTTGTGGAGCCAATTTTTGACGCTGCCGTAAACTCAGTTGTTGACCGTTCTGAAAATGCCCAGCATGCCGAAAATCCAGACAACACAGAGACTTCAGTTATGCAACAGCGAGATATAAGCATGGCTTTAGCAGGAGCAAATAGGCAAGAGGTGGCAAAAAGCGCGGTTGCTGGCGATTTTTCCGCTGCTAATGATGCACGCTCGCAAGCCGATATCTCCAACTCAAATCAAGATCTTATATCGTTCTCGTTTGGCGATGATTCTAGTGATTTTGGTGCTAATGGCAAAAATGCGGGTCCGCAAAGCTTAGAGATAAAGTCTACAAAGCAAGTTACTAAAGCGATTGCAGCAGACGATTCAAACGAATCGGCGGCGGCTTTCGATTCAAGCAAAGTCTCTGAAGTATCTGAATCTACTGTAGAGCCTCCAGTTAGTACAAAAGACTCGCTTGGTAAAGCCGATTTAAGGGATGTTTTGGCTCGTCGCGCTGCCTAAAGTTTGTAAAAATTTTCTAAAATTTTAGCACTCTAGTTGGTAGAGTGCTAAAAACGCGCTATTATAAGGTTCAGTGCTCGATAGTTTTGACGTGATCGTCAGCCTCGTCAACATTATTCGCGCAAAGGTTACATTTCTCTAGAAAGAGGTACCGAAGTGTCGATTAAACTCACACCTTTGGAAGATAAGATTATTGTTAAGCAAGCTCAGGCAGAAACTCAGACTGCTTCTGGCTTGTACATTCCAGATAACGCTAAGGAAAAGCCACAGCAGGGAGAGGTTTTGGCTGTTGGCCCAGGCCGCAGAGACGATAAGGGTGAGCGCATTCCTATGGATGTTAAGCCTGGAGACAAGATTCTTTACTCCAAGTATGGTGGCACAGAAGTTCATTACGAAGGCGAAGATTACTTAATCGTTTCGTCTCGTGACGTTCTTGCAATCCTTGGCTGATTTTGGTTAATCACTTGGTTAATCACTTGTAATTAGTCAAATAATCTTAAAGCTATTTAGCGCTGAAAATGGCGGCTTATCGCTGTTTTCAGCGTTTTTGTTTAATCGTTTAGTGTGTCTGATTTGTTTTAATACGTCTAATAATTTATTTAATTTGTTTAAGACGCGACTATTATAAAATCATGGATTACAAACATCGCAGTATTTTAGATACTTTGCCAAATTATAAGCAAGGTAAACCAGCGCCCGCATTAGACGGCATTCGCGCATATAAGATTTCTAGCAACGAAAACCCATTTGAGCCGTTAGAAAGTGTGAAAAGCGCCATTTCTAGCCGTGCGCTTGGTGTTATTAATCGTTATCCAAACATGCGCGGAACAGAAGTCGTAGAAGAGTTAGCTAAAAAGTTTAACGTTACTCCAGAAGAGGTTGTTCTTGGATGCGGCTCTACAGAGGTTATTACGCAACTTGTGAATCTTGTTGCAGGCCCTGGAGACGAAGTCATATACCCGTGGAGAAGCTTTGAAGCGTACCCGATTATTGTTACGGGTGCTGGCGCTACAAGCGTTAAAATCCCTAATCGCGCAGATGGGTCGCACGATGTAGACGCAATGATTGATGCGATTAATGAGCGCACTCGTCTTGTTATTTTGAACAATCCAAACAATCCAACGTCTGCATCGCTTTCAGACGAGGAAGCTAGACGAGTGCTGGATGCTGTTCCAAGCAACGTTTTAGTGCTTATTGACGAAGCTTACGTGCAATTTAACAACGCAAAGGGAACGGCAGATGGCATGCAACTCTACCGCGAATATCCAAACGTTGTTGTTGCACAAACATTCTCTAAAGCCTACGGTTTGGCTGGTTTGCGCATTGGCTACGCTATTGCTGCAGCAGATGTTGTAGAAGGCATGCGAAAAGTGGCTGTTCCGTTTGGTGTAAGCCAAATTGCGCAAGTTGCAGCTCTTGCGTCTTTGGAGAATGAAGCGCTTGTAGAAATGCGCAATCGCGTAGATGCGCTTGTTAAGGAGCGTGCGCGCGTTGTAAGCGGTTTGCGTGAGCAAGGGTGGAATGTTGCCGAGCCATACGCAAACTTCTTCTGGATGCCATTTGGTGAAGATACAGAGCGAGCTAATCAGCGTTTTGTTGATGCAGGTCTTTCTGTGCGCGCGTTTGCTGGAGAAGGTATTCGCATTACGATTGCGGAGACTGAGGCAAATGATCGCGTACTTAAAGTGTGTGAATCTTTAAAGAAAGATGGTTTTTCGCTTAAATAATTGCTTAATAATCGCTTAAGAGCATATAAATAGCGGATAAATAGCATATAAATAATCGCATTTTTTAGATGCATTTAGATGTGATTTTTGCTTTCGGCGTGTCTTGAACTTGCATTAGTCGCGCGTTCGTGGCAAAATAACAAAGTTGCCGTTTGGAGATGTTCTTCTCCGCGCGGAAACGTTGGCGGGTTACCAGAGCGGCCAAATGGGACTGACTGTAAATCAGTTGCTTCGTGCTTCAGTGGTTCAAATCCACTACCCGCCACGCCTCGATAGCTCAGTGGTAGAGCACTTCCTTGGTAAGGAAGAGGTCGTGAGTCCGATTCTCACTCGAGGCTCTCTGGCGGGGTAGCTCAGCTGGCTAGAGCGTACGACTCATAATCGTAAGGTCAAGAGTTCGAGTCTCTTCCTCGCTACAATGGCCAGCAGGAGTTGGTCAACATACAATATTCTAGAGGTGAACAAAATGGCAAGTAAGAGCGCAGACATCCGTCCAGGCATTACGCTTGCATGCACGGAGTGCAAGGAGCGTAATTACATCACGACGAAGAATCGTCGTAATACGCCTGATCGCCTTGAGTTGAGCAAGTTCTGCCCACGCTGCGGCAAGCACACTCTCCATCGCGAGACTCGCTAAAAGCGTGAACTTCGGCGAAGTTTTATAGCTTTATTACCCCGCGTTTTGCGGGGTTTTTTGTTATTTATTGCTGTTAGGATTAATCGTATGAGTATGCAATCATCCTTATTGGAATCTGATAATCCAACTTTTGCAAATCTTACAACAATCGGCGTTGGAGGCTCTATTGCTCGTTTTGTAGAGCCTACTAGCAGAGTGGCTGTTATTGAAGCTGTAGAAGATGCAGATTGCGCTGGATTGCCTCTTTGCGTTATTGGCGGCGGATCTAACATGCTTGTAAGCGATGAACCGTTTAACGGAGTAGTTGTGCGCGATGCTCGTCGCGAGATTTGCGTTTTAGATGAGGCTGCTCCTGGAATAGACGGCGTTGATAAAACTAGCGGAGATTTTTTGGTTCACGTTAGTGCAGAAGCTGGTTGCAATTGGGATGATTTTGTTTCTCACACTATTGAGCTTGGATTGCAAGGCGTAGAAGCGCTATCTGGGATTCCTGGAACGGTTGGCGCGTCTGTAGTGCAAAATATTGGCGCATACGGTGCGGAAGTGGCGCAAAGTGTTGATTCTGTAGAAGTTTGGGATCGTAAAGACAAAACCACTTTTTATATGAATCTTGCGGATCTTAAATTTGGCTATCGCACGTCTGTTCTCAAAAAAAGCATGTATAAGGCGCCTGGTGTTGCTGCTGATTGCTTCTTCCCAACGCCTAGATACGTTGTTTTGTCTGTTACTTTTTGCTTAAAGCATTCAAAAACAGGTGTTGTGGCTCATTCGCAGCTTGCTCACGCGCTTGGTGTGCAAGTTGGAGATAGGATGGAAACGTCTAAGATTCGTCGCGAAGTTTTGCGCGTTAGAGCATCTAAGGGCATGCTCGAAGATGCTATGCGCTACGCAAATAAGTGGATGTGCTACGCAAAAAGCGAAAAGGGCGTTGAGTCTTCGATTAGGCTTCAAAATGAAGACTATGTTTGTGGTGATTTGCAAGAGGGCGATTCCAAGTATGCGGACCGCCATAGTTGCGGAAGCTTCTTTATGAATCCGATTTTGACTAAATCTCAAGCAGATTTGCTTCCAGAAGACGCTCCGCGATTTGACGCCACTTTGCCAGATGGATCTAAAGGAGTTAAGACTTCTGCAGCTTGGCTTATTGACCATGCTGGATTCCACAAGGGATTTAGACTTACGCAAAGTGATGGCGAAAAGAGTAAAGCTGGATTATCTTCTTTACATACTTTGGCGTTGACTAATCGCAGTTGTGCAAAATGCGCAGATATTGTTGATTTAGCGCGCAAAATCATAGATGGTGTTTACGATTCGTTCGGCGTAAAACTTGTTCCAGAACCTGTTTTAATCGGCGTTAGCGTGGATTGTTAAGACATTGTTAACACAAATTTAGCATAATTTAACATAATAAATTGCGATTTGTGTTGTGATTTTCCGATAGACAAAGTACTATGCTCTTTTAATATCGTAAAAATTATTGTTTGATGACGCTTAATGTGTGTTGAACCGTATTTTTTGCGATTTATAACATATATACCCTTATATGGAATGTTTTAGACGTAGTTTTAGAGAAGGTTGGATTATGCAAATATGGAGAAAAAAGTCTGTTGAACAGACTATTGCAGAAACAATGGATGGTGATCGCCATCTTAAACGCACATTAAATGCTTGGGATCTTGCTGTTATGGGCGTAGCTGTTGCTGTTGGCGCTGGAATCTTCTCCGTTGGCGCTCAAGCAGCAGCATTCCACGCAGGTCCTGCAGTGATTATTAGCTTTATTATTGCTGGAATCGTTTGCGGAACGGCTGCAATGTGCTACGCGGAGTTTGCTTCGATGATTCCTGTTGCAGGTTCTGCATACACGTTTACATATACCACAGTAGGCGAGCTTATTGCTTGGATTATTGGCTGGGATATGATTCTGGAAATGCTTATGGCAGGATCTGTTATAGCTAAATATTGGGGCGTTTATCTTAACGATTTAATGCACTTGTTTGGTATTAACATGTCTACTTCGGTAAAGCTTGGTAATTTTACTTTTGATCTTGCTCCAGTAGTTATTGTTGCGTTCTTTACGATTATGCTTGTTGTTGGAACAAAGCTTTCTGCTCGTTTTGACGGTGCTTTAACAATTCTTAAGATTGGTATTGTTCTGTTCGTTGTTGTTGTTGGATTCTTCTACATTAAGGCTTCTAACTTCACTCCATTTGTTCCACCTGCAACAGACGTTGCTAGCGTTAAGGGTATTCACGTTTCTGGCACTATGAGCCAGCCGCTTTGGCAGTGGGTAACTGGCATGCAGCCAGCTGTTTACGGTGTTACTGGTATTCTTTCTGGCGCAGCACTTGTGTTCTTTGCATTCATTGGATTCGACGTTGTTGCAACTACGGCAGAAGAAACTAAAGACCCACACAAGAACATTCCTAGGGGCATTGGTCTTGGTCTTTTGATTGTGACTGTTCTTTACATTCTTGTTGCTGTTGTTACAACTGGTATGGTCTCTTACAAGGATTTGGCTAAGCAAGACGCTCCTTCGCTTTCTACGAGCTTTGAGCTTGTAGGAGCAACTTGGGCTGCTAAGATTATTTCTCTTGGCATTGTAATCGGCTTAACAACTGTTGTGATGGTTCTTCTTTTGGGCCTTACACGTATTGTGTTTGCTGTTAGCCGCGATGGTTTGCTTCCACGTAGCTTCTCTAAGGTTAGCAAGCGCGGAATTCCTGCACGTATTCAGATTGTTTCTGGCATTGTTGTTGCAATAATCGCTTCTACATTAGATATTGGAATTCTTTCCGACATGGTGAATATTGGTACGCTTTCTGCGTTCTTGCTTGTTTCTGCAGGCGTTCCTATTATGCGTATGCGTAGGCCTGATCTGCATCGATCCTTTATGGTTCCTTGGAATCCAGTTCTGCCTATTTTCGCCGCGCTTTCTACGTTCTGGCTTATGCTAAACCTTTCTGTGCTTACATGGATTCGTTTTGCAATCTGGCTTGCAATCGGCTTTACTGTGTACTTTGGCTATTCTTACCGCAATTCTTTGCTTGGAAGGCAACTTCGTAAAGCTAAGAAGCTTGGCGTTCCAGTAGAAACCTTGTTTGCACAAGATGCTGCTGCAGCCGAAAAAGTTGCGGAAGGCGAGTCGGAAGACCAAGCGCGAGCTGAAGCTGCTCAAGAGGCGGCTGTTGGGTCTGCTCAAGGGGATGCTCAATAGGCTTTTGCTTTGAGACGTTGATTTCTTGAGACGTTGATTTGATTGTGTTGAGTCGGTATGCGATTACGTATGCCGACTCAATGCGTTTTGCACTCGCAATGTGAACTATAATAGAAGAGTTAGTTTATTTTTGAGTGTGAAAGGGTGCGTTTGCTATGCCTTACGTTATTGCAGAGCCATGCGTTGACGTTAAAGATAAAGCGTGTGTTGACGAGTGCCCTGTTGATTGCATTTACGAAGGCGATCGCACGCTTTACATAAACCCTAACGAATGCGTTGATTGTGGCGCATGCGAGCCTGCATGCCCCGTAGAAGCCATTTTTTACGAAGACGATGTTCCAGAAGAGTGGGAATGGTATAAAGACGCTGCTGTTGAATACTTTAACAAGCTTGGCGATTTAGGCGGAGCGCAAGAAGCTGGTCCATCTGGTTGGGATGAAGATCGCGTAGCTGCTCTTCCTAAAAAAGATGCCTAAATGCCCATTTGAGCGGCATCTTTACCATACTTTTTTCTTACTTCATCTAATACGTGTTCTGCGTGACTTATTCTTGCATGCGTATTTTTTATTGCGTTTTGCGCAATTTCTGTTGAATTTTTACGCATACTGTTTATAGCGTTTTCTCTTTCGTTCTCTTCTAATATGTCGCTAATCGTAGGCTGAACAAGCGCTTTGCTTTTATCTACAAGATTGCTTACGCTAATGCCAGCAAGCCTAACGGAGCTTAGTAAACAAATATGACTTCCGCCTAATTTATGGTCATGAACTGTTGGATTTACTGATTCTAGTAAATCGCAAGCATGCTTATAGATCTCTGGTGCGCAATCGGTTACGTTTCTTAATGTTTTGCATCTTGTTGCATAGTGCAAATTGCTAAATCGCAATTTTAACGTTATTGTTTTTGCCATTGTGTTGCGATTGCGTAATTCTTGCGCCACTTTGTTGCAGCAGTGCCTGATCAGGTTTTTCACTGCTGCAATATCTGTGGTGTCTTTATCAAGAGTGCTTTCTGTACCAATGGATTTTTCTGGAACGTGGGGCGTTACTTGCCGTGCATCAATTCCGCGCGAAGTGTTATAAAGCATTCGTGCAAGAACTTTAGACCCAGCAACTCGTTCCAAAGTCTTCTCATCTACACTTCTAAGCATCTCAATGCTGTTTATTCCCCACGTAGCTAGTTTTTTAGCAAGCGCGGGTCCTATTCCTGGTATTGCTCGTAATGGCATTATTGAAACAAAGTCGGCATTGCGATTTTGGGGGATAATCAACATTCCGTTTGGCTTTGCGTTCGTTGACGCCATTTTTGCAATCAGCTTATTTGATGCAATCCCCACAGAGCAAGTGATGTGAAACTTGCGCGCGACTTCGCTTCTTATCCACTCGCCTATGGCGATAGGCGTTTTCCAGCGTAATAACGCTGAGCTAACGTCCATGTAACACTCGTCTACAGAAACCTGTTCAACCTTATCTGTGATCTTTGAAAAGACCTCCTTAAAAATCCTAGATGAAATGGAAACGTAATATGGCATATCTACCGGCAGGAAAATGCCATTAGGGCACAAGCTTCGTGCTCGCGCTGTAGGCATGGCTGAATTCACGCCATACTTACGTGCTTCGTAGCTGGCTGCCGAAACTACGGAGCGCGAGCCTGTACCAATAATCACAGGTTTGCCAAGTAACCTAGGATTACGCGCCGCCTCGAGTGATGCATAAAATGCATCCATATCGATATGAAGTATTGTGCAGCCAGACGCATTGCGCCCCCAATCGCGTTTAGCTGCATTAACTCGCGGTGCTGTGCTCATGAATTTATAGTAGAACAAACGTTCGATTTTGTACAATAGTGTGTCGCAATAAATTTTACGAAAAATCAATGTAAAAATACGCAAATATAACTACTGGTAAATATAACTACTGCCGTGTAGGGTATGCTGTATGAAACAAATCATAGTAAACGCGCTAAATCGCATGCCTGTTTTGCTAATCGTTGTTGCAGAAGCTGCAATGGTCTATCTAGCAACGTCTATAGCAAAAGTCGCGTTTAGCCAGCTCGATCCTCTATATTCTGTATGGTATCGCGTTGGGTTTATGTCTTTGTTTTTGCTTGCTTGGAGAAGACCTTTTTCGCGTAAAAAGCGCGCTCGCAACTCTCTTCCTAAAACGTTAAAAGAATGGGCAATTGTTGTTGCTGTAGGCATTTCTGTTGTTCTTATGAACACAATGTTTTATTTAGCTATTAGTTGCATGGCTGTTGGAGTGGCTGTAACTATTGAGTTTGTAGGGCCTTTAATGGTTGCTGTTATAACGGGTAAAACATGGCGTGAGCGCGTTGGAATTGTTATTGCAGCTTGCGGAATAGTGCTTCTTGCAAGCGCATCGATGGGGTCTAACGAAAGTCCGCATTTTCTTGTTGGATTAGTGGCAATTCTTATTGGCGGATCAATGTGGGGAATGTACATCGTCTCTGGGCGCATGCTTGCAAGAGGCTCTAATGCAATTGACCGAGTTAGTATAGCTATTTTAATTGGTTGGCTTTTGCAATCGAGTGTTCTTGGTGTTCCTGCAATTTTGCATGTTGTGCATCCTAAATCGAGTGCAACTTGGGCTGCTCAGTCTTACGGATCTTTGAAACTTCTTGGATTAATGGTTGTTATTGCGATTTGCGCGTCTTTTATTCCAACGCTTTTAGACCAGGTTTTGCTAAAGCGTGTATCTTCGGCAAGATATTCAGTTATGCAAGCGCTTTACCCTGCGATTGCAGCGCTTGTTGGCATGGGATTTGGCGAAATGCCAACGTTGATTGATGTTTGCGGAATGGCTTTAGTTATGTTGGCTGTTGTGATTACATTTTCGGGAGACCATAATCCCGCATAAATATTGCTGTTTGGCTATTAAATCCACTTTCGCGCTTTTGGTGTGTCGCTTAAGCATTGTGCACGTCCTCAAGAGGTGATATAGTCTGAATCTGTTGCTATCTTGAATAGTTACAAAGTGGAGTCATGCCTGAGTGGCCGATAGGGGCACCCTGCTAAGGTGTTAGTCGCGTAAGCGGCTCGAGAGTTCGAATCTCTCTGACTCCGCGGTTTAGCTCTAAATCGTTGAAAATCAGCGGTTTAGAGCTTTTTGTTTTGATTTTGTAAATAGCACCATGGTTGCTATTTTTGGCCTATAACCCCTATTTTTCTGATTGCAACATATTCCTATAACCCTATAAACGCGAATCGCCAGCAACCACCACTACTGTGTGTAATTGTGCACAATTGTGTATAACAATGTGGATAACTATCCTCTAAAATAGCCTTTAACCACATTGAAAGTTTTTTATTTACAGATTGAAATTCCTAAATCATAGTTAGAGCATGAGCGAATTTTTCGTTCATCGTGGCTAGCAAAAACGTTTGTCACGTTAGAGAAAACAACGTTTTAAGGAGTTGATATGGGAAAACATGGATGTAAAGGGATTCCAATCTTTTTACGCAATAAGCGCACGCGAATGTTCTCTTTACTGACAGCGTTGCTGGCGACTATTGCAATTGTTGTTGGGAATGGCGCAATAAATGCTGCTTCTGCGGATATTTTTGCTCAATACTATACGTATAGTGATGCCTGTTCAAAAGTGAGTCCGAGCAGAAAAATTGTAAAAAAAGATGAAGATGGTAATTACGTATTTTGCATTAATACGGGATCAACTGTAAAAGCTGATTCCGATTGGAGAGATATTCCGCTTGATATTAACAATATTAATGAAATCACAGCAAGAATAGCTAAGTCTGCTATTGAAAATGATTTTACATCCCGAATGGAGGCTGCAGCATATTTAATTCATGAACATTATGATGAAGATAAACGCGGGTGGGAAGAAGCGAAGCGTAGGGGATTTGATGGTGCGTCTAACTTAAAGGAAGATGCAGAAAAACTATGGAACGAAGTAACCCAAAAAACGCCTAAGGGTATGGGATTCAAAATACTTGACCCTTATGCTACCTACTATGCAAGGAGTGGAAGGGTAGTTATTGATACACAGGGTGTTGATGAAAGAAATGTTACATATGACAGCGAAAATACAAAATTTAAAGTTACTGCAGTAGGCGATAAGTTGCGTTTTATAAAAGATAAGAAACAGGTTAAAGAGGTTAAAGATCACATTGGATCTTATAGTACGTTGTATGGAATTGATTGGGTTGCAACAGGAGAAGGTGAAGCAGAAATTAAGGGTGAATACTACATTCCATATTTGCAAAGAAAAGATATAGGGAATGGAGCAGCTTTAATACGAGTAGCAAAAGATGAAAAAGTCAAAGAATTTACAAATGTATTAACAGAGAGAGCACACAGAAAGTTCCAGCCCTCGCTTTCTTCTAAGTCGACTGTAAAAGAGTTGAAAGTAGGCGATTCTGTAGAAGATACTGTTACTTCGTCGCTAAAGAATCCTACTGAAGGTGAGTGGGTAAGTGGTAAAGACGTTCGTGCTCGCGGATACTACTTTGTTGGTTCTTATAACGATATTATGAAAAAACGCGAAAATAAAAAAGACAAAGTAGAAGAGTATATAAAGGAACTACGAGAAGATAAGAATATTCGTCAAGTTGCTGCAGCTGATGTTTATTTTTCGGGAGAAAATCAAGAGGTTAAGGCGGTTGCGCACGAAGCAACAGGTGACTTATCTAAAGATGAACTTGCTAGCGCAAAAGTTTATAAAGTGAACAAAGACGATGCAGGATTATTTGGAACGTGGGTTTGGTTTATTGATCCCGGAAATCAAAAAGACGACGTTCGAGAGTTTATTCCAGGAAAGTTTGTTGAAGAATTTGGAAACGTAAATTCAACAGTTTCGCATAAGGCAAAAATATCGATTGAACATGTTAAGAATCTAAAAAACAAAGATACAAATGACGTTTCGGATGCGATAGTTGTTAGTGGTGTTCCAAAAGACTACGGAAAATTTGATGGAAATACCGATTATGGGTTTAGTAAAGATGCAAAGATGAACATTCGTCTTTGGTGGGTTGGAAACAAAGATGGTTCAATGAGCAACGAAAATATGGTAAAGCTTGTTTCCAGCTCTGTAGAAGAGCCTAAAGAAGACGAAAATCATAAGAAAATAGATTCATGGGATGTTCCATTGCGTAATGGAACTTACACGCTTGGGAACGGCAAGATAATTCTTACTCATAACGAGTCTAATGGCAAAGAAGCTGGCAAAGAATCTGGCAAAGATAGCGATAGTGAAGATAACAAGGACAGTGAAGATAACAAAGAGAACAGAAGTGCTGAGAATAAAAAAGAAAAGTTTGAAAAAGTTGGAGATATGATCGATCTTTTAGACGGCAATACGGCTAAAAGTGGAATGTATGTTTTTGTTTATGAATTCCCAGGTTCTTCTAGAGCGCAAGAGTTTAAGACGTCGTTTAATAACGAAGATAGTAGAAGCTTCTTTGATAGAAATAAGCCTGTTACTGTGACTGTTAATAAGGCGGAGAATGCTAGTGGTAAGGGCGAGCCTGGTAAGCAGGAGCCTGGAAAAGAGCAGCCTGGTAATGTGAATCCTGGTAAGCAGGAGCAGCCTGGTGTGCAAAAGCCTGGTGGTTCTAGTGAAAAGCCTGGTAAGCAGGAGCCTGGTGTTAGTGGAAATGTTACGGGTAGTGAAGTTGATCCAAAGACGTCTCCTAGTGGTGGCGTTGTAGATAATATTATTTCAAAGCAGAATCCGCAGAATCCTCAGAATCCTCAGAATCCGCAAGGTTCTGGTAAACAAGAGCCTGGAAAACAAGATAATCCTGGTAAGCAAGATCCTGGAAAGAGTGAGCCTGGAAAGGGCGAGTCTGGTAAGCATGAACCTGTAAAACAAGATAATCCTGGAAAAGAGCAGCCTGGTAATGCGAATCCTGTGAAGAGTGAGCCTGATGTGCAAAAGCCTGGTGGTTCTAGTGAAAAGCCTGGTAATCAGAAGCAGCCTGGTGGTTCTAGTGAGAAGCCTGGTAAGCAAGATCCAGGTAAGAGCGAGCCTGTTGGTAGTGGAAATGTTACGGGTAGTGAAGTTGATCCAAAGACGTCTCCTAGTGGTGGCGTTGTAGATAATATTATTTCAAAGCAGAATCCGCAGAATCCGCAGAATCCGCAGAATCCGCAAGGTTCTGGTAAGCAAGATAATCCTGGTAAGCAAGAGCCTGGAAAGGGTGAGCCTGGTAAGGGTGATCCTGGAAAAGAGCAGTCTGGTAATGCGAATCCTGTGAAGAGTGAGCCTGGTGTGCAAAAGCCTGGAGGTTCTAGTGAAAAGCCTGGCGGTACACAAGGTTCTAGTGCGCAGAATGAAGTTGCTGGCACACAGTCTGGCAGCGCGCAAGTTGGCAACAATGCGCAATCTGGTGTAAACGCTGGAGCGAATAATAATACGCTCGGTGCGCAAGTAGATGCTGGAACCAATAATACAGTTCATCAAAATGCAGATGCGACTGGCGAGAGTAATCCTAAGAGTAATGCCAAGAGTAATGCTAATAACGATAAAATTAATGAAAAAAACAATAAAAAAGATGATCAAAGTAATGTTAATAAGGATTCTCAGCATAAATCTGAGCATATTGCAAGTAAGGAAGATAGCAAGGAAGGTAAATATACAGCTACTAAATCAGGTACTATTCAGCGAGGCGATTCTAAGAAGGTTGATACTTACCAAAGTGCTACTCAGCAGGGAGATTCTAAACAGGGAGATTCTCAGTATGTAGATAATCAACAAGTAAGCGACTCTAATGTAGAGCAGAATTCGCAGTCAAATAATCAATATGCAAGTGGAACAAAGAATTCAAAACGACGTCATGCTCGTCTAGGTGCTAATGTTGGGCATCTAGTAACAACTGGCGTAAAAGTTGAAACAACATTAATGTTCTCTCTGGCTATATTGCTTATTGCAGGATCTGTGATTTTGGCAAAACGCGTAAGTTACATTGCATAAAATCTCTCATAAAATATTTGATTCATATGTGCATAAATTTGTAAAACATGTATGTTGAGATATATTAATTGGTATATATTAATAAAGTATTAAAACAGATAAAAATAGTTGCGTTGTATAATATGCATAATTTATTCTATAAACATAGCTTTTTGGCGCTTATAGTTTTGCGTACTATACAACGCACAATTATTATGTAAATAGTATATAAAAGCACTGTTTTCAAACGAGGTTTTTTTATGAGTGACTACAACATAGATAAAGAAAAGATGTTGGTTCGCTTACATAGAGTATGCGGGCAAGTTCACGCTGTTGAAAATATGGTTGAAAAGGGAGAAGACTACAACAACATTCTTATGCAACTTTCTGCATCTACGGCAGCTCTTAGAGCGGTTGCTCTTATAGTTGCTCATCAAGAAATATCAAAGGCATTAGAAGAAGCACAAGACGCTGGAAATAAAAAGGTTACAGATAAGAAAGTTGCAGAGCTTGTAGACGTTGTAGATCACTTAATGCGTTACGATAAGTCGTGATTTGCGATTTGCGATTTGTGATTTGTAATTCTAGCGGTTGCATATAATCTTTTGTAGCTTTAAGACTGTTTGAATTGAAAACGATTTGAATATTGAATATCGAATGTCGAATGTCGAATAATATTAAATATCGAATATGAAGAATATGCGAACCGTAACTGATTTATGTGAAAATCCTGCGCACTTTGCTTTTGTAGAGAAGAAGTCCGAATTTATTTCGGACGCTTGCCACGTTTCAAGTGCTGAAGAAGCGCTTGAGTTTGTAGAGTCGATTAGGATGATTCACCCAAAAGCAAGGCATGTTGCGTACGCTGCGATTTACGCAGATAAAAATGGCAGATTGTGCGAGCGCATGAGCGATGACGGCGAGCCATCTGGCACTGCAGGTAAGCCAATTTTAGATGTTATTAGGTCTTCTAATGTTGTAGACACAGTTGTAACAGTTACGCGCTATTTTGGTGGGATTTTACTTGGATCTGGTGGATTAATACGAGCGTATTCTGCTTCGGCTGCAGGTGCTATAAAGTCTAGTAAAATAGCGGATATTGTAGAGTGCAATTGTTTTTCTTGCAAAGTTGAGTACTCGCATTTAAGAATGTTTAAGCATTTATTGTTAAAAAATAATGCGGAAATTATAAGCGAAGAATACGGCGTTTCTATTGAATTAACAGTGAGTTTGCCGCGTGAAGAATCAGATAGATTCCTTGAAGCAGTAAAAAATACGTTTTCTGGAGTAATAATTCCAGATTTTTGCGGTGTTTGCACTAGAATTTGCTGATTTTTATTTTTAGTGATTCTTGTTTGATTCTTGTTTGACACTTGTTTGATTCTTGGTTTTAAGATTTGTGTTGCAAAGCTGATAGATTATATAAGTGATTAAGCAAAGGTTGGTGAGTCGTTTATGAATGATACGCAAAAGCTTAATGGCGTTGAGCAAAACGATGATTTAGGCAATGGTGCAAGCCGCGATTTATCTATTGAATCTAATGATTCTAGCAATTCATATGAGCCGTTAACCGCGGTGTATGAGCATTTAAGGCATTCCAGTGATTCTAAAGAATTGCATGAATTTGCTGTAAAAGAGTTGCCAGATAGGTCTGATCAGGCAGGATTTTCTAGAGCGACTGCACTCTTGGAAGCTGTAGCAGGCAATTCAAACACTCCAGAAGAAGATCGCATTCACTTAGCAACAGTAATGCCATTCCCGAATATCTTGGTTAAGCTTTCTCAAGACGAATCAAGTAATGTTCGCTTAGCTGTTGCAAAGAACGAAAATGCTAAGAATTGGCTAGTTGGAAGGCTTACTAAAGATTCTTGCGCAGAAGTTAGAGATGCTGCTTTGTGCAATCCGCGAACATCTTGGAAAATGCGATTAGAAGGCGCGCAGACAAATGGTGTTAGCGCAAAAACGTTGGATTATCTAGCTTCTCTTGGTGCAAGCGAAGAAAGTAACGATTCGCCTGTGCTCTCTGCAATGGTAAGAAGAGCAGTGGCGCTTAATCCAGGTGTGTCGCAGCCAACTTTGATTGCTTTGTCTAAAGATAAGGACTCGGATGTCTCGCTTGCTGCGTCAAAAGTCTTAAATAAGTCTTAAATATAAAAATAAGTCTTGAGTATAAAAGTAAAATGAATAATAATTGCATACGTTTGCATTAAAACCCCACAAATAGACTCGATGGAAAATATGAACACTAAAAATGAAGAAACAGTGCAACCAACAAGTCCGTTAAGGCGATTGGCTGAACTAATGGGCGTTCGCTCCAAATTCGTTGGATCGGATGGCGTAGAGCACAAAATAGCAGATAGCGTGCTTGTAAAAGTATTGCAGTCACTATGCGTAGAAGCTCAAAACGATAAACAAATCGAAGAAGCAACTCAAAAAATCCTTAATGAGCGTCACACTCGCTTAGTTGCTCCAACAGTTTTGCACACTGTTGGTGAAGAAAGCGAAGTAAGCGTAAACACTGGGATTTTGGAGTATCCTACAGCAACACTTATTTTGGAAGATGGCAGTGAATACGAGGGTGATTTGCAAATTTCTCCTTCTAAAAACGATGTTGCAATCCCAGTAGACGGAAAGTTTGTAGCAACGTCTTTGCTTAAGATTCCTGCAGACGTTCCAATGGGCTATCATACTTTGCGCGTTAGTGTTGCCGACCGCGTAGAAGAGGCCACTCTTATTAGCGCGCCAGAAAGCATTGATACGATTGAAAAACTAGAAAAAGATGGCAAGCAAATTTGGGGTTGGATGGCTCAGCTTTATTCAATCCGCTCCTCTAAGTCTTGGGGAGTTGGCGATTACGCAGATTTGGCGGATTTGCTTGTTAAAGCTAAAGAAAAGTCGGGAGCGGACTTTGTTCTTATAAATCCGCTTCATGCTGGAGAGCCAGTTGCTCCGTTAACGCCTTCGCCATATTTGCCTGTTGCTAGGTCTATGGTAAACGTTACGTATATTCGACCAGAAAGCATTCCAGAATATAATCTTCTTAGCGAGCAAGATCGCAAAAGCGTTGACGATTTGCATAATCAAGTAGAGCCGCTTAATAATGATGCGCAAATTATTGATCGCGACGCAATGTGGCGCGTAAAAATGCACGCTTTGTGGATTATTTTTAAGTCGGGCATGTCAGATAAGCGCGCGCAAAAGTTTGAAGCGTTTAAGAAAGATATGGGAGACACGCTTGAATCCTACGCAACGTGGTGCCTTTGCTACGACAAGTGGGGTGCGCCTAATGGCGATGACTGCTGGGAGAAGCATCTTACTAAAGATTCCGATGAGATTAGTGCTTTAGCAAAGCAATTCCCAGACACGCTAGAGTTTTATCGCTGGCTTGAGTGGGTTGCGTTCGGCCAGTTGCACGATGCGCAAATGGCAGCTAAAAAAGCAGGAATGCGCATTGGAATTATGTCGGATATGGCTGTTGGCGTGCATCCTGCAGGCTCCGAAGTTTGGTGGAATCCAGAGCGATTCGCCAATGGCGCTTGCGTTGGTGCGCCTCCTGATTACTTCAATCAGCAAGGTCAAAACTGGTCCCAGCCTCCGCTTAATCCATTTGAGCTTGAGCGCACAGGTTTTAAGACATACAGAGATATGGTTCATGGCATGTTTGCTTCCGCTGGAGCTGTACGAATTGACCATATTCTTGGGCTTTTCCGCCTTTGGTGGATTCCAGAAGGATCTACTCCAGGAGACGGAGCTTACGTTTACTACGATGCAAACGTTATGCTTGGCATTCTTGCTATTGAAGCTACGCGCGCAAATGGCGTTGTAGTTGGAGAAGACCTTGGCGTTGTGCCAGCTGAAACTTTGGAAGTTTTGGCTAAAAACAAGGTTCTTGGATGCACGGTTGAGTGGTTTGAACAGAGTGATGGCGCATTCCGCGAGCCTAAGAAGTGGCGCGAAATGACGCTTGCTTCTGTAAATACTCACGATTTGCCACCTGCTGCAGGATACTTAAACTACGAGCACGTTAATATTCGCGAGCGTTTGAATCTTCTTTCTGGATCTGTAGAAGAGTTCCGCGCTGATGCTGTTAAAGAGCATAATGCAATGCTTAAGATGCTTGTTTCTGGTGGTTTCTTAAGCGAAAGTGCGCTAGAAGACGAGTCGCAGCATGAGCAGGAGATTGTAGAAGCGTTGTATAAAGCGCTTAAAGCTGCGCCTTCTAAGTTGCTTGCTGCGTCGATTGTTGACGCCACTGGCGAGCGTAGAGCGCAAAATCAGCCTGGAACTAACGACGAATATCCAAATTGGCGTATTCCTTTGGCGGATGCTGATTGCAATCCTGTTCTTTTGGATGATTTGTTTGACTTGCCTAGAGTTAAGTCTTTAGTGCAAATCATGGATAAATAGAGGTAGATGCGTTATTAATTGCGGGCTGCAGCGTTTGTTTTTGCTAGCGAGCGTTGTAGTCCGCAATTGTATAACGTTGTAGTTTGCGTTGTAGTCCGCGTTGTAGTCCGCGCTGTATGTAAAATAGAAGTTTGCAAATAGTCGTCATGTGGCGATATACTTGCAGATTGTTGTGTTTCCCTAAGGGGTCCTTCAAAGCGCTTTTCCCACTCGCCATCGAGGACTTTCAGGGAGCCCACGGATTATGAGTAGAGTGTTTTCTAAAACCAAGAAGATATAAAGCTCGAAACACAATAGAGAAAAGGTACGATTGTGAAGACTTTCACACCGAAACCAGCAGATTTAACTCATGACTGGTACATTATCGACGCCACTGATGTGGTGCTTGGTCGCTTGGCTTCCCAGGTAGCTATTTTGCTTCGTGGTAAGAATAAGCCAACTTATGCTCCTCACGCTGATTCTGGCAATCACGTTATTATTATTAACGCAGATAAGATTGCTTTGACTGGCAATAAGTTGAGCAAGGAATTGTATTCCCACTCTGGCCGTCCAGGCGGACTTCGCCGCGATAGCTATGCTGAGCTTTTGGAGAAGAATCCAAAGCGCATCATTGTTTCCGCTGTTAGGGGAATGCTTCCAAAGAATCGTCTTGCTAAGGTTCAGCTTGATCGCCTTCGTGTGTTCACTGGCGCTGAGCATCCTCATATTTCGCAAAAGCCACAGGTCTTCGAGATCTCTCAGGTTAGCCAGCAGGCTAAGTGAATCGTAAGGAGAATATGATTATGGTAGATAACAACAACTCCGCGGTTCTTGAGAATGAAGAAGAACTGACTAGCTACACCACCGAAACCAACGCTGGTGCAGGCACTGGCACTTCCGCTATCGCTCCAGGCTATGGCACTGGTCGTCGTAAGGAAGCCGTTGCTCGCGTTCGCTTGGTTCCAGGTTCTGGTAAGTGGACTATTAACGGCCGCACTCTTGAGGAATACTTCCCATCTCGCTTATTGCAGCGCGAAGTTAATTCCCCAATCGTGCTTCTAAAGCTTGAAGGTAAGTTCGACGTTGTCGTTTTGGTAGACGGCGGCGGCACCACTGGTCAGGCTGGCGCAATCCGCTTGGGCGTTGCCCGCGCTTTGAACGCTATTGACCGCGATGCAAACCGTGCTTCCTTGAAGAAGGCTGGCTTCTTGACTCGCGACGCTCGCGTTGTGGAACGCAAGAAGGCTGGTTTGCACAAGGCACGTCGTGCACCTCAGTTCTCGAAGCGTTAAGCTGCGAAGAATTACAACTTCAATGGCTCCTGGCTTATGCTGGGAGCCATTTTTTGTTCATGTGTAATCGAGAATTAAGTTAAATGTTATTAATCGTTTGTAAGTAACAGCTAAATCTAACATTCTAGAAAATTTTTCAGCAAATCGCACATAAATCATTACAAATAAGAACAAATAACGAACATTAGGGGATAAACCTCGCTCATAAATAGCGCAACTCGCTGCAAACTCAAAATAGTACAGTAATTCAAGTAAATTGTGAAATGTATCACATACCAGCATTATGATGCGTCTTTCATAGAAGATTATGCATGTAAATGTTGATGTGCCAAAAGCGTAGAAGTACGTAAGGAATCTAAAGATCAAGGAGGACCAAATGGCGCAAGCGCAAGAAACAGCGCAAGAAAATGTGCTCGATGAAAAAGAGCAAGCGGCATTAGTTGCAAAACAAGAAGTTGACGAGTTAGCTAAAAAAGCAAAAGTCGCTTTAGATGAATTTGAAAAGTTAAATCAAGCTCAAGTAGATAGAATCGTAGCAAAAGCATCGATTGCAGCTCTAAACAAGCATTTAGTCTTAGCAAAAATGGCTGTTGAAGAAACAGGCAGAGGATTAGTTGAAGATAAAGCTACAAAAAACATCTTTGCGTGCGAACATATTACGCATTATCTTGCAGGTCAGCGCACAGTAGGCATTATTAGAGAAGACGATGTTCTTGGAATCGACGAAATCGCTGAGCCAGTTGGCATTGTAGCAGGCGTTACACCAGTCACAAATCCAACGTCTACAGCCATTTTTAAGTCGCTAATTGCACTTAAAACTCGCTGTCCAATTATTTTTGGATTCCACCCATTTGCTCAAAAGTGCTCCGCAGAAGCGGCCAAGATTGTGCGCGATGCTGCAATAGAAGCAGGTGCGCCAGAAAATTGCATTCAATGGATTGAGCATCCATCAATCGAAGCTACGGGAGCTTTAATGAAGCACCCAGATGTTGCAACAATTCTTGCAACGGGCGGCCCAGGAATGGTTAAAGCTGCTTATTCTTCGGGTAAGCCAGCATTGGGCGTTGGTGCAGGAAACGCTCCAGCGTATGTTGATGCAGACGTAGATATTGAGCGCGCTGCAAACGATTTAGTGCTTTCAAAGCATTTTGACTACGGCATGATTTGCGCAACAGAGCAGGCGATTATTGCACATAAAGACGTGTATGCTCCTTTGAAGCTCGAATTAAAGCGCCGTAAAGCTTACTTTGTAAACGAAGAAGAAAAAGCAAAGCTCGAGAAGTACATGTTTGGTTGCACGTCTTATAGTGGCCAAACTCCAAAGCTTAATTCTGTTGTTCCTGGAAAGTCTCCTCAATTTATTGCGCAACAGGCTGGATTTGAGATTCCAGAAGATGCTGTGATTCTTATTGCTGAGTGCAAAGAAGTTGGCGAGATGGAGCCTCTAACAATGGAAAAGTTGGCTCCTGTTCATGCTTTGCTTCGCGCAGATAACAAGGAACAAGGCTTTGAAATGTGCGAGAAAATGCTTGTGCACGGAGCTGGTCACACTGCTGTGATTCATACCAACAATCAGCAGCTTGCTCGCGAATATGGCAGCCGCATGCATGCTTGCCGAATCATTTGGAACTCCCCAGGATCTTTGGGTGGCGTTGGAGACATCTACAACGCAATCGCGCCTTCTTTAACTTTGGGATGCGGTTCTTATGGCGGAAACTCTGTTTCTGGAAACGTTCAAGCGGTAAATCTTATTAATATAAAGCGCATAGCGCGAAGGAATAACAATATGCAATGGTTCAAGATTCCGGCCAAAACGTATTTTGAGCCGAATGCTGTTCGCTATTTGCGAGACATGTATGGCATTGAGCGCGCAGTTATTGTGTGCGATAAAGTGATGGAACAGCTTGGCATTATAGACAAGGTGATTGATCAGCTTCGCGCTAGAGACAACCGTGTAACGTTTAGGATTATTGACTACGTTGAGCCAGAGCCAAGCGTTGAAACTGTTGAGCGTGGCGCGGAGATGATGCGTGAAGAGTTCCAGCCAGACACGATTATTGCTGTTGGCGGCGGATCTCCTATGGATGCTGCAAAAATTATGTGGCTTCTTTACGAGCATCCAGAAATTTCCTTTGCTGATTTGCGCGAAAAGTTCTTCGATATTAGAAAGCGCGCGTTTAAGATTCCGCCTCTTGGTAAAAAAGCTTGCTTGATTTGCGTACCAACGTCTTCTGGAACAGGATCGGAAGTGACTCCGTTTGCTGTTATTACAGACCATAAGACTGGCTATAAGTACCCGATTACGGATTACGCGATTACGCCTTCGGTTGCAATTGTGGATCCAGTTTTGGCGCGTACGCAGCCTAGAAAACTTGCTTGCGATTCTGGTTTTGACGCTTTGACTCACTCTATGGAAGCTTTTGCATCTGTTTATGCTAACGACTTTACTGATGCAATGGCATTGCATGCAGCAAAGTTGATTTGGGAGAATCTTAACGATTCTGTGAATTCCAACGATTCCGAGCGCAAGATTCAAGCGCAAGAAAAGATGCATAACGCAGCTACTATGGCTGGAATGGCGTTTGGTTCGGCGTTCCTTGGAATGTGCCACGCAATGGCGCATACAATCGGCGCTTTGTGCCATGTTGTGCACGGCCACACAAATGCGATTTTGCTACCTTATGTGATTCGCTACAATGGTCAAATTCCACAAGAGCCTACAAGCTGGCCAAAGTACAATCGCTACATTGCTCCAGAGCGCTACCAGCAGCTTGCTAAGAATCTTGGCGTAAATCCTGGTAAAACTCCTCAAGAGGGCGTTGAGAATTTGGCGCGCGCTGTTGAAAATTATCGCGATAATCTTCTTGGCATGGACGCATCGTTTAAGGCGTGCGGTGTGGACGAAGAATACTATTGGTCTTTGTTGGATCAGATTGGTATGCGTGCTTACGAAGATCAGTGCGCTCCTGCAAATCCGCGTATTCCTCAAATCGAAGATATGAAGGATATTGCGATTGCAGCGTATTATGGTGTTTCTCAAGAAGAAGGACATCGTATGCGCCTACAGCGTGAATCTAAGTGATTATTGCATAATTTATTGCATATTTAGTTACAAATGGCAGAGGCTGCACTAGCTGTAGTTTCTGCCATTTTTCGTTGGAAAATAGCCGACACGCCCGATTTTTGTTAATCCAAGGTTGATGGTTTAATTACTTAGTTGCCTGTTTTTAAGGCTCGCATATTGTAATTCAAAAAAGCGAGCGCAGAAACAGAAATCGCAGTTTTTTGTTGATTTTTGTAGGCTGCGCACTGATGTGGAATAGCCTTTAGTGTCTATTCTCCCGGTGCCCTTTAATACAGGTTGGTAAACAGTAAACGAATCGCTAGAAAGGGCGGACGGCAATGGCGGGACAGAAAATCCGCATCAGGCTTAAGTCCTATGACCATGAGGTCATCGACCAATCGGCGAAGAAAATCGTCGAGACGGTGACGAACGCGGGCGCCACAGTAGTGGGTCCGGTTCCTCTGCCGACCGAGAAGAACGTGTTTGTTGTTATCCGTTCTCCTCACAAATATAAGGATTCTCGCGAGCATTTCGAGATGCGCACTCATAAGCGCCTCATTGACATCGTTGATCCAACGCCAAAGGCTGTGGATTCTTTGATGCACATTGACCTGCCTGCGGATGTAAATATCGAGATTAAGCTGTAGGAAGGGGGGTAAATAATGTCGCAAAATAAGAATCGCACTGCTTTGCTCGGCCGTAAGCTGGGCATGAGCCAAGTTTGGGATGAAAACGGCCTTTTTGTCCCCGTAACTCTGGTTGAGGTTGCTACCAACGTAGTTACCGCTGTTAAGACCGAAGAAACTGACGGTTATTGCGCCGTACAGCTCGGTTATGGCCAGATTGATCCTACCAAGGTTACCAAGCCATTGGCTGGTCACTTTGCAAAGGCTGGCGTGACTCCTCGTCGTCACCTCGCTGAGGTGCGCACTGAAAATGCAGCAGATTACAAGCCAGGTCAGGAATTGACCGCTGAAGTGTTTGCTGAAGGTGCAGAAGTTGACGTAACGGGTACTACAAAGGGTAAAGGCTTTGCTGGCACAATCAAGCGTTGGGGCTTCAAGTCTTACCGTCGTACTCACGGCTCGCACAAGAATGAACGTCGTCCAGGTTCTGTGGGCGCATGTGCAACTCCAAGCCGCATTTTGAAGGGCAAGCGTATGGCTGGTCGCATGGGTCATGTGACTTCTACTGCGCTCAACCTCACAATCGTTTCTTCGGATGTTGAGAACGGTATTTTAGCTATCAAGGGTGCTATTCCAGGACCTAAGGGTGCTATCGTTCTAGTCCGTTCGGCAGTGAAGGGAGCCTGATTTAAATGGCAAACGTAACTCTGAACGTAACTGACACCAAGGGTAATGCAAACGGCACTGTTGAAGCTCCTGCCGAGATTTTCGGCATCTCCAACGAAGACGTTTTAGCTCACGGCCCATTGGTTCATCAGGTCGTTATTGCTCAGCTTGCTGCTGCTCGCCAGGGTACTCACGCGGTTAAGAATCGCGCTAACGTATCTGGTGGCGGTAAGAAGCCATGGAAGCAAAAGGGCACTGGTCGTGCTCGTCAAGGCTCCATTCGTGCTCCACAGTGGGTACATGGTGGCGTTGTACACGGACCAGTTCCTCGCAAGTACGATCAGCGTACTCCAAAGAAGATGAAGGCAGCTGCTCTTCGTTATGCTCTTTCGGATCGTGCAAATGCTGGTCGCATTGCAATTGTGGACTTTGGCATTAAGGATGTTCCATCCACAAAGGCAGCTGTTGCAGCACTCACACCAGTAACTAAGGATCAGTTCACCACTGTTGTTCTCTCTCGCGAGAACATCAACGAGTGGATGTCTGTTCGTAACATTCCTACGGTGCATGTGATCTTCGCTGATCAGCTCAACACCTACGATGTCATCACCGCTCAGTACGTCGTCTTCTCCAAGGAAGGTTTCGAAGCCTTCGTTGCAGCTAAGACCGAGCCTGAAGTTAAGGAGGCCTGATTCAAATGGTCGCAGTCCATAACCCAGCACATGACATCATCTTAAAGCCAGTTGTTTCTGAAAAAAGCTATGCAGCTTCCGATCGTGGCCAGTACACGTTCGTCGTAGCTCCAAACGCTAACAAGGTTCAGATCAAGCAAGCTATCGAAGAAATCTTCAAAGTCAAGGTAACGAATGTTAACACCTTGAATCGCGCTGGCAAACTCAAGCGCTCTCGCACCGGCTTCGGTCGTCGTGTGAATCAAAAGCGCGCTATTGTCACCGTGGCACAAGGCCAGACAATCGATATCTTTGGTAACTGAAGGCTAGCCGAGAAAAGTAAAGGAATACTATATTATGGCTATCCGCGTTTATAAGCCTACGACTGCAGGACGTCGTAACGCTTCGGTTTCGGACTTCTCCGAGATTACGCGTTCTACTCCTGAAAAGTCGTTGGTACGCAAACTCAGCAAAACTGGCGGTCGTAACTCTTACGGTCGCATGACTTCCCGCCATCGCGGCGGCGGACACAAGCGTCAGTATCGTCTCATCGATTTTAAGCGTTGGGACAAGGATGGCGTGCCAGCAAAGGTCGCTCATATTGAGTATGACCCTAACCGTTCCGCTCGCATCGCATTGTTGCATTATGCAGATGGTGAGAAGCGCTACATTATCGCTCCTGAAGGCATTTCCCAGGGAGATGTTATTGAGACTGGCGCCCAGGCTGATATTAAGCCAGGCAACAACTTGCCTCTTAAGAACATCCCAACTGGTACCGTGGTTCACGCAATCGAGCTTCGTCCACTTGGTGGCGCAAAGATTGCACGCTCCGCAGGTGCTGCCGTTCAGCTCGTAGCTAAGGATGGTGCTTACGCTCAGTTGCGTATGCCATCTGGCGAAATTCGTAACGTGGACGCTCGTTGCCGCGCTACAATCGGCGAGGTTGGCAACTCCGACCACGCTAATATCGAGCTTGGTAAGGCAGGTCGTGCTCGTTGGCTTGGTCGCAGGCCAATCACCCGAGGCGAATCTATGAACCCTGTTGATCACCCTCATGGTGGTCGTACCCGTGGTGGTAAACCACCTGTTTCTCCATGGGGCAAGGGCGAGGTTCGTACCCGCCGTCCGAAGAAGGCTTCGAACAAGATGATTGTTCGTCGTCGTCCGAATGGTAAGAACCGCAAGTAAGGGAGTGTCGAACAGATGACTCGTAGCATCAAGAAGGGCCCTTTCGTCGACGCCCACTTACAGAAGAAAGTCGATGAACAAAACGACAAGGGCACGCATAACGTCATCAAGACGTGGTCGCGTCGTTCGATGATCACTCCTGATTTCATTGGACACACCTTTGCCGTACACGATGGCCGCAAGCATGTGCCGGTATTCGTTACCGAAGCAATGGTTGGTCATAAGCTCGGTGAATTCGCCCCAACCAAGACCTTCAAGGGTCATGTGAAGGACGACAAGAAAGCACGCCGCTAAAGGAGAGTTAGGACACATGGAAGCTAAAGCAATCGCTCGTCACGTACGTGTGACGCCGCGCAAGGCTCGCCGCATGGTCGACCTCATCCGAGGCAAGCGTGCAAGCGAAGCTATTACCATTTTGAAGTTTGCTCCTCAAGACGCATCGTTGCCGGTGCGCAAGGTTCTTGAAAGCGCGATCGCTAATGCTCGCGTTAAGGCTGAGAAAGCTGGAGAACCATTCCGCGAGCAAAACTTGGTCATCAAGGAAACTTATGTGGATGAGGGTGTAACGCTTAAGCGTTTCCGCGCTCGTGCACAGGGTCGCGCTGCGCGCATTAACAAGCGCACAAGCCATATCACTGTTATCGTCTCGCTTAAGGAAGGGGATCGCTAAAGATGGGTCAGAAGATCAATCCTTTCGGCTATCGCCTGGGCATTACCGAGAATCATCGCTCTAGGTGGTTCTCCGATTCTACTAAAGCCGGCGAGCGTTACCGTGACTTCGTCCTTGAGGATGACAAGATTCGCAAGGAAATGAGCCATGACCTCGAACGTGCAGGCGTGTCCCGCATTGTTATCGAGCGTACCCGTGACCGCGTTCGTGTGGATATTCACACCGCTCGTCCAGGTATTATTATCGGTCGTCGTGGCGCAGAAGCCGAGCGTGTTCGTGCAAAGCTTGAGAAGCTCACTGGTAAGCAAGTACAGCTCAACATCTTTGAAGTAAAGAACGCTGCACTTGACGCTCAATTAGTTGCTCAGGGAATTGCGGAACAGTTGACTAACCGCGTTACATTCCGTCGTGCTATGCGTAAGGCACAGCAAGACGCAATGCGTGCAGGTGCCAAGGGTATCCGTATTAAGCTCTCTGGTCGCCTTGGTGGCGCCGAAATGAGCCGTTCTGAGTTCTACCGCGAAGGTCGCGTTCCACTGCAGACCTTGCGCGCCCTTATTGATTACGGCTTCTTTGAGGCCAAGACCACTTACGGCCGTATTGGCGTAAAGGTTTGGATTTACAAGGGCGATATGACTGAGCGTGAGTTTGAAGAGCAGCAGGCTCAGCAGGGTAAGCGTGAAGGTCGCCGTGGCGATCGTCGTCCACGTCGTGGAGCACGCTCTGCCAATCAGCAGAAGGCTACCGAGGCACAGGCTGAAAAGCCAGCCGAGGCTGTAGCTGCTGAAGCTCCTGCCGCAACGGAAACGAAGGAGTGAGCAGATGCTTATCCCAAAAAGGACTAAATATCGCAAGCAGCACCGTCCTACCCGTAGCGGCATGTCTAAGGGTGGAACCGCTATCGCTTTCGGCGATTTCGGTATTCAGGCGCTGGCTCCGGCGTACATCACTAACCGTCAGATCGAGGCAGCCCGTATCGCAATGACCCGCTATATTAAGCGTGGTGGTCGCGTGTGGATTACGGTTTTCCCTGATCGTCCATTAACCAAGCACCCGCTTGGTGCACGAATGGGTTCTGGTAAAGGTGCTCCAGAATTCTGGATTGCCAACATTCACCCAGGTCGTGTAATGTTCGAGATCGGTGGTGTTTCTGAGGACGTCGCTCGCGAGGCTTTGCGCCGCGCCATCGACAAGCTCCCAATGAAATGCCGTGTTATTGCGCGTGAAGGCGGTGACATCTGATGCCAGTCGGAACTGCAGACTACACCATCAAGAATTTAAACGAGAAGACTAATGCTGAAATCGAAGGCTTCTTAAAGAAGTCTAAGGAAGAGCTTTTTAACTTGCGCTTCCAGGCAGCAACTGGTCAACTTGAAAACAGCGCTCGCCTCAAGGCGGTCAAGCACGACATAGCCAGGATGTATACTATCCTGCGTGAGCGTGAACTCGGCATCAGCCAAGAGCCTGGCGCCACTGAGGTCAAGGAGAAGTAAGCATGGCTGAGAACCAAGAGCGCAACTTCCGCAAGGTTCGTCGCGGCTACGTCGTGTCCGAGGCCATGGACAAGACGATTGCCGTGGAGCTGGAGCAGCGTTCGACACACCCACTTTACGGTAAAGTCGTCCGCTCCACCCGAAAGGTCAAGGCCCATGATGAACACAATGAGGCGCATATTGGCGACCTCGTGAGTATTATGGAAACTCGGCCTTTGAGCAAGACCAAGCGTTGGCGTCTCGACTCGATTATCGAGCGCGCCAAGTAAACAAGTTCAGCAAGGCTCCGCGCTTCACCTGTGCTGCTTATTTGAGCGGTACGGGTGAGCGGGGAGAACCAGCTCGACTAAGGAGAATCAATGATTCAGCAGGAAACGCGGCTTCATGTCGCCGACAACACGGGTGCTAAGGAATTACTTGCCATCCGCGTGCTCGGTGGATCGAAGCGACGCTATGCCGGCATCGGCGACATTATCGTCGCCTCCGTTAAGGATGCTATTCCTGGCGGGTCGGTCAAGAAAGGCGACGTAGTTAAGGCTGTCGTCGTCCGTACTGTCAAGGAACATCGTCGTGTTGATGGTTCCTATATTAAGTTCGACGAGAACGCCGCTGTTATTCTCGGCTCCGGCCGTGAACCAAAGGGCACTCGTATCTTTGGACCAGTCGGTCGTGAATTGCGCGATAAGCGCTTCATGAAGATTGTGTCCCTCGCCCCGGAGGTGATCTGAGATGGTAGCCAAGATTAAGTCCGGCGACCAGGTAAAGGTTATCCGCGGCAAGGATCGCGGTAAGGAAGGCAAAGTACTTCGTGTACTCGCCGAAGACCGTTTGATCGTCGAGGGTGTTCAGGTTGTTAAGAAGCATGTGCGTGCTACCCAGCAGGGTCAGCAGGCAGGCATCGTCTCTGTTGAGGCTCCAATTCACCGTTCTAACGTTATGGTGATTGACCCAGAGACAAAGCAGCCAACCCGCGTGGGCGTGATTGTTAAGCAAGAAGCTCGCGACGGCAAAGTAAAGACCGTGCGCGTGCGTGTAGCTAAGAAGTCCGGAAAGGAGCTGGCATGACCGATACTACAGTTGAGGCGCCGGCAACTCCGCGCTTAAAGCAGCAATACAATGATCAAATCGTTCCAGCTTTGGAAAAGGAATTTGGCCACACTAATCCTATGCAGGTGGCTCGTTTGCAGAAGGTCGTCGTCTCTATGGGCGTTGGCGCTGCAGCTCGCGATTCCAAGCTCATCGAAGGTGCGATTAAGGATCTCACTTTGATCACTGGTCAGAAGCCAAAGGTTACTAAGGCTAAGAAGTCTGTTGCGCAGTTCCATTTGCGCGAAGGCCAAGCTATTGGCGCTTACGTAACTCTTCGTGGCGATCGTATGTGGGAATTCTTGGATCGTTTGCTCACTCTGGCTTTGCCACGTATCCGCGATTTCCGTGGTATTAATGGCAACCAGTTCGACGGTCAGGGTAATTACAACTTCGGTCTTACGGAGCAATCAATGTTCCACGAGATTGATCCTGATTCGATTGATCATCAGCGTGGTATGGACATCACCGTGGTGACCACCACCAAGGACGATGTGGAAGCGAAGTCGCTACTTAAGCACCTCGGTTTCCCATTCAAGGAGAACTGATATGGCAAAAACCGCTCTGAAAAACAAGGCGGCCGCTAAGCCGAAGTTCAAGGTGCGCGCTTATACGCGTTGCCAGGTTTGTGGTCGTCCTCACTCCGTGTATCGCAAGTTCGGTCTGTGCCGTGTATGCCTTCGTGAAAAGGCACATCGCGGTGAGTTGCCGGGTGTTACGAAGTCCAGTTGGTAAATATCGACGCTGAAGGTCCACTGCTTTATAAATAACAAACAGGCGGTGGAAACCACGGCGAGAAAGGGCGTTAGCCCAACATGACAATGACAGATCCTATCGCAGACATGTTGACACGTCTGCGTAATGCGAGCGCGGCAAAGCACGATATCGTGGAAATGCCGTACTCCAAATTCAAGGCGAATATCGCCGAGATTCTTAAGCGCGAAGGCTACATTAAAGACTTTGCTGCTAAAGAAGCTAAGGTTGGACAGACTTTGGAAGTTACGTTAAAGTACGGCTCCAATGGTCAGCGTTCCATCCAGGGCATTAAGCGCATCTCTAAGCCAGGCTTGCGTCGTTACGCAAAGTCTGATTCTTTGCCTATGCCTCTTGGCGGTCTCGGTATCGCTATTATCTCGACCAGCTCGGGATTGTTGACTCAGAAGGAATGCCTCGATCGAGGCATTGGCGGCGAAATCGTCGCCTACGTATGGTGAGAAAGGAGAGCTGAAAATGGCATCGCATATTGGTAAGCTCCCCGTCGACATTCCTGCAGGCGTGGAAGTTAAGATTGAAGGTCAGTCCTTTAGCGCTAAGGGTGCTAAGGGTTCTGATTCCTATGTAATTCCAGAAGGTATTACCGCTGAAGTTGCTGATGGCAAGATCGTTTTGACCCCAGTTGACGATTTGCGTCCAACTCGTGCAAAGCACGGCTTGGCTCGCGCAATCGTGGCGTCTATGGTTAAGGGTGTGCACGAAGGCTACGCCAAGACTCTAGACATTGTTGGAACTGGTTATCGTGCTGTAATGAAGGGCAAGGGCATTGAGTTCTCGCTCGGCTATTCGCACACTATTACCGTTCAGCCACCTGAGGGCATTGAGTTTGAATTGCCAAACGCAAATCAGGTAATCGTCAAGGGTACTGACAAGCAGGCCGTTGGTCAGGCTGCCGCTAACATTCGCAAGCTTCGTGCTCCAGAACCTTATAAGGGCAAGGGCATTAAGTACAGCGATGAGCGTATTTTGCGCAAGGCTGGAAAGGCTGGTAAGTGATATGAGCGTTAAGATTTTCGGTAAGGGTACCAAAGTCGCACGTTTGCGTCGTCACGCCCGCCTTCGTAAGCGCATCTCTGGCACTCCAGAGCGCCCACGTTTGGTAGTTTCTCGTTCTAACCGTCACATGGTTGCTCAGATTGTGGATGACACTAAGGGTCTTACCCTTGTAAGCGCTTCCACCTTGACTTCTGACTTCGCTGGTTTTACTGGTACGAAGACTGAAGCTGCTACCAAGGTTGGCGAGTTAATCGCAGCCAAGGCGAAGGAAGCGGGAATCACCGCTGTTATCTTCGATCGTGGCGGTAATAAGTATCATGGTCGCGTCGCAGCCGTAGCTGAAGGCGCCCGTCAGGGAGGTCTAGCACTGTGAGCGATAACGAAAAGGAAACCCAAGTGGCTGAAGAAACTCAGAACACTCAGGCATCCGCTGAGGAGCGTACCGACGATCGTCGTTCCCGTCGTTCTAAGGGCGAAGGTAAGCGTAGCGAACGTCGTAGCCGTCGTGAAGAAAACCGCGGCGAAGAGCTTTTGGATCGCGTAGTTACTATTAACCGTGTTTCCAAGACCCACAAGGGTGGCCGTACCTTTAGCTTTGCAGCACTTGTTGTTGTTGGCGACGGTAAGGGCACTGTTGGTGTTGGTTACGGTAAGTCTCGCGAAGTTCCAGCAGCTATCGCTAAGGGTCAGCTTGACGCTAAGAAGCATATGTTTACTGTTCCACGCATTCGTGGTACCGTGACTCACCCTGTGTTGGGTCACGATGCTGCTGGTACAGTTTTGCTTCGTCCAGCTGCTCCAGGTACTGGTGTAATCGCTGGTGGCGCTGTGCGTGCTGTTATGGAGTGCGCTGGCATTACCGATATCCTCACCAAGTCCATGGGCTCCGCAACCGCTGTTAACGTGGTTCGCGCTACTGTGGATGCTTTGAAGAAGCTTGAAGAGCCAGAAGAAATTTGCGCTCGTCGTGGACTTTCCCTCGAGGAAGTTGCACCAGACGCATTGCTTCGTGAGCGCGCTGCTGGCATTGCCGAAGCACGCAAGGCTCGTGAAGAAGCTCAGGCTGCTAAGGCTGCCCAGGCAAAGGATGGTGAGTGATGGCTAACTTAAAGATCACTCTGGTGCACGGTTTGGTTCATTCCACCGAGCGTCAGCGCGCTAACGTTAAGACTCTTGGCCTTCACAAGATTGGTCAAAGCGTTGTTCGCGAGGACAATTCAGTCAATCGTGGCTTGGTTATGGCCGTTCGCCACTTGCTGAGCGTTGAGGAGGTTGACTGATTATGGCTAATGAAGAACCAATGTTGCACATGCACACGTTGCGTCCAGCTCCAGGAGCTAAGAAGGATCGCATCCGCGTGGGTCGTGGTGAAGGCTCTAAGGGTAAGACTTCGGGTCGTGGAGACAAAGGTACGAAGAAGCGTTACCAAGTTCGTCCAGGCTTTGAAGGCGGCCAGCTTCCACTTTACATGCGCTTGCCTAAGCTTCGTGGCTTTAAGAGCCCATTCAAGAAGGAGTTCCAGGTTGTTAATGTTGCAGCCCTTGCAGAACTCTTCCCAAAGGGTGGTGAAGTCACTGTTGCTGATTTGGTAGTTAAGGGCGCTGTGCGTGATGGTTACCCAGTTAAGGTTTTGGGCGATGGCGATCTTAAGGTTGCTTTGACTCTTAAGGGAGTTAAGGCTTCTGCATCCGCTAAAGCCAAGATCGAAGCTGCTGGTGGCTCTGTTAGCGAAGAGTAGTAATAAGTAGTAATACTTAAGCTAGTAATGCTAATTAACGCAGTGATTTAACTGTTTAATAATCCCCCTAGTTTGCGCTGGGGGGATTATTCTATTGCAAAACTCACTCAATTATTGTTTCAGTATGTACCGTGATATAAACTATTGCCTCAGAGTTTGTTTTTTTACTGGTGCGCCTAGATCGTAGCGCAAAAAAGGGAGGAAGACCCAGGTGAAAACGTTAATCCAGGCCTTCAAGACGAAGGAGTTGAGGAATAAGATCCTCTTCGTCTTCGCAATGATTATTATCTACCGAATCGGCTCATTTATTCCGATTCCTGGAGTTGACTACAAAGTTATTCGAGCTTGCACCGCTAAGCTGGCTTCTTCTAGCGAGAACTTTATTGGGTTGGTGAATCTGTTCTCTGGCGGTTCTCTTTTGCAGCTTTCGATTTTTGCATTGGGTGTTATGCCATACATTACGGCGTCCATTGTTATTCAGTTGCTTAGAGTTGTGATTCCACGCTTTGAGGCTCTTCACAAAGAAGGTCAATCTGGAGAAACAAAGCTTACTCAGTACACCCGTTACTTAACTATCGGTTTGGCTGTTTTGCAATCAACTACCATTTTGGTTACGGCTCGTTCTGGCGCGCTATTTAACTATCAATGCGGCCAGGTTATTCCAGACGGTTCTATGTGGAGCCTTATTGTAATGGTCTTAATCATGACTGGTGGCACTGGCCTCATAATGTGGATGGCAGAGCTTATTACAGATAAGGGTATTGGCCAGGGTATGTCTGTATTAATCTTTATGTCTATCTGCTCTGGATTCCTTCCAAAGTTGTGGGAAATCGGTTGGGGTACGAATGGCCTTAATGGAGATTGGACTAAGTTCTCCATTGTTGCTGGCGTTTTCCTTGTGATTCTTATTTTCGTTGACTTTGTGGAGCTTGCTCAGCGTAGAATCCCTGTTCAGTACACGCGTAGAATGATTGGTCGCAAGATGTATGGCGGCTCTTCCACATACTTGCCTCTTAAGGTGAATATGAGTGGCGTTATTCCACCAATCTTTGCGTCTTCGATTCTTGCTATTCCAACACTTCTTGCTCAGTTTGGAGATAGTCGTAAGGATTGGGTGCGTTGGATTAATGCCAATTTAGCAAACTCTACTTCTGTTTGGTACATAGCGTTGTACACCGTTATGATTGTGTTCTTCTGCTTCTTCTACACCGAGATTACTTTTAATCCAGATGAGACTGCAGACAACATGAAGGAATACGGCGGATTTATTCCTGGTATTCGCGCTGGTAGCGCTACAAGCCGTTATCTTAGCTACGTTATGAATAGACTTAACACAGTTGGTGCTATCTACTTGCTGTTTGTGGCTTTGATTCCAACGGTTTTGATTATGTCTTTGCATCTTAATATGAAGCTTCCATTTGGTGGTACAACAATTCTGATTATTGCTGGTGTTGGTTTGGATACTTTGCGTCAAGCCAAGGCTCAAACTGAGCAATTCCAGTATGCTGGATTCTTGTTTGATCACAGCAATAATAAGCAGGTTGCTAAGTAGTATTTCAGATAGGTTTTGTTTAATATTTGTATTGGATTTGCATTGGCATAAAACTAGGAGATTAATATGCGATTGTTAATTATGGGTCCGCAAGGAGTAGGTAAAGGCACTCAAGCCGCTTTGCTTGCAGAGCATTACAATATTCCTGCTATTTCCACTGGCGACATTTTCCGTTACAACTTAAAGAATAAAACGGAGCTTGGCAAGAAGGTTCAAGGTTATCTCGATAAGGGAGAGCTTGTTCCAGATGAATTAACAAATAGCATTGTTAAAGATCGTCTTGCTCAAGATGATGCAAAGAATGGCTGGATTCTAGATGGCTACCCTCGAAACGCTTCTCAAGTTCAGGCGCTTGATCGCATGTTGGAAGAGCTTGGTACTCCACTAGATCATGTTGTTGCTCTCGAAGCAGAGCGTGAGGTTTTGCTTGAGCGCATGCAAAAGCGTGCTGTAGAGCAGGGTCGTTCCGACGATACTCCAGAAGTTATTGCTAAGCGTTTGGAAACTTACGAGAAGGAAACAGCTCCTTTGCTGGATATTTACGAAAGCCGCGGTCAGCTTGTTGAAGTTGATGGCGTTGGAGATATTGCCGAAATCAGCAATCGCATAGTTGAATCCTTGGTATGAGATTTATTTAAGATTTAGATTTTCTCATATTAATAATGCGCCCTTGCGACACGCCGAGTGTTGTATTGGGCGCATTTACTGTATCATAGAAGATTGGCGTGTCTTCGGATGCGCAAAGTAGTATATCCAAGGAACGGAACGAGGCTCATGGCAAAAGACGGTGTGATTGAAGTCGAAGGCACGGTAGTAGAAGCACTGCCTAACGCGATGTTTCGCGTTCAGCTTGAGAACGAGCACATCGTACTAGCGACGATTTCGGGAAAAATGCGTAAGAATTACATTCGCATTCTTCCGCAAGATCGTGTTGTGCTGGAGATGAGTCCTTACGATTTGAACCGCGGACGTATTACGTACCGTTATAAGTAAAGGTACAAGCAAAGGAAAACCATGAAGGTCAGCCCTAGCGTGAAGAGGATCTGCGAAAACTGCCGCGTGATCCGCCGTCACGGTCGCGTCATGGTGATTTGCATCAACCCACGTCATAAGCAGCGTCAGGGCTGAGTGGATCTCCACCGCGAATATAAAGGAATAAGGCGCTAAGTCGCAGCTTAAGCTGAACCCTGGGTGCGCAGGCCCAGGCCGCAAATAATCGATATTATTGCGGGAGACTTGGTGCACGACCTGCGTAATAGTAAAGGAATTACAATGGCACGTCTTGCCGGAGTAGATATTCCCAATGAGAAGCGCATTGAGATTGCCCTCACCTATATTTTTGGTGTAGGCCGCACTCGCGCTAAGGAAACGCTTGCCGCGACCGGTGTTAATCCGGATACCCGCGTCAAGGATCTTACGGATGAACAGTTAATCACTTTGCGTGATTATCTTGAGGCCAACTATAAGATTGAAGGCGATTTGCGTCGTGAAATCGACGCTGACATCCGTCGTAAGATTCAGATCAACTGCTATCAAGGCCAGCGTCATCGCAAGGGTCTTCCTGTGCGTGGTCAGCGTACTAAGACTAATGCTCGTACTCGTAAGGGTCCAAAGCGTACTGTCGCCGGGAAGAAGAAGGCCACCCGATAGTCGGTGGTCGGCTCTAGGCCACGAGTTAATTCTCATCGCCTAGACATACCAACTAATTCGTCATAGGAAACGAGGGTCAATGGCAGCTGCAAAGCAAGCCTCGCGCAAGCCGCGTCGCCGGGACCGCAAGTCGGTACCGGTTGGGCAGGCGCATATTAAATCAACATTCAATAACACGATTATTTCCATCACCGATCCATCGGGTGCAGTCCTCTCATGGGCTTCTGGTGGCGATGTCGGCTTTAAGGGTTCCCGTAAGTCGACTCCTTACGCTGCAGGTATGGCCGCTGAGTCTGCTGCTCGTAAGGCAATGGAACATGGCCTTAAAAAGGTCGACGTGTTTGTTAAGGGTCCAGGTTCCGGTCGCGAAACCGCTATCCGTTCCCTTCAGTCCGCGGGTCTTGAGGTCGGTTCTATTACCGACGTCACCCCACAAGCGCATAACGGCGTTCGCCCACCAAAGCGTCGCCGCGTCTGAGCACTCTTACGAATCCATCCATCCAACCCGCTTATGGGCGGCGAGTGCACCACCGACCAGAAGCTGAAAGGATACAAAAGTGCTTATCGCACAGCGTCCAACACTTACCGAGGAATCACTGAATCCCCAGCGTTCTCGCTTTACTATTGAGCCGTTGGAACCAGGTTTCGGATACACGCTCGGCAATTCGCTGCGTCGTACCTTGTTGAGCTCCATTCCAGGTGCGGCCGTTACTTCGGTTCGCATCTCTGGTGCTTTACACGAGTTCACGACTCTGCCAGGTGTTGAAGAGGATGTCACTGAAATCCTGCTGAACATCAAGGGCATCGTACTTACAAGTGAGTATGACGAGCCAGTAGTGATGTATCTACGCAAGAGCGGCAAGGGTGAGGCAACAGCTGGAGATATTACTCCTCCTGCTGGCGTCACTATTGCCAACCCACAGATGCATATCGCTACACTTGCTGAAGATGGCGAGCTCGAAATTGAGTTCACTGTGGAGCGTGGTCGTGGCTACGTGCCTGCTCAAATGAATAAGCAGGAAAACAGCGAAATCGGTCGCATTCCAGTGGATTCGATCTACTCGCCAGTTTTGAAGGTGAGCTATAAGGTCGAAGCTACCCGCGTGGAACAGCGCACGGACTTCGATAAGCTCATCCTGGATGTGGAAACTAAACCAGCTATTACGCCACGCGACGCAGTTGCGTCCGCAGGTTCGACTTTGGTTGAGCTTTTCGGTCTTTGCCGTGAGCTTAACGTCGATGCTGAAGGTGTTGAAGTTGGTCCAGCTCCAGTCATGGCGGAAGCTGATTCCCAAATGGCCACTCCAATTGAGGATTTGAATCTAACGCAGCGCAGCTACAACTGCTTGAAGCGTGAAGGAATCCACACAGTTGGTGAGCTGGTAGTTCACACTGAGCAGGATTTGCTCGATATTCGTAATTTCGGCATGAAATCCATCGATGAGGTTAAAGAAAAGTTGCAATCCATGGGATTGTCTCTTAAGCCTTCACCGCTTGGCTTTGACGCCAATAATCTCGAAGGTGGCACATTCTTCTCGCCAGAAGACGAGTAAACAACCACCGCAAATCGTCGCGGTTTTTGGATGTTCGGGTTTTTGCCCACCTGAATTCCGCGGCAATAAGGAGTAATAATGCCTACACCGAAACAAGGGCCTCGTCTGGCTTCTAGCCCAGCGCATGAGCGCCTGATGCTGGCCAATATGGCTACAAGCCTCTTCCAGCACGGTCGTATTGTGACTACTTTGCCAAAGGCAAAGCGTCTTCGTCCACTTGCTGAGCGTTTGGTAACATTCGCTAAGCGTGGCGATTTGCATTCGCGCCGCCGCGTGTTGCGCGTAATTCGCAATAAGTCCGTTGTTCACATGCTTTTCACTCAGATTGCTGAGCAGATGAAGCAGCGTGAAGGTGGCTATACTCGCATCGTTAAGATGGCCCCTCGTCGTGGTGATACTGCTCCACAGGCTATTATCGAGCTTGTTGTTGAGCCAGTAAGCCCAAAGAAGGCTGTTGTTAAGGAAGCTGAGTCCGCTACTAAGGTTGCTGCTAAAGAAGAAGCAGCCGAGTAGTTGAGATTAGCATCTTGATGCATCGGTAAGTAAATCTTTTGCGATTAATCGCAAGTATAAAGGTTTATTAAACGGGTTGGAGATATCTCCAGCCCGTTTTTCTATATCTGACATATATTTTCTATATCTGGTATCAATTATTATTGAACTATGTCAAATATTCTCGATTTACTGAATAACGATTTTACTAATTTTAAAGAGCGAAAATTCAACGCCGTAGATTCGCTTATTTTATGCGAGTTGGCGTATATTTGCATGCCTGAATCGATTCCAAAGTATAATGACGATTCTAACGCACTAGCAACCGTTCCTTTAAGCGAATTGCTTCGCGGCGAGGATTTTTCTTCAATGTTTAGCTCTGGTTCTACTAAGGTAGATGAGTTTCGCAAGAATCTACTTTTGGCTGTTGAGTCTAGCCCGCGTTATAGGGGCATGCGTGTTGGTGAGGTTCTTGAACGTTTTGATGAGTCGAATATTGATGACTCTTGCGAACAGCAATTTGCGGCTGTTACTTTTGATTTAACAGATTGCATTGGGTCTAGCTGCTTTGTTGTTGCTTTTAGGGGAACAGACAATACGCTTGTTGGCTGGAAGGAAGACTTTAACATGGCGTTTCGTTGCCCAGTGCCAGCGCAGGAGTCGGCAGCGGAGTATTTGCTCTCTATATCTAGGCGCGCGTGTAAAGATTCTTGCAAAAGTGGCGGTATTCGTGGGATTTTTAGCAGTGTTGGTGATTATTTTGCGAATTTGTTTAATAAGAAGAGTGATTTTAAGAAGGTCGATCTGGATAAGGTCGATCTAGAAAATAGCGATAATAAGAATAGTGATCTAGAAAATAACAATGATTGCGATTTAAGTGATAATCCTAAAATATTTGTTGTGGGTCATTCAAAAGGCGGAAATATGGCTGCATACGCGGCAATGCGATTAGACGCGCAAGATCGAAGCCTTGGAAACCATATTAATAAAATCTATTCAATGGACGGCCCTAGTTTTGGCTCGGATGTTGTTGATCCAAAGGTTTTTTCTCGCGTTGTTTCCAGAATCGAAAAAGTTGTTCCGCAATCTGCTTTTATTGGATTGATTATGGATACGGGAGTGCCGTATAAGGTTACGGTTGCTGATTCGATTGGATTAATGCAACATTTTGGCATGTATTGGCAAGTTAAAGATGGTGATTTTGACTACTGCGATTGTGTAACTTCGCGCGCTCTGGCCGTTTCTAAGGCTGCAAACGAGTGGATGATGAGTTTGCCATTTGAAGAGCGAAAACGCAGAATTGATAGTGTTTACAGCATGTTTAGCAGTTTAGGGTACTCGACTTTCGACGAGATGTCTTCGCATTGGTCGGAAGTTGTTCCTGCATTATTGAAGATTGCAATGCATATGGATTCAAAGACATATGAGTTGATTCGTAGCGTTATGAGTGCTTTTGCGCTCGCTGGCGGTTCAGATAAGAAAAACTAGTGGAAGTCTGTTTGTAAGTCTGTTTGTAAGTCTGTTTGGAAAGGTTTTGAATGCGTCTTCGTTTGGATTTAGCGTATGATGGCGGCGATTTTTATGGTTGGGCAAAACAGCCTACTTTGCGCACCGTTCAAGGTGTTTTAGAAGACGCATTGCACAAGGTTTTGCGCGTGAATAAAAGCGATGCTAGCGAACCTTTGCGTCTTAGCGTTGCTGGCCGCACAGATACGGGCGTTCACGCATCTTACCAAGTTTGCCATTTAGACGTTTCGGAATCCGTTTTGCAAAATTGCGTCGGTCACACAAATCTTACGCCAGTAAAAGCCTTGGAATATAGGCTTTGTGGCGTTTTGCCTAAAGACATTTCAATTCACAGCGTAAGCATTGCGCCAAGCGGTTTTGACGCGCGTTTTTCTGCGTTGGATCGCACATACGTGTATCGGATTAGTGATGCTGCAAATCGCGCGAATTTGGATCCGCGCATGCGTGGCTTTGTGTTGCAGCTTGACTACGACTTAAACGTTGATGCCATGAATCAGGCGGCGTCTTTGATTGTTGGTTTGCATGATTTTGGCTCTTTTGCGCGGCCAAATCCTGGTGGAACTACGATTCGCTGCGTTAAAAAGGCTGTTTGGAATCGCGTTTGCGTGGAGAGCTGTTTATCTAAATCAACTGGAAAAATTCCTTGCATTGAGAACGGTTTGCTTGAGTTTACTATTGTTGCAGACGCGTTTGCGCATAACATGGTTCGTTCGCTTGTTGGAGCGTGCGTGCAAGTTGGGTGTGCAAAGCGTTCTGTTGATTGGTTCAAAAATAAGATTGAAAATCCGATTCGAGAAGGCTCTACTGGGCCGATTGCAGCTAACGGTTTGACTTTGGAATATGTTGAATACCCTAAAGACGAGGAGCTTGGTGCGCGAGCAAACGCGATTCGTGCTAAGCGCACTATCGAGGAGCTTGGGTGAGTTCAACGCGCCATGCGCTTGTATATTCTAGGGTTGTTTTACAATTGAAAAGTTGCGTTTCTTTTTGCATTTGCGTTTTGCGTATTTGCGATTAGCGCAAAGGATGAATGTCCGAGCGGTCTAAGGAGCACGCCTCGAAAGCGTGTGAGGGCTACACCCTCCGCGAGTTCAAATCTCGCTTCATCCGCAAGCAGGGTTTCTAGCAAATCGCTAGAAACCCTTTTTACTTACGCGAGTGATATTTCCTATTTCCTATTTGGTGTTGCTAGAGGGCTGGGTGTTTCTACGTTCGCGCGGTCTAAGCGCGCGAACGTCTTCGCCACGCAGAAGCAGTGCTTCTGCCTTGAGTGGCTCAGCGCTTTGAAGGAGCTTGAAACGCGCTATGCAATTTCAAGCTCAGTCAAAGCGCATAAATCGCGGAAACATCGCTAGGGTATCCATAAGCGTACGCGCTCATAATATGCGAAATAGTAATGTTTGCAAGAATCTCAATAAACTCTTGATTTGTTCTGCTAGAAAGTGCGCTATGATTTACGCTACCGTCTTTGTTTGTAGGGAAAATGGCTTGATTTAGCGCATCTAGTTCTCCGCGCGCGCAATCCATATACGCTATTGCAACTATTGGCAAGTCTTTTGCGCTAGCTTCGTCTTTTGCAATGCCAGAATCCAGATTCTTTTGCGGTATTTCGTATACTTTTTGTCGCAAGTCGCTTCCGCTTGAAGCAAAGTGCATAAGCGTGTTAGCAATCGTAGCTGTAATATCGCTTTGTCTTAGCGAAACATTATCAACATCTTTTGCAGCTAAAGTTTGTAACATAAAAGCTAGTTTGTCTTGTTCTAATGCCGCTTTTGCAAGTGGGTCGTGATTCCAATACAAGTTACTAGTATTATTTGCAAAGTCATACAATTTTTTGTAAACGCTTGATTCCATTTGATTTGCGATTTTAGAGGCGTTTGCTGCTCCACTTTCGTTACCTTGACTTAAGTTGGCCAATTTCCAGGTGTTTTGCGCGCTAAAAACAACGCCTTGAGCAAATCGTGCGTTGCATTGTATTGCAACGTTTTTCCAAGAATCCGCAGCATTTTGCAAGTCGTTTCTAGTTACGTTTGCTTCTTGTTTATCTACGATTTTTTGATTGTGCTTTGCGCTTTGTAGAACTTGGTAGCACTCATTATTGCTTTTAGATGAACTAACCGCAGTGTTGTTAACGTTATTAAATTGCCTTGATCCCGAGCAAGCGCTAAAAGCCATTAATACAGCAATAAGTGATGCAAATACTAGAACAAACTTTTTTTTGCGCATTAGAACACCTTTTGCTACGCGTTTGATAATATTTTGCACGCCTTGCAAGGCTTTAGAACAAAACAAAACGTGTCTGCATAATCTACTAAAATAGTCCGTGACTGTGACCAATGTTGGCTTGCCTTGTGTCTAACATTTTATGCTTAACATTTTTAATCATAGTCATAAGATTTTGCGCTTTACGTACTTGTTAAAATTAGATTTTAGCGTTTTGTTATGCGTAAAACGTATAAAAGAAGAATAAGTTAATTTTATAAGTGAAAATTTATAAATGAATCACAGGAGGACGTGCACGATGGAATTGGATTTGGCGGGAATGCATCAGCTTGCGGCTCAGCAGGGGATTAATGCCGATGAGCTGGACGAGGCACTCGCCGAGGCTTTGCGTCTTGCATACATGAAGACTTCCCACCCAGCAAGGCATGCTCGAGTTGAGCTAGATGAGCGTGCTGGCTGCTTTACTGTATGGGCACGAGATGAGATTCCAGGTGTTCCTACAGAAGATAATCCTCACCCAGCATTTACTTTGGGCGAGGAGTATGACGATACGCCTAGAGATTTTGGGCGTCTTGCTGCAGCAACAGCTCGCCAAGTTATTACTCAACTTTTCCGCAAAGTGGAAGATGACCGCGTATTTGGAGCTTTTTCTGGTCAAAAAGGAAAGCTTATTAACGGCATTGTGCAGCAGGATTCTAAAGATCCTTCTAATATTCACGTTGCTGTTGGAGATGTTGAAGCCATTTTGCCTAGAAGAGAGCAAGTTCCTGGCGAAAGGTATCGTCACGGCGAGCGTATTCGCGTTTATGTTGTAAACGTTGCTAGAGGTTTGCGCGGACCAGAAATAGTTGTTTCTAGGTCTCACCCAGATCTTGTTCGCAGACTTTTTGAGCGAGAAGTTCCAGAACTTGTTTCGGGAGCTGTTTCGATTATGGCAATTGCTCGAGAAGCTGGCGCTCGCACTAAGATTGCTGTTCGCGCTAACACAGATGGCGTTAATCCAAAGGGTGCTTTGATTGGTCCTGGTGGTTCGCGCGTTCGTGCTGTATTGGAAAATCTTGGTCAAGAAAAAATCGATATTGTTGATTGGTCGCAAGATCCAGCACAGTTTGTTTCCGCTGCGTTGTCTCCAGCAGTAGTAACTGAAGTTCATGTTGTTAGTGAGAAAAGTCAGACTGCTGTTGCTTTTATTCACGATTCTCAGCTTTCGCTTGCCATTGGCAAGGAGGGACAGAATGCGCGACTTGCAGCAAAGTTGACTGGTTGGAAGATTGGAATTGAGTCTGCGGAAGAGCATGCTAAAAAGCAAGAAGCAATGAACGCTGATTCTAATTCGGCGGAATAAGATTTTGCTAGCATTTAGCAAACTTGCGACACTCCCGAGAATCCAACGTTTCGAGTAAGCTGAAAGCTGCAATCTGGGCTTATTAACAGCTTTTTGCCTAGGGAACGAGGTACAAAATCATGGTTGAAATCATGGTTACACGATGAGATATCGCATTATGAGATATCTAAATAAAAAGCATAAGAGTAAGAATCTTATAACAATATAAAGTGGCTGCGTTCGTTTTACGCTGCCACAGACTGAGGAGAACACTGAGTGGTAAAAAAGCGCGTATACGAACTGGCCAAAGAATTTGGCGTAGATAGTAAAACCGTATTGGAACGTTTGAAGAGCATGGGCGAATTCGTAAAGTCCGCATCTTCAACCGTTGAAGCTCCTGTAGTGCGTCGTCTAAAGACGGAATTTGTGCCTGCGGATTCTGCTGCAAAGAGCGAATCGAAGCCTTCTGCGTCTAAGAATGTTGATCATGCATCTAATAAATCTGCGGATTCTGCGTCTAATAGCAAGCCAGAATCTCATGGTCAAAATGCAGAAAAGAAGGCTAATCAAAAGCCAGAACAAAAGTCTTTTGCAAAGCAGAATTCTGCGCAAAAAGTGCATGACAATCACGAATCTAAGACTTCTAATGCGCATGCTGCTACCACTGCAACTCCTAAGCCTTCGGCTGGAAACGCAAAGCCTAATAATTCTTCTAAGTCTGGCGATTCAAAGCGCGGCGCGGAAAAGCGCGGTGGTGTAGAATCTAAATCTGCTAAGCAAGAGCGTTCTGCGCAAATGCCTCCACGCCCTAGACCACACCAAGGCTCTGGCTCGGGAGCCGCTCCTCGTCCAGGAAACAATCCGTTTAGTCGAAAGCAGGGTATGCGCGCGCCTACACCTGGAGACATTCCACGCCCACACCCAATGTCGCGCCCAGGCGCAGCTGCAGAGAACGCTCGTGGCTCAAAGCCAGGATCTGGCAATGGCAACGGCGGCAACGGTGGTGGTCGCGGTCGCGGTGGTCGCGGCGGAAACCGTCAAGGCGGCGGCAATGGCAATGGTGGTAACGGAGCAAATCGTTCCCAATGGCAAGGCTCGCATCGTTCAGGCGGCGGCAATGGTGGCGCAGGATCGCGCCCATCGGCAGAATCGCGCTTTAACGCAAATCAAGCTGCAAGCTTCCAAGCAGCGGCTGCAGGTGCTCCAAATGCAGGCCCATCCAGGGGTGGTCGTGGTCGCGCAGGAGCTGCAGGTGCATTCGGTCGCCAAGGTGGAAAGTCTTCTAAAGCTCGTAAGAATCGTCTTGCAAAGCGCAGGGAATACGAAGAGCTTAAAGCACCAGTTATTGGCGGCGTGCGTATTCCTTCGGGTAACGGCGCTACGATTCGCCTTCGTCAAGGCGCAACGCTTTCGGATTTGGCAGAAAAGATTGATGTAAATCCAGCAGCTTTGGTTACTGTTTTGTTCCATCTTGGAGAGATGGCAACAGCTACGCAATCTTTGGATGAAACAACATTCCAGATTCTTGGCGAAGAAATCGGCTGGAATATTAGCCTTGTTTCTGCAGAAGAAGAAGATAAAGAGCTTCTTCAGCAGTTCGATATTGACTTAGACGAAGAAGAGCTTCAAGAAGACGATAATCTTGTAACTCGCCCTCCAGTTGTTACTGTTATGGGCCACGTTGATCACGGTAAAACTCGCTTGCTTGATACAATCCGTAAGTCGAATGTTGTAGCGCGCGAAGCTGGCGGTATTACTCAGCGCATCGGCGCTTACCAAGTTACAGTCACCTTAGATGGCGACAAGCGCAAGATTACGTTCTTGGATACCCCAGGCCACGAAGCGTTTACAGCTATGCGTGCTCGTGGTGCGGAGCTTACAGACGTTGCAATTCTTGTTGTTGCAGCAGACGACGGCGTTATGCCTCAGACTGTTGAAGCAATTAACCACGCTCAAGCTGCTCACGTGCCTATTGTTGTTGCAGTAAACAAGATTGATGTTGCTGGAGCAAACCCAGATAAGGTTCGCGGTCAGCTTACAGAGTACGGTCTTGTGCCAGAAGAATACGGCGGTGACACCATGTTTGTGAATATTTCCGCAAAGCAGGGGACCAACGTAGATAAGCTTCTTGAGGCTGTTCTTTTGACTACAGATGCGGAGCTTGATCCTAAGGCGAATCCAAACATGGATGCTCGTGGCGCAACTGTTGAAGCTCGCTTGGATAAGGGTCGCGGTGCTGTTGCAACCGTTCTTGTTCAGCAAGGTACGCTTAAAGTCGGAGATTCCATTGTTGCAGGCACGTCTTATGGTCGCGTTCGCGCAATGCTCGACGAAAATGGCAACCACTTGCAAGAGGCAGGTCCTTCCACGCCAGTTCAGGTGCTTGGTTTGACTTCTGTTCCAACTGCAGGCGACTTGTTCTTGGTTACTTCCGACGATCGTTCTGCTCGCCAAATTGCCGAAAAGCGCCAGGCTACAGAGCGTGCGGCTCAGCTTGCAAAGCGTCGTAAGGTTGTGTCTCTTGAAAGCCTTAAGGAACAGTTTGCTAAGTCCGAAGTGGATATGCTCAACATTGTTATTAAGGGTGATTCTTCTGGTTCAGTTGAAGCTTTGGAAGACTCCTTAATGAAGATTGAGGTTTCCGACGAAGTTGGAATTCAGGTTATTCACCGCGGCGTTGGTGCAATTACTCAAAACGATGTGAACCTTGCAACAGTTGATAAGGCCGTTATTATTGGCTTTAACGTGCGTCCAAATCGCCAGGTTGCAGACTTGGCAGATCGCGAAGGCGTGGAAGTTAAGTACTACTCGGTTATTTACAAGGCAATCGAAGATATTGAAGCTGCTTTGAAGGGTATGCTTAAGCCAGAGTTTGAAGAGGTTGTTACATCTCATTCCGAGATTCGCGAAATCTTCCGCTCGTCCAAGTTTGGCAATATTGCTGGCGTTATGGTTCAAGATGGCGAAGTTAAGCGCGGAACCAAGTGCCGTATCTTGCGAAACGGCGTTGCTACTGTTAACGATCTTGAAATCTCCACTTTGCGTAGGTTTAAGGATGATGTGCAATCCGTTAGCGAAGGCTACGAGGCAGGCATTAACCTTGGAAGCTTTAACGACATTGAGCTTGGCGACGTAATCGAAACCTTTGAAATGAAGCAGATTGAGCGCAAGTAATATGGCTGGAACAAACCCTAGAGCCGCGCGAATTGCGGCTTTGATTCACAGAGTGATTGCGTCCAATATGGAATCGCATTTGCACGATAAGCGACTTGCTAACGTAACGATTACAGAAGTGAGAGTTACTAACGATTTACAAATCGCTAAAGTGTATTGGACTCAGCTTGGCACTGCTGGAAAAGAGCAGGGTGAGCGAATGCGAGCAAACCAGGCTTTGCAGCAGGCTAAGGGGCGTTTGCGCACTTTAGTTGGAGCTAAAGCAGGCTTGCGATTAACGCCTCAAATCCAATTTGTTTACGATGAAGTTCCTAGCGAAGCTCACGAGATTGAAGACATTTTGGTTGCTGCGCGTAAGCGTGACGAGGAGCTAGCTAAAGCTCGAGAAACAGCTCAATACGCTGGAGAAGCCGATCCGTATAAAAAGCCGCGTGAAGATGAGGAATTTGACGGCGAGGAATTTGACGAAGACGACGACTTTGACGACGACTTTATAGAGGGCAATGAGTAATTTTCAAATGCAATCTTCTAGCAAGATACCATCTTCTGGCATTTTGCTAGTAGATAAGCCAAAAGGCGTTACCAGTCACGATGTTGTATCTTTTGCGCGCGGCCTGTTGCACACTAAACGAGTGGGTCATGCTGGCACTTTAGACCCAATGGCAACAGGTTTGCTGATTCTTGGCTTTGGTAACGCCACGCGCTTGCTTAACTATTTGCTTGGTCACAATAAAACGTACGAAGCTGTGATTCGTCTTGGCGAGTCAACTAATACGGACGACGCAGATGGTGATGTTGTTTCAAGCGTGGATGATGAAAATGGCATTATAAACTTTGCAAATATTGATGAAATTCTTAAAGAATTGCGCGTTGTAATAGCAAAGAATTTTACTGGCTCGATTATGCAAACGCCAACATCTTTTTCTGCTATAAAAGTAAACGGCGTTCGCGCTTACGACTTAGCGCGTGAAGGTAAAGATGTTCATTTAGAGCCTAGAGAAGTTTTTATTTACGATTTTTCTTTGCTGGATGCGCATTTTAGTGTGGGCGTAAGCGGCGCGAAAGTTATTGATGTGCGCGCAAGCGTTTCTTGCTCTAGTGGCACGTATATTCGCGCACTTGCTCGCGACTTAGGGCGTGTTCTTGGTGTAGGAGGACATTTAGCAAGTCTTAGGCGAACTCGAATTGGCGATTTTTCTATAGAAGATAGTCGCGTACTTAAGCTTAAAAGTGTTATTCGCACATTTACAGACAAAAATGGTGTTGTACAGTCTCGCGCGAAGGCTGTTTTAGACGATTCATACTATTCGCAAGGTTCATGCGAATCGCAAGCTGCTGGCGATTCGCTGGTTTCTGGCGATTTGCCATCTGCTTTGCCAGCTTCATCGCCTCTAGAAAACACTCTTAATCAACGCTTGCTAAGCATGTTTGAATCTGCAAAATTAACAATGCAAACAGTAGAAGTAAGTGAAAATCAAGCTAAAGACTTGCGATTTGGCAGAAAAATCACAATTCCTACGATTAGCGCAAAAAACGCGATTGCATACGTAAAAGCTGCAAAAGATGAGCAAAACGACGTTGTTGCAGTTTTGCAGACCGCACAAAAGCGTCAAGCAACCGCAGATTTAAGCAGAACGGTTTCTATATCTCAAGCCAAAATTACAACAACAAACGAAAAAATCGAAAAAAATACAAATCAAATAGAAGCTAAACCAATTGTAGTATTTGTACAAAGCTAGTTTGCTGGTAAAATAGATATTAGTGTGAAAATGGGGTTGCGGCAAAGTGGCGTCTGAAATAAAGCGATACCAATATTTGCAGCTCTTGCGAACAGTAAGGATATAATGAAGGTCATCGACATTCGACCAGATGCCAACGGTATGATTAGTTGGCCAACGTTGAGCGCTCAACGTAAGTCAGTTGTTACAATAGGCGTATTTGACGGAATGCATCTTGGGCATCGTAAAGTTATTGAGCGAACAGTAGAGATTGCGCGCAAAAACAACGCGTTCTCGGTTGTTATAATGTTTGACCCTCGTCCAAGCGTTGTACACGAAAATCCAGATTTATTCGACGATTTTGGCGATGACGCGCAAATTCCAGTAGATTCGCAAGCGCTAACAAGCGTTCGCCAGCGGCTTAGAGTTTTGCAACAGTTAGACGTTGACCACGTTATTATAGTTCGATATAGCCTTGCTTTTGCGGCAAAATCGTACAGATTCTTCCTTGGCCAGCTAGTTGGTAAGCTAGGTATGCGCGCGCTTGTTTTAGGCTCGGATGCAGCTTTGGGCGCTAAAAGAGCTGGAAACGTTCATGCTATTAAAGAGCTTTCTCAAGCTACAGGCGTTTTCAGTCTTGTTGTTGTAGATGATTTTGGTCCAGGAGATGTTCGAGTTCCAGACCCGATTGTTCCAGAGGTTCCTTTAGAAGGCGGAGAGCCAAAAGATCCTGCAAGTGGCATGAATAAGGCGGAATATCGCGCTTGGAGCAAGGGTATGCCGAATAAAAAGGTTCGTGCTTGGAGCTCTACAAATGTGCGATGGATGCTTGCAAATGGTAGGGTTCGAGATGCTGGAGATATTCTTGGACAGCCGCATAGAGTAGAAGGCACTGTTATTCACGGAGCTGGTCGCGGCCATCAAATTGGCTTCCCAACTGTAAATCTTGGGGAGCGAATTGACGGATATATTCCTGTTGATGGTGTGTATGCTGGCTGGATTATTGATTTAGATGCAGACGAGCAAAATGGCGCTTCTTCTGGCAGAAACATTCCTAGCGTGGGTGTTTTGCGTAAAGATGAGCTTCATCTTGGATCGCATTCTCCTTGGCGTTGGGCTGCTGCGATTTCAGTTGGCACTAATCCTACTTTTGAAGATGACGCATCAAACGCATCAAACGCATCAAATAGCGCGGATGCTTACGACAATACTCTAGAAGAGCAATCGTCTAATCGAACTGTTGAAGCATATGCGTTAACAGATAAGATTCAAGACTTATACGGGCACAGGGTTTGCATTGAGTTTGCGCGCTTCTTGCGCCCTCAGCAAGCATTTGACTCGCAAGAGCAGCTTAAAGACGCTATTAGCAAAGACGTTGAGCAAACGCGCGCGCTAGTGTCGGAATGATTTAAAGAAGTTTTGCGTTTCTGGGTCGCTGCAAGCGTCCATAACTTCGTACGGCGTGCCGTTTTCTGCAACAACGCCGTTTCTAAGCAAAACCACTCTATCGGCAGCTTCGTGCGCAAAATGCATCTCGTGAGTGGCCATTAAAATGGTTGTTCCTTGCTGCTTTAGCTCCGCAACCATGTCTAGAACTTCGCCAACAAGCATTGGGTCTAGAGCAGAAGTAATCTCGTCTAAAAGCAGGAGTTGTGGGCTTGTCATAAGCGCGCGAGCAATCGCCACTCGCTGCTGCTGTCCGCCCGAAAGCTGATCTGGGTAGGATTTTGCTTTATTTTCTAGCTTAATCCTAGATAGAAGCTCCATTGCGCGGCTTTCTGCGCGATCTTTGCTCCAATGATGAACTTTTCGCGCAGCAAGAGTCACGTTATCTAAAACACTCATATGTGTAAAAAGATTGAATTGCTGGAACACAACTCCGATTTGAGATCTAATTTGATCTTGATTTATGCGTGGGTCTGTAATATCTGTGTTTCCAAGCCAAACTTGGCCGTCGTCTACTCGCTCAAGCAAATTAATGCACTTCATAAGAGTAGATTTGCCGCTTCCAGAAGGCCCTAAAAGAGCCACCACTTCGTGAGGCGCAATATCAAAAGAAATGCCTTTAAGAACAGGTGTTGAGTTATACGATTTTCGAATATTGCTTAAGCGTAAAACTGGGGTTGAATCCGTATTGTCGCTTGCATTTGTTTGATTGCTTGTGTTTGTGTAATCACTCATTTGTTGATTTACCTTTTGATTTGTTACGTTATTCATCACACAGTTCCTCCGTTTAGCTCGCGCTTGCGAAGTCTTGCTGTATACCAATCGTTTAGAACAATAAACGGAATGCTTAGCGCTATAAACACAACGCTTGCTACAACGTATGGAGTGAAGTTATAAGAAGTTGCAACAGATATTTGAGCGGCTCGAACTGCGTCTACAGCTCCCAAAACAGATATAAGCCCTGCGTCTTTTTGCATAGATATAAAGTCGTTCATTAATGCAGGAGCCACTTTTCTTAAGCCAAGAGGAATTACCACTAATCGCACAGTTTGACCAGATGTTAAGCCGAGTGATCTTGCGGATGCTCGCATAGAAGGGTGTACGTCTTCAAATCCTGCGCGCAATACCTCTCCAACGTATGCGGAGTAGCTCATAACAATGGCGATTGTGCCGAGTATTGCTGGTGGAATGCGCCCAAAAAGCTGCAATCCTGGTATGCCGAAGCCGATTAAGTAAAGCACAACAAGCATTGGTATGCCGCGCATAATGGTTGTGTAGAATTGCGCTATAGCGCGCAAAGGGAAAAGCATTGGACTTACGCTTGTGCGAATAACTGCGATTAAAGTTCCAAGTATTGCAACTCCTATTACAGCAAACACAAGCACTTGCAAATTAAGCATTAAGCCTTGCAAAACAGATGGCAAAGATAGCATAAAGTATTTGCCAGAAAAGAACGTTTCGCGCACTCTTGGCCAACCAGGGCTCATTGCAAGCGCCGCAATGCACACGCCAAGCAATACTAAAGTGCTTATTATGCTTGTTAAAACAGATTTAAGATTCTGTTTTTTGCGTATTGCTCTGCGCTCAAGCTCGATATTGCTTAAAGCGCACGTTCCTTCATCTAATGCCGTATTAGCGCTAGATAGTGACGACGCATTAGTGAGTAACTTATTTGATTCGTTGCTTGCAGAATCTGTTGTACTGCCGTTAAGTACTGTCATTGGCGGTAGCCTGAGCCTTTCGACATAATGAATGATACGCACTATTGTAAGCACTTTTATGTGACGATTGGGTTACAAATTGCTTACAATAATGCGTATTGGTAATGACGTTGGTACGATTTTTATTTATTTTGATCTATTTTTAATCTATTTTGTTTGATTTAATTTAGATCAATTTACTTAAGAACTGGCACATCAGTTGTGTACTCTGCAAGCCACTTTTCTTGAAGCTTCTTCAAAGTGCCATCTTTTTCTAGAGCATTCACAGCCTTAGTAACGTCTGCAGTAAGCTTAGATCCTTTTGGAAGAACAAGGCCAGTTCCTTCCTTATCTTCCGATCCTGCAATCTGTCCAAGAACAACGCCATCTTTAACCTGCTTGCTGCGTACAATATTTACAGAAGATGGAGTATCTATAACAAGTGCGTCAATTTGCTTAGAGTCAAGAGCCTGAACCAAAGCGTCGTTATCGTTAAAGGTTTGAATATCGCTCTTAATCTTGTCTTTAGCAAAGCTGTAGCTTGTTGTTCCAACCATTGCGCCAATCTGCGCGGTTTTAAGATCTGCTAAAGTCTTTGCGTTAGCAAACTTGCTGTCTTTTTTAACAACAACGCCTTGAGTTGCGTTGTAGTAGCTTGGCGAAAAGTCTACTGCCTTCTTGCGTTCCTCGGTAATAGAGAACTGCTGAAGGTTAAAGTCAAAGTCCTTTGGGCCTGGAGTTACTGCGGAGTCGAAGGTTGTGCGAACCCACTTAACCTTGTCTTTGCCGTAGCCAAGTTTCTTTGCAACAGCGTATGCTACTGCGGATTCGTATCCCTTGCCGTTTTCTGGCTTGTTATCGTACATCCAAGGTGTGTAAGTTGGCTGAGCTGTGCCGATTGTCAAAACGCCTGGAGTGATCGTCTTTTGATTTGGATCTTGTGCGTTTTGGCTTCCGCATGCCGCTGTGCTAACCATTGCAGCCACTGCTAATGCTGCTGCAGCGATTTTAGTAGCTGCGATTGCTACGCGGTTAGTGTGCAAGTTGTTATGTACGAAAATAGCCATTTTTTCTCCTTGTTTTTGCTAAAACCTTAAAATTTTTCGCTTATTCGTTTTTTAAGCGATTTAAGTAGGTTTTGCGGCCGTACATTTGATAGTTTATAAGACGATAGGCGTATTTAAGGCTTAATTGTTACAGAATTGTTATCGCGATTGTTTATAACGTGCTATATTTTGTTGATTTAATGGCGTAAATTTGCTCTACTTATGTTAAATTTTGTGATTGTTAAGCAACAGTTACAATCGGTGTGTTGCGGCGTGTTGTGTGTTGCGGTGTGTCTTTACGATTTTAGAATCATAAACATTTGATTGTATTTAACTGTATCTGACTATATTTGATTTCGTTAGATTTTATTAGATTAGATTTATCGAACTTATTTTAGGGGAGACTATGCAAAAGGAATTTTCAATCGGTAATTCTAGCGATTTTAGCAATCTTTCAAATCTCGCGGTTATAGTGGCGCTTCAAAAAGAGGCTCAGCCTATTTTGCAAGCGTTTAGTGGTGAATATAAGTCTTGGCAAGATTACGGCGTTACTTTTATTCAAGGTAAAATCGCGTCTAACAACAACGAAAATAGCGCGATTCTTACAATATGCATTGCTGGAATGGGAAAGTGTGCTGCAGCTGCTGCGGCTCAGGCTCTTATAATCGAAGCTAAGCCACAAGTGTTGATTTTTAGCGGAATTGCAGGCGCATTAAATCCGCGTCTTAATGTTGGAGACATTGTTATAGGCAAGAATCTTCACTATTTAGAAACAAATACGCAAATTATTGCAGATTGTGCTCCATACACAGAAGTTTTTGAATCGGACTCAAAGTTATGTGATTTAGCAGCAAATCAAGCGAAGCTATTAGGCTTTAGGCTTGAAAAGTCTTTGCAAGAATCATCTTCGGCTGCTTGCGATTCTTCCGCGGGATCTAAGCAAAGCGCGTCTAATAAGAGCGAAAATGGAGTTGCATACGTTTGTGGAAACATAGCAACAAGCGACCAATTTAACACAGACCCAAAGGTTCTAGATGCAGTTCGCGAAGAGGTTTTTGGCGATTGCGAAGAGATGGAAGGCGCTGCAGTAGCGCATATTGCAGCTAAAAATAGCGTGCCGTTCCTTGCGATTCGTGCAATGAGCAACCGTTGCGGAGAATCTTACGAATCGCTTGATGAGCATAAAGACGATTTAGTTCTTGCTGCAAATCGCGCTGGAAGCTTGACTTTGAGCGTTTTGAACGCGCTTGTTAAATAGCTTAATCGTTTTGATTTGCTAAATTAAATCCGCTAAAAGTAAAGCCAGGGCTTACAACGCAAGACACCAATACATCTGCGTTGCTAGGCACAGTTCGCTGCCATGTTCCAGCAGGAATCACAAGATGACCGCGCGTAAGTAAGTCGTTACCATCTTTAGTGTTTCCAAGCGTAAAACGTTGCAAATCCGCCTCTGCGCAAGGATTTTGGCTGCATCCGCCAAGTTCAATCGTAAGATTTGCTGGCCCATGCCAAAGCCAAATCTCGTCTGCATCAACTTTATGCCACGCGCTTGAATCGCCAGCTGGTAAAAGAAAATAAATAAGCGATGCTAGTGGTCTTGGAGCGCTGGCTGCGAAGTTTTCGTCAACTTGTGTATTAGTCGCGTTTGCGCTCGCGTCTGCGCTGTTATTTGCGCTATATAACTGTGCTGCTTGCCAATCGCGAGCGTACCATCCGCCTTCTGGGTGTGCTTCTAAGTGCAATTCTTTAACAAGATTTTTTGCGTAATCGCTCATATCTTCTAATTTAATGCTCATAATATCTCCTGATATTTTCTGATTTATTTTGCGAGACTTATTAGTCAAGACTTATTGCGCAAAGGCGCCATTATTGTACACAAGATTTCCAGATATTACTGTTGCTTTTGCGCTTCCTGCGCCGTGACGAACAAAATTGTGCAAAGTCTCTTCAACTCCTTGCGGCGAGCTTGTGTCTGTTGGAATGTTAAAGAATGCAAGGTCGGCCGTGGCTCCAGCATTAATTTGGCCAATTCTGTGCGGCCCTACGTGCAAGCCCATAACGCTTGCGCCGCCTAAAGTAAGCATGCGAATAATTCGATGTGTTAAATCATCTTTTCTATATCCTTGTGCTGTTGCTAAGTCGTAGATTTTTGCAGCATCGTCTAAAACGTCTAAAGATGGAGAAGAAGATAGGGAATCCGTACCAATCGCAAGTAAGTTTCCTTCTTCCATATAGTCGCGAATTGGCGCGTCTCTCTCTGTAACAGTAATGCGATTGGACCTTGGGCAAAGTGCCACTCCAACTCCGCGTTGGCGCAAAATCCTGCGGTCTTCGCCATCCGCCCAAACGCCGTGCGCAATATGAACGTCTGGCCCCAAAGACCCAAGCTGATCCAAAAACTGAATTGCAGATGCCGTCATTCCGTGCGATTTAAGTTCGCTATAGCTTTCCCAAACATTGCTATTCCAATCTGGCGCAGAATACGTAGTTAGCGTATCTGCGTGATTTCCTGCCTCCATCGGCGTTTCGGCCAAGTGTATGTGCAAGCGCATGTTTAGCTGCCGCGCAATGTCTGGCAAATCCACAAACGGCTCTGTTTCTAGGCTATAAGGCGCATGTGGGCTAATACCTATACTCGGTATGCTGCCGTTGTTCATCATTTGCCCAAGCATTTCTAGCAGCTTAGCGTAGCCTTCTTCCTTCCAATCAACGTTTTTCCAGCCCATTACCTCCCAATAGGCAATTCCGTGCATTCCCTGGCTTGCAAGCGCTCCAACCGCTTCAATATCGGTTACAATGTCGGCAGCTGCTGTTGTGCCAGATTCCACCATCATTCTTGCGCCTTCGTATGCAGAAGTCTTCCAAGTTGTTAGCGATGGATTTTTTTGTTTATCTTCTTGCAACTTGTCGTAAACAACGTTAAATCCTTGCTCCCAATCGTGGAAATTTCTATATTCTCCGCGTCCTACGCTTGCCATATTTGTGTATTGCAAATGCGTGTGTGCATTAATAAGACCTGGCGTCATAAGACCGTGCCAATGCTTCTCGTTTCTAAACATTTGCATATAAGAATCGCTTGGCATCTCGTCTTTTAGAATATTAAGAACCCATTGACGCGTTCCAACGTGCACAACGCGTCCGTTAGATACAGCAACGGCACCTTCGGGGATTATTGGCCCCGTTACTGGAATAACCATTGATGCACTGTATAGTGTGACTTCGCTAAGTGGTGTTGGGTGTGCAAGTTTGCGTATTGGGTCTGTAAGCATTGTGTTCCTTAAGGAATTACGTTGTACTATTTTTGCTTTATTTATTCTATTATTGCTCAGATTTATTATGTTTTGGTTAATTGATTTATGCTAAATGTTTGCTTCTTCTGCAAATCGCGTTAAATCCCACTTATATCCGTTGTTTTTATTGGCTTCGCTTGCGCTATATCCGCGTTTTTCTAGTGCGATTCTTGCTATTTGATTATCGGAGCTTTCTGGCAATTGGTAGATTCCAGAATCAAGTCGATTTTCGTTATTTTTATTGCCATTTTTATTGCTATTGCCGTCTTTATTGCCGTCTTTATTGCCATTGTGCTCTAGCAAATACGCAACTGCGCTCACTTGAACAGCAAAACTAAAGTCCATAATCTCAATAGGATTTCCGCCGCCTGTAGTGTAATTTGTGCCGTCTCCTTCGCTTATTAGCGTGATCTGCGGACCTAGTGGAACTTGGATTTTTCTTTGTGCTGTTCCAACAACTGGCTTAAAATCAGGGATTTCGTCTAATGCAATCTCGTTTGCAATTCCACCAATAACAGCCAAAATTGCGTTTTCTTGCATGTTTTGCATATTTTGCAATGTAATCGTGTGTCTAACGCCTGTTGCAGAAACAATCATATTGCTTTCTTTAACAGCGCATTCAAGATTTTTAGCTTCAAATCCGTCGAAAACTGCGCGTAAAGCTTGAACAGGATTTGTGTCGCAAATCGTAACTTTTGCACCCAATGCGCGTATTCTTAATGCAAATCCGCGGCCAACTGGTCCGTATCCAACAACAGTTACTTTAGCGTTTTCAAAGCATTCGCTTCCAAGAATTTGTTGCATTGTTGTAACGCATGTTTCTCCAGTTCCATGACGATTGTCAAAATCGGTTTTTAGAGCGCTATTATTTACTGCGATTACGGGGTAGTGCAAGTGCCCAGCTTTTTGCATTGCTTCAAAAGCGCGCACTCCACTTGTTGTTTCTTCGGCAACGCCTATTAGATTTGCTGCGATTTGTGGGCGTTCTAGGCTTGCTAGGCGCGCAAAGCTTGCGCCATCGTCGATTATTATGTTTGGCTGTATTTCGTCTAGAAGTTTTAGAGCGCCTTCGTGCGTTTGCTCAGGAGACCAATCGCGGTTTGCTTGCACTAAAATGCCCTCTTTTTTAAGTTGATCTGCCACTCTCTGGTCGGTTTCGTCTGGGCTGCAAAAAACGCCAACAATCGCTCCGTGAGCGTGTAGCTCCCTCAGTAGCACGGCTGTTTTTGGCTCTAGCACAAGGCAAACAGCTATTCTAACGCCTTCTAGATTAAGGCCATTTTCTTGTAAATTGTTAAGTAACGTGCGCATTACTGGCATGTGGCTTTGCGCGTAGTCAATGGCATCTTTTCCGCTTAAATTAGGCGCGTCTACAGTGGTCTCTAGGTTTTTTGCGCATATTTTTACGCAAAAATCAGCATCTTCCTTAGAATTTACGGGAATTATTCCCCAAGATTGCGCATTTTGCAAGAATTTTTGCACATTGCTATTGTTGTCGCTATTGATGTTGTTGATGTTAATGTTGTTGTTTTCTTTATTTTCATCTTCAATAAACACTCGCGAACCTGCAAGCGAGCGATTAGTTTTTTGTGATGTAAAAGCAGCCCATTTGCTAAAGTCAACCATATTAATCTCCATTAATCTCCTACAATCCCAGCGCGCTCAACGCTTCTTTAAGATTATTTACTTCAACTACATCAATTCCTGCAACGTGAATCTTTTTTTGCAAATGGCAAACAATCGCACGTTTATAGCCAATTCTTGCAGCTTCTTTAAGTCTAGTTTCCATTCTAGAAGCCGATCGAACTTGGCCAGTCAAGCTAATCTCGCCAATTGCGCATGTAAAAGGTAAAACTGGCTTATTTTTTGCAGCGCTTGCAAGGGACGCCACTATTGCTAAATCGCAAGAAGGCTCTTTTGCTTTAGCGCCAGCAATCGTAGAAACGTAAATGTCTTTAGCAAGAAGATTTAATCCGCCATGCCTATATAAAACTGCTGTAAGCATAGCGATTCTATTTGTATCTACTCCCGAAACTGCACGTCTAGGAGCAGGCAGAACAGAGTCTGTAACAAGCGCTTGAACCTCAATAGCAAGGCTTCGATTGCCCTCTAAAGTAAGCGTTACGCATGTGCCTTCGTTTTTGCAATCCTCGTTAGAAGACAAAAACAGGCCAGAAGGGTCGGGGACTTCTTCAATACCACATCCGCTCATATCGAAGCATCCAACTTCGTCTGTAGGTCCAAAACGATTTTTAACAGCGCGAAGCATGCGCAATGCCGTTTGACTATCTCCTTCAAATTGGCAAACTGTGTCTACAAGATGTTCAAGCGTGCGCGGACCTGCAATCGAGCCGTCTTTTGTAACGTGACCAACTAAAAGCACTGGAATATTACAAGTTTTAGCAACGTCAATAAGCGCGCTAGCTACTTCTCTAACTTGAGTGGAGCCTCCTGTAATGCCATCAACATCGCTAGAAACAATAGTTTGTGCTGAATCAACAATTGCAAGTGTTGGCTTATACTTTTCGATTAATGCTAAAGCTGTGTTTAAGTCTGTTGTAGAAGCAAGAAGAAGATTTTGACTTATAGCGTTTATGCGTGATGCGCGCAATTTTACTTGCGACTTTGATTCTTCGCCAGAAATGTATAGGACTATGCTTTCTTTGGATTCGCCGCCATTTTTAGCTACTTTTCCAGCGGTTTCTAAAAGCAGAGTAGACTTTCCGATTCCTGGCTCGCCTGCTATAAGCGTTACGGACCCTGGAACAAGGCCTCCGCCTAAAACGCGGTCAAATTCGCTAAATCCCGTGTGTATTCTAATTCCATTATCTGCTTGAATGCTGCTAATCGGCTGTGCGTCTACGCTGGAATCGATGTTTAATGCGGCAATCGCGTTTGTTTTTGCGCTTCTTGAATTTCTAGACGATCTTAAAGCTTTAGAAACGCCACTTTGCAACTTTGGCTCGCTAAACTCGCTTAGCGTACCCCATTCGCCGCATTCTGGGCAGCGGCCGTACCATTTTGACCCACTCCAACCACATTCGGAGCACAAGTAATAAGTAGAAGATTTTGCAGCCATGATTTGACGCTAGCTGCATTTATAGACATTTTGCCGTCATACTTTTGTGAGATAATCCAAGTATGTTTAACAGTGTTATGTGGGGTAAAAAATGAATTCTTATACAAATAATTCTTCTACTTCTTCGCAAGGATTTTCTGCGTCTCATAACAATTTACGAAAAGTGCTTATTGTTGCATTAATAGTTGTTGTTTTGGCAATTGTTTCCGCGTTTGTTTGGCCAGGTTGGGCGTTAAATCACCAGCAAAATACGCAACCCGCTAAAACGCAAGTGCCTTCTGCAAAAACGCCATCTATTAAGGCTAAAGATTTGCCTAGCACGTCTACTGCGCTGTTAAAAGCTATGCCAGATACTGTTCTTGATTTTGCGCGTGTTGATGCTTCTGCTAGCGCAAAATGGTCTTCGGCTTCTCCTTTAGAAGAATACACAGTTAAGTATTCAACTGGAGAATCTGGAAGTGATGTTTCGCTTGTTGTTGCTCAATGGAGCAGTCGCGACCTAGCGAATAAGCAATATGAGCTTTTGCTAGATGGATTAAGTGGGGTAGATGTTGCTTCTGGAAAAATTCAAGTTTCTGGAAAAACCACTGGCAGCTATGTGTTAAAGACTGAGTCGGGCAATAAAGCTAAAGCTAGTGCCATTTGGCAAAACGACACAGCTGTGTTTGAGTTAACCGGATCAAAGCAATCTGTTGAAAGATTCTATAAGCAATTTCCAATGTAAACTTTGCAAAATATAAGCTGTTTTGCATGTGTTTTGTATGTGTTTAACGTATGGTTTTGCGCATGTTTTGCATGTGTTTTTGTAAAACTTTGCTTTAGGATTTTCCAAAGTCGTCAAAACGGTGTAACATTAGGCAAGTTGCACACTTTACATATGAATGGAGGCTTCAGATGGGTTCTGTCATCAAGAAGCGCCGCAAGCGGATGAGCAAGAAGAAGCACCGCAAACTGCTGCGTAAGACTCGTCATCAGCGTAAGTAATGCTGTTTGGCGCGCCTGCCCGTTTGGGCACGTAATACTTTTGAAAGCGTTGGATTTTTCCAGCGCTTTTTTTTATTACGATTGAAAATTACCCTGATTGAAGAATGTAAAAAATTTCCCGAAAATGTACGTAAAACAGTGGATTTTACGTACACTCTCGGGAAATTATTGGTTAAATATTAGATATGCCGTTTACTTATTTGGGTTTGTAAGCGTGCGTGGGCCGTTTGGATCTCCAACAATCACAGTATCAACCATGTTAAGGAACAGTCCGTGTTCAACGACGCCAACAGTTTCAATCAAGTCTTTAGCAAGCTCTTGTGGGTGGTCGATGCGCTCCAAGTGCAAGTCAACAACAAAGTTGTTCTCGTCTGTGCGCACTTCTTTGCCGTTTGCATCCAAGCGCAAAACTGGCTTGTATCCGCGCTTCTCGAACTTGCGAATCACTTGAGCAGAACCAAATGGAATCACTTCAACAGGCAGTGGGAACTTGCCGATTGTGTCTACAACCTTGCTTGCGTCAACAATCCACACAATGCGGTCGGAGTTGATTGCAACAATCTTTTCCCAAAGAAGAGCTGCGCCGCCGCCCTTAATGCCGTTAAAGTTCTTATCAACTTCGTCTGATCCGTCAATTGTAACGTCAATATGGTCAACATCGTTAATATCTAGAATCTTAATTCCGTAGCTTTCTGCCTGCTCTTGCGTGCGACGAGAAGTTGTAACTCCCGTAAAGCTCAAGCCTTCTTCTTTAACTCTGCGGCCAAGCTCGTCTACTAAGAAGCGCACTGTAGAGCCAGTGCCAAGTCCAACCATCATGCCATTTTGTACGATTTTTGCGGCCTCAATGCCAGCTGCTTTCTTTAGCGCGTCTTGTTGTGCTTTATCCATTTGTGCCTACTTTCTTGCTTTTGGCAGGTTGTTACCACGCTATTTTGCGCGATTATGTGCGATTTTTAGCGATTGCTAATCGCATCTGTTCCATACATATTACATATTAGTCTGCTTTAAGATTTTTGTTTTGTTATTTTTCGCATTTGTTTGCGTTTGTTTGCATATAAAATTCGCTTGGCTCTAGGTTAAAAGTGCCATCTGGCATAACGTATCCGCTTAACTGTATTGTGCCTGTTATAAATCGTGGATTCCCGTTAAAACTTGGGCTTGTGTTTGGAGCAGGCGTAAATTGCAATGTTCCGCATACGCGTAATCCTGGAACTGTTTTATATTTTTGTTCTGATTTATTTTGTGATTCGTTATTTTGTGATTCGTTATTTTCATGCAAATCTTCGGTTGCTTGCGATTCGTCTGTGCCTTTTGGTTTGTATGTGTCTTTTGATTCTTCTGTGGCTGGCGATTCATCATTTGTATTAATGATTTTTGTAGTTAAATCGCAAGCAGCGTTGTTATTTGCGTAGTGAGTGGTGGCAGCATCGCTAAATGTTTCACACTCTGTTTCACGGCTTGTTTCGCGCGTATTATCGCCATTAAAATCAGGATTAATATCTTCTCCAACGCATCTGCCAATGTGGTATTCGCTACTAGAAATTGTGCCGTCTAATAGCATTTTTGCGTCTTGCGGAACGTCAACGCCATCTGAATATGTAGAAGAAATCAACGATTTCCATCCTTCTAATGGCAAATATCCATCCTTCAATTTGCTTCGGCAATCTTCAGCATAAGTTCTAGCAAGCTCGTCAACTTTCTCGTTTCCCGCGTTTCCAGCGTGTCCCTTAACCCAAACAAACTTAACGGAGCCTTTACGCTTACAAATCTCCGAATCGATTGCGCGAATAAGTTCTGCATTTTTTACAGGCTCTTTTTTGGAGTTTTTCCAACCGTTCTTTTTCCAACCGTGAATCCAGGTTGTTGCACAATTAATCGCATATTGCGAGTCGCTTTCGATTGTTAAAGGCTCGCTTCCAGGGTGTGCTCGCAAAGCTTCTAGAACTGCGCATAATTCGCCTATTTGATTCGTGCCGTTAGTAGCTCCGCCTGCATCTGCGTTTCCAGTGTGATTGTGCTCGTGAGCGTTGCCCGCTTCGTCTATGTGGTCTGCCCAAGCCCATCCCATTGATCCGTTTGGGTTTCCCAGAGCAGATCCGTCTGTAGAAACAACAATCATTGTAAAACCTTTCAAAAAATGCGCTGGCAGCATAGCAACCAGCGCATATAGAAGCTGTTAACTTCGACTAATCGTAAATCAACTTCGACTAATCTCAGTCAATTTTAACTAATCGCAATTAAAGCGTTACGCTAAAGCCTTGTCTACTACAGCAGTAGCTTCCTCAAGCACCTTATCTAGCGCTTCTGGAGAAACGAAGGACTCAGCATAAACCTTGTAAATGTTCTCGGTACCAGATGGGCGAGCAGCGAACCAATTGTTCTTAGTTGTAACCTTCAAACCGCCAATCTTAGCGCCGTTTCCAGGAGCTTCCGTAAGCTTTGCTGTAATATCTTCGCCAGCAAGCTTAGTCGCTTCAACGTCGTTTCCGCTTAGAGCTGCAAACTTTTGCTTTTGCTCAAGTGTTGTTGGCGTATCTACGCGCTTGTACCAGCTTTCGCCAAAGCGAGCAACCTGGTCTTGATGAAGCTGAGCAGGATTCTTGCCAGTCTTTGCAGTGATTTCTGCAGCGAGCAAATCAGGAATCAAGCCATCTTTATCGGTGGTCCACACGCGGCCATCCTTGCGCAAGAAGCTCATGCCAGAGCTTTCCTCGCCGCCGAAAGCAACTTCGCCACTAAAGAGAGGCTCAACAAACCACTTAAAGCCAACAGGAACTTCCACAAGCTTTGCGTTAATAGAAGCAGCTACGCGGTCAATCAAAGAAGAAGACACAAGCGTCTTGCCGATTGCAGTATTCTTTGGCCAATCTGGGCGAGCGCCGCCGAACAAGTATTCCACGCAAACTGCAATGTAGTGGTTTGGATTCATAACACCCCAGTTAGGGCACACAATTCCGTGGCGGTCGGCATCTGGATCGGTGCCGCCAACCAGATCGTACTTATCCCAAGCGCCAGCGTTAAGCTGATCAACTAAGCCCTTCATTGCGTAAGGGGAGCTTGGATCCATACGAATCTTTCCATCGTGATCGATTGTCATGAATCGCCAAGTTGGGTCAACATCTGGGCGCACAACGCCAATGTTCAAACCGTACTTTTCGTTCATAAGTGGCCAGTAGTTTACGCTTGCACCGCCGAGTGGATCAATTCCCAAGCGCACGCCGCTAGAGCGAATTACATCGAAGTCAATAACGTTTGCCAAATCGCTAACGTAGTGTTCGCGGTAATCGAAGCCTTCAACCAAATCAGACTTGATTGCTTCCTCGAAAGGCACGCGCTTAATGGACTTGTAATTGTCGAGCAATTCGTTTGCGCGGTTTGCAATCGCATTAGTTACGTCTGCTGGGGCAGGGCCGCCAGTTACAGGATCGTACTTAAAACCGCCGTCAGTTGGGGGATTGTGCGAAGGTGTTACAACGATGCCATCTGCCAAGCCGTCTCCGCTAAAGCGCTGAGTGCCATCTGCTGCGCGGTTATGCGTCAAAATAGCTTGCGACACAACAGGCGTTGGAACAAAGTCGCCTCGCGAGTCCACACGAACGCGAACGCCGTTAGCAACCAAAACTTCGATTGCCGTTTTTTGAGCAGGCTCCGAAAGAGCGTGCGTATCTCTACCAATATAAAGAGGGCCAGTTACGCCAGCCTTCTTGCGGTATTCGGCAATGGCTTGTGTGATTGCAACAATGTGAGCTTCGTTAAACGAAGTTTTTAAAGCGGAACCACGGTGACCAGACGTGCCGAAAATAACGCGCTGTTCTGGAATATTGGAATTTGGAACTTCATCGTAGTAAGCGCCAATCAAAGCGTCAACGTCTACTAGATCTTCTGGGGTGGCGGGCATTCCCGCATTTTTTGCTACCATAATTTTTTATTTTGCCACGGCGGCGGTATTTTAACGTAAGTCGGCGGTATTTTGAGTTAAAGAAGATTGCAAACTCTGTGGCACGCGCACGCATAATGCTCGTTTATCTACACTAAAACGCAAGTGTTTTGTGTAGCCTAAAATATCTCCATCAACCTGCACGGGAGCCGATCTCTCAAGCTTTACAGTAGCTGCCAGCCCCTGCGATTGGTCAATCTTGGAGTTTGTAGAAAGTGGGCTTTGTTGCGCTTTTCCTGTAACGGTTTGGTGCACAACATCTCCAAATAAGTTAGCCCATCCAATTAATCCGCCAGAAGTGTCAATAACCTCAAAGTCGAGTATGCCATCGTCGTAAGCTGCATCTGGCATAAGTGAAAACATTGGAATCTGGCCGCAATTTCCAGCCATAAGCGTGCGGAAAGATATTGCCTTAGATGTGTAATCCGTTCCATCTTTGCGTGTAAAAGTAACGTCTCCGCGGTATTTTGGCGCAAATAAGTGCTTAACGCCTGCAACAAAATACGCAAGCCAGCTTATGTTCTTTTTAAGCGCAGGATTAGTGTCGTCTATCATAAGCGCGTCGAATCCAATTCCCGCAATAATCAAGAACGCATGACCGTGATCTTCGTACGGCTTGTCGAGTATAAAAACGCGACCAACGTCAACAAACCTAGATCCATGGCTAGTTGCCACTTTTAGCGCAGCTTGAACATCGTCTACAGGAATCCCCATGTTTCGCGCGAACAAATTTCCCGTTCCAATTGGAATTATTCCCATTGCGTGGTTTGTTCCGCTAACTGCGCTCGCAACCGTTCTAACAGTGCCATCTCCGCCAACAGCAACAACAACATTTGCGCCATTTTTCAAAGCTTCTAGCGCGCATTCGCGCCCGTCTTTATTAAGCTGTGTATCTATTATTTCGTAAGTAAGATTGTTAGAAGCACAGTAATCTTTAATGCTTTTTCGGTATTCTTCGGCTTGCGGTTTAGAAGGATTTAGTATAAAAGCGTAGTGAACGCTGTCTCCATGCCTTTCTGCCAGTTTTTCTGCTAAATGATGCTTCTTCAGGGTACGCGTAACTATCATGATGACGAATGGCGCAAAAACTAGCGCAAAAACAATCACCATTAACGCAATTGTTGCTTGAATTGGCATATCTGGCATATTTATTATTCTTGCACACATCTTTAAGATATGGACATTATTTTGATAATATTTATAAAATTTGATTATTTCTTTACATTTTCATCACTTATTGCGTTATTTTACGCGTTGATGCATCTGATTAAGCGCCTGATTGCTACATCTGATTAGCGCATTGATTATGAGCTTGATTATGCGTTTAATTACATTTTGACGCTGGCATGTTCGCTTAGTTAGTGCCATTTATATGATTTTTATATGCTAAGCAAGTGATAGACTTACAACGTGCGTTTGCGCGTAGAACTAGCAGGGGTTTAAGGTTATGTCTGAATCGCAAGAAAATAATATGAGCGTTTTTGAATCCGACGATACTGAACAATTTGAAGTATCGAAAAAACGTGTTAAAGGCAATAAGTCTGCGCTTGTATTGCTTTACTCGTTTATTATTTTCTTAATACTTGTGGTTGCTGCTTTTGTAGGGTCGCAAGCATACTTCCGTGACCGTGTTGCTCCTGGAGTGCATTTTGCTGGCAGCAGTGAAGTTTCGGGCGCGCAGATTGAAAAAGTCACAGATGCTGTAAATAGGGCGATTGAAAACACAAAGATTGAGATTAAAGACGATTCTGGAAAAAGCTCTGTTGAAACACTTAAAGACTTATCGGTAAGTGTAGATAAAAGCGCAACTGTGCAAAACATTATGCGCGCAAAGCACAATAACGTGTTTACAATGCTTATGCCTTGGTTGCAAGAAAACGTTGGACTTAAAGCCAAGCTAGACAACGAAAGCATGGACGCGTACATTGTTAAAAAGTTTGTTAGCGAAAAAGATAGGGCAATGCCTTATACTGCTAAGTTCGATTCTTCTTCTAACTCTTATGTTGTAGAAGATGGTGTTCCAGGGCGTACGATTATAACTTTGCCAGTTCGCGAGGCTATTAAGCGCGTTCTAGAAAATCCTGGTAAAACAGTAAAAGTTACAGTTGGCTCTCGTAAGGTAGAAGCTCCAATTAAACGTGATGTAGCGCAGAAAACTGTTGATCAACTCAATAATTTGATATCTAAAAAAATTACGTTAGACAATGGCGATTCAAAAGATTTTACGCTTTCAAAGGCTGTTTTAGCATCTTGGATTAAGATTGATGCAGATTGTGCAAAAAAGAAGATTTCGTACAAGGTTGATGCCTCTGCTGCCGACGCATGGCTTTCTAAAGAGCTTGCTAAGAATCTTAATCAACAAAAAGTAGACCAAGAAGACACCTATAACAAGCAAGGAAAGTTTATATTAACAACGCTTAAGGGTGAAAATGGTATAGAAGTTAAGTATTCTAAAGACTTTGCAAACAAGGTTGTTCAAGCTGTAGAAAAGTCGGCAGATGCAAAGCTTAGTGTTCCAACAAACGTTGTTAAGTTTGGAATCGAAAAAAAGACTGTTGACATGCGCGTTGTTGTTAACAAGTCAAACCAAACAATAAGCGTTTACAAAGATGATCAGCTTCTTAAAACATTCCCAGTTTGCAGTGGCTCAAACGGTTATTACGAAACGCCAAACGGAACGTACTTTATTTACTTGCGCTACCGAGTGCAAGATATGCGCGGATTTAACCGAAACGGCTCTAGGTATTTCTTGCCTGGAATCACTTGGGTTAGCTACTTTAACGGCGGAATCTCATTCCACACCGCTCTTTGGAACAATGTTGGTATATCTCAAGGATACCCTGCAAAGTATGGTTCTCATGGATGCATAAACATGTATGAGCAAGATGCAAAGTGGGTGTTTGAAAACTGCCCTCGCGGAACAGTTGTGGAAGTTGTTGGAGAACAACCAGATGGACCAGTCCGCTAATAAAGCAGCGAATTTGAAGGGCGATTTGCCTGCTGCATCTAGAAGAGTTAGTAGCACTCCGATTCAGGTTCGTGTTACAGAAACGCTGTTTGATGCTCCTTCTAGCGAAGAGCGCTTAGATAAAAAGCCTCCGATTGTTCAATTTGCTAGAAAGTTTGCAACGTCTAGCTTTGGACTTTGGGTGCGCATAAGTGGCAAAATCGCTCGGCATTTTGGCTGGTTCCCTAGCGTTGAGCCATACATTGGTTACGGTACCGATCGCTACGCACGCTTGATTTGCCGAACTGTTCTAGCGCCTAAAAATGGACATCATTCCGCGTTAAAGCGCGGTATTTACGCAATGCTTGTTGTTCCTGCGATTCGCGTTAAGGTTGCTCTAAGTATTGATAATGTTGCTGTTGAATGGGCGCAGGTTGGCGATTCTTCCGTGTACGATAAGCCAGATTCTGCGTATAACAGTAGCGCAGAATATTGCGTTTCGGATTGTTCGGGTTACTTGGATTTGGTTACCGAAAGGTCGCTTTTGCCAGGTGAACACAAGGTTTCGTACAAGGTCGATAATCGCAATGCTGTTGAAGCAAGCATGTTTGTTATATCGGAGCAAACGCCTTTAGGTATTATTTCCGACGTTGACGATACTATTATGGTCACTCAAGCGCCTTCTCCTCTTAGAGCTGCTTACAATTTGCTTATTATGAATCCAGAGCATAGGCATGCTGTTGATGGAATGAGCCACTTTTTTAGGCGTATTAAGGATTCAATTCCTAGCACTCCTTTCTTCTACCTTTCCACTTCTCCTTGGAATGTGGAAGCTTCAATCCGACACTTTATTTTGCGCGAAGGTTTTCCTGCGGGACCTCTTCTTCTTAGGGATTTAGACCCGCGTCCTAAGACTTTTGTTCCAACTGGCCCGCAGCACAAGCTTGAGTTTGCTCAACAGCTTATGGATGATTTTCCAGACATGCGATTTGTTCTTATTGGAGATGACGGTCAAAAAGACCCTTCGACTTATGCAAAAATCATTGAAAAATTCCCAAATCGAGTTCTTGCTGTTGGCATACGTCAGCTTAAAAAAGACGCAACTTTGGTTGATTTTAGGCGAAGCATGTCTAAGAATTTTGGTGTGACTCTTGCATCTTCTAGAGTTGCTAAAACTTGCAATGATATTTTTGTTGAAGCTAAGGGTGCAGCTGGTACTTTTGAAGGTGTTCCGTTTTTTGCTGCTCAAAATGGCAATTTGCTAGAAGATATTATGATTCCGTTTATTATGGATTCTGTTAATTGCAAAGAATGATTTTAATCAAAGACTGATTTTAAGTGTTTTAAGTGTCTTAAGTGTTGTAAGTGTTTTAAGTGTTGTAAAGATTATAAAGATTGTAAAGGTTATAAATGGAAGATAATTCGCTAAAAGTTGGTGATTTTAATACTGCTAAAAAGCCACTTCTTGCAAAACGAGTTGACTACGTTCGTAAGTTTCACAACGATGTGTTTGTAGACGAATATGCGTGGATGAGTAACACTAAATCCAAGGAGTTGCGCGAGTATATTGATGCTCAAAATGAGTACACTAGCAAACGCGTTTCTAGTTTAGAGCCTTTACGTAAACATTTGTTTAGCGAGCTAAAAAGTCGTGTTCAAGAAACAGATATGTCGGTTCCAACTCGCATGGATGGCTATTGGTATTACGTTAGAACCGAAGAAGGCAAACAATATGGCGTTCAATGCCGTATGAAAATTAAGAGCGAAGATGATTGGAATCCACCTGTTATAGATGAGCGCGCTCATGCTGGTCAAACGCCATGCGAAGAGGTTATTTTTGACGCAAATATAGAAGCTAACCGTTTTAATGGCGGATTCTTTCAGCTTGGCGGAATGGATATTAGCTTAGACGGTAAGCGAATGCTGTTTGGAGTTGATTCTAAGGGCGATGAAAGATTTGACTTTTATATTCGCGATTTTTGCGCGGAGGAAAGTGGCGATTTTGATTGCAAAAATGGCGAAAATATCGAAGAAAATGGTAGCGAAAGCGCCGATTACATCACTCGCTATAACAATAGCTTTGTAACACTTTCGGATTGCATAAAAGGCATATCTTCTGCGCTTTTAACGCCAGATGGAAAATGGGTTTTCTACGTAACTTTAGATAGTGCTTGGAGGCCATACCAAGTGTTTAGGCATAAGGTTGGAACAAGTGTAGAAAATGACGTTAAAGTTTTTGAAGATTTAGACGAACGCTTTTTTGTTAGCGTGTACGAAAGCTTCGACGAGCGAAGCGTTATTATAAACAGCAGCTCTAAAACCACTTCACGCGTGTTAATGTTGCCTCTAAGCACACCAGAAGGCGATTTTAGAATGGTGCTTAAGCCTATAGAAAACGTAGAATACGACGTTTCGTTTGCGTGCTTTGAAAATGCTGGGCAAGATGGCAAAGATATTCCACTAATGTTTGTAAGCCACAATCTTAAAAATCCTAATTTTCAAATTGATGTTATAGATTTGCGAAAATACTCTGCGGATTCAATGCCATTTAACATTGGCGAAGGTTATTGCATTGCGCAAGGGTCTCCATACGGATGCCAAAATGGTGATTTAATAGAAAAAGGTGCGAGCAAAAAAGCCATTAGTGCGCCATATTACAACAGCCAGAACCCTAAGATTTTGCAAGGATTACGCGGCTTAAGCGTGGATGGTTTAAGCGTTTATAAAAACTACGTTGCTCTTTCTTTCCGTGCAAACGGCTTGCCTCAATTGGCAGTTATGACTAAAAGCAATGCCGTTGAAGATTTTAAGACTGGCTGTCCATGGAGATTCCGTCTTGTAAAAGAAGATGGGTTTGTAGGAGATTCTTGCGATTGCGCGGTTTCTTGCGATTCTTTGGATCTTAACGATTCGTTGGAGGCTAGCGATTCTTGCGCAAAAGTCGCAAGCTTCCGTTCCGCAAGCGCTCGCAAAGAATTGTCTAAAATAAGTCTTGAACAAGCCAAAAATAGTCGAATCAGCCTTATTGTTGCAACGGGAAATCCGTGTTATGAAGCGCCAAAAATACGTTATTCTTGCTCAAGTTACGCAACTCTTGGAGCGTTAAAAGAACTAGACCCAGCAACAGGTAAAAGCGTTTTGCTTAAGCGCGGAAAAATTTTAGGCGATTTTAACGAAAACGACTACGCAGAAAAACGAGTGTGGGTTAAAGTTCGAGATGGCGAGAGCGTGCCAGTTTCGCTAGTTTGGAAAAAAGACGCTGTTGCAAAAACGAACGCAATGTTTATAACAGCTTACGGAGCGTACGAGATTAGCAGCGATCCGTATTTTTCTGTTGCGCGTTTAAGCATGCTAGACAGAGGCGTGCTTTTTGCGCAAGTTCATGTGCGAGGCGGCGGAGAAATGGGTCGCGCGTGGTATGAGAATGGCAGGCGTCGAAATAAAAAACACACTTTTGAGGATTTTGTAGACGTTACTCGCGCTTTGCAACAAGCAGGGTATGCTGATGCGAATCAGACTGTTGCAAATGGCGGTTCCGCGGGCGGCCTTCTTATGGGAGCTGTGGCAAATATGGCTCCGCAATGCTACGCAGGAATCGAAGCGGATGTTCCTTTTGTAGACGCGCTTACGTCTATGCTAGACGACTCGTTGCCGCTTACTGTTACCGAGTGGGATGAGTGGGGAGACCCGTTGCACAATGCGCAAGATTACGCGTATCTAAAGTCTTACACGCCTTACGAGAATGTGCCTGAGCATATTGAGCAGGGAGAGTTTCCAAAAATTCTTATAACGTCTTCGATTAACGACACTCGCGTTCTTGTTACGGAGCCGCTTAAGTGGCTTGCGCGATTGCAGGCGGCTGGAGCGGATGCGATTGCGCGCATTGAAACAGAAGGCGGCCACGGCGGAGGCTCTGGCAGGTATAAAAAGTGGGAAGAAGTTTGCTATGAAAACGCGTGGTGTTTAGATGCCATGGGTATTTCGTAGAATATTTTTAAAACACATTGGAGGCTGATTGTGGTAATAGTAAAGCCAGATAAGCCCTACGTGGAAGACCTTCCGTTAACGCATACAGCGTTATTTAAGCAAGTGCCGCTAGACCAAGCGAGGGAGCTGCTAGAACACTTGCATGAGTCGGTTTTTTCTAAGGGGCAGGCGATTTTTAACGAAGGAGATACGGATCGCCGCATGTATCTTTTGGAGCGCGGACGCGTTAAGCTTGTACGTCATTCAAGGGATAATCGTGTGCAATTGCTTAGCATTCACACGCATGGGGAAATTCTTGGGGAGATTCCTGTTTTTGACCCGTATGGCGGGCCGCGCACGGCTTCTGCGATTGCTATTACAGATAAAACTCGCGTGCTGTGGCTAGAAAATGAAGTACTTTTTAACTGGCTTGGACACCATCCTCGAGTTGCTGTAGATATGCTTCAAGTTTTGGCAGCGCGTTTAAGGGCAAATAACGAGCATATTTCTGATCTTGTTTTTATGGACGTTCCAGCAAGATTAGCAAAAACGCTTTTGAATCTTGCTTCTAGATTTGGAGAGCCTGTTAGAGAAGGCGTTTTAGTTCCTCACGATTTAACTCAAGAAGAGCTTGCGCAATTGGTTGGATCTTCTAGAGAAACAGTTAATAAAGCGTTGATGGATTTTGCGCAAAGAGGTTGGATTAAAAGGCACGGAAGGTCGATTATTATTTATGAGCCTGGAATGTTGATTCGCCGAGCAGAAAGATAAATCGCACAAATCGCGCAAATCTTATAAATTGCGATTTTTGCGTGCCGCAACGTAGAGGCAAGCCTCTAGAATAGTACGCATGCCTAAAAAGAAATCCCTAACAACTCGTAGAGTACTCGCACTGTTTCTTACGTACATCACTTTGTGTGTTGCAGGTGGTGTAGCTTCTAGTATTCTATTTGTTCCAGGGGTAATGAGCATAAACAGCGTTGTTAAGTCTGTTGTGCCTTCTCTTAGGGTAGATGGCATTGATTTTGACGTTACTGCATTGCCGCAAAAATCGCGATTATACGCTTCCGATGGCAAAACTGTTATTGCCACTTTTTATGCTCAAAACCGCACTGTTGTGCCGCTTAGGCGAATATCGCAATATATGCAACAAGCAATGGTTGCTCGAGAAGATCGACGATTCTTTGAACATTCTGGCGTAGATGTTCAAGGCGTTATGCGTGCGTTTGTGCAAACGTTTATTAAAAAGTCAGATATGCAAGGTGGTTCTTCCTTAACGCAGCAGTACGTTAAAAACGTTCTTATGATTAAAGCTAGGGAAGATAACGATCCTATATCGGAATATCATGCTGCAGAAAGTACTGTTGCTAGAAAATTGCGAGAAATGCTAATCGCAATTCAAATGGAGAAAAAATACTCAAAGCTAGAGATTCTACAAGGTTACTTAAACGTTGCACAATTCGGTAGTAATAACCTTTATGGTGTAGAAACTGCTGCAAAACGCTACTTTAACACTACGGCAGCAAAGCTTAATCTTGTTCAGTCTGCAACGATTGCATCAATTACAAAAAATCCTTCTAGGTATGATCCTTCTATAGAAGAAAATTGGCCAGAATCTCAAAAGCAGAGGAATATTGTTCTTGATTTAATGCTTAGGCAGAATTTTATAACCCAAAAAGAACATGATGATGCTGTAAAAATTCCAATTAAAGATACACTTAATATTCAGCACGAAGTTGCAAATGTTGGATGCCAAGCTGCTGGAGATGCTGCATTCTTTTGCGATTATGTTACTAAGAAAATCTTGAATTCACGCGAGTTTGGTAAAACCACTGTTGCGCGTCAAAAGCTTCTTAACGAAGGCGGATTAGACATTTACACAACAATGGATATTCTTGCAAACTCTTCTGCAATGGATACAGCTAGGGCTACTGTTCCAATACACGATCCAAGCGGTTTTGAAGTTTCGATTGCTGCTATTAAACCTGGAACTGGAGAAGTACTTGGATTTGGAAGCAACCGTATTTACGATGCTACAGATGCAGCAAAATCAGACCCTACGCACACTGCGATTAACTACGCTGTAGACGAGCGAGACGGCGGAGGCTTAGGCTGGCAGATTGGTTCTACGTGGAAGCCAATTAACATTGTTGCTTGGTTGCTTGCTGGAAAGTCGATTAATCAGCCTCTAAGAACAAGCATGCTTTATAACAACACTGATTTTTCTTGCGCAAGGTATCGTGGAATTGGTCGCTGGTCTGTTCAAAACTCTGGTGGCGGTAGTGTTAGCCCAGAAACGCCTTTAATGGGTCTTGTTCATTCTCATAACACTATTCAGGCAGCAATGGGAACCCAGCTTAAGCTTTGCGCTGTTGCGGAGGCAGCTAAAACGTTGGGGTATCACAATTCGCCATTGGGTCAAGAAGATGTGTTTTCTAAGAACTCGTTCAATCCTCCTATGTTGATTGGTGCTGTGCAAGCTTCGCCGCTTACAATGGCAAATGTTTATGCAACAATCGCAGCTGATGGCGTTCAATGCGATCCTATAGCCATTAAGCGCGTAGTAGACAAGAATGGTAAGCGTTTGCGTGTTCCTAGCGCTAATTGCCATCAAGCAATACCAAAGAAGGTTGCTCAAACAGCAGCATACGCCATTAATCAAGGCGTTGTTCAGCCAACTGGTGTTGCGCACATGGCTCAGCTAGAAGGTGGACGAAAAACGTTTACTAAAACTGGTACTAACGAAGACTTTTACATGGCAACAGCTGGATTTGTGCCAAATAAGGTGTCTGCGTTTATTGCGGTTGGAAATGCGGAAGTTCAAAAGAGCTTTAACAACATGCGCATTAATGGCGTCTACCACAGCACATGGTATGGTACTTACATTGCTATGCCTGCTTGGAAAAAGTTTATGGATACGTACCTAAAGGCATCTAACACGCCTATGGATAATGATTACGGAAAACCAGATCCAAAGTATATGGCTGGCGGAAAAATGCCGTTGACTAGCGAGCAGATGCGCAGGCAATATGAGTTGCAACAGCAGCGCGATAGGGAAGAAGAAGCGCGCAGGCAGGCAGCTCAAGAGCAAAGCCAGGATTCACAAAGCGACCAGAGTGCGCAAGGCTCTCAGGATTCGCAAGGTGATCAAAACTCGCAACAAGATGCTGCTACAAACGGACGCTACGCAACGGGCGACGGAAGGCAAGACCAATATTCTGGTAACGCCAGCAGTGGAGATACCTCCAGCTCGTATTCTGGCGGAACTCGCTAGTGTGTGGTCGCTAGTGTGTGTTGTTACTAGTGTGACTCGTCGCCTAGAGCGCGTCTACTCCAACAGCATCTTTAACACTATTAAAGCCGTCTTTTCTAAGCATTTTTGCAAGACCGCGCTTTAGCGTTGTAATTTGTTGAGGGCCTCTGTACATAAGAGAAGAAACGAACATAACTAAGTCGGCGCCGTTTCTAATCTTTTGATACGCCTGTTCAGTGGTAAATACTCCGCCGATTCCAGCAATTGCAAAGCGAGACCCGAACTCGCTTCTAGTGCGCTTAATAAGATCGTTGCTTGCATTGTAAGTTGGAGCCCCTGAGATTCCACCTTGCCAATCTGCAGGAATGTCTAGCCCATCTCGATTCTTGCGCAAGTTTGCAATGCTAACGCCATCAACCTTATGCTCGCTTAAAACGTCTAGCAAAGACTTAAATTGAGGCCATTCGCCCTTTAAGTTCAAAGGCATTTTTACAAGAGTTGGCTGAGGCCTGCTAACTTTGTCTAAAACACTAAAAAGCTTATCTAAAGCATCTGGATTGCTAAAAGGCTCGCCAGCCATAGTATTTGGGCAAGAAATATTAACCTCAATCATCGAGCTTTTGCCACTTGCGCGCTCCATGGATATGCGATAATCTTCAATGCCTTCGTCTAAATCGCCAACAAGATTATCGTTAGTTCGCGCAATGCTTACAGAAATTTGCATGCTTTTAGCATTCGTCCATGCTTTTTCTACTCTAGGAATCACAAATTCGCTGCCATCGTTTGCAAGACCTGCATGAACAAGAAGTGAATCATATTGCGGAAGCCTATGATACCAAGGCTTAGCGTTTCCTGCACATGGACGAGCGGTTGTGGAGCCAACTGTTTCAAATCCAAAACCAGCGTTATCTAGAACTGTACACAAGTCGCAGTTTTTATCGAGTCCTGCGCTTAAGCCAAATGGATTCGCAAAATCCACTCCCATAACTTGCGTTTGTAAAATTGGATCCGTGTAGTCAAGCATTTGTCGCAAAAGCCACATTAATCCAGGAACGCGTTCGCTTATTTTGCAAAATGCAATCATGCGGTCGTGTGCTTCGTCTGGAGGAATGTTAAACACTAAGTGTGGCTTAATAATGTGCTTGTAGCTAAAAGTAAATAAGTCTGTTGCAGCAAGATTCACAGCATTGTGTAAAGAATTTTCAGATACGTAACTCATGATTCAATACTATACAACATCCAATATTATGCGACTTTCCGCTTTTCGTTGTTGATTTTGGTGTGTTGAGCTACAAAATGCGGAAGTCTATGTAGTGTGTTTGTATCAAAAAACACCGAAATTCGGTACAATCGCACTACAAGGCAGATTCTGTCGTTCGCACGGATTAGCCGTGCGAACGTCTTCGCCGCGCAGAAGCAGTGCTTCTGCCTTGAGCGGCTCAGCGCTCCGAATTGCCTTTTCGCGCTACGCTTTAAGCGAAAAGGCAGGTCGTCGCGAATGGTATAGCAGCACGGCTATATTTGTGAGTTATGCCTACTTATGATTTGGGACTAGAACATGTTTCCCTTGAATTTGCAACAAAAACGATTTTCAAAGACGTAACTCAAGGTGTTTTTGAAGGCGACCGCATAGGAATCGTAGGCAAAAACGGAGATGGAAAATCCACTCTTTTAAAGCTTCTTCAAGGCGCGATTGACCCAGATTCGGGAAGAGTTACGCGTAGAAATGGCCTAACTTTTGGCATTTTAAGCCAGCGAGACCCGCTAGACGATAATGCTACGGTTCGCCAGGCTGCGCTAGAAAATCGCCAGGATTACGAGTGGGCTGCAGATTCAAAGCAGCGAGAAATTGTGGAGGCTCTTTTGGGTGGAATCAACCTTGAAGCTAAGGTTGGTACGCTTTCTGGCGGCCAGCGCAGGCGCGCGGATTTGGCAAGACTTCTGCTGCATGATTGGGATATTTTGGCTTTGGATGAGCCTACGAATCATCTTGATGTGCTTACAATTCATTGGCTTGCGGAGCATCTTTTGCACAGATGGCAAGATGGTCAGGGCGCGCTTTTGCTTGTTACGCACGACAGGTGGTTTTTAGACGAAGTTTGCTCTTCTATGTGGGAAGTTCACGATGGTGCAATCGACCCGTTTGAAGGCGGCTACAGCGCTTACATGATGCAGCGCGTTGAGCGCGAACGCCAGGCGGATGTTCGCGAGGAGCGCAGGCGGAATTTGGCTCGTAAAGAGCTTGCGTGGCTTTCTAGAGGTGCTCGTGCTCGTTCTACAAAGCAAAAATTCCACGTTAAGCAAGCTCGCGAGCTTATAGCAGACGTTCCGCCAATGCGAGATACGCTTGAGTTAAAGCGAATGGCCACTTCTCGACTTGGCAAGCAAGTTGTTGATTTGATTGACGTTACGCAAATTTTTGAGGATTCGTCAAAGCCTGCTGGATCCGATGCAAATATTGTAAAATCGCCATTTTCCCAGCCTACGCATGATGGTAGCGTTACGATTTCTGTAGACGAATCGCAAGCAGCCGTACAGTCGCAAGCAGCTGCCGATTTGTCGCAAGAATCGCAATTATCGCAAGAAGAATCGTCATTAAAAGAAACGTGTGCAGCATTACAAAAAACGATTAGCGGCCGCATGATTTTAGACAATCAAACGTGGCTAATAGGACCTGGAGACCGATTCGGTATAGTCGGAGCTAATGGAGCTGGAAAATCAACGCTTTTAAGCATAATCGACGGATCTTTGCGTCCAACTAAAGGTCATGTAAATATTGGCAAAACTGTAAAATTTGCTGTGCTTTCTCAGCGCTTAGAAGAGCTGGAAAAGCTTGGAAAATATAAGGTTAAAGAGGTTTTGAGCCGATACAAGCCAAGCTACATAATTGACGGCAAAGAAGTGACTCCTGGTCAGCTTATGGAGAGGCTTGGTTTTAAGCCAGAGCAGCTTATGACGCCGATTGCAGACCTTTCGGGCGGCCAAAAACGCCGCATGCAATTGCTTTTGATTCTTCTAAACGAGCCAAATGTGTTGATAATGGACGAGCCTGGAAATGATCTAGACACCGACATGCTTGCAGTTATGGAAGATTTACTAGACACATGGCCAGGCACTTTGATTGTTGTATCTCACGACAGATACTTGCTTGAGCGCGTGACTGATCAGCAGTTTGCATTGATTGACGGCAAGATTCGCCATCTTCCAGGCGGAGTTGACGAGTATTTAAATATTATGGAAGACTATGAGCGCGCAAATATGCAAGAGTCTAAGGCAGATTTTGCGGCGAGTTCCAGTGATGGTTCCAGCGCGGTTGCTGGCGATTTGCTAGATGCGGATTCTGCGGAAAAATCCAATCAAAAATCCAATCAAAAATATGAAGCAAAATTAAGCGGAAAAGCGTATTACGATGCTACAAGAAGAGTTGCTGCAATAGAGCGCAAGCTAGAAAAGCTTGAAGAAGAAAAAAGCGCGATTGAGCAAAAAATGGCAAGCCACGATCCTAGCGATTTTGTTGGCTTGCAAGAGCTTAACGAGAAGTTGCAGGCGAATCAAAGCGAATCTAGCGCGTTAGAAGAAGAGTGGCTTACGCTTAGCGAGCAAATTTGATGCAAAAGTCTACAGTTTTGCAGATCGATTTTGCTCAAGATTAATGCCGCGTGCTAGTTAATGCCGCGTGCTAAATTGTTGAATTATGGCTCAAATTAAGGATATGTTGGAATCTGTAAAACCTATTCGCTTTGATGGCAGAGACGTGGACGAGTTGCGGCCAGTAAAAATCACGCGCAATTTTACAAACGTTCCAGAAGGCTCCGTTCTTATTGAGTGCGGAAATACGCGCGTTATGTGCACTGCCACTTTTACTATTGGAGTTCCGCGCTGGAGGCGAGACACTGGTTTAGGTTGGGTTACAGCCGAATACTCAATGCTTCCAAGAGCCACTGCCGAACGCACCGATCGCGAGTCTGTTAAGGGCAAAATCGGCGGACGCACGCACGAGATTAGTCGTCTTATTGGTCGCTGCCTTAGGGGCGTTATAGACATGAAGGCAATGGGCGAGTGCCTTATTCAAATCGATTGCGATGTTCTTCAAGCAGATGGCGGCACGCGTACAGCTTCGATTACGGGTGCGTATGTGGCTCTTGTGGATGCGCTAAATTGGGCCGAAAAGCACAAGCATATTCGCAGCGCTAAAAACGTTATTAAAGACTCTGTTTCTGCTGTTTCAGTGGGCGTGATTAATGGCACTCCAATGCTTGATTTGCCTTATGTAGAAGATAGTCAAGCTATGACAGATATGAATGTTGCTATGACTGGTTCGGGCAATTTTATTGAGATTCAAGGCACAGCGGAGCATCGCCCGTTTAATCGCGATGAGCTTAACGTTTTGCTTGATTTGGCAGCTAAGGGGAATCGTGAGCTTCAAGCGGCTCAGCGTGCAGCTTTAAGTCAAAATTAAATAAAAGTCAAAATTAAATAAAATTTATAAAAATTTATGTCTGTTTATTCGATAAATTACTAAGGAGTGGCGAGCGTGAAACTTGTTGTGGCAACGCATAATGAGGGTAAACTCGTTGAAATTAAGCGGATTCTTAACGAAGAGTTTGCGGAAATATCGGAGCATATTGAGCTTGTTACTGCTGGCTCTTTGGGGCTTCCAGACCCAGTGGAAACAGGCGTGACTTTTGAGCAAAACGCGCTAATCAAGGCTAGAGACGTTGCGCAAAGAACTGGATTACCTGCGGTTGCTGACGATTCTGGCTTGATTGTAGACGTTTTGGGCGCGGCTCCAGGCATACTTTCTGCTCGCTGGAGCGGTGTTCATGGAGATGACAAAGCAAATAATGCGCTTTTGCTTAAGCAGCTGGAAGATATTCCAGACGAATGCCGAACTGCGCGATTTAGATGCGCGGCGGCTCTTGCTGTTCCTAAAGACTGCGTTGATGCGGATCTGGAAAACGCTATGTGGAAAAATAACGGTTTTGAGACTGTTCGCGTGGGAGAGATGGTTGGGCGCTTGATTCGTGAGCCTAGAGGTTGCAATGGTTTTGGCTACGATCCGCTTTTTGTGCCAAATAATCAGCCCGTTAGGGATGGCGTTCAAATGCACGATTTAACTAGCGCGCAACTTAGTCAGCAAGAAAAAAATGCGATTTCTCATCGCGGCAACGCTTTGAGGGCGATTTTGCCTGAGTTAAAGGCGATGTTTATTGAGTAGTTGCGATTTAATTTGCGATTAGTAGTGGTGATAAACTCACGATTTTAGCTTGCGATTAAACTACAAAATGTGCGCGAGATGGGACTTGAACCCACACGTCGTAAGACACAGGAACCTAAATCCTGCGCGTCTACCATTCCGCCACTCGCGCAAAATCGCCTAAACAGGCAAAAAATGGGTTTTTAAGAGCCACTTGACAGAATCGAACTGTCGACCTTCTCATTACGAGTGAGACGCTCTACCGACTGAGCTAAAGTGGCAATTGCCCGAGAAGCATTCGCGACTCGCGCACAAATCAAATACTATATATGAATATTTCGATTTTGTCTAGTGCGCCGCGCCGTAATGTTCGCATGTGTTCTAGTCAAAGTGTATTTCTGTCCGCTTTTGTGAGTATCTTGGCAATTGGAAGATGTGATGCAAGCGCCTTGCTTTAGCTCATTTTTACACTTGTTTACATTATGATTTTTGCTTACGATTCATGATGATTTTGCATTGTGTTTAAGTGTGCCAAAGATTGTGCTTAGACTTAAAACATTTATATAAAACATTTATAAATCATCACATCACTTAATAAAGATGAAAGGACCTAGAAATGGCCATCAATCCACCAGTTGACGCCGTTAAGACCCCAGAATGGGCTGCATTGCAAAAGCACTATGATGAGTTGCAATCCGAAGGCGTGAGCCTGAAGAAGTGGTTTGCTGAAGATGCAAATCGCGTGGATAAGTTGAGCTTCGAAGCTGGAGATCTCCACTTCGATCTTTCTAAGAATTTGATTAAGCCAGAAACGCTTAAGCTTTTCGCAAACCTTGCTAAGGCTGTTAAGCTCGACGAGCGCACTAAGGCAATGTACACTGGCGTGCACATTAACAACACCGAAGACCGCGCAGTTTTGCACACTGCTTTGCGCCGCCCAGCAGAAGACGCTGGCAAGTTTATTGTAGACGGCCAAGATACTGTTGCCGACGTTCGCGAGGTTTTGGGTCGCATTTACGATTTTGCTAACGAAGTTCGTTCTGGCGCTTGGAAGGGCGTTACTGGCAAGAACATTAAGACTGTTGTAAACATTGGTATCGGCGGCTCCGACTTGGGTCCAGTCATGGTTTACGAAGCCTTAAAGCCATACGCTGACGCTGGTATTAGCGCTCGCTACGTTTCTAACATTGATCCAAACGATATGGCAGAAAAGACCAAGGATTTGGATCCAGAAACCACGCTCTTCATCATCGTTTCCAAGACTTTCACCACTTTGGAAACTTTGACTAACGCTCGTAGCGCTCGCACATGGTTGCTTAACAAGCTTCAGGAGAGCGGTGCTATCGACGGCAGTGACGCAAAGAAGGCAGAAGCTGTTGCAAAGCACTTTGTGGCTGTTTCTACCAACCTCGAGAAGGTTGAAGAGTTCGGCATTAACCCAACCAACGCCTTTGGCTTCTGGAACTGGGTTGGCGGCCGTTACTCCGTTGATTCCGCTGTTGGCACTTCTTTGGCTGTTGTTTTAGGACCAGAGCGCTTTGAGGAATTCTTGAAGGGCTTCCACGCAATCGATACCTACTTTGTTGAGACTCCATTCGAGAAGAATGTTGTTGTTCTTCTTGGTATGCTCAACGTTTGGTACCGCAACTTCTACAAGGTTGCTTCCCACGCTGTTCTTCCATACGATCAGTACTTGCATCGCTTCCCAGCGTATTTGCAGCAGCTCACTATGGAATCCAACGGCAAGTCGGTTCGCTGGGATGGCACTCCTGTAACCAGCGAAACTGGCGAAATCTTCTGGGGCGAACCAGGCACCAATGGCCAGCACGCTTTCTACCAGTTGATTCACCAGGGCACTCAGCTTATTCCAGCTGATTTTATTGCCTTTGTAAACACGCCAAATCCTACTAAAGATGGCGATCAAGATGTGCACGAGCTTTTCTTGGGCAACTATCTTGCACAGACTAAGGCTCTTGCTTTTGGAAAGACTGCAGACGAAGTTCGCGCTGAAGGCACTCCAGAGGAGATTGTTCCAGCTCGCGTATTTAGTGGCAACCGTCCAACCACTTCCATCTTTGGCGATGCTTTGACTCCATTTAGCTTGGGTGAGTTGATTGCTCTCTACGAGCACATCACCTTTGTTGAAGGCACTGTTTGGGGCTTGGATTCTTACGATCAGTGGGGTGTGGAGCTTGGCAAGCAGCTTGCAAAGCAGATTACTCCTGCAATCTCTAAGGATGATAGCGCTTTGGCAGCTCAAGATGCTTCTACGCAGAGCTTGATTCGCTTCTACCGCGCTCATCGCAAGTAAGTGAGCGAGTAGCAATCTTATTTGATTGTTGATTTAAAGCATCTTGTTGAAAAGCCTCTTGGCGTCTACTTGTCAAGGGGCTTTTTTGTACGTGATTTGGGTTAAATATGGTACAAAGTGCGTCGATTGGTTCCGCTTTTTGTACGTGTTTTAGGCCAAATATGGTACAAAATGCGGAAAGTTTGTTGCTTGACACAAGATTGGCGATATTTTATAATTAGCACGAACTTAAGGAGGTGATTGCTGTGAAACATGACAGTACGGGTTGTAATCAAAGTTCTAATACTGTTAACGCTGTTAGTGACGATTCAGACAGTGTTAGTAGTAGTACGGACGTTCCTCCTGAATATAAAAAAGCCAGCAATCGCCGCCAAAATACTTGCGTTTAGTGATTTAGTGATTTAGCTGATTAGGCTTACTAGCTTTATTGGGCTTACTAGCCTTATTAGTATTACGCAAAATAGTGGTGATAAGCGGCTCTCAAAGAAAATACGCGTTACCAGAGGACTTATCATGACAATATTTACAACATCTGGAAAAAGTAGTGCCAGCGCGCAAGTAGACGAAAACACTCGTTTTTGGTCCGACATTATTGTGTGCGTTGGCATAATCGCACTTTTTGGAGTAAGCGCTTTCCTTTTGCAGCGCATTAGCCAGCCGATTGGACCTAGTGGCATACCTTCCGCGGTTTCAACAGACCTTATTAATTTGCCTTATTACACGCTTAGATCCGTGTTCCGCATGATGCTTGCGCTTATAGCATCGCTGATTTTTACGATTATTTACGGATCTCTTGCAGCGCGCAGCCGTCGCTTGGGCAAGGTGCTTATTCCGTTGTTAGACATTTTGCAATCCGTTCCAATTCTTGGCTTCCTTTCGGCTACAGTAACGATTTGGCTTGTTATTTTCCCAGGATCGATGATGGGCGTTGAAGCCGCTTCGATTTTTGCGATTTTTACAAGCCAGGCTTGGAATATGACTTTCTCATTCCACCGTTCGCTTTTAAGTGAGCCTAAGGAGTTAGACGAGGCAGTGCGCAGCTTGCAACTTACGCATTGGCAGAGATTCTGGGTGCTGGATATGCCAAATGCAATGATTCCGCTGCTTTGGAATTGCATGATGAGCGTTGGCGGCGGATGGTTCTTCCTTACTGCTTCCGAGATGATTTCCGTAAACAATCACACTTATGCGCTGCCTGGAGTAGGTAGCTTTGTTGCGCAATCTGCTGCAGAAAACAAGCTTGGAAATATTTGGTGGGCCATTTTATCCATGATTATTGTTGTGCTTGCAATCGACTTCTTCCTTTGGAAGCCGCTTACCGCGTGGGCAGAGCGATTCCGCATAACGCAAAGCGCGTCCGATGAAGAGCGAAAGAGTGCGATTTTAACGCTGATTCGTCATTCGCATGCCGACGAAGTTATTAGCAAGCTGTTTTCGCCTATTCGCGAGTGGCTGGAATTGGCTACGCGCCCATTCGGACGCACGGGTGCAAAATGGCCTCGTAAAGCGTCTGCCCGCAAGCTTGGCGATTTAGTTTTTAACGTTGTAATGATTGTTCTAATTATTGCTGCGGCTGCGCAAATGCTTTACTTTGTAGCAACTCGTACGGGTTTGCAAGAGTTTGTTACAGCTGGAGCGTTAGGCGCTTTGACTTTTGTGCGCGTTGCAGTGTTGATTTTTGTAAGCTCGCTGATTTGGGTGCCAGTAGGCGTGTATATTGGCATGAATCCTAAGATTTCTCGCGTTATGCAACCTGTTGTGCAAATCTTGGCTAGCTTCCCAGCAAACTTTATATTCCCATTTGCAATGATGTGGTTTATGGCTTGGCACATTGACCTTGGCTGGGGAAGTATTATTTTGATGGCACTTGGCACGCAATGGTACATTCTGTTTAACGTTATTGCAGGCGCTAGTGCGATTCCAGACGATTTACGAGAAATGACAAGAAGCTTTAGATTAAATCGTGTACTTAAGTGGAAGACTCTTGTTTTGCCTGCGATTTTTGGATCTTGGTGCACCGGCGGAATTACGGCCGCTGGCGGCGCTTGGAACGCTTCGATTGTTGCAGAGATTGTTGAATACGGCAAGAATCACATGGCAACTCAAGGTTTGGGCGCGTATATTACGAATGCAACAACCGTTGGTGATTCTGTAAAAACGCTTGTGGGAGTAACTGTTATGAGCTTAATAGTTGTGTTAAGTAATCGACTGTTCTGGGCGCCTTTGCAAAGGTACTCCGCAAAAAGATTCGTGTTGAATTAAGCGATTGGCTAATCGCAAGTAACCGATGATTAGTTGCTTGTTAGTTGCCATTAATCGCTAAATCAATATAAATAAAATCAATAAATTCAAAAATTAAACTTATAAACTTACAAACTTTACGAAAAGATTGGCAAAATTATGAACACTTTGAACAAAAACGCGCAAAAGGCTGCGCAGTCTTCAATTACAAGCGACATTATTGACGCAAAGCACATAAGCCAGAGCTTTACTTCGGATAGTGGCACTACTCAGCACGTACTTCACGACATATCGTTTACGCTGCGCGAAGGCGAAATCGTTGCAATTCTAGGGCGTTCTGGCGCGGGAAAGTCAACCTTCTTGCGAACAATGGCAGGCTTGATTCAGCCAACAGAGGGAACAGTTACATATCGCGGACGCGAGCTTACTGGTCCAAACCCAGGAGTTGCAATCGTCTTCCAAACCTTTGCTCTTATGCCATGGCTTACAGTTCAAGACAATGTGGAGCTTGGCTTGCGCGCTAGAGGCGTTAGTAAAGAGAAGCGCACGGAGCTTGCGCTCGCAGCAATAGATGCAATCGGCTTGGACGGCTTTGAAACAGCGTACCCAAAGGAGCTTTCGGGCGGTATGCGCCAGCGTGTAGGTATTGCTCGCGCGCTTGTTTTGCGCCCAGACGCTTTGTTTATGGATGAGCCATTCTCGGCTCTCGACGTTCTTACAGCAGAAAATCTTCGCCAAGAAGTGCTTAAGCTTTGGTCTAGCGAAGAACGCGATATTAAGTCGGTTGTAATCGTTACGCACAATATTGAAGAAGCTGTGCAAATGGCGGATCGCGTGGTAGTTTTGGGCTCTCATCCAGGTCATTTGATTGCAGATGTGCAAGTTGATTTGCCTCGACCAAGAGACAAGCATAGTGCTGAATTTGAGGCGATGGTAGATAATCTTTATGCTATTTTGACTGGCTCGAATCCAGAAAGCGATCTTGAATCGCAGAATGCGGATTCGTCGGCTGCTAGCGATTCGTCTAGTGCTGCTAGCGACTCTTTGCCTGCGGAGCAAGCGGATGCGGAAGAAACTGAGGCTGCTGCAATCGCAGATATGCTTATTCAAAAGCATCACGATGCAGAAGTGGAAGCTAAACAAAACGAAGAGCAAGCGGATGCGGGCGAGCAAAAGCCAGAGCCAGTTGCTGTGCGCTTGCTGCCTAATGCAACGCCAGGAGGCATGGCTGGTTTGCTAGACGTTATATCGGAAGAGCCAGATGGCATTGATTTGGCTGATTTGGCTGCGGATTTGTCGTTTGAAATCGATGACTTGTTCCCGCTTGTGGATGCTGGAACAATGCTTGATTTGCTAACAGCAGAAAATGGCCATATTACGATTACGCAAGCTGGTCAAGAGTGGCATAATGCCGACATTTTGCACAGCAAGCAGGTGTTTGCGCGACTTGCGATTGAGCATGCGCCTCTTGTTCACGCGATTGACCAGGCTTTGAGTCGAAACCGCAACGGCAAGCTTCGCGGTGAGTTGATTTTGGATTTGCTTCGCAGTAAGCATACGGACGCTTTGGCTCGTCAGCAATTTGATATTGCGATTAGCTGGGGCCGTTATGGTGAGCTTTTTGACTACGATGCAGACGACGACGAGTTAACGCGTACTGTTGAAACAGCGCCGCTTAATGGCGTTGCGTGATAAAATAGTGCGAAATAGTGCTAAATAATGTCCATTATTGAGCATAAATTTATGTTCGTATGCTTTCAATAAGCGGATGCCGCATAGTCTGCTTATTAGTAGTCTAGCCAGCTTTTGAAGATTGGCGGATGTAAGCCCCAAAAAGCAAACTTTTTGGGAAAGATTATTCAAAGTAAAGTTAAAAAGTCAAAATTAAAATTAGACAATTTACTTTGATAAAACTTGCGCTGATATGCGGCGGCGATGGAGGAATTATTATGGTGAATGCTGTAGAAGCATTTGATGCTAAGCATCTTAAGGCTGCAGAAGAAATCCCAGCTTTCCGTCCTGGAGATACTGTTGACGTTAACGTTAAGATTCAGGAAGGCAACAACACTCGTATTCAGACCTTTACTGGCGTAGTTATTGCTCGTAAGGGTGCTGGCGTTCGCGAGACTTTTGTTGTTCGTAAGGTTAGCTTTGGTACTGGTGTTGAGCGTCGCTTCCCACTTCATTCTCCAGCTATCGATTCGATTAAGCTGGTTCGTAGTGGTCGCGTTCGTCGCGCTAAGCTTTACTACTTGCGCGCTTTGCGTGGCAAGGCTGCTCGTATTGCCGAGCGTCGTGACAACAGCGCTGCTAAGTAAATTTATTTAGGTTAAGGATTTACATAAGGATTAATATGCATTCCGAAGACTTGCAAAATAGCGATAATCATATTGTTAATGTAGCAGGTCACGGCTTGAATCCTTCTCCTGTTCCACCCGAGCCAGAAGTCAAGCGTAATCTTGCTTCTGGCTTTGGTGTTATGAGCGTTTTTAATTTTGGCTCTAAGAGTGCTGGGGCTGGTATGCACTCTAAACATTGCAAAATCAGGGGAAATCACGTTTCTGGTAATTGCGTGAATAATCGCGATTATACGAATTACGCTTTGCGTGGTAATAATTCGGAGCAAAATAATCGTCAAAATTCTCAAGAGCAAAATGGCTCTAAAGCAAGAACAGTAAAGCTTTTCAAAACTTCTTGGAAAGAGCTTATTGCTTGGTATCTTGTTCCTATTATTGTTGTGATTCTTTTGCGTATTTTTATTCTTGGCGTGTATTTTATACCGTCGGGATCTATGCTAGACACAATTCATATAGGCGATTACGTTGTTACATCTAAACTAACTCCTAGGGTTTTTCCGCTAAATCGTGGGGATATTGTTGTTTTTGAAGATCCCGCTAATTGGCTAAGTGGAGAAAGCAGCAGTGGTGGCATTCTTGCAGGCAAAGATTTGATTAAGCGTCTTATTGGTCTTCCTGGAGATACAGTTGAATGCAAGGGAGATGGCGACCCGATTTTGGTTAATGGCGTTCCAGTTCTTGAATCTGCTTACATTAGACCAGGCGTAAGTCCGAGCGCGTTTGCGTTTAAGGTAAAAGTTAAGCCAGGTCACGTTTTTGTTCTTGGAGATAATCGCGCTAATTCCGCGGATTCTAGGTACCATAAGAACGATGGAGACGACGGTTTAGTGCCAATTTCTAAAATTGAAGGCGTTGCGTTTATGCGTTTTTGGCCACTTAATCGTATGGGTATTTTTGAAAACCACAGCGATGCTTTTGACGATGTAAAAGCTAAATCTGCAAATAAGTAGACGTAAGTAGACGTAATTAAGCATAAGTAGATATCGCAAATAAGTAGTGCAAATAAGTAGTTAAGAGTAGGCAAATTTGGCAATTATTCCATCTTTTGACTTTGAACAAAACCTTATAAGCAGCGGATTTGACTGGGTTATTGGCTTAGACGAAGTTGGCCGCGGTAGTCTTGCTGGTCCTGTTATGGTTGGTGCAGCGCTTTTTAGTGCGCAAAAGATTAAATCGGGTAGTTTTCCGCAAGGTTTAGCGGATTCTAAGCTTCTTAATGCGCATAAGCGGGAGGGTTTGCTGGATCCTATTGAAAATTGGTGCAATGCTTTTGCTGTTGGCTCTTGCACAAATCGTCAAATTGACGAGTGGGGTATTAGCTACGCTCTTGGTGTTGCTGCGATTAATGCAATTAACGATGTTCAAAATCGCATGTGCTCTAGCCTTAAAGATGCGCGGATTGCTGCGATTTTGGACGGTCCGTTCAATTACGTTGGCAAAGCTTTAGGTGCTTTTGATGCACCTAGTATGCAATTTTCTGTAAAAGTTCACACTTTAGTTAAGGCAGATCAAAAGTGTGCTAGTGTTTCGGCGGCTTCTGTTATTGCAAAGGTGACTCGAGATTCGTTGATGATTGATTTAGCACAAAATCCAAAATATGCTGTTTACGATTGGGCGCATAACAAGGGCTATGGTTCTAAAGCGCATAGGGATGCGATTCTTGAGCACGGCGCTAGCGATTTGCACCGTTTGAGTTGGCATTTGGGGTAGTGCGCATTTTGTGTAGCTAGCAATCTACAATTCGGCGTGTTGATGCCTGGCGTTTAGCGTAATCTTATGTGTTGTAATAGGTAGCGAATCTGTGTGTTAGAGAGTGCTTGTAAAAGTGCATTTTACGGGTTTGAAAAGTGATTTATAGTGCTTTAAGAGTTTAGATGTTAGATGTGCTGTGAGTATTAGATTTGTTTGATGTTTGATGTTTAGATATTTAGATGTTTGTCTGCTTTTGTGTTTGTTTGCACTGGTTAAATGTGTTCGCTCTTATGCATAGTATAACTACGTTGATTTTGTAGGTTTTATGAACAAGAAAAGGATAGTTAAATGATTAGTCGTTTCTTTGCTTTTGTTCCAGGTGTTAAACATCTGGTTGCCTTAAGAGCGGCGTGTCTTGCTATATCTTCTCTTGCAAACATCGGTTTTGTGTATGTTTGTGTTGGTATTCTTTCGCCTATTTTGATTCCAGCAAAATATACTGGTAAATCTTTGCTTAGCTCCGTTGAGTTAACGTCTTATTTGATTTCGCTTGTTGGTATTTTGATTATAAAATACATTGCTTTCCATCAATCTTGTATTTTTTCTACCGAGATTGGCACTCGCGTAGCTATGAAGCTTCGACCGAAGATGTTGCGATCTATGATTTCGCTCAGTTCGGCTAACCGTAATGATTCTGTTGAATATTCTTCGATTTGCGTAAATGAAGATATTGCTTGGGTTCAGCGTTGGGCTGGTTTGCTTTTGCCGCAAATTTTTGCAGCTTTTCCTATGCCTTTTGCTGTTAGCATTGCGTTGTTCTCAATCAACACTTATCTAGCGAGTATTTGCCTCGTTGCGGCCGTTTTTTCTGCTTTAGCTCTTTGTACTGCGCTTTATAACATTCGTGTTTTGTTGCGTTGTTTGTGCGCTTTTTTGACGTATTTTATGGTTGCTGTTGCTGTTGTTTGCACGGTTTGGCTTCTTTCGGTTAGGTCTGTTGGTCTTCCTGCAGCAATGCTAACTTTGCCGCTGCTTATGTTAAGTGTGGATCCAATTCGCAGAGTTGCTAATTGCATGCATATTAAAAATCGTGCTGTTTTGGGGCTAAATAATATTGGCGATTTGTTCAAAAGTGTTGCTGCTAATGGTGGTTCTTCCAATAATTCATCTACTTTGGATTCCGAATATTCACAATCCGTGCTAGAAAAAATAGACAATAAGTCGTCTTTGAGTATTCCAGATGGCGCTAGCAACGTTTCTTTGCATGTTCGTTGTAATTTTGTTAAGAATAATCGTCCTTTGCGAGCTTCCTTTAATGTTTCTAGTGGAAAACTGAATGTAATGCCAAGCGAGTATTACGATTTAGTTGCGAATAACGTTCTTAATGGCGTTACTTTTAGTTCTAAATCAAACGTTGCGCTATCTTACAGTGATAGTTACGCTTTGCCTGATTTGGGTGCGGATTCGCCATTTGTGGCATCTGATTTTGGCGATATTGTGGGAAATCCTTCTTATATAACTCTAAATAACGTAGATCCTGGTGCATTGGCGGATCTTGTAACGATTGTTCGCAAGAATAGTCACATGTTTTCTGCCACTTTGCGAGAAAACTTACTGATGGCGTCTAAAAATGCTACTACAACGTCTATGTGGCAGGCACTTGGAGCCGCTCGCGCGGATGGTGTTGTTTATGCAGATTACAACGGTTTAGACTTGCGCGTAGAAAATATTCATGCCGAAAATAAGCAAGACATTCTTAGGCGACTTGTTATGGCACGCGCGTTGATTCGCCGCACGCCTGTATACATTTTTGACTATTCTTCTAAAAACATTAGCGCTAAAGAAGCTAAAAACTTATGCGATATTTTGCGCAAAATTGCCAAAAAAGCAACTATTCTTGTATTCCTTCCAAGCGATAGCTACGCCACTAGTGCAGACAATTTAGTTAAAGTTAGTGTGTTTAGTGATTCGCGTGCGCGAGCTGCATCTGTAGGCACACTAAGTGGCGATTCAAATGGCGATTTGCGCGCGCAAAGTGGCGATTCAAATGGCGATTTAAGTGGCGATGAGCGTGAAAATGAGCGTGAGAATATTGCGCATAATAGTGGCAAAAAATCAAAAGTGTCTTACTTAAAGAAAGCATTATTTGCCATTCTCAGTGCCTTCTCAACTGTAATAAACATTGTTTGTGCTTTGCTGATTCCTGTTTGCGCAATCGCAGCAATGTTTGCTATAGCAAGCAGGCCGCTTTTTGGCTTAGGTGTTAAAGACTACGTTCTTGTTGTAGTTGTTTGCGCATGCTTAAGATGCTTAACGCTTGTTGCGTCTTTTGCAGGACTAGACCTTCATCACGCTCACTTACACAAGGCAGGTCTTAGTATGAGCGTTGGAATGATTCTTTCGATTATTCCAGCAATCGTTTTGCTAAGCTATTTTAGTGTTCAAATCGCGATTTTTGCGTCTGTGATTTGTTTGCTAATCGTGTTTGTAATCCCAGGATTGTTTAGTTTGAGCCTTAAAAGCTTTATTAATAAAGTTCATCTAGATCAAAAAATGGTTGAACTAGAAGTAGACGATGTGGAACTTGGTTTGCAAGAAGTATTGGCATTCCGTCAAGGAGACTATTGCGTTAAGCGAGTTGTTGACTCAATGCGGAAGTTGGCTCAGCAACGCGTAAGATTATCGCGCAAAGTCGGCAGAATGCAAGCGATTCTTATGTCGGTTTCTCTTATTGGAATCGCAAACGCAATAATGCTTGTTTCTAGTACAATCCACCCACTTGTAACTAAGAATCCACAATGGAACGTTGTGCACGCAGTTATGGCAATCATTATTCTTATTAGCCTTATTCAGCAAGTGCTCAACATTGTTATACGTCGTATTCCTTGGGTTGTAGATATTAATCATGCTGCGCAATCGTAGTAACCGTAGCGGTCGTAGTAACCGTAGAGTAGGTGATGCGCGCTATAGCAACGCTCCAATCTCTAGGAGCGTAACGTCTTTTATATGGCTTATTGCGCTCGCGATTCTTGTAGGAATTGTTATTGGCTTAGTTTTGCCTAAAATCAACCAAGATGTTGGAAATATCACTGGAGAATACGTTGCCAGTGGAGATGCTGCAGAAAAGCTTAGCAAGTTAAAAGTAGATAAGTCGCATGCTTCTGGATATAACAGAAGCGTTTTTGGGTATAGAACAACAGACGATGATAAAAACGGTTGTGATGTTCGAGAAGACGTTCTTGCGCGTGATTTAACGCATGTTCGCTTTAAGTATGCGGGATCTTGCAAAGTGGCGTCTGGGCTTTTACACGACCCATATACAGGATTAGATATTAACTTTGTGCGAGGCAGAAAAACTAGCGCGCTTGTTCAAATTGATCACGTTGTGGCTCTAGAAAACGCTTGGCAGTCGGGTGCTTGGAAGTGGAATCGTGCTAAGCGACTTAAGTTTGGTAACGATATGCTAAACCTTCTTGCCGTGCAAGGAGCAGCAAATCAAGAAAAAGGCTCTGCTTCCGCAGCCTATTGGCTTCCATCTAATAAGTCTTTTAGATGCGGTTATGTAGCTAGGCAGATTGCTGTTAAGTATAAGTACGATCTTAGCGTTACAAGCGCCGAAAAGCAGAGTATGGCGTCTGTTTTGCACGGGTGTTCTGCGCAAGAGTTGCCTACAAAGTAGAGTGGCGCTGTGTTGTTGCGTTGTGGCGCTGTTGCGCTGTTGCGTTGTTGTGCTGTGCAAATAAAAAAGTGTGCAAACCAAAACTGATTTGCACACTTATTAATCAAAGTTAATATTAAAGGCTTAAAGCTATGTTAGGCTTTTAGGCTTCCCACTTAGTAGGCTCAATAACCTCTTTGCCGCCCATGTATGCTTGCATAGCTTTTGGAATGTCAATCGAACCATCTTCGTGCTGATGATTTTCCAAAATAGCAACAAGCCAGCGAGTAGTAGCCAAAGTGCCATTAAGCGTGCTAACTGGGCGAGTTCCGCCATCTTCTATGCGCTCGCGAACATTCAAGCGACGAGCCTGATACTCAGTGCAATTAGAAGTAGAAGTAAGCTCGCGGTAGCGACCCTGAGTTGGCACCCAAGCTTCGCAATCAAACTTGCGCGCAGCAGAAGAGCCAAGGTCGCCAGCAGCGGTATCGATAATGCGGTAAGGCACTTCCACCTTAGCGAGCATCTCTTGCTCCATTCCAAGCAACTTTTGATGTTCTGCGCGAGAATCTTCCTGCTTGCAATAAACGAACATTTCTACCTTATCGAATTGATGCACGCGAATAATGCCAGAAGTATCTTTTCCAGCAGCACCAGCTTCTCGGCGGTAGCAGCTCGACCAGCCACAGTAGCGCAAAGCGCCATTGCTTAAGTCAAGGATTTCATCCTCATGCATGCCAGCAAGAGCAACTTCGGATGTGCCGACTAGGTATTGATCATCTGGCTCGCGAAGGCGATAAATCTCGTCTGCGTGCGAATTCAAGAATCCAGTTCCTCGCATAACTTCTGGACGCACAAGTGTTGGCGTAATCGCAAGCGTAAAGCCGTGCTCTTCTGCTTGGTCTACAGCCATTGTAAGCATTGCGATTTGCAAGCGAGCTACAGCTCCGCGCAAGAAGTAGAAGCGAGAGCCTGCAACCTTAACGCCTCTGCGCATATCGATTCCAGCAACGCCAGTTCCAAGAGTCAAGTGGTCTTTTGGCTCAAAGCCTTCTGCTGCAAAGTCGCGAGGTGTGCCAACCTTCTTAACAACAACGTAGTCGTCTTCTCCGCCTTCTGGAGCTTCGTCTTCTACAATGTTAGAAAGCTTCCACATTGCTGTTGTGTAGTCGGCAGTAGCTTGCTCGGATTGAGCCTTAAACTGTGCAACTTTTTGCGCTAACTCTTTTGTTTGTGCAATAAGTTCGGCTTTTTGGTCTGCGCTTGCGGCAGCTACCTTTTTGCCAATTGCTTTTTGATCGGCTCTAGCTGCCTCAAATGCCTTTAAGCTTGTGCGGCGCAAATCGTCTGCGCGAAGCACTTCATCGACAAGTTCTACGGACTCGCCACGCTTGCGTTGCGACTCCTTAACTACGTCGGCATGTTCACGAATAAATTGGATATCAAGCATGTTTTCTAGCCTAGTGCCGTAAGGCGACAGATAATGCGTATGAGCATGGTGCGAATGGCATACGCAAATGAGCATGTGTGCGTGTAAAATTTATTAAATATTGTTTTAAGGAGTAAAAATGGCACTTATTCACGCTACTCAAGAAGATTTTGAGAAGATTGCAAGCACCAACGAGGTAGTTGTTGTTGATTTTTGGGCCACTTGGTGCGGTCCTTGCCGTGCTTTTGGGCCGATTTTTGAGCAAGTAAGCGCAAAGTTTGAAGATGTTCCGTTTGTTAAGGTAGACATTGATCAGTCTCCAGATTTGGCGAGTGCAGCTGCGATTAAAGCGGTTCCAACAGTTATGGTTATTAAGCGCGGAGATGTTATTTATCGTCAAGCTGGCGCTTTGCTTCCAGCTGATTTAGAAGATTTAGTTAATCAAGCTAAGGCTTATGATCCTAGTAAAGATGATGAAAATAATAAAGATAATGAAGGTGATTCTGTAAGCGAGTAAAGCGAATTTAAGGATTGCGGGGAATAGTCGCAAGCAACCGCTCATTTTATGTTTTGTAGCAAAGTAGCAAATCAAAGTAGACAATAGGCGATTCGCGAATAGCACACAAAACCTTGATTTTTAGGGCTTCTCTTTACGTAAGACTACAATTATATATACTTTGTGCAAAAAGTCGTATGACTAAAAGTTATATAACGAAAAGTCGTATAACGTTTTAGGTTTACACTTTGCACTAACTTCTATCAAGGAGAGTTATGACAAGTCACAGAAAGAAAACTGTTACGCTTACTTCATTGAGCATGCGTCAATGGGCAAGAGTCGCAGTGATTTTTGTTAGTATTGTGGCTGTTGTAGTTCTTGGAATTGTTTCTCGAAACTTTTATTCTGGTTCCAAATCAAATTCCGCAAAGTCTTATGTAACCGCCTATTCGGCTACAGATAGCGAAAATCAGGTTTCTCGTGGTGTATACAGAAACTCGCTTAAACCATCTAAAAAGGGCGCAACTTCTTATATTACTGTAAATATAAATGGCCATCATCGCGCGGTTTTTGGAACAGATTTTACAAATGTTAAGTCCGTTTTAGAAGCGGGAGACATAACTTTGGATTCGCACGACGTTGTTACGCCGTCTCTTGATTCAAAGGTTAGCGAGTCTACAGTTATAACTATTAAGCGTGCGGGAGCAAAGTTAGAAACTTCCGACGAGCCTATTGCGTTTAATACGGTTAAAAAAGAGACATCTGCTCTTCCAAAAGGTACGGAAAAGGTTAAAGAGCAGGGTGCACCTGGCGTTATGGAAACGAGCAAAATCGTTACGCGCGCTGGTAAAAAGATTGTGTCTTCCAACGTTTTTGTGTCTTTTGTTAAGCAAGCTCCAAAAGATAGGGTTGTTCTTGTTGGAACTGGCGGCGCTAGTGTAGATTCTGATTTTGCTGCTTCGATTGGAACCACCGTTCCAGCAGGCGAGATGCAAGAGTGGGCTCATTCGTGGTTGCTTTCAAATGGGTACAACGAGGCTGATTTTACTGCTACCGTGTTTATTATTTCGCATGAATCTGGTTGGCGCGTAAACGCTATGAATCCTTCTGGCGCATACGGTTTGCCTCAAGCTTTGCCTGGAAGAAAGATGTCTTCTATGGGAGCCGATTGGGCAACTAATTATCAAACTCAGCTTCGTTGGTTCTGGAATTATTGCAATGGTCGTTATGGCTCAATTCAAGGCGCCTACAGGCATTGGCTATCGCACAGAAGCTACTGATTTGGCGCGTAGATACTGATTTGGCGTGTAATGAATATTTTGAGAATCGTTGGTTTTTGAGAATCGTGTGTTTGTAGTTTGTAGTTTGTAGCTTTGTAAACAACAAACTCACGGAGTAGACTTATAGGCTTGTTTTAAGGCGATTATTGTAGAGTCGAGTATGTTTCTTGGTTTTGCAATAATCGCTGATTATTTTATGCGTGTTTTGCGAATATGGAAGGAAGTTTAAGTGACAATATTGCCTAGAAAATCATGGTTTAATAAGAGTAGTGACTCTGTTAGCAAGTCTTATAAATGCAAGCCTTTTGGGAATTTGAGTGAACTTAGCCATGCTCTTGTTGGTGAGCAAGCGTATAAGAACAATCGTCTTACGCGAGCAGCCTTGGTTTCTTTGGCAATTCTAACTTTTATAACTTTTATTGGTAATTTTGCTCAATTGCAACTTACGGCCGCGCTGCCAACGATTGTTCGCGAATTTAACATCAGCGTTACTACAGGTCAGTGGCTTACGTCTATTTTTCAGTTGATTATGGCCATTATGGTGCCGCTTACTGCGTTTTTAACTAGGCGATTTTCCACGCGTCAAATCGTTATATCGTCTATGATTCTTTTTACGCTTGGCTCTATTATGGCGTGGCTTAGCAATGATTTTATTATGGCGTTGGCTGGCCGCACTTTAGAGGCGATTGGCACTGGCGTTATGTGGCCCGTGTTGCAAATCACCGTGTTTTCTGTGTATCCAGTAACGCGGCGCGGAATGGCTATGGGCAGCGTTGGCATGGCTATGAGCATTGCGCCGGCAATCGGACCAACTGTTGGTGGCATGCAAACCGATTTCAACGGGTGGCGTTCAATCTTTTTGTCACTTAGCATTATTGGCGTAATTTCTATTGTTCTTTCTGCGTTCTTCTTGCACAATTTTGGCGAGCAAGATCGCAGCGCAAAAGCCGACTTTTTCTCCGTTGGACTTTCGATTATTGGCTTCGGCGGCGTTATGTTTGGCTTTACAAACATTGAAGCGTACGGAATTTCTAGCGCGTTTTCTTGGGCGCCTATGCTTGTTGGAGCGTGCGGAGTTGCATGGTTTGTTGCTAGGCAGTTGCGCGCGCACGCGAGTGGTAAGCAACCACTACTTGGCATTAACGTTTTGAAAAATCGCTATTTTACAATTGGAACGGCTTGCGCATGCTTAACGTTCTTTGCGTTTAGCTCGATTATGGTTGTTATTCCGCTTTATATTCAGTCGGATCGCGGTTTTTCTGCTACTATGAGCGGCCTTGTGCTTTTGCCTGGCGCGTTTGGAATGGCCATTTCGCAATACTTTGGCGGGCGTATGCTCGATCGTTTTGGCGTGCGGCCAGTGGCAATGGCTGGCTCATTGATTTTGCTTTTTGGCACAATCATGATGAGCCTTATAGACATGCACACATGGATTTGGTGGATTTCTATTTGGCAATTTACGCGTCAAATTGGTATGGGATTCTTGCTTATGCCTGTTACAACGTGGTCGTTAAACTGTTTGCAACAAAGCGAGCTTGGCGACGGGTCGGCTGTGACTAATACAATGCGTCAGCTTTGGGGTGCGATTGGTGCGCCTGTGCTTGTTGTAACAATGGCTACTTTTACGCAATGGCATCACGTGCTTACGGGTGTTGGAAGCGCGGATAATGTTGCGGCTAGTATTTTTGGCGTGCAATGGACTTTGCGAATTAGCGCGATTATTACGGCTATTATGGCGTTGATTGTTATTTTTGGCGTTAAGGGAGAAGGCGCTGGCTCTGCTCATCAGCTTGCGCGCAGGGCGATTGACCGTATGCGCGTTTTGCACATTCCGCACGCATCGGAGCATAAAGACGTAATGCACGATCATACGCATCATCAATACTGATATTCGCTTGCTGCTTGCATGAGCGCGCTTAGACCGCGCGAACGATATTTCCGCTTTTTGTACCAAATTTTGCCTAAAAATGGTACAAAACCCGGAAAAAACTTCCGCTTTTTGTACCAAAATCCGCCTAATTTACGTACATTTACCGGCATGTCACTTAACAGCCTAGTTTGTTTTATTACAAGCATTTGTTCGTTTTGTTGAGTTTTGCCAGATTTTACGTGATTTTTGTTAAATACCTAACGTTTTGAGCCTAGAAACGCTCATCTGCGTTTGTTTTTTGCGTTTACTTGTGCGATAATGTTCACATGATTTCTTCACAGCGTCAACAATTGATTTTGAGCCGCCTTCGCACCAGGGGAGCCGTGCGTATTACTGCTCTTTCTAAGGAACTCGCCGTTTCTGCAATGACAATTCGCAGGGATATTGCGGAGCTTTCGGATCGCGGTCTTCTAAAACGCGTGCACGGTGGTGCTGTTACAACTAACACGCTTCTTTCAGAGCCGCTGTTTTCCGTAAAGTCGCAGATGGATATGGGTCTTAAGGATGCAATCGCTACTAAGGCGGTGGATTATGTTCAGCCAGGGGATGTGATTGCAATAGGTGGCGGCACAACCGCATACGTGTTTGCGCAGCATCTTCTTGAGTCGCGCAGGGCGTCTGGAATCACGATTCTAACAAATTCGATTCCAGTTGCGGAGCTTGTTCAAGCGCTTGAATCCAAAGATATTGAGGTTATTGTTACGGGCGGTGTGATTACGCGTTCCAACTCGTTGGTTGGGCCTATTGCCGATAAAGTTGTTTCGTCTTTGCGCGTAAACACAGTATTTTTGGGCACGCATTCCGTTAGTTTGCCTCGCGGGTTCCTTATGCCAAATTCGCTGGAAGCCGCTACAGATATGGCTTTGATGGATATTGCGGATCGCACGATTATATTAACGGATCATACTAAGTGGACTTGCACGTCGCTTTCGCTTTTTGCGAGATTTGACCAGGTTGACACGGTTATTACAGACGATTGCTTAGATGCGGATTCGCAGCTTCGCACTCGCGAGTTGGTTAAGAATCTGGTTCTTGCGCCAACGGTTACTGGTGAATAGCTTGCATAAGAATAGCTTGCGTGCGCTTTGACTACGCTCGCGGCGATCTGTCTTCGCGCAGCTAACCTGCGCTAACGATTCTCGAGTAAATTAACTCCGCACTTTGTACGTGATTTATGTCAAATTTGGTACAAAGTGCGGAGTTATTTTCTGGGTTTTGTACGCGCGACGATCTGCCTTTCGCAAGTTGGAAGTCTACTTCTGACCACTCTGTAATGCCGTTAGTATATAAATACTCTGATTAGTAAAAGCATAAGGTGTTGACCTGCTTTTAGAACTAATATTTGCGGTCAAAAAATTTGATTGCAAATATTTCAACTCAGATTTGTTTAATTGAAACATAAAGTTGTTATCAAATTTTTCTATGTTATTTTTACTTGCTGATTGAACTCTCTTGTACTGTACCCATAGATTTCAGCAAGCTCAAAATCAAGCACAAAATAACATACTTACTGCAATAAATTATGACCGGAGCGCTGAGCTTGCTCAGGTTAAAATCACACCGTGCTTTCAACGCAAGCGGGGTCTGCTGCGTCTCGATTGACGCAGCAGATGTGACGCACTTTGTACCAAATTAGGTCAAATTTGGTACAAAAAGCGGAAAAGGCAGGTCGTCGCGCGGCAAAGTGATATTGCTTTTGATACAAAAAAGACCGCAGTGACGAGACTGCGCGCTTGGACCTCGCGAGCAACGCGACACGCACGAAAAGTATTTCCTTAAAAAAACCTGGGAAAATTCTTCAAAAACCTTGAAATGCGTATTTTTACGGTTTAAGTGTTGTTTATCTACAAATTTTACGGCGAGTGTGGCTTTATTGTGGATTAGTTTGTGTATAACATCATTTTTTTCGGTTTAGCATGTGTGGATGGGGCTTGACTTTTTCAAACGGGGGGGGGGTATGTTAATAGCAAACATGGCCGCACCTAGTTTGGCCGTGTGCCACGATTCGCTTTTGGATTGTGGAGCAAATTTTTCTATGCGCCCCTAACGCATAGGAGAAGAAGAAAGGAAATAAAATGATGAATAAGAAGGCTATCGCCGCTTTCGCTGCTGGCGCAACTTTGCTTGCTGGCTTCGCAATGGCAACCCCAGCATTCGCTGAGACTCCAACCGCTCCTAAGATTACTAAGTCTGAGGCTGCTAAGGCTGTTAAGACTGCTAAGGACAATTGGGATAAGGCTAAGGGCGAGCTTAAGGCTTTAGAAGCAGGTAAAGAAGAGGCAAAAGCACCAGCTACCTCTGATATAGCTGCTGACGCTTTGAAGAAATGCTACAAAGAGGAAGCGAATGGTAAGCTTACTCCTGTTGATACAGAAATTGCTAAGCTCACTATGGCAGTCGGTCCTAAGGTGACTGCTTATATTAATCAATTCAATGCTCATGTTGATTACACTAAGAAGGCTGACGAGGTTCAGAAGCTTGAGGATGCTTACAACAAGGCTCTTCGTGAACAAGCTGATGCTGCTGATGATCCTACAACTCCATCTGACGATGAGCAGAAGGATGCTGCTATTGCTCGTGTTCGTACCGCTGCAGCTGATCTTCAGACTAAGATTGAGAAGAAGCAGAAGACTTATGCTGAGTATCTCAAGAAGAAGTCTGCTTACAATGCAGCTAAGGAAAAGGTTTCTGCCTGCAAGGAAGCTGTTAAGGCTGCTGAGGATGCTTTGAATGACTTTATGATGAGCGGTGAAACTGATTCTAAGCGTGAAGACCATCTTAATGATGTTCTTAATCGTGCTAATGCCAAGCTTACTGCTGCTAAAACCAAGCAGACTAAGGCTGAGGGAGAGTATAAGGAAGCTAAGCAGAAGGCTACGGATGCAAAGTCTCTTTGGAAGGCTGCTGTAAAAGAGTATCACGCTGCTTACGATCATGCTGTGTCTCTTGATGTAGATCCAACCAAGCTTCCAGTTGTTTCTACTGCTGCAGATCCATTGGATAATGACTTCCTTGATCTTCCAAGCACCTCCAATGGTGCTGCTCCAGCTGGTAAGAATGGTGCTCAGGCTGGTGCTAACGGCGCTGCCGCTGGTAAGGCTGGTGCCAATGGCTCCGCTGCTGCTGGTGCTAAGACTGAGGTTGAGAACAAGAATGGCAAGGACAAGCGTGGTAACACCCACACTGGTACTGGTGTTGGCGTAACTTTGACCGCTTTGGCTGCCACCATGCTCGCTGGCATGGGTGCTGCTGTTCGCAAGGCTCGTCACTAAGCATTGCGCGCGCACTTATGCTAAGTGTGTGAGTGCGCGTTTTTTATGCTTGCGTTAGGCGGCGGCGCGTGTTTTGTGCTGCAGCTTGCACGCGGGGTTTAGAGTTTGCTTGGTTTGCCGAAATTTCCTTTTCTTACCGTGTAGGTTCTTTATTCTGCTTGTAAGTGCTTAATGCTTGTTGCTAGAGATGGTTTTCCGCTAGGGACGGGATTCTATTCTTTAGTATTAAAGGCTTGTTAGGTTTCTAACAAGCCTTTTTCTTTTCTCGCTCCGACCTGCCTTCGAGCTTTGGATGCGCTAGTGATATTCCCGCATAGGCTGTTTACGCTTTTTGTAGCTCTAAACTGCGTGTCTAACAACAAGAAGCGTCTACTGGTTTATCAAACTGCTTTTAGGCATAGTTATACTTGTTTCTAAAGTATATTTGTCTATAAAAGATGGTGTTATCTCTTCTCTGGAATTAGAATAATTTGCAGCGTAGGCCGCAATTTCTGCTGCTTGGTTTGTAGTGTAACCATATAGCATATATGCTGCTAGTGCTGATACAAAAGCATCACTGCAGTTGCTATACTTCTCGATGTTGGGTTCGTTGCTTTTTACTATTTTTTCTTCTTTGTAATCAGATAGTAAGTATCCTTTATGCAGCATATTTATAATTACTGTTTTTACGCCTTTATTTATAAAAGATGAGGATTTTTCTTTTGCTATTTCCTCAATTCGATCAGTGTTTTTACTATCTATATTCGTAAATAAAATATCTATTTTATCTATTATTTCTTTCGGTATGTTTTCGGATGAAACATGATTGAATATGATTTTTGCACCAGCTTTTTTAGCGATTTTGCACGCAGATATTATTGCATCGACAGGTATATCTGATTGAATTATGCAATATGCTGTGTTTTCAAACAAATTAGCTCTATCTTGTATGTTTGATTGATTTAATGTGCTATTTGCGCCAGATATTACAGATGTTATTGAATCTCCGCAAGCGTCTACTAATGTGTACGCTTTTCCAGTGTGAGATTCATGTTTGCGTATTACGCCAGATGAATCTATTGCCCATTGTGAAAGTGTTTTATATATTTTGTCTGCATCTAAGTCGTATCCAACATTTCCTATTAGGGTTACGCGTTGGCCAAGATTAGATACTGCTATAGCTTGGTTTATTGCGCTACCGTTTGGATAAGTTTTAGAAGTTTGAACATTAATGCTTTCATTTTTACTTGGCAAATTTTGTACAGATAGGCATGTGTCTAGGTTAATAGATCCTATAATTGTTATCTTTTGTTTTCTTAGCTGAGATGGTGATCCTATAGTTCTTGTGTTGTCCAGATGGAATTCTTGAACGAAAGAAGTCTTTGATTCATGTCTTTTTTCTATTTCGTCTATAAGCTTGCTGCACAAGTATGACCCAAAATCAGCGTTGCGGATTGTATATGTAGATATTTCAGAGTTTTTTGCCAATATAGGCTGTTCGTTTGTGTCGTTTTTTATGGATACGAGTGACACGTCCTCGGGAATGCTTCTATTTAGAGAAGTCATTAACTGTTGAAATTCTAAAGCTTTTCTATAATGAGAAGACACGAGCGCAGTAATAGAGTGATCGCTTATTTTTTCTACTAATTTGTCGTTGAGGTCAAAAAATATTCTGCTTTCGTCAAAATCGAGGTGATGGTCAAATAAGCATGATTTGAATCCGTTAAGAAAATCTTTTGTTCTTCTTCCATCTGTCATTAAACATCCTATTGATGTGTGACCATGCGATATTAGTTGTTCCGTCAGTTTATATGCTGCATCTGAATAGGGCAATAATAGTGATTCGTCGCCTCCTATTGATCCAATAGTTAGCCATGGTATTTCGTGTTCAATTCCTTTTAATTTATTAAAGCTTTCTTTGCTTACTGGCTCCCATATAACACCGTCTATTTTGTGTTTGCTAAGCGCGCTTATATTTTTACTTTCTTGTTCTATGTTTGAATAGCTATTGAAAACTACTGTTCCATAGCCTGATTGTTGGGCTGTTTGTATTATTCCGTCTAAAGTTGTATCAAAAGATATTGAAGATCTAAGAATTACTGCAATATGCCAAGTTTTTGATTGCGACGATATTTTTGCATATGGAGTGTAGTGATATTGTCGTATTACAGATAAGACGCGCTCGCGAGTTTCAGAACTGATTGAATCATCTTTACTGTTAACAATTTTTGACACAGTTGATGCTGAGACTTTGGATAAGCGAGCTATGTCTTTAATGTTCATTTGATTCCTTCTTTTGTGTTTTCAAAGATATAGTTTATTCATAACTGTGCATTATTGACAATAAGTATTTATTATTCTAAGATAAGTTATGAAAACTGTTTAGGAAACAATTTTCATACAGTGTTGTTTTGTTGAAATTTTGAAAGAATTAACAACTTTGCAAGACTTATCAACATTTTGTTGAAGGGTGGTGCATGATGGCAAAGAAGCTATTATTTATTGAGAATATTAAGAATCAATTCTCAACTAAATCGTTAGTTTTGATTCCTATTGCAGTAGGTATAAATCTTATTGGCGGCACTCTGTGCTCAACTCTAAAGCTCCCTCTGTTTCTAGATATGATTGGAACTATGGTAGTTGCCTGCTTATCGGGACCGTGGGTTGCTGCCTTAACTGGGTTCTTAACAAATGTATTTTTAGCATTGGTGGCAAATCCAGTTAATTTACCTTATGCGGTAGTTAGCGTTTTATGTGGTCTTGTTGTTGGTTATATGGTTAAGGCAGGTTTATTCAAAAAGTGGTGGGGTGTTCTAATTGTTTGGGTTGTTGTAACCTTAGTAAACGCCGTTTCTGCATCACTTATAACAGTATTTGTTTTTAGTGGAGCAACTGGCATTAATGGAACCTCGGTGCTTACTGCAACGCTTGTTGTAGCAATGAAAAATATTTTTGCTTCTGTATTTTCATCATCAATTATTGAGAACCTATTAGATAAGGGAATTGCTGTTGCTGTTTCCTACTTTATTGTTAAAAAGGTGCCTAAGAGGTTCTTAAGTCAATATGCTGCAGGCAATTCAGATGATTCGGATAATTCTGATGAATCAGATGAATGTGATGAAGATTCTGTTGATTAATTAGTTTTTTGGCGAAGAAGCTGATTTAACAATCTTGAATCAGCTTCATGGTTTTATGGTTTCATAAGTTTAACGAGGGAGTTATGTTGCAATGAGTGATAATAAAAGTTGTTTAACATGGCAGCGTTGCGATAATAATCCTGTTTCTATGCTGAATCCTATAACAAAAATAATTGCTATTTTTACTTTAGGAATCTCATCTATGGCATGGCCAGATCCTTGTCTAGGAATTGCATTTATTGTAGTTCTTTTTGTTGTAGCAATTATTGCAAGGATTGTTGTTCCATATGTAAAACTTATGTTTGGCTTTGGAATACCAATGACATTAATGCTTATGTTTATACAAGGGCTATATAGTCCCAGTAATAAAACCTTTATAGCGGATTTTGGATTTGCAAAACTTGGCCTTGAAGGAATGATTTATGCGGGAAGAGTAGTAGTTACTGTTCTAGTATTTTTGGGCAGTTTTTACATTATGAATAAAACTACTTATATAGGCAGTATGGTCGCTGCTTTAACTGGCATAGGTCTTCCTGCAAAAATAGGTTACTTAGTTTTAGCAAGCTTAAATGTTGTTCCGCAAATGCAAAGACGAATGTCTGTTATTAGCCAGGCTCAAAGCGCTAGAGGGTTAAAAATGTCTGGAAGTGCGATTGGCAGATTGCGTGCGCTAATACCTTTACTTGGGCCTGTTGTTTTAAGCTCTTTGACTGATGCTCAAGAGCGAGGAATGACATTAGAAACGCGTGGCTTTGGTGTAAGTGGAGTAAAAAGAACAAGCATAGTAGAAGTCCAATGGAGAGTTTATGACTCAGTTTTGACTTACATGTTATTACTAATTCTTGCTATCTCTTTAGTCTTGTCTACCTGTTTCTATGTTGGAATTATTCCTTATTATGGGGGTCTAAAATGAATAATATTCTCTCCGTAAAAGATTTTTCATATAGATACAGCGGTAGTAAGAAAAGTGCATTAAAACATATAAGCTTTGATGTTAAAGAGGGAAGCTTTTTATGTATCATAGGCGCTAATGGATCTGGTAAATCAACATTATGTAATGCATTAGTTGGTTTAATACCGCATTATTTTGTTGGCAAATCGCGTGGGAAAGTGGTTGTTGACGGCAATGATGTTTCTTCTTCTAGTGTAGCTAAACTTTCTAAAACAATCGGTCTAGTATTTCAAAATCCGTTTAATCAGCTTAGCTACACTTCGGGCACTGTTGCAGAAGAGCTTGCATATGGATTATGTAATCAAGGTGTTGCTCGTAAGGAGATGACTGAAAAAGTTATTCAAGTTGCAGAATTAATGCGTATAAGTGATATTTTAGACCGAAATCCTCTTGAGCTTTCTGGTGGACAGATTCAAAGAGTTGCATTTGGATCAACTTTTATTATGGAACCTAAGATTTTGGTTTTAGATGAGTGTACAACACAACTTGATCCACTTGGCAGTGAGGAGATTTTTGACATTGTAAAACGTCTTAATAATAGTGGCGTAACTGTGATTATGGTTGATCACGATATGGAGCGCGTTGCAAGGTGCGCTGATACTGTTATGGTGCTGGATAATGGCGAAGTTTTTACAAGTGGATCGCCTTATGAAGTATTTACAAATCCAGATATTACTAATCACGGAATTGAACCTCCAGATTACGTAAAACTCGGTTTTGCTATTGCTAATTGCGGAGTAAATGTGACTAAAATTCCTATCGCCGAGAATCAGGCAGTTGATCTTGTTAAAAGTAGCATACGTTCTAATAAAAGTGAGGTTAACTCATGAAGTTAGATGTTATCAATCTTGTGCACGAATATAAATCGGGGCACAAAGCGCTTGATGGTGTTTCTTTTAGCATTAGCGGCAACGAGCCTGTTGCAATAATTGGTCAAAATGGCGCTGGTAAAACAACGCTTGTTAAGCATTTTAACGGTATTCTTAAAGCAACTTCGGGCAAAGTCTTAATTGATGGGATAAATGTTGATACTAAAGATACCTCTGAATGGGCTTGCGAAGTTGGGTATGTATTCCAAAATCCAGATGACCAGCTGTTTTTAGAGAGTGTTCGTAAAGAATTTTCGTTTGGTCCAGAACAAATAAAAATGGATTCAAAATTAATCGAAGAACGCATGGAATTAGTGTCAAATCTTGTTGGTCTTAACAATAAGTTAGATATCCATCCTTTTGACCTATCTTTAACAGAGAAAAAATTCTGCACTATTGGCGCAATACTTATGATGGATCCAAAAGTCATTATTTTTGATGAGCCTACATGTGGTCAAGATGTTTTAGGAAATCTACGTCTTAAGAAGATTATAAAGACGCTGCAATCTCAAGGAAAATTGTGCATAACAATATCGCATGACATGAAGTTTGTTACGGAGAATTTTAGTCGAATAATTGTTATGCAGTCTGGAAGAGTTTTGTTAGATGGGCCAGCAGAGAAGGTGTTTTCTCAAACGGATATCTTGCGATTATCTTTTGTAACTCCTCCACCGATTACAAGAGTTGCGCAAAAAGTTGGTATGAATGGCACTCCATTTACTGTGCCAGCGTTTGTTGAATTGTTTAACAGTGAAAGGTGAATAATATGGCTGACGTTATTGTACAAATTTATGGAATTAGGACTGTGGAAGATGCGCGTATGGTTGTAAGTCTTGGCGCTAAGCATATTGGCGTAAGCTATGGGCATATTCAACATACTCCAGGTCAGTTGTCTTGCTCGCAAGCAAAAGAGATTTTTAATGGCGTACAACCAGGTGCCGTAAGAATTGGCTTAACATGTTCAGAGAATATAGACGAAATTAGTGAAGACTTAAATTTAGCAATGCCAGATGTTTTGCATTTATCTGGAAACATAGAAGGTATAACTCCTGAACAAGTTGGTGAGTTAAAAAGTAGGTTTCCTGAGCTTCTTATTATGCAAGCTATACCTGTTCTTAAAGGCGTTCCTTTAGAAGAGCAAAAAGTTCTCCAATATGTTAAAGATTATGAAAAAGTTTCCGACTTCTTTTTAATAGACACAAAATCGCCAGATGCTAACGACATAGGTGCAACTGGAATTGAGCACGATAGGTCTATCGATAAGGAGATTATTGACTCTACATCTGTTAAATGCATTATTGCTGGAGGCCTTGATGCTTCTAACGTTGCTGATGCGATTCATGATACTAACCCGTATGGTGTTGACTCATTTAGTCTTACAAATTACAGAGACGAGCGTGCAAATACGTTAAGATGTAAGGATCCTGTAAAAGTGGAAGCTTTTATTAAGGCGGCGTTAAATGCATAATGTTATTGTTGTTGGCGATGCAAATGTAGATATTATAGTTCCTTATCCGCGATTTTTGAATGAGCAAAGAACTATTGTTAAGTATCCTGATGTATCTATTCAGGGTGGAGGTACTTCTGCCAATACTGCTGTTGCGCTTTCTAGATTAGCAGTTAATACATCTTTTGTTGGTTCTATAGGGAATGACCAATATGGTCGTTTTGTTTTAGATGATTTTGCTAAGGAAGGCGTTGACACAACCTATTTGCGCACGCATGCTGAGTTAAATACCGTTGGAGTGTTTGCGTTTGTAGATGAGTTTGGTGAAAGGTATTTGTGGGGCTGGCCAAGAGAGAGCCAATCCTTTAAGGTGCTAGATCTTGATGATCGCATTATGAATGCTGTTAGAAACTCTGATTGGATTCATTCTTCTGGTATGTGCCTTGTGTATAACACTTCTGCAAGAGATTCCATTACGCGCATATTTAGAGAGGCTTATAATCTCGGAATTCCTACTTCATTCGATTTGAATTTACGAGTTGATAATGGCGTATTAAATCCTGATTTTTATGATGCTTTGATGGGAATAATGCCATATGTAACTCATTTATTAGGTTCTGGTCCAGACGAGTTTTCTTATTTAGGAGATGATACATGGGAAAATAATGCAAAAGATTTATCTGTTAACGGACGTACAGTTGTTGCAAGAGATGGTGCGAACGGTTCTATAGGATTTAAGAATAGTAGCGTTATATCTGCTCCACCGTTCAATGTTGATGTTGTAGATACTATAGGTGCTGGCGATATTTATAACGCTGGTTACATAAAATCTATGTTGGATTGTTCTAATATTGAACGATCCTTACTGTATGGGAATGCTGTTGCTGCGTATTCAGTAGCGCATAAAGGTGCTAGGAATTCTCCTAATATCAATCAAATTAATGAATTTTTGTTGCATTATGATGTAAAAACTTTCAAATAACAATTGAGGTTATTGATTAATAAATAATGCAATAAATAATAAGTTACCAAACAATATGATAAGGAAGTCATTAATAATGAGTAATAAAAAGAAAGTAATTTTGGATTGTGATCCAGGTCATGATGATGCATTTGGAATAATGATTGCGGTTAAGCATCTTAATGTTCTAGGAATTACAACAATTGGCGGCAATAGCCCATTAGAAAATGTGACGACTAATGCAATTAAAATTCTTGAAGTTTTAGGAGAGGCAGATAATATTGGTGTTTACCCTGGGCATAGCTGTCCTATGGTTGCGCCTCTTGTTACTGCGCCTCAATTCCACGGTGTTACTGGTTTAGATGGTCCAGTTCTTCCAGATCCTGTTCATAAGCCACAGAATAAGCATGCTGTAGATTTTATTGTTGACACAGTTATGAGCACAGATGATGTAACTCTTATAGCTACAGGTCCGTTAACAAACATAGCATCTGCAATAAATAGAGAACCTAGAATTGTTGATAGAGTCAAAGAAATATGCATCATGGGTGGGTCTGTTACTTTTGGAAATTGGACTCCATCGGCAGAATTCAATATTTTTGTTGATCCAGAAGCAGCATCTAGAGTGTTTAATTCTGGAATTCATGTAAAAATGACTGGAATTAATTTAACTCGTCAATGCGATCTTAAAGCAGAGCATGTTGCTAAATTTAGGCAAATTGGAACAAAAGCAGCAATGTTAGCTGCTGATTTAACTGAATTCTTTATAGGAACATGTGCTGAAGAAACAAATCTAACAGGCGCAACAATGCATGATGCTTGTGCTGTAACATGGGTTGCTTTCCCTGAACTTATTAAGGCTGTGCCAATGCATATTGACGTTGAGCTTGATGGAAAGCTAACAAGAGGAATGACTGTATGTGATTACAGACATCTACGTGGCGAAAATCCAGCTGTTGATTTAGAGCGTACTCCAACTATGGAGCCAAGAGGTAAGGAACCTAACGCAGAAGCAGCTCTTGAGCTAGATTTCCCTGGATTTGTAGATATGCTTTACAAGACTCTTGAAAGTTATAACTAATTTAGTTTTAGAAACAGTATTAAGAAGCGCTATTTAGAAACATTGTTCATTATTAACAATCTATAAAGAAAGGGCTTGGGATGAGGTATAAATTAATCCTTTGGGATTTTGATGGAACCATAGCCAGTACAAGCGAAGACGTGTGGCGTTCCATAAACTATGCCGCATGCGCTTGTGGGTCTAAGCTTCCTGAAGGATTTATATCTAATAGTTCTAATTTGAGTAAGTCAACATTAGAAATATTTAAGTGCCTCATCCCATATCCTGGATTTGAATTTTATAAAAAATTCGATTCAGATATTAGTAATCATTATAGGAATTTAAATAATTTTCATAGTACGCACATGTATGCGGGTATTGCTCGGCTTATTTTGAAACTTAAAAAATGCGGAGTAATCAATGCAATAGTTACGAATAAGCCATTGGATGCATTGGAAAAGATTTTGAATATAAAAAAATGGATTGAGCTATTCGACAGTTGGATTTCTCCAGATTCTTTGTATTCTGAATCGAAAGTTTATATGAGCAAGAAAGAAATGATTTCTTTAATGATTAGTAAATATAATATTAGCCCTTTTGATTGTGTATATATTGGAGATTCCTATAGCGACGTTGAGTCTTCTAGAGAAAATTGTGTTGATTGTATTGCTGTATCTTATGGAGACGGTGAAATCTCTGCATTGAAGTTGGCCAGGCCAAAGTATTTAGCTAACTGCGTAAATGATATTTCTTCAGTTCTATTTTCTTCTGATATTGCAAATGAAGAAAGAAACTCTTTGTTGGAGGTTCAGTAATCATGATTAATAATTTTGATCTTTGTATTGGAACTAAGTTTGTGTTTGGCAGGAATGCTCAATGTAAAGTTGGAAAAGAATTAAAAGATAGAGGTGTATCTAAGGTTCTTCTTCATTATGATGAGGGAGAATACCTTTCACATATTCTTTTTGATATTAAAAATAGTTTGCATAAATACAATATTGATTTTGTTGATCTTGGTGGAGTTGAGCCAAATCCTAAGCTATCGCTAGTTAGAAAAGGTATTGAAATTGTAAAAAATAATTGCATTGATGGCATCGTTGCAATTGGAGGTGGTTCGGTAATTGATTCTTCTAAAGCTATAGGTATTGGAGCTGCTGGTAATTGTGATGTATGGGATTATTTTACTGGGTTTGCGAAAGTAAAGTCTAGTTTGCCAGTGTTTTCTGTGCTTACTTTGCCTGCGTCGGGTAGTGAATCAAGCAAAGTAGTGGTTATAAATAATGACTCTGAGCATCTTAAGCTGCTTATATCTAATACAATAGTCAGACCTGTTGTTGCTTTTATGAATCCAGAACTAACTCTTAGCGTTCCAGCATATCCAACAGCATGCGGAATAGTAGACATGTTTAGTCATATTTGCGAAAGATATTTTAGCGATGATAACGATTTCGGGGTAGTGGATTCAATGTGCGAGGGAGTTCTGCGCACTCTAATTTCCATAGGTCCGCGCTGTTTGGAAAATTTGGAAAACTATGATTTGCGTGCGCAGATTATGTGGATTTCAACAATTGCTCAGAATAATACTTTTAGTATTGGTCGCAATGAAGATTGGTCTACGCACACGTTAGCGAATGAGATTAGTGCTCTATATAACACTCCTCATGGTGCAACATTATCTATAATCATGTGTTCATGGATGAAGGTCGCTTCTAGCAAGAATGCTAAGAGATTTGCTAGATACGCAAAAGAAGTGTTTGGCATTTCTACTGAAGCAAATGTTAGCACTGTAGATAGTGAATCTTATTTAGCAAATAAGGGAATTTTGGAAACTGAAAAGTTTTTCAAATCCTTAGGTATGCCTACGAGTTTTGAAGATGCTGGTTTGCCGAAAGATGGAATCGATAAGATGCTGAGTCAAATTGAGTTCTTTGGTGAAGATAATTCTATAGGTTCCGTTGCAAGGCTAAATCCAGATGATTGTAAAAAAATATATCAGCTTTCTATGCATAGGGAAATCTGTTAGAAAATTCGTTTTTTAATGGGTTATTGCTGATTTAGCTGATTTATAAGTAAATGTTGTTGACATAAGTCAAATGAAGATTTGTGCCAGCGATGCTGCGTCAAAAATATAGGCGTGGCAAAAATATTCCATTTAATTGGAAGAATAGAAGAAAGGAATAGCCATGACTAAAGTTGAAGTCAGTGAGCGAACTAATGGCATTCCAGTTCCTGAAGAGGGAACTGAAGAGTTCGCAAAAATGAATAAAATGGCAAAAGTTGCAATTCCTGTTGTGCTCGCTATTTTTACTCTTGGCGTATTGCAGCAGCAGGCTTTTGGAATGATTTACGTAAATATTGGAGACCAGCTAAAACAAGCAAACCTTGCTCCATTAATCACGTCTTTGCCAGGAATTGTCTTGGGTATTGTGTGCGTTATTTATGGTTCGCTTGGTGATTTTGTGTCGCTAAAGAAGATGATGACATTAGGAACTGTTGTGTTTGTTGCTGCATCGGTTCTTGGATGCTTTGGTCATCTTAATATTTGGATTGTAATTATTGCTAGGATTTTACAATCTGCTGGATGGCAAGTTTCTGGCTCTATATTCTTGGTGCTGGTTTCTAAGTATGTAGAAAAGAAGAAGCGAGTTATTTGGTACGGAATATTTGTTGCAGTATTCCGTGCTGCTGCCGCTTTAGGTGTGTTCCTTGCAGGATATATGACCCTAGTTGATTGGAGAATTCTGTTTGGCATTGGCGTGTTGGCAGTGTTCTTGCTGCCAGTATTGCGTAAGAATCTGCCAGATGAACATTGCAAGGGCGCAAGGATTGATGTTATTGGCTTTGCGCTTATAGGTCTATTTGCAGCATCTGTAACTATGTTCTTTACAGATATGAATTATTTCTGGCTTGCTGCTTGCGTGGTGACGTTAATCGCATTTGTTGTTTATATAAATAAGGCTAAGAACCCATTCATTACACCTAAGATGCTTACAAATCCAGCATTTGCAATGACTATGGTTGTAATCTTTGTTGGATACTTCTTTAGCTACACTTTGAATGCAGGATGCAATGCTATTGGATTAAATGTTTATAAGATTGATTCTTCCCAAGTGTCTAATTGGCTTGTTTGGTCAATCATCTTAGCTGCGATTATGGGATTTGTTGCTGGTCCTATTATTCAAAAGATTGGACGCAAAGCTTCGGTAATTCTTGCTCTTGCGTGCATGGGATGCGGCTTGATTGCGATAGCTATTTTGATTCCTGCAGGCCAGGTTTGGGCGCTTGCTGTTGCTCCGTGCATCTACTACTTTGGCACTTCATTCTTCTACCAGCCAATTGTTGATACTGCAACTTTGACAGTAGAACCTGAAGAATCTGGTAGAGCTTTAGGATTTAATGATTTGCTTCAAGCTATTACTGGTTCGATTGGTGTATCGTTATTCGGACAGCTTATGGCCAATGGCTCGATGAGCGGAGGATCTATGTTTGGAACAGCAAGCGGCCTTGCTTCCACATATGCAAACGTGTTTATGATAGGCGGAATTATCGTTCTTGCAGCTATGGTTATTTTCATCTTCTCTATGAAGATGATTTATAGCCATTCGCACGTTGAGAAAGATGAGGCGTAGTAGAGTTAGGTATTGTAGTCAGGTATTTTAGTAAATAAATTATTTATTGCCGTATTTAACTGTAATTGTTATGTAATTGTTAAATTGCAGAGTATTAGGCATTGTTGAAAATTTTAGAAAGGTTTATAAGTAATAAAAGCCGCAGTGGATTTTTCGTTGCGGCTTTTATTTTGTTGCTTAATGCGCTGATTATAACTACAAAATGCGGAAGATTTGCGGTTTCATGTAGTGTGTTTTCGCTAAGGCAGGTCGGAGCGACTACATAAACCTGTAATGCATACTTTCTTTTTTGATTGTCATCCTTTACATCAACTGTTTTATTTTATTGATTAAGATTTGCGCAGCATTTTTATGTGCTATTTTTCCAGGGTGACTGCATGCGCCAAGATTATTATCGCTAGTATTTTGTAATTCAATATAGAATATTTTCTTGTCGCTCGTTTTATTGCAGAAATCATTAATGGATTGTTTAATAAGATTCTCCAGCCTATTTCCAAGCATCCCATAGCACCAAATTATTGTTGAGTCTGGGTTAATCTTTCTAACTGTTTCTAATAGGTTATTTACGCCGTTTTTAACTATCTTTGCAGACTCATTATCTAAGAAGTCATTTTCGCTTGAGTTTAGAGCATTTTTATCTAAACTTAACTTGAATTTTTTATGCGTTTTCGGGTCTTCCCACTCGTTTGCAAGGCAAGCTGTGGCGTCGTTTGTTCCAAGATTTATAACAATAAAATCAGTGTTGATTACTGGTTTATAGCTATCGTTGCAACCAAATTCAATGTTTCTCCCTTGAGCAGGTTTACAAATTTTTGAGTATATATTTGTTAATGTGCAATTAGGATTATTTTCGCAGTTGCAAACTATTCCCCAGCCTGCTTGAGATATTACGCTAAAATCTGCATTTAAGGCGTCTGACACTATTCTAGGGTATCCATTCCAAGCGCTAAAAATGGCAGAGCAATATTTCTGTATACTCGCATTCGCGCATGCTCCTTCTGCGCTTGTTATACTGTCTCCTATAAATTCAAGGGTTAAAGATGGTTTTTCTGGATTCCTAAAAGTTCCATCATATATGACTTTTTCTATAACAAAAGTTTGGGTTGGGTCTTCGTGCATAAACTGTGTTTCTTTTAGCAAACGTATTTTATGATATTTGTTATCTTCTAAATCGTTAGACAATTGGATTAAGTTAATGCCATTGTTAAGTGCTTGTTTGCTTATTTGGCATCCATCTATGTCTACGCTTACCCAAGGTTCATATTGTGTGTAAGATGACTCAATTACAAGTTTTAGTGAGTTTCCTGAATACAAAAATTCAACGCCGCTTCCAGTCCAATAAGTTGAATAGTATTTTTTGTTTCCACAAGGATTTTTTACATTATTATATCTTCCTAAAACTCTATGTTTTACATCGAATATGTTAGATATTTTTAATCCAGAGTCTAGAATTGCTTGTTCGTTGATTGAGCAGTTTGTGTTATTCATAAAAGCCTTCATCTTGTATTTATAATTTTCATAAAATAGTCATAGGATAATAAACAGTAATAAAAAGTAATATATTTAATTGGAATTTTTTAGCAGCCAATCTATGTGCCAATCAAAAACTTGTCGAATCCTGTACAAGTCTGCAGATTTTCCTATAGAATTCCACCTATTTGCATATTGAACAAACCAATTGTTTATAGTCTGTACAAAGTAAGCTACTTGGTCTTTGCTTATTTTACTGCTGCTATTTGAATATTCTGCGCTTGCGTTAAGAATATACAATCCAAGGCTGTTAAGTATTTGCTGGCCTTGAATGCTTAAAATTGTTGTGTTTATAAAGTCTTTATTTATTCTTTCTTTGAGTGTGTAGCATTTGGAGCAAGAGTACGTTTTATAAAGATCATTTATGCATTTGTACAATGTGTTGTTGTATTTTTCTGCATTTAATATTTGTTGATTTCTATCAGTCAAAAACTGTTTTCTTGCTTCTTTTAGAGATATGTCTTTTTTGAATCCTAATAAGAATAAAACATCTTTGTTTGAATTGCCATTATCATCAAGCTCTTTAAACTGCACCGCGTCTGACCAGCTAAATGCTTGTGAGTGTGATGATTCTTGAAGAATATTGCATAATTGAGGGCAAACATTATCAGTAAGAATATTGCTTATATCTTTTAATAAGGTATTTAGCGAATTGATATCTGCAAAATCGTGTTCTACATTGTTTTTACTTATCTTGCTAGATCCCCATGAGTATTGAGCAGTCATAATCAAATAAGGCAAAGAGAGAATTGGGTCATTTATATGACCATAATCTCCCCAGTCTGTGAGTAATAATCCACAAGCATTATTTTTGTGAGCATATTTACACATTTTGGATATGTTGCTAATTGCACAATCAAAATCTGGTATTAGCCTATTCCATGTTTGTGTTCCAGGGCATACGTATTGCTGTGCGTTTTGATTACGTATTAATTTAACACTATCTTCTGTAACGTTTGCTGCATAATTCCAGTTTGCAAAAATAACATTTTTTGGAATGGCGCATAACATATTTGGATGTTTTAATGCAATATCTGCATACATTATTGGCTGTGATCCTATTTCTTGTAACGTATTGCATAATTTTTGAACGTAAGATGAATATAGGTTTGCTACGCCATCTTTTTGCGCAATTTCTTTGCTTTCTCCGCAGCCAAGATCAAAGGTTTCATCTGCACCAATGTTGAATTTATTTGATCTAAATAATGCTGCATAATCTTTAATTCTTTTACTTATGAATGGTATTGTTTGTGGGTTTACAGGATTAAATGTGTGATGCAGCATTCTTTCTACAAAGCTAAACGGCCTTTGTGATTGGCTAGGGAATTCGCCAAGATTTTTATAAGACGTACTTCTTAAAACTTCGTACATATGACCAAAAGTTGCCATAGTAGGAACAAGCTCAATTCCTCGGTTGTAGCAATATTCGTCCAGTTCAATAATTTCACTGCATGTAAGTGGGGTATGCTTAATCCACGATTCAATAGTATTTTCTAAATCAATAGTATGCTCAACATAAAGCTGTAGTTGGTTATATTTGTATAAGCACAATTGATCTACCAAAATCTTTAGCCAAGAAAGCTTAGGTATTCTACCTCTTGAAACGTCGTAAGAGTATGCTCTGACTGGTATTTTTGGAAAGTCTTCAATTTCTATTAAAGGCATACTTGTTCCAAATTGTTTAATTAACTGTCTTATAGTTTGTATTGCAAAACAAATACTCTGAATGTCTTTAGCTTCTACAGTGATTATTGCACGATTTATTCTTGGTTGATTATTTGCTAATGACGTATAAATTTTATATTCTTGTGCGCAAAGATCTTTGTTTATTGATACATTTATGGCGCTTTTATAGCCATCCCCGTAGCTAACATTCCAATCAAAATTAAATTGATTTTTTAAGTCTACGCATAACTGTTTTCCAGCAGTAGTAATTCTTGTATCTGGTTTAATATTTTTGAAACTAATATAGCTTGACTCTGGAAGAGTTGTGGAGTCATTTCCTGTAATTTCTAATTTTTGTGGATAAGGCACAAGTATGATTGTTGATTCTTTTATATCCATGATTAATGCTTCTTTGCTATTTTTGTTTAAGTTTTATCTTTTAATACATACAATATGATTAAAGATTTTTATTGGTGAATATTGGTATATTTTCGTATATTAAAGATGCATAATTCTGTTTTGAATAACAGAAATGCATTCTCCAATAAGAGTTATGTCGTTATTACATGTGCAGCGTCTTACTGTGCACGAATGTTTTGGATTATAAGGGCCGTACTCTTGTATGGCTTCTTCCGTGGCGCTTATAAAGACTTTGTTTACAATGTCGGATGGTCCATAAATAACAACATCTGTTAAGTCTAAAAGATTAATAGTTGTTGTAAGAGCTTTTCCTAAATAATGTCCAGCTTCTGTTAGTATGTCTATTCTTGCTTGATTAGATGTGAACATTTTTTTATGCAATATTTCTGCAGATATATATGTTTCTAAACATCCCTTTTTTCCACATGTGCAAGTTGGGCCATTAGGGTCAATGGTTATATGACCGATTTCTCCTGCAGAATTGTTTATGCCAGTAATTATTGCGTCATTTATTAATATAGATGCTCCAACGCCTAGTGATAATTGTATAAATATAGTGTTTGATACTCCGTTGCCGAAAAATCTTTCTGCTAGAAGTGCGCTATTTGTATCGTGGTCAATAATAATAGGGCAGTCAAAATATTTGTTTAATTCTTCTTTAAGATTTATATTTTCCCACTTAAGATTTAATGAACGTATAACTTTTCCGTTGTTGTCTACAATTCCAGGAACAGCAATGCCTATCCCTAATATATTATTGTTTGATTGCTTTATAAGAGTTTTGCACAATTCAACTATTTTGTCTGCGCTAACATCTGTGTTTTTGTATAGTGATATTTCTGATCGTTTTAATATATCTCCGCATAGGTTGAGGATTGCGCCTTGTATTAAGCATGGTTGAGAAATGTCAATAGCTATAATATTCCAATAAGTTGCATCAACTTCTAGTAATGTTCCTCTTTTACCACGTTCTATTTTTGATTCATGCCCACTTTCTATAAGCATGTGGTCATCTAGCATTTCAGATACAACGGTAGAGATTGATGCTTTTGAAAGTTCGGTCTTTCTTACAAGCATTGCTCTAGAGAGTATTTGCTTTGGGAATAAATAATTGAATACTAACATTCTATTATTTATTCTTGCGTCTGCGGGTATTGTTTTTTGAGAAACCGTCATCAGCTGATTTATCATCGACTGGGGTATTTGGGTATCTTCCATATTGCATCCCATCTTCAAGCCCTTTTATTTTTATATGTTACATATTATCAGATAAATATATAGTTTGGAACATATACTAAAAGATGTTTTTAGAAATTATTTTTTTGAATTTACGTTTTTTGTATTAATAAGTTATATTGCGAAACGCCTTTATTTTCAATGTTTTTTGATAAATATTATAAACGGTATTGCTTTTTTATTTTTTAGTGCAATAATTGTACTTAATCCAATAAATATGGACTTTACTTCAAGGTAGAGGTAATTGTAAGGAGTTTATTATGGCACTTGATTCGCCAATACGTATAGGTGTAGATGTTGGTGGCACAAAGGTGCTGTGTGCAGCTTTCGACACGCACAATAAGCCTATTGCGTATTCTCAAGTGTCTACTCATCAAGGAGAAAAAGAAATCGTTGATGAGGTGTGTAATCTCATATCAAAAGTGATTAAGCAAGTTAACAATATATATGGAAAGGAAGTTGATTTAAGTATCGGTATTGGAGTACCTGGATTAGTGAATCAAAACACTGGTTGCGTATGTGAATCGGTGAATTTGGGATCGCATAATCTAGATTTCAAATCTGAAATCTTAAATAGATTTGGAATAAATGCCTACATTGATAACGATGTTAATGCTGCAGCCTTTGGTGCATACCATTATTATGGAGCAAATTCAAGCAGCTTAGTGTTCTTGAATTTAGGCACTGGTGTTTCGGCAGGAGTAGTTATTAATGGGTTGCTTTTCCACGGTTCAACTGGGATTGCGGGAGAGATAGGACACATAGTTGCAGACAAAAATGGTGCAATGTGCCCATGCGGTCAGCGTGGGTGTGTAGAAACAATAATATCTGGAAGCGCTTTAGCGCAAATGTGGCCTACCAAAAATGGATATCCTATTGCATCGTTACTAAGAGAAGTCTCCAATAAAAATGAAAAGGCTGAAAAAGTCTGGCATAAATTCATATTCACGCTTGTAAGCACAATACAAATGCTCACAGTAACTTTTGACCCAAAAATTATTGTTATCGGCGGTGGCATAAGCAAGATAGGAACAATTTTATTAAAGGATATACAAAAAGTTATTGGTGGACTTGAGACAAAATCGCCATTTTTGTCCTCATTAAATATATCTAATCGTCTAGTGATTGCAGATCAAGAGGTGTTTTTTGGTGCGTTAGGAGCAGCTCTTATCGGCAATCACAATGACGATATAAAAAAGGAGGGAAATAATTAATTACATACATTTTCCAACTAGATATTGCTAATACGTAACTGTTAATACATAAATTGATTTCAAAGGAGAAACATTATGAATGCTATTGGTAAAGGTGTTATTGCTGGATGCGTCTCAATCGCAGCCGCACTATCGTTATGCGCATGCGGTTCTTCTGCAAATAATTCCGAATCTTCTACAGTATCGTTCCAAACTTGGAACCTTAAGAACGATACTTACACTCCATATTTTACAAAACTTATTAGTGAGTTTGAAAAAGAAAATCCTGGAGTAAAAGTCAAGTGGGTCGATCAGCCTGCAGAAAACTATGATTCAAAGTTATCTACGGATGCTGCAGCTGGTCAATTGCCAGATATTGTAAATGTTAACGAACAGCAAGCATACAATCTTGCAAAGTCTGGAGCGTTGCTGAATCTTAGTAAAGAAGCTGCAGGAATGGCCAAGGACTATTTGCCTCAGGTTTGGGATGGATCTAAATTCTCGGGCAATGGTATTGACGAAGGAGTCTATGGATTCCCGTGGTACTTAAATATTGATGTTGCTTATTTGAACAAGGATGTTTTTGCTAACTGCGGTCTAGACATTAATAAGCCGCCAAAAACCTACAATGATTTATTCGATCAGGCAAATACGGTTAATGAAAAATGCGGTGGTAAGAGCTACATGATTGCTGTTCCATACGTATTCCCTTCGCAGTTTGAAGAGTATGGTGTTAACTTCTTGAGTAAAGACAGATCAAAGTTTACCTTTAACTCTAGCAAGGGTGTTGAGTATATTCAGCATTATGCAAATCTTTATAAGAAGGGTGCTATTCCTAAAGATGGAATGAACGCAAACATAATTAACGCAGAGAAACTATATTTCCAAGGAAACATAGCGTATATGCTTGATTCAACTTCTTCTGTTGCCGCATTTAAGGCAAATGCTCCGCAAGTCTATAAGCAACTTGATGTAGCACCATTGGCAACAAACAAGAAGAATACACTTAACCCAATGCTAATGGCAGTAAATTCTCAAACAAAGAATAAGAAAATGGCTTTGAAACTCGCTAACTTCTTAACAAACAAGAAGAATCAAGTTGAGTTTTCTAAGAAGTCAAATACTTATCCTTCTGCAGCTGGCGCAATGGATGATCCATTCTTTAAGAGCATTGACGAATCTACTATAGAAGGCAAGGTTCTTAAAGTTGCTAAGGAAGAAATTGACAATGGTACTGTTGCAAACTTCCCACCAGAGATTTCCGATACTGACGGTGTAAACTATCTATCTCCTGAATTAACTCAGGCAATTCAAGGAGAAAAGGGAGTTAAAGAAGCACTTGATAAAGCAGTTGCTGCACTAAACGACAGGTTAAAGTAATGATTTCTCCTATGAATAATCCACAAACCGAGTCGGCAGTGAGTCGCAGTAATGCGGCTCCTGCCCCTCGGGGCATCTTCCGTAAAAAATTTAACGAAGATGGGTGCATATCTTGGTTATTTGTTCTGCCAGCTTTAATCATACTTATATTGTTTTGCATTTATCCGTTTATAAACACCATCTTAAGATCTTTTACAAACGCTAGAATGCTTATACCTGGGCACAATGTTGGATTTGCAAATTACGTAAAACTATTTGGCGATAGTCGTTTTGTAACTGCTATTTTCAATTCTGCTTTATACACAGTATGCGTTGTGCCGTTTATGATTATTTTGCCTCTTATACTTGCTGCTTTAGTGAGTAAAGATTCAAAAATAATAGGATTCTTTAGAACAACCTACTACTTCCCAGTAGTGTTGTCTGCAGTGGTAATAGGGCTTATCTGGACTAACTTGCTCGATACAAGGGGATTAGTTAATTCCATTCTACAGATGATTCACGTAGTAACAGGGCCATTGCCATTCCTTACAGACAGATGGCTAACAATTTTTAGTGCAATGTTTGTAACAATATGGTTAGGTCTTGGATATTACATGATTATTTATTTAGCAGCTTTAGCTAACATAAATAAATCATTGTACGAAGCTGCCGATATAGACGGAGCTGGAATAATGCGCAAATTCTTCTGCATTACAGTACCAGGAGTTAGATCCACAATGACTCTAATAATGATGCTTTCGTCTGTAGCAGCATTCCGAGTGTTTAACGAGGTGTATGTAATTACTCGTGGTACAGGCGGAATAGGCGGAAAAGACATAACAATGACAATGCTGATTCAGCAAGAAGGAACAGGATTGAGTGCTCGTACTGGCTATGCTAGCGCAATAAGCGTTGTTCTGTTAATTATTGTTGGTTTTATAACAGTTATTCAGCAAATATTTGTTCACAGGGGTGCTGGAGATGAAAACTAATAACACTCATCGCGTTAGAATCGGAACGATAGTTCAATATTGCATTCTTGTATTAGTGTTCATATTGCTAGCTGGTCCATTAGTATGGGAAATTGCACTAGCATTTAAGGGCCCTAATGACAATGTTTTTGCAATGCCTCCGTATTTGATTCCGCATGATTTTACAGTGCAAAATTTTGTAAAAGCATTTAGAACAGTTCCTATACTTCACTATTTGTGCAATACCTTGATTGTTGTAGCAATGAATGTTTTGGGGAATATAATCGGATGCTCAATGGCTGGATATGCTTTTGGGTGCTTAAAGTTTAAGTTTAGTAAAATCGGTTATTTGCTTTTTGTTGCAGCAATCATCATGCCATGCGAAGGTATTCTTGTTTCTACATTCCTTCTAGTAAAAGGTATGGGATTAACGAATACTCTGTTTGGTTTGGCTTTGCCTGGTTTGATTGGCCCGTTAAACGTATTGCTTATGGTAAATGCGTTTAAATCTGTTCCGCAAGATTTACTAGAAGCTTCAAAAGTAGATGGAGCGAATATTTGGCAAAGATTCGTGTATGTAGCATTGCCACAGGTAAAAGGAACGCTTACTGTTATTGGAATATTATCATTTGTTGGAAGCTACAACGACTTCTTGTGGCCATTGGTTGCATTAAGCGATGACGATAAATATACGCTTACTGTTGGCTTGAATCGTTTACAAGGAACGTTCTATACGGATCCTAGATTAGTTGCGGCTGGTGCAATAATATCGCTTGTTCCTATAGTTGTATTCTTTGCTTTATTCCAAAAGCATCTTTACAAAGGATTACAAGAAGGTGGGTTGAAAGGTTAAAATGAAAGTCTTATTTCTTCCATTAGACGAGCGACCTTGTAACTATAAGTTCCCAGAGCTTTTAGCTAAAAGTAGTGATTTTGACCTTGTAAATGTGCCGTTAGAATTATTAGGTAATAAAAAACAGTCTGCAGATATTAATGGAATAGTTGATTTCTTGATGGATAACGCCAAAAAATGTGATATTGCTATAATATCTGCAGACATGCTTGTGTATGGGGGATTGGTTCCTTCAAGAGTACATAATTTACAAAGCGATTGTTTGCAAAGTCGCCTGCGCGTATTAGAAAAGCTCAAAAAAGTTAATCCAAATATGACTTTATTTGTTTTTTGCACTGTTATGCGCGCGCCTGCGTATAACAGCAGCGATGAGGAGCCTGATTATTACGCAGAATATGGCAGGAGTCTTTATTTAAGAGCATATCTGAGTGATAAAAAGATTAGATGCAATGATCTAACACAATCGCAGGAGAAAGAGTTAGAATCTTTTGATATTCCTCAATATGTTATTGATGATTATGAAAATCGTCGTGATAAAAATCTTAGTATTAATATATCAATTCTTGATTTAGTAGCAAATAATACTATTGATTATCTTATTTTTCCACAAGACGATTCTAGTCCATACGGATATACTGCAGTATCTCAAAGAAGACTTCAATCAGCTGTTTATTCTAAGAGGTTAAACAGTAGAGTTGCTATGTATCCTGGATCAGATGAAGTTGGCATGACTCTGCTTGCAAGAGCGTTTTGTAAATCGCATAGAATAAAGCCTGCTATAAGTGTTGAGTATTCGTCTATATTAGGGCCAACAATAGTTCCTTCTTACGAAGATAGGCCTATGTTTGAAAGCCTAAAATCTCATGTTTTAGCTTGTGGAGCAAGGCTTTTAGAAAATTGGGAAGATAGCGATTTAGGTGATTTAAGCGGTTTAAGTGGACTAAACAACATTTGTTTGATGATTAATGCTCCTGGAAAAGTTATGCAAGAAGCAGAATTTTCTGTATCTAATCATGATGTAGCGTATGACACGTATAGAAATTTAAATTATTTTACTAATCATATCTGCACGCTAGTTGAATCTGGTAAGAAAGTTGCGTTATGCGATAGTGCGTATTCAAACGGTGGGGATTTGCAATTATTAACTTTGCTAGATGATAATAACGTTTTAGACAGAATTATTAGTTATGCGGGATGGAATACAAATTGCAATACTTTGGGAACAGTTTTATCTCAAGCAATTTTAGGCATTGATTCAAAAAGTATAAAGAAAAATATTGCATATAGAATAATCGAAGATGCGTTATATCAATCAAATATTCGATGGAATATAGCTAATAGGATTGATAATTATGGTGGTAATTATTTTGATGTAAAGCCATGCGAAGCGTGGGCTAAGTGCGAAGCTAAAAACTTGTTGCAGAAAGAGTATAGCAAGTTGAATTTATCAAAAGCGCTTCCTTTGAAAATCAATAATGTAGATTTTCCATGGAAAAGGATGTTTGAAGTTAATTTTGATTTGTTGTGAGGCTTGTTGTGAGTTTATTGTGAGGCTTATTGTGAGGCTTATTGTGAGGTAAAAATGTGTGATTTGTTAAAAGAAGATGAAAAGTCATACCTGATTTCGCAGACTGCAGAAGATGTTGAAAATCTGTGTAACGAATTGCATTTTGATGATTGCCTAACGCGCATAATAGTACAATCTTTTAAAAATATAGATATTTCTGTTTTGATGGATTGCATACAAGACCTTTTTAATGACGGGTTTAATCAAGAGCTAGCAGTTGCAAAATTGAATGAATATTGTGCTGATGATAGCGGAATGCGGATTCTTTCAATATTTATGGTATGCGTTCTTTTGGTGCGTAGAAGATATGAACAAGCTGGAATTAAAGATGAAGTCTTTTTAAGTACTTTTGGTTTTATTAAAAGATTTGTTAAGAAGTTTCGTGTTGGCAAGTATCCTTTTGTTTTTAGTGAAGAATTTTGGTTTCCACGTCTTCTTTCTATGAAAATATTTAGATTAGGTGAATTAGAATTTGAGTTTTGCAAAAGGCAAAATCTGGTAAGCGTACATATTCCGTCTGATGCAAAGTTAAGCATAGAAAATTTAACGATAAGTTTTATGTTGGCTAATGAGTTTATAGATAAGTACATTCCTGAGTTAAAGAATTGCACTTTTTATTGCATATCATGGCTGCTTGATCCTGCTTTAGATAAGTTGCTACCAGAAAAGTCGAATATTCGAGTATTTAGATCTATGTTTCGAGTTTTTGGAATTGCGTATTCTGACGACTATAAGCGTTGGGTTTTTGGAGAAAATTGCAAGATTTTTGGGCGTGGTGAAAATGGTGTAAATTGTGGCAAGGAAAACAATGTAGAAGCGTGTGGGGAAGTGCGCAAGGAAGTGCACAAGGAGAGTAGCAAGGAAAGTGGCGATGAAGGCGCCAAGGATGGTGTCAAGGATATCGTCACAACGGAAACAAGTTTGCAAAAAAATATTAGGGAATATGTTGAAAATGGGGGAAGGATGGCGATTGGGTACGGAGTTTTAAAGAATGTTAGGTAGAAAATTTAACAGTGTTTGCTATTCGACACGCCAACGGGCGGCGGACTTGAATTTATAAATATTTCTGGTATAGTAGTTACTCGTGCTTCGGACTGGCATTAGTTAGCGAGAAAGCATTGCGGACATAGCTTAGTTGGTAAAGCGCAACCTTGCCAAGGTTGAGACCGCGGGTTCGAGTCCCGTTGTCCGCTCTAGGTCTGGTGAGTTATCGGCCTTGTGGTGGGTTAGCCAAGCGGTTAGGCAGCGGCCTGCAAAGCCGTATAGATGAGTTCGACTCTCGTACCCACCTCGATTGAGCGTGTTAGCTTAATAAACAACCTGGGCGGTTGGCGCAGTGGTAGCGCACTTCCCTGACACGGAAGGGGTCACAAGTTCGAACCTTGTATCGCCCACTCGAAAGGATTGCCTTTCACGCATAATTAAAAAAATTTTGGGTGATTGGCGCAGCGGCTAGCGCACTTCCTTCACACGGAAGGGGTCATAGGTTCGATTCCTATATCACCCACAATATGTTTGTTTTCGCGGTATTTTACCGCGTTTTTTTTTACTCATTTACGTTAGCGCGCTTAGGCTGCGCGAACGACATTCTCTATTTGCTGTAACGCGCGAGCGAAATGCTTCATCCGCTGCGAAAAATCTCGAATCTCTACCTCATTTGGCGCAACCACGCGCGACTTGCTGTTCCGCACTTTGTACCATTTTTAGGTCAAATATGGTACAAAATGCGGAATTTTTTCCGGGTTTTGTACGTAATTTAGGTGGAATATGGTACAAAACCCGGAAAGGCAGGTCGTGTCGTGAGCGCGACCTAAGCGCGAATGCAGGTCGTCGCGCCCAGGCAGGTTAGCTGCAGAATTCAAAAAAGCGGGTAAGAAAAGGCCCAGAGCAATCGCTCCAGGCCTTTGCTTGTTGGTTTATAGTTACTTAGCGCGTGCTAGCTAGTTGCGCTTCTTGCGGCGAGATACAGCCCTTCCTGCAGCACCCATGCCAGCAAGCATCGCAGACGCAAGAGCACTTAATGCAACACCAACGCCAGTATTACCTAGCGCACCCTTACCTCTTCTAGATTCACTATTAGATCCACTATTGCGAGATTGGTTTCCATGATTATTGCCGCCATTGTGGCCGCTTACGTCATTTTTGTTGCCATTCTTGTTTGCGTTGTTGGTGTTGTTTGCGTTGCTGCCATTATTGGTGTGACTTCCGCTTTCGTTTGTGCCGCTATCGCTTTCGCCGCTATCGCTACCATCATCGCTGCTACCGCTACCATCATCGCTACCGCTACCGCTGCCTCCAGGCTGCGCAATCGTGCCTGTAACGGTGCTAGACGAGCCTCCAGCAGTGCTATCTCCGCTTTTCTTTGCAACAGCAGTAATCGTGCTTCCGTCTTTAACGTTTGCAGCTGGAATCGTAACAACGCCAGTCTTTGGATCAACAGTTACGCCGTTAGGAGCAGTGCCGTCAATCTTCCACACGCGCATATCGCCCTCGGCGATAACGGTGATTGTAACAGTTTGCTGCGTGCTTCCGTCGCCTTCAGGCGTATACGTAATAACAACCTTATCTACGCGCGTATCCGTAAGATTTGGTGTTATTGTGGCGCTTCCGTCTGCAGGCGTGTCTATGCGTGGAACGGCAATATCTCCGCCAACCGTTACTTCAACAGTGTTTCCAGTCTTTGCAAAATCACCTTCGCCGTTTGTAGGCGTAAGGTTTACAATCGCGCCAGGCGTTTGCTTGTTGATAGTAATAGTGAAGTTTCCATCTTTATCTGCTTTACCGGTTCCGATTTGCTTTCCATCTTTGTCGGTAACAGTAATAGTTGCGCCTGGAACATCGGTTTTGCCAGTAATCTTTTGACTTCCATGGCTTCCGCCCTGATCTCCACCGCTTTCGCTACCGCTGCCGCTTGGCTCGTCTGCTATAGACTGTCCGGTAATCTGCGGAGTCTTAAAGCCAGTTGTTTTCTCCGCTTTATCCGAAGAGTGGTCATCCTTATCCTTAGCAACAGCAGTAATCGTGCTGCCGTCCTCCAAGTCTTTTGCTGGAATCTTAACTTCGCCAGTGGTTTCATCAACCTTTACGCCGCTAGGATAAGGGCCGTCAATCTTCCACTTGCCGTCGGTGTCACCTTTCTTAACAACAATCGTGCGAACTGGCTGCTCTGGGCCGTTAAGAGGATTTGGCTTAGCAGTAATCACAATCGTAACAACTGTTGCGCTGTCACCGCTTGTAGGCGTTACTGTTACGTTTCCGTCTCCTGGCTTTCCGTCTTTATTTTCCGAAGGAACGGTGATTGTAGGAGCTTTTGGCTTTGCAATAACGGTTACTTCTACTGGAGTGCCACTCTTGCCGTCCTTGCTTGGAACAAGCTTGAGCTTTGTGTCAGGATTCTGCTTAGGAACATCAACTGTAAAGTGGCCATTATCGTCCACCTTAGTGGTTATGTCTTTGCCTTTATCGTCCTTCAAGGTCTTGCCGCTATCATCTTGAACCGTAATAGTTGCTCCAGGTGTTGCATTACCCGTAATAGTGGTTTTACCAGGCTTTTCTGGCGTATTCTTTGCGCTACTATCGTTGATAAATGGCTTGTCTGTAACCTTTAGAGTTACTTTGACTTTTACTGGTTCTTTTAGGCCTGGAATCTTGACGAGCACAGTGCCGTCAACATTGCCTGGCTTGTCAGTATTTGGAGCAGCACCTTTCTCCCACTCGAAAGTAGTGCCATCTGGGAAGTCACCATTGTTTGCAATGCTGTCTTCTGGCTTTGGATTGGCGTTTACTGGCACGCTCACCGTCTTGACTTTTGGATTTGGCACAACAAGCACGTTGACTGGAATGTCAACAGCTGGCTCGCCTGGCACTGTAACAGTCACAATTCCTGGCTGGTTGCCAGTCTTTGATGTATCAGGCTTCTTCTTCCAAGAAACCTCAGCATTCTCAGGCAAATCGCTATGATTCTTAATAACATCCTTTGGCTGAGGAGTGTTGTCCTTGCCGTCAGTATTTTGCAACACGGTTACGTCTTTTCCTTCAGGAGATGCTGTAACAGTAATTTTTACAGGCACTTCTTGAGGATCTTGACCTGGAATCTTTACAATCACAGTGCCAGTAGTAGGACCAGTCTTGTCGGTCTTTGGAGCAGCATCTTTCTTCCACTCGAAGGTGGTTCCCTTAGGTAACTTATCGTTGTCTTTAATGCTGTTCTTAGGATCTGGATCGCTGTTCTGAATAACGGTGGTGTCCTGCGCTATAGGCGCAGGGTTTACGTTCACAGGAACTGTGGCTTCCACTGGATCTTTCACACCTGGGATATGAATGAGCACAGTTCCAGTAGTGGTGACTGGCTTGTCGGTCTTTGGCCCGCCATCCTTCCAGTCGAAGGTGGTTCCCTTAGGGAACTTATCTTTATTAGCAATACCCTTCGATGCGTCTGGAAGTTTGTCGCCAACCTTCACGTTAACAACATTCGTTTCTGGATTTGGCGTAACGTTTACTGTTACAGGCACCTCTACAGGGGATTGACCTGGAATCGTAACAATAATCTTGCCATTCTTTGTGCCCGGATTATTGGTGACTGGTTTATCTTCAGCCTTCCAATCGAACTTAGTGTTATCAGGATACTTGTTTCCGTCTCCACTTGTGTTATTAATAACATCCTTAGCGTCTGGCAAATTCGTGCCCTGTGGCACGTTGACTTCAGATGCACTTGGGTCAACCACGTTAACAGTTACGTCAACTTCTTGAGGAGTATCAGACCCAGGAATAGTAATCTTTACTTTGCCTGTTATGTCGTTGCCTTCCGTGTTCGTGTCTGGTTTTTCGGTCCACTCGAACTGTGTGCCATCAGGGAACTTATCCTTATTAGCAATGCTGTCTTCTGGCTTAGGTTCCACGCCCTTTGGCACAGTCATGCCAGTTTTCGCTTGTGGCTTTGGAGCATTAATAGTTACAGGCACGTTGATAACAGTTGTTGATCCATCATCCGGATACGTAACTGTTACAGGCACCTCAAACTTGCCAGCCTTATCTCCAGTAGGAATCTTCTTAGCATCTTCCTTGCTAATAGAGTAAGTTGGCTTATCTTTTTCGTCATCTGGCCAAGTAGGAACGCTTACTTTGCCGATAATTTCTTCATCCGAAGGCTTTTCGCCATTCTTCTTGGTAATGCTATCTGCCTTAGGTGGGTAAAGTTCAGACTGCTTGTTGCTAATAGTTACTGGAACTTCAACAGTGTCAGTCGTGTCATCTGGGTAGGTGACTTTAACTTCAACAGGGTAGTTTCCAGGAGTCTTGCCGTCTGGAATATCGTCATCTTTGCTGGTAATGGTGACTGTTGGCTGTTTCTTTGAATCTTTTGGCCAATCAACAGTTACAGCCTTCTTAACAGCTTCCTTGGTCTTTTCTTTATCAGTGCCATACGGCTTAACAACAGGTGTTACCTTCGGCTCGAAAGTATCCGACTGCTTGTTTTTAATAGTCACATAAACAGTAACTTCTTTTGTTGATGTGTCTGGATAAGTCACCTTAACGTTAACAGGTTTCGTGCCAGGTTCAGTGCCGTCTGGGATTGTTTTCTCATCAACAATCTCAAAAGTCAACTCATTCTTTTTGTCTTCTGGCAAATCAACATTCACAGCATTCTTGATAGCTTCCTTGGTCTTTTCTTTACTAGTGCCATACGGCTCCTCAACAGGATCAGCGCTTGGAGGGTACTCGTCTTTATTCCAATCCTTAACAATTACAGGTACTTGCACAGTTGTGGACGTTTTGTCTTTATATGTGATTGTAACAGGAACGTTAGTTGTGCCAGTCTTATCTGTAGTTGGAATCTTACCCGTATCTACAGTAATGGTTGGCTGACCCTCACTGCTGCTAACACCAGTATTAACTTTATCTCTGATTTGTTGCTCTGTTGGATTTTTATCGCCTTTATGCAACTCTATAGGAGTTGCAGAAGCCTTGTGAGTCACGTTATCTGGTTCGCCAACTGTTACAGGAACTTCCACGTGATCCGTTGAACCGTCTGGGTAGGTAACAGTAACCTTAACGTTTACGGTTCCAGGGGTCTTAGTGTCGATAGGTGTTTGACCATCGTCAACTGTAATTGTTGTACCAGTTGGTTGGTTTGGAACAGTGACTTTAGCTGTGATTTCTTCATGAGAAGGTTTGGTTTTACCATAACCAACGTTGATTCCATCAGGCTTATTTGGCTCATACTTCTTATTCTGAGGCTCGCCAACCTTAACGGTTACAGTTGCGTGATCCGTTGAACCATCGCCATAGGTGATTGTTACAGGAACAGTAAAATCGCCAGGCTGAGTGCCATCTGGAATAGTGTTATTGCTGTCAATGGTCACTGTTGCGTCAGTAGGCAAAGTCGTGTCAGCGCCATTCTTCTTTAGCTTAATGCCATTCTTCTTTACGCTATCCTCTATGGTAGTGTTCTTCGTCTTATTGTAGTCAACCTTAATAGTTTGGCCTTCTGGCGTGTAATCCTTGTTTTGTGGATCCAAAACTTTAACAGTTACTGTTGCAACGTCACTAGAGCCATCCGAATACGTAACCTTAACCTGCACTTGGCTTTCGCCAGGCTTATCGGTGCTTGGAATGTTTTTGTTGACGATTTCTACTGTTGGAGCACCTGCTGGAGAATTGTTGTCTTTCCAGGTAAGTCCGCCATCTTTGCCGAAGGATTTAATCTTCTTTGCAAGATCTTCCTTGGAATTCCATTGAACTGTAATGGTCTTACCAACAGGGTCATAGTTATTGGACTCTTTAGTAACGACAATAGGCACTTCAATCTTGCTGGAAGAACCATCTTTGTAATGAATTGTTACAGGAATAGTGTAATTCCCATCCTTAGTAGGAATATCGCCAACATCAAATGTTATGCCGTCTTTATTGATTGGCGTATTTGGATTGTCGTATTTAGTGATTTTAATAGCATTTTTAATGGCATCTTTATTTTTAGGATTATCAACTTTAGATGCAGTAGCATTGTGCTCCTCAGCATCCGTGTACACGGAAATCTGAATATTTAGTGTGGATTGCTTTCCTGCATTATCGGTAACAGTAAGAATGCGTGACCATTTGTTATTTTCTGGCACATTAAGATCTGTGCGCTGTGCAGTGCCATTAATATGAATAGTAGCAGGATTATTAGCAGAATTCCCGTCTTTATTGTCAATAACGATATTGCCATCATGACCTGGGAATGATGATGGTATTGTTGCGCTCTTGATCTTTCCGCTGTTATCGTAAGACTTAATTTCAATATCAAAAGTATTGCCCTTATGTACCTTAAATTGGTAGTACATTTGGTTATCGTTATGTTTTACCTGATTTGTAGCAGGATTCTCAATAACAGGCGCAATATCGTCCTTAACGGTAACTTTTGTATCTACGTCCGTAGTGGAACCGTCTGCAAAAGTTATGCGGACTTTAGCGGCTGTATCTTTGCCAGGTTCATTCCAATTTGGCTCCTTAGCCCAAGAATACGTAGCGTCCTTAGGTAGTTTATTCTTGCTTTCTTGCGCAATGCCATCTTCTGGCTTAGGATGCGTTGTGCCGCTACTCATCTTGTAAGTAACAGGCGTGCTTGTGATATTGCTATATTTCTTTGCCTGCGTCTTAACAATAAACTTCACAGTAATCTGAGTAGTGTTGCCAGAAGGATCAACAGCTTTTAAGGTACGCGTATACTCGCCAGGCTTAATGTCTAGTGGAGTAGTGCCGTCAAGCGTCAAAGTCTTAGGAGCTGCAGTTGTGCCAGTTCCAGTAGGAGCTTTTTCTGTCTCTCCTGGAGTTTTAGGCGTTAAAGTAAGAGTTGTAACGTTGCCACTATTATCGGTTGCAGTAATCTTAATATCGTTCTTATCGCCGCGGTACGTAGTAATAGTTGCTACTTGAATAAATGTTTTTCCTCCAGATTCAGATTCAGTTTCAATATTAATATCTTTATAGTCACTGCCGTCTTTTTGCTGAATCGCAACTTTAGGACTTTCGTTATCCCTAACAGTTACCTTAACGTCAACTACAACAGTTTCAGTCTTTTTAGGATTCTTTGGGTCTTTAGTAGGAATAGTTACAATAACTGTTCCATCCTTTTCCTTGCCAACAGTGGAAGTGTCTGGAGTGCCGCCAGCTTCAGTGCTCCATGCAAACTTTGCACCTGCTCTTTTAAGCTTTTTCCGCTGGCAATAGCTTTTTGGGCATCTTCTTCGTTTAGCGTGTGTTTTAAGTCAACAGTAATCGTCCTTGACTTAAGTTCCTCTTTCTTCTTAACTGTTACCTTTACAGTTTTTTCTACTTTGTTACCAGCAGCATCAGTAACTGAGAACTTAAGTTCGTGTTCTCCAATTTCGCTTTCTTTCATGCCGAGTATCGTAATTTTTACTTTGCGATTTTTTGGATCATCTTGTTTGCCTTGGTATTCAATCTTCAAACGTGAAAAATCATTATTTACAAGTTGTAATAATGGAGCTGCAATATTGAAGTCGTCAATCTTTACATCATCTTTTGCTGTAAGCTCAATCTTCAGATCTTCGCCAACTTTTACGGTAACATTCTCAGGACCAGTTAATGTTGGTGCTTTGTCGTCTTTAGTAGCATTCTTAGGGTCGCTTACTGGCGACTGAACCGACTGCTCCTTAGTTGGATCTGCAGGATTTGTAGACGTTACGGCAGTTACATTTCCAGCAGGAATGCCGTCAGCAACCTTAATTGTAACTTTGCCATCGGCTCCAACTTTTCCAGTGCCGATTACCTTCTTACCGTTATCCTTAAGAGTTACAGTGCTTCCTTCGGTGCCAGGGCCTGCATTAACTACAACTTCCTTGCCCTTTACGCCTGCAACACCAGTCAAATCAGTCTCAATCTTAGGCTTTTGAGGGCGCACAGTGAAAGTGACCTTTTCTTCCGCTGTGCTGTCATCGCTAAACGTGACTTTAGCAGTGTACTCTCTCTTTCCTGCAACGCTCGTGGTAGGATCGCCATTAACCCACTCTGCGCTCTTGATTTTCTTCTTAGCAGCATCGTCAAGCTTGCCAAGATATTCCTTAGCGTCAACCTTGTTGCTGCCACTTACCTTTTTAAGATCTTCGCCAACAGTAGCATTAACGGTATTTCCATTAAGCTTATGTTGCAAAGAAAGCGGCTTATTAACTGTTACAGGTATTGGCACTAAATGATAAGAGCCGTCAGTATACGTAATTTTTGCAGTTACGTTTACTTTATTAGCATTAGGATACTTGTAATAATCGTCACCCAAATTCGTGCTTGGCAAAGGTGATTCAATAAAGGTCACCTTGCCATTGCCATTGTTACCTTGTCCATCATTATTTTTTATCTGCTTCGTGAGATCAGCTTCAGTAAGCTTATGACCCCAATCAACAGTAAGTGCCTCGGCTGTTGGGGATGGATACTTCTGGTTCAGGTTCTTAAGATGTACAGTGACTTTCTTTTCTGCTGTGTTTCCAGAAGCGTCGGTTGCGGAAACAGTAATCGTGTAGTCGGAGTTTACTGGCGTATTGCCGTTCTTGTTCTCAAACTTAACGTCTTTAATTTCGTGTTTGTAAGGATTCTTTTCAGTCGCGTCAAAACCGTCTTCGTTATTCTTTGTATTCTTTTCAAAGTTTGCGCCATTTATGCTATCCGGGAATCCCTTTACAGAGAAACTAGTCACCTTTTCGCTATTGTCAGAAGTGCCGAAAGTAATCTTTTGCTTATCGCCCTGATATACGGTAATGCTACTGGAGTCGTCTGTAAGCTCCTTGCCATTAAAATACAGCTTTGGAGGCAAATTATCGCTTTTTGTGCGAGGGAAGTTTTCGTCGTGAGTTCGTCCGGAAATGAAGGTGTAAGCAGAATGTGTATTTCTTCCGTAAGAGCTTGTGTTTGCGTAAGTAAAAGCGTTTTGAATGTCGTCTGTTGTTACGCCTTGGCGCAGCTTTACCTTGCAATGCATGCGTACAGCGTAATCAACATTAACAGTTGTTATACCAATGCCGTAATTGTATCCGCTATAAGGGCTTGGTCCAGGAGCTATAGCCTTCTTAATAGCGTCATCTAAATCTCTTTCGTTAACGTGGAAGTTATCGGATATATCTCGTCCTCTACTTCCTCCGTTACGAACGTTCAATGAATTCTTATAAGTAGAGCCATTATAATCATGGTCATTGTTAAATAAATTCTGATCGAACGATTTGCTTGCCTCATGATTAAACAATTTAATATCATGAGAAAGGTTTGCATACGTTTGAGGTGAACTGCCATTGCGCTTGTAGAAATCAAATCGTAAATCAGTTACGGTATCGCCTTTATAAGCACCATTGTTTAAATCTGCAACAGCATAAGGCACTAGCCACACATATTGCTGTTTTTTAGACGATGTAAGCATGGACTTGCCGTCGTTGTTAAAGAACACGTCGAAGACTAGGTACTGGTCGTTTCCTATCGTTTTAACATGCGCATACATATCCGTCTTGTTCTTTAAGTCGTCGTAGTTGCCCTTGTTGTAGTCATCATGATTTTCGTCAGTGTTCACGTAACCTGCGTCACCATTGCTATTTTGGTAGCGGTAGCGCTGATACTCAAGAATGTTTGGTGTATGTAGCCAAGGAGTAGGATCATCGCTTGTGCTACGCACTTGAGATGCAAAAGCCGCTGTAGTTGGAGGAAGAAGAATATTAGAGGATGCGAGTAGTGGCTGACCGCCCAAGCAGGTTGCTGCAGTAAGAACTGTTGTAAGCGCGCTAAGTGACAGTTTGCGCGCGGTTGATGCGTTAAAATCGGCGCTTACATTTGCAAATGAGCGATACTCTTGATTGCGTGCGTGCTTTTGGCGAGTGTTCTTTGCCATAATAATCCCCATTCTTTTTGTGTTCTTCTTTTATTCGGCCGCTTTGTGGAGCATGCGATGCATTGCGATTGCTAATGTGTGCTTAACATGTATGCATTCAAGCTTTGCTCAATTACATGAACAGATAAATATTCATCAATTCAAGATATTATATCGTATTTTTGTTTTTTGAGTGAAATTTTTTAAGCGTGATGTTGACTACAAGTGTAAAATTTACTGATGGGGGGGGGGTATTTGATGCATATTATGTTGATATAACAATATATGGAGGATTTTATTATAAATTTTTAACCTTTTATGAAAATTTATTCAGATGCTACTTTGGCGTGTTGCACAACTAGGCGATTATACGCGGCGGGCAATAGTATAAATAAGGAGCAAAACGCGCGCGAATGGCAAGCAGAATAGATAGAACAGCTGTTGCGCAGCAAAAATCACATATAGCCAATAGGGAGTGATTATGAACACCACTAATAATGATGAAAACAAAGCCGTAATCACCGTAGTGGGCAAAGATGCTGTAGGAATCATAGCAAAAGTTACGACTCATTTAGCAAATAGCAAGGCGAATATTTTAGATATATCTCAAACAATCGTCAACGGATTCTTTAACATGATGATGATTGTAGACGTAAACGAAATAAGCGTAGAGTTTGGAGAGCTGGCCGAAGAATTGGCAAAGCTAGGCGAAGAAATAGGCGTTAGTATACACTGCCAGCGCGCAGAAATCTTTACAAACATGCACAGAATCTAGGGATTAGTAGGAGAAGCCCATGCTAAATATTATGGAAGTGAGCGAAACAAACTCCATGATCGAGCAAGAAAAGCTCGACGTTAGAACCATAACAATGGGAATAAATCTGCTAGACTGCGTAGACGCAAGCGTGCAAAAAGTGTGCGAAAACGTATACAACAAGATTACGCGCCTTGCAAAAGACTTAGTCAGCACGGGCTGCGCGATTGAGCGCGACTACGGAATCCCGATTGTAAACAAGCGCATAACCGTAACGCCAATAAGCCTAGTTGGAGCAGCAGCGTGCAAAAGCCCAGACGACTTTGTGCAAATTGCGCACGCGCTAGATAAAGCGGCTAAAAAAGTTGGAGTAGATTTGATTGGCGGCTACTCCGCTCTGCCTGCAAAATCCATGACAGCTGCCGATCGCATGCTTATAGAATCGCTGCCAAAAGCCTTGAACGAGACGGATATTGTGTGCTCGAGCGCAAACGTGGGGTCTACGCGAACTGGAATCGACATGGATTGCGTGGAGTTACTTGGGCGAGTAGTCAAGCAAATCGCGCGCGCGACTGCAGACCGTGATTCGTACGGATGCGTAAAGTTCGTTGCATTTTGCAACGCTCCAGACGATAATCCATTTATGGCAGGCGGATTCCACGGCGTAACCGAAGGAGACGCTGTAATAAACGTTGGCGTATCTGGGCCAGGCGTGGTTTCGCGCGCGCTAGACGAGGCGCGTGGCAAGAATTTTGCGTTCTTGTGCGAGACGATTAAGCGCACAGCTTTTAAGATTACGCGAGTTGGCCAGTTGGTTGCGCAAGAGGCATCTAGAAGGCTTGGTGTGCCGTTTGGAATAATCGACTTGTCGCTTGCGCCAACACCAGCCGTGGGAGATTCCGTAGGCGAAGTCCTAGAAAAAATCGGACTTTCTACTGTTGGCGCGCCTGGCACAACAGCCGCTCTTGCAATGCTTAACGATCAAGTTAAAAAGGGCGGAATAATGGCCAGCAGCTACGTTGGTGGGCTTTCTGGCGCGTTTATACCTGTTTCAGAAGACGCAAACATGATTGCTGCTGCAAAGTCTGTCTGCCTTAAAATAGAAAAGCTAGAAGCAATGACGTGCGTATGCTCCGTAGGCCTAGATATGATTGCGATTCCTGGAAGCACAACTGCTGCAACAATATCTGGAATGATTGCGGATGAGGCAGCAATCGGCATGATAAATCAAAAAACAACTGCTGTGCGAATAATTCCTGTGGAAGGCAAAAGCGTTGGGCAAATGGCCAATTTTGGCGGTTTAATGGGATATGCGCCGATTATGCCGGTAAACACCGAAAGCTGCGAGGAATTCGTTTCGCGCGGTGGGCGAATTCCAGCGCCTGTACATAGCTTTAAGAATTAGGCGAATTAATCGTAAGTTTAATCGCGGTTTAATCACGGTTTAATTGTGACTTAGCTAGCGCTTAAATTGCGATTTAAGTCACGCTTGAATGACTGCTTAATTACTTTTAAATAACGAATTAATGGAGTTTTACGAAAGGATTTATTATGGAAAAGACTACGCCACTAAGTGGCGAAATGCTTGCTAGCGCGCTAAAAAAGATAGGCGAATCAAGCAATCACGTTGCTGTAGTAGGCTCCATGAACGCAGATTACACAATAGTTGCAGATCGTCTTCCAAATCCTGGAGAAACCGTAAATGGCAGTGATTTGCGCGTTCTTCCAGGCGGAAAATCGGGGAATCAGGCCGTTTCTGCAGCGAAAATCGGCGCGAACGTGCAAATGTTTGGCGCGGTAGGCAGCGACGAAAATGCAAAATTCCTACTAAACACGCTAGAATCTGCTGGAGTAGACACGTCTAGAATTTTGCGCGTAGAAGGCGTAAAAAGTGGCGCAACAGTAATAACAGTAGACGCAAAAGGTGGCGAAAACACAATCGTTTACGCTCCAGGGTCTAATGCAAAAGTGAGCGTGGAATACATTAGCCAAAACGATGTTAAGCAAGCAATTTGCAGCGCAAGCGTTTTAGGATTATGCCTAGAAAGCCCAATGGAAACCGTAACGGCGGCGGCAAAAATTGCGCGTGCGGCTGGCGTAAAAGTTTTGCTAAATAATTCGCCTTTTGTAAGCGAGCTGCCACGCGAGTTGATTGAAAACGCAAGCATACTTCTTGTAAACGAGCACGAGATGGCGCAATTGCTTAAAATTAGCGAGCCAGAAGACGGAAATTGGGATGATTTTGACTGGCACGATGCTGCGCGCATTATGCACGAGTATGGTTTTGACGAGGCGGTTGTAACGCTTGGCGCAGAAGGCTCGGTTGTTTTAGACTACGCTGCGCAAGATGGCAAAAAGGCTGTGCGAATTTGCCCTCAACGCGTTAAAGCAGTAGACACAACGGGCTGCGGAGACGCGTTTATGGGAACCGTTTTAGCAGGACTTGCCGCTGGCTTTAGTCTAGCGCAAAGCGCACAAGTTGCCACTTACGTTTCGGCGTATGCAGCAATGGGATTTGGAGCGCAAAGCTCGTATGGAAGTGCGCAGCAGGTTGTTCGCGCATTTGAGTAGTGGCGTTGTATGCTGCTAAACTAGTCGCGTATGCGTTTTTACAGATTTTGCAAACGGGAAGGCAAATATGTCAACAATTCTTGAAGGCACTCCAAAAAAGCAAATGATGCTTGTAACGGGTAGAGCGTATCCACAACTTGCGGAAGAAACCGCCAACTACCTTGGAATAGACGTGCTGGAAACAACTGCCTACGATTTTGCAAACGGGGAGATGTATGTGCGCTTTACGCAGCCAGTTAGAGGCGCAGACGTTTTTGTTTTGCAAGCGCACACCGATCCAATCAACAATTGGATTATGGAGCAGCTGCTTATGGTGGATTCTTTAAGGCGAGCATCCGCTAGAAGCATAAACGTTGTTGCGCCTTTCTTTGGGTATTCGCGTCAAGACAAAAAGCATCAAGGCCGCGAGCCAATTACAGCGCGACTTATGTTTGACTTGTTCCGATCTGCTGGAGCTACTCGTATTTTGACTGTAGACATGCACGCGGCTCAAGAGCAGGGATTCTTCGACGGTCCTGTGGATCACTTAACAGCTATGCCAGTTTTGATTGACTACGTTCGCAATACTATGAGCCTAGAAAACACTACGATTGTTTCTCCAGACGCAGGGCGAATCAAGGTTTCGGAGCAATGGGCTGCAAAGCTTGGCGGATTGCCATTAGCGTTTATTCACAAAACGCGCGATATAACAAGGCCAAATCACGCGGAAGCGCATGGAATTATTGGAGATATTCAAGGCCGCGATTGCATTGTTGTAGACGATATGATTGATACGGCTGGCACGATTTGCGAAGCTGTGCGCACACTTAAAGGCGCTGGTGCAAAATCCGTTACTTTGGTTGCAACTCATGCGCTGCTATCTGGCCCTGCAGTAGAGCGACTTAAGAGTTGTGGCGCGCGCGAAATCATTTTAACGGATACAGTTCCTGTTTCCGAAGAAAAGCGCTTAGAAAATATGACGGTTCTTTCGATTGCGCCTCTTTTGGCTGCTGGAATTAGGTCTGTGTTTAGGTCCGGATCGCTTGTTTCGCTTAGAAACGCGCTTCCAGAAGACATGAAGCACAGGAATATTTACGCTCATTAGTGTTGTTGATTAGCTGCGCGGCGGTGAGTCGCAAGCATGATGTAGACTTAGTAGGTTGTTCGTAAAATTAAATATGCAAAAATTATTGCGTAATAATCGCGTAATAAATTGTGTAATAACTTGATTTACGAACGATTTTGCAAACACACTCCTGCTGTGGAAAGCCCGCAGCCGAATAGTCCGAAGGAGGTGGGTGATGTCTGCACACAAGTATGAACTGATGTTCATTGCCGATCCAGAGCTTGACGAGCGCGGTCTTAAGAAGTTGACCGAGCAGTATCTTGAGCTTGTCACCAAAGAGGGCGGTTCCGTTGATGGTACCGACTATTGGGGTCGCCGTAAGCTTGCTTACGAGATTGATGGCAAGAACGAAGGTAACTACGTTGTAGTGAATTACACTGCCGAGCCAGCACTTAGCGACGAGCTTGACCGTGTTTTGAACCTTAACGAATCTGTAGTCCGCACGAAGATTCTTCGCAAGGACGCAAAGTAAAGCAAAGTAAAGCAAAGTAAAGTCAAAAGTTTAGGGACAATATCCAAAATTTTATTTAGATTAGTTTGATTAATTTATAGTCAAATAGTCAAATAGCCAAATTGGATTTGCTCTAAATTGTTCCACGAAATTGTTCCAAGTCTTAATAGAAAAGAGGCTACGATGGCTGGAGAAACTGTTATAACCGTGATTGGTAATTTGGCTAAAGAGCCAGAAACTGCTACCAGTTCCAACGGTAGTGTTAGAACGTCTTTTACGATTGTTTCTAATTCCTCTACTTTTGACAGAAGAACAAACAGCTACGTTAACGGCACGCCATTATCGCTTAGATGCGTTGCATGGGGCGACTTAGCTGAGCATTGCGCACAAACACTTACTAAGGGAATGCGCGTTATTATTCAGGGTAGGTTGCGTGCAAACAACTACGTTGATAAAAACAGCAACGAAAAACGATACAGCATTGATTTGATGATTGATGAGATTGGGCCATCCTTGCGTTTTGCAACCGCTCAGGTTAATCGTTTGAGCTCGAAGGGCGGTTTTGCTGGGAACAATGGCGGATTCAATCAGGGCGCTGGTGCTGGAGCTGGAATGAATGCTGGTGGATACACTGGCGGTTATGCTGGCGGCGCGAATTATGCGAATAGTGCGGCTGCTGGTGCTGGAATGAATGCGCAAAATGGCGCTAATCAGGGCGTAAACGTTGAAGACCCGTGGAGTGCTTCTGCTCCATCAAACGGCGGATTTGCAACGTTTGGAGCTAGCTCCGATTTTGGTGGAACAGACGAAGAGCCAGAGTTCTAGTTTTTCTAGTTTTTCTAGTTTTATGCGCGCGCTAATGGCGTCTAGTCGCCGCTGCTTTAGGGCAGATAGTTTAGCGAATATGACTTATTGCTTGTAAAACTAATGCTGGTAAAAATCTAAATACGACTTTACAATTAAAAACATCAGTTTAGCGTATAAACAAAAACAAAAAGTTTAACGCATTTAAGAGAGGACATCCTATGTCACGTAAGAGGCCGCAACCACCGGTCAAGCCTTTTAAGAAGAAGCCAAATCCTTTGAAGGCTGCCAAGATTACTGAAATTGATTACAAGGACGTTGCTTTGTTGCGTAAGTTCGTTTCGGACCGCGGCAAGATTCGTTCCCGTCGTATTACTGGTGTAACCGTACAGGAACAGCGCAAGATCGCGAAGGCCGTTAAGAACGCTCGCGAGATGGCTTTGCTCCCATACGCCACTACTGGTCGCTGATTGAGAGGATAGAACATGGCAGAAACCAAGGTTATTCTCACCAAGACCGTTGCAAACTTGGGTCACTCTGGTGACGTTATTACTGTTAAGGCTGGTTACGCACGTAACTACTTGATTCCACAGGGCTTGGCCTTTGCGTGGAATAAGGGCGCTGCTTCCCAGATTGAAGCGATGCGTCGCGCACGCTTGGCTAAGGCTGTTGCCACTCGCGAAGAGGCTGTTGCAGCTAAGGCCGCAATCGAAGGCACTGTTGTAGAAATCGCCGCTAAGGTGAGCGAGTCTGGTAAGCTCTTCGGTGGTATTTCCGCCGATAAGATTGCTGCTGCTTTGGCACCAAAGGCCGCCGTTGAAGCACGCGCTATTAGCGTTGCTGCAATCAAGACCACTGGCGAATTCCCAGCAACTGTGGCTCTTCACCCAGAAATTAGCGCTTCCTTTACTGTTAAGGTTGTAGCTGAGTAGTTAAACGTGTTCCAGCTTCCCACGTGGGTTTTGTGAGTTCTTGCAAGTTTTCTTGCGATTGCTTGTGATTTTGCGGAATTTGCGATGGGAGGCAATCCATTTGGATTGATCTTAAGCATTGGCTCTGTGCGAATTGTGGTGAGTTTTACTTGCTGCGATTTGCGCAGAGCTTTTTTATTCGCGACGACCTGCCTTTTCGCTTAAAGCGTAGCGCGAAAAGGTAATTCGGAGCGCTGAGCAGCTCAAGGCAGAAGCACTGCTTCTGCGCTGCGAAGACGTTCGCGCGCTTAGACCGCGCGAACGATTACCTGTCATGTAGTGTGTTTGTATTTGATTTTGGTGTTTTTTAGTACAATCGCACTACATAAACACGCAGAACTGTAGTGTGTTTGTACCTGATTTATGGCGTGTTGTGATACAAACGCACTACATGAAGCGGAAATGTGAATGTGTTGTGTGCGTATTGCGCAAATCGTGGTGTTGAATCGTTTTAGCTACTAAATTATAAAAGTTGATAAATAGACTTAACATGCAAAAGCGAGCATTTGCGCAATTATGCAATGCTAATAATTAAGCAATGCCAATAAGTGAACCAGTGCGTCGCAAAGGAGGATTAGTGACTGAGTGCAATACTTTAGCGAATCGCCACGCGTCTAATCCGTGCGATTGCAATAATGAGCGCACAAAAAATCGCGTACATAATCGCATTGGCGTTGGGCAGACTTGCGCAAAAGTAATTCTTTTTGGTGAGCATTCGGTTGTTTATGGCTACAGTGCAGTGGCTCTTCCGCTGAAAAATCTTAAGATGCGCGCAACAGTTAGTAGCGCAAACGCAGAAAAGGCATACAACGCACAAAACGCAGAAAACGAATTAAACGCAGGTGCGCAAAAGTCGCAAGCAACCGACGAGCTAGTTACCCAAATCGAAAATAATCCTAATAAAAACAGCTTGCAAGAGCTTGCTCAAAGTTACGTAACGCTTAAAGCGTTGGATTTTTGCGGGCCATTAAAAAATGCACCAAAGCGTTTGAACTCCATTAAAACCGCGATTTATAAGGCTTTGCAATTTGCGAATTGGCACGGCGAAGCGTTACAAGTGGAAACAGCTTGCGATTTTCCGCCAGAGCGAGGATTGGGGTCGTCGGCTGCAGCTGCAGGTGCTGTAATTCGCGCGATTCTAGACTATTACGCGATTGAAGCCAGCGAGGGTCAGCTTTTTGCGCTTACGCAGGAGGCAGAAAATATTGCTCATGGAAAGGCATCTGGATTAGACGCTAAGGCTACTGCTTCGGCGCGTGCGGTGCGATTTTTGCGCGGCGAATTTAGCAATATAAATATACGATTGCACGCGTGGCTTGTTTTGGCTGATTCGGGGTGCAAGGGTCAAACGCGCGATACGGTTGAAGCATTGCGCAAAAAGCACGATTTGAATCCGCATGCGGTTGATGCGATGCTAGAGCAGCTTGGGAAAATCGCTATTAGCGCGCAAGATGATTTAGAGCTTGGGCGGCCGCTGGAAATTGGGCTTAAGATGAGCCGCGCGCACAAGATTCTTGCGCAATTAGGCGTGAGCACGCCACTATTAGACGAGTTGGTTAGTGCTGCGTGCAAAAGTGGTGCTTTGGGAGCAAAGCTGACTGGAGGCGGCGGCGGCGGATGCGTTATCGCGCTTGCGCAAAACTACGAGGATGCGCTTAAAGTGGCGCTGGCTTTAGAGCGTGCAGGTGCTGCCAAAACGTGGATTGTGGAAATTGGCAGTTAGAAAGGTTATAGAAAGGTTTTAGAAAGGTTATTGTGGAAAACGTTGAAATTGAGCCAAAAATAGCGTTTGACGAGTCGATGCAAACGCATTGCGCAATCACGGAAGCAAACGCCAACATTGCGCTAATCAAGTATTGGGGAAAGCGCGATGAGCAGCTTATTTTGCCGTATTCTTCCTCGCTATCTTTGACTTTAGGAGGATTTTCCACTAAAACTAGCGTGCATTTTGACGATTTTCTAAAAGAAGACTCCGTTTGCTTAAACAACACAGAGCTTAGTGGCGATTTATTGCAAAGCGAAGAGCGCGCGCGAATCGTAAGAATGCTAGACATGGTGCGGAAAATGGCTGGAATCGAAATCCATGCGCGAGTCGTAAGCAAAAACACGGTTCCAACGGCTGCAGGTCTTGCGTCTAGCGCCTCGGGTTTTGCAGCGCTGGCTGCGGCTGCAGCGTATGCGTCTGGTCTTAGGTTAAACGCGCGCGAACTTTCGATTTTAGCGCGCAAAGGGTCGGGGTCGGCATGCAGGTCGATTTATGGCGGATTGGTGTTGTGGAACGCGGGCGTGAGTAGCGAAACAAGTTACGCGGAGCCAATTGAATCGCCAAAAGATTTGAATCTTGCAATGGTGGCTGTTGTTTTGAATCCAAGCAAAAAGAAGATTTCGAGCCGCAATGCAATGCGGCAAACGGTTGAAACATCGCCGCTTTATAAAAGTTGGATTGAAAGTTGTAAAGATGACATTGCAACGGCTCTGCAAGCGATTAAAAACTGCGATTTAGAGGCGTTGGGCGAGGTCTCGGAGCGAAACGCTTTAGGAATGCATGCTGCAATGCGCGCGGCCAATCCTAGCGTTGACTACCTTAGCGAAGAATCGCACGCCGTGCTTAAAGTTGTGCTGCAAATGCGCGGCGAGGGGTGGCCTGTTTGGGCTACAATGGACGCAGGTCCAAATGTTAAGGTTTTAACTAGTGCGGAGCAAGTTTTGCGCGTTAAAAACGAGTTGAGGCTGCGCGTGTTGAGTGAGATTAAGAGTTTGCGCGAGTCGCAGAAATCGGCGGATTTGGCGGATTTGCCTCATGCGGATTTTGCGGAATCTGTTGAATCAGCGCAATCCAATCCGCAGTTTGTTATTGCGCGCACAGGCGATGCGGTTAGCGTAACGGCGTACGGAGAAAATCATGACTAAGTTTCAAGCGGAAGCTCCTGGAAAGCTTTATATTGCAGGCGAATACGCTGTTGTGGATGGAAGAGCGGCAATCGTAGCAGCTGTGAATCGTTATGTTAAAGTTACGGTTGACGCGGCTGGAGCTTGCGATTTTTCTGAAGATGCCGACTGTGGCAGGAATTTTTACAGCAGGAATTTTTACGGAAAAATTGCGTGTGAGGATAAAAATTTTGAGCCATTATATTGGAAGTTTGGCGGCGCGCGTTTTGGCAATAACAAGGAATTTATTTTAGATAAAAATGATGGATGCGGATGCGGTGATCGCGCGGCTGCTTGCGATTTGCCAGCGGAAGAATCGCCAGCAACCAACGATTTGCTAGAACAAACTAATGTAGAAAAAATTAAAAAATACTACGCGTACGTGATTTCCGCAATGAACGTAGTGGACGAATATGCGCGCGAGGTGGGCGCGTTGGGTTCGGCGGAAGCACTGGGCAACACGCGCGAATACAACGTACACATTGAAAGCGATTTAGACGATAAAAAAACGGGCAAAAAATACGGGCTTGGATCTTCGGCTGCAGTAACGGTGGCGGCTGTGCGCGCACTGTGCGAATGGTACGGATTGGCGCTTGCAACGTCAGAATTGTGCAAATTAGCCATAATTGCGTCTTCGCTAGTAAAAAAGTCGGGAAGCGGCGGAGACGTGGCAGCCAGCGCATACGGCGGATGGGTATTGTACCGCGCGTACAATCGCGAATGGCTTAAAGCAGAAGTAGAAATGATTGAAAGCGGCGACTCAAGCCTACACGAGTTGTTGCAAAAAAAGTGGCCGCGGTTTGTTGTAAAACGCTTAAAAGTGGGCGCAGGCTTTCGACTTTTAGTTGGGTGGACTGGGAGCCCTGCCAGTAGCGCGGAGCTTGTTGGAAGCGTAAAAGCTGGAGTAAAATCTGGCGTGAAATCTGAGGCAAGCGGCACTTTAAGCGTGAATAATATTGATAAAACATACGCTAAAACATACGCTAAAGCATACGAAGATTTTTGCGTGCAAAGCGAAAAATGTGTGCAAAAAATCGCAAATGCGCTAGAAAATGGGGATTTTAACGCGTTATTAAGCGGATTCGCGCAAAATCGTGCGTTGCTAAAAGATCTTGGCGAAATCACGGGAACGCTAATCGAAACACAAAAACTTACGCAGCTAATCGAAGTTGCCAACAGTGCAGGATTGCCATCCAAAACAAGTGGAGCAGGCGGAGGAGATTGCGGAATCGCGATTGCGCGCGCACAAGATTTTGATGCAGTGGCTAATCGAATTAAAGACGAATGGCAAAAAAGTGGGATTGAGGCGCTTAATCTGAAAGTCGCGGAATTTGATGAAAATCGCGACTCTTCGCTTATCGAGCAGCGCAAAGACGATCACATAAAACTTGCGTGCGAACAATATAAATCGCACGCGGAATCTGGTTTTGAACAAGTGCGATTTATTCCAAACGCGTTGCCGCAATTGGCGCTAAGCGACGTAGATACAAGCGTGAGTGTGTTTTGTGTCGCCGAAAAATGGGACGTTCCGCTGTACATTAACGCAATGACGGGTGGCAGCAAGAATGGCGAAAATATAAACGCGTTGCTAGCTAGAGTGGCAGCAAAAACTGGTGTAGCAATGGCGTGTGGCTCGCTAAGCGCAGCGCTTAAAAATCCGCATCTTGCAGAAACCTTTAGCGTGATTCGGCGCTTTAATCCGCGCGGATTTGTTATGGCGAATGTGAGCGCAGGCGCAAGCGTTGAGCAGGCGATTAAAGCTGTTGAAATTTTGCAAGCAAACGCGTTGCAAATCCACCTTAATGCGGCGCAAGAGCTTGTTATGAGCGAAGGCGACCGCGATTTTAGCGCGTGGCTTAGCAATATTGAGGCTGTTGTGCGCGCGCTTGATGCAATGAAAGTGCCAGTTGTTGTTAAGGAAACTGGATGCGGAATGAGCGCAAAAGATGTTTTGCGGTTGCAAAATGTGGGCGTGCGTGCGGTGGACGTTGGCGGACGCGGAGGCACGAATTTTGTTGCGATTGAAAATGCAAGACGTGGGGGTGTGCGCGACTACGAGTTCCTAGATTCCTGGGGGCTTACCACTGTTGAATCGTTACTAGACATAGCGCAATGTGATGAGATTTTGCGCGATTCTTGCGATTGTGCGGCTGCTTGCGATAGTGCGCAAATGCAAGTGTTTGCAAGCGGAGGAGTGCGTACGCCGCTTGATGTTGTGCGCGCGCTAAAGCTTGGGGCGAGTGCGGTTGGAGTTGCGGGCGAGTTCTTGCATACGCTCACTTGCTGTGGACAGGATGCGCTTGTTGATCAAATTGAGTATTGGAAGGCGCAGATTCGCGTGATTATGGCGTTGCTTGGATGCAAGAATGTTGCGGATTTGCGCCAAAATTCGCGCATCTTGATTGATGGCAAGCCGTTCTCGCTGTAATGTCTGGCGTAGTGATATACTTGTGTAGTTGTGCGTTCAGGCATGCTTATTTGTTTATGCGATTTAACATTGGTTAGTCGCGTTTGGATTTGCATGGATGAGCGACGCAAGACTTGCAAGTCAAAGAAAATAGGAGTCCATTATGGCAGCTCGTTGCGCAGTATGTGGCAAGGGACCGCAGACCGGTTTCAGTGTTTCACATTCGCACATTCGCAATAAGCGCACCTTCCGCCCGAACCTTCAGCCAGTTCGCACCACCATTGATGGCGAAAATGTTCGCCTTCGTGTGTGCGTAAAATGCATTAAGGCAGGCAAGGTTCAGCGTGTTGAAGCGTGAATCGCGTGTTAAATGTAAGGCCCTGAGCAGTGCTCGGGGCTTTTTTTGTTCGCTCCGACCTGTCTTTTCGCTTAGAGCGTAGCTCGCGACATTTCCGCTTTTTGTACGTGTTTTGGGTCGATTTTGGTACAAAGTGCGTCAATTGGTTCCGCTTTTTGTACGTGTTTGGGTCGAATTTGGTACAAAGTGCGGAGTTGTTTGACGGGTTTTGTAGTCCTACATGCTGTTTTGAGCTACAAAGTGCGGAAAGTTGTGCGAGCGTTACGGCGCGCTTAAATCTTAGCGCAACGATTATAATCGAAGTATGGCAGCACGCATAACACTTAACACAGCAATATCTTCAATCGTAGGCAACAAGCGCCGCGTGTCTGCCCTAAAATCGCTAGGTGTAGTCACAGTAAAAGACGCGCTAACGTACTACCCGTTTAGAGTCACAAATCCGCTAAAACGTGCGCATTTAAGCCAAATTTTGCCAGGTCAAGAAGTGGCGTTTTGTGCGATTATACAGTCCATCAACTTAGTGCAAATGAATGCGCGAAGAGGGTATCGCCTAGATGTAAACGTTGCGCAAGATACGTCGCGCGCTCAAATCGTCTATTTTTCAAAAAGCAAGCAATACGCGCAATGGGTTAGCAGCCGCATGAGCGTTGGTCAAACCGTTGTTGTGGGCGGCACGAGCGGCGCGTTTAATGGCGTTTTGCAATTTACGCATCCGCAAGTTATAAGCGTTTTGGCGGCGGTGAGCAATGATGGCGAGTCGAGCAACGATGAGAAATCTAGCGCGTCTGTTGGAACATCTTCTGGCGATTTTGCTGCGCAAAGTGTTGAAGAAGCGTTTGAAAAGTTATGCGCTCCGCAGCCGATTTATCACGCAAATTCGCGTATTTCTAGCGACCATATTCACGAGACGATTTTAGGATTATTGCAACTTTTTAAGAGTTGTGATAGTGGCGATTTTGCGCCTGAATCCTTGCCAGAATCCCTGCCAGACATTCTTCCACAATCCGTAATCGCAAGTAAAAATCTTATGCACCGCACGGATGCGTTTGAATCAATCCACAATCCGCAAAGCAAAGAGGATTTTGCGCGTGCAATTAACACAATGCGTTTTGAAGAGGCGTTTATATCTCAAATTGCTGTTTTGCAATCGCGCGAAAATTCGCGTCTAGGATCTGCTTATAAATGCAACAATGGCGCTTTAAGGCAGCAGTTTGAAGAAAGTTTGCCATTTGCGTTGACGGAAGGCCAAAAAAACGTTATTAGCGAGATTACGGAAGATATGCAAGGCAATTCGCTCAAACACTTGCAAGATGCGCAGGGCGAATCGCAAGCAGCCGCAGAGTCCCCATTAAAACCAATGCGTCGCCTTTTGCAAGGAGAAGTCGGCTCTGGAAAGACGGTTGTTGCAATGAGCGCAATGCTTCAAGCTGTTGGTTCGGGCTACCAAGCGGTTCTTGTTGCGCCAACTCAAGTGCTGGCTCATCAACACGCCGAAAATTTGCGCAAAATGATTGCGCGCGCGCATATAAACGTTGAAATTACGCTTGTGACGGGCGGAATGAAGCTGGCGGATCGAAGAAGTGCTTTGGCAAAAGTAGCAAGCGGCGAGCCTTCGATTATTGTGGCCACTCATGCCGCATTTTCCGCTAGTTTTAAGCCCACAAACCTTGCGCTTGCGATTATAGACGAGCAACACAGATTTGGCGTTGAGCAGCGCGATTCGCTTATACGCAAAATGAGCAATAATGCGGATGTTCATCTTCTTGTTATGACGGCTACGCCGATCCCTAGAAGCGCTGCAATGACTTGGTTTGGCGATTTAGACGCGTCTTACTTAACGGAGCTTCCAGGCGGCCGAAAGCCGATTCGCACGTTTGTTATAAACGAGATGGACTTTGCAAAAATGGCCGCAATGTTTAGTCACATTCGCTCTAGAATCGATGCAGGGGAGCGCGCGTACATTGTTTGTGCGCGAATAGACGATGACGATAACGGAGATAATGACGATAACGGAGATAATGGCGATTGCGCGGTTGCTGGCGATTTTGGCGCATACGAATCTAATCCACTAAACGATTCGCAAGAAAATTCGCAAGTAAACTCACAAATTCACACGGTATCGCAAATTTTAACCCGCCTTAAAAACCTCGCTCAATTTAGTGGCGTCAATTTTGCTGAGCTCACAGGCCGCACAAGCGACGACGAGAAGCGCAAAATTATGAGCGACTTTGAAAGCGGAAAAGTGCAAATCTTGGTTTCTACAACCGTAATCGAAGTTGGCGTAGACGTTGCAAAAGCAAGTTGCATAGTGATTTTTAACGCAGAGCGATTCGGGCTTGCGCAGCTTCATCAACTTAGGGGACGAGTGGGGCGCTCTGGCACGCAATCATGGGCTTTTTTGGTATCTGCAGCTCAAGGCAACGAGTTGGCAGCAGAGCGTTTGCAAGTTGTAGAAGAATCGCTAGATGGCTTTGTAATAGCGCAAAAAGACTTGGAGCTTAGAAACGCTGGAGACGTTTTAGGAGATAGTCAATCTGGCGGAAAATCAAGCTTAAAGTTGCTTCGAGTTGTTAAAGACGCGCATATTATTGCAGACGCAAGGCAATGCGCAACTTCGATTCTTGCAAGCGACCCAACTTTGCAAAATCACACGCAACTCGCTGGAGCGGTTTTAGACTTTACTCGTGGAAGCAGCACGGCGATTTTGAGCAATTAGAAGAAAATCGAGAAGAAAATCGCACAATTTTTTACAATTTACGTGCGAAAAAGACAATTTTTGAATATTCTAGAAGTATAAGGTAAAAACGCGAGAGACGAGGCAAAGATGACTGAACGCGAACAACAAATATTGTCGTGGATTCAGCAGAATCCTATGATTAGTCAGCAGGAGCTTGCAGATTTAGCTGGCATTACGCGATCGGGCGTGGCCGCGCACATTTCTAATTTGATTCGCAAGGGATACCTTAGAGGCAAAGGTTACATTGTTACGCCACCAAGCTACGTGACTGTAATCGGCGGAATAAGCATGGATGTTTTGGGAATCGCGTGCGGAGATCTTATGGACTACACGTCGAACGCTGCAAAAGTGCGCTACGCGCTTGGCGGAGTTGGGCGAAATATCGCAGTTGCTTTAGAGAGGATGAACACGCGCGCAAGTCTGGTCTCTGTGTACGGAGGCGACCATAATGGCGAACTGTTCAAAATTGACGCATCTGTAAACGGACTAGACATAGGCTACTCAAAGCAGCTGCCAGACGCAATGACAGCGTCTTACATGTACGTTGGAGACGCTTCTGGTCAAAGGCTTTTGGCACTAGACGATATGAGTATCTACGATTACATGACGCCAGACTTTTTGCGTGAAAGAATATCAATCATAGAAAACGCAGATATTGTTGCGCTCGACACCAACATTTCGCAAAAGTCGTTTGAATGGGTATGCGATAACTACAAGAAGCCGATTATGGTTCGCGCAATAACGGATGCAAAAGCGCCGAGAATACTTTCGCGCTTAAATTGCATTGATACTCTTGTTTTAGACACTGCAGAATCGCAAGCTCTTACTGGAATTTGCGCTGTAGACGAAAGGTCTGCCATTCAATGCGCAAAGGCGCTGCTTAAGCGCGGAGTAAAGCGCGTGTTTGTTAATTCTGGGCGAGAAGGCGTTGCGTATGGAATTCTTGGGGAAGGCATTGCGTTTTATCCTGTGCCTTTGCGGCGCGTTCAAAGGATGATTGTTTCTAGAGGAAACGGATCCGAAGGCGCTAAGGCTGTTGGCAACGACAACGGTTCTAGCGATACTGCGACTGCTGCTTTGATTTACGCGCGATACAACCACTTTGACAATTCTAAGACTGGGCGATTTGCGGTTGCTGCTGCTGCGCTTAACATGGAGTCTGTTGAAGCGGTGCACGAGGCGATGACGCCAGAGCTTGTTGAGGAGCGTATGCAAAGCATTCATGAGCGCGCGTGAATCGACGATTTCGAGCTGCGTAATGCGCGAGAAATCACCTCGATTCGCTGAGCCGCTCAAACGTAAAGTCCAGTGGACTTTACGTGCGGCGAAGACGTTAGCGCGCTTAGACCGCGCTAACGATTACCTGCCTTTTCACTTAGAGCATATCGCGCGGCTTCCTATTTGGTGTTGCGCGAGGTTTGAGTATTTCTCTCCTCGCAAGTGACGCGCGCTTTTACGTATAGCTTATGAACGTTAATATTCTAAGGTTTTAGGATAGCGCTATTTATTGCTCGTAGAGAAATACATCAAACCTTCTGAATATCTAGAACTTTTTCGTATCTTTCATCACCGAGATTCTCGATTTTTCTTGCTACTTCAGCGAATCACCATTTCATGCTGAGGTTCGCTTCATACGCTGCGAAAAATCTCGAATCTCTACTTCACTTGGCGGAAAAACTTCCGCACTTTGTACGTGTTTTAGGTCAAATTTGGTACAAAACCCGGAAAATCGATCATGCCGTTCGCGTGGCCTAAGCGCTACACTTACGTTATATTTGTCTTATCAATGATGCAAATGTAACGAAAAATGGCCAAAAAACGTTACAAATGCCTTATGAGTGAGACAAATATAACGAATTTTGGCCCAAAAACATTACAAATGTCTCACTGCTGAGACATTTGTAACGCAGTCAAAGCGAGCATTATTCGCAATCTTCTGGCTTAGGAATCAAGAACGAGCATGCAAACGCGAGCGCAAGCAGCACGATTCCAGCAATCATCGAAGCAACGTAGCCAGTGGTGGCTCCAGCGTTCTGCGCAAAATTGGTCATAACAGCGTAAAGAATTGCAAAGCTCAATCCTGCTCCAAGGTTAAACGCGCCAGCATTCATGCCAGGCAAATATCCAGGATTATCTTTAGGAGAAAGCACAATTCCAAGGCCGTTAAGCATAATGTTTGCAACACCTGCGTAGCTAATTCCAAGCCACAAAGAAAGCACTACAAGAGCGAAAACAGAAGGCATTTCGGCAACGTACATTCCAAATACAACGCCAAGAACGCTTACAAGGATTCCAGCGCGCAAAACGAGTCGGTATCCAAACTTTGCAGCAAGCATGCCAGCAACAGGACCAAACACAAAGCCAATGATTGCGTAAGGCGTAAGAGTTGCAAAGCTAACCACACTTGCGCTCATTGCAGCTCCAGACTTAACATCTTGTGCAAGCTGTGGAACAACGCCATTCATGATTGCAAAAACGCCCGTCATTGTAAGAAGTGTGCAAGAAAGCAATCCCCAAGTGCGGCGTTGGCTCATATATTTTGTAGAAACAAGCGGAGCGGAGTTTTTGCCCTCTACGTTCCAGAAGATTACAAAGAAAACGATTGCAAGAACTACAAGAACTGCCACAAGAGTCAAGTTGGCGCTAGCAAGCTTGCCGATTTCGTTAATCGCAAGATATGCAGCCAAGAACGCGATGCCAAGCGTTACAACACCAACCCAATCCATCTTAGGAGTGTCTTGAGCGTGCGATTCTTCGGTCTGGAATATAACCAAAAGAACTGCAATCACGCCGATTACAGCCATAGTACAAAACACGGATCTAAATCCAAAGTTGCCTGCGAGCCAGCCGCCTGCAAGTGCGTCAACGCCTGCAATTCCGCCATTTACAGACGTTAAAATTGCCATCAACTTTGCGTAACGCTTTTCTTCGCTAACGCGCACGCGCAGCATAATCAAGCACATTGGCACAACTGGACCGCTTGCGCCTTGAAGGATTCGGCCAATCATAAGAACCGTAACATTTGGTGCAATGGCGCTAATCACGCATCCTAAAATGGTTGAAATCAGAATGCCTGTAAGTACTTTTTTGCGGCCAACAAGGTCTGCCAAGCGAGGTAGGAATAGCGAAAACAGCGCTGCTGCAGTAAAGAACACAGTTTGTGTTAGCGCGATTTGCGTATCCGTTGTTTTAAGCTCGTGCGTCATAGTGGCGAGTGCTGGGGAGAGCATGGATGCGTTTAGCTGGAACGCAAAAATGGCCACTAGAAGTGCGGTCATAAGTGCTACGATTGAGCGTCCGCCCTTGTCTAACATGTGTGGAGCTGGAGATGAAACCTCAGTCATAATAACTCCTATATATTGTTTGGTTATTAGGGATCTTCTCTTGTTAGGGATTTTCTCTATTATCTTTTATTTATTTGTTTGATGTATATTGTTTGACTATTTGGTTTATTTGACTTACTTGACTTATTTGATTCCATCGATTCGCTTTAGAGCGTCGATAATCAAATCCCAGAACTTGTTAAAGTCAAGCTTAGTGGCCACTTGCGTGTGGCATTCGCTTGCGGATGGCTCTGGTCCGCGCAAGTCTGCAACCGTCATTCCAAGTGTTAAATCGCCTTTAATTTCAACGTCTAGAGGGCATCTGCGAGTTTGTACAACACTGTGGTCAATCAAGTACGCAACCGTGCAAGGATCGTGCACAGGTGGGTCAATAAAATCTTGATTGTTTTGGTATGTTTTGCGGAAGAAGTCCATCAAGCCGCTTGCAAACGCAGAAAGAGGTGTGCCGATTGCGTCGATTTTAGCTTGTACTTGCGGTGTGCAAAGTGCTTGGTGCGTTAAATCAAGACCAACCATTGTAATAGGCCAATCTTCATTAAACACAACGTGAGCGGCTTCAGGATCTACCTTAATGTTAAATTCTGCGACCGCGCTCCAATTTCCAACGTGGTAGCCGCCGCCCATAAGCACAACTTCCTTAACGCGGCTAACGATTCGCGGCTCCATTCGCGCAGCCATTGCAATGTTTGTAAGTGGGCCAGTTGGAACAAGTGTAATCGTGCCTGGCTCGCTGTTCATAATCGTGTTGATAATCCAGTTTACTGCGTGGCCTTCGTCTAATGGGCGAGTTGGCTTTGGGAGAGTTACTCCGTCTAGGCCAGTTTCGCCATGAATGGATGCAGCCACTTCTAGCGGGCGAATCATTGGGCGATCGCATCCTGCGTGAACTGGAATGTTTGTTGCGTGAGCCATTTCTAGCGTTGCTCGCGCGTTGTACGTAACTTTTTCGAGGCTTTGATTACCGCCGACTGTTGTTACGCCAATCAAATCAATGTTTGGGTTGCCAAGCGCTAGAAGAATTGCCATCGCGTCGTCGTGGCCAGGGTCGCAATCTAAAATGATTGAAGTCATTGCTGCTCCTTAGTTGTTTAGTTGTATGTCAGTTGTATTTGGGATTTAGATATTTTATGCTTAGGCTTTTTAGCAAACTTCATTGTTTAGCGTAGTTTGGGATAAATCGCCAGAAACCAGTGCTAAGCAACATTTGTTGATGTTAATAAACAAATGACCAATACAATTTTAACAAGGATAAAATTTGACACAAGTAAAAAAGATGCATAAGGCAAAATAAATTAAAATGATATGCTTAAAATATGCACGTAATTGCAGGAAGATTTAAAGGCACGCCATTATGCGCCGCAAAGTCATGTACAAGACCAACAACAGACCGCACAAAAGAGGCGATTTTTTCTAGACTCGACTCGTGGGGAGTGTGCGGGGGAGCGCGCGTACTCGACTTATTCGCTGGAACCGCTGCGTTGGGTGTAGAGGCGATTTCTAGGGGTGCAAACGAGCTGGTGTGTGTAGAGGCTAACGCGGCTGCGGCGGCACTAATTGCAAAAACCGTTAAAGTGCTAGAAAGTCAAAGCGCGTGGAGCCAGGATTTAAGCGTGCGCGTAAATAAAAAGCGTGCGGAGCAGTTTGTGCAAGACTACAGCGGCGAGGCTTTCGATTTGGTGTTTATAGATCCGCCGTACGCGTTGGAGACGGCACAAGTTGAGCTTTTGATTGAAAACATGGTTAATAGGGGCGTTGTGAGCGCTGCTGCAGATACGTTGATTGTTTTGGAGCGTAGCGCGCGCAGCGTTGTGCCTAAGATTTGCGCGGGGTGGGAGATTTTCGACACGCGCAACTATGGTGAGACTGCAGTTATGTTTATTCAAACTTCGCGCAACAGCAAATAAGAAACCGTGCAAATTCTATAGGCGTTTTGGCGAATCGCCAGAAACCTCCCATCCAAGGCTAATCAGCGTTTTTCTATCCTGCTTACTAAGCGACTTGCAATCAAGTTTCTCAATCAAATCTGGTCTAATTTGACTTGTGCGCTCCAACGCATCATCTCTACGGAATCGATCCACTTTAGCGTGGTCGCCCGAAGTAAGAATCGCAGGCACACTAATGCCGCGCCAAGTTGTTGGACGCGTGTACTGGTGATGCTCAAGAATCGCGTCCGCGCCCGTGTACGACTCTTCCACAATCGACTCAGGGTTACCCATAAAGCCTGGAATCAAGCGCGTAATGGCCTCTACCATAACGCTAACAGCAACTTCGCCGCCGTTAAGAACGTAGTCGCCAATAGAGTACTCGCGCACATCTAAGCCGCGCGATTTGTAGTATTCTGGGATTCGCGCGTCGTAGCCTTCGTAGCGGCCACATCCAAACACGAGTCGCTTTGCGTTTGCTAATTGCGTTGCGTCTTTTTGCGAAAACAGTGGTGCAGAAGGATTTGGGAAGATTAGAATTGTGCCGTTATCAACGCTATTGTTTGCGATGCAGTTATTGTCGTCGCAGACATCGCAGACATCGCCGCTGTTATCTGCGATATTATTGCCACTAAAAAGCAGCTCATCCAGGCACTCCGACCACACCTCTGGCTTCATCACCATTCCAGCGCCGCCGCCAACTGGTGTATCGTCAACCGATTGATGAACGTCGTGCGTCCATCTTCTAAGATTGTACGCGTTGATTTTAAGCAGGCCATTATCTTGCGCTTTGCCGAGCAAGCTTAAATCAAGCATGCGAAAATATTCTGGAAATACGGAGATTATGTCGATTTGCATTTTTATAAGCCTTAAGCTTAAATCCTGCGCATTAAAGCCCAGGGATTAAGCCGCCTGGAGGGTCTAAAGTTAAATATTCGTCTTTAAGATTTACTTCTGGAACAAGCGCTTGAACAAAAGGAACTAGCGCAATTTTATCATCGCCAACTGGCTCCAAAAGGCGGATTTTAAGCAGCGACTGAGCGCCGTCCACAACGTCTACGACTTTGCCGATTTCGCGAGGAGCAACACCAAGTGAATTATTCTTACAAATGCGCGCGCTAAGGCCTACTAAATCCTTAATATACCAGGCGTTTTCTTGCTCTAACTCTTCCGCGCTTTGAGCCTTAGTGTAAAGCTCCAAGCCGTTTAATGCCTCTGCGTCGTTACGATTTAGGCTTTGTTCAAAAAGTAGAATCCAGCGGTTTTTGAAAGTGCGAGAAGCTTCGATTGTAAACTCGCGCTCGCCATCTTGCGTGTAAAGCACATTGCCTGGTTCAAAGCGATTATAAGGTTCGTCTGTAAAGATTTGAACCGTGACTTCGCCTTTTAATCCTTGCGCTTTTCCAATACGACAAACCCTCAGTAGGGTGTTTGCACCTTGCTGAGGGTTGTCAAAAAGTTGGTTTTTAGCCACGTTCAATCTCACTTACGTACGTCCATAATGTCTACGCGCACGTTGCGATGGCTTAGAGCCTGCACAACAATACGAATAGCATTGGCGGTACGACCGTTTCTTCCAATAACGCGACCGATGTCTTCTGGATTTACGCGCACGCGCAAAAGTTCGCCGCGAGCGTTTGAATGAGAACGCACGGATACGTCATCTGGAAAATCCACAATGTTCTTAATGAGATGTTCCACAGCTTGAGCCAGCATAATTACTCAGCCTTTTCCTCGGCTTCAGCATCTGCTGCTGGAGCTTCTTCAGTGGCTTCTTCGGCTTCGTTCTTAGCGGCTTCTGCAGCAGCCTGAGCCTTTGCAGCGGCTTCGGACTTAGCGGCCTTAAGCTTCTGAGCTTCGGCTTCTACAGCCTCAACGCGAGCCTGAGCATCTGGGCCAGCTTCGGAAGTCTTCAAAGTGCCTTCTGCACCTTCAAGACCCTTGAACTTCTGCCAATCGCCAGTAATCTTTAGCAGCTTCAACACTGGTTCGGTTGGCTGTGCGCCAACGCCAAGCCAGTACTGTGCGCGATCAGACTTAATCTGAATCAAAGATGGCTGCTTGTTTGGATCGTAGATGCCGATCTCTTCGATGGACTTGCCGTTACGCTTGTTGCGCGAATCAGAAATTACAACGCGATAGAAGGCGTAGAACTTCTTGCCCAATCTCTTAAGACGAATCTTGGTTGCCAAAATGGCTCTCCTTATAACTAGAGTCGTAGAATTTCGCTCGGGTGTGGGGCACTCCTTGCGAGTTCCACTGTTCCTCGCGTGGTCGATAAGAGGGCTTCGATTCACGCGAATAACTTTTCTATTATGACTGATTGCGTGGACTATACGCTCCGACCTGCCTTCGCGCTTAGAGCGTAGTGCGCGAACGATATTTCCTATTTCCTATTTACTGTTGCGAGAGGGCTGGCTAATTCTTGTCTCACAACGCTCCGCCTATTACGTGTAGTATAGAGTTGCGGTTGTTCCGATTCGGCTTTAATTTTTTGTTTTTGGTTGAAGCTTGTTTGTAGGCGTGTGTCATTGGATTATTTGGTATCGGCTGCCGCTCTTATACTGTTCGACCAAGAATCACCCAGCCCTCTTGCATGCTTAAACTTTTTCGTATCTTTCATCGCCGAGATTCTCGATTTTTCTTGCTGCTTCAGCGAATCACCATTTCATGCTGAGGTTCGCTTCATTCGCCGCGAAAAATCTCGAATCTCTACCTTGCTTAGTGGAGTAATGTACGCAAAGAGCATTGTTATTCGGGCGAATAAGCGGGGAGATAGAGGAGGAGCTAGAGGAGGATTGAAACGCAAACGATTAGCGCAAAGTGGTCACTGCCGTCCACGCGAATCGCGCGTTGCTCTGTGGCTATAGCGATGCATCCGCTTGATTTTACTAACACATGGTCAAGCGCAAGATTCGGCCATTTTTGCCACGTTGGCCAAGTCTTTAGTCGCTTGCCGATTTGCATTGATGCGTCTAAAAAGCCTGATTTTAGTAGCTTTCTAAAGCTTGGGTGGTCTGGAGTAGAGTTTAAGTCTCCGCCGATTATTGTGACTTTTTTGCATCCGCTTTTATTGTGATTTTCGCCGATTTTTGCAAGCGACATTATTCCGCTGCTCCAAGCATCGCATCCGCGCATAGGCGACTTTGGATGCGCTGAGGCAAATGTTATTAGAAGATTTTCCGCGGAAGAATCGCCAGCTTCTAAAGACGAGTCGCAAGCAACCGCCGTAACAATTGGCACGTTTGCTGCATCAATCTTAATCGACTTGCCAAAAGATTCCTTAATATTGCTTAGTCGCGTATAAATCGCGTTAAATCCGCCATTTTCGTGGTTGTTTGTATTTCCCAATTGTACATGCGCAAAATCGCGCCTAATCCCAAGTTTTTCAAGGTTTTTTACAAGTTTTTCGCTAACTTCTTGTAAAAGAATCGTGTCGATTTTATGCGTTTTTGCGAGTTTTATTATTTGACTTGCGTTTGCGCGGCCATATCTGCAATTAAGCGTCATAACGCGGATTTCTAGTGATTTTTCTAGTGATGGTTCTGGCGATTTTTCCTGTTTTATTCGCATCAATCTTCTTGCAAAATACGGCGTATACGATTTCAAAGAGATTAAGAATAACAGTGCATATGCAACGCACAAAAATACGTAAGATTTATAAAATTCATTTTGCGAGCGTGTTGCAACTGCAGCCACAGCGCTGGCGATTAGCCCAAACCCTGCGCAAAACGGCGCAATCGGAAGCAGCGCAATAACATATGGCAATGGTTTTAGCTTATCCGCTCCAGCTGGCAGCCACCTAAGCAGCTGCCAAACTAGAAGCAAAACAAGCGAAATAAATAAAATCGCAAGTAAAATCGAGTAAATCATCTACTGGTTATATGGATTATTCGCATTATTTGCATTATCTGCCGAAAAGTCCTGCGAGTCCGCCACCCAAATTAGGCGGCAAATCAGGCATTCCGCCAGCAAAATCACCTTCGCCACTCATAAGATTTTGAAGATTTTCTGGCAAATTATTAGGCAAATCCTGCTTCTTCTTCATAAAGGCAGACTCGCCAGCGTCATCGCCATCATTTGCATTATTTGCATAAGAATTTCCAGACAAGCGGTCTCTGAGAGCGCGCTCTTCGGCCTCGCGGCGCATAGGATTGCCAGACTTTCCGCCCTTCTTCTTGCTCTTTTTGTCTTTACGCTTAGACTTTCCAGCTCCGCCGCCAAACCCAGGAATTCCGCCCATTCCAGGCATTCCTGCGCCGCCGCCATTGCTCATGCGCTTCATCATCTTAGCTGCTTGCTCAAAGCGTTGCAAAAGCGCATTCACCGCGGAAACTGAAACGCCTGCGCCAGCTGCGATTCGCGCGCGCCTAGAACCATCAATAATCTTGGTGTCTTTGCGTTCCTTAGGCGTCATCGAGCGAATAATCGCCTCTGTGCGGTCTATCTCGCGGTCGTCAAACTGCTCAAGCTCTTGCCTGTGCGCCGCCATTCCAGGCATCATGCCAAGAATTTTCTTCATAGAACCAAGCTTTTTAACCTGCTGAAGCTGATCCAAAAAGTCATCTAGTCCAAAAGTTCCTTCAGATATTTTGGCGGCCGCTTTTCTAGACTCTTCCTCGTCAAACTGTTTTTGCGCATTCTCAATAAGCGTTAGAATATCGCCCATATCTAGGATTCTGGAGGCCATTCTATCTGGGTGGAAAATCTCAAAATCCTTCAAACCTTCGCCAGTAGAAGCGAACAAAATCGGCTTGCCAGTTACGCTTGCAACAGATAGCGCAGCGCCGCCTCGCGCATCGCCATCTAACTTAGAAAGCACAACGCCCGTAAAGTCAACGCCCTCGTTAAACGCTTGAGCCGTGCGAACGGCATCCTGACCAATCATGGCGTCTATAACAAACAGGATTTCTTGCGGATTAACAGTATCGCGAATTTCGCGCGCCTGCTGCATAAGAGCATCGTCCACGCCAAGGCGACCAGCGGTATCGATAATAACCGTGTCGTACATTTTTGCGCGCGCGTAGTCGATGGAATCTCGCGCAACCTTAACAGGGTCTCCAGTTGCTAAACCAGCCGAAACGACTTCGCTGCCGCCATCACTTTGCACGCCTCGTTCTGGCGCAAAAATCGCCACGCCTGCGCGCTCGGCAACAACCTCAAGCTGCGTAACGGCGTTAGGGCGCTGCAAATCCGCCGCAACAAGCAAAGGCGTATGGCCCGAATCCTTAAGCCAGTAGCCCAATTTTCCTGCGAGCGTTGTTTTACCAGCGCCTTGCAAGCCAGCAAGCATGATTACGGTTGGAGGGTATTTTGCAAAATTCAGCGGTCGCTCAACGCCTGCGCCCAAAACGTTTGTAAGCTCGTCGTTTACAATTCGCACAACCTGTTGCGCAGGATTTAGTGCGCTAGAAACTTCTTCGCCTAGTGCGCGCTCGCGGATTTTAGCGGTAAAAGATCGCACAACGTCTAGAGCCACGTCTGCGTCTAAAAGTGCGCGGCGGATTTCGCGAATCGTGCCGTCTATGTCGGAATCGGATAATTTGCCTTTTCTGCGCAAGTGCTTGAATGCGCCAGAAAGTCTTTCTGTTAACGAACTAAATGCTGCCATAATTGCTCTATTCTACAGGTTGTTTGGAATGTTTTGTTATATTGTTTTTGCTTAAGACAAATGCCACGATGACCCTTGTGCGGAATCTTCGATTACAACTCCAGCGGCAGTTAAAGAGTCGCGAATCGCGTCTGCGCGTGCAAAATCCTTAGCAGCGCGCGCAATCGCCCTTTGTTCCAGCTGATTTGTAATCAAAGATTCAAGAGCCTTGTGTTCTGCGCTTGCGCCATTATCTGCGTCTTCTCCTAAATCTTGCGATTTTTGCGCGTTACTGCGCCATTGTGGAGAGTAAGGGTCTAATCCAAGCGTGTCTAGCATTGCACGAACTTGCAAAACACAAGTCTTAAGAAGGTTTTTAATACTATCGTTTTGACTGTTATCTTGACTTTGCGCATAGTCGTCCAAAAGCGCGTTGCCAGAGCGAATCGCAGTAAAAATCGCGGCCAGCGCGCCCGAAACGTTAATATCGTCGTTCATAGCTTTAGTAAAATCTTCTGGAATATTATCTGCATCAACGCCCTGAACTTCCGCATAATCTGGCTGATTTTCGATTACGCGGCCAGCGCGCTCGAGGAAGTTAGATATGCGATCATAAGCAGATTGTGCCTCGTTCAAAGATTGATCCGACCACTCCAGCATTGCGCGATATTGCACGCCGCCTAGCGCGTATCGCACAACCCACGCGGATTTTTGAGCCAGAACCGATGGAACAGAAAGGCCGTTTCCAAGGGATTTGCTCATTTTTTCGCCCTTAGATGTAACCCAAGCGGAATGCATCCACACGTTTGCGCTTTTCCATCCAGCAGCGAGTGTTTGTGCCATCTCGTTTTCGTGATGTGGGAAGCGCAAGTCTAGTCCGCCGCCGTGAATGTCGAAGGAATCGCCAAGATAGCGGTGACTCATCGCCGAGCATTCAATGTGCCATCCTGGTCGGCCTGCTCCAAACGGCGTGTTCCAACGTGCGTCTTTTTGGTCAAAATCGCAAGGTGCCTTCCAAAGAGCAAAATCGCGAGCATCGTGCTTATCTGGGCTTGCGTCGGCAGGGTCAATCGGATTGTATTTGCTGTCTTTGCTGGATTTGTCGTCGCTATTGCTGCCATCTGAATTGCCATTTTGATGCGTAAGCGCGCCGTAATCTTGCCAACTTGGAACACTAAAATACACGTTTCCAGTAGGATTGCCATTCGCATCCGTTATTTCGTACGCGTGGCCGCGATCAATCAAGCGCTGTATAAGCTCCACCATGTCGTTTATGTGACCGGTTGCGCGCGGCTCCACAGTAGGCGGCATAACGCCAAGCGTATCGTAAGCTTCAGTAAACTCGCGCTCGTAAATGTAGGCGCGCTGCCACCATGTTTGGCCATTTTCGCTAGCTTTTTTGATGATTTTATCGTCTATATCGGTAACATTTCTAACAAAAGTAACGTTGTAGCCAAGGCGCAAAAGCCATCGGCGAACAACGTCGAAGGCGATTGCTGCGCGAATATGACCTATGTGCGGCGAGCTTTGCACAGTTGCGCCACACACGTACATTCCAACGTGACCAGGAGTAACGGTTGTAAACTCGCTAGTGCTGTGAGTTGCCGTGTTGTATAAGCGCAATCGCGCGGCTGCTGCTGTAAGAGTTCTGTTCGTATTTTCAAGCATAATCTCAATTATATGTTTAGCTAATAACTCACGTTTAGACCGCGCGAACGATTTGACGCATTTTGTACCATATTTGATCTAAATTACGTACAAACTCGGGAAAATAACTCCGTATTTTGTACCAGATTTGATTTAAATCACGTACATTTTCGGGCGCGACGACCTGCCTGAGCGCTTAGACCGCGCGAACGATTCGACGCACTTTGTAGCTTTGGTCGTAGATAGGCGTAGGACTATGATTGCAAGCAGATAGAAAATGCAAGCGCAGCTACGGAAAAATGGCCACTAACCGCCCGCCGAATGCACGCCACTAAAATCGCAAGAAAGGATTAAAAATGCTTGATTCTTTTGATTTCGCAAAGTCTGAAGTAAAGTCTTATACAAACTCTTCCGTACTCATGACAGACATGTACGAGTACACAATGCTCGACGCGGCGCTAAAAGACGGTACAGCAGACCGCAAATGCGTTTTTGAGATTTTTACGAGGCATCTTCCGCAAGGACGACGCTACGGAGTGGTAGCAGGCACAGGCAGAATCCTAGAGGAGTTGGCGCGATTCCACTTTAGTGACGAGGACTTGCGATTTTTGCAAGATCGCAAAATCGTAAGCAAAGACACCATTAAATGGCTAGAAAACTACCATTTTAGCGGCAAAATTCGCGGTTACAGAGAAGGCGAAATGTTCTTCCCAGATTCTCCGATTTTGCAAGTTGAAGGCACTTTTGGCGAATGCACTCTGCTAGAAACGCTGCTGCTTTCCGTGCTTAACTACGATTGCGCGGTGGCGAGCGCTGCGGCTCGCATGGTTTCCGCTTCTGCTGGAAGGCCGTGCATGGATATGGGCGGCAGGCGCACAAACGAGTGGTCGGCGGTGGCTGCCTCGCGCGCGGCGGTAATCGGCGGTTTTAAGGGCACTGCAAACCTGCTTGCGGCAAAGCTTTACGGTCTTAAGGCGATTGGAACGGCCGCGCATTGCTTTACGCTTGTGCACGACCGCGAGCGCGATGCTTTTGAGTCGCAGATTGCAGCGCTCGGCAAAGGCACAACGTTGCTTGTAGACACGTACAACGTAGAAGAGGCTGTTAAAACCGCCGTGCAAGTTGCTGGCGCGGATCTTGGCGGCGTTCGCATTGATTCGGGCGATTTGTGCGCTATGGCTCGTCGCGTGCGCGCGCAGCTCGATGCGTTAGGCGCTAAAAACACTAAAATCACAGTTACTAACGATTTGGACGAGTACGCTCTTGCGTCTTTGCAAAACGCGCCAGTCGATTCCTACGGCATTGGCACAATGCTTGTTACAGGTTCGGGAGCGCCTACTTGCGCAATGGTTTATAAGCTTACGGAGCGCCAGGGCGCGGATGGCGTTATGCAACCTGTTGCTAAGAAGTCTAAGAATAAGGCGACTGTTCCAGGGCGTAAACTTGCGTATCGTTCCTACGATTTTAGTGGAGCGAATGGTGGCGCTGCTGGCAATGGCGTAGCTGACTGCGAGCGCGTGATTTCTGGATCGGAGAGTGCGCTCGCCGCCTTTAAGCCGCAAGATTCTTGGGAAGATTTGCTAGTTGACTACGTGCAAAATGGCGAATTTAATACGGAGTTTATGGGTCATGACGCGATTATGCGCGCACAGGATTATTGCGCCAAAGCGCTTAGCAGACTTCCGATTTCTGCTCAAAGTCTTATGCGCGGCGACCCTGCGATTCCTACAGAAATCAGCGTTTTAGGCTAGTTTTGCTAGTTTATAAATCAGCTTTAATTTGAGTTACTCTAAAAGCCCAGATTGTTCATCTCTTCGTAGATTTTTTTGCACTCTGGGCAAACAGGGTAGTCATTTGCTTCGCGCTTTGGAATCCACACTTTTCCGCACAGTGCTACAACAGGGCGGCCAGTCAAGCGCGATTCGATTACGCGATCTTTGGAAACATAGTGCGCAAAGCGGTCTGCGTCGCCGCCATCGTCCATTTTTGCGGATTCGTCTACTTCTGGTTTTTCGAGCACACTTGTGTTTGTGCTAGACCCAGAATCTGGGAGGCTTTGCGAATCGTCTTCCATAACAGCGTTCAAATTAGCAGCGTTTGAGCTATCGCCATATTTTGAATCATTTGAAAACGTCATTGCATCCCTTTCGTACAAATCCTTTTCACACAAATCATGTTTGCATAAATCGTGTTTTGTTGCTTGCGATTTATGTTTATACAAGCATAATTCATAATCGCAACAAATGCTCGCGCGTTACAGCGCGCTCACGTCTAGCTCGTGCCAGACACGTGGTAACCTAAAAGCATGACTATAGCTGTTTGCCCAGGCTCCTACGATCCCGTTACAGCCGGGCACTTAGACGTGATACAACGTTGTACGCATCTTTTTAACGAAGTGCATGTTTTAGTGGCGGTTAATGCGGCCAAAACGCCCATGTTTTCCGAGTCGGAGCGCGTGGATATTATTCGCAAGGCGCTGGAAGACTTAAAAGACGATTCGCCAATCGGCAAGTTTGCGCCACCTTTGCGCGGTGCAGCTAAATCGCCAGCATGTAAAATAGTTGTTTCTTCTACAGATGGTCTTATTACAGATTATTGCAAAAAAGTTGGCGCAACCGTAATCGTTAAGGGATTGCGACAAAACGGCGACTACGAGGCGGAGCTTGGAATGGCGCTGGTTAATCGCAAGCTGGCTGGCATTGAAACCATGTTTTTGCCAGCGGATCCTATTTTGGAGCATGTTTCTAGCTCTGTTGTAAAAGATGTGGCTCGTCATGGTGGAGACGTTTCGGGAATGGTGCCAAATAATGTGATACCACTTTTGCAAAGCGTTTTTTCTAAAACAAATGCAATATCGTAATCATAAAATCAGCGAAATATTATAATGGCAAGTTAAATATCACCGAAATAAGTACAATATTACTAAAATAAATACGTACTAAAATACGTACAATAAAATTGTTAAGAGATAAGAGAGCAGCTACTTAGCGAAGGAGCGCAAATGAGCGAAAACGAAGATGACACAATGGAAAGCCAGGTATCGGCAAATCGCAGCCAAAAGTTGCCATTAAATCCAGTGATTGCAAACAGTGACGATTCGCCTAGTGCTGCTTTTGAAGCTTACGACGCTGTGCCTGCTGCAAGCAAGACTAACGATGATGATGCTAGTGATGCTGCTAGTGGTGCTACTAGCGACTCAGCGGCGGCTAGCGACTCTTCTGGTGATTCTGCGGCGGCTGGCGATAATGTGCAAAACTTGTTCCCAATGCCAGATTTGCGCGAGCGAGAAGACGGCGGTGCAATAGCGTTTGACGACGAAGAAGAAAACGTGTTTAAGGCAGCAGATCCGCAAACCGTTAGTGAGGAAGTGCGCACAAAGTCGCGCGAAGAGTTCACCACTGTGTACGACATAATCGACACGATGGAAACGGTGTTAAACAGCGCAAAGGGAGTTCTCTTTGCTGCTGGAATGGCAAAGGTGGATCGCGAAGAATTTGGCGATTACTTGTCTAGATTAAAAGACATGCTGCCTGTTCAGCTGGAGCGCGCTAGTGCGTTAATGCGAGAGGCGGAGAGGCGTTTGCGCACGGCTCAAGCTCAAGCAAATTCTGTTGTGAGTTCGGCTCAAAGTCAGGCTGCGCAAATGGTTGAGGAAGCTCAGGAGCGAGCCAGATTCTTAGCAGGTCAAGAAAATGTTGTTGCGATTGCAAGAAACCAAGCGCGCGAGATTGTAAACAATGCGCAAGCAAAGGCCGAAAAGCTTACTCGCGGTGCGGATCAGTACAGTGCCACGGTTATGGAAGGCTTAAAGCAGCAATTAGACAAGCTTGAGCAAGACGTTCAAGCAGGTCAGCGCGTTTTGGAAGAGCGTAGACGCGCTGCTGCACACGTTCAAAATGAGGCTGCTAGTAAGATAGATGACGAATTTGACAGCGAGAGCAGCGAAATAAGCAAAAGTGACGAAAGGAATTAAAATGACATCGCATCCCTCCCAGTCTTTGTGGGCGGTACCAGTTGCGCAAATGGCGGCGCGAGCGGGAAGTAGCATGCAGTTGCATCGCGCATTCCCAGCGCCAGAGGGCATTGGAGACAGTGTTATTGGCGTGCAGCCAGGGAGCGATGTTACAGTAGACGGCAATTTTGATTCCGTTGTGGACGGGCTTATGTTCCAGGGCACGATTACAGCGCGAGTGCATGCAGAGTGCTCGCGATGCTTGATGCCGTTGCATAGGGATTGGCCTGTTGATGTGTGCGCGTTTTTTGCGCGCGTGGAAAGCGGCAAAGGCAGCAAGGGTGCAAATGGCGGCGCGCGTTCTAATAACTCTAATGATGATTTAGAAGATGCTGATATTTGGGACGAAGGCGACGATTCTGGAAATGTGTATCCGCTGGTTGGTGGTGGCGATTTTGCCGACATTGAGGCGCTGATTCGAGACACAATGGTTAGCGAGTTGCCACTTAAGCCTTTGTGCGAGCCAGATTGCAAGGGTCTCTGCACTCAGTGCGGAGAGAATCTGAATGAGCATCCAGAGCATCATCACGACGTTACGGATATTCGTTTTGCGGCGCTTGAAGGTCTTAAGGAAAAGCTTGAAAACTCGCAAAATCGCGACTGATTTGCGCTACATAAACACACAAAATTGTAGTGCGTTTTTACATAATGTATGGCGCTTGCTGTAATATACAGAACGCTTAAGCTCAATCGGTTGAACGAAATAGAGGAAAGATTATGGCACTGCCAAAGTACAAGACCTCGCGCGCTAATACTCATTCGCGTCGCGCCAATTGGAAGGCTTCTGCCGTGCAGACTATTACCTGCCCGAACTGCGGTTCGCCAGCGTTGTCTCACATGGCTTGCCCAACCTGCGGTAACTTCCGCGGTCGCGTGTATCGCGAAGCAATTCGCTCTGCGCACACCAAGTAGGTTGTATTTTAAGAGAACCCTGCCATCGACGGGTGGCAGGGTTTTTGCGTTTTTACTAGTTTGTGTTGTTTCCCGAAAATGTACGTGATTTAGGTCAAATTTGGTACAAAGTGCGTCAGTTTGTTCCGCTTTTTGTACGTGATTTAGGTGTTTTTTGGTACAAAGTCGGGAAAAGTTGACGGGTTTTGTTGTTTTGCACGCTGATTATAGCAACAAAGTCGGGAAGCATATAGCGCAAATCAACGACTTCAATGCTTGCGCTATAATGTTGAAAATATGAGTGGGAACAATACAAAAGATCAGCATTATGGCAATAATGATGTAAAAAGTGACGTCAAAAGTAATGACAAAAATGACGTTCAAAGTGACGTCAAAAATGACGTTCAAAATAGCGCGTACAAGAACACAAATCATCCAGAAAATACTAGAACTGGCAGCATTGGCGTTGCGCGCACTCAAGATGGCCACACGCAAAATGGTGACCCCACTCAGGAGCTTTTGCGCGCGCTCGGCACTACGATTTCGCCAGATTTGCTTGTTGAGGCTCTCACTCATCGATCTTTTTCGCACGAGCATCCAGGCACTAAAAACTACGAGCGTCTAGAATTTTTGGGAGACGCTGTTTTGGAGCTTGTCTCTACAGAAACGCTTTTTTCTGCGCACCCAGATATGACGGAAGGTCAGTTGGCTAAGCTTCGCGCTAAGGCTGTTTCGGAGTGGGCTTTGAGCGCGGTTGCGCGAGATAAGTTGCATGTTGGGCCGTATATTCTTTTGGGTCATGGCGAGATGGAGCATGGCGGCGCTCAAAAAGACTCGATTTTGTGCGATATTGTTGAGGCGCTTATTGGAGCGACTTTTGTTGAGCATGGAATTGACGAGGCGCGCGCTGTAGTGCATCGCTTGATTGACGACACTTTGGCGGAGGTTCTTACGGAAGGCCCAGCTTTGGATTGGAAGACTTCGCTTACGGTTCTGGCGCACGAGATGGGGCTTGACGAGCCGCAATATAGAATGTCGGTTTCTGGCCCAGATTACGCACCCGTGTTCCATGCGCGCGCGGTTTTGGCGCACGAAAACGGTGATGAGCTGCTGGGCGAGGCGGTTGGTTCTAGCAAGCGTAAGGCTCAGCTTGCTGCTGCAGATAAAGCTTGGCATGTGTTGGATAGAAGGCGTAAATCGAGCGCGAGCGAAGAAAGCGGTAATTAGGTCTTTCTGATTGCTGTTATATAGGCGATTTGAGGCGGTTCTATGGCTAGCAGTCGTAATAATAATGATTTATTATTTGACGATGATTCAGCATCATCAACGGTTGCTGGCGACTTTTGCGACTTACGCTACCACTGTGCGCGCTACGTTGACTATTTGCGTGCCAACAAAGGCCTTGGAGAGGCCACTTTGCGCGCGTACGGCGCGGATGTTTTGCAATGCTTAGAGTGGTGTAGTAACAACGGTTTTTGCGATTTGCGCGCGGTTTCCACGGGTGTTTTGCGCCAATGGATGTATTGGCTTAACAAGAATCACGCGCGCTCAAGTTTGGCGCGCAAAGTGGTAGCTGTGCGCGGCTTTTTTGCGTGGGCTAAGCACGTTGGTTTGATTAGCGCAAATCCTGCGCAAATTCTTTCAACTCCTAAGATTGCTAATGAGCTTCCTACTGTTTTAGACGAAGCGCAAGCGCAAAAGTTGCTTGATTATGCGGATAGTTGTGCGGATAGTTGCGCGGATAGTTGCGCCGATAACTTTGCGCAGGATTCAACTGAGCAAAGCAGCACGCAAAAAAAGCCTCGCGCGCAAAAGTCGCAAACTTCCGATCGTAAAGAAAACACGCCACTAAAATCGCCCCAAAAATCCCCTCAAGAACATGCGCTAGCCCTTAGAAACGCTGCGATTCTAGAGCTTTTATACGCAACGGGCATGCGCGTGGGGGAGCTTACAAGCATTAATGTGCAAGATATGGATTTTGAAAATCACACTGTAAAAGTTACAGGTAAAGGGAACAAGCAGCGCGTGGTGCCGTTTGGCGTTCCTGCTGCAAACGCGTGCAAAGAGTGGATTGAGCATGGTCGAAGTGAGCTGCTAGAAAAGCACGCAGAAACCTCGCAAGCGTTGTTTTTGGGCGCGCGAGCAAAGCGCATCGATCAGCGCATTGTTAGAAGCATTGTTCACGAGGCTGCAGCTGCTGCAAACGTGCCAGATGTTGCACCGCACGCGCTTCGCCACAGTGCTGCAACGCATATGCTCAACGGTGGAGCGGATCTTCGCGAAGTTCAAGAGCTTTTGGGTCATTCGTCGCTTAACACAACGCAGCGCTACACGCACGTTTCTATTCAAGCTCTTAAGCAGCGCTACTCGCAAGCCTTCCCTCGTGCCTAGAAAAATAAGGTTTATGCAGAGAATGAAAAGATGTGATTTGAATCACTTAATGCCGCCGCGTGGCTAAATGTATAATCGACTTATAAGCTTGATAGGAGGGTAAAACAGTGGTTGATGATTCAAATAAGCCTGAATCAAGCGCATCATTGAATAAGAATGTAGCGAATCAAAATGACTTCAGCGCGGCAGACTCCAGTATTCCAGACTCCAGCGCAGCAGACGTTGAAATGAGCCAATACGTAGCAGATCGCGCTCGCGTAAACGAAGATAAAATTCGCCAAGACGAGCAAATCGTTGCCGAATTTGGCGAATACAATTACGGTTGGCACGATTCGGATGCTGCAGGCGAGGCCGCGAAAAAAGGCATTGATGAGTCGGTTGTTCGCGCAATTTCCGCCGACAAACATGAGCCAGAATGGATGCTAAACCTTCGTTTGCAAGGCTACCGCGCGTTTTTGCAAAAGCCGATGCCAGATTGGGGCGTGGATTTAAGCGGTTTTGACGCAGACGATTTTAAGTATTACGTTCGCCCAGTCCACGATCAAGCGAAAACTTGGGACGATTTACCAGAAGACATTCGCAAAACTTACGATAGGCTTGGCATTCCAGAAGCGGAGAAAAAGCGCTTAGTTTCGGGCGTTGCAGCACAGTACGAGTCGGAAGTTATTTACAATTCGATTCGTGAAGACTTGGCTGCACAAGGCGTGATTTTTGTTGATACGGATACGGCAGTTCAAAAGTATCCAGAGCTTGTAAAAAAGTATTTTGCAACTGTGATTCCAGTTGACGACAACAAGTTTGCGGCTCTTAACACAGCGGCTTGGAGTGGCGGCTCGTTTGTGTACGTACCAAAAGGCGTGCATGTGGATATTCCGCTGCAGGCTTACTTCCGCATTAACACGCCGAACATGGGTCAATTTGAGCGCACGTTGATTATTGCAGATGAAGGCTCGTACGTGCATTACGTTGAAGGTTGCACAGCTCCGATTTATTCCACGGATTCGCTCCACGCTGCAAACGTTGAGATTGTTGTAGAAAAGCATGCGCGCGTGCGCTACACAACCGTGCAAAATTGGTCAAATAACGTGTACAACTTGGTAACTCAGCGAGCCTACGTGCGCGAAGGCGGCACAATGGAGTGGGTTGATGGAAACATTGGCTCCAAGGCTACTATGAAGTATCCTGCATGCATTCTTGCTGAGCCGTACGCAAAAGCAGAAACCATGTCTTTGAGCTTTGCTGGCCGCGGTCAGTACCAAGATACGGGTGCGAAGATGATTCACTTGGCTCCGCACACGAGTTCCACGATTGTTGCTAAGTCGATTTCGCGCGGTGGCGGTCGCTCGGCTTACCGCGGTCTTGTGAAGATTGTTAAGGGCGCTAGTGGCTCCAGCTCTTCGGTTGTGTGCGACGCTTTGCTTGTTGACGATTTTTCTAGGTCCGACACTTATCCGCATGTTGACGTTCGCGAAGATAACGTTTCGATGGCTCACGAGGCCACTGTTTCCAAGGTTTCCGAAGATCAGCTTTTCTATTTGATGAGTCGAGGGCTTGAAGAAAAAGAGGCTATGGGCATGATTGTTCGCGGCTTTGTGGAGCCGATTAGTCGCCAGCTGCCAATGGAGTATGCTCTGGAGCTTAATCGTCTTGTGGAATTGCAAATGGAAGGATCCGTGGGGTGATGAGCGAAGATCTGAAAAAGAATTTGAGCGATAATCTAGGCAATAAAATGACGGAAAAAGAAATTAATATTCCTATAGCAGACCCTAACGATCCTTACGCGGTTCCTGCCGCAATGCCTTCTAGTGCAGATAAATCCGTGCGCTCTTTTAACGTGCAAGACTTTGCGATTCCAACGCGCAAGCAGGAAGATTGGCGATACACTCCAGTTGAGCGAATCGATGAGTTTTTTGATAGCTTTGAGCCGTCTAACAACGTTACAGTAGTGCTAAAAGGCGCTGATGGCGATTCGCATGCAACTCTACAAATTTTGCCAAAAAACGAGGCTCCGCACACAGAGATGAAGCCTTCGGATCGCGTGGCTGCTGTTGCGTGGAATTCTGCAAAGTCGGCGTACGTTTTGCATGTTTGTGGCGAAGTTACAAAGCCAATAATATTGCAAATTCGTGGAAACAACTTGCAATCACTAGACGCTGCGAAATCGCTAGACGCATTGCCATTAGACGCATTGCCACTTGACGCATTGCACTTAGTGATAGAAGCCGATTCTTACACAAACGCGGATATTATCGTAGAACACACAGGAGTTGCAAAGCTTGCTGAAGGCGTAGAAATCATTCTTGGAGAGAACGCGCACGTTTCTACAACGTTTATTCAAGAGTGGGATTCAGGCAGCAAACACGTTGGAAATCATAGGATTCACGTGGGTGCGGGCGCGTCTTTACGTCACACAATGGTCACGCTCGGCGGAGACGTTGTGCGAATCCGCATGGACCAGGATTTTGGCGGCGAAAAGGGCGATTTGAACATGCTTGGCATGTATTTTGTGGACCCAGGCGAGCATGTTGAGCATCGTACGATGGTTGTTCATAATCACCCAGAATGCAAGTCGCGAGTAGTGTATAAGGGCGCGCTGTACGGCAAAGGAGCGCATTCTACATGGGTTGGAAACGCGCTTATTAAGCCAGAAGCTCCAGGCACGGATTCGTACGAGTTGAACCGAAATCTGGTGCTAACTCCTGGCGCGATTGCCGATTCGGAGCCAAATCTAGAAATCGAAAACGGAAATATTATTGGCGCAGGTCACGCAAGTTCTGTTGGCAGATTCGACGACGAGGAGCTGTTTTACTTGCAATCTCGCGGTGTGAGCGAGGCGGATGCTAGAAAGCTTGTTGTGCGCGGATTCTTTAACGAGCTTATTGATGAGATTGGCGTGCCGCAAATCGTAGATCATTTGATGGCTGCGATTGAGAGGCGTTTAGCTAAGACGGAAGAATCGCAAGCAGTCGCACCATCACGCGAATCGCAAGCAACCGAAAAGTCGCAAGCAACCGACGAATCTGTAAATGACGGCGAATCGAAATATGCGGAAGAATAGGAGATAAACATGTCAACTTTAGAAATTAAGGATTTGTACGCGTCTGTAGAAACAAAAGAAGGCAAGAAGCAAATCTTAAAGGGTGTAAATCTTACAGTTAATTCTGGCGAAACGCACGCGATTATGGGTCCGAATGGCTCTGGAAAGTCTACTCTCGCATACACTTTGGCAGGTCACCCAAAGTACGAAGTGGATTCGGGCCAGGTGCTTTTAGACGGCGAAGATATTTTGAAGATGACTCCAGACGAGCGCGCAAAAGCTGGGCTGTTCCTTGCGATGCAATACCCTGTAGAGGTACCTGGCGTTTCGATGACGAACTTTTTGCGCACAGCAAAAACAGAAGTGAGCGGAGAGGCTCCGACTTTGCGCTCGTGGGTTAAAGAGCTTAACGAAGCAATGAAGCGCTTAAGAATGGATCCAAAGTTTGCATCTCGTTCTGTAAACGAGGGATTTTCTGGCGGCGAGAAAAAGCGCGCGGAAGTTTTGCAACTAGAGATTCTAAAGCCAAAGTTTGCGATTTTAGACGAGACGGATTCTGGTCTAGATGTGGATGCTTTGCGAATTGTTTCGGAAGGCGTAAATCGTGCTAAAGAAAGCACTGGTTTGGGCATTATGATGGTTACGCATTACACGCGAATCTTAAAGTACATTAAGCCAGATATTGTGCACGTTTTTGCGCAAGGTCACTTTGTAAAGACGGCAGGGCCAGAGCTTGCAGACGAGTTGGAAGAAGAAGGATACGACAAGTATTTGCCAGAAGGTGCCAGCGAGTCTGCGATTGCATGAGCGGCGTGTCTAAAGCCGCGAGTAAACTCGTTTAGGTTTGGCTAAATCAAATGGAAGAGGTTTGTAATGACTGTTCGCGGTGATATCAGAAATGTGGCAATCGTAGCGCACGTTGACCATGGTAAAACAACGCTCGTAAATGCCATGCTTCAGCAGTCGCACGTATTCTCCGAGCGAGAAGAAGTGCCAGACCGCGTAATGGACTCCAACGACCTCGAGCGCGAAAAAGGCATCACCATTCTTGCCAAGAACACGGCCGTGCAATACACTGGCCCGCTCGCAGAAAAGTACGGTCATCCAGAGGGAATTACAATCAACGTAATTGATACCCCAGGTCACGCCGACTTTGGTGGCGAGGTAGAGCGCGGCATCTCCATGGTTGATGGCGTTGTGCTGCTTGTTGACGCTTCCGAAGGTCCACTTCCACAAACTCGATTCGTTCTACGCAAGGCTCTTGAGGCAAAGTTGCCAGTGATTTTGTGCGTTAACAAAACGGATCGTCCAGATGCGCGTATTGACGAGGTTGTTAGCGAGGCTACAGATTTGCTTCTCGGTCTTGCACAAGACGTTGTTGAAGAAGGAATCGACCTCGATATTGATTCGCTTCTTGATTTGCCTGTTATTTATTGCGCTGCAAAAGCTGGCTATGCATCCTTGAATCAGCCAGAAAACGGCGGTTTGCCAGACAACGATAATTTGGAGCCTCTTTTTGACTCCATTATTTCCAACATTCCAGCGCCAGAATACGAGGAAGGCGCGCCTCTTCAGGCACACGTTGCAAACATCGATTCTTCCGACTTCCTTGGCCGCTTAGGTTTAGTGCGAATCTACAATGGCATTTTGGAAAAGGGCAAGACTTACGGGCTTTCTCGTGTAGACGGCTCGATTGAAAACTTCCGTGTTTCCGAGCTTTTGCGCACTCAAGGCTTGGAGCGCACTCCTGTTGCATCTGCAGGTCCTGGAGATATTGTTGCAGTTGCAGGCGTTAACGACATTATGATTGGCGAGACGATTGTGGATCAGAACGATCCAAAGCCTCTTCCATTGATTCACGTTGACGACCCAGCTATCTCCATGACTTTCGGCATTAACGATTCGCCGCTTGCTGGCACAGAAGGCAAGGATCACAAGCTTACAGCGCGCATGATTAAAGATAGGCTTGATCGCGAGCTTATTGGTAACGTGTCTATTAAGGTTATTCCAACAGACCGCCCAGATGCTTGGGAAGTTCAGGGTCGTGGCGAGTTGGCGTTGGCAGTTTTGGCGGAGCAAATGCGTCGCGAAGGCTATGAGCTTACAGTTGGCCGCCCTCAAGTTGTTACTAAGACAATTGATGGCCAAATTAACGAGCCTATGGAAAACACTACGATTGATGTTCCAGAAGAATACATGGGTACTGTTACGCAGCTTATGGCGGATCGCAAGGGTCGCATGGATTCTATGAGCAATCACGGATCTGGCTGGATTCGCTTGCAATTTACTGTTCCTTCTCGCGGTCTTATTGGCTTCCGCACGGCTCTTCTTTCTGCAACTCGCGGAACGGGAATCGCAAGCTCTATTTCTGCAGGCTACGCGCCTTGGGCTGGTCAGATTGTAACTCGTCAGAATGGCTCCATGGTTTGTGATCGTAAGGGTGTTGCAACTCCTTATGCTATGCAGCGTTTGCAGGCGCGTGGCGTGTTCTTTGTGGATCCGCAAAGCCCTGTGTACGAAGGTCAAATCGTTGGTATTAACAACAAGCCAGACGAGTTGGATGTTAACATTACGCTTGCTAAGCATATGACTAACATGCGTTCTTCTACAGCAGATGTGCTTGAGACTTTGACTCCACCAATTAAGATGAGCTTGGAAGAGTCGCTTGACTTTGCTAACGAAGATGAGTGCGTGGAAGTTACACCTGAGTCGATTCGCGTGCGCAAGATTATTTTGAGCCGTGATGAATGGTATAAGTGGCGCGCTAAGCAGCGTAGGCAGAACAACAACGCTGCGTGATTGCTGCGTAAATTTAGCGTGATTTCTTAAAATATCGCTTAAAATATTCCTTAAAATGATGTTTAACATAAAGTCGCATTCTGTGCTATTGGCTAGCAAGTGTGCGGCTTTATGCGTTTTGGCGGCATTTTGCGCGGTTTTGGGCACGTTTGCGCACCGAATGGGCGCTATGTACGGCTTTCCGTACGGTATTGTAATCGCGCTTTTGCTTGTTACTTTGAGCGCGTGTTTTGCTCGCATGCTTTGTGGCATGTTTGGCTTTATTTTGCACGCAATTGTGTGTTGTTCGGTTGTGTGGATGATTGCGCTTGGATGGTTTAGAGTTTTTGGCGCATTTCGCGGCGTGCTAGTTGCCATTGGCTTTGGCGTGGATAATCTTCCGTGGATTGCGCAAAATGCTGGATATTTTTGGCTTTATGGCGTGATTATTGCTCACGCAGTTTTGCTTTGTATGCCTAATAAATTTTTTGTTATTTCTGGCGCTAAATAAGTGGCGCTAAATCAGTGGTAGTGGCACTAAATAAGTGGTAGTGGCGCTAAATAAGTGGTGCCAAATCAGTGTAAGGTAGTCTTACTTATAGTCTTAGAGTAGTCTTATTTACAGTAGTCTTAGTCTTATAGTCTTAAAGTAGTTTGAGGAATAGTCATGAATAGCAATATAGTCATGAATAGTAATAAGAACAGCAGTAGTGACCGCAAATTATGCTATTTAGGGCCAGAAGGTTCTTTTACTCATCAAGCTGCTTTAAAAGTTAAAGAACAATGTAAATCGTTAGATACTTTGCGTCTTATTCCAACTGCGTGTGAGAATGTTCGTAATATTGCTAGCAAAATTGAAGATTGCTACGATTTGGGTATTATTGCGTGGGAAAACAATATTGAAGGCGTAGTAATACCTAATTTAGATTTATTAATTGATGCAAAAAATATGGTTGGCATTGCGCGCGTGGGCGTTGATATAAGTTTTGATGCTGTTGTTTGCCAGTCGGATTCAATCGATAACTGTTCGACTATTGTTGCTCATCCTCACGCGTTGGCGCAATGTCGTAAGTTTGCTCAAAAGCATGGATTGAAAGAAAAAACTGCGTCTTCAAACGCTGCTGCTTGTAGGGATTTAGTTAATGGCGAAGTTGCTTTGTGCCCTAAAATTTGTGCTGATTTATACAATAGGCAAATTGTGAGTGAAGGCGTTGAAGATTTTTCTGGCGCTCGCACTGAGTTTTTAGTGTTAGCTCCTAGAGATGAGGCTTTAAGTTTTGTTAGTATGCATCGCGAATGCTATTCATCTTTTTCTTCGATTATTGCTTTTATTCCGCGTTGTACAGGTGCTGGAGTGCTAGCAAATTTGCTTGATGTTGTGCGCGATCATGGTCTTAATATGACTTCTTTTATGTCTAGGCCGATTAAAGGTCAAGATGGTTTATATAGTTTTATTGCCACTGTTGATGCTGCTCCTTGGGATTCTACGTGCAAAGCTATGATTCAAGAGGTTGTTGAACATGGTGATTGGGTGCGAGTTTTAGCGGTGTATCCTTCTAATAATCGCAATAATCCGATTATGAATGATTGGATGCTGCCTAATGGTGGAGTGTGTATTGATGCTGCAGGTGAGGCTTCGGTTGAGGCTCTAGGCGATGCTTCAGTTGATGCTTCGGGCGCTTTGCGCACTTTGAACGTAATGCATGCAGAAAGAGAATTATTATGGTAGAAAATGCTGAATTTTCTCAAAAATTTTCTGTTGGTATTGTTGGACTTGGACTTATTGGCGGATCAATCGCAAAGCGTTTGGTGGATGCGGGCTCTTGCAAAGTGTACGCGTATAATCGCCATCAAACAATGTACAGCGAGGCGCGCGCGCTTGGAATCACTTGCGTTGAAAGCGTTGCGGAGCTTGCGCGTATGCAGCCAAATGTTTTGATTTTGTGTAATTCGCTTGCTGCTATGCCAGAAGTTCTTGGCGAGATTTCGCGCGGAATCAACAAGCAGCGCACAACTTTGACTGATGTTGGCAGCGTTAAAGGGCTTGTGCGCGAGCAGGTTAAGGCTGCGGGGCTTGGCGATTGTTATATTGGCGCGCATCCTATGGCTGGCAGCGAGTTTACGGGTTGGCAGGCGTCGAGTGCGGAGTTGCTGCGCGGCGCGCTTTGGGCAATTAGTGTTGATGAGAGCAGCGATTTCTGGCGATTTTTGGCGGTTTTGCGCGTTATTGTGGCGTTGTGTGGCAATCGCGCGCTTGTGTTGAACGATTCCATACACGATGCTTCGGCGGCTCTGATTTCGCACATGCCGCACGTTGTTTCTACAGCGCTGGCGAACGTTTTGTGCGGAAGCGAAAATCGCAATGTTGCGTTGCAAATGTCGGCTGGTTCTTGGAGAGATATGACGCGAGTGGCGCTTACAGACCCGAATCGCACGCGTGCGATGGTTGTGGAAAATCGGCGAAATGTGGCGGATTTGCTGGGTAGCGTGATTGAGGAGTTGAGTTTTGCGAAGAAGATGCTTGAGGAGAGCGATGAGTGCAATGAGTGCGATGAGCGCGCGTTTTTTGCTAAGGCTGATTCTTGGCGCGAATACAAGTATAAAGAGCGCGCGGTTGCTTGCGATGAGTCAGCTGGCGATTTGCGCGAGCTTCGATTTGCGATTGATTGCCCAGGCGATTGGCAAAGTCAGCTGATTCAAAGCGCGCAAAGTGGCGAGCAGATTGTTGGGGTTGCGCTGAATGACTCTGCGGTTACTTGCGATTTGCGCAACTCGAACTGGTAGATTCGAGCGGCATATAATTAACATATGACCGAATCGCAACAGCCGAGCATGAACCAATCGCAGAAACCGCATCAGCCGAGCACTAATCAATCGCAACAATCGCATGCAAATCAACCGCATGAATCGCCATTTTCTCCAAAAATCCAGCAATTTCTAAACCACATAAGCGTGGAGCGCGGGCTTTCGCCAAAAACCGTTGAAGCTTACGAGTCGGATCTTACAAAATACACGAACTGGCTGCGCGAAGCCCGAAAAATCAACGATGTTAACAAAATCACGCAACTAGACATCGAAGAATACGTGCGCGCAATGTCATCACAAGCAATGGCAGCGCAAGCAATGGCAGCGCAAAACTTAGGGCCTCGCACGATTGCGCGGCGAATCGCAAGCATCCACGAGTGGAACAAATTCATGCTTTCCAACGCGCAAATCGCAAGCGACCCTTCTGCAGAAGTCAAAGCGCCAAAGCAAGCGGAGCATCTTCCAGACGTGCTCAGCATTAGCGAAGTGGAGCGCGTAATCGATGCTGCTGGCGGCTTTGGTAGTACGGATGCCGTCTCTTTGCGAGACCGTGCGCTTGTGGAATTTTTGTACGCTACGGGCGCGCGCGTGAGCGAGGCGGTTGGCATAAAATTTGAGGATATTGATTTAGCGGAATCGGTTGTGCGGCTTAGCGGAAAAGGGCAAAAGCAGAGGCTTGTGCCGATTGGAAAGTGCGCGGTTCGTGCGTTGCGCGATTATTTAGATAAAGCTAGGCCGATTCTTGAAAGCCGCGCGCAAAAGTCGCAAGCAACCGCAAAGTCGCAAGCAGCCGCAGAATTGCAACTCAAATCGCCATTAAACTCATCTTCAAAATCCGCATCAAAATCCGCAAATTCTCACATGATTTTCCTAAACAAACGCGGCAAAGCGCTTTCTCGTCAATCCGCGTGGGAGGCGATTTCGCACGCTGGCATGATGGCAAAAATCGGCAAAGAATTGCATCCGCACACGCTTCGTCACTCCTTTGCAACGCATTTAATTTCGGGTGGAGCCGACGTTCGTACGGTTCAGGAGCTGCTTGGCCATGCGTCTGTTACAACAACGCAAATTTACACGCATATAAGCCCAGACGCGCTTATGGAGGCGTATGTTATGAGTCATCCGCGCGCAAGGTAGGTGTTTTATTCGCCGCCGCATCGCGCAAATCCACTGAACATACCTTTTGATAAACTGGAGCGTATGCCTACTGATTTACTTGGACGCGAATATGAGACTTTCCGCGCGCCAGATGCGCTTACAACGCACGGCCCTGCGCGCATTATTGCTATGTGTAACCAGAAGGGTGGCGTTGGTAAAACTACCAGCTCCATAAATATCGCTGGTGCGCTGAGTCAATACGGTAGGCGCGTTTTAATTGTTGACTTCGATCCGCAAGGCGCTGCAACGGTGGGGCTTGGGATTAATGCGAACGCGCTTGATAACACTGTTTACACGGCGCTTTTTGATTCTTCTGTAGACGTGCACGATGTGATTCGCCACACTGCCACAGAAAATATTGACGTTATGCCTGCAAACATTGATCTTTCTGCAGCCGAGGTGCAGCTTGTTACCGAGGTTGGTCGCGAGCAGATTTTGGCTGGCGTGTTGCGCAAAGTTCGTAACGAGTACGACGTTATTATTATTGACTGCCAGCCTTCGCTTGGCTTGCTTACCGTCAACGCGCTTACGGCGGCAGATGGCGTGATTATTCCTGTTGCAGCGGAGTTCTTTGCGCTTAGAGGCGTGGCGCTGCTTATGCAATCGATTGAAAAAGTGCAGCACAGAATTAACCCAGATTTGCAAGTGTTTGGCGTGCTAGTTACTATGTTTACGCGCACTTTGCACAGCGAAGAGGTTTTGCAAAGGATTTACGAGGCTTTCCAGGGGCGCGTGTTGCATTCTGTGATTTCGCGTTCGATTAAGCTGCCGGATTCTACTGTTGCAGCGGTTCCGATTACGATTTTTGCTCCTGAGCATAAGACTGCTAAGGAGTATCGCGAGGTTGCGCGCGAGCTGATTTCCAACGGCGTGGTTGCGTGATTCGACCTGCCTTTTCGCTTAGAGCGTAGCGCGCGAATGATGATCTGCTTGAGTGTTGCAATGTAGTGCGATTGCACTTCGGCGCTGCTGTGTGCGCGTATACGTGTTACATTTGTCTCGCGCGTGAGGCGTTTGTAACGTTTTTTGGCTTGGATTCGTTATATTTGTCTCGGTGATGAGACATATGTAACGATTTTTGCCAAAGATTCGTTATATTTGTCTCGGTGATGAGACATATGTAACACTCGCGCAGATTAGCTGCGATGTTTGCGCTCGGGTATTGGCTTTAGTCTTACGATTGTGTGCGCGTCAATGAACATTTCTTGCTCGGGTCGGCTTCCGTTTGCTGCTGCATCGCGCATAAGGTGCAATGTTGCTCCGTCCCAGCTGATTACGTGACCAATCGCGTCGTGGTATTCAATTTTTTGCGTGCTGGCGTCGTCTGTTTGAGCATTGTCATTGTTTGCTTGCGCGCTGCCAGCGTTTTGTAATCTTTCGCCGCCGCCTAATTGCGCGATTTTGTACGTTCGCACAACAATTCGCGCGCCAACTGGTATAAACTCTGGTAGAATCTGCCGCCTAATTAAGCTAATCGTAGTGCGCCTCCGCGTTATTCGTGTCTTTGCGTTATTTATCGTCGTAGTGGCCTTTGCAATTGTGCTCTTCAAGCTTTATTGTGCCATTTTTAACTCCGTCAATCTGCGATTTCAAATATGCTTGATTTGACGGCGAGTAAAATGGGTCTAGCGAAAAATCTAACGGTATTCTCTTTTCGCGACCAATCGTTTTGATAAACACGTTCAGCGCGGCGCTCATAGAGATTCCGAGTTCTTTGCAAACTCGTTCAGCGTTGAGTTTGTCTTCTTTCTTTGCTCGAAAGTTTACGTTTACCACGTCTGTTGTTACTGTAGTCATCTTGGTTCCTACTCTTATGTTTTAGTGGGGAGTTTTGTACTTTTGCATAAATATATACGACAATTATATATGATGTAACGTAAATGTCATTAATTATGCAAGCAATTGTTGATGATTTTCAGTAACACGCGAAGGACATTTCCGCTTTTTGTAGTGTGTTTGTATCATAATCCGAGTTTGTTGATTCTTATTTGTGAAATCTTGTAGAATTATATTTATGCGCTGATGCATGCTAGTTTTGCTAGTTGTTAGATGTTATATGGCTTGCGATTGATTTTGTAATTTTGCTTGTGATTTATGGGTTTTGTGTCAGAAGTGTAGTTTTTGTTGCACGGCGCTAGGTTTTACGTACATTTTTAGGAGGTGTCTTATGGTAGAGCAGAATAAAAATTTAATTATCACGGACGCTAGAAGCGTGCCATCTAAAGCGCTTATAGACGCTAAAACGATAAAAGAAAAAATTTATAACATTCGCAATCAAAAAGTCATGCTTGATGTGGATTTAGCTGAGATATATGGATACAGTACAAGAGCGTTCAATCAACAAGTAAAAAATAACATAGAAAAATTTGATAACGACTTTATGTTTCAATTAAATAAATCTGAGTTGGAATATTTGCAATCAAATTTTTTGACCGCAAATATTAGTTCTAAAAGCAGGTCACTTCCATATGCTTTTACGGAGCAGGGCGTCTATATGCTCATGACGGTGCAAAATTTTGACTATTACGCGGATATAGTTATCGAATGCTATTGGGGTAGTATTCGCAAAAATAAACGATATTTATCCATAGTTGGGAAGGAATAGGGGAATGGATAATCGATACTGTTCTTGTGCAAAGAAAACATGTGCAATTAATAAATTGCCCGTGAAGCTTTCGTCAATAGATCAGATAAAACATCTTAAGAAGCAAGGTATAACTTTTAACAAACGATCTGAAGATTTTGCAATTTCCTACCTTTCAACCTTCTCATATTATTTTGAAACTTGTTCATATAAGAAATTGTTTAACAAGAGAGTTGGTGGGTCTAGAGATGGCCAGTATATTGACTTGGATTTTGATCAATTATGCAAAATAGAGCAGCTTAATAGAATGTTTCAAAAACTTTTACTTCTAATAACTCTAATTATAGAGCATGAGTCAAAAGTTAAGTTAATGAAAATGTTTACTGAAAATCCTGAAGAAGATGGATACTCCATTGTTGAAGATTATATGTTTAGTCTTGATAATGATGACCGCAAAATACTAATTGTTGAATTAGAACGACTTAAAGATGGAAAATATAGCAGAGAATCGGCAGAAAAGTATACAGTTGGAATGCCAATTTGGGTATTTGTTGAAGGTGTTACATTTGGAACATTGCTAAGATTTTATCGTTTTTGTGCAAAAAGATGGGGTAGTAGAGAGATGCAGAAGGAACATCACTTATTGTGCAGGGTAAAATCTGTACGTAATGCTTGTGCTCATTCTAATTCAATATTGGATGGAATTACTGAAAAAAGTTCTGACAACGTGCTTGTGCTTGAAGAAGTAAGTAAAGCTATTGAAACTGTAGGGTTCAATAAGCGTGCTAGGCGATCAAATATGTGTAATGCGAAGATGAAAGAAATAGTGATAACTGCATATATGTATAAGAAATTTCTGCATAGGAATTATCAGTGTGATGAATGCGTGAATGATCAAAAAAGCATTATTGAATACATTGCAGGGTGTTTTATAAAAAAGTCATCTGAGTACACAAAAGAGTACGATAAAGCGAGTAAATTTAACTCATTGCTTGCTTTTATTTGTACTGTTATTGACAGTTGGATATGTGAAAGATAGAATTAAAAGTGCTTGAAAACCTTAGGGTTTTGGGGGGCGGAAGTGCGAGAGCGCATCTGCCCCGATTTTTTTTGCTCCAAATGTTTCTGTACACGCTGAAATGGGAACAAACGTGGGGGAAAGGGAACGAACGCGGGGAGGTGTGCCTGAGTTTGTTCCCAAAATTGGCCAAAACGTAAACAAACGTGGGCGCGACGACCTACCTTTTCGCTTAGAGCGTAGCGCGAAGGCGCTTTGACTGAGCTTGAAATTGCATAACGCATTTCAAGCTCCTTCAAAGCGTGATTTGGCTTAAGGCATAAAGTCCAGTGGACTTTATGCGCCAAATCAGCCGAACGGCTACTAATAGCCGTGAGGAATAGAGCGCTGAGCCGCTCAAAGCAGAAGCACTGCTTCTGCGCGGCGAAGACGTGAGCGCGGTGTAACGCACGAACGATTTACCGAAAATGTAGCTGTACACGCTGAAAATGGAACGAACGCGGGGAGGTGTGCCTGAGTTTGTTCCCAAAATTGGCCAAAACGTAAACAAACGTGGGCGCGACGACCTACCTTTGCGCTTAAAGCGTAGCGCGCAAAGGTAATTCGGAGCGCTGAGCTTGCTTAGGGTTGAAAGCACGGTGTGCTTTCAACGCAAGCGAAGACGTGAGCGCGCTTAGACCGCGCGAACGACACGACCTGCCTTTGCGTTTGTATAATGCGATGTTTAATGAGTTGTTAAAGAATCCTGAGTTAGAGTTTTAGGGTTTTATAATATTCTAGTGTTTTGCTCCAAATGTGCGCGACGACCTGTCTTCGCGCTTTGATGTAGTGTGTTTGTATTAAAAAATACTGAAATTCAGTACAATCGCACTACATTGAGCGCGGATTAGCTGCGATGTTTGCGCTCGGGCACTGGATTTAGCCTTACGATTTGCATGCGCTTGTGGTTCGCGCACACCCAAACCACAAGATGTTGTGGTTTTTGCGACACGCGGGTCACAAAAAACACTCCACCTGCTACATAAAAGTATTCGGTTATTATCTAGTATTCAATAGATTTTTTTGCAAAAGTCAATCATTATAAAAACTTTTACGCACTCCGCAATTTGTAGAGGTTTTAACTTGCAATTCGTTCTGGGGGGGGGGGGGTATAAATACTAAAGGCTTTAGTTAAAGCTGCGCTTTGCTATCTTGTTTTTGCGCGCGGGTTAATATTCGGGCTAATCGCAGAGTTAATTGCGAAGTTAACACCCGAGTTAATCGCGCATTTAGCGCTGCGTTAAGTGATTGCTGAACGTTTATGCTGCGTTGGGCAGTGGGAGTCACCTGGCTTTGCTTGTACAGGTGCTGGTTGGAACGTTCGGCATGTTGCGCTTAACGCTTTTTGAGTATTGGATTTGTCTGGTGCTCTGCCCGTTTTGGGAGTTGCGCGCAAATGCATAAAACAAGTGAGCGAAGAGTAACTTAAGAATAACGAGGAACAAGCCGCATGGAATGGTTTCATGCAGTTTTGTTGGGGGTTGCCACGATATTCGCGGTGCCAGGAAAGGTGAGTAGACTATGTTGCCAGCAGGGTTACGTGGATTCGCATCACGCGTGGGGCGTCTTGCGTTGCGCGCTTTTGCTTGGAATAAGGGTGGCGCCGTCGCACGTCCAGCCCGCACCCTACTTCGCGCGCTCTTTGCAATGCTCGTAGTCGCCGCCACGCTTCTCGCGACTTTTGTTGTTCCTGCACAGAAGGCAAGTGCTGGTCAAGTTTATTGGGATAAATTTGGCAATGCAGTTGTTGCGGCTGATCATTCTAATCTTGGTTCTGCTTTTGTTAACATGAAAACTGGCGATTGCACAAAGTATGAGCTTGATAAAGGAACTTGCAAAGATGAATATTATCCGCTTGTCGAGCCTGGAAAAGGTACTGATGGACGTACGAAAATTACCTTTCGTGGTGTGTTTAATCCTTTGCTCGATAAAAACAGGTTTAATACTCGACCTGTATTTTATTTGATTACTCCACGTGGTCTTGTTGACGATACTATAAGAATAACGCGTGAAGTAAAATGGATTAGTATTGCTAGAGAAAATAATAATGGGAAAATTGTTCTTGTACATAAGCCTCAAGACAATTGGGATAATAAAAGTAACGGCAGCGAAACAGTAGGACAGTTTTATAATCCTGGTAAGCAACGCTATACTTATCTTCCTAGCGATGGCGATAAATATAATCATTTTTGGGATATTACGCTCGGAGATAAAGGCTGCGGTTCTAATAGAACTTCAATGTGTGAATTGTATGCGTGGAAAAATAGAGGAGAAATCGGGCGAATATTTCAGTCTTGGGAGAAAGAAAAAGAGGCAGTATATCGTTGGACAGTAACTGCTGATGTTGATCCTAGGTATGACCCTTATCAGTTATTCTTTGCAATGGGTTATACGGATGATATGAATGAAAATGTAGAAAATGCAAGTTCTGTTCGACATTATACAGTTTCAGGTCCATATGATACTGATGGTGATGGTATTCCAGATTTTGAGGAATACAATATAGGAGATAGGCCTGATCACGGTGTAGACCAAACTACTAAAGGTGGTATGAAATACGATGAGGTTAAGAATGTAGAACCATTCAGTAGTTTTGAATCAAAAAACTATTTTGAAACTGGTACTTGGGATGGCGATACAGTAAACGGTCACTTCGTCAAAGATGGTGGCAAGACATATAAACTGCCAACTAAGGCTGGACTTGTATATAGCTTTGAAGGCGAGCCAACAGACGAAAAAGGTAATAAGGTAAAAGTTACTTACGATGATAATTATGGTACTGCACATACCCTTTCGCCAGGTCATGCTTGGCTAGATCCACTTACTGGTCATGTATCTTTTAACCCTGGTCCAGAACATAAGCGTCATACAATAACTTTCCATGTGCAAGTAAAATATCCTGACCCTTCGCTGTATAACTGTAAACGTAGCCCAAACGATCGTCTTATAGAGCATTTGCAAGCAAAATTCAAAGTCGAACCAATGTCTCGCTTCTACTATCCTGAGTGGGATAATACTACTGTTACTGCTGGGTCGTCAAAACAATCTACTGAACCTCACAGTAAAAAAGATGATAGGCGCGGCACAAAGTATGCAAAGAAGTTGCCTGCTAAATCGTTTACGCTTAATAAATATGGTAAATGGGGTCAGGATCCTCTTAAGTGGTCTTCACTTACAAACGGTGGAGATAAAACAGGTAAAGTTACTTTTAGTCCAGAAAAGCCAATGGATGCGGGTGATTATAAAACACCTGTTGTAGTTACATATCTTGATGGTTCTACTTCGGCAGATCCTGATTCTGGTAATGGTGGTAATCCAGTGTATGCCCCAGTTAAGGTGGAAGACCTTACGGTTACTAGTAATCCGCAGGATTTGAATCTTAAGCTTCTTAACGGCAAGAGCATAAATAATAACGCATTTGGCGGCGATATTAACTACCACAATGCGAGTAGCCAAAAGCCGCGCGAGCTTACAAAAGGCCAGTCGATTGGTAAAGGCGCCAAGGATGACGGCATTGTGCTGGATTCGTGGTCCACTAACGCAAAGGGTCCTATTACCTTCCGCGCCGTGTGCCATAAGAAGGATGACCCTAAGGCTCCGTACACGCTGCTTAAGCCTGCCGAGGGCAAGAACAAAGCAAGCGGCGACGTTGACGGCTTGCAATTCCAGGACTTCCGCCAGTGGATTCGAGACAATGACCCTAAGTGTGCGAATGGTAACTGCACAGATGGCAATCAATACCTTTCTAAGGGAGAGTGGAACAGCAGCACTATGGAGCGTTCTCGCGCGCTGATTGGCGGCACGCCTAAAAAAGCGGGCGAGTACGAGTGCAAGGTGTTTGCGTTCCACGAGGCTCACACTGGAGCAGGGAAGCAATATAATGATGCGCTTAAAACGTTTGATGGCTTAGTTAAGCAAGGCGCAAACTATGGCTTTGCTTTTGATATTGGCAACACTTTTGCATCCACTAGGGGCACAGAGTGGACTGTAGACTCCTTCCACTTTAAGATAAAGCTTAACGACAACCAAAAGTACAACCCGACTTATGTGAAGACTGGCACTATTGAGGCTGGTAAGTTTAAGATTGGCGATTTTGTTGATAGCAATGGCAATTCTTCGAAGCAGCCTACGAGCATTAAGAACGGCAACGGCGTTCCAACGAAAGATCAAGATGACATTGTTGTGGATAGACTCCCAAAGGGCACGTGGTTTGAGATTAAGAGGCTGATAAAGAGCGCAGATAAAGATAACAATAAGGCCAAGACGTACCCTTGGGCTAACTTAGAGGGTGACGAAGATAACGTTAAGCGCGATGATAAAGGCAATCCTGTTAAGAAAGATAACAAGATTCAACCAAATGATACCACTTCAATTCGCGAGTACGGCGCCGTCACCTTCCGCCCAGATAAGTGGCAGGACGCTGGCGAGTATTGGGCCGAGGTTGTTGTGCACTACCCAGACGGCACATCTACGGATCAGCCAGAATCTATTAACTACAAGCACCCTGTGTATGCAAAGGTGAAGGTTACGCGCGACGACAAGAATAATCAGTTCGGCCTTACGTTGTATAAGAATTACCCTAATGCGTATATGGGCAATGGTTACGACCTTAAAGTAGGCGAGTCGTTACCTAACGATGCAACCTTCGACTCGTGGATGACTAAGTCTGTTGGCAAACTTCATCAGCACGTAATCTGCTCCAAGAAGGGCAAGGATGGCAAGTATAGCGACTATACTTACAACACTCTGCCTGGTCATGTTGATAGTAAAGTTAAGAATGCGAAAGATATCGAAAAAGACGGCTTAAGGTTTAAGAAGCAAACGATTTGGGGACATGCTACTTTCAATCAGCAAAAGTCGTGTATCAAAGATCGTAACAACTGCAAGCCTGATGACTTGCTGTATGACGATTGGGTTCCTGGCGGCAATAGTAATAATACTTCTGAGCGCACCCGCGGCTTCTTTGGCGGAAAGGCTCAGAAGACTGGAGACTACCAGTGCAAGGTCTACGCTATAAGGGGCGATAAGAAGTCTGATGAGTTTAAGAAGGCTGTTGAGGCTAAACTCAAGTCTAAGAAGAACGAAGATCCAGCTCCAAGCGTGCTGAACGCTAAGGGTAATCCATACGGCACAGACGGCCAGGGCTACAAAATCGACACATTCTATGTGCGTATTCATAACCTCAACCAGCTGTATAACCCTACTTATACGAAGATTCCAGAAATTCAGGCTGGTAGTACTTTTGACAAGAATCTTAATAATCACAAGGCTGATATAAGCTCGGGTGCGCCGCAAAGCAAGAAGAAGGTTACCGAAGGCAGCACTGAGGTTAATGCTAACGGCGTTCCTGATTACGACTTGCAAAACGTTAAGGAAGGCGCTCTGCCTAAAGGCACTTGGTACGAGATTAAGCGCTTTGTTAAGGCTCGCGATATTACAAATTCGAAAGCAACCAATTTGCCTTGGGCGAACTTCGAGGATGGCGAAGACAACGTTAAGATGAAAGACGGCAAGCCAGAGTTGAAAGATGGCAAGAAGCAGCAAGCCAGCGCGGACGCCACTGGCAAAGGCTCCGTCACCTTCCGCCCAGATAAGTGGCAAGACGCTGACGATTACTTGGCCGAGGTTGTTGTGCACTACCCAGACGGCTCTACTTCGGACGGCGAAGGCTCCATCAACAAGGATCACCCTATCTATGCAAAGGTGAAGGTTACTAGACCAGCTATTGGTAACAACGATTTGCATGTTAACGTTTACAAGTATTTTGACCATAGTGTGTATAATTCCGATACCAATAACGGCCAAGTTGACTCCACAGATAACATTGCAAATGTTGACAGAAAGGTTGGCGTTACTGTTATGCGCGGAATCGGATTGCTGCACGACCTTGGTGTTGACTCGTGGTCTACGGCCAAGCGCGACGGCATTACGCTAAGAACTTTGTGCAGGGATGCGAACAGCAAGAACCAAACTCAGGTTTGGAGCGAAAATCTCGACAAGTTGTTCTTTAAGCTTAACGGCGGCGATAATCAGAAGGTGTGGGGGCGAGCGAACTTCCAGCAGCAGGAGAAATGCCGTAAGGGTAGTAATAATGGTGATGGTTGCGATACTGATGTATTAAAGAACCCTTTGCTTTTCGATAGCACTGCCAACACTATGGAGCGTTCGCGCGGATTTATTTCAAACTCCAAAGCGCCTACGGATACTGGAAAGTACTATTGCGCAGTGTTTGCGTTGAAGTTAAAAGCTTTGGGCGAGTATAAAGCTGCTATGAACTATGGAACTACGATTAGCGTTCCGAGTGGCAGCGATATTGTTAGCGCTATGAAGTTTAAAGGAACGAAGGGCATTGACTACGCCGCAAAGTTCTTCCCAGTTAAGGTTGTGGAGCCATTTAACCTGCCAAAGACGGGCGGGGAAGATTGCGTGAACTGGAACATGCTTATGAGCGTTGTGTGCGTGATTGGCACGGGCGCCATGGCGGCTGGGTTCTTCCTTGACCAGACCAAGTGGGGGCGCGCGATGCTTGAGGTGTTGTTGCGCAAAGCACTGATTAAAGTTTTTATCCGCAAAACTGCCGAGTGGTGTGGCGGCGTAATGCTGCGCATCGAATGGTGGATAACCGAAAGGTGGCGATGCTGATGAAGATATTTTCTGCAGCGTAAAACCTGCGGGAGGGTTTGGGCGCATGATTGTGCTCAATCAAAACTGAAAATGATAACTAAACAGATTAGCTAGTGCAAGTTAATTGCAAGTTGGCTTAACTGGCGGATGCTGGTTGCAAGCTGTGATTGGCGGAAGTTGGTTGACGAAACTAGTTAATATAAACACAAAACATAACATATATCTCTCAAAGTGTTCGCAAGAACAAAACAAACAAGGAGAAATTATTAATAAGATAACAAAGCAGTGCGTGGCCGCGGTGGCCTCGCTCGCGATGGCTGGCACGCTGTGCGTTGCTGGCGCCGTGGTTGCTGGTAGCTCCGCTTGGGCTGAGACTCCAGCTGCATGTGATGCTTCTAAGGCACCATGGGATCAGACAAATCAGAAATGCGTTGGTTCCATCGAGATTGATAAGTACAAGGATGAACTCAATAGCCAAGATAAACAGGCGAAACAAACTGGTGTTGCTGGCGCTAAGTTTAGGGTGACTCCAGTTAACAAAATTAATGGCACAGATATTAATCTTAAACAGTATGATGATTGGTTAAAAGTTGCTGCTAAAGTATCAGCTCTTAATGCAAATCCTAGTTCTTTGTCAGACGGCGATTTAGGAACTGCAGTACAAAATCCTGCGCCAGCTGCTGGTGAAACTGATAAGACTCTGTTTACAACTGGCTCCAATGGTAAAGTAACCATCAGCAATCTTCCAATCGGCTTGTATAAGGTTGAAGAAGTTGCTGCTGCTGAGAATTATTCTAACGATGTTGCTCCATTCTTCATGACTGTTCCAGAAATCACTCGTGCTGAAAAGGCAACGAACAACAGCTACAAGTATGAGGTAAAGGTCGAGCCAAAGAACGCGTACATTAAGGATAATGTTACTAAGACAGCAGATACCACTAAGACGGTTGGTTCTGGAGATGAAATCACTTACACTATTAAAGCTAAGTTGAATAAGACAAAGGCTACTAATGGTAAGGATCTTACTAAAGATGATCTTCTGGACTTCGCTATCTACGATGATGTTCAAACTGCAGCATATCAAAATGTTAGTGACGCAATCATTAATAAAGTAAAAATTAATGGTGAGCAAAACGATATGACGAAAGGTAATGATGAAGATTATGTCGTTTCGTCGGAAGTTGGAACTGGTACGAATGGTATTGAGAATGGTCGTACGCGTTATAAGGTTACTTTTAAGGATAAAGGCCTTAAAGCTATTGCTGCAAAAGCAAATACGCTTAATACAAAACCAGTAGAAATTGATGTTACGGTAAAGTTTACATTAGCAAAAGATTTAAGCAGCTTTATTGCAAAAGGTCTTAAGAACGAGTCTGGCTTTATTCCAGGTCACGGCAAGGGTATAGAACCAAAGCCAACTCCTGGCGGAAGCGAAACAACTAAGTTTGTTAAGTTCCAGATTAAGAAGGTTAATGGAACCGACGGTAAGTCTCCTCTTTCTGGCGCTAAGTTTGCAATCTTCGCTAATAAAGACCAGGCAGATGCTTGCGTGAAGGCTAATGACCGCACTAATTGCACTGGTGCGACTGCTAACTTTGTGAATGCTGAGAATGGAACTGGAACTGACGGTATTGCTACTGGTGCAGCCGCTAATAGTGCTTTTGAGGTAAAGGTTACAAATGCTCAACAGCCATTCTACGTTGTTGAGACCGTGGCTCCAAAGGGCTTTGTTCTTTCTCCAAAGGTTGAGCAGGTTGTTGCTCGAAATACGGCTGACCCTGCAGGTGGTAGTACTGATGGTGGTCATTATGATGCTGACAAAGCTACCTTTACCTACACCTTTAAGGATCTTCCAAATGGTGGTCCTGATGGTGGCGATAACTGGTTCAAGCTTCCAAAGACTGGTGCTGCTGGCGTGATTATCTTTGCGCTTATTGGCCTCGGTCTTGTTGGCTCTGGTATGTTCGTATTCCTTAAGAATCGCAAGAAGGAAGAAGAGCAGGCTGCGTGATTGTGCGTGATTAGCCAACGCTGGATTAGGTGGCGTTTGGTTTAATCATGCAAAAGATTTAGGCACTTTGTACCAGAAGACACGCTGCAGCGCTTAAAACAAAATGCGTTGAGCATTTTGTTTCTACGCTGGCGTGTTCTGGTACAAAGTGCTCTAATCTTTCCCGAGTTTGTACGTGATTTAGGTCAAATGTGGTACAAAGTGCGTCAGTTTTTCCGCTTTTTGTACGTGATTTTGGTCAAATGTGGTACAAAGTGCGGAGTTATTTAATTCAATAGCTTGAGCTTGGAGGAGTTATGAAGCTAGCCGATATTAGCAATTGGTGCCGCTCATTGAGCGAGCGCGCGGTTGCTAAATTGTTTAAGAATAAGGCGAAGCGTACCTCCAATGTGGCTGGCACTAGCAATGTGGCTGGCGCGAGTGGTTTGGCTGCGGAAGAATCGCAAGCAGCCGAAGAGCAAACTCCACGCTCAATCTCAAGCCAAAAAATAAACAAAAATATAAACCAAAATACACTTAAAACTAAAAAAACAACTAAAAAAATAACTAAAAAGAAAAGCGCACTGATGCGCATTATAGAGCCGATTGCGCTGGTTCTTGCAGGCATTCTGTGCTTTAGCTACCCTGTGTGCTCAACGCTGTGGAACAATCACGTTTCTAAGGAGATTTCCACTGCATACGATAAGTACAATCACGACCAGGCTGGCGACGTGCGGCGCGCGCACATTCGCGACGCAAAGCGCTACAACGCAACGCGCAAAGATATGCTCACGCGAGACCCGTACGGCGGCGATGGGCAGGAAGATATAACCAATACGCCTGGCTACAAGCGCTACCTTAAAACGCTTGAGGAGCCGATGGGCATTATTGGCATTGTTAAGATCCCGAAGATTGGCGTAAAGCTGCCGATTTACCACGGCACGATGCAAGAGACGCTGGCGCGAGGCGCGGGGCACTTGTACGGCACGGATTTGCCAGTGGGCGGCAAAGGGCGGCACACCGTGATCACCGCGCATACGGGCTTGCCGAACGCAACCATGTTCGACTCGCTAACCGACCTTAAAAAGGGCGACTACTTTTACCTAGACGTGCAGGGCGAGACCTTGCGATACAAGGTGTTTCGCATAAACGTGGTGGATCCGCACGATATAAGCCTGCTGCAGCGCGAGCCTGGGCGAGATTTGGCAACGCTGCTTACGTGCACGCCGTACGGAATTAACTCGCATAGGCTGCTGGTTACGGGGTATCGCGTGCTGCCAGACCCTGTTGCGGCGCCAGAAGACCATGTGCAGTGGCCGCTTTGGATGACGCTGTTTGTTATAGCGATGATATTCTCGGCGGCGATTCTTTCCATGATGATTACGGCGGCGGCTGGTAAGAGGCGGCGCAAGTGGGATATTCGCGGCAAGCATATACTATGGGTTGGGCGCGGCGAGATTAAACTGCGCGCAAAGTGATGCGCGGCGCGTGGGCCGCGCGCGAGCGATACTTCCGCTTTTTGTACGTAATTCGGGTCAAATTTGGTACAAAGTGCGGAGTTGTGTTCCGCTTTTTGTACGTGATTTAGATCAAATGTGGTACAAAGTGCGTCGCTTTTCCTGATTTTTCAACGTTTTATAGCCTTTAACCACATTGATAAAAAATTCTTTACATACAAAAACAACGTTATTTATTATCAACATATGTCAAAGAAAATAAATATTAACGGCATACCCGATAAATTATTTAAAAAACTTATTGAGTCAGAGAATTCTAAGTCATGTCTTATGGCTTCTCAAAGCAATTCTCGAACAGACTTGCGACGCTGCTTAGAATCAGGAAAATTAGTCGAGCCATATTACGGCTTCTACGCTATTCGTGATCACTGGGATCAATTGCTGTACAAAGATAAAGTTAAGCGTATTGCAGTCACTCTTACAAACAAGATAAAGATAAAAAAGTGGAATTTTACTGGCGAAACTGCCGCCGTGCTCCTGGGGTTGGAGGTGGTTCACTTGCCTTACATACATCATTCGCTTACCGAAATATACGTGTCGTCTAGTTATGCGGAAAAATTTGCTTCGAACAAGAAAAAATCTGATTTAGAGCGGAAAAAATCGGTGCGAAGTGCATTTAGACACAAATATAGCCGACTAAAACTTCCAAACATAATAGAAGATGAATCTGGTATAAGGCTAGATGATTTTACTAAAAATAGACATAAAAATGTGAGCAACGGCACAATTATTGGCAAGGGCACAAGCGCTAATAGCGGCACAGTAAAAAATACGAATCTTTTGACGGCGTCGTCATTTGGGCATATTGCGACTGATGAAGAACTTGCTATTAGTCATGTTGCCAGCATTTACAACGTTCTCTACGTGTGCGCTTGGAAGGGGTCGTTCGCCGAGTCGCTAGCAACTTTCGATTCTGCTGCTCGAAAAGGTGAAGATCTTAACAAAATTTTGCGTGTTTGTCGTAAATTTTACGGCTCCATGGATTGTTGTAGCGATACGCCGCAGTTCTTGAACAGTGTTCAGAATCCAAAAAACGCGGATTTTTATGGTGTAAATTATTCGCCTATTAACAATCCAAATTTTCTTGGCACCGATGAATTTGATGTTTTGTCGCGAATGGAGACTTTGGTAAACTATGCGAACCCTAAGAGCGAGAACGGCGGAGAGTCACTTGCGCGGGCGATAATGCTTGAGCTTGGTTTTGTGGAACCAGAATTGCAGCACGAGTTTCCAAACCCGAATTATCCACAGAGCCCATATCGCGCAGATTTTATGTGGAAAGTTAACGGAAAAATTATTGTTGGCGAGCTGGATGGCACTGATAAATATTTGATTGAAGATAGAACTTTGTTTGATAACCGCTCGGCTGCTTACGACTTGCGTACTGAGGATTTTGACGGAAGTGTTGAAAATATCAACAACTTCAGCACAAATAACTTATATAGATATAATCGTGATGCAGTTAGGAAAGAACGCAATAGAGAGCGGTGGCTTATGGATTGCGGAGTTGTTAGGGTTGTGCGATTTGATTATTGCGATATCTTGAAGCCGATTGAGTTTAAGAAGAAGCTGCTTTCTGCGGGAGTTCCTGTGGCCGTTGCGTGATTTACAACATTCTCGATTAATCTTTTCCGCGTTTTGTACGTGTTTTAGGCGGATTTTGGTACAAAGTGCGTCAATCTTTTCCGCATTTTGTACGTGATTTAGGTCAAATTTGGTACAAAGTGCGGAAAGTCGTTCGCGCGCTACGCTTTAAGCGCGAAGGAAGGTCGTCGCGCAATCGCACTATATGTTGTCACTTGTGCATATTCTCAGGCGATTATCAGACTTATAGCAAAATTGCGAGTAAAATAAAAAGACGTGATACTTGATCGTCATAATCGTTTAAATTTGGCCGAACTTTACGCCAGCTTGCAAGGGGCTGGCGATGGTGGATCGCCAGACGCTTCCGCGGAAAAGTCGCAAGCAACCGCCGACGAAAAGTCCGCGCAAAAATCACCTATAAAAAGCGAAACGCCGCATCTTCCGCCCGAGCAAATGTACGAATTCGTAAACATGATGCAAGTGTACGAAGGCGCGATGTACGAAATCAGCACGAAACTGGAGATTTTGGACGGCGAGTTTCAGGTGCGATTTTCGCACAACCCCGTGCATCACATGGAGCGGCGACTAAAATCCGTGCACTCGATTTTTGAGAAGCTGCGACGCAGAAACCTAAGCATATCAACGCGTTCGATTCGCGACAACCTGTTCGATGTGGCTGGAATCCGCGTGATTTGCAACTATCGCGACGACGTGTACGCGGTTGCGCAATACCTTTCCAAGCAAACGGATATTCAGGTGCTGCAAGTTAAGGACTACATTAAAAACCCAAAGCCGAATGGGTACCGCAGTTTGCATGTGATTTACGCTGTGCCAGTGTTTTTGTCGTCGGGCGCGCATTACACGCCTGTTGAGGTGCAATTCCGCACAATTGCAATGGATTATTGGGCGAGTTTGGAGCATGCGTTGCGCTATAAGGCGGATTTGCCAGACGCAAAGTTGGCGGAGCATTCTAAGACGCTGCTTGAGTGCGCGCAGAATTTGCAGGCAATTGAGGCGAAGATGCAGGGGATTCATCGCGATATTAATGGTGCGCCGCGAGTGGAGGATGCGCCTGAGTCGTGAGCGCGCGACGACCTGCCTTCGCGCTTAGAGCGTAGCGCGAAAAGGCAATTCGGAGCGCTGAGCCGCTTAAACGTAAAGTCCAGTGGACTTTACGTGCGGCGAAGACGTTCGCGCGCGTAGACCGCGCGAACGACGATTTCGAGCTGCATAATGCGCGAGAAATCACCTCGACTCGCTGAGCCGCTTAGCGTAGAAGCACGGTGTGCTTCTACGGCGGCGAAGACGTGAGCGCAGCTAATCTGCGCGAACGACACGACCTACATTTCCGCTTTTTGTAGCACGACACGCATAGTCGTACAAATGTACTATAATTAGATACTTAAGGATTTATAGGGCTTTATAATGTTTTATAGTGTTTTATAAGGATTTAGGAGGATATATGGGAGATTTTGGAAGTTTTAACGGCAATTATGCTGGCGATTTTGCGCAAAACCCAACAATTGTAGACTCGCAGGCTACTTATGTGCGCGAGCAGGCGGAGCGAGTGAGTGTGCGTCGCGTTTACGCAGAGATGACCGTTGGCTTAATAGTTACAACGCTTGTTGCAATGTTTACGCAAAGCACGGGTGCGCTTTACTCTTACTTGTATGCTACGGGTAGGTTTGGTTTCTTCGGCATTATTATTGCGCAAGTGGTGCTTGCTGTTGTGCTTGGAATGCGCGTTATGAAAATGAGCGTTTTTGCTGCGCGTGCAATGTTCTATGCATATGCGGCACTTACAGGCTTTACACTTAGCACGATCTTTACTGTGTTTAGCCTAGGCTCTATTGCAATGGTTCTGGCTTTAACTGCTGGATTCTTCCTGTGTCTTACAATGCTTGCGCTTACTACAAAAGTGAATATGCTTAAGGCTGGCCCGATTCTTATGGTGGCTTTGTTGGTGTTGTGCGTGAGCCAGGTAATTCTTATGTTTGTTGCTCCAAGCGCTGGAACTATGCGATTTATTGCTGCGATTGCAGTGTTGATTTTTGCAGGTCTTACGGCTTACGATGCACAAAAAACGCGTGCGATTTTTGAAGCCTATGCTAATCAGCCAGAAATGATTAAGCGCGTTTCGATTATTTGCGCGTTTAATCTTTATTTGGACTTCATCAACATGTTTGTGTACTTGCTGGAGTTGCTTGGAAATAGGCGCGACTAGGTGCGAGCCTGCGCGTTCTTCCTAGGGATTATGGTAGGCTATTCGCTTGTGTGATTGATGTGCATATTGCGTAGCGAGCACACATGGATGGGTGTCCGAGCGGTCTAAGGAGACGGTCTTGAAAACCGTTGTAGGGAAACCTACCGCGAGTTCGAATCTCGCCTCATCCGCCTTTAGAATTCTATTAAAAGTTAAGTGTTAGCGACTTTTTACATACTTGTATATGTTGAAAGGAGATTGAACATGAAAGCATTAGATATAGCAGCAATCTTCATTGAAAAGCATGGCAAGACGTTAGCATTAACAAATCTCGCTTTGAACAAGCTTGTGTATTTTGCGCAAGTTGAGGCTTTACGTAATAATCCTAGTAAACCTTTATTTACTGATGAGATTCAAGCGTGGGAATATGGTCCTGTAGAACCTAGTGTATATAACGCGTTTAAGCAATTTGGTCGCAATCGCATTACTCATGCGCCTAATCATGAAACAAGTCAGTATGCTTCGCAGATTGTAGAGTCTGTTGTTGAAAAATATGGTTGGATGAGTGCGTTCGATTTAGTAAACTATGCGCATCGCCTTGGTGGTGCATGGCATAACGTATACGATTCTGCACAGAAAAAACCGATTTTAGTTAACGATATTCTTCAATCATCTGATATAGCTTCGTATCCTACTATGCAAAATACGTTTATCAGTGCTGTAGATGCTGTGAAAAAACAGTATCCTAATACTTTGCGTATTCTTGGTGATGCATGAGCAAGTATGATACTCTCGTTTGGAATGATGTAATCGCACAACGGTGTTAACACGTGTGTTGTAGCGAGCAAGCAATATTCCAGTGTCATTTTCTGTTTCTTGCTGTTTATTTTGCTTTTTTGTTCAATATTTTGTGTGTATGTGTAGTGTGTTTGCGCGACGACCTGCCTTTTCGCTTAGAGCGTAGCGTGAAAGGCGCTTTGACTGAGCTTGAAATTGCATAGCGCATTTCAAGCTCCTTCAAAGCGTGATTTGGCTTAAGGCATAAAGTCCAGTGGACTTTATGCGCCAAATCAGCCTCACGGCTACTAATAGCCGTGAGGAATAGCGCGCTTAGACCGCGCGAATGACATGACCTGCCGTATTTTAAGGTACAATCGCACTACAGCTAGATAGAACGATAGTTGCGCTCTTGAGATTTGATGGAGTCAAGCACGAATCGCGCGCCACTTCGATTCTTCTGGCTGCTTACAAAATCTTGCGGAGAATAAGGCGCTGCGCTGTTGAACATCTCCTCGTATTGCGAAACGGTTAATTGCGTGCGATTGTTTAATGTTTTTATGTGCTGATTGGAAAACAGCGCGCTTCGCCATCCTGGAACAAGTGTTGCGCTAAAGAATTCCGCTACAGCGCCCGAACCGTAAGAGAATAAGCCGATTTTTTGACCTGGGAGTAGGGGAGACGGGCGCGTCGGCGATTCGTTTGAGTGCGTTGCGGAAGATAAGTCGCAAGCAGACTCTGATGAATCGCAAGAATTCCTAAAATAATCGTAATCAAGTAAAGAAATTAAGCCTAAATAGAGTGAGCCAGTGTAAATATTACCGATTCGACGACTGTATTGTGTGCTGTCTTGGTATCGCGCAAGAAGACGTTCGCGAGTATCGTCAGTAGTAGGCGCGCCATCGCATGAGTGCGGCGCGCCCGAATTTTCCTCCAGCCCAGCTCGAAGCGCCTTAAGCCCCATTTTTGTGTACGGAAGATGGAAACAAATCGCCTCAAAATCGTTGAAATTGCAGGCGTTTTCCGCACTGTATCGCTGCCAGACGTCGCAAAACATGCGAATGTATTGCTCGGTCGAAAACTTTCCGCGCGCCAAAGCCGTGCTTTGATATACGGGCCGCCAAAAATCCTGGATTTCCGCCGATTTTACAACGCTGTCATCGTTGATTTGCAACACGCGCGGATTCTCGCTTACAAGCATCGCCACAGCGCCAGCGCCTTGCGTCACCTCGCCAGGAGTTCCAACGCCGTAGCGCGCAATGTCTGCAGCAATCACCAAAACTTGCGCGCCAGGATGCACCAAAACGTAATCACGAGCCATCATAAGCGCCGCAGTTCCGCCATAACACGCCTCTTTTACTTCCACGCATCGCACCCAAGCGCTAAGGTTCAGCAGTTTGTGAATGTAGAGCGCGCTGGATTTGCTGGCGTCGACGCCGCTTTCTGTGCCAACGATCACCATTTTGAGGCGGTTGCTATCGATGTATGGCATCAGTGGCAGCGCAGCTTGAGCGCCAAGCGTTACGATATCTTGATGATTTGGCGGCACCGCTTGCTGACTTTGGCCGATTCCGATTGTGAATTTGTTTGGGTCAATTCCGCGCGCAATCGCAAGATCTTTCATGCTTAGGTAGCAATTTGGGGTTGCGAAAGTTATGCGGTCGATGCCAACTTTTGGCGGAATTTGGGGCGTGTTGCCTGGCGTGTTTTGTGAAGTATTGCTCATGATTTCCTATTTTTTTTTAATTGCGATTTTTTAAGTGTAATTTTAGTGGTGTAAATTTTTTAAGGACGATTTTAGTGGTGTAAATTTTACGGCGCGGATGCTTGCGACTTTTCCGCGGAAAAATGGCCATTAACCGCGCGTTTTTATGGTTTTACGTGTTCCTGCGCTTGCGCAAATCATCAAGAATTATTCTTGCAGAATTCGTGTTCAAATCGGAAGAATTTTTGTTTAGAAGCGCGTGCACAACCTTTTGAATTTCGTCCCCGCGCGCTCCGCATGATATAGCGATGTTTGCGGCCTGAAGGCGCATGTGACCAGCCTGGATTCCAGGGCCCGCGAGTGCGCGAAGAGCCGCCAGGTTTTGCACGAGTCCTACGGCTGCTAGAACGTTTCGAAAATCGTTGGCGTTATTGACTTTAGCAAGGTGCAGCGCGATTTTTGACATTGGGAGCGAGGCGATTGCGCCGCCCACTGTGCCGATTTGCAATGGGATTTCGATGCGGCCGTAAAGGATTTGGTCGTTATTTTGCAAGGTCCACGTTGAAAGAGGCATGTAGCGGCCAGATTTTGCGGCCCATTCGTGCGCGGCGGCTTGCAATGCGCGCGTGTCGTTGCCCGATGCGAGTGCTGCAGCCACTATTCCGTTTAGGATTCCTTTATTGTGGGTTGCAGCGCGCTCCGCGTCTACGGCGGCCAGGGAGCTTAAGGCGGCGATGCGGCGCGCAAGGCGCATGCCGTCGGTGCGCTGCGAGGTGTGCTGTTCCGCGGTCTGTTCTTCGTGTTGCTCGCAAGCACTGCCTATGCGCTCGCAGCGCTCGTCGGCATCTCCAGCCGCGGCAGTTTTTGCGCTAGGCACAAGCGCTTCTACGGGTATGCGCACTTCGGCGACTGTTGCCGCGCGGCTGGAGTTGGCAAGAATTGCCACCAGCGCCTTGCGCCCAACCCAGCTTTCCAGCTGGGTTTTAACAGCTTCGCCAATGGTGTTTGCAATGTTTGCGCCCATTGCATCGCACGCGTTTATGTCTAGTGTTAGCTTGGCGAAGCCTGTTAACGCCGCCGCCTGCGCGCGTTCTAATCCGCCGCCGCGTTGGTATATTGATGGGTGCGCGGAGCGCGCAATCTCACTAATCGCCGCGCGTTTTGACTCGTCTCGCATTATGCTATCTAGTTTTTGGGCTACGCTTCCGTCCGCGTCTTCAAAAACGATTTGCGCGCGCGTAACGTAATGCTCGTTGCGTGCAACAACGCCGTTTTCTAGGCTTTTCGACGCGATTTTTGCGCCGTTGCATGCGGCAGCGATTACGGACGGCTCTTCCGTAGCCATCATCACGTTTCGAGTAACGCCGTTTACTTTTAGGCCGCGCACAACGCCTACTGGCAGGCTGAATCGCCCGATTTGATTTTCGATCATGCTGTTTGCAACGCTTGCAGGAATGTTTGTTTCGCTGCTTTGCGCGAGTTGCTCGAGCAGAAGTTGCGCAAAATCGCCGCTAAGCGCGCACTCTGATTCCAGCGTTTTTATGCGCTGTTCTACGCTTAATTCTCGAAAAGCTGCCATGTTTCTCCATTTTTTGCGCTATTTTCACGATTTTCATTTTTACGTTTTTCACTTTTGCAATGTTTCTTTGACGCCATTGACGCCATTTTTCAAGTCGCCAGTAGCCGCCACATTCGCTAGCAGCCGCATAACTGCGACCAGTCGCGCGTGTTGTAAGCATCCGCAAAGTCGCCAGCAACCGCGCGATTTGCGACACTCCGCAAGTGGTGTCATTCGTATACGCACACTCCGTGCGTGTCGCAACACGCATCCTTCAGTCGTCACAACTCCAGTTGCAACACACGCACGTCAACCGCGCAAGTCAATCGCACGTCTACTTTCGCATCCTAACTTGCATGCTCACTCCAATTCCGCCTCCCACGCACAGCGCCGCAACGCCGTTTTGCATGTGATTGTCTTTAAGCGCGTAAAGAAGTGTTGTTAAAATCCTGGCTCCGCTAGCGCCAAGCGGGTGACCGAGCGCAATCGCGCCGCCTCTTACATTCAGCTTGCTTTCGCTTATGTTCAGCTGCTGGCAAACGGCTATGCTTTGCGCAGCAAACGCTTCGTTAATCTCAAAAAGGTCAATGTTTTCAACGGTGTAGCCCGTGTTTTTTAGCATGCGCTCCATAACGTGTTTTGGCGCGTATCCCATAAGGTCTGGGCTGATTCCGCCCTCGGCAAATCCCACGATTTCTGCCAAATAGTCGATTCCGTGCGCGATTGCGTAGTCTTTGCTCATTAAGACGAGTGCTGCTGCTCCGTCGTTGATGCCGCTTGCGTTTCCAGCGGTTACGGTAGGCGAGTGTTTTGTGCCAGAATCTGCCTCGCTCATTCCACCAGTTTCGCGACTGCCAGAATCCGCCTCACTCAAGCCACAGTTCGCTCCACGCATTCCATCAGCTTCGCGCGTTCCAAAATCCGCCTCAAACAACGTTTTAAGCTTAGCCAATTTCTCCATAGAAGTGTTGGCTCGAGGATGCTCGTCTCGGCTAATCAAAGTTCCATCCGCAAGCTGCACGGGAGCAATCTCCGCGTCAAAATCGCCGTTGTTTTGCGCAAAAACGGCTTTCTGGTGCGATTTTAGCGCAAAAGCGTCTTGCTGCTCGCGCGTTATTCCAAACTTTGCAGCCACGTTTTCTGCAGTAACGCCCATTTCTTTGCCAGTAAAAGCATCACAAAGACCGTCTTTTTTTAGTCCATCAACCAGCGCGCTGTTGCCGTAGCGAATGCCACCAAATCGCATGTTTTGCGCGTAAAACGGCACGTTGCTCATGCTTTCCGTGCCGCCAGCAACTACGACTTGTGCGTCTCCCATGCAAATCGCCGACTGCGCAAGGCGAATGGCTTTAAGACCAGACCCACAAACCTCGTTGATTGTCATTGCGCAACTTGACTCGTCAAGCCCCGATCTAAGGGCGATTTGGCGCGCAACGTTTTGACCGCTGCCTGCTTGAAGTACGTTGCCAAAAATCGCTTGATCTACGGATTTTGGGCTGATTCCTGCGCGTTCGATTGCGGCTTTTGCTGCGATTGTTCCTAACTCAACAGATGTGAGCGACTTCAACGCGCCTCCGAATTTGCCTATCGGTGTGCGCGCTGCGCTTACAATCACAACATCACTCATACGTTTAGCCGCCAATCAGTTGAAAACTAGCCGATTAAAGCTATCTTGATCAAGCTATCTTATTGAAAATTATTAAAAATTGCATGTTGAAAACTAGCACATTTAGAGTAATAGGTTTCAAACACCAACCGAACTACTTTATCGTATTTTTACGCAAAATTGCGATTTGTGAAGAATTATGTTTAATTTTTTCACAATTTGCGCACAATCGCATTTTTCGCATTTTCCGCTTTTTGTACGTGTTTTGGGTTGATTTTGGTACAAAGTGCGTCAATTTTTTCCGCTTTTTGTACGTGTTTTGGCCTGAATTTGGTACAAAATGCGGAAGTATCGTGTGGTATAAAATGCGAAAGTATGGCTATTTGCGGAATGTGATTGAGCCATCGCTAGGATCCATCGACTCCACAATCGCCAGCGAATCCAAGTCATATCCAGCTTCGCGCAACGCGTCTCCGCCGCCTTGGAAGCCTTTTTCAATAGCAATGCCAATGCCAGCAACCGTGGCTCCAGCGTGATCGCAAATGTCAATCAACCCTTGCAAAGCCTTGCCATTAGCCAAAAAATCGTCCAAAATCAAAACGCGGTCGTCTGCGCTCAAATATTTTCTAGACACAATTACAGGGAACTCGCGCTGCTTTGTAAACGAGAATACGGTAGACACGTATTGATCGCCATCCAAGTTGATTGATTGCGCTTTCTTTGCAAAAACCACTGGAATGTTTCCAAAATGACGCGCAGCAACGCACGCGATTCCGATTCCCGAAGACTCGATTGTTAGGATTTTGTTGATTTGCGTGTTCTGAAAATGCTGTGCCCAAGCGGCTCCCATTGCGTCAAAAAGCGCGCAATCGCACTGGTGGTTAAGGAATGCGTCGACTTTCAAAACATTTCCTGGCTTAACAATGCCTTCTTTTTGGATGCGTTCTTCAAGTTCTTGCACGATTATTCCTTTCAAATTGCGCGTATTTTGCGTGTGCAGCGGTATCTGTATAGCTTACCCCCCGCTTTGACCGCGCTCCGACCTGCCTTTTTGCGCTACGCTTTGAGCGCTCAGGCAGGTCGTCGTTCGCGCGGATTAGCCGTGTATTCCTCGCGGCTATTAGTAGCCGCTCGGCTGATTTGGCATGTAAAGTCCACTGGACTTTACATTTGAGCCAAATCACGCTTTGAAGGAGCTTGAAATGCGTTATGCAATTTCAAGCTCAGTCAAAGCGCAATCGCACTACAGATTTGCGTAATGCGTACAGTGCAAAACGCACGATTTGTGTTTGGCTGCCGTCCGTTAAAATTGGTTAGAGTTTAATTTTTGCGATTTGGAACACGGGGGAGAGTGGCTTTTGAGCAAGTACGGTTACGATTTTGATTTGTTTGGCAATCCAGAAGCTGCCAGCGAGCAGAGCGATGCTACTATTAATGAAGTTTTCGACGAGCAGAGTGATGCTCCCATTGGCGATGCCTTCACTGGTGATGCTCTTATTAGTGATACCCCTATTAGTGATGCTCCTATTAATGAAGATATGACGAGCGAAGTTTCTGCTTCTACGGCGGCTTTCGATTTTTCCGCAAAATATTCAAATTCCGCACAATCTTCCCAAACAGCTCAATCTTCTGCCGCTGTCCAATACGCTCAAACATCCGCACAATCTTCCAACCTCCCCGAAATCAACCCTCAAACACTGTTAGAAGGCTTAAATCCCCAGCAATCCAAGGCAGTCCAATACACTGGCCCCGCGCTTTTAATCGGAGCTGGCGCAGGCAGCGGCAAAACACGTGTTCTTACGCGCCGAATCGCGTGGATTTTGGCTAATCACAAAGCGTGGCCGAGCCAAATTCTTGCAATCACGTTTACAAACAAGGCGGCAGCGGAGATGCGCGAGCGCTTGGCGAGCTTAATCGGCAATAGTGCAAATAGCATGTGGGTCTCTACTTTCCATTCTGCTTGCGTTAAAATTCTTCGCGCTCATGGCGATTCAATCGGCTTAAAATCAGGCTTTTCTATCTATGATTCTTCCGATTGCGAGCGTCTTGTTAAAATCATTGCCTCCGAATTGAACATAGATATTAAAAAGTTTACGCCTAAACTTTTATTGTCTAAGATATCTGATTTCAAAAATAATTTGGTTACATGGCAGGAAAATCTTAAAAATTACGCACCAGATTATAAGCCAGGCGCGTCTGTATCTGGCGCATCTAGCTTTAATGCTGCTGGCAATGCCGATGCGCTTTACGCCGCTGTTTACGCGGAGTACCAAAATAGGCTTAGCGTTTCGAATGCTGTTGATTTTGACGATCTGATTATGCTAACGGTTAAGCTTTTGCGCCAAAATCCGCAAGTTAGCGCGTATTACAAGCGAAAGTTCCGCTACATTTTGGTTGACGAGTATCAAGATACAAATCACGCGCAATACGTTTTGATTCGCCAGCTTGCAGGTGTGGGTGATGCAGGTGTGGGTGATAATTCCGCAGTTCCACAAGTTTCCGCAGCTTCACCAGATTTCGCAGCTTCACCAGATTCCACTCAACTTCCGCAATCTTCAATCACGGTTGTTGGCGATTCCGACCAGTCGATTTATGCTTTCCGCGGTGCAGATATTCGCAATATTCAAGACTTTGAGCAGGATTTTCCAAACGCTACAACAATTATGTTGGAGCAGAATTATCGCTCTACGCAAACCATTTTGGATGCTGCAAATGCTGTGATTTCTAACAACACTAATCGCAAGCCTAAAAAGTTGTGGACATCTTTAGGCAAAGGTTCGCCAATCGTCGGCTACGTAGCAGATAACGCGCAAGGCGAGGCAATGTGGGTTGCTCAAGAAATCGCGCGTTTGGCAAGTGAAGATGGCGTAAACTACTCGGATATTGCGATTATGTATCGCGCAAATTCGCAATCGCGTAGCTTAGAAGATGCGCTTATTAAGTCTGGCTTGCCTTATCAACTTGTTGGCGGAACTAAGTTCTACGAGCGCCGCGAAGTCAAAGATGCGCTTGCTTACTTGCAATCGATTGCAAACCCTGATGACGATGTTAATATGCGCCGAATTTTGAACGTTCCAAAGCGTGGTCTTGGAGCGCGTGCTGAGTCGCAGATTACGTCTTATGCAAAAGAAAATTCTATAAGTTTTTGGTCTGCTCTTAGTCAAATAGATAAGATTGCGGAGCAAATTGGTATTTCATCTAGAACTTTTAACGCGCTTAAGAGTTTTAGGGATCTTATGACTTCGCTTATTGACTTTATGAAAGCTAACGATTCCAAGCCTTCTAAGGTTGTAGAGAACGTGCTTAACGAAAGCGGATTGTTGCAAGATTTGCGAGAATCTAAGGACCCTCAAGATGAATTTAGAGTAGATAACTTGTCTCAATTGCAATCGGTTGCAGCCGAGTATGAGCAGAATACGCCTGATGCTAATGTTGCTGGTTTTTTGGAGACTACTGCTTTGGTTGCGGATTCGGATCAGCTTCCAGACCAGGGCGAAGATACTGGAAAAGTTACGCTTATGACGCTTCACACAGCTAAGGGCTTGGAGTATCCTGTTGTGTTTTTGACTGGAATGGAGCAAGGCACTTTCCCTCATTCGCGCTGTGTTGACAATCAAAAGGAGCTTTGCGAGGAGCGTCGTCTTGCATACGTTGGCATAACTCGCGCTAAGAAGATTTTGTACGTTACTTGGGCAGCTGAGCGATCTCAATGGGGAAAGTCTGCAGAGATGATTCAAAGCCAGTTTTTGGACGAGATTCCTGCGGATTTGATTTGCTGGAAGCGCACGGAAGCAGATGTTATGCGTGCTGGACTAAGGGGAGCAGGCAGAGATTTTGACCGTGATTTTGCTGGCGATTTTGCTGGCGATTTCTCCGACGATTTTGGCAACGACGGCGTTTGGGGTGACGATTCGTACACAACTTACGGAGGCTCGAGTTACAGCGGATCTCGCTACAGCAAATCGCATTATGGCAGCTCGTATGGTTCTTCAAAGTCTTATGGCAAGTCGTATGGCTCAAAGTCGTATGGCTCTAGTTCGTATGGCAACTCATACGGCAAGTCTTATGGCAGCTCATACGGCAAGTCGTATGGCTCAAAATCTGGCAAAGTCACCACGCGAATCGCAAGAAAATCAAGCGCATCGTACCAGAGTCAATCGTCCACCTCAAATTTGCAATCGTCCGCATCGTCATTATCTTACAAAAAACAAAGTTTGCAAGAAAAAGATAATCACCTAAACATCAACGATTTTCATGAAGGTGATAAAATTTCGCACGACACATACGGACTTGGAACTGTTCTTAAAACACAAGACAAGGGCAGAAACTCGATTATTACAGTTGACTTTGGATCGGATGGCGTAAAGCGACTTATGCTAAGAGTTGCACCAATCGAGAAATTGTAAAATTGTAAAATTGTAAAATTTTTCGTTTTATAGATGTTGTATGCAAAATAATACAACCTTATTGAAGATTACTTTAAATTGTTAATTGTGATGTTGTTATAACTAGTGCGTGATTATATACACTAAAACAAAATATTCAAGACTTGTTTTCTATTAAGCTATACGAAAAAATATAAAAGTAGGAAAATATAAGTGTAAGAAAAATATAAGCGCAAGAAGAATAAAAGTAAAAAAGAATAAAAGTAAAAACTGCAAATGTGTAAGATTTGTGACTCAAGGGGAAGTCGATTAAGTTCTGAATCTTTGCAGTTGTATTTATACGAGATTTAAAAGGCGTGGCGCTTGCAAACGTGAGTGCCGTAAAGCGTGTTGCATTAAAGAAAAGCAACACTAAAAAATAATAACTAGTTTTAATGAGGTATTTATTATGAAGAACAAATTATTCGCATCGCTTCATGCAATTGTGTTTGGAATTCTTATTGCTATAGCGCCATTGACATTTGCAAAACCATGCTCAACTGGTGGAATGCACAAAATGTCTAAAATGGCTAAAATGCCTATGATGATGCAACCTATGGCATGCTACTACACAAGCCGCGTGGCTATTGGAATTGGCGTAGTTATTGCGATTTTAGGCATTATTGCACTATTTGTTAAAGAGCGCGTTCGCGCTGGCTTAAATATTGCTGTAATCGCTAGCTCTCTGCTTATGATCGCTACTACAACATTCCTTATTGGTGTTTGCAAAAGCCCAATGATGCATTGCGCATCTGTTATGCGTCCAACGTTGATTGTGTTATCTGTACTCGCGTTGGTGTTTGCATCTGTTAGCGTGTATCTTGACACTAAATCTGCTCGCTAGTGCGCATCTAAGTAATTTACTATGCGAACTATTACATTAAAGCGATTGCCGCTAGAAAACCTAAAGCAAAAGCCGCTAAGAACCGCCGCGTTAATCGTGGTTTCCGCGTGCTTAGCTGCAGTGTTTTTTGGCGGCTCGCTAATCTCCCTGAATCTTTCAAACGGCCTAAATAGTATGCGCGCTCGCCTTGGCGCGGATATTATGGTGATTCCGCAAAATACTTACAATCGTGCGGAAGCGTTGCTTACTAATGGCGGATCTAGCACGTTTTATTTTACGAATAATATTGAGGATTTTGTACGAAAATCAAAAGGCGTTGAAAAAGCAAGCGTACAAACTTACATATCTTCTTTATCTGCTGGATGCTGCGCGGAAAAGCTGCAAATCATAGGTTTTGACCCTACGAGTGACTTTGTAATTGCGCCATGGATTTATTCGCAACACAAAAGCGAGCTTAAAAAAGGGCAGATGATTGCAGGCGCAAACGTGCTTGTGTCTTACCAAAACACGGTTCGCTTGTATGGGCACGAATGGCCGATTGTTGCGCAACTTGCTAAAACGGGCACTAGCTTAGATAACTCGGTGTTTGTAAACAGAGACACGATTCCAGCGGTTGTTAAGTATTCGTCGAAAGTTGGGCACACTGCGATTCCTGCAAAATACGCGCGCAAGGCCGTTAGTGCGGTTCTTGTAAAAGTGCGTAAGGGTTTTAGCGCTAAGAGCGTTGCGGAAAATATTCGTAAAACTAGCGGAATTAAAAGCCTTGGAATGGTTTTTCCTGGCGGAATTACCGAGCAGACTAAAAAGAGCTTAGAGGTGCTAAACAAGGCGATTTTCCTTGGCGTTTTTGCGTTTTGGGCTGTGGGCGTGCTGATTCTTGTGTGCGTTTTTGCGGCATCTACATCGGAGCGCAAGAGGGAATTTGCTTCATTGAGGATTTTGGGCGCAAATAAGCGCATGCTTTTTGGCATGATTTCGCGTGAATCTGCTGTGATTGGCGTTGCAGGCGGCGTGATTGGTGTTGCGTTTGCTTCGCTTATTTTGTTCCCATACAATATTGCGATTTCTAGTCAGTTGCAATTGCCGTATTTGGAGTCGAATGTTTGGCTTGTGTGCGCGCTTGCTGCGATTTCTGTAGCGTTTTCGCTCGCTAGTGTTTTGGTAACTTCTGCGATTATTGTGGGGCGAATCGCAAGCAGGGAAGCGTATTTGACTTTAAGAGATGGCGAGTGAAGTGGCGAGCGATATGGCAAAAAAAGTAATTGGCAACGATTTAGGCGATTCAGTTAATTCAGTCGATTCAGTCGTAAATCTTAAAAATGTTACTCGCGAATTTAAGCGCAAAAATCGCAAGTTTATTGCTGTAGATAATGTTGATTTTTCGCTTAAAGCTGGCGATTTTGTTGCGATTGTTGGCAAGTCTGGAAATGGAAAGTCAACTCTATTAAACATGATTGCAGGGCTTCTAAAGCCTACTCGTGGAAGCGTTACGATTTTTGGATGCAATATTTCGCTTCCTTCTATAAGCGACGAGCAAACTTCTGCGATTCGCGCAAAAAACATTGGTTTTGTTACGCAATCGCAAACGCTTCTTGCTAATTTGAATGTGCTAGATAATGTTATTTTGCCTGTTATGATTGCGCGCACATCTTCTAAGCGAGTAGACGATTCAGCGCAAAAGCTTGAGCTGAATGATTATGCTAGTTTGACTTCACGCGCTATGGATTTGCTTAAGCGACTTAACGTGGACGATCTTGCGCATTGCTATCCGCGCGAGCTTTCTGGCGGAGAAATGCGTCGCGTTATGATTGCGCGCGCTTTGATTAATAAGCCGCGTTTGTTGATTTTGGACGAGCCTACTGGCGATTTGGATTCGCAAAATACTCAAACTGTTGTGTCTTTGCTGCGCGATTGTGCGGCTTCTGGCGCGGCTGTTTTAGTGGTTACTCACGATGAGTCAGTTGCTGCAAGCGCTGACTGTGTTTACACAATGGACTCTGGCGTGCTTCGCGCAAAATGATGATGTTGAGGCGAGCGCAACTATCTACAGTGCGGAGTAGTATAGGAAACGATGCCTATTTTCGTAGGCATTATCTGGAGCCTTAGCCCATCAGTGGGTCGGCGCGCAAGAATTATGGCGTTATTTCAGCGTTTTAATGCTTTCGCGTTCGTGTGTTTACACGAAGAAGCACTGGAGAGGCCGGCTCAGCGTGAATAATCGTAAAAGTTTGGTTCACGTTCCGTTCAGATAACGACAGAATAAAGGATTAGTAATGACTAATATTCAGCGTTCTCGCCGTCAGGTGCGTCTTTCTCGCGCCCTCGGCATCGCTTTGACCCCAAAGGCTCAGCGTATTTTCGAGAAGCGTCCATATGCTCCAGGTGAGCACGGCCGCACTCGTCGTCGTACCGAGTCCGATTACGCAGTACGTCTTCGCGAGAAGCAGCGTCTTCGCGCTCAGTACGGTCTTTCCGAGAAGCAGCTTCGTGCAGCTTACGAAAAGGGTACGCACACTGCAGGTCAGACTGGTGACGCAATGCTCACCGATTTGGAAACCCGTCTTGACGCTTTGGTTTTGCGCGCAGGTTTTGCTCGTACAACCGCTCAAGCTCGCCAGTTTGTTGTGCATCGTCACATCTTGGTAGATGGCAATCTTGTTGATCGCCCATCCTACCGTGTTAAGCCAGGCCAGACCATTCAGGTTCGCGCTAAGAGCCAGACAATGGTGCCATTCCAGATGGCTGCGGAAGGCGTTCATCGCGACGTTTTGCCAGCAGTTCCTGGTTACCTCGATGTGAATCTTGCCTCTTTGAAGGCTACTTTGACTCGTAAGCCGGAAGTTGATCAGATTCCAGTTGAAGTCAACATCCAGTACGTCGTCGAGTACTACGCTCGCTAAATTCTGGATTTCATTCTTAAGGACATACCGCTTGACCCCTGCTGTGCATTGCATAGTGGGGGTCAATGCGTTTTGCTTGCGATTTTTGCTGTAATTTTGCCCGTGTTTGTTTACGTATTGGGTCAAATGGTAAACAAAAGCAGGAACGATTGCCCGTGTTTGTTCCTTTTTTGGTCAAATGGTAAACAAAAGCAGGAAGCTGTAGTGCGCTTGCATAAAAGCAATCTGAGTTATGCTAAAAGCTGGTTACGTGTTGGTGAGCATTAACTTTTGTTAGGGAAGGGTCGCAAGCAACCGAACATTATGCAACAAAACACTTTAATAATAAAACAAAATCACATATAATCATTACAACAATGCCCGTTATGTTACAAAATATAACATTGTGCGAGTGTTGAATCAGAAAATATATAATAGATAACTAAGCGTCTAAAGCGTGTTATTAAGATATAAAAGAATATACAAAAGAATAAAAGAAGATACAAAATACAAGTAAAACAGAATACGCAATAAAAAGAAGACTAGAGAGTAGAAGAGACGATGGAGTCAAAGATGTCTCAACAAAATACCAAAGCGAATGCGCTAAAAGCACAACAACTTGCCGCATGCGCAATCAACAAACACGCAAAAGACGCGCTAAACAATAACACTTTTGAAGGGGTGGTCTTGTGGTAGAGCCTAAAAAGATTGACGGGTTGCACAATATTCCAACTACAGCTGGATTTGCTGGCCCAGGCGGCGGCTTTGAAGGTGGTGCTGCTGCAGGATTCGAGATTGACGACGCATCTAAGCATAAGAAGGCAGATGAACGCGAAGTTGAAAAAAGCTTAGAAGACACAGATGCTTTTGACGCAATAGACGTTAACGCGATTCGCGCTAGAAGCAAAGCTAGCGGTGCAAACGAAACGGTTATGAGCAAGATTACAAGCACGGGTGTTGGGGATTCGTCTCTTAGTAGCCTTGTAGCTCAAGCCGAAGGAGAAGCTGCTGCCGATGTGCGCGATTCGTTGTATGTAACTCAGCAAATGCCTGCCATGCCTGCGGTTTTAAGTGGTATTACGCCGCAAGAGCCGCCGCGTGCAACGCAATCTCCGATTCGCGATTTTGGTGGCGAGTATCCGTATAAGTTGTATCGCCCTGGAACTTACGCGCGCGAGCATATGCGCATTACGGCAACAAAGCTTTCCGACGGGCGCGACTTTTTCTACATAGATGACAATCCAGAATACGTTAGCGGCCACAAAACAAGGGAGCTGATTGACCCTAGAAAGTTGGCGTATCGTTTTACTTCGCATGTTGATAGCGAAGGCAACGAAGTTCCTAGTGAAGTTCCGCAAATGCGCCAAGATCCGCTTACAGGAGACTGGATTCCAATGTCTAGGTTGTGGGCAAAGCGGCCAGCTGCGATTCTTGGTGAGGATTCAAATAATCATGGTTCTGCGGATGGTTCTGCGAAAGATTCTTCGCCATCAAGAATCGACCCATTTGCTGGCAGAAAAGCGCAGTGCGAGTATCAAGATGGCGAAATACCAGATGAAGACTACGACGTTGTTGTTTTTGAAAACCGCTATCCAGCTATGGCTCAGGTTGCAGGCGTGCCAAATACAACAACATACGTTGACGGAAATCCATTATGGAAGCAGGCTCCTGCAGCTGGCCGATGCGAAGTGATTTGCTTTAGTTCCAACGAGAACATGCTTCCAGCTAATCTTTCTGTTTTGCGCATGCGCACGATTGTTGAAGCGTGGGCGTTTAGAACCGCAGAAATTAGCCAAATCGAAGGAATTGAGCAGATTTATCCGTTTGAAAATCACGGCAGTCAAATCGGTGTGACTTTGCATCATCCTCATGGTCAGATTTACGCATATCCGTTTATTGCTCCTAGGTTAGAGCAGGAGTTGCGCCACACGGAGGCTTATTTTGAGCGCACTGGCGGCAATCTTCTTAAGGATTTGATGAATTCAGAGATTGAGGCTAAAAAGCGCGTGATTATGCATAATCACAGTTGGGTTGCGTATGTTCCAGCTGCTGCTCGATGGCCGCTAGAGGTGCATGTTGCTCCTGTTCGAGACGTTCTTACTTTGGATCAGCTTGACGATCAAGAGCGTTGGGATTTGGCGCAAATCTACATAACACTTCTTAAGCGTGCTAATAAGTTCTTTGGATTATCGTCTTCAAACGCGGGCGATTCGAGTGCTAAATCGTTTGCAAGTTCGGCTGCTTTCGACTTATCTTCTGGAGCGAGTGATGCAAATTCCAGCGATTTCGTCGATTTGCCTTACGTTGCAGCGTGGCATCAAGCTCCTGTGCATGATTCTCGCCGTTCGCATTATCGCCTTAATTTGCAATTCTTCTCGTTTATGCGAGATGCCAATAAAATCAAGTATTTGGCTGGGTCGGAAGCAGGGATGGCATCTTGGATTTCCGATACTACTCCAGAGTTGATTGCAAGCAGATTCCAAGAATTAGGAGATGTTGACTTGGATTAATCTGACTTGGATTAGTCATGCTTGATTAGACTTGCCTTAATTTGATTAGTCTCGTCTTAATTACTCTGATTTTTACGCGTTTTACTTAAAAAGTGAGATGATTAAGTTATGTTGTTGCATCTTTATTTAGTTCGTCATGGCCAAACCATGTTTAATTGCTACAATCGCTTGCAAGGATGGAGCAATTCTCCACTAACTCCAAAAGGGCTTAAAGACGCCGATTTAGCAGCTCAAAAGCTTAAGAACATTGTTTTTGCTGCCGCATATTGTTCCGATACAACTCGCGCGCAAATCACAGCTGATCGTATTTTAAGCGAAAACGAAAAGAATACGCATATTCGTCCGCATCTTGTAAGCGATATGCATTTTCGCGAACAATGCTACGGCTATTTTGAAGGCCAAGATATGAATATGGCTTGGTGGGCTGCAGGTGCGCCTCATGGAGCAAAAACGTATAACGAAATCGTTGAAAAATTTGGTCTTGCTGCAACTCGAGACATGCTTAAAGAGGCCGACCCATTCCACGATGCAGAGTCAGATATTGAATATTGGAAGCGCGTTGAAGGCAGTTTTAAAATAATCGCAAGCAATCCAGAGTTAAAAGATGGAGACAACGTTTTGCAAATCTCCCACGGAAACACGCTTTTAAGCCTTATGCATCGTTTTGCACCTGTTGGCTACGATTTGAGTGAGCGCCCGCAAAATGGAAGTGTAACTCGCCTTGATTTCAACACAGCAGAGCCGATTGACCAAGCTATAACAATTAAGGGATATAACGAGTAAATGCGATTAGTTTGCGCAAAAAATGTTCGTTAAGTGTTCACTAAATGTTCGCTAAATTTACAAAAAGAGTCTTGACTCTTCGTTAATCTTTTAATACATTGCGTGGGTAGTCGTGTGTAAAACAGCAGGAAAGAGGTTACGATGAGCGTTGGAGACATTGCTGCTCTAATTGCAGCGATTTCGTTTGCGGTGCTTTCGGGATTTATGATTTATCCGCTTATTCGGCTGGGTAAAATGTTTAATCAGATTTCTCAAACTGTTAAGGAATCGGGCGAGCACGCTTTGCCTGCTATCGACGAATCTGTTACAACAGTAAAACAAGTGAACAAAACACTTGAAGACGTTAATGCTGTTACAGATGCTGCTCGCACTACAGCTACAAATGTTGGCGCTCTTACGGATTTGTATGGCGCTTTTCTTGGAAAGCCAGTTGTTAAAATTGCATCTGCTTGCTATGCGCTTAAAGACACTTTTAATGCGTTCTTTAATAAGGCTACTGTTCCAACGGATGCTGCAGAATCTTCCGCTAGGCATGCGGCAAATTCTGGCGAGTCGTTTACGCCTAAGGGGGAGTGATGTTTAAGCGTTTATTTTGGATTTGCGTCGGTTTTGTAATGGGAGTTATGTCTGTTACAAAAGCTCGCGCGTACGTTAAGGAAAAGTTCCCACAAAACGCTAGGAATTTCTTCTTCGATAAAGATCCAAAAAATCTTACTTTAAGCACGATTTTGTCTTTGTACAATGATTTTAATTCCAGCAGAAAAGCCCACGAGTCGCAGATTAACTCTAAGTATGCTAGTAAGTATGCCGATAAGCGTGACGATTCGTTTACAAATAAGTCTTATACTAAGTAGTTACTAAGTAGTCTTATACTAAGTCTAAATAAATAAAAAGGAGTTCGTACCCATGCGCACAGCAGAAATTGCAAAGCGTTATCTTGATTATTTTGCCAAGAATGGCCATATGGTTGTACCTTCGGCATCGCTGATTTCTCCAAATCCAACGACGCTTTTCACGATTGCAGGCATGGTTCCATTCATACCGTATCTTTTGGGAGAGCAAACGCCTCCTTCTCGCAGAATGGCGTCTAATCAAAAGTGCGTGCGTACGCTCGATATTGACGAAGTTGGTAAAACAACTCGTCACGGCACCTTCTTCCAAATGGTTGGAAACTTTAGCTTTGGTGATTATTTTAAGGAAGAAGCAATCCACTACGCTTGGGAGCTTTTAACAACTCCGCAAGATAAGGGCGGCTATGGTTTTGACCCAGAAAAACTTTGGGTAACTACTTATACAGATGACGACGAAGCTCGCGCAATTTGGAAGAATGAGGGCTTCGACCCAGAGCACATGCAAGTTTTTGGCATGGAAGATAACTTCTGGACTACTGGTGGCCCTGGCCCTGGCGGCCCATGCTCCGAAATCTACGTGGATCGTGGCCCAGAATACGGCAAGGATGGCGGTCCTGCTGCAGACGAATCTCGTTTTATTGAGATTTGGGATTTGGTTTTTGAGAACTTCCAGGTAGACAACGTAAAGTCTAAGACCGATTTGCACATTGTTGGTGAGCTTGATCAAAAGAATATTGATACAGGCGCTGGTTTGGAGCGTTTGGCTTACCTTATGCAAGGCAAGGAAAACATTTACGAGACTGACGAAGTTTATCCAGTTATTGAAGCTGCAGAAAAGCTTAGCGGCGTAAAGTACGGCAGCAATGCCGATGCGGATGTTCGTTTCCGCGTTGTGGCAGATCACGTGCGTTCCGCGTTGATGATTATGAGCGATGGCGTGCGTCCAAGCAATGTTGGCCGCGGATACGTGCTTCGCCGTCTTCTTCGCAGAACTGTTCGCGCAATGCGCATGCTTGGCGTGCAAGACCCAGTTTTGCCAACCTTGTTCCCAGTTTCTAAGGGCGCTATGGAGCCAAGCTACCCAGAGCTTAACAACACTTTCCACGAGGTTAGCGAAGCTGCATACGGTGAGGAAGATGCATTCCGCCGCACTCTAGAAAAGGGCACGACTATTCTTGACTTGGCTGTTGAAAAAGCCAAGAAGGAACACAAGGATGACCCTATTGTTGGTGGCTCCGACGCATTTACTTTGCACGATACTTACGGCTTCCCAATTGAGTTGACTCTAGAGATGGCTGCTGAGCAGGGTGTTAAGGTTGATGAAGCTAAGTTCCGCGAGCTTATGAGCGAGCAGAAAGGTCGCGCTCGCGCGGATGCTTTGAAGAAGCGTCACAATGTGGACGTTAGCGTTTACGACGACATTAAGAAGGCACTCGAAAAGCCAATCGACTTCCTCGGTTACACAGACTTCTCCAGCCGTTCAAACGTTTTGGCAATTGTTGAAGCAGGTAAAGGCTCCGTTAAAAGCGTTAGCGCTCCTGCAAACGTTGAAGTTATTCTTGATCGCACGCCATTCTACGCTGAGCGCGGTGGCCAGATTGCTGATCAGGGCGAGATTATTTCCGATGACGGCGCAATTTTGGAAGTTGACGATGTTCAGCGACCAATCAAGGATTTGATTGTTCACAGCTGCCGACTTACTGAAGGAACTCTTAGCGTTGGTGCTCCTGTAAACACCAATATTGATCAGGTTCGTAGAGCTGCTTTGGCTAGAAGCCACACTGCAACTCACACTCTTCACAAGGCTTTGCGTGAGGAGCTTGGCCCACAGGCAACTCAGCGCGGTTCTGTGGTAGATCCAGACCGTCTGCGCTTTGACTTCCAATGGCCAAAGGCTGTTGATAAAGACGCATTGTTGCGCGTAGAAGCTCGCGTAAACGAGCGTATTCGCGAAGACTTGCAAGTTGTTCCAAAGGAAATGCCAATTGACGACGCTTTTAAGCTTGGCGCAATGCACTTGTTCGGCGAAAAGTATGGCGATATTGTTCGCGTTGTAGAGATTGGCGATGGCTGGAGCCGCGAGCTTTGCGGCGGTACTCACGCTAAGAGCACTGGCAAGATTGGCATGGTTACAATCCTTTCTGAGTCTTCTATTGGCTCTGGTGTGCGCAGAATCGACGCGCTTTGCGGCGAAGAAGCGTACCAATATGGCGCTCGCGAGCATGCTTTGGTTGCGCAACTTGCAGACATGGTTAATGCGCGTCCAGACGAATTGGCTGAGCGCTTAGAGTCTTTGCTTAACAAGATGAAGGATTCCGATCGCAAGCTTGCTTCTGTTTACGAATCCCAGCTTAATGAGGCTGTTCCAGAATTAGTTGATGCAGCTAAGCAAAGCAGCTCAAAGATTAAGCTTGCTGTAAAGAATGTTGGAAACTTCGGTTCCTTCGACGCTTTGCGCAAGACTGTTCTTGACGTTCGTTCTCGCTTGGGCGAAGATGCGCCAGTAGTTGTAGCTTTGTGCGGTGTAAACGAGAGCGATAAGCCAATGGTTGCTGTTGCTACTAACGATGCAGCTCGCTCGGCTGGCGCTAAGGCTGGCGACTTGGTGCGTACAGCTTCCAAGGTGCTTGGCGGCGGTGGCGGCGGCAAGCCAGACTTTGCTCAAGGTGGCGGTGCGGATGCTTCTAAGATTGATGAAGCACTCGAGGCCGTGAAAGCCGAAGTTTTGAAGCTATAGTCAAAAGGTTGAATGTTTAAGATGTTTAACACTCGAGCCGAATTAATAAGTTAGAGTTTTCGTATGATTTGGCTTGGCGTTGATTTAGGAGATGCCAGGGTTGGACTTTCTAAGTCCGACCCTGAGCTGACTTTTGCGCACCCAATCGGTAATATTCAAGCTTATGGCGACTCATTTAATGCGATTGAAGACGTTATTAACGTTATAGAAGACAATAGTGTGAGCCGAGTCGTAGTTGGTTTGCCCTTACAGTTAGATGGATCCGAAGGAAAGTCTGCTAAAAAAGCGCGCAGATGGGGTGCTAATTTAGCCAAGCGCATTAAATCGCTTTTTGATTATGGCGATTGGTCGCTTGATTTTATTCCAGAAATCGTTTTTAACGACGAACGACTAACAACAGTTACTGCCCATAGGCAATTGTTAGATGCTGATTTTTCCACTAAAAAGCATCGTCCAATGGTTGATCAGCAATCGGCAGTGTTGATTTTGCAATCTGCGATTGACGATTACAGAAATGCTTGCAAAAATGTAAAAGGCGACTCGCAAAGTGACTCGCAAAGTAACTCCATCAGAAAGGAAGCGTTTAATGAGTGAGAATATAGACGATTTTTTCAATCAAAACGCTAAATGGAGTCACAATTCATCCAATCCTCCTGTTCCGCCAAAATCGCGAAAAGCAAGAACTGCGCGTAAAAATCGCAGAAACAAGCGGAATCGCATAATCGCATTTATTCTTACGCTAGTTTTTGCGTTGCTATTTGTTGTTGGATACGGCTTATATCGAGTTGCAGTTTATGTAAGAAACAATAGTCAGTCGTCAATTATGGAAGACTGGCCAGGTCCTGGAAGTGGGTTCGTTGAATTTACGATTGAACCAGGTCAAGGATCTGTAGAAGTGGGAAATAACCTTGTTAAGGCGCAGGTTGTAAAGTCGCAATCCACTTTTTCTAATATTGTTGCAGCAAATAACAAGATTTTGTACCCAGGAATTTACGCGCTTAAAAAACACATGAATTCAATGGACGTAGTGGAAATTCTTTCCGACCAAAGCAAGGCTGGTGGATTCTTAGACGTTAAAGCAGGGGAGCGCGCAACGGAGGTTATTCGCAAGGCTGCACAAATCTCGGGAATTGACATTGCTCAATTTAACGCGATTCAAAAAGCGGACGGCGAGGGGATTTTGCCGCCAGAGGCGGGCGGAAGCTTTGAAGGATGGTTGGAGCCTGGAGTTTACAACGTAAAAGCCATTAAATCAGCTAGCAAGATATTGGCAAAAATGGTAGATAAGCGCATTGAAAAGCTTGATTCTCTAGGCGTTCCTAAGGGTGATTTGCGTCAAAAAGTTCTTAAAATTGCTTCCATTGCAGAAGCAGAAGTCAATAATCGTGAATACTACGGCAAAGTTTCGCGCGTAATCTTAAATCGTTTAGCTAAAGACATGCCTTTGGGAATGGATACTACGGTTGCGTACGGAATTGGGATTAAGGCGATTAACCTTACGCAATCGCAGCTAGACGATGCAAGCAACCCGTACAACACTAGGATTCACAAGGGGCTGACGCCTACTCCTATAAGCATTCCTGGAGATAACGCGATTTTGGCGGCTCTTAATCCTGCAAATGGTCCATGGATTTATTTTGTTACTACTAACTTAAAGACAGGCGAAACTAAGTTTGCGGATAACTACGACGATTTCTTAAAGATTCGCGACGAGTATAAGCGTTCCAACGAAAACGCTAACTAGCGCGCCAACCTGCCGGAGCGCTTAAAGCGTAGCGTGCGAAGGCAATTTGGCGCGCTGAGCCGCTTAGAGCAGAAGCACTGCTTCTGCGCGGCGAAGACGTTCGCACGGCTAATCCGTGCGAACGACAGGACCTGCCTTTTCGCTTAAAGCGTAGTGCGCTTTCCTATTTAGCGTTGTGCGAGGTTTGAGTATTTCTCTCCTCGCAGGCGCGCCAACCTGCCTTCGAGCTTAGAGCGTAGCGCGAGAAGGCAATTTGGCGCGCTGAGCCGCTCAAACGTAAAGTCCAGTGGACTTTACGTGCGGCGAAGACGTTCGCGCGCTTAGACCGCGCGAACGAAACACTTTTGCGTATAGCTTATGGACGTTAATATTCTAAGGCTTCAGGTTGGCGCTATTTATTGCTCGTAGAGAAATACATCAAACCTTCTGAATATCTAGAACTTTTGCGTGGTTTTTATCACCGAGATTCTCGATTTTTCTTGCTCTCTCGGCGAGTCACCATCTAGCGACGCTGAGGCTCGCCTCGATAGCTGCGAAAAATCTCGAATCTCTACCTCGCTTGACGTATTTGTGTAATTACAAAAAGCCTTTAACCACATTGAGCAAAATTTGTTGCAATGCTTTCCTATTTAGCGTTGTAGGAGGGCTGGGTAATTCTTGTCTCACAACGCTCCGCCTCTTACGTGCAGTCTGTTGTTGCGGTTGTTCCGATTTGGCTTTGATTTTGTTTTTTGAGTTGAAGTTTGTTTGTAGGGTGAGTCATTGTATTATTTGGTATCGGCTGCCGCTCTTATACTGTTCGACCAAGAATTACCCAGCCCTCTTACGTGCTTGAACAATTACGTATCACTTAATCGCCGAGATTCTCGATTTTTCTTGCTACTTCAGCGAATCACCATTTCATGCTGAGGTTCGCTTCATTCGCTGCGAAAAATCTCGAATCTCCACCTTACTTAACGCTATAAAATCGCAGCAAAAAGTTCAAAGCATAACAGCGATGATTGCAGATGCAGCTAATACGGGTACGAACGGGATTTTATTTTGTTCATTTTGCACAAGATGCTCACGGAAAAATCGCCAGCAGACTTTAGAGCAGATTTTCCACACTAAAATCCAAATTAATCCAAATATTCCAACTAATGCAAACCAGTAGATTATGCAGCCGAATCCAAATAGCGCCAAAGCTTGAGCAATCATAGAAGCGCACGTAACGTCGCCAAATCCGAGTGCTCCGCGCACGCAAAGTTTTTGCACCAAAACGTAGAATGCAAAAACTGTTACTGCGCAAAGCCAGCCGCGCAAAAGAAAATTAACATTGTGCAAAGTAATCAGCGAAAAAATAAGGTTCGCTGCAGATTGCGCAAAAGCAGCTAGCGCAACCCAAAGTCTAGGCACAATGCGGCTTGTTAAATCCGTTACGCACACTGCAATCGTGCATACAAGAGTTGGCGTTGCAAATAAACACGCCATAATAAACTTACTCATTCGATTATGCTAAATAAGCGAAAATTGCATTGCAACAAATTTTGCTCAATGTGGTTAAAGGCTTGTGTGATAGATTGCGTGGATTGTGAGCAATACTTAGTGGTTAGTAGAATACAGATTTAGAATCGAGTATTGATTTAAAATAAAGAACAGTATTAAGTGCAAGAAGTATAACAATAAATATAACGCACAACGCGATTGGAGAAGGCATGCTTAGATGGCAAACGGCAGGGGAGTCGCATGGTGAAGCGCTGGTGGCAATGATTGAAGGCATGCCAGCAGGAGTTAAGATTACTAGCGCAGACATTGTTTCTGCTCTTGCGCGTAGACGACTTGGATATGGTCGCGGAGCGCGAATGAAGTTTGAGCAAGACAAAGTGCGTTTGCTTACAGGCGTTCGCCACGGTGTTACTCTTGGGTCTCCAATTGCAATCGAAATCGCAAATAGCGAGTGGCCAAAGTGGGTTGAAGTGATGAGTGCAGATCCGCTAGACCATGATTTGCCAAAAGAAGGCCGTAACGCGCCTCTTTCTAGGCCGCGCCCTGGGCATGCGGATTTAACAGGCATGCGTAAATACGGTTTTAGTGACGCGCGCGAGGTTTTGGAGCGTTCGAGTGCCAGGGAAACGGCTTCTCGCGTGGCTTTAGGCGCTGTAGCTGATGCGTTTTTGCACCAAGCGTTGGGTGTGCGCACAGTTGCGCACGTTGTTGGGATCGGCGGCGAATATGTAAGCAAAAGTTTAGCCCTGCCAACACCAGATGATATTGAGGCGTTGGATGCTTCGCCTGTTCGTACTCTAGATAAAGATGCCGAAGCGCGCATGATGGCTCGCATTGATGAAGCAAAGGCCAATGCAGATACGCTTGGCGGTGTTGTAGAGGTTTTGGTATACGGCATGCCTGCTGGAGTTGGAACGTATGTTGAGTCGGATCGCCGATTAGATGCGGCGTTGGCGGCGGCGCTTATGGGAATCCAGGCCATTAAAGGCGTGGAAATTGGAGACGGTTTTGAAGAAGCAAATCGCCCTGGTTCGGCTGCTCACGACGAAATCGTAACAGGCGAAGATGGCAACATTACGCGCCTTAGCAATCGTTCTGGAGGAATTGAAGGCGGAATGTCAAATGGAGAGACAATTCGCGTGCGCGCTGCAATGAAGCCTATTCCGTCCATTCCGCGTGCTTTGCGAACGGTAGATGTGCTTACTGGCCAGCCAGCGCAGGCAATTAATCAGCGCTCCGATTTTACGGCAGTTCCAGCTGCTTCTGTAGTTGCAGAGGCAATGGTTCGGTTAACGCTTGCAAAGTATGCGCTAGAAAAGTTTGGTGGAGATTCGCTAGAAGAAACTGCTAGGAATGCTAAGAATTACGTTCAATCTTGGAAAGAGCATATGAGATGAGCGAAGAATCTTTGCAAAGCGCTGCTCAAGGTGTGCCTAAATACAAAATGCCGTTAGCTGTTATAATCGGCATGCCTGCAGCTGGAAAAACGCGTGTTGGCAAGGAATTAGCGCATATTTTGAATGTTCCTTTTATAGATACAGACGATTTAATTGAGCAAAAAATCAATATGCCGATTGCTCAATATTTTAAGGATTTTGGCGAAGAGTCTTTTAGAGATATTGAAGCTCAAATTGTTAAAGATGCTATTTTTGCAGATTCTGAGCAATCCTCCCCAATAATCGCCCTCGGCGGCGGCTCCCCAATGCGCCCACAAACGCAAGAAGTCTTAAAAAAATATACAAAACTCGGTGGCCGCGTTGTTTACTTGCAAGTGGATCCAAACGATGCAATTGAGCGCGTAAGCTGGAATTCAAATCGCCCTATGCTAAGCGGCAAAGACGGAGCAAAACGGTGGTTGGATTTGTTTGCTAAAAGAGACCCCGTGTTTTGTAAAGTAGCGAATTTGCACGCTCGCGTTTACGGATTAACGCCAAAACCTGCCGCAAGAAAGCTGAAAGATATGATTATGCAACGAATTGTGCATGTAAGTGGCAAGGATATTGAAGACTATAATGTTCATATTGGCGCTGGTGCTATGAGTCTTTTGCCACAAATGCTTGGAAAAGAGCCTGTTCGAGTAGCTTTGATTCACACTCAGCCTGTTCAAAGGCATAGCGATAAAGCAAGAACTATTTTGCGCGCTGCTGGCTACGATGTTTTCGACATTCTTATTCCAGACGCAGAGGCTGGCAAAACCGTTAAGGTTGCGGATTTTGTATGGTCGCATCTTGCAAATGCTGGTTTTACGCGTTCAGATGCGATTGTTGGCTTGGGCGGTGGAGCAGCCACAGATTTGGCTGGATTCGTTGCATCTACTTGGATGCGCGGAATCCGCTACGTAAATTGCCCAACTTCGCTTCTTGCTATGGTAGATGCTTCGACTGGCGGAAAAACTGGCGTAAATACTGCGTTTGGCAAGAATTTGGTTGGTAGTTTTTACACGCCTGCAGGTGTTTTGGCAGATACTTGCGCGTTTTATACGCTTCGTAACGATATTTTTGTTGAAGGCTTAGGAGAGGTTGCAAAATCAGGGTTTATTGGCGATACGAGCATCCTAAAAATTCTGGAAAATCCGCAAAATGCTAGCAAATTATGCACTCTCGATGGCTCTTCTGTTTTAAGCGATTCACACTTGAACAATATGGTTTGCGATTTAATAGAAAAAAGCGTGCGCGTTAAGGCGTACCACGTTTCTAACGACTTAAAAGAGCAAGGTTTGCGCGAGTTTTTGAACTACGGCCATACTCTTGGTCATGCAATTGAGCAAATAGAGCATTTTTCTTGGCGTCACGGAAACGCAGTTGCTGTTGGAATGGTTTTTGCGGCGGAGCTTGCGAAAATTTTGGGCTATTTAAGTCCAGAAGACGTTGAGTATCATCGTTCACTTTTAAAGTCACTTGGATTGCCAATATCTTGGAATGGCGGCGGCAGTAGTGACGATGCTTTTGCCAAGGTTCTTGACTTAATGCATAAAGATAAAAAAGCTAGAGGCAACACTTTGCGATTTGTTGTTTTAGACGGGATTGGAAACCCGATTCACTTAGATAATCCGCCGCTGGAGGCGATTCGCGAATCATTTAATAAGATTAGAGGTTAGAAAATGGTAGATGCAGAAAACGCGCAAAATTCAGAAAATTCAAAAAACGCTATAAATATGCGCAAAGTTTTGGTAGTAAACGGCCCAAATTTGGGGCGATTAGGCGTTCGCCAGCCAGACGTTTATGGCAGTCAAGATTTTGAAGCACTGTGCTTGCTTTGCAAAAAGTGGGCGCAAAAGCTTAACTTGCAAGTAGAAGTACGCCAAAGCGACGACGAAGCACAAATGGTGCACTGGATGCACGAAGCAGCTGATACGCATACTCCTGTTGTTATGAATCCTGCTGCTTTTACGCACTACAGTTATGCGCTCGCGGATGCTGCTCACATGGTTTTGGATGCTGGAGTGCCACTAGTGGAAGTGCATATTTCTAATCCTTCTGCGCGCGATGCTTTTCGTAAAATTAGCGTTATTAGCGCTGTTGCAACTGGCACTATTACAGGCATGGGTCTGTATGGATACAAGCTTGCACTAGAAGCTGTTGCTCATTGTGTAACACCCGAGTCGAGGCTCGAAGATACTATGGAGTTCCATGGTTAGAAGAAAACATGGTAACTCTCAGGAGCATATTACAAAGCATATTTTTGTTACTGGTGGCGTTGTTTCGTCCCTCGGAAAAGGTCTTACTGCATCGTCTTTAGGTAGGCTTTTGCGCAGCCGCGGTCTTCACGTTTTGCAACAAAAACTTGATCCTTACATCAATGTTGACCCAGGTACAATGAACCCATTCCAACATGGTGAGGTTTACGTTACAGAAGATGGCGCAGAAACAGATCTTGATATTGGTCACTACGAGAGATTCCTCGATGTTTTTCTTAGCCAAAAAGCTAATGTTACAACTGGCCAGATTTATCAATCCGTGCTTAGAAAAGAGCGCGCTGGCGAGTATTTGGGTCAGTGCGTGCAAGTTATTCCACACATTACTGGCGAAATTAAGTCGCGTATGCGTGCGCAAGCTAGCGACGATGTAGACGTTATTATTACGGAAATCGGCGGTACTGTTGGAGATATTGAGTCGCAGCCATTCTTGGAGGCTGCTCGCGAAGTTCGCCGCGATTTGGGCCCAGAAAATTGCATGTTTGTGCACGTTTCTTTGGTGCCTTATATTGCTGCAGCTCATGAGTTGAAGACTAAGCCAACTCAACATTCCGTAATGATGCTTCGCTCTCTTGGTATTTCTCCAGACGCGCTTGTTTTGCGTTCGGATCGCCCTCTTAATCAAGGCATTAAAGACAAGATTTCGCTTATGTGCGATGTTGATGCAGAAGGCGTTGTGAATTGCGTGGATGCTCCAAGCATTTACGATGTTCCAAAGATTTTGTTCAACGAGGGCTTGGATGCTTACGTTGTGCGCGAGCTTGAGCTTCCATTCCACGATGTTGATTGGAACGAGTGGGAAGATTTGCTTGAACGCGTTCATCATCCAAAGCATGAGCTAAACATTGCAATTGTTGGAAAGTACATTGATTTACCAGATGCGTATCTTTCCGTTACGGAGGCCATTAAGGCTGGCGGTTTTGCAAACTGGGCTAAGGTAAACGTGCGATGGGTTGCTGCTGATAAGTGCGAAACTCAAGAAGGCGCTGCTGCAGCTCTCGACCAGATGGACGGCATGGTTATTCCAGGCGGATTTGGTATTCGCGGCATTGAAGGTAAGATTGGCGCGCTTCGTTACGCTCGCGAGCATGGCTTGCCAACGCTTGGTCTTTGCCTTGGCTTGCAATCTATGGTTATTGAATATGCTCGTCACGTGCTTGGGCTTGAAGATGCTAATTCCACAGAGTTCGAAAAGGATTGTGGAGATCCAGTAATCGCAACTATGGAAGAGCAAAAAGATATTGTTGCTGGCAAGGGAGATATGGGTCACACAATGCGACTCGGTTCTTATCCTGCAACTCTTGAAGAAGGCTCTATTGTTGCTGAGCTTTACGGCTCTACGCATGTTACCGAGCGTCATCGTCACCGTTACGAAGTGAACGTGGCTTATAAGGATCGTTTGCGCGAAGCTGGCTTGCGTATTAGCGGCCAAAGCCCAGACGGTAATTTGACTGAGTTTGTGGAGCTTCCAAAGAGTGTTCACCCATTCTATGTTGCAACTCAAGCTCATCCAGAGTTTAAGTCTCGTCCAACTAAGCCTCATCCTTTGTTTGCTGGATTAGTGGCGGCTGCTCTTGAGCATCAAACAAATAACGCTAAGTGATTTAATCAAACTAGCTGTTTGATTAAATCGAACTAGTTGACTAGATTCGATTATCTACTTGACTTAAATTATTAAGTGGTGTAAACTCGTGACTTTGGGTGCGATTTTACACCACTTTTTATTTTGATTAATACTTAATCATCTTGTTGCATATTTTGCATCGTTTAACATGATTGTTACATATTCCAGATGCAAATTTACATTTTTGTAATATCACTGCAGATGTAAAAGACTTGGCAAAATATCGCATAGAATACGATTTAATCTAATATTTTTCTATTACAATAGTTGTTTTTACTGTTTATAGACAAAATAACAGTAAATTTTACATTTAGACTTTGAGCTTGCGTTGTTTAATAAAATCCGTATGATTGAATTTTAATCAACGAAGAGGCCTCCTTATTGGCTTTGCAAAGAATCCATCTGGCAATAAATACTAGGTGGATTTTATTTATTAAGCCTATAGAGCCTGTAAAGCGTAAAGGCTTTGCAAAGCTTGTAATGAGACTTTTTCGTGATAATTAATGGAATCCTGCCATACCCAACGTTAGGAGAAAACATATGAAGAATAAGGCATTACTTTTTGCCGCAGCTGCGTGCTCGGTTGCTATGCTGCTCGGTGGATGCGGTTCTTCTGCCTCGAAGACCGCTCAAACAAATGGTGGCAAGGTTGTTATTACCGTAAACGACTCCGAGCCTCAGAACGAGCTTGTTCCAGGAAATATTAACGAGAATGCTGGTGCTCGTCCTGCTGTATTGGTCAACTCCACGTTGGTCACTTTTGACGAAAAGGGCAACACTGTAAACGAAGATGCCGAGAGCGTAACTCCAAACGCCGATGCAACTCAATACACTGTTAAGCTTAAAAAAGATAAGAAGTTCAGCGATGGCACTCCAATCACCGCAGAAAGCTTTACTAAGGCTTGGAGCTTTGTAGCAAACGCTAAGAATGCTCAGAAGTGCTCTTCCTTCTTCCAGACCATTAAGGGCTACGAAGACTTGCAGAAGAATGACACTAAGGGCGACGAGCAGCTTTCTGGCTTAAAGGTTGTAGATAAGTACACCTTTACTGTTGATTTGAACCAGCCAGATTCTGTGTTTGCTATTAAGGTTGGTTACCTTGCATTCGCTCCTCTTCCAGAATCCTTCTACAAGAATCCAAAGGCTTATGGCGAAAAGCCAGTTTCTTCTGGTCCATACCTCTTTAAGTCTTGGGATCACAACAAGCAGATTGAAGTTGTAAAGAACCCAGATTACGATGGCCCACGTAAGGCTCAGAATGACGGCGTTACCTTTAAGATTTACACCGACGGCACCGCTGCTTACCGCGATGTTCAGTCTGGCAATCTTGATATGACGGATAACATTCCAGATACCGAAACAAAGACTTTCCAAAAGGACACCACTGTTAAGGCATACAACCGTCCAGGTTCTGTAATCCAGCAGTTTGGTATTCCTGCATCCTTGCCACACTTCGATGTAACTACCGAAGAAGGCCGCTTGCGTCGTCAAGCTGTTTCTATGGCAATCGACCGCGAAACCATCATCAAGAAGGTTCTTAACAACACTGCATCTCCTGCAAACGAGTTCACTTCTCCTTTGACTCCAGGCTACAAGGCAGATCTTAAGGGACATGAAAACCTTAAGTTTAATGCCGCAAAGGCTAAGGAACTTTGGGCAAAGGCAGATAAGATCTCTAAGTATGATGGTCCTCTTACCTTTACTTACAACGCCGATGGCAACGCTAAGTCTGTGTTCGACGCAGTTGTAAACTCCATTAAGAATCATCTTGGAATCAATGCTGAAACAACTCCAGTTCCAACATTCCAAGAGTTCCGTAACGCATGCGAACAGCGTCAGGTTAAGGGTGCATGGCGTGCAGGCTGGATGCCAGATTACCCAAGCCCAGAAAATTACTTGACTCAGGAATTTGCTTCCGTTGCTGCGGATGGCAATGGTTCCAACGAAGCTGATTACAAGAATCCTAAGTTCGATGCTTTGCTTAAGAAGGCTTCTTCTTCTCAGCCAGCTGAGGCAACTAAGCTTTATCAGCAGGCTAACGAGATTCTTCTTGAGGATCTTCCATACGTCCCACTGTTCTACTCGAACGCTAAGGCTGTTATGGTTCCAAGCTTGAAGGGCTTTGTAATGGATTGGCAGAATATGCCACTTTACTACAAGCTCCACAAGTAAAGATCAAAATCAAGTAGCTATTAAAATCAAGTAGCTATTAAAAAATAAATCATAATTAAATAGCATGTAAAAACGTGCTGCTGCCTTCGAATGGCGAATAAAATTACAAAATTCTATCCGCTGTTCGAGGCAGCACTTTGTGTTTTTACTTAGGTTGGGTTAAATCAATATGCAAGCCACAAGTTGGGTGTGTGCTATGCGAATTTTTAAGTAAATATATAAGGAGAAACCAATGGGTAAATATGTTCTGCGCCGCGTTTTGCAGATGATTCCTGTGGTTCTCGGCACAACATTGTTGGTATACGCTTTGGTGTTTGCTTTGCCTGGAGATCCAGTAAAAGCAATGTTTGGCGATAAGCCAATTAACCATGCTGTAGAAGCGCAAATTCGTGCCGAGTATAACTTGGATAAGCCATTTATTATTCAATATTTGTTGTTCTTAAAGAATGCGCTTACTCTTGATTTTGGTCATACTTTTGCTGGCCAGCCAGTAATTGACGAGATTGGCCGCGCATTCCCTGTAACCATTAAGCTTGCGTTGATGGCGTTCGCTTTTGAAGCCTTGTTCGGCGTAGCTTTCGGTATAATCTCTGGCTTAAAGAAAGGAAAGTGGTACGACAGTGTAATCCTGGTTGTATCACTCCTTCTTATTTCTGTGCCAACATTTGTTACTGGCTTTATTGGCCAATATTTGTTTGGTGTTAAGTGGCATATTATGCCTGTTACTGCAAGCAATGATCCTGGATTCTACGATCTTCTTCTTCCTGCAATAGTTCTTGGATCTGTTTCAATGGCATATATTATTCGACTTACAAGGTCGGAAATTTCGTCAAACATATCGCTTGATTACGTGCGCACGGCTCGTGCAAAGGGCTTAAAAGAAGGCTCCGTTATTGTTCGACACATTTTGCGTAACTCGCTTATTCCTGTTGTTACATTCTTAGGTCAAGATTTGGGCACTCTTATGAGCGGCGCAATGATTTCGGAAACAATCTTCAACATTCATGGCGTTGGATTCCTTACATATCAGGGAATTCTAAAGGGAGAAGGAAACCTTGTTGTTTCTATAGTTACGCTTCTTATGTTGATATTTGTAGTCAGCAATCTTCTTGTTGACATGTTGTACGCGGCTCTAGATCCGCGCATTCGTTACGCGTAAGGAGAGCACATTATGGAAGATAATTTGATGGAAGATAATTTGATTAAAAATAATGCAAATTACAATACATTGCCAGGTCAGGAACGCTATGTTGCTCCTCTTGACGATACGCCTCTTCAAGAAGTTGATTCTGTAGACGAATCCGCTCCAGCTACAAGCATGTGGGCTGATGCTTGGCGATCTTTGCGCAGAAATCCATTGTTTATTGTTTCTGCAATTTTGATTATTGCGATTATTTTTGTTGCGCTCTTCCCAGGCGCTCTTACAAAGCACAATCCTAATTACTGTGTTTTGGAGCACTCGCTTGAGCCAGCTTCTGCTGCGCATCCGTTTGGATTCGACATGCAAGGATGCGATATTTATGCTCGAGTTGTGTACGGAACACGTACATCTTTAAGCGTTGGCTTGCTAGCAACGGCTTTAGTGGTGTTAGTTGGTTCGCTAATTGGAGCTTTGGCTGGATTCTTTGGAGGATGGATTGATGCGGTTCTTAGCCGAATCACCGATATCTTCTTGGCTTTGCCAATGCTGCTAGGTGCAATCGTAGTTTTGCAAATGTTCCGCACATCTAAGTCCATTTGGAAAATCGTGTTTGTTATGGTTCTCTTTGGATGGGTAGGCGTTGCTCGAATCGCAAGAAGTGCTGTTATGGAATCCAAGAATCTTGAATTTAACACAGCATCTACCGCTTTAGGTTCTACTCCAATGCGAAACTTGTTCCAGCACATTATTCCAAACTCGCTGGCTCCAATCATTGTTGTAGGTACAACTTCTCTCGGCTCTTACATTGTTTTGGAAGCAACACTTAGCTTCTTGGGTATTGGTTTGCCAACAACAACAGTTAGCTGGGGTGTAGATATTTCTACCGCTAGAAATGTTCTTACTACAAATCCAGAAGTCTTGTTCTATCCATCCATTGCGCTCGCCATTACCGTGCTCGCCTTTATTATGATGGGCGACGCCGTAAAAGATGCGTTGGATCCAAAGAGCCGTAAGGCGTAAGTTAGCGTGGAGGAATAGTGATTATGAACACAGCAACACGTAAAAATGTAGATACTATTGCAATGCAACGCGAGCAGGGTCCTTTGCTGGAAGTTAAAAATCTTCAAGTTGACTTTACAACGGATTCTAAAAAGGCCGTACACGCTGTTCGCGATGCAAGCTTTAACGTTTACCCAGGTCAGTGGGTTGCAATCGTAGGCGAATCTGGTTCTGGAAAGTCTACTTCTGCAATGGCGGTTCTTGGTTTACTTCCTGGAACAGGTCACGTTACAGGTGGTTCTATTAAGCTTAAAGGTCAAGAAATAAGCAATCTAAAGCCTAAAGATTATGCGGCTTTGCGCGGAACGGCAATGGGATTGGTTCCGCAAGACCCTATGAGTAATTTGAACCCTGTTTGGCGAATTGGAACTCAAGTTAAAGAAGCTCTTCTTGCAAATGGCGTTGACGTTAGCCATGAGAAGCGCTCCGCTTTGGCAGAAGCTTTAGCGGGAGACGCTGTAGAAGTTAAAAGCAACGAAGACGAAATCTTCCTTGGCTCTAAAGAACTGAGCGCATTATTGGACGAAGCAAAGCGAGCTTTGGCACAGGCTGGTCTTAGCGAGCAAACGAATGCCGAAAAGTTTAATGAAGCTATGGAATACTACAAAAAAGAGTGGGTTCCAGGTTCCGAAACTCGTTGGCGCGTTGCAGACGATTTAATCAAGTATGGCGTAGATGACGACAAAGCTTGGGAAATAGCCAAAAAGTATGTTGTTGGTGCAAGCGTTGAAGACCGCATTGCAGGTTTGCTTGATGAAGCTGGTTTGCCAGATGCTGCAACTCGCGCACGTCAGTTCCCACACGAGTTTTCTGGTGGTATGCGTCAGCGCGCGTTAATCGCGATTGGCTTGGCTTGCCGTCCAGATTTGCTTATTGCAGATGAGCCAACTTCCGCACTAGATGTAACCGTGCAAAAGCGTATTCTTGACCATTTGCATACGCTTACCGATTCTCTCGGCACTTCTGTGCTCTTTATTACTCACGATTTAGGTTTGGCTGCAGCTCGTGCTCAGCACGTTGTTGTTATGTATAAGGGTCGCGTTGTTGAGTCTGGTCCATCTTTGGACGTTTTGCAACATCCACAGCATCCGTACACTAAGCGACTTGTTGCTGCCGCTCCAAGCCTTGCTTCTCAGCGAATCATCTCCGTTAAGGAGCATGGCGGCAACGCGGATAATTTGCTTGAGCATCACGTAGTAGGTGAGCAAACTCTTGAAAAGAGCGAGCATATTATTACAGTCGACCACTTAACTCGCGAGTTTAAGCTTCCGCGCAAGAAGGAACTTTTCAAAGCTGTTGACGATGTTTCGTTCTCTATTAAGCGCGGAACAACGTTGGCAATTGTGGGTGAATCTGGTTCTGGTAAGTCTACTGTTGCAAACATGGTTTTGAGATTACTAAAGCCAACAAGTGGAACTGTTACCTACGAGGGCAAGAATATTGCTGACTTAAAGGGCGCGGATTTGCTTGATTTCCGTCGTCATGTTCAGCCAGTATTCCAAAATCCTTACGGTTCGCTAGACCCAATGTATTCGATTTATCGTTCTATTGAAGAGCCTTTGCGAATCCATAAGATTGGAAGTAAAAAGAGCAGACAGAATCGCGTACGCGAGCTTTTAGATATGGTTCGCATGCCTGCTTCTGTTATGACTCGATTCCCGAACGAGCTTTCTGGCGGTCAGCGTCAGCGCATTGCGATTGCGCGTGCAATGGCGTTGGATCCAGACGTAATCGTTTGCGATGAAGCTGTTTCTGCATTAGACGTGCTTGTACAAGATCAGGTTTTGCACTTGCTTAACGATTTGCAAGCAGAGCGCGGATTAAGCTACTTGTTCATCACTCACGATTTGGCAGTGGTTCGTCAGATTGCGGACGAGGTTGTTGTTATGCAGCACGGAAAGCTTGTTGAGCATGCTACAACCGACGAAGTGTTTGATCATCCTCAAAAGGAATATACTCGCGATCTTCTCGACGCAATTCCTGGTGGAAACTTGGAGCTTGGATTGGATTAGTCGTAAGACTCGTATTAGTGCAAGCTATTAGATGTAGATAAAAGTGCAGGAGATAAAACTTCTGCACTTTTGTTTTGGTCTATAATTATTTGTTTTATAACGCGCTTTAATGGACTTTAGAATCTTAGTCTGTTTATTTAGTCTGTTTATATTCGCGTGTTTATATTCGCGTGTTTATATTATTAAATCATGGCTGATTTTTCTCATATTCTTGCAACACGTCCAGATTTTGACGAGTCGGATCGCGAATGGTTGCATCACCTTGTAGCAGATTGGCAAGTAATAGCAGATTTAAGTTTTGCAGACTTGCTTTTGGTTATTCAAAATGGCAATGGAGATTACGTTGTAGCAGAACAATGCCGTCCATCTACAGCAATCACGCTTAGAACCGAAGATTTACTCGGCGTAAAGCTAGACGAATCAATGCATAATGAGCTAGAAGCAGCAATGAGTAAAGAAACAAGTTTCCACTCTTCGGTTTTAAGAACTGTTGGAAGAGCTACTGTTTGCAATGTTTACGCTCCAGTTCGCCACAATGGCAAAACGCTTGGTCTTGTTCTTAGAGAAACAAATCTTGCAACAAGAGAATCAAACGGTAGGTACGAGACGGAAAGCATTAATGCTGGCAAAACGTTGTTCGACATGATTGCGCGCGAGCAGTTTCCGTACCACGATTCAATGCTAAATCAGCGCCACAATGCTCGAGTTGCAGATGGTTTTATTATTTTAGAAGAAAGCGGTGTTGTTCGCTATGCTTCTCCAAACGCAATCAGCTGCTTCCGCAGACTTGGCGGATTAAACACTATGCAAGGCGAGTTCTTGTGCGAGTTTGGAGCGCGTCTTCTTCACACAAACGATGTTGTTCCCGAAAGCTTGCCTTTGGTATTAAGCGGTAAAGCAGATGTTGATTGCGAGTTAGAAGTAAATAATTCCGTTGTTTCTATGCGCTCGCTGCCGCTTTATGGTCCTAACGATAGAACTGGTGCAGTTGTTCTTTGCCGAGATGTTACGGAGGTTCTTAGAAGAGAAAAGGAGCTTCAGACTAAGAACGCTACTATTTCCGAGATTCATCATCGCGTTAAGAATAATCTTCAAGCTGTTTCTGCTTTGCTTCGTCTTCAAGCTAGAAAAACTAAGTCGTACGAAGTTAGAAAAGAGCTAGAAGAAGCTCAAAGGCGAGTTCAAACTATTGCTCTTGTTCACGAAGGTTTAAGCCAGACAGCCGATGAGGTTGTTGACTTCGACAAAGTGATTTCTAGCTTGCTTAAAATGACGATTGAACTTGCTTCGCAAAATCAAAATATTACAGTTGATTTTTGTGGTAAATTCGGCAAGCTTGCAGCTCAAGACGCAACGCCTCTTTCTCTTGTTTTAACCGAGCTTGTTACAAATGCTGTTGAGCACGGTTTTGAAGGCATGAGTGAAGGTCATATTAAGATTTCTGTTGGTCGTGGAGGAGACAATCTTAGTATTGTTGTAGAAGACAATGGCGGCGGAATCGAAAGCGAATCCTTGCATGGAATGGCAAAGTCTTCTGGATCTGGATTAGGCACTCAGCTAATCAACACTTTTGTTACTAACGATTTTGGTGGCACTGTTAAGTGGGAATCGCGAAGAGAAGGCGGAACTCGCGTTTTGCTGGATATTAAGCTGCGCGTTCCTGGAGTAGAGTAGTCTATCTAACTAAAATTCAGCGTTTTGATTTCTGCGCGCTCGCATTGCTCTACGCTTTAGCGAGCGCCTTTCATCTTCGCTAAGACCGCCCCAAACGCCGTAATCTTGGCTTGTTTCTAGAGCGCATCTTAAGCAATTGTCGGCAACATTACAAGTTCTGCACACTGCTTTGGCTTCTTCAACTTGCTGATTGGATGAGCTGTTATTTCCTACTGGGAAGAAAAGTTCAGGATCCTTATCTCGGCAAGCTGCTTTTGCACGCCAGTCGAATGCGCTACTCATAAGTAAATAACCTCTTTTTAATACGCGTATATTTTTACTAAATTTGCTAGATTTTGTATAAAACTATCCGCACTCCAGGAAAGCATGAATATAACTTTTTTTCAAGACTTTTACAAAATTTTTTTAATCTTTTTGAGTGATTTAAGTCATATTTTTATGTAAAACTCAATATTTGCAGCAAATTAGCTTTTCCAGGAATCACCATTATGCATCTTCCTGGTGTTTGATAATCTTCTGCGCTTAGTGTTTTTAGTAAGTCGGTAGGTATTCCAAGCATTGAGTCTGTTGCAGCATCGCCTGTTGGGAAGATTATTCTTACTAGCGCTTGCTCTGGTATGCGTATGTGTCTTGCGTTTTGAGAGCAAAATATTACTGCTGTTTTAGTGTCTTTTAGTTTGCATTGCAATTCTTTAGACTTTTCGTCGCTGTTAAAAGGCTCTAAAAGTGAGTCTGCGTTGTCTTGAATGTGAATGTTTTTTGAATCAAGATTTTGCACACTAATAGCATTTTTAATCACATTTATAAGATTAGACTTTCCTCGTTTGCTTCCACCAATAATTGCTATGTTTCCAAGATTTGTTGGCAAAATTGCTTCGCTTAAGTTAATTCCGTCGTCTTTTAAGCCGATTAAAAGTCCAAACTCGCTATCTTTTGTGTTTTTGCAGTATTTATTAAGTGTTGAATTATTTAAGTATTTTGGTAGGGGAGCGCTAAACAATTGCTTAGGAGTTTTGTAGCAATAGAATTTTCCAGCCAATTCGATTGCTTTTATAAGCGAATTTTTGTTTTGACTTTGTGAACATTGTAACGCTACTATTCCGTCTCCCGTATTGCAATATGCTGCTCCAGGATTATTCGGGTTTATGCTTGCAGCGGCAGGAGACCCAAGTAGTTCGTGCGATTGCATTGCGTCTCTAACTCTTAAACAAATGTTTATAGACATATTTGCTTTCATATCTGCATTTACTTGTCCCATTGGATTTTGTGTGCACGCTATAAGATGCATTCCTAGGGATCTTCCAACAGAAGCTATGCGTATTAGGCGATTCATGTAATCGGGTAGTTGATTTTTAAGAGCATGGAACTCGTCTATAACAATCACCATTGAAGGCTCGCTTGGTTTTACTTGACTAATATCGTGGCAGCCTTGATTTGCCACCAATCTTTCTCGCCTGTCTAATTCCATTTCTAATCCGCGCAATGCTCTTGCAGCATGCTTAAGATTTAAGTCTCCAACGTTTCCAACGCTGTGTGGAAGTGTGGAAAGAGAATCGAATGTAGCTCCTCCCTTAAAGTCCATAAACACAAATTGCAATAATTTAGGTGAATATCTAAAAGCTAGAGCCAAACACAAAGATGTTAGTAAAACGGATTTTCCAGACCCAGTTGTTCCTGCTACAAGCGCGTGCGGGCCATTTTTAACAAGATCTATACAAAAGTAACCGCTGCTGTTTATTCCGATTGGAGCTTCTAAAGAGTTTTTAGAAGACACTAGCCAAGCGTATACAACATTTTTCCATGGAGGAACACGATTTTGCATGTTTTTAGAGTAATTTGTAGAAACGATTTGATTTGCGTTATTAATCAGCATTGCTTCCAGGTTTATTGGAACAAGAGTTTCTGGAACACCTTTAATATGAGAGTCGACTGTTGTTTTGCTAAAGTGAACGCTTTGATTCGTATTATTCTTTACTAAACTTTTGTTGTTTTTGTTTGAATTGTATTGAACAATTTGCGGTATTAAGCAAGCAATATACATCATTATGCTAGGAACAATCATTGCAAGCATCATCCAACTTTTTTGCAAAAACGCCATTATAGCAAGAGCAACATTGGCTAAAATAGGCACAATATTTGCCATTATTTGCATCCAAAACATTGGTTTTGAAGCTATGCTTTTAGTATTGTTTGCATTGTTTTTGTATTCCATAACGCAATAGTGTATTGCGATTAAGAAATATGCAAGTAAAAACCACAAATGTGGTTAAAGGCTAAATTGGCTAAATATGATTAGCTAAAATTATGTTTATTGCTCTGCAAGCGTTCCAACGTTTCCAGGCGCATGCGTTCCAGCAGATAATTGATCGAATAATTCAATGTTTTTAGCATCGTCTAACAAAACGGATGATCCAACTGAATACACCCAATAATCTGGATTAGTCCAATAGACTGTTCCTGTTACGCCGTCTTTTCCTGTTGCTTCCTTAAAAGCAAGACCCATGTTCAGCAGTGTTCCAGGATTCGAGTTTTCGTCTAATATTGCAGAATCAAGCGATGCTTTTGCAAAACCTTTTACTTTCGAGAAGTTTGTAAGCGTGCTGCTAGATAAAGCTTTTTTCATTATTGCGCTAATTACCATTCTCTGTCTTGCAGCTCTTCCAAAATCAGATTGAGGATCTGCATATCTCATTCTAGAAAATGCTAATGCAACGTTTCCGTCTACACTGTGGCATCCTGCAGTCCAATTAAGCCCACTGTAGGCATCGCTAACTGTGCGATCGTAGCATAAGTCTATTGTTCCAAGCGAGTTTACAACGTTTGTAAGTCCTGCGAATTTTATTTCTGCAACGTGGTCTATTTTGTGGCCAGTAATTTTTTCAACGGTTTTTGTTAGTGCTCTATTTCCAAGATCTTGTGCAACTGTGTTAATCTTCATTTGCTGGCCGTTTACAGAAACTAGCGAGTCTCTTGGAATGGATATTAAGGAGCTGTGCCCACTTACTGGTTTTGTTAAAACAAGAATCGTATCTGTTCTAAATCCAGTTATTTCTTTTGCTTCTTCGCCTTCTCGTTGATCCGATCCTAAAATTAGCCAAGTTGTTTCTTGAGTATCTGGAGTATCCGTTAGCCAATTATCTCGCTTAATTTGAGAGTCAACCCAGTTCCAAGATAAAACGCCTAGTGCTCCTACAAGAATCAATATTGTTACTAAAAGCAGGGATAAGTACTTTAGTAAGCGATGTTTTTTTCTAAAAGCAAGAGCTCCAACAGAAGAATTACTTGCTATTGGTCTAACTTCGTTTTGACTAAAGTTTTGGATTCTTTTTGGAGTAAAACTAGATGCACTTGCATTGTTTTGGCTTAAACGCTGACTTTGTTCGGGGTAGTACTGCTCGCTATATGCTTGTGTGCCAGTGTTTTGCGTGCGATAATTTTGCGAATTTTGGCTTACTTTTCTAGGCTTTGGCTCAAACGACGGTGCACGCTGAACAGTCTCTTGCTTGTTTAATTCGCTGTTTTTATGCGCGTTATTGTGTGCGTTTTTAGGCGGAAAGCTCGGTATTGAATTCGCGTTTTTATTATGTTTATTCGATGGAGCAAAGCTAGGTGGATTATTTTGATTCCCCAAAGCGTCTTCTGGACGTTGCTGGCTCATTTATCCTCCCTAAGCCACGCGTTTGCAATATTGATGGCGTCTATATGTATGCATAATTATTAGTGAAAACTAACAATGGCATTATAAAACAACGTAGTTATAAACTATTTAACAACGTGCTTTTTCTAGTGTATTATTTTCCTTTTGGAACAGCGCATATTGTATTATTTAGGTATTTATCTGCAATTCCCATGTAGTGACCAGTTTGTGGGTTTCTTATTGTTCCGTCTTCTGGGTTAACGATTCCGCCGCTATTTGGATCAATAAGTCTGCCTAAGCTGTCTTTTGCTAATCCAGTTTTTGGATCCACGCGCCCAATTTTAACTGCATTTGGATCTGCATAGGAATTAGAGGAATTAAGGCTATTTTCGCCAGAATTTGTAGACTCCGCAGAGTCGTTAGAATCTGCACTAGAAGAATCGGAGTTTTCTTTAGAATCAGACTTTTTGCCATTTTTTGCGTTCTTTTTTGAAGACTTTTTACTTTTACTTGGTTTTTCGCCTAAATCTTTAGTTAACGGCTTATCTTCTTGCATTAAATCCCAAACGTCTTGAGCACTTTCGTCTAAAATAACACGATTTTCATCGTATGGGTCGGTTGCAATCGGTATTGTTTGTGCGTAAATGTGCGAAGGCTTTAGATTACGAAGACTTGCAGCTAAACCAACCAGTGTTGTAGGGTTTGCAAGACCCTGGCTCATATTAAGTGACTTTAGAGCTGACTTTGCAAGTTGATAAAGCTGGCCCGACTGTGTTAGAAGATTCTTAGATAGCGCTTGATGAATAAGTTGCTTAAGAAGATATTGCTGGCGCGTTGTTCGCATAATATCGCTTCCGTCGCTTGCGCTGTCGTGCCTCATTCTTGCATATTGTGTTGCTTGCACGCCATCAAGGTGTTGGAGTCCGCGCTTTAGGTTAACGCCCGTGTAATAATCCCTGGTGTTTACAGGAATGCACAGGGTTACTCCGCCAATCGCGTTAATCATATCGCTTAAACCGCTAAAGTCTGCAACAATAAAATCTGTTATATTTAAGCCAGTAATCTCGTTTACTGTTGCAAGCGTACATGATGCTGCACTTGCTAAGTCGCCTCCTTTAGCGTAGCCAAGTGCGAAAATCGAGTTAAACATAACTTTACGTCTAGCTGGAATTCTGCCTCTAGACGTATTGCACGATGCGGCTTTAACCATTGAATCTCTTGGAATTGAAACAATGTTTATATAAGACCTATCTGCGCTGATTTGAACAATCATTGCTGTGTCTGATTGATGATTTTCGTCTTCTCCGCCGCCCTGAAAAGCGCGATTCTTACCTTCTCGAGTATCTTGACCAAGAACAAGAATATTAATAGTTTTACCAGCATTAGGGTCTATTGACTGAATCTGTTTGGTGCTTGTTGAGATGGTTTTTATAACGCGCGAACTAATAGTAGAAGAAAAGTCAAGCCATACGGATGCGATTATTGTAGTTAAAAAGGCTAGAACGGCAATAATTGCCATGCAAATGATTTTACGAGTATTATTAAGCATTTGACTATTGAGAGTATGGTGTGGTGCAGATGAGTCCCAATAGTTAGTTTGGTACCGACGGTCTTGATTATACCGAGAGGCTGCCATGCTTCCTTCTTTCGTAAATGCACATATAAATCACTATTATAGTGTATTCTATTGAGATTTTAACATGCATAATACATACCCCTTGCGTAAACTGTTATGTATGGATTCAATAACCGCTGAAACTTGCACTTTTGAAAACGATGTTTTACAAGTCTTTTCTGCTATGAATAGAATAAAGCCTCGCGAGGTTGATTCTTCTATTGTTTCAATAATGAGCGTTGAGCAAGATACGCGGTTTTACGAAGAAACTTTGCAAGCGGTTATAAATCAAAGTGTTCTTCCTGGAACTATTGTTGTAGCTGATTGTGCTAGTAGAACACAAAAAGAGTTAGTAAAGTCTTTTAACGTTCAAATAGAGCCAACTCAATTATCGGGATTAATTTCTAGTGCAGATTTTTCCAACGGAAATCAAGCTTTTAGTAATGCGTATGGCAATGCGTACAGTGGCAATAATGCTGATTCCTACAAACAATATAAGCAAGTAAAAGTTGTTATTCTTCCAATTAAGTCTGCAAAATCATTCGGCGATGCTGTAGAAAAGTCTTTAAGAAAACTTTTGCCATTGCAAGGCGTTAAGTCGCTGTGGCTTTTGCACGACGATTCAAAACCTTGCGATTCAAAATGCTTGGAAGCTTTAAGAGAGACTTGGCGAAACACTCCAACAGCTTGCGTTCTTGGTGCAAAACAAGTTGATTGGCAAGGAAAAATTCTTCATAACGTTGGCATGTATGCGTGGAAGCATAAAGTGCATTCGCTTAGCGTAGAAGGCGAGCCAGATCAAGAGCAATACGATTTTAGGGGAGACGTCTATTCTGTTTCTCTTGCAGGCGCTTTAGTTTCGCTTAGCACTTGGCAAACAATGCGAGGAACTCAGCCTTGGCTTACCACTTTTGAAGAGTCTAACGATTTTTGTAGGCGAGTCGTTTTAAGCGGTGGGCGAGTTGTTGTTGTACCACAAGCCAGAATCGCGCATAGAAGAGCGCGTTTTGACGGTCTTCGCACTAGGAGCGGCGAAGAGCGCGATGCAGAAAAAACCAATGTTTGCTACGGTCTAGCTTATTCGATTATGGCAAAGCAAAGATACATGTATACAGATGTTAGCGTTATTATGTGGCCTCTTATTTGGCTTTGCTCTGTTCCAATGTCAATAATCCGAGCACTGCAATCTTTGTTTGCTAAGCAGCCGTATGTTGCGTTTATGCGTCTTATGCTTCCTTGGATTGCGTTAGCGCAATTGCCTCGCGCTATTTTTGCAAGAAGACGAGTGTCTAGAGTTTCAAAAGTTTCCTTAAAACGACTCACTTCTCTTATAGCAAGTCGTAGTCAAATTACGCGTTGGAAAGACAAAACTATTGCTTTTAAGACTCAAAAAAAGGGTGTTATTTTAAGTCCGCTTGCAAGAAAACACTTGCATAGAAGAGTTTTGTTTAGGTGGAGCGCCGCAATTTGTGCATCTCTACTTGTTTTTGCAACCGTAATACTTCTTTACGGAGCGCCAATTAATAAGATTCTTTCTGGATCATCGCTTTATTCAAGCCAGCTTCTTTCTACTGGAACAAGTTTTAGTGATTTGTTTAAGTCTGCGATTGGAGCATATATTCCAGACGACGGTTTTGCGTCTCCTCTTCCTCCATCTCCGCTTCTTATGATTTGGATGCTAGCTTCCATTGTGTTTGGTGGAAATACGTTAGCTGCAATAAACGCCATATTTTTCCTTGCTGCACCCGCTATGCTACTAAGTTTTTGGGCGCTCGCAGGCGTCTTTACTAGATCAGACATTGTGCGAGTGTGCTCTGGTCTTTGTTGGACAATGATTGCGATGGCTTTTGGCGTTTTTGCTAGAGGCGATTTGCCAATGATTCTAACAATGGTATTTTTGCCAGCTGCATTTGCGTTCGCTTTCCACGCTGTAGGAATGTATGTTACAGAAGACCCTGTTGTTCCAGTTGCGTCAATCCAAAGCGCAGCTTGCGCATCTTTGTGCTTTATGGTTCCGCTTGCGGCAAGTCCTCAGCTTTTGCTGCCAATGTTTGTTATTTTTGTTGCATCAATAATTATGGTGCGCTCGCATCGTTTTATGCTTGCGCTAATGCCTGTTCCATCTGTTTTGGTTCTTTTGCCAACTCTTGGTAGCGTTGTGCGCTATTTTGGAACTGGAATGTGGCGTCAAATTTTTGCTAGTATGGCTTTGCCTTCTCAAAAAATAAATGGCGCTCCTAGGGCTAGTAGTTATATAGACGTTTTGCTTCGAGCGTTTAACATTGATTTGAATCATTTTTCTTCGGGTTCAATGTTAATTTTGCAACTTCGCGGAATAATCATGATTGTGTTTGCTGCGTTAGCTGTACTAATGGCTTTATGCGCGCTTGCTCTTCCGTTTGCTTTAAGAGCTTCAAGAATGATGTGGGTTGTAATAGTTAGTGGAATGGTGCTTTCTTTAGTCGCTTGCCGCGTTGTTGTTGCATCCGATTTTGACGGTCCTATTAGTGCAAGTATTCTTCCAGGCGTAAGCTTAAGCGCTCTTGGTGTTCTTGCATGCATGTGCATGGTTGCAGGAAAAGCTGTTCGTAGGTTTGAACCTTTGCGAAAATCTAATTCTGCTAATCAAGACAATAATCCAGACGATTACACTACGCGAGTTTCTAAGCGTGCAGCTATGAATCGTTCTGCTAAAGCAATGATGAAAAAGCTTATTCATCTTGCAAGAGGAATTTTAGCTTTTGGAATTTTTGCAGTTGCTGCTTTGCTTGGATTATTTGCGATTATTAGCGGACCTGTAACCTCCGTTTACGCAAGCGATAGTGGCCTGCCGATGGTTGTTTCGGACTACTTAAATAAGAATAGTGCAAATCGCGTTCTTGCGATTAAAGCTGTGAATAGTCGTGAGTTGAATATTTCGCTTATGCGTACCGCTCGTGGCGATTTAGTTGACTTATCTCCATCTTTACAAGTTAGAGATGTTTTATATGGGCATTCTCCTAGTACGAATACGCTTTATTACGCGGCTTCTAAGCTTCTTTCTCACGCAAGCGATGAGTCGATTGTAACCTTAAAGCAGCTTGGTATTGGCGGAATTTACATTGTTAATGATTCTAAAGCCAAAAACGATTTAGCGGCTAATAATTCAATGATTAGCTTAGAAGGAGACGCAAATAAAGACGCAACAGAAAAGTTGATTGCAAACGTAAACGCTTCGGAAGGAACTCAGCTTGTTGTTTCATCTAGTCATGGAACGTATTGCAGATTCGACGATGTAGCAGACATGTCTTCTTCTAAAACTTCGATTTATAGTCATTCGCGTCCGCTTTCTTGGAGAATTCCATGGATTGTTGTTTTTGCTTTAGTGCTGCTATTGTATTGCCTGGTTGCTTTGCCTCGTTTTAACAGCAATAACGTAATAGAGCGTGAATAATTAGGATGATTAGTTAGAAGCTATGATTGATTAGACGGATAAATGGCAGGTAGATTAATGAAGTCAAATACGAATTCTAAAAATAGTCATCGTCATGCACAAGATGCTGCTTCAATTAGCGCTTCTGTTCGTTTTAGAAGATTCAAACTGTGGTCTTTGTCTATTTTAAGCGCTGCAATACTTGTTTCTTGCGCCGTTGTTGCTTCTTGCGTATGCCCACTCAAACAGCTAACAGACGACCCGATTTTTCCTATTGGAAGCGTAGAAAAGCGTGTTAGTTCTACAAATTTGCAAACAGTTTGCCCTAGCAGAATAGCTTTACCAGATTCAGCAAAATATGGCGATAGCGAGTTTCAAGAATCCGAAGGAGACTTAAAGTCAATAGCCAGATATGCGTCTTTTGGCAACGTTTATAAGTCCACTTTTAACGGCGTAAAATATGCTGGAGATTCTAAAGATTTAGTCAACAAATCTTTTAACAATCCTTCTAGTTCTTCTAGCGATCCTAGTGATTCAAGCGAAAGCCAAGATAGAGCTTATTTTGCAGAAAGTAATGTAGATAAAGACGCTCAAGTTTTGGAAAGTAGTCTTTTAAGTGCGCAATCTGGAACTGGGTCTGCTGCATCTGTTGCGTCTTGGGCTACAAACGGCGACTTAAAAGGCTTATCTGCCACTTCTTGCGTATCTCCTTCAATGCGCCAAAACTTTATTATTCCAAGAATAGCGGAAGGTGTTTCTGTAAGATTAAACTCTGTTAATCTTTCGTCTAAGCCTACAGTTGTAAGCGTTAAAGCATGGTCAACTAATAAATCGGGAGCGCAGCTAAATCTTTCTACAGGAAGCACTTTTACTGTTCTAGCGCATAGTGACGCTTACTTTAACATTTCTGCAGCTGCATCAAAGTCGGATGGCCTTTATATTCAAGTTTTAAGCGAGCAAGCTCCAGTTTCGTCGTTTGTTAAGTTTATTAGTTCATCTGGTCTTGTTTCTAAAGGCGTGGATATTATTTCTCCGCAAGAATCAGCATCTTTAGAGCCTGTTTTGCCAGGAGTTAGTGAAGGTGACCAAGCCAAAGCTTATATTTGGTCTAATAAAAGCGGAAAAGTCGATTTGTATTGGCTCGATGATTCTGGAAAAAAGAGCATAAAGCAAGTAGATTTTAGTGCAAGACAGATTCAAGTTGTTGATTTACCAGAAGTGCCTAAGGGCGTTGGAGCGATTTTTGCTCAAAGTAACGTTCCGATTTTTGCTATGGCTTCTGTTGAAAAAAGTGGCAAAGATGGTCAAAGCGATATTGCTTTTGTTAATGCTGTTCACTCTATTACAAATAGTGCGCTTGTTTCCCCATTTTCTGCAGACGAAACTTCGCTACATATTGCAAACGGATCTGTTGATAATGCCAATGTAAAGCTTAGTGCTTACGATTCTTCTGGCTTAAAAGTAGCGTCTAAGACTATTGAAGTTAAGTCTTATACTGTTTCCACGATTTTAGCGAAAGATATTAATCCTAAAGCTGTTATGTTTACTCTTAAGTCTAAATCTGGAGTTTCGTTTGCATCTAGGATTCAGTCAAAAGCAGTAAACGACGCTGGTTTTGCAAGCGTTGCGTGGCTTCCTTCTAAGTCGCTTGACCCTAATAGCATAAGTGTTAAAGTTCGCTCAAATCCTTCGATTGTAAAGTAGACTTAGGGCTTTTAGGCTGTTATTTACAATCCCCAATCCGGGTCGATTTCTTCTGGTCTTCTTCCGTACAATTCTGCTAAACGTTGCACTATCTCGTCTCTAATCGCGTATTGAAGCTCCGCTCTGCTAGTAACGTGTGTGCATAGTGGAAGTCTGTATAAAACTATTCTTTGTGGTATTCCTTTAGATGCAGGAAAAGCTTGAGACATTATTCTTTTATTACTTTCCCACAAAACTGGCTGGCTTGGAGGAACATCTTCTACAGCAAATTGAACGTCTTTTATAAGATTTGACCAAGCACTGTTAAGTCTTCTAATTTGAGCTGCTACCATTGAATCGAACATTCCGCTGGCTGTTCTGTATCTAGGAAGTCGCGTGCCAAACATTGGCGCGCGCATGCCGCGTCCGTGGCGGTTTCTGTATCTTTTTTGTTCCCATACTAAAGACGTCATACACTTAACTTTATTTGTATGCTAGGGCATTTGATTAATGTGCAAACACAAAACGGTGTAGTAAATATGTTGATAATATGGAATACTTGAATTGCATAGTTTGTACAGGAGGAAAGCGTTGGAGCCAAATATTTATGAGTACAATGAGCAGGGGCTTTGTGAGCGTCTTGCTTTGTGTTCACTTATTGGTTTTGACTTAGACAACACTCTTGCATGTTCTAAAAAGCCTATGACTAGCCCAATGTGCAAGGTTTTTGGCGATTTAATCAATAAAATTCCTGTTGCGCTAATTACGGGTGGAGACTTGCGATTAGTCAAAAGCCAAGTTTTAAGCGTTTTGCCTAAGAGCACAAATCTAGACAATTTTCACATTATGCCAACTAATGGAACAAGCTATTATCGAATTGTTGATGGCAGTCTTAAATGCGTGTATTCTCACACGATTTCCGTAAAAGACGCAAATCGAATTATTAGTGTTGTTAAAGATTGCGCTAAAAAAATGGGATTGCTAAAAAGCGTTGGAGACAAAGATCTTTGGGGTAGTCAAATAGAAAATCGTGGTACTCAAATCACTTTTTCTGCACTAGGTCAGCTTGCTCCAATCGAACTTAAAAAGGATTGGGATCCTAGTGGCAAGCTAAAGGAGCAGCTAGCTGAACAAATTTCTGCATATTTGCCCGACTTTTCTGTGCGAGCTGGCGGAGAGACAAGTGTTGATATTGTTTGCAAAGGAAACAACAAGGCTTATGCTCTTGATTCTCTTTGTAACATTTGCGGGATTTCGCTAAAATCTGTTGCTTTTGTGGGAGATCGCATGTACAAAGGCGGCAACGATTATCCAACTTCTTTAACAGGAGCGCTTGCGATTTGCGTAAAAAATCCTAGTAACACTTTTGAATTGTGCTCTAAGCTATTAGAAAGTCTTAAGTAAAGTTTTAAGTAAATACTTAATTAAAGTCTTAAGTAAAAAGCCTTTAACCACATTGCTCTAATTTTATTGCCATTTGTTTTTAACGTTGCTATCGTCTTTTTATGATTTACAAAAACCTTAACAAAAGCAAACAAAATCGGCTTATTTCCAACGTTTCTTGGGTAAATGTGCTTAAGACTATTTTTAATCTTGCTTTTCCAATTTGCTGCGCTGGCTGCTCAATGGCAGATTGCGTGCTTTGCAACGAATGCAAATCAAAGTTTAGTAAATGGCATAGAGACCCGTTTAGTGGCGTATTTTGCAAAAACATCTATTCTTGTGCAACATACGGATGGGCTGTAAGAAGGTGTATTTTGCAATGGAAAGATCATGGAAACCAACTTTTAGATAAGCCTTTTTCTAACTTGCTTTTTAGCTTGATTATTAGTGTTGTTGGAAGCTCAAGCAAAGTGGCCATTATTCCAGTTCCTTCGTCTTTTGCGTCTAAAAGAAAGCGTGGTAGAAGTCATATGGATCCAATAGCTAAAAATGTTGTTAAAAGTCTTAAAAAACAAGGCATCGATGCTACTTTTGTTAAAGCAATTAAAATGATTAATGTAAGGGGAAAGTCTGTTCAACTAAGGGGGAGTAGGCAAAGATCTTTGCGCACGTCTAAAGGTTTATTGGTGGATGCAAGTGGCATTAAAAACGGGTACAAAGTGATTATTATAGACGACATTATTACTACGGGGTCTACGCTAAAAAACTGTGTTAAAGAGCTAAATAAAAGCGGTGTTGCTGTTTTTGCGTGTTTTGCGCTGGCTGGAGTGTGGTCTAAAGAAAGCGTTTTATACTCTTAGATTTGCGTGATTATGCTCTTAAAACTCGCGCAATCTTTCTATTCGCTGTATGTAAGCGGCAATGTTATCTCAAAATTAACTCCGCGCTTATCGTCTACAACTCTAACGTTTCCGTGATGAAGCAGCGCGGCCCATCTTGCAATCGAAAGTCCTAATCCAGTTCCGCCAGACTCTGTTCCAATTCCTTGATTTCCCTTAACAAATCTGCGGAAAATGTCTGCTCGATTTTCTTCAGGAATTTGCGTTCCAAAATTAATAACATTGCAAACTAAAATATTTTTTTCGTGATTCGACTTAGCGCTTATAAGAATCTTTGTGTTGTCTGCAGAATGTTTGATTGCGTTAGATACTACGTTTGTAAACAATTGAGATAGGCGATTTTTGTCTCCAACAAGCATAATGTTGTTTTCAATATTAAGACTTATGCTGTGATTGTGACCCGCGTCTGCGATTTTTACTGTTTCTACAATGTTGTTAATAAAGTCTTTAAAGTCAAAGCTTGTAATAACAAGGCTCTCTGCGCCTGCTTCTACTCTAGATAAGTCAAGAAGAAAAGTGATTAAATCAGCTAATTTATGTGTTTGATTTACGATTGCTTCCATATTTGATGGCGTTGGCTCCACAACTCCATCTGCAAGGTTTTCCACCATTGCTTGCAAAGCGCTAACAGGCGTTCTAAGCTCGTGGCTAACGTTTGCTATAAGGTCTCGGCGCATATTGTCTGCGTGCTCTAGTTCTTCTGCCATCTCGTTAAAAGCAAGAGTGAGCTTTCCAACTTCGTCTTTTCTGCTTTCGATCTGAACACGTACAGAATAGTCGCCATCTGCCATAGTCTCTGCAGCATCGCGCATTTGTCTAAGTGGGGAAGTTAATCCTCTAGAAAATGCGTATGTTATTCCTAATGCAACTGCAAGAGTTAGTGGCATTGCAATCCAACCACTTAATCCAACTTTTAGTAAAAACCATGCCATAACAAATGCTATAGCTGTTGCAAAAACAATAATCGCAGACAATTCGCCTTTTAATGACGTAAAAAATCCTATTGCGCTTTTAGGATGAGGCAGTGGATTCTTTAGAGTGTTCTTCATCGAATTTTTTAATGAACTCTTTAGTAGATTGCTATTTTTTATGTTCTTATGATCTTTGCTATTTTTGAGAATCAAATTCTGGCTCATAATCTTCTTTAGGTGGCTCAAAAGCGTAGCCTACTCCATGTATTGTGCGAATCCAATCAGATCCAATCTTATGTCTTAAAGATTTAACGTGGGAATCAACTGTGCGCGTTCCCGAAGCATCTGGCCAATCCCAGACTTTTTCTAAAAGTGTTTCTCTTTTTAACACTTCGTGAGGGTGATTTGCAAAAGTCGTAAGTAAAGAAAACTCTGTAGGCGTAAAGTGGATTGCTTTTTCGCCAATCGTAACAAGTCTTTGCTTTGTGTCAATAATCAAGTTTCCAAACTTAATTAAAGTGTTGTATTGTTCTCTTTTTGCGATTATTGCAGCGCGCTCAACTCTTCTTAAAAGCGCACCGCATCTTGCAATAAGCTCTCTAGGGGAGAATGGCTTTGTAACATAGTCGTCTGCACCTGCGCTTAATCCAGCCAACTTATCTGCTTCTGAGTCTCTTGCTGTAAGCATAAGAACAGGAATCGGGCATTTAGATACTATTCTTCGCGTTGCTTCTATGCCATCCATAAGCGGAAGCATAATATCCATGATTATAAGGTCTGGTTTTAAGCTTAACGCTGCTTTAACAGCAGACACTCCATCGCAAACAACTCTAGCTTTCCAACCTCTAGCAGCAATTCTTTGTGCTATAGCTGTAGCTAAATCTGGCTCGTCTTCTACAACAAGAATTGTTCGAGGAGCACTTGTTTGCAATGGAGTGTCCAACATTTTACCTAGTTTAGATTCCTTTTAGCTATTTAATCATTACCTTAATCTAGTGGCTTAAGGAATACAGCTCCAAGTGCTGGAACAGTAATCCTTGCAGAATACGGCCTGGAATGATACTCTTCGGCGGCAGCAGTAAATGTGCCGTTGTGAATATCGGATCCGCAATACTTAGCGTCGTCAGTAGTAAGAATCTCTTGCCACTTTCCGCCCTTAGGTAATGCCACTTGGTAATCTTGCCAAGCTTGACCAGAGAAGTTAACAACAACAACGATTTCTTCGCCGTTGTCTCCGATTCGCATGTAGCTTAATGTGTTGTGGTCAGAATCGTCGCTAGTAAGCCACTGGAATCCATCTGGCGTAAAGTCTTGGCTCCAGAATGCCCTAGAGCTCTTATACAAAGCATTAAGATCTGCAACCAGCTTTTGAACTCCTTGATGGAATGGCCATTGAAGCTCGTGCCAATTAAGCGAATTGTTGAAGTTCCATTCGCAAGACTGGCCGATTTCTCCACCCATAAACAGAAGATTCTTTCCTGGGTGAGACCATTGATACGCCAAGAGTGCGCGAAGGCCAGCAAACTGTTGCCATTCGTCTCCAGGCATCTTTCCAAGAAGAGATCCTTTGCCATATACAACTTCATCGTGGCTAAGAGGCAACACGTAATGCTCGGAATACGCGTAAACCATAGAGAACGTGATTTCGTTGTGATGCCAACGGCGATTAATCGGCTCTTCTTTAAGGTATTGCAAAGTGTCGTGCATCCAGCCCATGTTCCACTTTAAGCCAAAGCCTAAGCCGCCCATGTCTGTAGGAGCAGTAACGCCTTGATATGCAGTGGACTCTTCTGCAATCATCATAATTCCAGGATTATTCTTGTATGCAGTAGCGTTTGCTTCCTTAATAAAGTCAATAGCTTCAAGGTTTTCGCGTCCGCCATACATATTTGGACGCCATTGGCCAGCTTCGCGGCTGTAATCCAAGTAGAGCATAGAAGACACGGCATCTACTCGCAAAGCATCAACGTGATACTCGCTAAGCCAGAAGCACGCGTTAGCAACCAAGAAGTTGCGAACCTCGTGTCTGCCAAAGTTAAATATGTACGTTCCCCAATCTGGGTGCTCACCGCGGAGTGGATCTGGGTCTTCGTAAAGCGCAGTGCCGTCGAATCTGCCCAAAGCAAAGTCATCCTTAGGGAAGTGTGCTGGAACCCAATCCATAATCACACCAATGCCAGCCTTGTGGAGCTTGTTTACTAAGTACTTAAAGTCGTCTGGACTTCCAAGTCTGGAATCAACAGCATAATATCCAGTAACTTGATATCCCCAAGATCCCGAGAATGGATATTGTGTAAGAGGCATAAACTCAACGTGAGTAAAGCCTTCTTGCTGAACGTAATCAACCAAGTGATCTGCAAGCTCGCGATAATTGTCGTAATCGCGATTCCAGCTATTTGCTTGAACTTCGTAAATGCTAACAGGGCCATCATGCGCATTCGTCTTTGCGCGATGCTCAAGCCACTCGCTATCGTGCCACTTAAAGTCGGAGTCAACAACAACAGAACCAGTGTTAGGTGGAACTTCGTGCGAGCGCTCCATTGGGTCTGCCTTCATAATCCAGTTTCCAGCTTGAGTCATAATCTCAAACTTGTAAACCTCGCCTGCGCCTACTCCTGGAATGAAAAGCTCCCAAATGCCGCTAGAGCCAAGTGAACGCATTGCGTGACGGCGGCCATTCCAATAGTTAAAGTTGCCAACAACTCTTACAGCGCGAGCATTTGGAGCCCACACAGTAAAGGATGTTCCAGTAACTTTTTTAACCATTTTGCCTGTTTCTGGGCTTACAAGACCCCAAGAATCAGTAATGCTTTTAACATGAGCGCCAAGTGCTTCCCAAAGTTTTTCGTGCCTGCCTTCGCCAAACAGGTACATGTCCATGTCGCCGATTTGAGGCAAGTAGCGGTACGGATCGTCGTCTACAGACTCTGTGCCGTCTACTTCTACGGTACGAATGCGATAGCTAGGAACAGACCATTCTTTGCTTTTAGCGTGCTTAGTTGCAGGAATAGTGGCAACAAAAATGCCATTGTATTCGTGCTGAGCTTCGTACTCGCCGCTCTTAGTGAGAATTGTTACTTTCTTGGCCATTGGTCGCAAAACGCGAACCGTGGCAGTACCAGCGCCCTTGCCAGTTCCGAGATGTCCACCAAGGACCTCGTGAGGATTGTAATATTCTGCGTTGCTCACCGCAGCAAGCACGTCTTGACGAACGGCAACTGCGATTGCATCTTCATTGATGTTAGATACTGTACTCATGTTGTCTATCATACAACATTATTTGCGTATGTCTTGTGTGTTTTGAGCAAAGTTTGACTAATAAGTCAAAAAAATAATTTAATAGCGTTCAAGTCTTTGCCTTATGGGAAACTGAAATGAGTTTTTCTGTGCATACGGAGGGTTCTGTGGGTTATCAAGTCGGCGATATGGTCGTCTATCCTCGTCATGGTGCGGCTAGAGTCGAGGAAATTAGTGAACGTACTGTTAAGGGTGTTACTAGGCAATATTTGCGCTTAGTCGTATTGTCTTCAGATGGTTTAGAGATTAACGTTCCTGTAGATAATGTTAAAAAAGTTGGCGTTCGAGACATTGTTGGCGCCAAAGAAGTTGCTAAAGTTTTTGAGATTTTGCGTACGCCAATCATTGAAAAAGAAATGAATTGGTCTAGAAGATACAAGCTTAACGTTGAGAAAATTGCCACGGGCGATGTTAATAAGATTGCGGAGGTTGTTCGCGATTTGTCGCAGCGAGACGTTGACGAACACGGACTTTCTGCTGGAGAAAAGCGCATGCTTGCGCGCGCTCGCAGTATTCTTATATCGGAAATCGCATTATCGGAAAAGATTGACGAGACTCAAGCAGAACGTTTGCTTAATGTGAATCTTGGATATGCTAATCCTTTGCCTGGAGACGAGGAACACCATACTCATGCTCCAGAAGAAGCAGCTGCAGATACTCTTAGATTGCTTGCGGAAAAGTCTAAAAAAGCTAAGAAGAAGTAAGTTTATTTTTATTAGCTTAAATTTTATTAGCTTAAATTTGCTACGTAGGAGCGCATTGTGTGCAAACCGCCGAAAGTGATTTCGATTGTAGGACCAACAGCATCTGGCAAAACGAGTCTTGGTATTGCGATTGCAAAGAAATTTGCTGAACGTGGTGTAAAAGCGGAAATTATTAACGCAGACGCATATCAAATGTACCGTTATATGGATATTGGTACAGCAAAAGCCACTAAAGAAGAGCAAAGCGCGGTTAAGCATCATTTAATAGACATTATTGATCCTCAAGAATCTATGAGCGTTGCAAAGTTTCAAACGCTTGCGCGCCAATGCATACGCGATTTGCAAGAAAAAGGTATTCGCCCGATTCTTGTTGGAGGATCTGGTTTATATGCTCGCGCTGCTGTAGATGATATAACTTTTCCTGGCACAAATCCTGATGTTCGCAAGGCTTTGGAAGAGCGCGAAAAATCGCAAGGAGCAATGGCGCTTTTTGAAGAATTGCAAAAGCTGGATCCAGTGGCTGCTAAAAATATGGATCCAAGAAATTCGCGCCGAACAATTCGCGCGCTAGAAGTTATTGAGCTAACAGGCAAACCGTATTCTGCAACTTTGCCAAAATACAAGTATTTGATTGATTGCGTGCAAATCGGATTGGACTTAAGTAGAGAAGATTTAGATGCACGAGTGGATCTTCGCACAAAAATGATGCGCGAGCATGGTTTTGTAAACGAAGTTAAAGAGATTCGCTCAAAGCTTGGTGTTACTGCTATAAGGGCTTTGGGATACAAGCAAATAATGGACTATTTAGACGGTTTGTGTAGTGAAGACGAAGCATTTGATGATATTGCGCAAAAAACTAGGCGGCTTGCGCGCAAGCAAATGGGCTGGTTTGGAAGAGACTCGCGTATTCATTGGATTAATGCTTTGAAATCAAATGTTGTTGACGATGCTATGGAAATAATCGACGCGGCGGATAATGGTAATTTTAAAGATGATTTGATTGCTGAATCAACTTCCCATCATCTCGGCGCGTTAATTGTCGAATAGTAATAATAGAATAAGTTTTTAGATAATTAATCTTTAGATGTTTATGCGTGAACCCTAGCTTAGGCTGGGGTTCATTGCGTATAAGGCATATTGGGAATGATATTGAGAAACGATATCGAGATACTTATTTGTATGAACATAGGAGATTTGTGTGAATAATCATCATTTGTCAAACTCTTCCAGTGAAATCTTAGAGAAGAATGATTTAAGTACTTCTGGAACTAATGCCGCTTCTTTGCAAGATGCTATTAGCGCAAGTCACGCGCATCAGCATAAGCTTTCGCTAACGCTAGCGTTAACGTCAATTGTGTTTTTGGCAGAAGTAATCGGATCTATTTTAACTAATTCGATTTCTTTGCTAATTGATGCTGGCCATATGCTAACGGATATTTCCGTTTTAGCTGCATCTACGGTTACTGCGATTTTAATGCGCAGAAAGCCTAATGCAAAGCGCACTTGGGGGTGGGCAAGGCTAGAAGTGATTACTGCTGCAGCTGGCGCTCTTGTGCTTCTTTTTGTAGGCGTTTATGCGATTGTGGAGTCGGGGATGCGTCTTTTTGGCGCAAGTCATAATGAAATTCACAGTGTAAATCAGCTGCTTTTCTTTGGTATTCTAGGTCTTCTTGCAAATATTGCTTCGCTTATAATTCTTGTTTCTCAATCTAAAGACAATATGAATATGCGAGCAGCGTTTTTGGAAGTTATGAATGATGCTTTAGGTTCTGTAGCAGTAGTTGTTTCTGCATTAGTTATGATAGCTACAAATTGGAGCGGTTTCGACGCTGTAGCTGGCGGAATTATAGCAATTTTGATGATTCCTAGAGCGTTGCACTTGCTTAAAAATGCTGTAAAAGTTTTGCTTGAGCAAACTCCAGAAGGATTGGATATAGAAAAAGTTCGAGACCATCTTGAGCACGTTCCGCACGTTCTTGCTGTTCACGATTTGCATGCAAGTACTGTTTCTACAGGAATGCCTATTTTTATGGCGCATGTTGTTGTTGAGCGCGATTTGACGATGGGGCAGTGTGCAGATATTTTGAGCCAGCTTCAAGATTGTTTGCGTGAGCATTTTCCAGTTTCTGTTTCGCATACAACGTTCCAGTTGGAGCCGGAGGGATATACTACTCAAAGTTCGTCGGAGCATCACGAGTAGTTTTGTTGAGTAGTTTTTGAGTAGTTTTGTATTGCAACAGTTACGCGTGTTGTAAATACATGTAAATGTAAATACATGTAAAGTAGAGTGATATTATGCCGTTAAAAGAGTTAATAGACAACGCGCATAGCGATCGCGTTAAGCGCATTTGTGCAATAAGTCGCGCAAAATCGCGAGTGGATGGGCGCTTTTTAGTTGAAGGCCCGCAAAGCGTTAGGGAAGCTGTAAGGTACGCGCGTAAATCGATTTTAGACATTTATGTTTTGCAAGATGCCGTTAATAGTGGCAGTAATCGTAGTTATAGTGGCGCCACCAGTGGCGGACCTATAGAAGTAATCGCTAAAATCGTTGACGAATCATTAAAAAATAATTGCTATGTGCACCCTGCAACGGCAGAAGTTATGCGCAAAATCAGCACGGATTGCCAGGGGATTGTTGCACTTTGTGATTCTAAGGTTTTAGACGAAGAATTTAGTAAAGAATTTAATAAGATTAGTGAGGCTAATAAAGCTGGGCTAGAGAGCGGCGATGATACTAAATCTTGCAAAAACAAAAACATATTAATTGCATCATGTTGGCAAGTAAGAGACCCAGGCAACGCTGGTGCGATTATTCGCGTTGCAGACGTAGCTGGATGCAATGCTGTTGTTTTTGTTGACGATTGTGTAAGTCGATTTAACTCAAAGCTTGTTCGATCTAGTGCAGGATCGTTATTCCATTTGCCAGTAGTAAAAATGAGCGAAAACGAATGGTTTGATTGGGCAAAAAATGCAAAGATTAAAGTGATTGCTGCTGATATTTATGGAACGGAAAATAAAAAGCCAAAGTCGTTTGCGCGTGTTTTAGATTCGTTTAGAAATGAGTCTAATATCGCCGATAATATCACCTCTAATAATGCCTCTAATGTCGCAATATTATTTGGAAACGAAGCCAGAGGATTGCCGCAAGAAGTCTTAAATAAAGTAGACGAAATATCGGTAATACCAATCTACGGAAAAGCAGAATCAATGAACTTAGCAACCAGTGCAGCGGTAATGCTAATGGGCTTGGCTATGTCTAGTCATGAGCGAAAAATGGGGATTTGAGACGTTTTTTGAATGCTTCACAAAAGTACGCATACACGGATAGGAAGGGTGCTGTGGCAAAGAGTCAGCCATTTGACGCAAAGTCAATTACAAAGGTAGTAAAAGAGGGCATTGCTTGTGTTCAAGCCGCTAAAACAATGGAAGATCTAAAAGCGGCAAAAACTAAGTATGCTGGCGCTCAGTCTGCAATGACACTTGCTAGCAAAGCTATTGGAAGTCTTCCAGTAGAAGAAAAGAAAGAAGCCGGCAAAGTAATGTCTGCTTTGCGTGCTGATTTTGGTAGGGAATTTGCGGCGGCTCAAGAGCGTATTAAAGCTCAAGAAGAAGCAAATATGCTTCAAAAAGAAACAGTCGATATGACTTTGCCAATAAATCGTAAGCCGCTTGGCGCTCGCCATCCGATTGCGCGTATTATTGAAGATTTTGAAGACTTTTTTGTGTCTATGGGTTGGCAGATTTCTGCAGGTCCAGAAGTTGAAACAGAGTGGTTCGACTTTGATGCATTGAACTTTGGCCCAGATCATCCTGCTCGCCAAATGCAAGATACTTTCTACGTGCAGGGAAATCAGGCAAAGGATGCTGCAGGATTTGTTGGATCTAACATGGTTTTGCGTACGCAAACTTCCTCCGACCAGGTTCGCGCGTTAATTGAGCGAGGCGTTCCTCTGTACATTGCATCCCCAGGCCGCGTGTTCCGCACGGATGAGCTTGATGCAACGCATACGCCAGTTTTCCATCAATGCGAAGCTTTGGCTGTAGATAAGCACTTAAGCATGGCGGATTTAAAGGGTGTGCTCGATCGCCTTGCTGTTGCAATGTTTGGCCCAGATGCAAAAAGCCGTTTGCGCCCAAGCTACTTCCCGTTCACGGAGCCTAGCGCGGAGTTGGATCTTTGGTTCCCAGATAAAAAGGGTGGCCCAGGTTGGATTGAATGGGGCGGATGCGGAATGGTTAACCCGAACGTTCTTAAGTCTGCAGGCTTAGACCCAGATGTTTATACGGGATTTGCTTTCGGTGTTGGTTTGGAGCGCACTTTGCTGCTTCGTCACGATATTAACGATATGCACGATTTGGTTGAAGGCGATAAGCGCTTCGCAGAACAGTTTGTGATGGGAGAGTAACTCATGCCAATGGTAGATATTGACTGGCTTAAAGATCATGTTGAAGTGCCAGAAGGTTTGACTTATGATCAGCTTGCTAAAGATTTGGTGCGAGTTGGCTTAGAAGAAGAAGAGATTCACGATTCTCAAGTTACAGGTCCTATTGTTGTAGGTTACGTTGTTGATGCTACTCCAGAGCCACAAAAGAATGGCAAGGTTATTAATTGGTGCCATGTTGATGTTGGAGATAAATACAACGAGGTAGATGAAAATGGCAATAAGGTTCCTCGTGGTATTATTTGCGGCGCTCCAAATATGGCTGCTGGAGAAAAGGTTGTTGTAACTCTTCCTGGCGCTGTTTTGCCTGGCGATTTTAAGATTGAGCCTCGCAAAACTTACGGCCACATTTCTAATGGAATGTGCGCGTCCGAGCGCGAGCTTGGTTTGGGAGATAGTCACGATGGCATTATTTTGCTTCGCGAATATGGATTCTCTAAAGCAGAATATGAGGCGTTAAAGCCTGGAGATGACGCAATGTCGCTTCTTCACTTAAACAAGCCTTTGCTAGAGATTAACATCACTCCTGATCGCGGATACGCGTTCTCGTACAGGGGTGTTGCGCGCGAATATCACCATTCAACTGGTGCTGCATACACGGATCCTGTAGTGGAACTTAATAATAAGGCAAGTCAAGTTTCTGTTGAAAACGCGTCTACAGATATTGAAGTTAGCATTGAAGATACAAACCCTATTCACGGCGTTGTTGGATGCGATCGATACTACGCGCGTGTAGTTAGAAACTTTAATCCAGATTCTGCAAGCCCTAATTGGATGCGTAGGCGTTTGACTCGCGCTGGAATGCGTGGAATATCTCTTGCAGTAGACGTTACAAATTACGTAATGCTTGACTTGGGTCAGCCTCTTCACGCTTATGATTTAGATAAGATTGAAGGTCCTATTGTTGTTCGCCGCGCTAAAGCTGGAGAGCATTTAACAACTTTAGATGGCAAAGATAGAGAGCTTAACGTTGAGGACTTGCTTATTTGCGATTCTCCAAAGGGAAATCACGGTTCGCGTGTTCTTGGACTTGCTGGTGTAATGGGCGGAATGTATGGAGAAGTGACGAGCGAAACAAAGAATATTCTTGTTGAAGCTGCACACTTTGATCCCGTTTCTATTGCGCGTACAGCTCGTAGACACAAGCTTCCAACCGAGGCTTCTCGCCGCTTTGAGCGCGGAGTAGATACTCAGCTTCAGCCTGCAGCTGCGCAAATGGCTGTTACAATGCTTAGCGAGTTTGGCTCTGGAGAGCCTTCTAATACGCCTACAGACGTAAACAATACTGTTGATAGAAACGTTATTGTTTTCAAAGCTAGCGAGGTAGAGCGCGTTTCTGGATTAAGCATTGATTTGAACCGCATTAGCGATATTCTTACGGATATTGGTTGCTCGGTTGCTGGCGGCGGAAATGGTTCGTTCTCTGTTTTGCCTCCAACTTGGCGCCCAGACTTGAATGATCCATGCGATTTGGTTGAAGAAATCGCGCGCTTGGTTGGCTACGATGAGATTCCTGTTAAGGTTCCAGCTGTTCCTGTTACTGGCAAAACTGGTTTAACGCAGGAACAAGCAACTCGTAGAGCTATTGCTTACGAGCTTGCAGAAATGGGCTTAGTTGAATCTTTGAGCTACCCGTTTGTTGGTAAGGAAGATTTTGATGCTTTCCGCGAAGATGTTGATTCTGTTGCTGAAGTTAGCGTAAAAATCGCAAATCCTTTGGCTGGTGATCGTCCTTGGCTTCGCAGGAATGTTCTTACCACTTTAGCTGGAACTGTTCGCAGAAATATTCGCCGCGGTTTGAGCAATGTTTCGCTTTATGAGCTTGGCCACGTGTATTTTGCAGATCCTAATGCTCCTGCAATTCCTGCTTTGCCTGGCTCGGTTCGTCCTACGGATGCTCAACTTGCAGCTTTGGATGCTGGTTTGCCTAAGCAGCCTTTGCACGTTGCAGCGCTTTTTACTGGTAAAGCAGAAGAAACTGGTTGGCTTGGTACGCATCGAGACGTTGACTACAGCGATGCTCTAGAAGCTGTTCAGCGTTTAGGAAAGCGCATCGGCGTTGATTTTAAGATTCGTCAGCTTAGTGCAAACGATGCTCCTGCTTCTTGGCATCCAGGACGTACTGCCAAAGTGTTTGTTGCTGTTGATGGCGGCGACGATGTGGAAATTGGCATTGTTGGCGAGCTTCACCCTAGCGTGAATGAGAATTTGGATTTGCCAAAGCATTCTGCAGCATTCGAGCTTGATTTGAGCGCCTTGTTTAATGCTATGCAAGTTAAGCCTGTTCAAGCAAAGCCTGTTTCTACATTCCCACCTGTTAAGCAGGACTTTGCGTTTGTTGCTCCTTCTTCTTTGAGTGCTAGCGACTTAGAGAAAGCTATTGTTAAAGCTTCTGGCGATTTGCTTGAGTCTATAGAGTTGTTCGATGTTTATGAAGGCGAGCAGCTTTCAGATGGTTTGCGCTCTCTTGCTTATTCGGTAACGTTTAGAGCTGCAGATCGTACGCTTTCTGGCGAAGAAATGGAAGCGGTTCGAGAAGCTATTACAAAAGCTGCTAAAGATTTGCATGCAACTTTGCGCGTGTAAAATCGTGAGCTAGCTTTTGATTAATGCGGCTGAATAACTATCTTTAGTTGTTTGGCCGCATTTTTTATTGTGATTTTATTGTGATTTTATTGTGATTTTATTGTGATTTTTATTCAGTATATTCGTTATATCCAATATGCAAATATTAATAAATATCAATAAATATTAGTAAATATTGGCCAATTTTGGTAAATATACGGAAAGTTATGCATATATGCATGTATATTAGATTGGAATAGTTTTTTTAGAAAGGTTTGTCAGCTATGGTTCATGCAAAGAAGAATTTTGGGAATTTTGATGATAATGACTCTGCTGGCAAACAGCGTCCTGCAACTAAGGCTGCGCGATTAAACGCCATTGAGCAGGCGCTTTTAAGCGAGGTTATTACTTCTCAATCGCAGCTTGCTTCTGTTTTGGCTCGTAATGGTTTTGATGTTACGCAAGCAACTCTGAGTCGCGATTTAGACGAGATAAATGCTGTTAAAATTCGTCTTACAGATGGCAGAATTGCGTACGTCTTGGGGGATGGCACTGGCAACCGTCACGCAATGGATACGGTTAGGATTGATCAGCAAGTTGCAAGAACTCTTTCTGGTCTTATTACAGAAGTTGGATTTGCTAATAATATTGTTGTGATTCACACTCCTTCGGGCGCTGCTCAATATGTTGCTAGTGTTATTGATAGACAGCCGTTAAAGGGGATTTTAGGTTCGGTTGCTGGCGATGATACCGTGCTTATGGTTTGTGTTTCTAACGAAGAAGCGGAAAATCGTGCAAATTGGATGCTTTCTGTTGCGTCACGGTAGTTGAAAATCTGTAGCAAGTGGCGCGCAAAGATACAATTATTGATATAAATATACAATTATTCGTTATTTTGTAATATGCATTTGTAATATTCATTTGTAATATGCATATTCGATTAGAGTGGATTTTATGATTACTATTGCAACTTCAAACTTGAATGGTATTCGCGCTGCCGAACGCAAGGGGATGCTTGATTGGGTGCAAAATCACACTCCAGATGTGTGGTGTATGCAAGAGGTTCGCGCTCCGCAAGATGCGATTGACCCGATTATGAGCAAAATCAAGGATTTGTATGCGTCTAAAAGTGGTGAATCTGTGCAAGATGAATCTGTGCAAGATGACAAGCAATTTTGCGTTACAAATCAGATTTGCGATATAAAAGGGCGTGCTGGAGTAGCGCTTGTAACATCTTTGCCAGTTGTAGAGCAGCGTTACGGTTTGCCTGGTTTAAGCGAAGACGTGGATTCTGGCCGCTGGATAGAAACCGACGTTCATACGCCTGAAGGGTATGATATTACTGTTGCGTGCGTGTATGTTCACGCTGGAAATGTTGACGATCCGCAGAAAATGCATCAAAAATTCCGCTTTTTAGACACTATGCTTACGCGATTAGGGGAGCTTAGAGATATTGCTGCAAGTGGCGGAAATCAGGCGATTTTGTGTGGTGATTTTAATATTGCTCACACTCCTCTAGACATTAAAAACGCTAAAGCGAATGAGAAAAGTGCTGGATTTTTGCCAGAGGAGCGCGCGTACATCGACCTCTGGATTAACGAATACGAGTTTGTAGACGTTATGCGAATGCTTGCTGGCAATATTCAAGGGCCATACACGTGGTGGAGTCAGCGAGGCAAAGCTTTTGATAACAATGTTGGATGGCGTTTAGACTATCAATTTGCTACTCCAGAGCTTGCGGAAACTGCTTGCGGATTCGTGATTGATCGCGCGCCAAGCTACGATTCGCGTTGGTCGGATCATGCTGCGCTAAGCATAAGATACAATGTGTGATTTTGCTTTGCTTGTGGTAATCTTGTGAAGTTGAGTAAAAGTGGCATTGGCCGTTAGAAAAGAGGAATCATGGGATGGTTTAAGTCGAAGCGCAAGGCTAAAGCTGATAGTAAAAATGCTGGAAATCTTGCGGATTTGCAATCCCAAAATTCGGCCTTAAACGAGCTTATTGAAGGCGGATACAGCGCAGACACGTATTTGGGTCGAGGAAATCTTAGAGGTCCTTGGAATATTTCAGACGAAAAAGTTCCTGATTTAAGTACATATATTGACTTCGGAGCTATTCGTATTCCGTATTTGCAAGGAATAGAGTTGCGCGTAAAAAAGCAGCGCGAGTCTAACCAAGTTCTTGGCATAACAGTTACGTATAGGTCTTCTAGTGTAGAAGTTGAAGCGTTTGCAGCTCCTAAAACAGAAGGAATCTGGAGCGAAGTTCGCGCGGATTTGCTTAAGGGGAATTCTGATGCCAGGGAAGTGAATGGCGTTTTTGGCAAAGAGATTATATTACCAGTTAAAGTTGAAGATAAGACTGTAGATACGCGAATTGTTGGAGTTGACGGTCCGCGTTGGATGCTTCGCGGAGTCTTTTCTGGTGTAGCTGCTGGCGATTCAAAAAAGGCGAGTGATGAAGCAGTTTTGCTTAACAAGTGGTTTAGCGACATTGTTGTAGACCGAGGCAGTGAGCCATTAGCTCCTCGAGATATGATTCCAATGCATGATGTTTCGGTTCCTAGAGATTCTGACAATGGTGGTTCTGGCGATTCTGGTGAAATTCCAGGCCGTCCAAAGGGGCCACTTGGCGCAGATCAGCAGGTAGAAGTCAAAACTACGCTAACTCGCGGTCCAATGTTCTCTGAAGTTCGTTAGTAAAGCTTTATAGTAAAAGTCGAATAGCAAAAGTCGAATAGTTGAATAGCAAAAGTCGTTAGCAAAAGTCATGTAGCAAAGGATATTGTCTTGGAAAAAAATGCGAGCAGCAAAAAACGCTCAGGATTAGCCTCTTTAGCTTCCATTGGATCCGATGGAAAAGCGTTTTCTGTGATTGACTCACTTGGCGGAGTTCGAGGCGTAATCGAATCCATGCTTCCAGGATTACTGTTTGTTATTTGCTTTGTTGTAACGCGAAACGTGCAAACAACGGTTATTGCGTCTGCAGCTCTTGCAGTTTTGCAAGTGGTGGCGCGACTTATTCAACGCCAATCGATTATGGGCGCGTTAAGTGGGCTTGTTTCTGTAGGGATTTGCCTTATTTGGGTGTGGACGAGTCATCAAGCTCGCGACTACTACATGATGGGCTTTATTACAAACGCTGTTTATGGTGCGCTTCTTGCGATTTCGCTGATTGCGCGCGTGCCAGCTCTTGGGCTTGTGATTGAGTCGATTCGCAAAATGCCTACGGAAAATTTTGGCGCGTGGCTGCACGAATGGCTTGATTACAGGCCACTTAAGCGTGCGTATATGTATGTTACTGGATTGTGGATTGGTGTTTTTGCGCTGAGGCTTGTTTTGCAAGTGCCATTATATTTGACGAATCACGTTGTGTGGCTTGGCACTGTTCGATTGCTTATGGGATTGCCGTTCTGGGCGCTGGCAATTTGGGTTTCTTACTTGATTATTGCAACGCCATTTATGCGTCTTCATCATAAAAATCGAGAAGTAGAGCAGAGCGAAGTAGAGCAGAGTGAAGTAAATTCTAGCGAAGCAAATTCTAGCGAAGTAAAATCAGCTTAACAAAAAATCAGCTTAACAAAACGCAAAACTAAGGGGTAGTACATGCAAGTAACGATGCGAATCGAGCGATATGCGGATCAAGGTAGATGCGTAGGTCATCTCGAAGGACGCGTTGTATTCGTGCGATTTGCGCTCCCTGGTGAGCTGGTTGTTGTGCGCATGGATGAGCCGATGCGTGCAAAAGCGCACTTTTTTACTGGAGAAGTTGTAGAAGTTCTGGAGCCTAGCGCGGATCGTGTGGAGCCGCAATGGAAGCTTGCTGGCCCGCTGTCTCAGGGCGGCGGAGTTGGCGGCGCGGATTTAATTCACGTTTCTTTGCCTGGTCAGATTCGTTGGAAGGCTTCCGTAATTGCCAATCAATTCCAACGTTTAGCGCATATGGATGTTGCGGATAGCGATGTTAGTGTTGAGCGCATTCCAGGGGACGAGGAGCTTAACGGATTTAACTGGCGTACGCGCATGGAGTTGGTTGCAGATGATGAAGGGCGATTGTCTATGCGTAAGCGCGAGTCGCATGATCGCATTGCGATTGATACTATGCCACTTGCGTCGCGCGCAGTTTTGTCTGTTGCGGATTCTTTGGACTTGTGGAATCGTTCTTTTTCGCCAAATGCGCAAATTCGTCTTGCTGTTCCAGAGCCTCGGGTTGAGGGTTTGGATTTTAGTGACAGGGCTGCGCTACTTAATGCGATTGGCGAAAATTATGCGCTTATAGTAAATGATGAGTTGATTGCAGGCTCGGCATTGTTGCGCGAGCGCGTGCGCGTTGCGGTTGCTTGCGATTCGTCGCGTATGCGCACTTTTGACTACGATGTTGACGCGCGCGGTTTTTGGCAGATTCATCGCGCAGCTCCAGAGCATTTAGTGAACTACGTTTTGGGATTAGTTCGTTCTGCGCTTGGTGGTCGCACTAAGAATACGGTTTTGTGGGATTTGTATTCTGGTTCGGGTTTGTTTACGATTCCGCTTGCGACTTTGGCTAATGTTGGCGGAGATGCTGCTGGTGCTGCAGGTTTCGCTGGAGCTGCAGAGCCAGCTCGCGTGCTTAGCATTGAGGGTGCGCCGATTGCTGTAAAGAACGCAAGGCGAAACATTGGGCGCGCAGGGCTTAGCAGGGATGTTGTTGAAGCTTTGCAAGGTGATGTTGCACAAACGCTTGAATCGCAGGTGTTTAAGGCGAGTAAGTCATCTAAGATTGTGCGCCGATTTGCGCATCCAGATGTTGTTGTGTTGGATCCTCCTCGCGCTGGTGCTAAAGCTCAAGTTTGTAAGCAGATTGCGAAGTCTGGGGCTAGAAGCGTTGTGTATGTTGCTTGCGATCCTACTAGTCTTGCTCGCGATGTTGGCACGTTTAAGGAGCTTGGATACAGCGTTCAGTCTTTGCGCGCGTTCGACATATATCCCAACACTCATCACGTGGAGACTGTCGTATTGATGTCAAGGGCTTAATAGGTGGGTGCATTTTTGCCCTTATGTAGCAAGGTTTAGCGAGGGCTATCGTTAAAAGGTTTAATGCGAAGTGGCTTTAAGCTGTGTTCTCGTGATTTTTGAGCGTGATTTTGCTGTATGAGGGAACATGTCAACGCTCTGGGGTCGAGTGCACAGGATGTTAACGTACTTCGCTTGCGTTGAAAGCACACTGTGCTTTCAACTTTGAGCAAGCTCAGCGAATCGAAGTGCATTCGCGAATTATGTTATTCCTCACGGCTATTAGTAGCCGTTCGGCTGATTTGGCATGTAAAGTCCACTGGACTTTACATTTGAGCCAAATCACGCTTTGAAGGAGCTTGAAATGCGTTATGCAATTTCAAGCTCTGTCAAAGCGCCCATTCAAGTCGATTCGCCACTTTGCACCCAGCTGGTGAAGTGGTAAAATATAGCTCAAAAGTTAAAATGAGGCCTGATTATTAGTATGTGTACGAGGAGGTGTTTAAGGAAATGGACAAGCTCGTTCGTTTTTGCCGTGAAGTAGTGACATTCGGCTTGACGGTTGCCTTAATCGCGATGCTGGTTGCCTTAATATGGGGTGGCACACTTGCTATTAGAATTGGTTTTACCTCTTTTGTTATTGGTGTCACAGTGATCTTGCTTAAGACTGTCCTTCGAAAGACTGATTGAATTTTGTTTGGTTCAAGTCAATAGTTGAATATCTCACGTTGTGTGACTATTACTGATTTCTGTCAGTAATAGTCACTTCTTTTTATGAATCTTAAAGTCAGGCTCAATGTCCGTCCTGTTTAGCCGGTGATTAGTTAGGGTAATCGTTAAAAGGTTAACAACTGTATCAATGAAAATGCACGGAAATTGCAGGATCAGGATGAGTATGCGAAAAAATATGCGAGTCTAGTGAACAGGTTTAATACTGGAGAATCAAGCCTTAAAGAAGTCAAATCTATCATTGTTGACAAGCAAGCAAGACATGATGAGGTTGAATATTTTACCGAGGATTTGAAAAACAGGACTTGTTAACAGCGTTCGATGAAAACGTCTGGCTGAGCATGGTTGACTATCTAACCGTGCATCAAGATGGAAAGGTTGAGTTTACTTTCCTTGATGGGAGCAAGACAGAACTAAAGCGTTAATCTTACAGGAAATGTGGCAAGGCAAAATAAAAGCACATCAGCAAGTGCTGACGTGCTTTTTCTGTTAAAAGAGTTACATGTTGAGTATAATAGGATTAGTTGAGTATCGATGGAGAGAATTTCCTATGAGTAATAGTAAAACTTTTAACCTATTTTTAATGGACGGCGAGGTCACAGGGCGTATTAAATGCACGCTTCCTAGTTGGAGTGGTTTAGCTTATAAAGTTCCTAGAACTTATCTAGATAAATGTAAGGATAGAAAGCAACTCAAGCAGTGTGGCGTTTATTTTTTGTTTGGCAAGAATGACAATGACGAAGATGAAGTATACATCGGGCAAGCTGGCATCAGAAAAAACGGTGAAGGTGTTCTTTTTAGAGTTAATGAACACCTAAAAGACGATTTTTACTTTAGTGAAGCGGTTATGTTTACGACGAGTGACAATTCGTGGGGGCCAACGGAAATAAGCTATCTAGAAAACAAATTCACTAACCTTGCTATTGATACTGATCGTTATAAAGTAAGAAATGGAAATGATCCTAACCCTGGCAATGTGACGGAAGAAAAAGAAGCGGAGTTAGAGGTTTACGTTGATCAGTTTAAGATGATGCTTGGTGTTTTAGGCTATAAGATTTTTGTACCTTTAGTAAAAACGCAAGTATCTGTAGTTGAAGAGCAAGACGATAATGAACTGTTATTAAGTCTTTCTCGAAAGATTAAGCGATCGCATAAAACCATAGAAGCACATTGCAAACGAACGAACGAGGGTTTTGTGGTATTGATGGGAAGCCAGATTGAAGAAACAGATTCTGATGCTATCCCAGATACCATCAAAGAGCTAAGACAGCGGTGCAAACAAAATAACGAAATTAAAGACGGCGTGCTCACCAAGAATTATTTGTTTAAGAGCCCGTCTTATGCCGCTTCATTTGTTTTAGGAATGACAACAAACGGTAAGACCGACTGGAAAATGGAGGATGGCAAATCGCTTAAAGATTTAGAAGAAATGGAAATCTAAAAGCGTTATGTGTAAATAATTAAGGCGGTAGTAATACCGTCTTTTTTGATGCCTAAAAAGGTTTCAGAGTTTTAAGCTATTCAGGATTCCTATAATCCAGAGTTTAAGTGCAAGGTTTCAGATTTCAAGGCTAAGGTTTCATTGTATTCAATACGTTATGAAACTATATACGAAAACTGCCAACGAGATTGATGAGCTTAAAGGTAAGAAACAGCAGATTCTTATAGAAAAATCAGGTCAAGAAGATGCTAAAAGACGAATCAGAGAAATGGAAGATTTTCTGAAAAGTGAGCGTCACGATATTAGTGAGTATGACGAGAAGCTGGTAAGAAAGTACATCAAGAAAATAAAAGTTTACGAGGACAAGTTCAGCATAACTTTTAAATCAGAGATTAGTGTGGATATTGAAAGGGCATCGTAAAAGCCGAAAGAATGTGAGCATTTGAAATGTTACAAAAGTCAGCCTAGGGGAATCATCTCTAGGCTGTTTTTATGCTCAAAAACCAAGTTATCAAGCCAATCTTAAACTTTTTAACGATAGCTTTTTCTATCGTTAAAAAGTGCACCCAGTATCCATTCCGTGCACTCAAAAAAGTGTAGCTATACTACCTGTTCTCTCAATCCACGTGGAGAGTGTTGTGTTGATGTCTAGGGCTTAATAGGTGGGTGCATTTTTAGGCTTTATGCTTTTGATTTCTTCTTCGTAAAAACTCTTTAACAATGATTGGAATTATAGTTGGAATACATTCAGTGGTTAAGAAATACGTAATGTATAAGTAAATCCAGCTACTACCCAATTGTTGAGGAGACTCTTGTAATATCAATAAATCAATGGCTGGTGCGATAAGCGCTATGGCAATGGTTTTACAAACTCCTAAGTTTTCGAGTGTTTTTTGATTGACAACGATTGAGTAAAGGACAAGCGTTGTTAAACCAAATACGTGAGCTATACCGATCAATAAAACAGGTGAGTCATAAACAATTTCTGGATTAAACAATCTAAGTGAGTTAAGGATTAGTCCTAAAAGAGGCAATAATAATGAAAAAAGAAATAATCGTATAGCTTGATACACAGATTTCTTCATTACAACCTCCTCAAATTTATATAGCCAAGCAGATGACTACTGTCGTAGACGGACTATTTTCACTCATTTTACGTTAATTTATCTTACTTGGAAAGTTGGGATAATCATATCCGATTAAAATCTGGCGGTCATTGGCAGACAGGGTTTAAGGAGCTTGGGTAAATACGGCATTGAGTATCATATCGTGAAAACATATCCCAATGAGGTGAGGGTTGGATATGTGCCGAATTATAAGGCACCGAAAAAGAAGAATGGTGTTAATCAAGCGTGGTTTTCGGCTAGCTGGTAAGCAAGGGCATGGTCTTTTTGTTACAACGTCTAGGTTTTCGCAGAAAGCTAAGGATTATGCTGACAATCATCATATTATTTTGGTTGATGGTGTGAAACTTGCAAATCTTATGATTAAACATAATTTTTGTGTTTCAACAAGAAAAACGTTTGAGATTAAAACGATTGATACTGATGCTTTGCTTGAATATCAAGATGAATAGTGTTTTTGTGTAAGTTTTGTGACTTGATTTTGTTGATTTTGAGTTTGTTACTGAGTTTTTTTAGATTTTAGATATGAATTTGCTATTTTATCAGTTATAAATTATAAATTATCGATTTTGCCATTAAATTTCACTTATAAGCGATGTGTGCGGTGAAAAGTCTTGGTTTGTTTTTTGTTTTACTTTTGGCTTTGGTTGTGGATATTGGTTAATCGTACATTTTTTACGATTACAGGTTGAAGAGGTCTGCGTGGCTACCAGTATCGATAAGTGTGAGGGTGAGAATATCATCCTCTAGCAGATAAACAAGTAACCAGTCTGGCTTGATGTGGCATTCGTGAAAACCGTTGAATTTTCCTTTGAGTATATGGTCTTTGTATTTAGGGTCAAGTGGAATACATTGTCTTAGATTATCTACTACTTCATCCAAAAGAGAAAGATTGATTCCTTGTTTAGCCATACGCTTATAGCTTTTCTTATAAGCATTCGTGAACTTAACGTTGTACATCAGTCTTGCAACAGCGCTTTCTTAAGGTCTTCCATAGAAGAATACGATGGTACGTTAGGGTCTCTGGAAATTCTTTTGGCTTCTTGCATAGCAGCCAGTGTTTCAGTATTAAACTTTGGGATTTCTACTTTAAAAGGAAGGCCGCCGTGTAAAACGCATTGGCGTAAGAAGATGTTTACGGCACTTGACATATCGATGCCGAGTTCGCTAAACAGTTCATTTGCTTCTGTTTTTACATTACTATCGATACGAATTTGAGTAGGACTTGTTGCCATAGTATTAGCTCCTTTTTAAGACGATTATGATACAATCAGTATACGTTGTCAAGCAATAAAGATGGAATAGTAATATTTTGCACTCAATGATTAGTGTTAATGTTAAAAGAGTAAAAAATTGCAATGGGAAATTACAATTTGAAGTACATCATGCAATTTGTTGATTTTTATGATAAAAACGCTGTTCGACTTTAATATTTCAGAGAAAAACGGATGTAGAGTTATGCTATATCAACAGATGAAGATGATTGTATTGGATTTTGTTAAGTCGTATTTTAGTTGTATACGAATAATGGGAAACTGCTCATTAGGAGAAAACGATGGATAGATTTTCAGAGAAAAGTCTTCTTTCACTTGGAGATTATTATGTGTATGGACTTATCGATCCACGTAGTAAGCGAATCTTCTATATTGGGAAAGGCGCAGGAAACAGAGTATTTGAACACGAGAAAAAAATCCTGGGTAGTTCTGAAAGTGAGAACCTGAAACTTAAGACAATATCAGAAATTAAGGCTGCTGGACTTGAAGTTGAAAAGATTATCATTAATTCAAACCTTACTGAAGAAGAGGCGTTTGCGTCAGAGGCGTCTTTAATCAATGCATTTAATTACGTCAGTGACACAGGCCTCACTAATATTGTTGCCGGGCATCATTCTGCAGAGGCATTATCGGTTGATGAATACGAAAGAATAAATGGCGCGGTCGAACTTGAAGAAAAAGACATAAAGCACAGAATTCTTGTTATAAAAATAAATAGGCTTTATCGGAGATGCATGGATGAGAATGTATTGTATGATGCTGTTCGTGGTATCTGGAGAGTATCAAAAGAAAAAGTAAAAACCGTTGAATATGTTTTTGGTGTATACAATTCTTTGATTGTGGCTGTATATAAGCCGTCAAAGTGGTTTGTTTGCAAAGAGGCAAAGGACAGACTTCCAAGGCAGGATATCATTCTTGAGCCAAAAAAGGCGAATAGATTATTTTTTGTGGATGATAGATATGAACAAGGATTTACACTTGATGAAAATGAAGCTTTTTATCTAGGGAAATCTATAATCAGATTGAAATTGAATCAGTCGGCGCAGAATCCGATTACATACCTAAATCCGCAGAAGTGAGATAAATTATAGTTTATTGTAGGAAATGATTTATTAGAAAATGCGTTTGTTTTGAAGTTGTACTTGAAATTTACGCCCATTATTAGAACACCACGGCTTCCAGCCAACAATTTAATATTGCATGGGCATGGTGTTAGAGGAATGGATATCATGCCTAAAATCAAGCTATCAAGCCAATCTTAAACCTTTTAACGATAGCTTTTTTAATAATCGTTAACATAAATGATAGTTATTGAGAATAGTTATTCCAGTAGTGCGTCAATATTTCGTTTTGAATATAGAAGTCGGCGCACTTCCATAGTGTCGTCGATGACAACGTAAAAAACAGAAAAGTTGCGTACGCTAATCCTGTAGTAGGGGTGTTCTCGTGTTGTTGATGATTGGTAAGGAGCAAATAAGAGGGGTGATTCAAGTCGTTTATCGATTGCTGATTCTATATCGTCAACAAGTTTGTGAGCAGCTTTTGGATTTTGCAGTGTATTGGTTATATAGTCAACTGTTTCTAATAAATCTTCTTTGAATAGTGGGAGAAAGGTTAATTTATACGTGTTCTTGCTCATTGATCCTTCTCCTTACGCTATCAAAGACATCGTCTTTAGAAAGACGCGTAGAAGTGTTTGCGGCAAAAGTATCTGCTTCGTCGAGTTTTCTTTCAATGTCGTCAGTGAGGGCAGAGTATTGTTTGATGCTCATGAGAACCATAGTTCCATAACCATTTTTTGTAAGGAATACTGGTGTATTTGAATTTATAACTGTTTCTTCTACTTCTGGGAATTTATTTCTTAAGTCGGAAACTGGGCGAATATTAATCATAGTATCAACCTCCTTTTATCAAAAAAGTATCATAATATTATCAAGATTACAATTATATTAGTGGCTTGGCACTCAAAAAGTGTAGCTATACTACCCGTTCTCTCAATCCACGTCGAGACTGTCGTATTGATGTCACGGGCTTAATAGGTGGGTGCATTGAAGGCTTTGTGTAGCAAGGCTTAGCGAGGGCTATCGTTAAAAGGTTTAATGCGAAGCAGCTTTAAGCTGTGTTCTCGAGATTTTTGAGTGCGATTTTGCTGTATGAGGGAACATGTCTACGCTCTGGGGTCGAGTGCACAGGATGTTAACGTACTTCGCTTGCGTTGAAAGCACACTGTGCTTTCAACTTTGAGCAAGCTCAGCGAATCGAAGTGCATTCGCAAATTATGTTTTAATCGCTCATGCAAGTCGATTCGCCACTTTGCACCCAGCTGGTGAAGTGGGAAAATAAGGTTTAGGCTAATTATCATGGAGAAGAAATCTAAGTTTCGTTAGTCTAATAATAAGGAGAGATGGCTATGGATAAGATAGATGAGCTAAATAAAGATGTGATAGTCATCCATCCTCAGCGTGTAATTAAGGATTATGCAGTTGGGGTTTATGCTCGTGTGAGCACAAATCGTAAAGAACAGTTGGATAGTCTTGCTGTTCAGGTGTCTGGTCTTACTCGTCTTGCTGCTGCTCACATGACTTGGTTTGTTGCAGATATTTTTCTTGATGTTGCTTCAGCTAAGGTTGGATCTTCAAGAAACGAGTTTAATCGAATGATTGAAGAATGCGAGAAAGGTAATCTTGATATTATTCTTACTAAAAGTGTGAGCCGTTTTGGTCGTGATACGAAAGAAGGCTTAGAGGCTATTAGAAAGATTCGATCATGTGGCACGAGAATTATTTTTGAGACAGATAAAATTGATACGGAAACTGTCGATGATGAACTTTTAATCAGTGTGGTTCAAGCTTGTAGTCAAGCAGAGAATGATTGGCGTAGTGAGAATATTGTTTGGGGATTAAGACGTAGAGCAGAAGATGGCACATCAGGTCTTTATAGCAGAGTTTGTTATGGTTATAAAAAAGATAAACATGGAATGCTTATTATTGATGAAGACCAAGCGCAAGTGGTAAGAGATATTTTTGACTGGTATTTAAAAGGATTAAGTATCGGCGGTATTATTAAAAGGTTAAAAAGTAAAGGTGTTAAGTCTCCAAAGGGAAAAGACGTTTGGAGTAAACGGGCTGTTGAGAGCACTTTGACTAGGCGTAAATATACAGGCGATGTGGCGATTGCTGTTCCGGGAAATGCGGATTGTCAGTATTTGAATACAGATCATCATGCAGGCATTATTTCTAAAGAGAAGTTTGAAGCGGTTGAGCTTGAGATGGCGGCTCGGAGTAATTTGGAAGTTGGAGAGGACGGAACGGTCAAACGCAAGTCTAAGAAATATAGCTCAAAAGGTAAAATGAAACCTGATTATTAGTATGTGCACTAGGAGGTGCTTAAGGAATGGATAATAAGAAGTTTATCGCAGAGACGAAAGATGTTCGTTTAACGGTGAAACGTGCTGATACCTTTGGCGTGAGCTTTGTTAACTGTGAACAAGATATATTGAGGGTTGAGGAAGCGCAAAATGTTATAAGGCTTATTCAAACTAAAAAAGTCTCAGCTTCGAATTGGTTGAGGTGGTTTACTCAGGGTATGCCTGAAATTGTTGTGAGTTTGCCACATGATGTGGAAGTTTGTGAGGTTGAATCTGATTCTAATCAAGTGCTCATCACGGATATTGAGATTGGTAAGCTTTATGTAGAAGTGAACAATGGCAAGGTAGAAGTTGTTAATTTGAAGGCGGATGATGTCTTTCTTAAATGTTATAATGGGTTGGCTTCAGCAACAAACGTAGAAGTAACTCATGTTTGTACGCTTGATACGTTAAATGGCATGAGTATTTTAGAAGGAACAATCACCAAGGATGCAAGCCTTGAAGTAGATTGTGAGAATGGTGTCACCGAGGTTTCAGATAAGAAGAAGGTAAATTGTAAAAACGATGGATTTGCGCATTACATGGTGCACTGTCTTAATGGGAAAGCTATTGCGAAGTAGCAGACATATAGATCAAAAAAGAAGCAATAAAACTTGATATAAGTTGGAATTAGAGCGTATATAGACATACCGATAAAGGAGGAAGCTGTATATGCTCTATGTAAAATTTGATGATTTCGAAGATGTTAGCGTCATGGGAAATGAGAAAGATCATGGAATGTTTATTCCGATTAAGGATGGGAATGTGTATGCTGAGTGCGAACGGTGCGGTGTGGTTGAAAGGATTACCTCACCATGCGAATTCATTGCTAGCACATTTAGGTCAAGAGTGAACTTTAATGAAGGTTATGAACTTTGCGAGAAGTGCTTGCAAGAGGTTGAGTTTGTTACTGTCGCTTTGAGAACTGGAAAATTGCCTAATCGAGAATTGAAATGACTGAAAAGCAAAGCAGTGATAACCGTAGTAATACATGAAAAACTAAACGTTAAAAGGTGCACACACTTTGCACCCGGGCGGTAAATGATAATTTAGGGAGGCGTTTTATGTCAGTAATTAAAATTGAAAACCTCACTTTCTCATATTATGGATATGTAAAACCCATATTTAAAAATGTATCGTTTTCCTTTGATACAAACTGGAAAACGGGATTGATAGGAAGAAATGGAATCGGTAAATCAACTCTATTTAAGTTACTTTTAAATCAAGAAACTTATCAAGGTAAAATAAGCAAGGATGTTGAATTTATTAAATTTCCACCAAATATAAGCGATACTTCAAAATTAGGAATTGAGTTATATAAAGAACTAATATCAGATGATGAAGAATGGAAGTTATTTAGAGAACTCAGTTTGCTAAATGTAGATGAGAACCTTGTTTACAGAGAGTTTGAAACGCTTTCTAAAGGGGAACAAACAAAAATCCTTTTAGCTATTTTGTTTACAAGAGAAGATGGCTTTTTACTTATTGATGAACCAACAAACCATTTAGATATGGACGGAAGAAAAATTGTAAGTGAATATCTGAAAAGTAAAAAAGGATTTTTGCTTATATCTCATGATAGAGATTTTTTAGATGGTTGTATCAATCATGTTATTTCTATTAACAGGAATTCTATTGATGTCCAATCGGGAAATTTTACATCATGGTATGAAAACAAAGTGATGAAAGACCAATTTGAAATTAGTCAAAATGAGAGATTAAGAAAAGATATTAAACGATTAAAAGAGTCTGCAAGACAAAGTCAAATTTGGTCTGATAAAATTGAAAATACTAAAAATGGTGTAAAAGTATCAGGTGTAAAACCAGACAAAGGACATATAGGTCATCAATCAGCCAAGATGATGAAAAAATCTAAGAATTTGGAGAATAGACAAAACAAGGCAATAGAAGAAAAACAGAGTTTACTAAAAGATATCGAAATAAAGGAAAGCCTATTACTGCATCCGCTACATCATCATAAAAATCCTCTAATATCGGTTAGCAATTTATCATCATGCTATGGAGAGAGACAGATCCTAAATAATGTAAGTTTCGAGATAAAGCAAGGCGACATAGTGGCTATATATGGGGGTAATGGTAGCGGAAAATCAACCTTGATTAAAATTTTATTAGGTATAAATCACGAGTATACAGGTGAGATAAAATTAGCAGGTAATTTAAAAATCTCGTATATTCCTCAAGACACATCTAATTTAACAGGTAGCCTAAATGAATATATTCACAAGCAAGATGTTGATGAAACATTGTGTAAAACAATTCTAAGAAAATTAGATTTTTCAAGAGAATTATTTGAAATGGATATGAAGAATTATAGTGATGGACAAAAAAAGAAAGTTTTAATTGCTGTAAGTTTCTCAAAACCAGCTCATATATTTGTTTGGGACGAACCACTGAATTATATAGATGTAATATCAAGAATACAGATTGAGGAAATTATAAAAGAAGCAAAGCCTACACTCATATTTGTGGAACACGATAAGCGATTTGTAGAAGATATCGCTAATAAAATAATACAATTTTAAGTAAGATCCAAATCCCAGTTTGTAGTGCCTTAGACTTTTATCATCATACGACATTACCCTTGCCAGCTTCTTTACTGCAACGAACGTTAAGGCTCTTTTTTGATGCATGGTTATCATCAGGGTAGTCTTGAAACATGTGAGACTGTCGTATTGATGTCAAGGGCTTAATAGGTGGGTGCATTTTTGCCCTTGTGCAGCAAGGCTTAGTGAGGGCTATTGTTAAAAGGTTTAGCGTGTGGCTGCTTTAGGCTGGCTTGGCGTGATTTTTGAGTGCTATTTTTCTGTATGAGGGAAGATATCAACGCTCTAGGGTCGAGTGCACAGGATGTTAACGTACTTCGCTTGCGTTGAAAGCACACTGTGCTTTCAACTTTGAGCAAGCTCAGCGAATCGAAGTGCATTCGCGAATTATATTTAATCGCTCATGCAAGTCGATTCGCCACTTTGCACCCACCCTGTGAAGTGGGAAAATTTACTCAGAAGGAAATGTACTGTATTGTATGGGGGGGGGGAAGAAGAGTGGTTTGGTAGAAAAGGTGTTTTTAATCATAGTAAAGATAAAATTTGGATTTCTACCACAGAAAAAATTGAGTTTTCAGAGAAACGCTCAACAAATTGGATGACATATGTAGATGAACGTCGAATGGAAATAACGTGCGGAGAAGCTCCTTATTTAGTTAGTCGTTATAATGCAACAACTGGCAAAATAATTCCACTTAAGCAACGTATTGGTCTTTTAGAGCGCAAGATTAGAGTAGTTAAAGAGAATAGTAATAATGAAACAGATTGGCTCAAATGGTCTAAACATGCATTTTTGAATCTATTTATGGTTTTTAATATCAAGGAGATAGTCTTCTTCTGTCAATAGAAAACCTTCTTGCAACATAGAGCTGGGGTAGTACAGAAGAGTTACGTCAAGCTATTCATACTTATATTGATTTTTACAACAATCACAGAATTAAAATGGGGCTTAAAAGACAATTATGAAACATCGTACTACGATTGCACAAAATGTCTAAAAAATTGTCCTAAGCCCCTTTGGTCCGATAATTGACATTCTTATTGCACCTGTTATATGTGTATTGGTGTTCTTTATTGCAAGAAGTCTTATTCGATATGCGCATTCTCTTAAGAAAGACGATACGTCATCTAAGCAGTCTGCAGAAGATAAAAGAATAGCGTTACGGGACTTATAAAACACAAAAATAACAACGAAACAGCACTATGTATCACAGATTAACCGCCTACTTACATCTGCTGCGCAAAGCTTCGTCCAAATACTCGATTAAAACGCATCCTTAACATTTCTTGTTGACGCAACAAACAAGTAAATCTATCATGTTAGTGGGAGGCACATTGCCCCCCCCCCAATAAATAAGTTGGAGGTTTACGATGAAGAAAAATTTCACGTATTGCATCGACAGTAGTACTAGTAGTTTCCATGGCATTGGTGCCATGTGCTACTGCCTATTGGGATTGCAAATAATCTGTATGCATGAATAACTTATTATAGGGGTATGCGATGTCTCGATTATTGCGTTCATTGTCATGCGCACTTGTTCTTCTGCTTGCATTATTTGCATCGCTGTTAGGTTTGACAAAAATGAACGACTCCTTGGGTGATTGTATTGCTATATATCCGCAAACGAGTCGCCTTTTTTCATTACGCGGTGTGACAGAAGACAAAGCTGATCAAATTTATGCATTACTCAAGAATACTGTTGCTCAGCATAATGCTTTTGTGGTTCGTAATGATATGCGCTTGGCAGCGAGTGACGCCGGTGTAGATGGTTTTGAGCTTGGCATATTTGGCAATCCTCGAGGTAAAGATGATTTGCTTACTTTGTCGTATCTCGGAACGCCGATTCTGACATCGCATGCCTTTACGCAATTATTGCACAGCGAAAGTAGCAAAACGCTCGGACTTGATATGGCAAAAGCAGATATGCTTGCTGATCTTCCCACTATTTCCATTGAGGGTTCGCGTTTAGTTGTTCGTCAATTAGATGCCCTCGTCAACAATAGTAAAACAAAGCTTGGCGATTACAGGATTGTGGGACTTTCTAGCCGAGACTACCATGCATTAGTTACTCAAGCTGCTCGCATTGCTGGTACAACCTACCAAGATTTTCAACGTGGAAAATCTGGAATAGCACGATCCAATAGTTTTAATCAACTTACTTTTATTATTGTCTGCATTGTAACAGTGTTGCTTCTTGGAATTACGATAATCGCTGATGGGTATCTTTCGTATAGAACATTGGGAAGCTATCTATTGTTGGGTTGGTCGCGTTCATCGTTTGCTTTGCGTCATCTTATGCCGATACTTGTTTCAGAGCTCGCCGTATATCCTCTTGTTTGTATCGTGATGAGTTCATTTACTCGCGGATTTATATGGAATATTCAATTGTTAATGCAGGCGCTGATTATAGCGTTGCCAGTTATTGCAGTTGTGTTGCTTCTCAGCGCATTAGTCATTTTGATGATTATTTCTGTAAAACCAGTAGATGCAATTCGTAATCGTATTACCAAACGTGGTATGCTTATTGCTCTTGCACTCGTTTATGCTATTGCATCAACATGCGTATTAGAAGGTGTGCATAGCATAGATGGGCCAATAGGCGAGTTGGCGAAAAGTGTGGAAGTTGCTCGTATGTGGCATCCTGTATTAAACCAGAGAATTATGTATCACCACCTCGTAGGGCAAGATGGTGCTTCGGTATCTGGTCAATCGACGCAGTATGCCAAAGATGCTTTTGCATGGTATCGTTCTATTGAGGATAAGCCAGGAGTAAGGCTTATTTACACAAGCTTCTTTGATGCGGATATACTACAAGATTGGCGCAATGGTAGCGTATATAAGCATGTACCTTCTAAGCCATTCTGGTCGTTTGTGGCGTCGCCTAAGTACTTGCAAGATCAAGGGTTTACTGTAGATAGCGATGTCAAAAACCTTGCTCGTCAGGGTGTGCGCATTTACTTCATTCCCGACACGTATAATCCTCAAGAGCAGACTTTGATGAGGCAGTGGCTTCAAGAGTCAGACAACTTAACGTCTACTGATGTTTCGACCAAGTTTACTGCGCATCCACAATTCGCATTCCGCACGTATCATCCTTCTCGTGAGTGGTTTAACTGGTCTACGGATATTCATCATAAAGTTATGGTAAAAGATCCTATTATTTTTTATGCGACGAGTGATAATTTGAATGCGTCTGAAAGTGAATCATTACTTGCTGGCGGTCTTGACAATAGCTACATTAAATTGAATGATCAAGCAGCAGCTAGATATCTGAGCGACGCTTATACTGCACGGTATCATCTTGATGATAATCATCTTCAATTCTTACAAGTAGGAGAATGCATTGCAGGCTATCAAAAGACGATTATGCAGACGTTGCAATTGTTTGGTAGTGTAATTCTGCTTATTACTCTGCTTATGTTGATATTGCTTATAGCAGTTATTGCTATGTTTGCAGCATGCTATCAAGAAAGTATTGCGGTGAAACGATTGCTTGGTTTTTCGCTATTACGCATATTCTCTATGCCGTTCTTGCTTGTGGGACTCGTTCAAGGAGTACTTTTTGTTATTGCTTCGATTGAACGGACTCGTTCTGGCATGATATATGTGCTGATTTCGGCAATTATTGAACTCATATTATTAACGATACAAACATATTATTTGAGTAATAAACACATTACTTCTATGGTAAAGGAGTAGTCGATAATGCAAAATAACAGTATTGAACCTTTAATAAGCGTACACAATCTTTATAAATCATATGGGAATCGACCGGTTTTAAATAATCTTAGTTTTAGTGTGCAACAAGGAGAATCGTTAGCAATCATGGGGGCTTCCGGCTCTGGAAAATCCACTATTCTAAACATTCTCGGCATGCTTGAAACCTATGATAAAGGTGAGATAAAGATTGCTGGCAAAGAACTTCCAGCTATTAATTCTGTTGCTGCTACTAAGTTACGTCGTTATCATATTAGCTATTTATTTCAATCGTTTGCATTGCTCAATAATAGAACTGTATTTGATAATTTGTGGATTGCGATGGCATATAATAAAGAGTCAAAGTCTGTTAAACACCAAATGATTGATGCAGTTCTTGCTGAACTCAATATTGAGTATGCTAAAAATGACCGTATTGCTGTGCTTTCTGGTGGTGAACAGCAGCGAGTTGCGATTGCTCGCGCAATGCTGAAACCTGGCTCGTTGATTTTGGCAGATGAGCCGACGGGTTCACTTGATAGAGATCTTGCTGATAAAGTGTTTGCGCAATTGCAAGCGATGAATAAAGAATATAACAAGACATTGCTTGTAGTGACACATGATCCTTTGATTGCTCAGCGATGTGATCGTGTGTTGCATATTGAGGCGTTAGCTCGGTAGTTGCATTGCTTCTCTTCTCTTCGTTAAATTTCGGGTTATCGTGGCAAAATTCGCAAAATCGGCAAAAACTGCCACGATAACTTGTGATTTAGTAATAATTGCGTACACAATGGTGCTACTTTGGTATTACGTTGGGTGCTGTAGGTCTGTTATAATAAAGCAAGGCATGAATAACAAATTTATGTTTTTAAGATTAAAGGAAACAACATGACTTCTACAAAAACAGCTAGAATAGGCAGATTAAGTGTAAGAGTTAATCCAGAAATACGAGATAGTGCATCGCAAGTTCTTGAACATTATGGTCTTGATATGAGTTCAGCAGTCAACCTATTTTTGTATCAGATTGTAAATACGCAACGTTTCCCATTTTCACTTGAAAGTTCTCCATATGAGCACGCTCTTGATGAAGCTATGAAAGAAAAACCAATAGCTGCAGGTACTGTTGACGATTTTGCTGAGCTGATGCGCAATGCCTAAACCGCCATTTTATAGTCCAATCTATCTGCGAGATGTTAAGAAATATAAGCAGAAGCATTACGATATTGAGCAAGTAATCAATATTGTAAGACTTATTTGCAATGGTGCAGATTCTCGCGAGCTTACAACTTATAGAGATCATATTCTTAAAGGCTCATACAAAGGCGTGCATGAATTGCATGTGTCTGCAGACGTTCTACTGTTGTATCAAGTTAAAGAAGATTGCATTATATTCCTACGCTTAGGATCTCACGACGACTTATTCTAGATAGCAAAAACTGCCACGATAACTTGCTTAAAAATATAGTTATACAAAAGGAATCACATTTTCAAACGTAGTTAAAGACCCTTCTAGCATTTCATCTTCAAGACACTGATCTGGGTGGTTTGAAATAGCGTAAGAGACCACTTTACCATCAAAACAGTCAATCATAGGGCTTAAATAGAGTTTTGACTCTTTTACTGAAAACTCAGTAATGTCTGTAAGCCAAATCTTATTAGGTGAATCTGCATGAAAATTATTGTTAACAATGTTACTACATGCGGGAGTAATTTCTCCTATGTAACTTGAATAGCGTCTTTTACGCCTGGCATATCTAACCTCAATTAACTCTTCTTTCATGAGCCGTCTTACTACTTTTTCAGATACTTTAATACCTTTAGTTCTCAACACTAACCATATTCTAAGAGAGCCATAAGTAAAGAAGTTTTCTTCTGCAATCTCGTGTATGCAACCCCGTATATGTGCGTATTTGTCAGGTTTTTTGAAGAGCATTTTTAGCATAGTAATAACTTGAACGTTTTATCTGAAGTGTTTTAATCAGAAGCTCTAACGGTAATACTAAAAGTAGTTAGTGTGGATATTGAAAGGGCATCATAAAAGTCAAAAGATTGTGAGCGTTTGAAACGTTACCAAATCTAGCCTAGGGGGAGTTTCTCTAGGCTGTTTTTTTATGCTCAAGAATCAAGCTATTAAGCCAATCTTAAACCTTTTAACGATAGCTTTTTCAATAATCGTTAACATAAATGATAGTTATTGAGAATAGTTATTCCAGTAGTGCGTCAATATTTCGTTTTGAGTATAGAAGTCTGCGCACTTCCATAGTGTCGTCGATGACAACGTAAAAAACAGAAAAGTTGCGTACGCTAATCCTGTAGTAGGGGTGTTCTCGTGTTGTTGATGATTGGTAAGGAGCAAATAAGAGGGGTGATTCAAGTCGTTTATCGATTGCTGATTCTATATCGTCAACAAGTTTGTGAGCAGCTTTTGGATTTTGCAGTGTATTGGTTATATAGTCAACTGTTTCTAATAAATCTTCTTTGAATAGTGGGAGAAAGGTTAATTTATACGTGTTCTTGCTCATTGATCCTTCTCCTTACGCTATCAAAGACATCGTCTTTAGAAAGACGCGTAGAAGTGTTTGCGGCAAAAGTATCTGCTTCGTCGAGTTTTCTTTCAATGTTGTCAGTGAGGGCAGAGTATTGTTTGATGCTCATGAGAACCATAGTCCCATAACCATTTTTTGTAAGGAATACTGGTGTATTTGAATTTATAACTGTTTCTTCTACTTCTGGGAATTTATTTCTTAAGTCGGAAACTGGGCGAATATTAATCATAGTATCAACCTCCTTTTATCAAAAAAGTATCATAATATTATCAAGATTACAATTATATTAGTGGCTTGGTACTCAAAAAAGTGTAGCTATACTACCCGTTCTCTCAATCCATTTAGAATCAATTTGTTTGTTGTCAAGAAAATAAAATAATAGACTATAAGACTTTTGAAAACAATGGCTTTATTTAGATGAATAATGTTTGGTCTATCTAATTTTATATATTTTCAATCTTCACAGTTTGCGTGGATATCTATCAGCATATTTGACAAAATCATATAGTTTAAGTAAATTTCACAAGTAATATTTCAAGGAAAGGTGGGAAAATTGTGAAGTTATTTCTTAAAATGTCTCCATTGGTAACTGCCGAGGCACAATGTGTGTGCAGTCAATTTTGATTGGCTGTAAACATTAAACATTTTGAAAGGAGAAATAATGGAAACAATAGTATCCGCTTTATTAGTTTTTGTTTCTACATCCATTGACTACTTAGTTGTTTTGACTATTTTATTCGCTAGTCAAGGAAAGAAAGGTTTGAAATCAATTTATGTGGGGCAGTATTTAGGTACAGGACTGCTTGTACTGGCTAGTCTTATTGCCGCTTACTTTTTAAATTTTATTCCACAAGATTGGATTATAGGACTCCTTGGTCTAATTCCGCTAGGTCTTGGTATAAGAGCAATTTTTGTGGATGAAGATATTGATGAAGAAGATATCGAGGGGAAAATTACCGGAGATGGATCAAAAATCTTAGCATTTACAAGTTTAACAGTGGCAATGGGTGGAGATAATTTAGGAATTTATATCCCCTATTTTACAGGAAAGAGTTTGATTGAGATTAGTATAAGTTTAGTAATATTTGCTTTAGGGATTTTGATTCTATGCAAATTATCTCAAAATCTCGCCTCAATTTCTGCTATCGGAGAGACTGTGGAAAAGTATGAAAAAGTAATTGTACCTGTCGTGTTTATTGGACTCGGTCTCTATATATTGATTGAAAATGGAACGATTAATTATTTCATAGGTCAAGTCCTAAAAGTGGTGTAAATTCATTTCCTTCCCTTTATCTGATATTTTTATGTTCAAACTCAAACGAGAAAATAAGTGGTGCTTCCCACCATCACGGCGCTTGATTGTGCTATCTGATGCAGTAATGCGAACATAAAAATCGTGTATGACAGTCGAGGAATCCTATTCGTGCAAATGTGTTGCAATATGCGATACAGTATTTTATGATGTGTGTATGGAGGTTGGTTTATATGGCAGTTACTAAGACAGCGAATGTGAATGTGAGAATACAAGAAAATATTAAGCAGCAGGCGGAGCAGATTCTGGAAACGATTGGAGTTCCTAGGGCTACGGCTATTGACATGTTTTATCGTCAAATCATTCTTAATAAGGGTATTCCGTTTTCGCTTACTATTCCAAAGTCTCTTCCAGCACAAGATGATATGGATGAGAAAACGTTTAACGCGTTGATGGCTAAAGGTTATGATCAGGCGGTTCGTGGTGATAGTTATCCGATAGATGATGTTTTTGAAGATCTTGAACGAGGTCTTTAATGGATGAGTATAAGATAAAAGTTACTCGTCAGGCGAAAGAGCATCTTGCACTTATTCGAGAATATATCGCCACGGAGTTACAAGCACCGATAGTGGCTAAAAGAATGCTCGAGCTGTTGAAGTCGGAAATGATGTCTTTGCAGACGATGCCTTATTGTGTGAAGTTAATTAGTGAGCAGCCGTGGTGTGAACTTGGTTTTAGAAGAATACGCGTAAAAAATTATTACGTTTATTTTTGTGTTGATGATAGTAGAAAAGAAGTTCAAATACTCGCGGTTATCTACGTGAGAAGAGACCAGACTAAACAACTGGAAGAATTGTAATGTAACGCGCTATTAAGCCAATCTTAAACTTTTTAACGATAGCTTTTCCTATCGTTAAAAAGTGCACCCAGTATCCATAGTGTGCACTCAAAAAAGTGTAGCTATATTTGGAGTTCTCTCAATCCACGTGGAGAATGTCGTCTTGATGTCAAGGGCTTAATAGGTGGGTGCATTTTTAGGCTTTATGCTTTTGGTTTCTTCTTCGTAAAAACTCTTTAACAATGATTGGAATTATAGTTGGGATACATTCAAGAGTAATAAAAAATGTAATGTACGTGCAAGTCCAGCTACTACCCAATTGCCGAGGAGACTCTTGTAATATCAATAAATCAATAGCAGGGGCGATAAGCGCGATAGCGATGGTTTTACAAACTCCTAAGTTTTCGAGTGTTTTTTGATTGACAACAATCGAGTAAAGAAGAATTTTTGTTAAACCAAGTGCATGAGCTATAACAATGAGTAAAAAGGGTGAGTCATAAACAATTTCCCAATCGAGTGATTTAAGAGAATTGATAATAAGTCCTAAAAGAGGGAGTAATAATGAAAAAAGGAATAATCGTATAGCTTGATATACAGATTTCTTCATAACTAACCTCCTTAAATTTATATAGTCAAGTGGATGCCTACTGTCATAGACAGACTATTTTTCACTTATTTTACGTTAATTTATCTTACTTGGAAAGTTGGGATAATCATATCCAAAAAATCTAGCGGTCATTGGCAGACAGGACTTAAAGAACTGGATAAATACGGCATTGAGTATCATATCGTGAAAACATATCCCAATGAGGTGAGGGTTGGATATGTGCCGAATTATAAGGCACCGAAAAAGAAGAATGGTGTTAATCAAGCGTGGTTTTCGGCTAGCTGGTAAGCAAGGGCATGGTCTTTTTGTTACAACGTCTAGGTTTTCGCAGAAAGCTAAAGATTATTCTTACAATCAGCATATTATTTTGGTTGATGGTGTGAAGCTTGCAAATCTTATGATTAAGCATAATTTTTGTGTTTCAACAAGAAAACGTTTGAGATTAAAACGATTGATACTGATGCTTTGCTTGAATATCAAGATGAGTAGTGTTTTTGTGTAAGTTTTGTGACTTGATTTTGTTATGTTTTAAGTTTATTAGCTGGTTTCTTACGGTTTTTGAATGCAATTTGCTTTTAATATTACGTATAAGTGTAAATGCTGATGTTAATGCTGATGTTAATGCAGTGACATTGCAATGCCAATGCAATGTCATGTAATCGTTGTAAGAAACAAGGGGTGATTATATGGCGAAAACAGCTAACTTGTATACTCGTATTGATCCAGAGTTAAAAGAGCAGGCAGAGCATATATTGAATTCTTTGGGTCTTCTTCCTTCGAGTGCTATTACCATGTTTTATAAGCAGGTTGTTTTACAGCAGGGGCTTCCTTTTGATGTGAAATTGGGTTATAGAGAGCCGCGTGATGTGAGTTCTATGACTCAAGGTGAGTTGAATGATGAGTTGGAAAAGGGTTATAAGTCGGTTTTATCTGGTGATGTGAAGCCTGCGGATAAGGTTTTTGAGTCCTTGCATAAGGCATAGGGTTTGTGTCGTGTGATAATTTTCTTATTTTTTATTTTATTTTTGAAGAAAAGTATGAAGTTGTGGTTTCTCGTGTGCTTTATGGGAAAAGAGATATTGAGAAAGTTATAAATGGCAATTAAACCTTTTGCGATATCTCGCTTCTATCGTTAAAGCGTGTACTCATTTTGCCACACATTTGTTTATGTATGGAAATAAAATCCTGTAGATTATCGGATGATTTTTAGCTATAGTTATTTTTGTAGGCTGTATATCTGCATTCTTTGTCCATAATTTACATCCCGTCAGTTTTATTAGACTCAAAGATGATTTGTACTACGAGATGAATGAATATTGGGCAGATGATAGTGAATAACAGAGTGAAGATTGAACATGATAATCGTAACTGCAATTAGGTAAAGATTAAGTTGTAGGTGGAGGTATAAATGAAGCATATCAAGCATTATGCTTTTTTGACTATGGTAGTTTGTCTTATATCACTTATTTCAGGTTGTAAGAATCAGAATAGTTTTAGCAATAATAATAGAGAACTAAAAACAGAAAATCAAAAGTCTGCAAGGAATGAAATACACTCAGAAAATAATGAAGATGTTGACTGGAAAGAGATAAGTAAAAATGGTGTTGATGAAACTTTGCTAATAAAAAACATAGATGAAAAGGTTCTCACGTATGTGGCTAAACAATTACAAAATCTATGCGATGAGATTGGTGAAAAGGGGCGCAAAGATAAATTCTATTGGCTGACAGGACAATGGTATAACGATGTAGTATATTCTAAACAATATATTAGTGTCATATTATTAGGTAAAAAAGCAATGAAACCATTGTTCCTAATAATATATAAAAGCAAACAGGCTGGAATGTATGAATGGGTTTGTAGTAAAGTTTTAGATGAAATATCTGGGTTTGATTTCTCCTGGAGCAATTCTAAAGAATTTTTAAAGGCATTTACCGATAAGATTATTGAACAAAAAAATTAACAACTCTCTGTTTGCAATTGTCTTGGATGTTTACACTCCTACAATATTTCCAATATTAACTTTCATTCTGCAATGAGCATTAAGGCTATTTTGCTGTCGAGTGATTATTAATTTAGTTGTTTATGTTTTGGGTAACAAATCGGTGTAGAAATTGTAAAAAAGTTCCATACACTGTTTGATTTCTCATGGTAATGGCTTGTTGGTTATTTCAGAAAATAAGGTTCCTGAGTTTAAGAAGTTGCTTGTTGAGTATTATGAAGGTGAAGATTCGCAGGTGATTGCTTCGTTTATGAGGGAATATTGTTGGAAGCATTAAACGCTCACGATTGTGTTGGTTCTTATGGCTCTGCGAATCTTGCTATTTATGAAAGAGTATAGTTTGCTAGTAAATGAAGAGATTAGTGTCGATAATCTAGACAAATTAATAAAAAAAAATAATATATTTATTAAGATTATTACAGTAATCAGAGTGAATGGTAGATCTTGTTTGCTTAATAATCTGTTTTATAATCATTTGATACAGAGTCGTGTTAACGAAAAGGAGGCTAGTAGTGTTATGAGAAGTAAAACTATTTTTTGTAAAACCATTTTTCAAAGTTGTCTTGTTATGCTTCTGCTGCTAGGCACTCTCTTTTCTCTTGCTGGATGTGCTGATGATGATGAGAAGGCGGCGCTTGCGTCGTATCATTGGGAAACAGTAGCGGTGTCTCAAGAAGAGTTTCGTATACCAGAAAACTATATGAATAAGGATGAATTGTATCTCTTTGTGTCACGAGATATTCTGGATTCTCATTATGATTTGTCTAAAGTCACTCTTGGAGATAAGCGTATTAAGTTAGTTGACTCATCGTTCAATTTACCTGGTCCAGGGCTTAAAGCTTTATTTTTGGTTGGAAAATTTGATTTAAAAGATAAGTCAAGTTCTGATGTTCTTAAAGTACCAGGACTTAATAAAGCAGGTAATGTTGCTATAGGTTATAAGAAGAAATAGTAGTATTTTGCAAATGTTAAACAAATGTTTTGTGATTGCTTATATTTGAGTTTTTGACGTAATGCTCATATAATTTTCCACGTAAAGCACATTTAAGTTTATGAGGTGTTGCGCTATGACTGCCCAAATGATCGCTAGTCTTAAGAACGGTTTGAAAGGCATATAAAAGCACATAAAACAGCTTAAGATACATATTCTTTAGCAGTATTAAACACGCATTGCGCATGATGTTTTGTCATTATGTTTGCACATGCGCGCTAGTTTTTGCACGTTTTTTGCATGTTTTTGCGCGTTCTTATCGTTCTTGTAAGCAAGCGTTATCTTTTCTTATCTGACTAACTGATTTTCATTGTTGAAATTTATTCAATAACAGTAAGAATTAAGGTTTAATAACAGTAAAAATTAAGCTTTAATAACACGTAAGAACGAAGTAATAATAATGAATAATAATATAGAAAATGCAACTAATAGTCGCGATAACAATAATAAGCAGTCAGCTAGCAACTTAATATTGCGTATTGATAATGTAACAAGATCTTATTCTCGTGGGTTCGGTCGTAAGAAGACAACTCGCCAAGTTTTACATAACGTATCTTTTGATATTCATTCTGGTGAAATATTTTGCTTGCTTGGCCCTAATGGTGCAGGTAAAACAACTACCGTGAAAATTGTTGGCACGTTGTTAGCTCCTGATAGTGGTAGTGTTCGTATTGCCAATATTGATGCTGTGAGTAATCCTCGAGAAGCACGTAAGCACGTGTCGTTACTTCTTGGAGGTGAGCGAGGATTTTATCAAAAGTTAAGTGCATTAGATAATCTTCGTTATTTTGCTGATCTTTCTGCTGTTCCATATAGGGAGCAGGGAAAGCGTATTCACGATGCTCTTGAGCAAGTTGATTTACTTGATAAAGCTCATGATGCTGTTCAAACTTTTTCAAGGGGAATGTGGCAGCGGTTACATATTGCTCGATCGCTGGTTGCTAGAACGGATCTTATGCTTTTAGATGAGCCTACCACTGGTTTGGATCCTGAAAATGCTAGGAAAGTACGTGAAATTATTCATGCTTTACGAGATCAAGGAATAGCGATTTTGCTAACTACGCATGAGATGAGTGAGGCTGAAAAATTAGCTGATACTGTTGCTGTAATAAATCACGGTAATATTATCGCTCAGGGAAGTGTGCAGCAGTTGGCTTCTTTGCAGCATATTGATCATGTAACAATGTACGCGTATGAAGGTGAAGTATCAAGTGGAACTCCTAGTGTTAAGGAAGAATTGCAAAAACTTGATGGAGTGTTGTGGTGTGATGTTTTTGAATCACACGGAGTATTAAATATTACTATCGCGTGGAGTAAAACATTATCTCAAGAACGAAATATTAAAATTCCTGTTGATGGGATTACGCGTTTAGGTGATCGCGCTGCAAGTTTGGAAGAAACGTATCTTGCTATTGTGCAAAATGATAATATTTCTGCGTCAAATACTTCTACTTCTACTTCTGCTGTTACGCCGTCTTCTTCGCCGTCCTCACTCCCATTAAGTAAGTAGGAGGCTTAATATGAATACTTCTACTCATTCATACGCTTCTGTGATTCGTGGCTTATGGTTTCAGCTTAAAAGCTTAGCGAAAACAACGTTTTTCTTGCAAAATGCGATACTTGCTCCAGTATGTTTTGCGTTGATGAAAATTGTTGCCTACTATGGTTTTTCTCATGATTGCGCTAATTGTCTTAATAATATTTGGGTTGATTCTTCTATAGCTGGATTATGGTCTGCTACAACTACTGCTGTTGGAATTATTGGATACCAGCGTTATTTAGGAACATTGCAATATTTAACTTTAAGTGTTATCTCACCTTCTGCAGTGTTTCTTCCTATTGTAGGATCCGCAGCTTTACTTGGCTGTATTGGTATGCCGCTTGCGATTATTACCGTTGCTGTTTTCTGCCATGGGTTCTTTATGATAACATTCACGCAGTTAGTTGGATACTTACTTTCTATGCTTGCTTGCGTAGCTTCTGCTGCATTATTATCTGGAATTTTTGTATTATGCCGTAAAGCTACAGTTTATGAAGGTTTGATTTTAATTCCTGTATGGATGCTTTGTGGAATAGTGATTCCTGTAGAATCAATGCCATTGCCAGCTCGCGTTATTGCGTTTATTCATCCGCTTACGTCTGCAGTGTGGGTGGCTCATGCGCAAGCGTTTAATGCTACTACTGTGTTAGCGATTGTGTTATGTGTTGTATTATCCAGCGTTTTGCTTGTTATTGCAGGTTTTATGTTACGTCATGCTATTCGACTTGCAACGCTTAATGGAAGTTTGAACATAATATGATACGAAATAATAATCAGGTTGAAACTATGCGAAATAAAATTATTCAAAATAGTAAGTACGCTGAATTGCATCAATATAATCAATATTCTCAGTATGGTCACGTAAGCGTTTTATCTAGTATACGAACTGGTGCAAGAGTGAGTATACAGAGTATACCTAGCTTAAATAGTTGGAATACTGCTGTTATCCGTATGATTGTTGAGCCTCTTTTATCCACGTTCTTATACGTTTTTCTAGCTGGAGCTGTAAGCGGAGGATTCAATGGAGCAGCTAGTTATGCGACTAGCGCGGGTTTTAATCATAGTTTGATTGCATCAACTCTTGCTGCTGTTATGGGTGCGTGTTCTATTTCCACAAGTATGACGGTGTCAGAAGCACTAGCATGGGATCGTTTTGAAGGCACAACACCATTCGTGCTTACAAGCGCAAAAGTTGCATTACCATTATGGTTTGGTCGTATTATTGCGCTCGTTACTATTTCTTTAGTGAGTGATGCTGTGACTTTGTTCATAACAATGCTTGTAGTAAGCCCGAGTGCTTTCTTGATGATTAATATGAGTGCGTTGATGCTGTTGTTTCTTATTGTTCCTGTTGCTTCTACGGGATTTGGTATTGCTATAGCTGCTATAAGCATGATGATGAATGATGTTTATACTATTTCTAACGCGCTTAGTGCAATACTTCCTATTGCTTGTGGTGTGATTGCTCCGATTAGCGTATTTCCTAAGATGATGCAATACGTGTTATATGTGATTCCAGTAACTCATGTTACTCAAGCATCTCGTAGTATAGTTGATGGTTCTGTAAATGTTGGTGTATCGCTACTTGTGATTCTTGTTGTTGGCATGTTATGGGCAATTGTTGGTGTAATAATATGGAATGTTGGCGTGGCGGTTCAACAGCGTAAAGGTACTTTAACAAATATAGGGTTTTAGCTGATAAATATGGGATTTAGTTAATTATATAAAGATTAAATTCGCGTATGGATAGTGGGTGTAAGACTAGTGGCATGTTGATTATTGCGTAAGATTGTTCAGCAAGCTATTAAGCCAATCTTAAACCTTTTAACGATAGCTTTTCCTATCGTTAAAAAGTGCACCCACTTTTTGTTTGTATATTTGGCTGTATCATACATTATTTTTCTAGTAGAAGCTGTGCTTTATGGAGAAGAAAAATTTTATGGATGCGAAAAGCCTGCACTTATTAGAAAAATAAAAAAATTTTTCTTTAATAAAGCTTGTATGTGTGGTTTTTTTTAAATAGTAATACTATTAAAGCTAAACAGACTATTATGGACTCTAATTTTAATAGAATCACATATTAAGAATAAGGGGAACTTATGAAATTAATTAGACCAGATAGTAAATATATCCAAGGTTATATAGAAGCAAATGAAGAAGATGAAATTTTTAGGCCGAATGCAGAAAGACGTTTTAGAAATTATGAGACAATTATAGAGAGTTCTTATAATATTGAACATGGTATAAATTTGCCTGAAAATTATGTTAAAGCTACTACATTTTGGCTGATAGATAATGAAAAATTTATTGGTGAAATTAATATTAGGCATGAATTAAATTCTTTTTTAATTAACTATGGTGGTCACATAGGGTACGAGATTAGACAGTCTGAATGTATGAAGGGCTATGGAACAAGAATGCTTTCTATGGCACTTACATATTGTAAAGAGACTTTGAATCTACATAAGGTTTTGATTACATGCGATGATGACAATATCGGATCGATAAAAGTTATAGAAAATAATGGTGGAGTTTTGGAAAACAAAGTGAAAAATAGCTTATCAAGAGGAAACGTTACAACAAGAAGGTATTGGATTAATATATAGGAGAAAGATGATGAGTGAGACGAATGTAAGGCCAGTGCTTTTCAAGCATGCTTTTTGGGGTTATGTGATTACAGAAACTGTTGCTGGTATTTGCACGCTTATTATTGCGCTGCTTGTACAGCAGTTCGTAGGCCACCGCGTACTAGGTTGGGAAACTGTGGTCATACTCGCGTTGAGTGTTGTGGTGTTTTCGCTTCTAAGTGCAGCGTATCTTCAGTGGAATAGGCATCGTAGACCAGATGACAGGTCTGGCGATTTACTCAGAGGAATCATCGATTTTGTGCTCAGGCTGCTGGTGACTTCTGGTATTGCTTCATTGCTTGTTTCTGATACTACGCTGCTAAGCATTATTATTGGTGCAGCGATTACTAGTGTGTTGCTGTTTGTTTTTGAAAAGCCTTGGCAGCCAGGTATGACGGATGCGCAATTACAGGAAGCTTCAAAGAAATCGGTTGAGCTCGGTGTTCAAATGCTTGAAGAAGAGCGCGTAAAGCGCGCCGAGGCGAGAAACATAATTGCATTACAGCATGCGAGCGAAGGTAAAACAGACACTCCTAGAGGTACGTCTCTAACATTCTCCTCGTTAATTGTTGCGAATATTCTGATTGAAGCAGTATGCGATGTTGCAACATTTTTGCTTGCACTGATACTGCAATGGTGGATGCTGGGTAGTATCGTTGGCTGGAGCACGCTACTCGTCATATTCTTGGGCAATATGCTATTTTCTTGCGCGGCGGCTGCGGTTATGGTTCTGATGGGCGCATTGAAGGCTGATCAACAGAAATTCCTAACAAAAAGTTGGCCTTTCTTAGTTATTGTTGTACTGCTTCGACTGCTTATCTTCGGTGTTCTCGCTTGGCTGCTTACACCGAGCTTAGTATGGGTAAGCGTAGTCGTTGGCGTTGTGCTTACCGATATTGTTATTGTTATAAAGCATCATCCATGGAGAAGAACCGCAGTATCTGCATAAAAGATTTTATAAGACTGTTTTCTTCTCTTTTGAGCAAAAGGTTCTACGTACGTTGAGAGTGTCGTGTTGGTGTCTAGGGCTGATTAGGTGGGTGCATCTCGTAACGTTTGGAATTATGCTACTTTGTTCGCCCCAATTCTTGCGCAAATCGCGCATTAGTTGTTTGAGTCGTTAGCAATGTTTTCAATATTTCTGCCTGAGTAGAAGATACGAATAATAGTAACTGTAGTTTTATTTTCGTCTACTTGGTAAAAAACTGTGTAGTTATCGACTGAAATTCTGCGTATTCCTTTAGAACACCACGGCTCCCACTTAACAAGTGTATATCGCATAGGCATAGTCTCAAGAGAACGTATAGCATTCTTAATGCGGTTGACTTGTTTTTGCGCCGTTTTAGGAACTTGTAAATTAAAGCGAATGTATTTGTATAGTTCTGTAAGATCAAGGAATGCTTGTGGAGAATAAATGACGCTGTATGATTTGCTCATACTCCGTATTCCTTTGCGAATAACTTATCAACATCGTTGGCACTATACGATTTTCCAGTCGAAAGTGAATCGATGCCTTTTTGTAATTCTGCATCCAGTTCGGCTCGAGTTAAATTACCTAAAGCAAGCGGCTTTTCCTGCTTATTAGTTGGCAGGCGGAGTTCAAATGGCATGCCATTTTGTAAAACGATTTGACTATAAAGCATTTGGATTGCTGAAGATGGTGTTATTCCAAGTTGGTTCAATATGCTTTCAGCATTTTCTTTAAGATTTGTATCGATTCTTGCATATACAGCGTTCGTATTTGTCATTGTGTTCGCATCCTTTCTGACCTTATTTTACAAAATAGTTGCAAGCATACGCAAGCAAATGAAAGCAAAAGTTTAACTACTATTCAGATTATGGATTCCCGTTGTTGGTATAGGTGTTCTTTTTAGGACGGTAATTAGGCGCATTGACGAACAAATAACGTGCTTTTGAGCTGTTAATATGCTTATTTGTCAATTATGATTAAGGCATTCATTAACTATATTTTTGAAAACTCAATTTGTTGAATATGAAGATTGAAGTAGCATAGTGAAAAAACTAATGGGGGGCATAATATGACAGGATTAAATAATGATTCGCGTGAGGAATAGTTGTGAATAAGTTTGAATTGTTTTCTATGATTTATTACGCGTTAAATCATTATTGGAAAGAAAATAATATTTGTATATCCCTATTTTTCATATTCGTGTATAACACGTTTTATAAGAGCTTCTTTACCTGGTCCTGGTTCAATCATTGATAAGAAATGACGGGATGAAATTGTGGTCAGCAGATCAATTAGATATCTCACGCTTTCATCAGGCCCAAGAATAGTATCTTCTTTGTCAATATGTTTAAGGATGTAATGCTTGTAGTATTTAGCCGTACTATTAGGTTTCCAACCATTTTCTTTTAGTTCATTGTATAATTTGTCAAGATCTAAAGTAATGGTGACCGTTTTAGGTAAATTAATGTTTTCATTTTTATCCATGAATTTGTACCTCCTATTGCTGATAACATACTTCAATGTAGAAACAAAGGCAACAAGTAGGTATGTAGCAGGTGCGAGTGGATGGGAAAATGATTGAGGGTTGCTAAAATGTTGTAAGTATTAAAGCTGTAGATTTAATTTGCAATTGTATTGAAGATCGTAACAAGAATCTATCTAATTAGAAAAGTTCATAGAAACGGTTTTTGAGGTTTATTTTCTTAAGGCAGATTGTTTTATAAGACCTTGAGTGATGTGAACTCAGGTGATTTGAATGATGAATTAGAAAATGGTATTACCGAGGTTTCTGATAAGAATAGAGTAAATCTTGGGTGCATAATCTTGGGTGCAAAACAGATGGATGTGCTCACTGCGTTGTGAACTGTTCAATGTGTAGAATTATGTGATAAAAAACACTAAAATATGTATAATTATGTGATTAAATGCACCAAAACATGTGATACGCGATAAAAGATAACTCAAAATATAACAGAACAGCAGTGAAACTAAGCGTGGAAACAGCCAAGCGTTAATACGGCTGCAATATCTAATAGCGTAATACAAGATGAAAGGTGAGTAATCGTGAAAAGACTGATTATACAGATAAACTTATAGAACTTGCGCTGAAGGAGAATAATTGAGAAAGAAAGATAATCTACAAGGGAGAAGAGAGAAAGAGAAAGAAAAGCAGGAACATACTCCCACAGATGAGAAAAATCCTCTATGTTGTGAATCACATGAGCAAATGTGTGAAAACCTTAACAGTGCAAATAAGGAATTGCCCAAGTATAAGGTTTTGCGGCTGAGTGCGGAAATCTTTTCCATCTTAATGATTATTGGAACTGCTTTTATGGCATCCAATAAGCTACAGCTTTTTGGATGGATCACCTATTGTTTTGCAATTCTGTTTTTTGTTGGAGTTTCTCTTATTTGGGTTATTTGTGTTATTTGGCAACGCAATCTACACAGTCGTTTTCGTAGTGAAAATGTAGATTGTAACAAATCTTTTCTTAGCTATGGCAAGCAACGGTGGAAGGGTAGAATCTCGCTGATTCTTTGTTGCTTTTTTGTGTTAAGTGGTATTCTAACTGCATTCTTTGGAATAACTGCGGTACGTCTTCCAAATCAGTGGCTTTTGCAGACTTGGGTATATGTTATATGCGCGGCAATGCCAGTTGTTTGGATGATTACGATTTCTCTTGTATGTGTCTTCTATAATCTTTATCTTATCTCACTCGTACGGAAGATAGGTATAAGAATTGTACTTCGTTGTCTACATGTTCTGCTTTGTGTATTGATTATCTTAGGTCTTGGATTTTTTGACGTTTTGTTTATTGTTGGCAGATATTCTGTGAAACAAAATGATAATGGTACATACACAGAGCACGTGGATGACATGTATGCTCCTTTTGAGTATTATCTTTATAAGTCTGAAGGCCCATTTTTCCTTAAGTATCTTCGACCAATGAAAGATTCAAGTGATACTGATCCAAAAATAAGTGAATCTGAATGGTATAGCAGAATTAATCGCAATAACAGGAAAGATACAAGATTAAAAGATACAAGATTAAAGGCTGAAGAGCCAGAGAAAAATTCCGATTTGCATGATGACACTGAGCGTGATTTAGAATCAAAGAGGGAAAGAAATGCAGCGCTTAAGATATTTGATAAGTATTTTGCGGCGAAAGGCTTTGCGTTCAAGGAGAGTTATACCGCCAAGGGGGATATGTACTTTGTTCTGAGTGAAAGCCGTTCGGACATTACTTATCTGCAGTATAACAGGGACTCTCAGGATGGAAAATGTGGTCTTTATATTCTGTTTAAGGCTTCAAAATCTTCAAATGGAAGCTGGTCGCCGAGTGATGCTTGTATGCAGAACACCTATACTTATGAATATAGCACTGGGCTAATTGCAAAGAGCAGTAGGGCATATTGGTAGTAGGGTTGATTGGTAGTAGGGCAGAGTGGTTGGATGCCAAAATCGAAGAGTATCTGAAGATTGCCAGATAGTGATTGTCAGATAGTAGCATCCATATTTGCGTGCTCTAGTTGCTTATGTTTTAGGGAACAAAACGGTGAAATAATCGTAAAAAAGTTCCCTACATTATTTGATTTCTCATGCTGTTACAGTTGGTAACTATAGTGTTTCACCTTGTTTCTTTTTCCGTTGTAAATTATTTGTTAGTTTGTAATTAGGCGGTATATAAATCAAATGTTTCAATACTATTTTGGTTTCCGTCAAGTAATTTCATGATGTGTAATAAGTGATTTGAAAGGAGTTGTGTCATGAGTAGTGTTATATCTTTGGGGGAAAAAATTAGAAAGGCTCGTCTGGAAGCTGGGTTGACGCAGGAGGAGCTTTCGGAATTATTGATGGTATCTCGTGCTGCTGTAGCAAAATGGGAAACGAATCGGGGTTTGCCAGATATAGAGAATCTGAAATTTATTGCATCTGCTCTAAGCGTGAGTGTTGATTATCTTTTGGATGAGAACAATAGCGTTGATTTTTCTATTATTAAGAAGCCTATTAATCTCAATAAATATGGTTTCGACGGTAGGTTGAGCGGTTTTAAGAAGTCGAAAATTAAAGAGCAGATTGTCCTAGATGAATATCCTGACTCAGAAATCAATATGCTAACTGTTGTTAAGACTTATAGCAGTTCATCTGAGAAAATGGTGGATAATTTTGTTGGATGGTTTTCTACTCTCCTTGGAGGATTGCCATTGTTTGGCATATATGATTTCAGTAAAGCTGTTTCCACTCTTGGGGCTGATCAGTATTATTTGGTGGATAAAAAAGATAAGCAGTATTTCGTGCTTATAACTGATGAGTATATTATTAGCAGAATTATGGGAGTGACGTTTAATAGTAAAAAGTTCCGTATTGGAGATAAAGAATTTATGAAAGTTGGTTTGCTTCGTAATAAGTAGTAAATGGGTGGGTGGGTCTGGTTTTAATATTTTTTCTCATAATATTTGTTGATAAAAAACATGATTAATGGAGAAAAGGCGATCGAAATAGCTAAAAGAGCAGCTGGCAAATATGCTTTTGTGATAAATGCAATTATGGCAATTATTCCCATTAGGTGCATTAGTATGAATGCCATTGTTGCATTTACTTTATCTTTGATTTTCTCGTTTCTTTCATCGTTAACATTTATTTTGTAGGTGTGGTCTTTTTCCATCATCTTATAGTGCATGATCTTTACGTGTGAAAGTGAGATAGTTGCAACAAAAACAACTGACAGTACAATTTCTACGGATTCGTTCAGTTTAAGAGTGAGTGCAAGAATTAGTCCGCAAATTCCTATTACATATCCTATGTACCAAAAATTCTGGTTTTTTTGTTTTTTCATTTTTTATCTTCCTCGTATATAAATATTTCTTCGATTGTTAAATTAAAGTACTTAGCAATTTTGTATGCCAATATGATTGATGGGTTGTATCTTCCATTTTCCAAAGAACCGACTGTTTGTCTTGATACTTCGAGTTCGTCGGCAAGTTCTTCTTGGGTTATGCCTTTTTCTTTTCTAATTTGTTCAAGTCTATTTTTCACATTACATTCTCCTTCCTAACGGAAAGCTAGCTTTACATATAGGATAATTGTTTTGAAAGCAAATGTCAAGTTAGCTTTCCATTATTGGTTTATGTATTTTGTGGGATGTGAATTATACGTATTGGTAAGCCTGAAGGAGTGTGAAAAGTATAGTTTGCTAGTAAATGAAGAGATTGGCATTGATAAACCTGTAGTGTGTTTGCGCTTTGACTGAGCTTGAAATTGCATAACGCATTTCAAGCTCCTTCAAAGCGTGATTTGGCTTAAGGCATAAAGTCCAGTGGACTTTACGTGCGGCGAAGACGTTAGCGCGCTGTAACGCGCGAACGATATGACCTGCCTTCGCGAGCTCACGTCTTTGCTTGGTGTTGCTAGAGGGCTGGCTAATTCTACGCTCGCGCGTTACAGCGCGCTCACGCCCTCGCTTGCGTTGAAAGCACACTGTGCTTTCAACTTTGAGCAAGCTCAGCGAATCGATGTGACTTCTCGCGCGCTATGCAGCTCGAAGTCGTCGATTCGCACAACGCTCCGCCTCTTACGTGTTGATTGTTGTTGCGGTTGTTCCGATTTGGCTTTGATTTTGTTTTTGGTTGAAGTTTGTTTGTAGGCGTGTGCCATTGGATTATTTGGTATCGGCTGCCTCTCTTATACTGTTCGACCAAGAATCACCCAGCCCTCTTATGTGCTTGAACTTTTGCGTAGCATCCATCGCCGAGATTCCGATTTCTTGTAGTGCGTTTGTACCGAATTTCGGTGTTTTTGATACAAACGCACTACATAAAGCGGAAGGTTTTCCGCTTTATAGTTCAAATTTGGTATAAAATGCGGAGTTATGTTCCGCTTTTTGTACGTGATTTAGGTCAAATTTGGTACAAAGTGCGGAAAATCGTTCGCGCTTAGACCGCGCAAGCGACACGACACACCCGAAAAGCTTACCTTAAAAAAACCTGGGAAAATTCTTCAAAAACCTTGAAATGCGTATTTTTACGGTTTGTTAGTAATTTATGTGTAAAATTTACGGCAAATAGTATTAGTTTAGTAAAATTACAATAAAATATTTAGAACAAACCTTAATGTTAGCTGAATGTTTTAGTTGATTTTAGGTAGAGCATGTTGTATCTTTTAAGTCAGTTACCGATGAATCCCTAGTTCTCGGTTACTACGCGGGAAACCGCAAAGGCAAATTTTTCTATGCGCCCCTAACGCATAGGAGAAGAAGAAAGGAAATTAAAATGATGAATAAGAAGGCTATCGCCGCTTTCGCTGCTGGCGCAACTTTGCTTGCCGGCTTCGCAATGGCAACCCCAGCATTCGCTAAGGTTCCACGTCCTGTCAGCACTGATGAAGCTAAGGATGATTCGTTTGCTCTTAAGACTTTGAAGGCAGCTTTGAAGAAGGCTTATGATGATGCTGATACTGCAGAAACTGAAAAGACGAACGCTAAGGCTGATGCAACTATTGTAGATGAAAATGGTGAGCTTTTGAACAAAGCTGATTACAAGCTTAATGATAAGGGTGAAGTTGTAAAGAAGGCTGATGATTCTAAAGATGATGCAGCTACTAAGGCAAATACCTATCGTGAAAAGCTTGCAGCATACAAGGCTGCACTTGAGGCTGTAAAGACTGCTGAGGAGGCTGTAAACGCTGCAACTCCAAAAGTTGAGCCTTCTAAGGATGCAAAGCGTGTTGCTCTTGCTAAGTTGGATGAAGCTAAGGAGAAGTTGGGTAAGGCTCAGGAAGCCAAGGATAAGGCTTTTGCTGAGGCTGATGCTGCTTACAACGCTAAGCATGAGGCTGAGAATAACTTAAAGGCGGCTCAGCGTGCTCTTAAGGATTACCAGGATGAGAATGCTAAGGATAAGGGTTCTCGTGCTTACAATGCTGAAGTTGAGAGCTTGAAGAAGGTAATCAATGAGGCTAAGGAAGCTTTGGCTGCTGCAAAGACCAAGTTTGCTGATGCAGATAAGGCTTTCAATGAGGCTGCTACTAAGTTCAATAAGGCTTTGAGCGAATATGCTGGCGCTTACAAGAATGCTCAGGATTCTAAGGCTGATGTTTCTACATACGCAACTCCAGCTTCTTTGGCTCCTCTTTCTACTGACTACAAGTATGGCACCAACTTTGTTCCATCTGCAACAGTTCAGCCAGGTAAGCCAGGTGCTGCAAAGCCAGGCAAGCCAGGTCAGGCTGCTGGCCAGGCTGGTGCCAATGGCGCTGCTGCTGGTGCTAAGGCTGAGGTTGAGAACAAGAAGGACAAGGACAAGCGCGGTAACACCCACACTGGTACTGGTGTTGGCGTAACTTTGACCGCTTTGGCTGCCACCATGCTTGCTGGCATGGGTGCTGCTGTTCGCAAGGCTCGTCACTAAGCATTGCGCGCATTAGCTAATGCACGGCTACGAGCGCTTGTAGTGTAGTGGCTTTGTAAACGCTAATGTTATACTTATGGTGGTTGTGGGTTCTCCTGCAGCCACCATTTTTATAAATAATTGCAATAAATTAATCACAATTATTAGAATCGAGGCGACGCGGCCTATGTGTTTTAAAAATCGTAATTCGCAAAATGATTCTAAAGTTAAAACTTGTAAAGAGTGCATAGACGATTGTAAAGAGTGCATAGATAAAAAAACTTTAGACAGTATTAGTTGTTGGATAGTATCCTTTTATTTGCTTTTAGCTGCTATACCAGTATCAGCGGTATTTATATTTTATAAAACCGATACTTTTATTGGTTGTTTATCTATTCTTCTCTTTATGCTAGCTGCCTATATTACTATTATTTGCTTTTATGCATATTCAGAAAAAGTTGAATGTAAAGAAATTTATGATGATTTAAAACCTAATAACTTATATATGTTGATTCTAACGACACTTGTGGGTTTATTGAGTATTATATCTACTTGTATTAAGTCAGATGATTATATTAAAATCAATGCACTTGTTATTCTGCTAGTTACTTGTTGTATTGGTGTTAAAGTGAAATCTTACAATAATAAATATGCTTTAACTAAGATTGATATAGACTATATGCCTACAGCAAATAAGTATTCTAAGATTAGAAAATATGTAAAAGAGAGCGAACTTCTTGTTAAAAAGAAGTCTTATTTAAAGTATTATAAGGAAATGGAAACGAATTATCTTATGATGTCAGCGCTCTGTACATTCCTAACATCTGTATTAGGCATTAGTTCTATTAGTTTATTATAGAATGTAGCAAGTTGTTCGTGCTAAGTATAGCTATGTAGTTCTTTGATTCCAGTGTATGCATAACATGTTGCTATGCATACACGGGAACACTGTTTTATTGGCTTCAATTCTGTTTATTTAGTCTTTACTGTTATTATCTGTGCTATTCTTATCCATTCGTCGCTAGAACCTTGTTGAGAGATTAGAGCTTTGAGTGTGTTGCTTTCGGTTTTGTTTGCTACTAGGGGCATTCAAAACCGAAAGCTTTTTGTTTTTGTTCTATTTGTTTCCATACTGCGTTTTGAACGTTTTACGCGTTTTTGCGTATAGCCAAAACCTTATACGCGATTTTGCAAGTCATATCTGCATTTGTTATTTCGCTGCATTGTTATTTAATATCCCTTGTTATCTCATTTCTTTTTTACCAAATTGTGTTATTGCAATCAAAAATACAAACACAGATATTGCAATTGCACATGGCAAAAATGGTATAAGATTAAATCCGTTTCCTAATCCTGTTGATGTAACTGCATGTAGAGAGCGGGAAACCATATATCCGCTGTAACAATAAGGATAAACTATCCAAAGTGGAGTATTTGCTATTAATACTCCAGGAATCACAAGAAGTATATTTAATCCAACGGATAACATTGACTTTTCAAAAAGCACAGTAATCGCCCACATGACTATTACGCTTGGAATCATAGTCAAAAATAGATCTAAACACCATTTTAGTAGATACATAATTGGTAGCGTTTCTGTAACTCCCGTGCTACTGGTTGCAAACAATCCTGCTATAACGAATACGGCAAAAAATACAACCATTTCCATAAGCAAATAAAATAGCAGTACGCAAAATTTTGCAGCAGAAATCGCATATCTGCTAACAGGCAGAGCCAACATTTTTAATATGCCGTTATTGCTTGTTTCTCGTCCTGCAATCATCACGCAAACAACAATCATACTAAGCGGAAGCAGATAATATGAGTAGACTAATGCGCTTTGAATAAACATAGCAGTCCATGCGTGTGTATATTCTGGAGTGAAGTAGCTATGAAGGCTTGCTACACCAGATCCAACCACAAGTAATGGCGCAATAAAAATCAAAGGAATAATTTTACTACGCTTTACTTTCTTAAATTCGATTCTAAGAAGTTCAAAAAATCTCATTTTCATAATCTCCTTATTCATAGTTATATAGTGCAAGTTTTTACTTATAGTGCGTGTTTTTATTCATAGTGCAGGTTCTTAGCCGCCCACAATCCAGAACATAAAAACAGAAGTGTTTCAACTATGGATACGATTACGACCGTAGTATTAGGTTGCGCGCTCATGGCAACTGCTGGTTTTAGCATAACTATAAAAGGTGATGCCATAAAAAGCACAATGTCTGAAGAAGCCAATGCCATGCCGCTTAAAAATCCTGCTACACCAATTCCAAGCGTTACCCACATGTTTTCAAATCGCGATGATACAAAAATCATAAAGGACAATACAGGCATTGACGTAATAAATGAATATGCGGCAAAAGATATAAGAGTACTTACATTAAACGTGCCTTGTGGCAAATCTGTTACACCGATTTTTGCAAGTGCTAAATTTTGTATGCAAATAGCGATTAGTAACAGAACGGTCAGCAGCATAAATTTGCATAGGTACATAGTTGGAACACTCATAGGAAGCATATGCATCTTTTTTACTGCATTTCCCTTAAATTCCATGTTGTAGATAATGCATGCTGCGACTATTATGCCGAACATGTTTAACACCATAATCATGCCGTAAAGCTGTGTAAGAAGAATATCCATAGGAGCTAAAGGCAGGTTTAATAATGTATTTTTTCGTACAATAAAATTCACAAAAGCGTACGCTGCTCCCATAACGCCAATAGCAATCATAAGAGCTATAAAGCCAGTTCTCTTGCATTTTTTTAGTTCGATTACAAGCGTTTTCATAGTCTTGAACTCTGCTTCCTGATCTTATTGTCTTCATCAATCATGGATAGGAACATATCTTCCAAATTGTCGGAAGCAAAACCAGATTGTAATGCATGCTGTCGTAGTTCATCTAAACTACCTTCAAATAACAAGTGTCCGTGATTAAGTATTCCAATATCATCTGCAATAAGCTCAATTTCGGATAGCATATGAGAAGAAATAAGAATCGTGCAATCGTAAAGATCTGGCAGCGACTTAATCAGATTTCGGATTTCGTGTATGCCAGATGGATCGAGTCCATTTGTTGGCTCATCTAAAATCAAAATAGGTGGTCTACCAAGCAATGCTCCAGCAAGACCAAGCCTTTGCTTCATGCCAAGCGAATATTTTTTTGCAAGACGGTCTGCAAACTCAGAAAGACCTACTAATTCTAATGCGTCATCAACTGCACTCTTAGGTAGTTCTAAAATGCGACGTATAATGTCAAGATTTTCTCTACCTGTTAGATTTGCATAGAAAGATGGTGATTCAATAAACGAGCCTATTTCTTTCAAAATAGGTATGCGGTCGGCTGGAAACTGCTTTCCGTCGATTGTAAATACGCCTTTTGTTGGAGCTGTAAGTCCTAGGAGCATTTTCATTGTTGTAGATTTTCCAGCTCCATTCGGTCCAAGAAAGCCGTAAATGCTACCTTTGCGAATATGAAGTGAAACATCATTAACAGCAATAAATGATTTATATTTTTTTGTTAAATGTTCTGTTGTAACAATATTGTTCATGGCAATATCTCCTTTCGGGATTTATGATATTGCGTCAACCTTTCTACAACATTCTCTTCACCTTACATCTACCTTACATTTTTATGCGAGGTCAAAAAATGAATATTCACATGGCATAATATATGTTAGGGGGTTCTCCATGAATCGGAATGATTATTTATTGAACAAGCATCTGCTACTTGTTGATGATGAGCAGGAACTTCTAGATATGGTTGTATCCATATTAAACGAATACGGTTTTTATAATATAACGACTGCAAAAAGCGTGAAAGATGCCGTAGAAGCAACACAAACATTACGTCCAGAATTAGCAATCCTTGATGTTATGCTCCCCGACGGTAATGGGTTTGAGTTAATGGAGAAGATAAAACAATATAGTGATTGTCCTATTTTATTCCTTACGGCTTGCGGTGAAGATGAAGATAAGTTTAAGGGATTTGACTTAGGCGCAGACGATTATATTGTAAAGCCGTTTCTTCCAAAAGAGCTAACTTTTCGCATTATGGCAATTTTAAGACGAAGCTACAAGAGCGAAAATCCCATTGTTAAACTGAAAAATAGTCAGATTGATTTTTCTTCTGCCCAAGTAATAAAAAATAACGAACATATTCCGCTTACAGCCAAAGAACACGATTTGCTTTCTGCTTTATATAGAAATGCGGGACGTATCGTAACAATTGACGCGTTATGTGAAGCTGCATGGGGTGATAATCCTTTTGGATATGAAAATTCTTTAATGGCACATATACGTCGTATCAGAGAAAAAATAGAACTCAATCCATCGCAGCCTGTTTCATTGGTAACAGTAAAAGGCTTAGGATACAAGCTGATTGTGGAGTAAAGCAGAATGAAAAGCATACCAAAACTAATACAACGTTTTATAAGTATTTTTCTACTAAGCTCTGTGCTAATAGTATTAATGAATATTATTGCGTTTGTTGTACTTATAGGGAATTACGCACCCGATAAAGAGATGTCTCCCTATAACATAGCAAAAGAGACAGGCGAAGCATTACAATTATCCGCAAGTGGGGATTATGTATTATCAAAAAATATGTCTTCCAAATTGACAAATTCTGGCGCATGGGCAATTCTGATTGATAATAATACGTTAAGAGTAGTATGGAAAACAAAGGACGTTCCTGCAACTATTCCAAACGATTATACTTTGTCTGATGTAGCTAATTTGAGCGTTGGCTACATTGATGGTTATCCAACTTACACTGGCAAAAATAAGAATGGAGTTGTTGTAGTAGGATTTCCGCATAACAGCTTTTGGAAACATACGCGACCAAGTTGGAACTACAGTTTAATCTCAAATTTTCCGCAGATTGTTTTAAGCGTATTCTTCATCAACATTTTGCTTATTCTTGGAATTTATTTAATAGCTAATATAAAACTACTAAAATCAATTAATCCGATTACAAAAGGGATACAACGTTTATCTAGTGGAGAAAGCGTGCATATTCCAGAAACAGGAGCACTTTCAGAAATTTCATCTAACATAAATTCTGCTTCCGATATTTTGCAAATACAAAAAGAACAATTGAGAAAAAGAGAGACTGCAAGAGCAAATTGGATAGCTGGGGTTTCGCATGATATTCGTACGCCGTTATCTATGGTGATGGGATATGCGGGACAGTTAGAAAATTCTCTACATATTTCGCAAGAAGATCGTAAAAAAGCGACGATGATTATTAAGCAAAGTGCAAGAATGAAGAATTTGATTAATGACCTTAATTTGGCTTCAAAACTTGAATACAATATGCAACCAATTATGAAAAAAGAAGAAAATGTTGTTGCTGTTGTTAGGCAAGTTGTTGTGGATTTTATGAATATGGGTATGCAAGATGAGTTTTCGATTAAATGGGAAACGGACGCAGAATTGACTGTTTGCAATATTAATGTAGACAAAGATTTATTAAAACGAGCAATATCTAATCTTATTCAGAACAGCATATCTCATAATGAAAATGGGTGTACGATTTATGTATCCGTTGCTGCAAATAATAATAATTGTATTATTTGTGTTGAAGATAACGGTATAGGTGTTTCAGATGAAAAAATCGAAAAGCTTAATCATGCACCGCACTATATGATTTGCGATACAAGTACTGCAGAGCAACGGCATGGTTTGGGTTTGCTGATTGTTCAGCAGATTATTGGCGCTCATAATGGAACAGTTGATATAAGTAGAAGCAAATACGGTGGGTTTAAGGTTGAGTTAACATTGCCTAGTAAAAAATGTTTCTAACACATTTGCAATGATGCTTATAAAATTGTGCTTATAAAATTGTGCTTATAAAATTATGCCTTAAAAATGATGCCTAATAATCATATCCGTTAACTGTATAAGTATTATCTTTGTTTTGGCTTTTGATTAAATACTTCTAAGCGCAAATCTTCAAAAATGGCGCATTTCTGCGCGTGTTGAGAATGTATCTAGACTTGTATAATATACTATGTATTGTTTATTTATTCAATATTATTTATTCAATATATGACCGTGGGAGGTTGCTATGACTAATAAGAAGCGTATTGTATTGGCGTATTCGGGTGGCCTCGATACATCTGTAGCAATTCCGTACCTTAAAGAGCAAACAGGCCAAGACGTTGTAGCTGTTTCGCTAAACGTTGGTCAAGGCGGAGAAGCGCTCGAAGTGATTAAAAACCGCGCTTTAGCTTGCGGTGCTGTTGAATCGTATGTAGTTGATGCTCGCGAAGAATTTGCGGATAACTATTGCATGCTTGCGCTAAAGGCAAACGCAATGTACGAGGACGTGTATCCTTTGGTCTCTGCGCTTTCTAGGCCGCTTATTACTCGTCACTTGGTTCATGCAGCGCACGAATTTGACGCAGATACAATCGCACACGGTTGCACTGGCAAAGGAAATGATCAAGTTCGTTTTGAAGTTGCGATTCAGTCTTTGGACCCAGAATTAAAGGCAATTAGCCCAATTCGTGATTTGTCGCTTACTAGAGATGTGGAAATCGCTTTTGCAAACGACCATAATCTTCCGATTACTCAAAGCAAGAAAAGCCCGTATTCCATAGACCAAAACGTTTGGGGAAGGGCAATTGAAACAGGCTTTTTGGAAGATCCGTGGAACGCTCCAACTGAAGAATGCTACTCTTACACAAAGAATCCTTTGGAAGCTACAACTCCAGACGAAGTTACAATCACGTTTGAAAAAGGCGTGCCAGTTGCAATTGACGGCCACAGCGTAACTGCGCTTCAAGCAATCGAAGAGATGAACAAGAGGGCAGGTGCTCAAGGAATCGGCAGAATCGACATTATTGAAGATCGTTTAGTTGGCATTAAGTCTCGCGAATTGTACGAAGTTCCAGGCGCGCAAGCTTTGATTACGGCTCATCAAGAGCTTGAGAATTGCTGCTTGGAGCGCGAACAGCATAGGCTTAAGCGTGATCTCGATAAAAAGTGGGCGGAATTTGTGTACGACGGCCAGTGGTTCTCGCCAGTTGTGCGTTCTTTGAACGCGTTTATAAACGAAACGCAAGAGCATGTTTCTGGCGATATTCGCATGACTTTGTATGCAGGAAAGGCTGTTGTAACAGGCAGAAAGTCGAATGAGTCTTTGTACGACTTTAACTTAGCTACTTACGATTCTTCCGATACCTTCGACCAGCACGCTTCCAACGGATTTATTGAAATCTACGGATTGTCTAGCAAGGTTGCAGCGGCTCGAGATATGCGCGTTGCAAAGAACGACTAAGAACAACTAAAAGAGGAAAGCGAAAGAAGAATAACTATGCACGATGCGAATGACGATGCAAACGCCGATGCAAATTCCAACACAAACCATCCAATAGCCTTGTGGGGCGGCCGTTTTAGCTCGGGGCCTTCTGCAGAGCTCGCAAAGCTTAGCAAGTCAACGCAATTTGATTGGCGGTTAGCGGATGATGATATTGCAGGCTCTCGTGCACACGCACACGCATTGCATCGTGCAAGTTTATTAACAAATCAAGAATACACAGATCTTTGCAAAGCGCTAGACGAGTTGCAAAAACGCGTAGATAATGGCACTTTTGCGCCGATTGAAGAAGATGAGGACGAAGCAACAGCATTAGAGCGCGGTCTGCTTGAGATTGCAGGAAGCGAACTAGGTGGAAAACTTAGGGCTGGCCGCTCTAGAAACGACCAAATCGCAGCTTTAATACGCATGTTTTTACGTGAGTCAGCGCGCGAGTTAGCTGCACTCGTACTAGATGTTTGCAATGCTTTAGTCGCTCAATCTTTAGAAGCAAAAGATGCTGTAATGCCTGGGCGAACTCACATGCAGCACGCTCAGCCTATTTTGCTTGCACACCAGCTAATGGCTCATGTTTGGCCGCTTTTGCGAGACGTAAATCGCCTTGCGGACTGGGATTTGCGCGCAAACGAAAGTCCATACGGAGCAGGGGCATTGGCTGGCAACACTCTTGGACTAGACCCCGAAGAAGTTGCTAAAGAGCTTGGTTTTTCTGCTGTTTGTGCAAACTCGATTGATGCTACAGCAAGCCGCGATGTTGTTGCGGAATTTGCGTTTATTGCATCTATGATTGGCGTTGATATTTCTCGCTTAAGCGAAGAGATTATTATATGGAATACTCAAGAGTTTGCGTTCGTAACTTTAGACGATGCTTATTCGACTGGCTCTTCGATTATGCCTCAAAAGAAGAATCCAGATATTGCGGAGCTTGCTAGAGGAAAAGCAGGGCGATTAATCGGAGATTTAACTGGATTAATGGCCACTCTTAAAGGTCTTCCAACCGCTTATGCGCGCGATTTGCAAGAAGATAAAGAGGCGGTTTTTGACCAAATCGACACTCTAGAAGTTTTGCTTCCAGCGTTTGCAGGAATGGTTAGAACAATGCGATTTAATACGCCTCGCTTGCTTGAGCAGTCTGCAACTGGTTTCGCTCTTGCTACAGACATTGCAGAATGGCTTGTAAAACAAGGCGTTCCTTTCCGCAATGCGCATACGTTATCGGGATTATGCGTAAAACGTGCCGAAAGTATTAAATGCGATTTAAGCGATTTGAGTAACGACGATTATGCAACGATTTTAGACGGCGTTATTGATGCAAATAAAATACCAGATCTTAGACTTGTTCTTTCTAGCTATGGCTCTGTTTCTTCTAGATGCGGCAAAGGTGGAACAGCTTTTGTGCGCGTAAAAGAGCAAATTAATCAAGCTCAGCTTGCGATTAGCGAGTATAAGAAATTCGCTGAATCTGTAAGCGACGGAACAGCTTATAAGAGTGTCTCCATGTGCTGCCAAAATTGAAAGGCTTGTAGCGCGCAAATGCGCCCGATACTTTCGGTAATTTTTGCAATAATAAGGAGATATAAATGGCTCAGGTGAGGAATTACAAAGAAGCTGGATTTGCTTCTTTGTTTGAAGAGCTAAAGTGGCGTGGATTGATTTCTCAATCTACTGACGAAAATCAACTTGCTCAAGCACTTGACGGAGAACCATTAACTTATTATTGCGGCTACGATCCTACTGCTGCATCGCTTCATATTGGCAATCTTGTTCAGCTTATTAACATGCGTCATTTGCAAGCTGCAGGCCATCATCCTATTGCTTTGGTTGGCGGTGCTACGGGCTTGATTGGAGACCCTCGCCAAAGCGGAGAGCGCACGCTTAATTCTAAAGATATTGTTGCTGGATGGGCGGAGCGTTTGCGCAAGCAAATCGGCCGTATTTTGCCTCTTGATGGAGAAAATCCTGTTCGTTTTGTAAGCAACTACGACTGGGTTTCTAAAATGTCTGCTATCGACTTTTTGCGCGATGTTGGCAAGAACTTTAGAGTTGGCACAATGCTTTCTAAAGATATTGTTGCTCGCCGCTTAAACTCCGACGAAGGCATTTCTTTCGCTGAGTTTAGCTACCAAGTTTTGCAAGGAAACGACTTTTTGTACTTGTTTGATAATTACAACGTTACTTTGCAACTTGGCGGATCTGATCAGTGGGGTAATTTGACTTCTGGCATGGATTTGATTCGTAAGGTTCGCGGAGCTTCTGTAAACGTGTTTACAAGCCCAATTATTACGGATAATCAAGGTCGTAAGTTTGGAAAATCTGAGGGTAACGCAATGTGGCTTGATCCTACAATGCTTAGCCCTTATCGCTTCTATCAATTCTGGTTTAATCAGCCAGATGATGAAGTTGTTAAGCTTCTTAAGGCTTTTACGTTCTTGCCTAAGAGCGAGATTGAGCGTTTGGAAAAGCAGATTCAAGAAGATCCAGGAAGTCGTGAAGCTCAGCGTGTGCTTGCTTGGGAAGTTACAAGCTTTGTTCACGGAGAAGACGTTACGAATCAGGCGATTGCTGCTTCTGGAGCGCTTTTTGGTAAGGGTGATTTATACGCTATTGACGAGCAAACTCTTGAAGCTGCTTTGGATGGTGTTAAAGTTAAAGCACAAGATGGCACTTTGGAATTTGCTAAAGCGCATGTTGCAGATCGTGTTGTTGAAGCCGCTGTTGCTGCTGGATTGTTCCGCACTATTTCCGAGGCTCGTAGAGCTATTGAAGCTGGAGGATTGTACGTTAACAATAATCGCGTAGAAAGCGTTGATGACGTTTTGAGCGATAGCTCATTCTTACACGGTCGTTTTGCTTTGATTCGTAGAGGCAAGAAGGCTATTGGTGCAGTTGAGCACGCGTAGTTTTTAAGTGCGCTTGATTTGTTTTTAGCATTAGATTTTAGTATAATTTTGTATTTTTAGACTTTGAAAGGTATGCCAATAATGGGCGAAGAACGCGGATCGCGTAGTGGTAAGTCGTTTGGTAATCGTGGCCATTTTAGCCGTCAAAATGGCGGTAAGAACGGGGAACATCGCGGAGGATTCCACAAAGGTGGGTTCCATAAAGGTGAGGAAAATCACGGCGGTTTCCACAAGGATGGTTTCCACAAGAGTGGCTTTAAGAAGAACGGTTTTAAGAAGAACGCGGATCGCAAGTTTAATGGCGATAGTGAGCGCAGGTTTGATCGCGATAATCGCAAGTTTGACAGAAAAGATAATCGCGAAGATAGGTATAATCGCGAAGATAAGCGCAATCGCGATAATCGATACAATCATAGCGATTACAATAAGCGCACGAATCGTGGTTTTGAGTCTGATTCAAAAGAATCGGGAAATCCAAGATACAAGAAGTTTGATCGCGATAATCGCACAGAACGTGGCGAGCGCAGGTTTGATCGCGATGGTGAGCGCAGGTTTAACCGCGATAATAATGACAATCGCGGCGGATTCCACAAGAGTGGATTTAAGAAGAACGATTCTAGAAAGCGCGATTCGAAGTCGTCTTTCCGCTTTGAGAATGGCCCTCGTAGAAACTCGGATGGAACTGTTTCTTACCCATCTCAAAATCCGTATACAGATAGGCGTCCGGGCGAGCCAAAAATGCCTAAGGGCCTAGAGTATTCAATGCTTTCTAAGGAGTCTCGTGAGCGTCTGCGTGGTCTTTCTAAGGAGCATTCCGAAAACATTGGCTTGCATATTCTCGCAGCTTATGCTTTGCAAGACGAAGATCCAGAGCTTGCTTTAGAACACGCAAAGTGGGCTGCAAAGCAGGCATCTCGCATTGATTTTTCGCGCGAAACGCTAGGATTTATTGCATACCGCCAAGGCGATTATAAGCTTGCTGCGCGCGAGTTTAGAACGGCTATGCGAATGAATGGTTACACGGATTATCTTCCATTTATTGCAGATTGCGAGCGCGGTATGGGCAACCTCGATAAAGCGCTGGAAATTTGCATGTCGGACGAAGCTAAAAGCGTTAGTGGCGAAGTTAAGGCAGAAATGTTCCTTGTGTATGCAGGCGTTTTGGCGGATACAAACCATGCAGATAAGGCGATTGAGCTTGTTCACGCAATGGGCAGGTCTAAGGGCTTGCCTGGCGAGTATAGAATGCGCGCTGTGCAAGCGGAGCAGTACTTCCTTGAGGAGGCTGGGCGAAGCGATGAAGCGATTGAGCTTGATTCTTTGCTTGACCGCTTAGAAGAGCAGTATGCAGATATTGAAGACGAAGAAAATCCAGAAGATGTTGTGATTGACTACGATTTGGAACATCTTAATGATGCGATTATGGACGAAGTTGGCATTAGTGAAGATGATGCGCAATTTGCTCCAGATGATGATTTGGATGACTCGGATGATTCGGACGATTATTCAGACGATTCGGACGATGATTCAGACGATGATTCAGACGATTCGGATGAAGATTCGCAAGTCGCAGATAATACTGAAACTGTAGAGATGAATGCAGTTAAGCCTAAAGAGGAATAGTACAAGTCACATTCTCTAAGCCCAGCTTCTGTATTGTAAAAGTATAGTAAGCTGGGCATTTTCTACTTTGGTATTTTTAAAATTATGTGGGGATATTCTATGCAACTTGATGAACGAGCGAATTTTTCAAATAGTAAATCTGCGTTAAGCAAGGATTTTCGCTTAGCTTTGCTTGACTTAGATGGCGTAGTGTATAGAGGCGGAAAATCCGTTGAATACGCTGCTGAATCAATTGAAAATGCTCAAAAAAATGGCATGTTTATTGAATACACAACTAATAATTCTTCTCGTTTTCAAGAAGTTGTAGCAAGTCAGCTAGAAAGTTTTGGCTTAAAAGTAGAGCCGTGGCAAATCATAACGTCTTCGCTTGTAGCTGCTCGAATGGTTGCTAGATATGTTCCAAGCGGTTCAAACGTTTTAGTTCTAGGCGCAGATCACCTTGTGCAAGAGGTTCGTAGCGCTGGTCTTAATCCAGTAAAGTCTTGTAAAGACAATCCGCAGGCTGTAATTCAAGGCTGGTATCCGCAAATGACTTGGCAAGAAATGGCACAAGTCGCTTTTGCTGTAGAGAGCGGAGCTAAGTATTTTGTTACTAATCGCGATTTAACAATTCCGCGTGAGTTTGGCATAGCTCCTGGATGCGGTTCCATGATTCAAGCTGTAGTAAATGCCACTGGAGTAGAGCCTATTGCGTCTGCAGGAAAGCCAGAGTGTGCAATGTATGACGAAGCGCGATTGTTGGTTGCTGCAAACGCAAAGCACAATGATGAAGACGTTAAAGAATATTCGCAAAAAGACGAATTTGAAAATCCTGTAATAAGTATTGAGCGCTCGCTTGCTGTGGGAGACAGATTAGACACAGACATTGAAGCAGGTACCAGAGGAGGGTATGAGTCTCTTCTAGTGCTTACGGGCGTTACAAATCCGCGCATGTTGCTTGAAGCTTCAAAACACTTGCGACCAAGCTTTGTTTCTAAAGATTTAAGGGGACTAAACGAGGTGCATGTTGCTCCAAAGCGCGTTGACGATTCTACGTTTACGTGCGGAACTTCTAGAGCGCAGGTTGCTAGCAACAACACTATTGAAGTAAACAATCCTAATGATTGCAACGCTTTGCGAGCTGCTTGTGCGCTTGCTTGGAGCTTAATGGATAGCGGAAAATCGCTTGAAGATTACATTCTTCCAGAGTTTTCTTTGTGATGTAATGCGTTGTGTGATTTGTGATTTGTGCATTCGTGGATTGTGATTTGTTGCTTACAGTTTGCGATTTACGGCATACGATTTTGCGACTTTAGACTTTAAGCGAGGTTTTTAATGCTAGACGAAGATGATTTAGCTCAGCGCTTAGACTGTGCGCTTGTAAATCGCAGTTTAGTAAAAAGTAGAACTACATCTCAACGCTTAATCAAGTCTGGAGTAGTAAAAGTAGATAATCGTATTGTTAAAAAATCGTCATTTTTAGTGAAAAAATCGCAAAAAATAAGCCTTGACGAATCAAAAGAAGAAAATTCTTGCATTAAATACGTTTCTAGAGGAGCGCTAAAACTCGAAGGCGCATTCCGCTTATTTGATAATTTGGGCTTAAAAGTTGATTCAAGTACTAAAGCATTAGATATTGGCGCTTCCACTGGCGGTTTTTGCGATTATTTGCTGCAAAATGGCGTCAATAGCGTTATAGCTTTAGACGTTGGGCATGGTCAATTGCACCCAAAAATCGCAAGCAATCCGCGCGTTATTGAAATGAGTGGCGTAAATATTAGAAATGTTTACGCTCAAGATTTGCCATACAAGCCGAATCTTATAGTCTCCGACGTCTCTTTTATATCTCTTAGCTTTGTTATTCCAGTAATTGCACGTATTGCGCAAAATAACGCGAATATTGTTCTTCTTGTAAAACCGCAATTTGAAGTTGGCAAGGGAAATCTTGGCAAGCGCGGAATTGTAACAGATAAAAATCTAAGACTTAAAGCCTTAGAAAATATTAAAGAATGCGCTAAAAACAATTGTTTAAGCGTTATTGCAACTCATGAATCTCCTATAGAGGGAACTCACGGGAACGTTGAGTATCTTCTTTACGCGCAATATCGCAATATGTAGTGCAACAATTACAATAACTATTAATGTTTGTAAAGCTGCGATTAGGCTACGATTAATCTGTAAATAAGCTACGATTAATCTACAAATAGCTACAAAGGGGGTGCTATGCAAGAACGTTTAGAAGGTGATTCTGCTTCTCGCAATGCTCTTGTGGTTACGCATGCGCGTCTTGATGGCAACAGTGCTGTTGTAAATCAAGTTACTACTCAGCTTAAAAACGCTGGTTTTAATGTTAGCGTGTTTCATAGTGCTGCAGTGTCGGATTTTGCGCAAAAAATCGCTCAAGGAGTAGATAAAAATACGGAAATTGTTGTTGTGCTAGGTGGGGATGGCACAATGCTTCAGGCTGCAGAATTGGTGCATTGCACTCCTGTTCCAATAATTGGAATAAACCTTGGGCATGTTGGTTTTTTGGCGGAATTTGAGAGCTTCCAGATAGATGAAGCTGTGCGAAGAATTGCGCAAAAAGACTATTTCTTAGAGCATAGAATGGAAGCGCATGTAGACGTTTGGCTTCCTGGAGCCAGCGAGCCTTTAAGTGATTGGGCGCTTAACGATATTACTTTAGATAGGGCAGATCGCGGGCGAATGGTGGAGCTTTCGATTCGCGTTGACAATGTTGAAATGTCGTCTTTTGGATGCGATGGCGTGATTGTTTCTACGCCTACTGGTTCTACTGCGTACGCGTTTTCGGCAGGCGGCCCGATTATGTGGCCAAACGTTGAGGCTTTGCAACTGGTTCCTTTGGCTGCGCACGCACTATTTTCTAGGCCGCTAATAATTGGAGCAGGATCTACTTTTACGATTGATATTTTGCAAGAATCATCTTCTGGTGGGTGGATTTGCTGCGATGGAAGGCGTCAAAGAGCTTTGCCGCAAGGTTCTAGGATTCAAATTAGGCAATCTAAAGATGAGTTGCTTTTAGCGCGACTTTCTGGAGTTCCGTTTACACAAAGATTAGTCACAAAGTTTGATTTGCCAGTTGTTGGATGGCGTGAAAATCGCCGAAAAGTGGACGCTAGACCTAAGATTTATGAAGCAAATCTTCATAATGAAACCGATAGAAATTATGAAGATGGTGTAGGCGTAAAAAATGCGGATGGTAACGCGGATTGTAACGCGGATTATCCAATCGTCCCTAATAATCTAAACCTATAGGGGGTATTTGTGCTTGAAGAACTTGAGATTCGTAATTTAGGCCCAATTTCTAATGCCATTATTACTCCTTCTAAAGGAATGACTGCAATAACTGGCGAAACGGGTGCTGGAAAGTCCATGCTTTTAAGCGCTATAAAGCTTATATCTGGAGGAAAAGCAGATTTGGCAAAAGTATCATCTTTTGCAAATGAGTCGTGGGCTCAAGGCGTGTTTTCTGTGTCAAAATCTAGCGATGTTGCGCAAATATTGCAAGAATCTGGGATTAATGCCGAAGAATGTGAAGATGACGATTCTAAAGAAGACGTTTACGTATCTAGGTCTGTTCCAAAAAATGGTAGATCAAGAGCTGTAATCTCTGGTTATTCTGTTCCAAAATCATTGCTAGAAAGTGTTTGCTCGCACACAATAACAATTCATGGTCAAAGCGATCAGCTTCGCATAGCAACCGCCGCAAAACAGCGTGAATTCTTGGATTCAATCTCGTGCAATTCTAAAGAACTACAAGACTATGAATCAGCGTTTAATAAGTGGCAAAATGCTGTTGAAGCCTATAATCGACTTATAAATCAGCAATCGTCTTCTAGGCAGCGCGCAGACTACTTGCGCGAATCGTTAGAAAAAATTCGCCAAGTTGATCCAAAACCAAATGAGGATGAAAATCTTAAAGCTAAAAGAGATCGCATAGAAAACGCTGCTCAAATCGTTGGAGCTATTAGCGAAGCAATCTCTTCGTTGGACGCAAGTCAAATTGACTATGGCGCAATAGATTCAGTTGACGCATTGCATTTGGTAGACAATGCTGCTAGGGCAATTCGTTCGATTCGAGTTGACGGAGATTATAGCGCTATTGCAAATCAACTTGACGATATTTCTTCCCAAATTTCCGACATTGTTATGCAACTTGCGCAGCAGTTAGATGTTGACGAGAGTCAGGAAGATTTAGACGCTATTAACAATCGTATTCACGATTTAAGCGATTTAACGCGCAGATGGGGTCCGCAAATCGCAGATGTTTTAGAGTGGGCTAAAAAAGCGCAATTTGAGCTTGAAGATTTGGATGATTCGCCAGAAGCTATTTCGCGCGCTAAAGACTTGTGCGAAAAGACTTATAAAGACGCTGAAAACCTTGCCGAAGTTCTTTATAACACGCGCAAAGTTGTTGCAGAAAAGTTTAGCGACGAGGTTAGCAAAGAGCTTGAATCACTATCTATGCCAGATGCGCAACTTTTGATTAATGTTTCTAAGAGCGCTAAAAACAAGGACGGAAAATTTGATTTAAACGTGCACGGCTTAGATAGTGTTGAGTTTCTTTTTAAGCCTTTCCCTGCATCTAACTATTTGCCAATGGGCAGTAGTGCTTCTGGCGGTGAGCTCAGTAGGCTTATGCTTGCAATGGAGCTTGTTGCTGCAAAGTTTAACCACAGCAATAATCAATCAATGACGTTTATCTTCGACGAAGTTGACGCTGGCGTTGGCGGAGTGGCAGCCGTAGAGTTAGGCAAGCGCTTGGCTTTGCTTGCTAAAAGTTCACAAGTGATTGTTGTAACGCATTTGGCTCAAGTAGCAGCTTTTGCAAACGTTCAATTTGTTGTTAGAAAAAAGATTAAAAGCGCGGCGGATTCTGAAGCTGATCCTAGTGCGGATTCTGGCGAGAATTCTAGCTTTGCAGATACAACTGTTAGCAAATTAGATGAAATTAGTCGCCAAAGCGAAATCGCAAGAATGCTTTCGGGAAGCCAATCGCAAGCATCTTTGGATCATGCAAAAGAATTGCTTGAAAATAGTAAAGTTTAATGAAGAATCTTAAGCTAATTAAAAGTAATTTTATAAACAGGATTAAAACAGATTTTTCTAAAACAGAATAATAGGGTTAATATCAAAGATAATCAGGATTAATAATATGAGCGAAAATGCATTAGTTGATAATTCAAATTGTGCTGCGATTTTTGATTTTGACGGAACTTTGCTTGACTCGTTAGACGTTTGGGACAAGATAGACGAAGAGAGTTTTGCTAAACGCGGTATTAAAGTGCCGCTCGATTTTGCCGATTCCACTGCCACAATGACTCCTCGCCAAGTTGCGGATTACGTTATTGAGCGTTTTGGTTTTACGGATTCTCCCGAAGATTTAATGAAAGAGTGGCAAGACATGGCTTTTAACGCATACTCAAAGCATTTGCCACTTAGAAAAGGCGCTAAAAATTACGTTGATTATTTGCATAAAACGGGTGCGAAATTAGTTCTTATAACTACTCTTTCTAAGTCTTTATGCGTTGCTGCATTAAAGCGTACGGACTTGTATGATTACTTTGATTTGATGATTTTTGGAGAAGATTTAGAAAGTAATGCAAAAAATAGTCCTAAAACTTACGTTGACTTAGCAAAGCAAATTGGCGTAAAACCAGGCGATTGCACTGTTTTTGAGGATTCTGATTCAGCACTAAAGTCAGCTTGTTTAGCTGGAATGAAAACTTGTGGGGTAGCGGATTTAATAAATGGCGACTTTGATTTTGCGCCAAAGAGTCTTAAGTAAAAGTCTTAAGTAAAAGCCAAAGTAAAAGTCTTAAATAAAATCCAAAAGTTGAGGTGAGGTTTCACATACCCCGGGTTTTGTCGCGTGCAAAATGCACACGGATGACCATCCATCTCGATTTGACGTTACCGCCAAACTCTAGCAGTCTACCCGAAGACTTAGGCGAGCAGCCCTTAAACACCTTCTGCTTGACCTTGCTCCCAATGAGGCTTGCCATGCGGCTAACTGTTACCAGAAGCCCGGTGGTCTCTTGCACCGCCGTTTCACCCTTACCTAAACAAAAGTTTAGGCGGTCTATTCTCTGTTGCGCTATCTCTCAGGTTGCCCTGGGCGGACGTTATCCGCCATTGTGCTCTACGGAGCCCGGAAGTTCCTCAGCTACTCCGAATGAACATTGCAGCCGCGGTCATCGTGAAACCTCAACCTTCCCAATTATAGCAGACGTTTTAATTTTGCGCATATTTTACGACTCGCTAGAAAATGGCGGCTTTTAGCGGATATAATGGATGTATCAGCGGCGCTGGTGCCGTTGACGTGTACACAAACCGATTTATATCGGATTACTTAAGGAGGTTCGCATGGAAATCGTCATCACTGGACGTCATACGCAAATTAAGCAAAGATTCCGTGACGTTGTAGAAAGCAAGATGAATCGTGTGACCGCCATTGCTCCAGATGCTCAGCGCATTCAGATTGTGCTTAACACTGAGGGCAATCCAAGGCAGGCAGATACTGCAAAAAGAGTTGAAATTACTGTAGTTGCAGGAAGTACGGTTATTCGCGCAGAGGCGTCTAGCACAGATCAATACAGTGCATTAGATATGGCGTTAGATAAGTTGACGCTTCGCTTGCGTAGAACTAGAGATCGCCGCAAGGATCATCGTCGTGGCTACGAGCAGATGGTTCCAGTTGACTTGGGTGTTGTAGAGCCAGAAGTTGAAACAACTGTTGAAGAAGTTGTTCAAGAAGATGGAACAAATAGCGCAGATGCTGCGGTTGCTTCCGACTTAGGTCCTGGCGAATCTGTAGAGGTGAGTGTTGGAGATACTCCTATTGTGATTCGTCGTAAGCTCCACATTGCCGAGCCAATGAGCATTGATGAAGCATTGTACGAGATGGAACTTATTGGTCATGATTTCTTCCTGTTTGTGAATAAAGAAACCATGCGTCCATCGGTTGTATACCGTAGGCATGGATGGAGTTATGGTGTGTTTGAGATTGATACTCCAGAAAATGTTGCTAAAAAGAAGTAACAAAACAGTAAAGAAATAATAAAAGAATAAAAGCAAATAAAGGTAAATAGAATAACTAATATGAGTTCAATGCCCGTCTAGTAATAAGCTAGGCGGGCATTTTATACGCTGTTTTGGACTCGCGAGCTGCAAAAATCGTAGCCGTCGCGTAATATAGGCACAGTTTACGTCTATATTGGCTAGCCGAATAATAGACACGACCTAAGGGAGCTAAACGTGGTAGATATCGTTGATAAAGCCTTGCGCATGGGTGAAGGCCGTCAATTGAAGCGCCTTGAGAACGTTGCGAAGGCTGTGAATGCGCTTGAAGATCAGATTTCTGCGCTTTCGGACGAGGAACTTAAAGGACAAACGGCAAAATTCAAGCAAAAGTTAGACAATGGTGCGAAGCTTGATAACTTAATGCCAGAAGCCTTTGCTACAGTGCGAGAAGTTTCAAAGCGTACTCTTGGTCAGCGTCACTTTGATGTTCAGCTTATGGGCGGTGCAGCATTGCATTGGGGCAATATTGCAGAAATGAAGACTGGTGAAGGTAAAACACTCGTTGCAACACTGCCTAGCTATTTGAACGCTTTGGAAGGCAAGGGCGTTCATGTTGTTACTGTTAACGACTATCTTGCTAGCTACCAGAGTGAGCTTATGGGTCGTATTTACAGGTTCCTTGGCATGAGCGTTGGATGCATTATTACAGATCAGCAGCCACCAGAGCGTAGGAAGCAATACAACGCAGATATTACGTATGGCACAAACAACGAGTTTGGCTTCGACTATTTGCGAGACAACATGGCTTGGGAAAAGGGCGATCTTGTTCAGCGTGGTCATCACTATGCAATCGTCGATGAGGTTGATTCCATTCTTATTGATGAGGCTCGTACGCCACTTATTATCTCGGGACCTGCCGAAGGCGATGTTACGCGTTGGTATCGCGAGTTTGCAAAGCTTGTTCTAAAGCTTGATCGCGATGTTGATTACAAGATTGACGAAAAGCGCAAGACTGCTGGTATTTTGGATCCAGGCATTGCAAAGATTGAAGATTATTTAGGTATTGATAATCTTTACGAGCCAAGCAACACTGCTTTGATTGGCTACTTGAACAATGCTTTGAAAGCTAAGGAATTGTTCCTTCTTGATCGCGATTATGTTGTTACTAATGGCGAAGTTTTGATTGTTGACGAGCACACTGGCCGTGTTCTTCCAGGTCGTCGTTATAGCGAAGGCTTGCATCAAGCGATTGAAGCTAAAGAAAATGTGGAAGTAAAAGCAGAAAATCAGACTTTTGCAACTATTACTTTGCAAAACTACTTCCGCATGTACGACAAGCTCGCTGGCATGACTGGTACTGCAGAAACGGAAGCTGCCGAGTTTATGGGAACATACAAGCTTGGCGTTCTTCCAATTCCTTCTAACCGTCCAGTTATTCGTATGGATAAGGATGATTTGATCTTCCGCACTAAGAAGGAAAAGCTTGCTGCGATTGTTCGAGACGTGGCTCAGCGTCATGCAAAGGGTCAGCCTGTTTTGCTTGGTACTGCATCGGTTGAATCTTCCGAAATCGTTTCTTCACTTTTGGATGTTGCTCGTATTCCTCATCAAGTGTTGAATGCTAAGCAAAACGCTAAGGAAGCAGCTGTTGTTGCTGTTGCAGGTCGTAAGGGTGCTGTGACTGTTGCTACAAACATGGCAGGTCGTGGTACAGATATTATGCTTGGCGGAAACGTTGAGTTTTTGGCAGATGCAAAGCTTAAAGCAGAAGGCTATTCTCCAGACGATACTCCAGAAGAGTACGAGAAGCGTTGGCCAGGCGTTTTGGCAGAAGTTAAGGAACAAGTTAAAGACGAGCACGAAGAAGTTAAGAAGCTTGGTGGCTTGTATGTTTTAGGCACTGAGCGCCACGAATCTCGTCGTATTGATAATCAGCTTAGAGGCCGTTCTGGCCGTCAGGGAGATCCTGGCGAATCGCGCTTCTACCTAAGCTTGGAAGATGACTTAATGCGTTTGTTCAACACTCAGCTTGTTGCGCGTGTTATGGCTAAGGGCTTGCCAGAAGGTGAACCAATCGAATCTAAGTATGTTTCTAATGGCGTGCGCACGGCTCAAAAGACTGTTGAAGCTCGTAACTTTGAAATGCGTAAGAACGTTTTGAAGTACGATGACGTTATGAACAAGCAGCGTACGGTTATCTATTCGGAACGTCAAGCTGTTCTTAAGGGCGAAGATATTCACGAAGATATCTTAAAGTTTATTAAAGATACTGCAGATAGCTACGTTCGTGGAGCAATGAACGGTTCTGACAAGCCTAAGGATTGGGATTGGGAAGGCCTTAAAGATGCTGTGAACGCAGTTATGCCAATTATTGTTGATTGGGATCAGCTTCGCTTGCAAATTGAGCCTCTTAAGGGTCAAAAAGCTGTTGATACTTTAAGAGACACGATTGTAGATAGTGTAACAACTATTTACGCAGTGTTTGAAGAGCGAATGGGCTCCGATAGCTTGCGTCAGTTTGAGCGAAGAGTTGTTTTGGCTGTTCTTGATAGAAAGTGGCGTGAACATCTTTACGAGATGGATTACTTAAAGGATGGCATTGGCTTGCGCGGTATGGGTCAGCGAGATCCTTTGGTTGAGTACCAACGCGAAGGCTTCCAAATGTACAACTCTATGATTGAGGCCATTAAGGAAGAGTCTATTCAGCTTCTGTTCCGCATGAATCTTGAGCAGATTGTTGCAGAAACAGAAAATCAAGATGATTCTTACATTGACGAAAGCATTGAGCAAGAAGAGCAAGAAGAAGACGAGCATTCTGGAATCGTCGGTCCTGCTCCTATGAGCCATGCAGAAGGCGAAGTTCCATTAAGCAAGCGTCCAAAGGCGGAGGAGTGGAAGACTCCTTGGGCCGATGGTCGTACGTTCCCTGGAACAAATAAGAACGACGAATGCCCATGCGGATCTGGCAGAAAGTACAAGCTTTGCCACGGTCAAAATGAGGATTAAAGTTAACGTTTTATAAAGTAAACGTCTAATAAAAATGAGGCTGGTGTTAATGCATCAGCCTCATTCTTTTCTTTTTGCTCGAATACACCTAAACTCGCGCGCCTTTTCCAAAATCGCTATAGTCTTCGCTAGAAGTATTGTCCTTTTTTCTGCTCATAAGTAGGCCTGCGCCACCAATCAAAAATAGGAAAGCACTAACAGAGCCAGTGTAAATCGCAAAATATGGCACTAGAACGCTCAAAATCATGCCTAGAACGCCCAAAACAAACACGCTCCATAAAACTACAAGGGTAATGGAAACGTTCTTAAAATGGGGGTTTGGAGCAACAAAGTCGTCTCCGTATTCGTCCATTGTTTTATCAACATCGAGCCAGCTTGATGTTGTGTTATCTCTTGGACCAGGTTTAGTGCTAAATGCTATGTTTCTTAATGGTTCTGCAGCTTGATTAATGCGTTTTCTAAAGATTTTTGCGCTTTTAGACTTTTCTAAATCATTAAAATCTTTTTTGTGCTCGCTAACGAATTGAGACCAGTCGTCGTTAAAGTTTTGACTAAACGAATCGTCACCATTGCTGTTTTCGTTATTGTACAAACGGTTATGGGAGTTGGTATTCTTAGAAGAAGTCATGAATTATACTGTAGCAAGTCTGCTTGATAGTTTGAATGCTATTTTGTGAATCTTGCTAGAATGGGGATTAGCATGTTGTATTGGTTCTTTGTAAAGGGGTTTGGATTCATTGCTCGCTTAAGGATTCATCCTACTGCTCAAGGAGTCAACAATATTCCTAAAACAGGCGGAGCGATTATTGCAGCAAATCATCTTGCTGTTATTGACGATGCGCTTTTGCCTCTTACATGCCCGCGCATGATTCATTTTATGGGAAAAGCTGAGTATTTTGAAGGCAAAGGGTTAAAGGGCCGCTTTAAAAAGTGGTGGTTTACGTCTGTTGGCGTGTTTCCAGTGGATCGTTCTGGCGGATCAAAATCGCTTGGTGCGCTGAATCATGCTAAAGAAATCCTAGAAAAAGGTCAACTTTTTGGAATTCACATTGAAGGAACAAGAAGCCCAGATGGAAAGCTATATAAGGGTCATTCTGGCGCTGCAAGATTAGCTCTAGAAACAGGAAGCCCGATTGTTCCAGTTGCGATTATTGGCACTCGCGAACTTCAAAAACATGGCCAGATTATGCCTGCAAAGGGCAATACTAAGGCGATTTACGGAAAGCCGATTGAAGTTAGCAAGATGAGTCCAGAAGAAATTACGCACGATATTCTTCGAGATCTTACTAATAAAGTAACAAAAGCAATCCAACAAATGAGCGGTCAAGAGTACGTTGACGAATATGCGCAAACTGTTAAAAAGCGCATGCTAGAAGAGTCGCAAGCAAAAGCGAATAATCGTTAAGCTAAATAATCGTCAACGTTACTGTTGTTGGATTTCCGCTTTCGTCTAGAACTCTAACTTGAGACCCAGGAGCTGCGGATTGGAACCTAACAGTGTGCATAAGATCGCCCAAAGGCGCAGAAATATTAACTTTTAGTCCAAGCGATTCAAGTATTCTTCTAGCTTCATTAGCGTTCTTATTGCGCACATCTGGCATTGTTATAGTCTTTGGTCCCTTAGAAACAACAACATCGAGTTTATCTCCCCAATGCATTTGCGTTCCTTTTTGCACGGACGCGCTAATAATCTTGCCTTTTTCTACTTTGTCATTAAATTCTTCGCTGTAGTTTGGAACTAATTTTGCTTCGTTAAACGCCTTATCTGCTTCTTCTTTTGTAAGATTAACAACGTCTGGCATAGAAACAGGCATTGGCCCCTTAGAAAGAATCACAGTAATATTTTTATTGTGATTCATTTGCATTCCAGGAGTTGGCGAAATCTCAACAACGCATCCTTTAGGAATTTCCAAAGAATAAATGTCTTCGCTTGGTTTATGCGTAATAGAAGTAAATCCTGCCTTTTTTAATGCTTTTATAGGATCTTTTCCAGCGTTGGAAGTTGGATCTATAATATCTTCTGGAATGGTTGACTTGCGTACGCCTTTTGAAACAACAATTTTAACGCGGCCATTATTTCGCTTAGAGATTTTGCTGCCACTAAAATCTGGATTAGTGAAAATAATGTTTCCTTCGGGTATGTTGTCGCTAAAGTCTTTAGAAACGGAATAAGGAATATTAGATATTTTAAGAGTGCGCTCGTAGTCTGCCCACGGAACGTTTGTTATTTTGCATGCACTTTGGGATGCGCATTCTTGCGTGTTTGGTTTTGGTAAAGACCAATAGCTTCCAGGGCCTAAATAGTACCAGTACGCGCCAAATGCTACTGCGGCTGCTGCGATCGCTGCGCAACTTGCAGATATAATAATAATGTTTTTACGCGTTTTTTTGCCATTGTCGTTTGCATTATTAGACTTATTTCTTTTAGCTTTTAATCGTTCACTAATAAATTGCGGTGCGCGCATTGTAACAGTGAGCATATTGTTATCGTTAAAGTCTTCTAGAGGATTGCTATTCGTTGAAGTTGAATAGTTTGAAGAGACTTCATTAAAATCGGAGCTTTTTGTAGATAATGTAGATAATGCTTGAGTTGCGTCAATATCAGCTGTTTTATCTATGTCTGTAGTTTTATCTATGTTTGTAGTCTTATTTAGCTTTTCTGTGTTCGCAATCGTGTTACTAGCAAGCGTGTTGTTTGCCAATGCATCATTAGACGAATCAGAATCACTCAAAGTATTTTCACTCAAAGTATTGTTATTCAAGCTAGGCGGAAGCGGTATTTGAGATTTTAGATTAGAGTTTTTATCTTCAATCTTGTTTGCGATTATTGAGTCTTCAAGAGGTTGATTTTCTGCGTCTAAATCTACTTCAAACTTATATTGCCACTCTTCTTCGCTTAAGCCAGAGCACACGCTTCTTAAAATATTAAGCGCTTTAGAAGCGTCACTTGGTCTTTTTTCCATTTCTCGAGCAGTAATCGAACTAAGAAAATCAGCAACCGAAGAATTGATATCTTTGCAAACAGTTTTTATAGAAGGAGTGTCTTCGTGAACATGCTTAAAAACAAGAGTTACTGGATTATCCGCGTTAAAAGGAACTCTGCCAGCAAGCATTTCCCAAGCCATCATTCCTGCGGAATATAAATCTCCTTGAGGGGTCGCAAGATTCTTCTCAATCATTTCTGGAGCAAGGTATGCGGCAGTTCCAAGAAGAAGACCCGTAGAAGAAAGAGTTGCTTGAGAAATTGCACGCGCAAGTCCAAAATCGGTGATTTGCACGTTTCCGCGGTCGTTAATCAAAATGTTTTCTGGCTTAATATCTCTGTGTACAACGCCAGCAAGGTGTGCGGATGCAAGGCCATCTAAAGTCTGAGCTAACACGCGCAAAGTATCTTTTACACTAAAAGTACCGTATTTGTTCATCTCGTATCTAAGATTTACGCCATGAACATATTCCATAACTAAGTAGTCAAGTCCTTCAAACTCGCCAGTATCGTAAACTTGAACAATATGCGGATTTGCGATTGACGCTGCAGAAGTTGCTTCTCTGCGGAACCTTGCAATAAATTGTTCTCGGTGGATTCCTTGAGCAAGCTGAGTATGCATGATTTTAAGCGCAACAGGGCGATTAAGACGCTCATCTTGCGCTTTATAAACAGTGGCCATGCCACCTTCCGCTATCTTTTTAACTATGCGATAGCGATTTTCAACACACATTCCCAGTTGCGCTTGAACTTCACTCATGTAGTAAATCCCTTATACGCGTATTAAACCCACTACTTAAAAGTGTACAGGTAATACAGTAAAGAATAGTCGCAATTTGCGCTTATTGCCATTCTTTAGGAATAAACATGCTAGAAATATTGTGCAAAATGACTTTACTATGATTGCTTAGCGAACTAGTATCTATTTTTTCTTGCGATTCAACCCAAAGATTGTGAATGCGCTTTTTAGACTTACCTATAGCGCCACTTTTACTATAAATATCAATGATTCTTTTAACGTCATCTTCGTTTCGGTTTTTAGAAGTGTATGCGTTTATTAAGAAGAGATTATCTTCGGGAGTGCAAAGTTCTAATGCGTCTGCTAGAAGAACAGCGCGTTTTCCTTCTCGAATATCTCCTCCGATTGGCTTACCTGTGTGAGCAGAATCCGAAACAATATCTAAAAGATCGTCTGCAAGTTGGAATGCGATTCCTAAAGGATCTCCAATTTGATTTGCTAAGTTGATTGCGTAGTCTTTTTGCATTCCAGCAGCCAAAAATCCTAGAGCAAGAGGTGCAATAGTTGTGTAGCTTGCAGTTTTCCACCTAAAAACGTTTATAGAAGATTCGGCAAGTTTTTGTGGATCATCTAAGCTCATCATTTCGATTGAAAGGTCTAGAATTTGGCCAATTCCAACGTTTTTTTGCATATTTGCAAACTCGCATAAAACCTCATTAGGATTTTGCAAATTTTCGCACGCTTTTCTAGCTATATCGAAGCTTTGAGACGCTAGAATATCTCCGAGCATTAATCCAAGCCCAGTTCCAATATGATTGCTGTTTGTGGCTTTAGATAGAGCGCAATATGCGCTTGGTTTTCCTCGTCTTAAAGCGGATTCGTCGATTATATCGTCGTGAACAAGTGCTGCTGTTTGAAATACTTCTAGAGCGCAAGCAATGTCTAGCATTGTGTTTTTTGAGTTTTTGTAAGAATCGTCACTTTGTGTAGCTGAGTTGCTCTCTTTTGATGCGTCAAAAGCATACAGTGCTAATAAAGCTCTAAGTCGTTTTCCGCCTTCGCTAGACAAAATTGCTTGGGAAACAACGTTTTTAAGTGTTTTATTGCAATTAGAAATAAGATTTATGCAAGCTAAAGAATCAAATTGACTATAAATTAATTCGCCTATACGCGTATCGATGCATGACTTTTGCGAATCTAAACTCATATCTACGAGTTATTCACATGCCTTAGACATTATAAAAGTGAGTATTTTCTAGGATTTATATATGACTTTTCCAGTATTTTCTAGGATTTATAGCCTTTAACCACATTGCTTAGTTTTTATTGCGCTATCGCTTTTGCAATGCAAAACTCTTATTTACAAAGTTAAAAGAAACAGCGAAATCAATACTGCAAATAGCAAATAACGAATAACAAGTAACGAATAGCAAGTAACGAATAACAAATAACAAGCAACAAACAAACAGGGGAGGAATTATGAAAACAATAAAAAACGAGTCTAAAGGCTGCGAAATCAGTGAGACACAATTTTTTGAAGACAAAGATCATGAATATTCAACTTTTAAAGAGATGACGAATATTTATGCTGCAAGTATGATTTGTAACAAATCCGAAGACTATTTTGCTGTGAGTTATGCTTCTGGAAAAACAATAGAAAAAGTGGATCTTAATCATCTTCCAAAAGAGTGTATAGCAGTTTTAGACATTCCTAAAGATTATGTTAACAATCATCATGATTACAACGATAATTGGATTGAAAATCTTAGATCTTTAGCTCCAGAATTTTTTGAAAAGTATATTGATTACATAAACAGAGATTTAGATGTTAAATGTAAGCAAGAAGTATTCTCGGCTTTTGATATTTTTGTAAATCAATCAATACGCAACTGGAATAATATGATTTGCAAAAAAGAAGGAAACATTGTAGGTTACGACCTTATAATGCTGCCGATTGCAATGTTTGACAATATTAACGTTCGAGACACTTTGCTTGTGGCTTTACTGGACTCTAAAGAAGAGTACTACAATATCGACTCGTTGCTTACTCTAGCTTTAGAGCCTAGAACAAAAGAAATATCTAAAGATTTAAGACGTTTTCTAGAAGAAAAATTTAACGAAGATCACGAGCTTCCAGATATTTGTAAAGCGTTAGACGTTGTAAATCTACTAAAAGCTATGGCTTGTGTTGTAGATGGAATACCAGAATTAAAAGTGCAAGTTTACGCTCTAATGTGCTATATAAGTTGGTGGTTTAGGCTAGGTGATGTTGAAAAATATGTTGAAATGGCGTTAGATATAGACCCTGATTGTTCAATGGTTAGAATAGTAGATAACGCATATAGGAATCATGTAGAGCCAGCGTGGTGTAGAAAATTCGCCACGCCGCAAGAAGAAAGTAATAAGGAATCGTCCTTAGAAGATGATTAACTTCTTAATGAAAAGTTGCCCTTGCCATAACTATGCCTTTATGGTATAGTAGAGTGCCTTTAGGGTATAGCAAAATTAAATACCCTATTTTGGCGGATTACTTTGTGTTAGCGGGGAATCTACAGGAGGAAAAGTTTGGCGAGCGAAAATAAAGCAAGTGTCGATTCCAAGACGAGCAAAGAAGAACAACAAGACTTTAAGATTGATGAAGACGTTGATGCTCAAGACGTTGATGCTAATGTTGATGCGCCAATGGATCCAGACGAAGATCACATGGATTTAGAAGATTTTGATGAAATTCACGATGATCTTGATGTAGACGACGTAGACAACTTGGACGATGTTGACGACATTAATAATCTAGACGATATCTCTGAAGACGAAGACGGCGAAGAAACGGACGAAAACAAGTCAGAAGCTCCGCAAGTTCCTCAAGCAAAAGGCGCTTTTATTGTTCGAGATGACGACGATGACGATAATTTAACTCCTTCTGGAAACCCAAAGCGTCGAGTAATCGCTACTGGAGCTACGGCAGATCCTGTTAAAGACTACTTAAAGCAGATTGGTCGCGTTAGCCTTCTTAACGCGGAGCAGGAAGTTGATTTGTCGGAGAGAATCGAAGCTGGTTTGTATGCTCAGCATTTGCTTGACACGCAAATCGACCAAATGGAGTTTAAGCGCAAGCGCGAGCTTAAGTGGGCTGCAGCAGATGGTAAGAAAGCTAAAGATCATCTTCTAGAAGCAAACTTGAGACTTGTTGTTTCGCTTGCTAAAAGGTACACAGGCAGGGGCATGCTTTTCCTTGATTTAATTCAGGAAGGTAATCTTGGCTTAATTCGTGCAGTAGAAAAGTTTGATTGGAAGAAGGGCTTTAAGTTCTCAACGTATGCAACTTGGTGGATTCGCCAGGCGATTACGCGTGCTATGGCAGATCAGGCTCGTACAATTCGAGTTCCAGTGCACATGGTGGAAGTTATTAATAAGCTTTCTAGAGTTCAGCGCCAAATGCTTCAAGACTTGGGTCGCGAGCCTACGCCAGACGAGCTTGCACGCGAGCTTGATATGCCTGTAGAAAAGGTGCAAGAAGTGCAAAAGTATGGTCGTGAGCCTATTTCTTTGCACACTCCTTTGGGCGAAGATGGCGATTCCGAGTTTGGTGATTTGATTGAAGATACCGATGCAATTGCACCATCTGATGCTGTAGCATTCTCTCTTTTGCAAGAGCAGTTCAGGCAGGTTCTTGAAACATTAGCTCCTCGGGAGGCTGGCGTTATTAAAATGCGATACGGCTTGGAAGATGGTCAGCCTAAGACTTTGGATGATATTGGTCGCGTGTATGGCGTTACTCGCGAACGCATTCGTCAAATCGAGTCTAAAACAATGTCTAAGTTGCGTCATCCTTCTAGGTCGCAAACCTTGCGTGACTTCTTAGATCAGTGATTTTGTAACGTTATATTGCAAAAGTGTCGTGTTTCTACTTTAGTTAAGATGCGACACTTATTGCTTAATAGTTAGCTTATATAAGGGGTAGAAGTGGTCTCTAAAGAGCAAGAGCAATATGATGCCGACAGTTTGACAGTGCTAGAAGGCTTGGATGCTGTAAGAAAGCGTCCAGGAATGTATATTGGCACTACAGACAGCCAAGGATTAATGCATTGCCTTTGGGAGATTATTGACAATGCGGTTGACGAGGCTTTAGCTGGAGCTTGTGACCATATTGTTGTTACTCTTCACGATGATGGCTCTATTGAAGTTGCAGATAACGGTCGTGGCATTCCAGTAGACGTGGAGCCAAAAACAAAGCTTACAGGCGTTGAAGTTGTTTTAACTAAGCTTCATGCTGGAGCAAAGTTTGGTAACGCTTCATACAACGCTGCAGGCGGTTTGCATGGCGTTGGATCTTCTGTTGTAAACGCGTTGAGTTTGAGATTAGACGTAGAAGTAGATAGAGACGGAAAAACGCATCATATGGCTTTTCATCAGGGGCATCCTGGTGTGTATAGCGATGCAGATCCAGAAAATCCGTCTCCAGCTTCTCCGTTTAAGCGCACGCGTAAGAACAAGCCTACTGAATTAGAGATTATTGGCACAGTTTCGCCAAAAACTACCGGTACTCGAGTTCGATATTGGGCAGATCCCGAGATTTTTAATTCAACAGCTCGCTTTAGTTACGAACAGTTGATTGATAGAGTTCGTCAAACGAGCTTTTTGGTTCCAGGCTTGCGAATTACTGTTATTGACGAGCATGTGCCAGAAGGCGAATTTAGCGATATTCAAGAAGTTGACAGTAGTTCTAGCGATGATGCGAATATTGATGCGAATGCTGATGCGAATGATAGCGATTTAACAGATGATTTGACGTTTAAGGATGAATCGCAAGCAGCCGAAGATAGTGAATCTAATGAGATAGATCAAACTGAATCGGAGTCAGAAGAAGCTGAATCAGATTACGAATCGGAAGCTGAATCGGAAGCTGAATCAGATAGGGAAATCGATAGCGAAATAGAAGAATCCACCGAGCAATCTGTTGCAAATAGTGAGTCTGCTAGAGAATTGCAAAATAATCATCATCCTAGAGTTGTTGAATTTTTGCACAATGGTGGAGTAAAAGATTTTGTTGACTTTCTTTCAAAAGGTCAAGCAATCTCCGATATTTGGCGAATTACAGGCCAAGACACTTACTTGGAAGAAACGCAAGCTGTTGATGCTGCAGGAGATTTGCATGCTCAACAAGTAACGCGTAAATGCGCTGTAGACATTGCAATGCGCTGGGTAAACGGCTACGATTCAACGATTGTTAGCTTTGTGAACGTTGTTGAAACTCCTGGCGGAGGCATGCACGTAGACGGATTCTTGCAAGGATTAACTAAGCAAATCCGCAAGGCTGTTGAAGACAATGCTAGAAAGCTTAAAGTAAATCTTAAAGATTCAAACACTAAGATTGAGCGAGACGATATTCTAGCTGGAATGGTGGCTGTTGTAACAGTTCGCATAGCAGAGCCTCAATTCCAGGGTCAAACTAAAGATGTTCTTGGAACTGCTCAAGTTAAGCCAATCGTTACAAAAATGACGGATGCTCAATTCGGCGAGATGATTAGTGGGTCTAAGCGAGGATTCAAAGAGCAGTCTGCTAGAGTTTTAGAGAAAATTGTTTCCGAGATGCACGCGCGTATTCAAGCGCGTAAAACTAAGGAAGTTACTCGCAGAAAGAATGCGCTTGAGTCTGCTTCTATGCCGCCGAAGCTTTCTGATTGCCAGCCTGGAAACGACGATGTTGCAGAGCTTTTCATCGTTGAGGGCGATTCTGCGCTTGGTACTGCAAAAGCTGCTCGAAACTCTGCTTTCCAGGCGCTTTTGCCAATTCGCGGTAAGATTTTGAACGTTCAAAAAGCAAGTCTTGCGCAAATGCTCTCTAACAAAGAGTGCGCTGCAATCATTCAAGTTGTTGGAGCAGGGTCGGGCGCAAGTTTTGATATTTCGCAAGCGCGTTATAACAAGATTGTTATGATGACCGATGCAGATGTTGACGGCGCGCATATTCGTATTTTGTTGCTAACGCTGTTCTATCGTTACATGCGTCCGCTTATTGAGCACGGGCACGTTTATGCTGCAGTGCCTCCGCTTCACAGGATTGCGCTCGCTGGAAAGCACAAAGGCGAGTATATTTACACGTATTCCGATGACGAATTGGCTGGAAAGCTTGATGACTTGCAAGCTAAGGGTATTGATTTTAACAGCGATATTCAGCGCTACAAGGGCTTGGGTGAGATGGATGCAGATCAGCTTGCAGACACAACTATGGACCCTAGAACGCGAATGCTAAGAAGGATTCGTATGGAAGATGCTCAGCAGGCGAGCGAAGTATTTGATTTGCTAATGGGCGATGATGTTCCTCCGCGCAAGCAGTTTATTGTTGATAATGCGGACGACTTTGATCGCTCCAAAATCGATACCTGATTTTGTTATGTATTATTTTATGAAGGGGCGTTCGCATTGCAAATATGAAGAACTAGGTTGGGGAATTTTATGATTAACCTTCTTCTTGCAATTATCTATTTAGCATTTATTAGCTTGGGTTTGCCAGATGCTCTTTTAGGATCTGCTTGGCCGACTATGAGCCACGATATTGGCGCGCAAATTTCTTGGGCTGGCGGAATATCAATGGTTATTTCTGCAGGAACTATTGTGTCTGCTCTATTGAGTGACAGAATAACTAAGCGATTTGGCGTAGGAAAAGTTACTTCTGTATCTGTTGCTTTAACTGCGTTGTCATTATTGGGTTTTTCTTTTGCGCCGAATTATCTTGTGCTTATTTTTCTGGCAATTCCGTACGGACTTGGTGCTGGAGGAGTAGACGCTGCTCTTAACAACTATGTTGCTTTGCACTACGAAAGCCGTCATATGAGCTGGCTTCACTGCATGTGGGGTATTGGAGCTTCAGCTGGGCCTTACGTTATGGGTTTTGCGCTTTCTGGCGGATTTGGATGGTCTGCAGGGTATCAATATATTGCTATTGTTCAAGTTATATTAACTGTAATATTGTTTGCAAGTTTGCCATTGTGGAATAATCGTAAATCGCATAAATTACTAAATCCTATTAAGATATCTAAAGAATATTCTAAAACGCTATCTTTTGCAGAAGTTTTGCGCATTCCTGGAGCTAAAAATATTTTTATAATGTTTTTCTGCTACTGCGCTATTGAACAGACTGCAGGATTATGGGCTAGTAGTTACATGGTTTTGCATGGGTCCGTTAACCACGTTGTTGCAGCGGGTTGGGCAAGTTTATTTTATGTTGGTATTACAGCAGGACGATTTATAAGCGGATTTTTGACAATGCGTTTTAATGACGAAACCATGATTCGTCTTGGGCAACTAGTGATGATTTTAGGCATTATTGTATTGTTATTGCCATTGCCAAATCATATAGCATTGGTTGCAGGATTTGTGATTATTGGTTTAGGTTGTGCACCTATTTATCCATGCATTATTCATTCCACACCGCATTATTTTGGAGCTGATAAATCGCAAGCGATTGTTGGCGTGCAAATGGCTAGCGCATATATTGGATCAATGCTAATGCCTGCAATCTTTGGGTTTATTGGTCAAAACGTGTCTATGTCTTTGCTGCCAGCATATTTGATTATTTTGCTATCTATAATGGCGTTTATGCATATGAAATTGATTCGGACTTGCAAAAGTTTAGTATGAAAATATTTTTGTGTGATTGTTTGCTGGTTTTGGTTTAAGATTTATTAAGATTATTGTGAGTTTAGTTACATTTTATTGCTATTGAAAGTATAAGTTGTAGAATATGTGAAGATTCAAACTAATACTGTTAAGCACATGTATTATATTTGTTTTAATCGCTAATAATTTTAGAAGAGTTGGTTTTGCACGAGGAAAAAATGAGTAAGAGAACTAATATAATTTTGACTAGCGCTATGATGGGTATTGCTACTGCTGCGTGTGCTTTTTGCGTAGCGCAAAGTGCGAATGCTGCTGAAACTTCAACTGCTTCTGGTGTTACTACGACTGTAAATTCTTCTGCGGTAGATTCTAAAACATCCATTGGGGGGGGGGGCTTTAGATAGCACTTCCGTAAAACCTTCTGAAAGTATTAACTCTTCAAATTCTAACGAAACTGAAAAAACTAACGAAACTACAAAATATGCTAAATCTGCTAAAACTTCTGAATCTGTAACTGATACTGAAAATTTTGAAACTAATAAGATTACGCAAACTCTTATAGATGTAAGCAATACTAATCTTCCAACAAGTAATCGTGGAAGTATAAATGTACATGAATCTGCAGAATCTAGGGAAGCTTCAAATGATTCAAGTAGCACAAATGATGCATCTTTAACTTGGACGCGTGACGACTTTAATATTTCTGCCGATGGTAAAACTGTTGGTGGCAGGAAAGATGTTTATCATCCTGAAACGAATGAAACAGTAAATGAATATGTGGATGGACTTAGCGCCAAAGGCAAGGAAAAGCTTAAGAAAAATCATCACATAGTTATTCCTGAAGGTATTGAAGTTATTCATGAATGTGCTTTTACTGGAAGTGCAAAGCAGGTTGGGAATAAGCATGAACACATTGATGGCGAAACTTATATTGAGGGTGTAACTCTTCCGCAGTCTCTTAAGATTATAGAATATGGCGCTTTCGGTTGGAATAAAATTAAGGGAACTGTTGTTATTCCAAAAAATGTTATTTCAGTAAGCAATGCAGCCTTTGTTGCTAATGAAATTGAAAAAGTTGTGTTTGAAGGTGTAATTGATGGAACTGGCAAAGAGCATGATACGGATGCTGACCCGTATTATCTTGCTGGAGTTGGTAGTGTTGCTTTCCAAGGTAATAAAATTTCTGAAATTGTTGTAAAAGGTAATTTAGGACAATATAAGTTTCGCTCAGGGGAAAATGATTCACCGTTTGACAATCAAAATCCTGGACCTTTTACTATTGAGGTAGGAGAGGAATATAAGCGCCCTATTACAATTACTCAAGAAAGCTCTGGTCATACAATCAGTGTTATGGAGGGTTTTGAGGAGAATGGGAATCCCGTAACGATTGACCGCTCGCCATATTTTAAGAAAAACTCTGATGGCAAATATGTAGCAGTGAAGACTGGCACCCTTGAAGGTCAGTGTATATTTTATGATTTTGTTAATAATATGCCTAGGATGATTGGTAGATCGCACTTTACCTACAACATTATTCCTAAGGCTAAGATCTACACTGTTACTTTTGTAAATGGCAATAATTCTAATTATGCTTCTGTGCAAGTTAAGGAAGGCAAAAGCATAAGTGAAAACAGTGTTGCAGGTCAGATGATGCCATCGGCACCATCTAAAGAAGGTTATACTTTTGTAGAGTGGAATGCCGACTCTACAGGTAAGGATAAAAGCAAAATATTTACTGATCAAACTCCAGTAAAAAGTGATATGACGGTTTATGCTATTTATACACCTAAGCCAGCTCCTGCTCCGATTCCAACGCCTGTGCCAATGCCAACGCCAACGCCAGATACGACGCCAGATACAGATGAAGAGCAAACTCCAGCTCCAGATTCTACGTCTATTACAGATTTTGTTCCTTCGCATGTGCAAGAATATACAAAGAATCAAGATTATTCGTTTGATGTAAAGAAACAAGATGAAGCGCCATTGAAAATGCAGATTCAAGCTAATTCTGCTAAGCATTTGCCTGAAACTGGCTCTTCAGTGACTATGGCCATGAATTCTTTGTTTGCATCTGTGTTTGCAGGAATTTTCGTACTTGTAGGAGCTAGAAAATCACTTCGTAGCTATTCCAAGCATGCTCGCAAAAACTAGTTACGAAAATCGCAGCTATAGCATACGTTGAAACAATGGCATAAATGGCGTAACTACACAACGTAACTAACCAATATGCGCAATAGGGGAGACTAGCTCGGTTCCCGAAGCATCCCTTCGCATATCTGGCTTAGGTAGCTCTACATTTGCTCCACGTTGTGTAGTCGCGTAAAGCGGATAGTTTCCAACGTATGCATGCAAAAGTGTATTTTGACCCTTAAGGAATCGCTGCGATCGCACGCCTCCCGTGCCGCGACCCTTTGTAGGGTACATTTCTAGCGGCGTAATCTTTGCAGCTCCGTTTTCTGTTCCAGCAAGCGCGTCGCTGTCTCCAGCAAGAGTGAAAACTACGCTTCCAGAAGCAGAAAATAGTCCGTTTTGCCCTTCTTCGTAGTTCCACTCAACGTCATTTTTAGCAACTACAGCAAAAGCAGAAACAACGCATCCTTCGTTAAGCCTAATTCCTGCCATTCCAGCAGAGCTTCGCCCTTGTGCGCGCACTTGCTTTGCGTCGAATGTAAGTAGGGAAGAGTCGCTGCTTATAAACACAATCCTGTCTTCGTCTTTTGCAAGTGCTGCTCCGATTACTGAATCATTATCTTTTAAGTCAATAATGCTCCAGGAATCCATTGTTGTTGGCGATTCAAAATTCCATCGTTTTACAACGCCATTATTTGTTCCGATTGCAAGAGGAATTTTAGAAGATGTAGGAGTTTTAGAATCATCGCTTAATGCAATAGCAGCTACGACTTTTTCTCCTCTAATCGGGTCTGTGCTTTGAGTGGAAGTTAGCAATTCGTTTGCTTTAACTCCATTAGAAAGCGATTCTAAAACGTCTTCGTTTCCTTGATTTAAGTGTGGTAAATCTGCAACATGCGCTATTACTAATCGACCTGCGGATGTTATTAAAGCGTAGTTTGCGCGAGTTGTTGTTTCAAACACGCTTAAGCATGGAGTGTCAAAAACATTTGAAGAATGTGATTGCCATCTATTAAATGTTTCAACGCTTGTTCTTGCTATAAGTCCAGACGTGCTCAAAGCTACAGCGCACGGATCGTCGCTTAATTGCAAAGCTATTGCAGAAGCATCGCTGCTCCCAGACTTTTTGGCGGCCAGAGCAGCTGCTGCAACGTCTGCTTGAGTGCTTGTAATCTTATTTGCTGCAATAACTGCATCCATTGCTAAATCATTGTTTGCAACTTTAGTGTTTTTAGTGCAAACAGGCGTAAAGCTGCCGTCTTCTTGCTCGTCTAAAAGAATCGTTCTGCGAGGAGTATCCCACTGTTTTACAGCGTAATCCATCTCTGCAATCACAACTTTGTCTAACTGATTTGCAGAGCTTAGAATCTCGTTAAGTTCATCTATTTTTTGCAATAAGTCGTTTTTTTCGCCTTCTAGCTCGATTCGACTCATTTTTGTAAGTCTTCTAAGCCTTAAGTCAAGAATGTATTGCGCTTGAATCTCGTCTAAATCAAATACGCTAATAAGCTTTGATTTAGCGGTTTCTGCATCTTCGGAAGACCTAATTACTTGAATCACTTCGTCAATGTCTAGCATTGCAAGAAGTAAGCCTTCTACAAGGTGCAATCTTTCTTTGGCTTTATTTAGCCTAAATTCGCTGCGTCTTCTAATAACGGTTCTTCTGTGCGAAATCCACACGTCTAGAAGCTCGCGAAGACCCATTGTGTGCGGCCTGCCGTCTACTAGTGCAACGTTGTTAATTGTAAAGCTTTCTTGCAGCGGAGTGTGCTTAAAAAGTTGCGCAAGAACAGCGTTTGGGTCGAATCCTGTTTTTATTTCTATTACGATTCGCGTTCCATTGTGCCTATCTGTTAAGTCGATTGCTCCAGATATTCCGTCTAGTTTGCGCGCTTTTATACCTTGAGATATGCGTTCGAGCACGCGCTCTGGGCCAACCATAAATGGCAATTCTGTAACAATAATCGCCTTTTTGCGTGCTGTAACGTTTTCAATATGCGTTTTTGATCTAGTTGTAAAAGCGCCTCTTCCAGTTTCGTACGCTTCGCGGATTCCGCTGCGGCCAATAATTATGCCGCCGCCTGGCCAGTCTGGGCCTGGAACTATTTGCATTAAATCGTCTAGAGTAGCATTTGGGTGCTTCATAACGTATTTTGCTGCAGCAACAACCTCTCCAAGATTGTGAGTAGCCATGTTTGTAGCCATTCCAACTGCGATTCCAGAAGCTCCGTTTACAAGCAAGTTTGGTATAGCAGAAGGCAAAACTGTTGGCTCTTTTAGCTTATTGTCGTAGTTTGGCGCAAAGTCAACAGTGTCTTCGTTTATGTCTGCATTCATTCCAAGCGCTGCTGGAGCTAGTCGCGCTTCTGTGTACCTGGATGCTGCAGGGCCGTCGTCTAAGGAACCAAAGTTTCCATGACCGTCAACCAATGGTAGTCTAAGCGAAAATGGCTGAGCTAAACGCACCATTGCTTCGTAAATTGCGGAATCTCCATGCGGATGTAGCTTTCCCATCACTTCGCCTACAACGCGAGCAGACTTCATATACGCGTGATCTGGCGTAAGATTCATGTTTCCCATTTGGTACACGATTCTGCGCTGTACTGGCTTCATTCCGTCTCTTGCGTCTGGCAATGCGCGCGCGTAAATCACAGAGTATGCGTATTCCAGAAAAGATTTGCTCATCTCTTCGTTAAGCGGCGTTTCAACAATATTCTCTTTAACCTTTCTAGGGTCGAAGGCTGCTTTTGTTGACTTGCTGCGTGAAGGCATAATTTTGAACTCCTTGAAGTGACTTACAAGCCTTTATAATACCAATTTATATGCACAAATGTTTGTTAAATGCTTATTTTCTTGCCATTTTAGTGGTGATTTTTCTGGTGATTTTAGTTGCGTTTTTCCTTGCGATTTTTCTTGCGATTTGAATCTAACTTTAGCGCTAACTCGAATTTCACTTTATATGTAGTCTTTTTTAACTACAATGTAGCTTATGACTATTGAGATTCCACAATTGGATGACTTGTTGAAGTTTGTTGAAAATAGCAAAATTCGTGACGCATACAATAATCCTAAATTTGCTCTTCATCTATCTTCGATTCTTCCAGCTCTTAGTGCTTCTATAGGATCGCCAATTTGCACACAAATCCATAAAAACACTGATTCTTTGCGAGATTTGTTTGGGTTTCCTAAAGTAAAAAGTGCTGTTGTTGTGCTTGTGGATGGTCTTGGATATTGGAATCTTGCTATTAGAAAAGGTCATGCTCCATATTTGCGTGCTCTTCTTAACAACAGTGCAAACCAGCGCCCTATAACAACTTGCGTTCCTAGTACTACAGTTGCAGCAATGGCCACTTTTGGCACTGGAACTTGCCCTGGTCTTACTGCAATGACAGGATACACTCAAAAAAATCCTAAAACTGGCGCGTTATCTCAATTAATCCAATTTAGGGATGCTCCAAATCCATTAGATTTGCAGCGCCAGCCTACAATATTCGAGTCGCTTTCTAGATTGGGTGTTAGAGCAAATCATGTAAGTCTTTCAAAATTTGAGGATTCTCCTTTAACTCAAGCAGCTTTTAGAGGGGCTAAATTTATAAGCGGAACAACTGCTAGAGCGAGAATTATGAACGCTGCAAATAGCACTAAAACGCCTGGTCTAACGTATTTGTATCTTAGGGATATAGACAAAATCGGTCACAATTATGGTTGGAAATCCGAGAATTGGGTTTCTATTTTTGAGCAGATTGATTCGCAGCTAAATCTTTTAAGAAAAAATTGCCAAAAAGGCACTTTGATTGTTATTACTGCAGACCATGGAATGATTGAGTCAAATCCAGATTTGAAAATAGATATTGCAAAAGATAGTCGTCTTACTAAAGGAGTTAAGCTTGTTGGGGGAGAGCCGCGTTCTGTTATGCTATACGCGGAAGATGGTGAAAATCCAGAAGACATTGCGTTAAGGTGGACTAATGCTTTGCAAGATAAAGCGCTTGTTAGAACTAAAGAGCAAGCTGTTAAAGATGGCGTTTTTGGGGAAGTTAGTTCGCTTGCGCTAAGCGTTATTGGAGATGTTCTTGTTCAAGCAAAGTCATCTGTTACAATCGTTGATTCTAGAATCGAAACAGAAAAAGCCATGAACTTGCCGAGTGTTCATGGCTCTATGAGCGCAATGGAAATGGATATTCCGTGCTTAGTTGATATAGCTTAATTTACGCTAAATCATCCTTCGCCAAAAAGAATCTCATCCCAGCTAGGAACAGCTGCACGGCTGCTCTTTTTGGCTTTAGAATGCTCGTTTGTGCGCGCTTTAGTAGACTTTTGCGTTTGCGTAGACTTTGGAGTTTCTATCGAAACAGTTTTGTCTGCTTGAACATGATTGTCTTTTTGATTTTCTTGTTCTTCTTTTGCTTCCTCGTTGCGCGATTCACTATTAGAGCTATAGCTAGAGTTATTGCTAAAAAGCGCATTTGTATTGTTGCTATCTTTGCTCGAATCGGAATTGGACGAGTTTGCTATATTCGATGCGATTTCTACGGCATTTATACTGTTAGATACAGCATTTGCATCCACTTGGTTCTCGCTATTTGCAACTAGAGTACTTAGATTATTGTTTTGCTCGTAGCTTTGCAAAGAATCTAAAGAACTTGCATTATTTTGGTCTAGTGATTTATTCGCATTATTCGCATTGTATTGTTCTTGTACGTTTTGTGCGTTTTGTTCTTGCTCGTTATTTGCATTTTGCGCTTGCATTGTAACATTTGCAACATTTGCAAGGTTCTCACTATTCCTTGATTCCCATTGAGAAACAGCGCGCTCTATTCTTGCAGAACGAATTGAGTTTCCTGGAAGATCTTCGTTTGCAAACGGGAAGCTAATGCTTACAGTGTCTCTATAAGTTCCGCCAAATTGTGACTTTTTAGAAGAATCATTATTCATGACTTCTTCGCCAAGCAATAACCTTGCAGAAGGATTTGCGCAAGCAACGGAGTTATCGTGCATGTTCCAAGTCCACTCGGCTTTTATTGTGCGAGTAGCGGTGTTGAATTCTGCTGTTATAAGCCATGGTTCAAGTCCGCGTCTTGTAGCACGCCACTTTACTGTTTCCATTCCAATATGCGCTTTTGCAAGAGTGCGTTCAATCAAATCCGAAAGAGTTCGCATATTGCTTTGCTTAGGCGCTGGAACAGTCAAGAATTGTTCAATAGCATATTGCTTTTCGGTTTCTACTCCGCTTGAGAATCGTCTAACTTGAGATTCGCTTACGTTGTATCGCTTTGCAACATGTTCTGGTTCTAATCCAGCGCGTATTAAAGCTTGAATTTGAGATATAGGCAGTGTTGCTGTAGTTGCGCTTGGCGAATCGTCCGACTTGCCAGTCGAATTAACTGTATTTTGATTACGTTCATCAACATTTGTTAGTTTTTTCGACTCGGCGATTGCGCGCTCCAGCGTGTCGTCAACATGAATTTTTAACGGCGTGTTTTCAAAAATAAAAATTAAATCGCCATTATTATCCACATGATCGAAACTCGCCTCTTTTGGCGGATTTTCAAGCATTGCGCACCACTTTCCTCGCTTTTAACGATACTTATAACATACTTTAGTCCATAGTATGCCTTCTTTGCCATTTTTTATTAATAAAAAAGCGAGTATTCTATGCGGGGTAGCTTTCATGTATGCTATGCGCGTAGGTAGATTTAGACTAATTGCTATAAATAGTGCTAATCGCTATAAGTAAAGTAGAAAAGTAGTTTTAAGCAATAAGTAATCTTAAAAACGAAAGGACCATAATGGCACAGGATTATGATTCTCCTCGTAGTAAAGACGAAGACGAGGAGTCGTTGGAAGCATTGAGCAAAGGCTCTCAAAGTTCCGCAAACGATATAGACGATGACGAAAACGCTATTGCAGAAGATTACGAGTTGCCAGGCGCAGATCTTAGCAACGAAGATGCATCTGTTACAGTAATACCAATGCAAGGTGATGAGTTCATTTGCTCCGAGTGCTTCCTTGTAAAGCACAGAAGTCAGCTCGCTCAAATGTCTCAAGACGGTCAACCGATTTGTAAGGAGTGCGCAGCTTAATGGCTTACGATGATACCTATACGGGCCCAGAGCAGGTGGAAGTTCTTATTAAATATTTGAACGATGGAACAGATAGCCAGGCTGCAATGGAGCATCTTTCTTACGCTCATGCGGGAGATGCTGGAGCGGATTTGCGAACTACGCAAGACGTTACCTTGCGTCCTTTTGAGCGCGCTCTAGTGCCGACTGGCGTTGCAATCGCCTTGCCTGCTGGATATGTGGCTTTGGTTCATCCGCGTTCCGGTTTAGCTGTAAAACAGGGTGTTACTGTTCTTAATGCTCCAGGAACGATTGATGCTGGGTATCGTGGAGAGATTAAGGTTCCATTAATCAATATGGATCCAGAAAATACTGTGCAGTTTAATCGTGGAGATCGCATAGCTCAGCTTGTTATTCAACGCTATGTTGAAGCTAGATTTGTTGAAGCAAGTCAGCTTCCAGGCTCCGATAGATCCACTAAAGGATTTGGCTCTACTGGCGTGCAATGAGGTGACATTCAATGGGAGAATCTCAAGAAGATATTAAAGGCGCTAATATGCTCGGGTGTGAAATTAGCGAAGATATGCGAGACCCATTGCGTCCTATATTGCAAATGTGCAAGTGGCATCATCCCGATGAAAACATGGATATTTTGCATAAGGCGTATAAAAGAGCCGTAAAGCAGCATACTGGTCAAAGGCGTAAATCGGGAGAGCCGTACATTATTCACCCTCTTGCTGTAGCTCAAATTTTAGCTGATCTTGGAATGGGACCTATTGTAGTTGCTGCAGGATTATTGCACGACACTGTAGAAGACACAGATTACACGCTAGAAGAATGCAGAGCAGACTTTGGAGACACGGTTGCTGGCCTTGTAGATGGCGTTACAAAAATATCCAATATGGAGTACGGCGAAAGCGCTCAAGCAGAAACAATCCGCAAAATGGTTGTTGCAATGAGCCGAGATGTGCGAGTGTTGGTAGTAAAACTTGCAGATCGATTGCATAATGCGCGTACGTGGAGGTACGTTAAGGCGTCTAGCTCGCATAAAAAAGCTCGAGAAACTCTAGACGTTTATGCTCCGCTTGCAAATCGACTCGGCATGAATGCTATTAAAACAGAGCTTGAAGAGCTAAGCTTTAAGGTTTTATACCCTAAGATTTATAACGAAATCGTAGTGTTAGTAGCTCGAAGAGCTGGACAGCGAGAAGTATATTTACGTCAAATTCTAGAAGAAATCAACGAAGATTTAAGTGCGCAACATGTTAAGGCTTCGGTTAAAGGGCGACCAAAAGATTATTTCTCAATCTACCAAAAGATGATTGTTCGCGGTCATGATTTTGAAAATATCTATGACCTTGTAGGCGTGCGAATAATCGTTGATTCTATTCGAGACTGTTATGCGGCTCTTGGCGCAGTTCATGCGCGTTGGAGCCCTGTTCCAGGCCGATTTAAGGACTACATTGCTACTCCTAAGCTAAATATGTATCAAAGCTTGCACACTACTGTTGTAGGCCCTGGTGGAAAGCCTGTTGAGATTCAAATTCGCACATGGGATATGCATAGGCGTGCTGAGTTTGGTATTGCTGCTCACTGGAAGTACAAGGCAAACGGCCAAGCTGGTCGAGCTTTAAGTAAGCCAGATAAGGGTGATGTTAAGCGCGAGCAAGAAGAGAACAAAGAGCTTAGCGAATTAGATAACTTAAAGTGGATTCAGCAACTTGCAGATTGGACTAGCGAAACGCCAGATTCCGACGAATTCTTAGGTTCCTTAAAGCAAGATCTTGGAGCTTCGGAAGTTTACGTGTTTACTCCAAAGGGGAGCATTGTTGCTCTTCCGCAAGATGCAACGCCAGTTGACTTTGCGTATTCTGTGCATACAGAAGTTGGACACAGAATGATGGGCGCTCGCGTAAATGGAAAGCTTGTTCCACTAGATACAAAGCTTAACAACGGAGACACTGTAGAAGTTCTTACGTCTAAGTCCGATACTGCTGGACCTTCTAGAGATTGGCTTAGTTTTGTAAAAAGCCCTAGAGCTAGAAATAAGATTAGGCAATGGTTTAGCAAGGAACGCCGTTCGGAGGCCATTGAAGAGGGTAAAGACGAGCTTACGCGCGCTATGCGTAAACGTAACTTGCCTTTGTCTACTTTGCTTACTCCGCAAGCGTTAATAGGCGTTGCAGAAGAGCTTAATATTACTGCTAATGTAGAAGCCGTTTATGCTGCGATTGGCGAAGGTCAGGTTTCTACACAAAATGTTATTTCTCGTCTTGTTAAAGATGCGGGAAGCGAAGAAGTAGCAGAAGAAGCGCAAGAAGAGGCGCTTCCGCTTAGAAGAGCAGAGCGTAATCGCAAGTCTAACGGCGTTCTTGGCGTTTCTGTAAAGGGTGTTGGAGACGTTTGGGTTAAGCTTGCGCGCTGTTGCATGCCTGTTCCAGGAGACAATATTGTTGGCTTTATAACAAGAAATCAGGGTGTTTCTGTTCATAGAACAGATTGCCAAAATATGATTGATTTGCAAAAGTCGCAATCGGAACGTGTTATTCCTGTTCAATGGACAAGCGACAAAGGCTTGTTCCTTGTTAAAGTTCAAGTAGAAGCTTTGGATCGTCAGCATTTGCTTTCGGATGTTACTAGAGTTCTTTCGGATCATGGCGTAAATATTCTTTCGGGAACGATTGCTACTGGAGACGATCGCGTTGCTACAAGCCAATTTACGTTTGAAATGGCGGATCCTCAGCATTTGAATACTCTTCTTGCTGCGATTCGTAAGATTGATGGCGTTTTTGACGTTTATAGAATTACGGGTGCAAAAGATAGTGCGGAACCGCGACTTAGAAAAATGGAACGCGATTAAGCTGCGACTAAACAGTAACTAAATCGTAGCTAAAGCGCAACTAAACAATAAAACTTCCAGTCAAATAATCCTTTGGCTGGAAGTTTTATTATTGCAATTTTTATACTATTTTTGCTTTATTATTTATGCTTTATTTTAGCTAATGTTTTTACTTAATAACATCAATAGATATAATTCCAACTGGCTCTAGTGGAGCATCGGACCTATCTGTTGGAACAGATTCAAGCTTATCTACAACAGCTTTAGACTCATCGTCCACAACTTCTCCAAAAATCGTGTGATGACCATCAAGCCAAGGAGTTGGAACAGTTGTTATAAAGAATTGAGATCCATTCGTGCCATGCAAGCGGCCGTCGCGTCCGCGTTGCTTTCCGGCATTTGCCATTGCGAGCAAATATGGCTTATCGAACTTTAGAGATGGGTCAATCTCGTCGTCAAATTCGTAGCCAGGACCGCCCATTCCGTTTCCAAGAGGGCATCCGCCTTGAATCATAAAATCTTTAATAATACGGTGGAAAGTTAAGCCATTGTAGAAAGGCTCATTAGACTTTTCGCCGCTAAAAGGATCAGTCCACTCTTTTTCGCCAGTTGCCAAGTCAACGAAATTTTTTACTGTAATAGGCGCTTTATCGTCAAAAAGATTAATCTTTATATCGCCTTCAGACGTATGCATATTAATAAGTGTCATATTGCGATTCTCCCATACATTAAAGACTGTTCACTGTTTATTTTGATTAATATTAGCGCTCGTGATGGTTGATTTTGTTGGATATTAAATCTCCAATGCTTTGCACTAATTGCACAAGCAAAATGCATAAAATTACTGCTGCGCTCATAACGTCGTATTGGTAGCGTTGGTACCCGTAGCGAATCGCAATATCTCCAAGTCCTCCTGCTCCAACTGTTCCAGCCATTGCGGAGAATCCAAAAAGCGTAATAAACGTTAATGCTGCTCCGCGAATTAGCGAAGGTAAACTTTCAAAAAGCAATACTTTGAACACGATTTGTGTGTTGCTTGCTCCAAAACTTTGAGCAGCTTCTATAAGACTTCCGTCAACTTCTGCCAAAGATTGCTCAACAATTCGCGCTACGAATGGCGCAGCTGTTATAACAAGCGGAACAATTGCTCCTGGAACACCTAAAGATGTTCCAACAATAAGCCTTGTAAGTGGGATTATAGCAACAAGCAAAATTATAAACGGAATAGATCGCACAAAGTTTACAATGCTTCCTAAAACAGTGTTAAGCAGCGCGTTTTTGCAAATTCCTTGCTTTGCGCTTGTTATAAGAAGAACTCCTATTGGAAGTCCTATTATGTATGCAAATAATGTAGCTATTGAAGTCATAACAATTGTGTCTTTTGTGCCTTCAATAATTAGTTCTCCATATTCGTCTATAAATTGTGAAATATTTTCTGGCATTTTATTTCACCTCGCTGTTTTCGCTGTTTTCGCTGTTTTCGTTGCTGTTGCTGATGTTTTTGCTGTTATCTCTATGATTTTCAACATTTTCGTTTGCAATAAGTGTTTTTAGAATATTGCTTTGCGGATTCTTGAAAAGCGTTGAAGTATCGCCGATTTCTACGATTTTTCCGCCGTCAATCATTGCAACTCTATCGCAAATATTGCGCGCAACTGCAAGAGAGTGAGTAATAATAACCAATGTAACGTTAAGATCTCGGTTGATTCTTCTAAGCAAGTCAAGTATTTGCGCAGTAGTTGTTGAATCCAATGCGCTTGTAGCTTCGTCACAAAGCATAATCGAAGGATTGTTAGCAAGCGCTCGCGCAATAGCAACACGTTGCTGCTGGCCGCCAGAAAGCTGAATAGGGTAGCGGTTTGCTAAATCTTTTAAGCCAACTAAGTCAAGCAAATATTTTGCTCGTTCTTCTCGTTCGTTTTTATTCGTGTGGTTTAGTTCCAAAGGAAAAGTCACATTTTGCAATACGGTTCGCTGCTGAAAAAGACTAAAGTTTTGGAAAATCATGCCAATATTTGACCTGATATTAGATAAATCGCGATTTTTAGCGTATGTAATATCTTTTCCGTCTATTACAACTTTTCCGCTCGTAGGTCTTTCTAGAAGGTTTATGCATCTAACTAGCGAAGACTTTCCAGCTCCCGAAGAACCTAAAATTCCAAAGACTTCTCCCGATTCAATAGTCAAATTAATGTCTTTAAGCGCTTCGTGCTTAGTTTTGCCGCTTGAATAAGTCTTATAAAGATGTTCAATCTGAATCATTTTTCCACCGATTGTAGAACGAATTGTAAAACGAATTATAAAACAAATATGAGGCACGTGCCTCTAGTTTTTTTAGAGGCACATGTCTCTTTTTTTTTATTTGCGATTAAACGCTGTAATCACGTTAAAACACTGGAAGAACAGCGCCGTTGTAGTTTTTCTTTATAAAATCACGAACTTCATCTGTTTTTAACGCTTTTACAAGAGCCTTGATTTTAGCAAGTTTTTCGGAGCCCTTCTTAACAGCAATAATGTTTTCGTATGTCTTAGCGGCTACGCCTCCAACTTTTTCGCTTGTAAGAGGATCTTTAGTTGGGTTAAATCCAGCTTGAATAGCGTAGTTTCCGTTTAGAGCAGCTAAATCAACGTCTTTAACGACTGTTGGAACCAAAGAGGCGTCTATTTCCTTAAACTTTAGATTCTTTGGATTAGAAACAATATCCTTCTTGGTTGAGTTAACATCCTTTGGATTCTTTAGCTTAAGAAGACCTGCGTCTTGCAAAAGAAGAAGTGCGCGAGCTTCGTTGGTTGGATCGCTAGGAACAGCAACTGTTGCGCCATCTTTTAAGTCCTTAATTGTTTTAGTCTTTCCTGGGTAAAGTCCAAATGGCTCAAAGTGGATTCCAGCAATAGAAATAATATGCGTTCCTCTTTCTTTATTAAAGTTATCTAAGTATGGCAAATGCTGATGGTAGTTTGCGTCTGCTTCGCCTTCTTCTACAGCAGTATTTGGCTGAACGTAATCAGTAAATTCCTTAACAACCAACTTATAGCCTTGCTTTTGCAAAATCGGCTTAACTACTTTATTCAAAATATCGCTGTGAGGAGTTGGGGAAGCTGCAACCTTAATCACCTTATCGTCTTTAGTTGCTCCATTTGCAGAAGATCCGCATGCGCTTAGCGAAAGACCCAAAATCGCAGTTAGTGCTGTAAAAGCTGCAATAATCTTTGTGTTCTTTTTTGTGATTTTCATGTTTTTCCCCTTGTCCTTTAATGTTTTTTGCTAGTTGATTATTTTGTTTCTTAGCAACGGAATATCAATATATGCGATTTTGCAGCCTCTTCGCTACCTATTTTCTATTTGTATAATTTATGACGAGTTAGTAAAGCTAATAAAATCAATAAGATAATCAACAATTATTTTTTGCATTTAGGGCTTGATTTTTTATTTTTCCTTATTGTTTTGGCGTGGCGTTTTGCAATCTTTTTGTTTTAGAAGGCTTTAAAATGATATGGCTTGTGCAACATGGCTTATAATAAAAACATGACTTCTTTGCGTTTAGCTTTAGCTCAAATTGACACTTGCGTTGGAAATATAAGCAAAAATACGGATGAAATATTGCGATTTTGCAAAGACGCAAGTAGGGGAAATGCCGATATTGTTGTGTTTCCAGAAATGACACTAACTGGGTATCCAATCGAAGACCTTGCTTTGCGTGCAACATTTAGAAAAGCAGCTAATAATGCCGCTTATAGTCTTGCAAAAAGCTTAAAAGATAGCGGATTAGGTGATTTATACGTTGTTGTTGGAACGGTTGGTGTAGACGATGAGTTAGGTAAGCCAAGAAATCGCTTGCTTGTTATTAACAACGGAAAAGTGGCGCTTGTTTACGACAAGCATTTTTTGCCAAACTATGGCGTTTTTGACGAATTTAGAATTTTCTCGTCTGGAGATGATTGCGGGATTCTAAACGTTAAAGGCGCAAAATTAGGATTTGCGATTTGCGAAGACATTTGGCAAGATGGCGGCCCAGTTGCGCGTCTTTCTAAAGAGGGGATTGATGTTCTAGTAACAATCAACGGTTCTCCGTACGAAGAAGGCAAAACGGATATTCGATTAAAACTGGCTCAAAAGCGTGCAAAAGAGGTTAATGCTCCGCTTGTTTACGTAAATCAAGTTGGTGCTCAAGATGATCTTGTTTTTGATGGCGGCAGCTTTGTAGTAAACGCAGACGGGTCTTTGATTGAGCGTTCTAAGATGTTTGATCAAGACTTAAGTTTTGTTGATTTTGATACAGATTTAGATGTGCAAAAGTGCTCTACGATTGCTCAAAAATTAGACCCAGACGAAGAAGTTTATTGCGCATGCGTTTTAGGACTCAGAGATTACATGCGTAAAAATGGCTTTAAGGGCGTTTGCTTAGGACTTTCTGGCGGAATCGACTCTGCGCTAGTTGCAACTATGGCGGCGGATGCTTGCGGAGGGCAAAACGTTTGGGGAATTTCAATGCCAAGCATGTATTCTTCGCTTGGCTCTAAAGACGATGCTTGCGATTTAGCTAAGCGCCTTGGAGCACATTACGATATTCAGCCTATTGAGCCGCTTTTTAAGTCATTCCAAAATCAGCTTGATTTGCAAGGTGTTGCTGCAGAAAATTTGCAAGCGCGAGTTAGAGGCGTGATTGTTATGGCGTATTCTAATTCAAAAGGTTTGCTGGCTTTAGCTACTGGCAATAAGTCGGAGCTTGCATGCGGTTATTCTACGATTTATGGAGATGCGGTAGGTGGGTATGCTCCTATTAAAGATTTGTTTAAGACTCGCGTTTGGGCGCTTTCTAGATGGCGTAATCGCGCTGCTGAAAATGGCGTAGGTCTTGGAATGTTGCCTATTGCTGGCAGTGAAGATTTTTCTAAAGACAATAATCCTAAAGAAAAGGCTCCAAAAGATGGCATTCTTATACCTGTAAACTCTATTGTTAAGCCTCCAAGTGCCGAGCTTAGGCCAGGGCAAAAGGACTCGGATTCTTTGCCAGAATACGATTTGCTAGACAAAGTGTTAGAGGCTCATATCGAGCTTGCTCACGGCAGGGCGGATTTGCTTGCAGACGGTTTTGATGAGCGCACAGTTGATACAGTTATTCGGCTTGTAGACCGCGCAGAATGGAAGCGTAGGCAGTATCCGTTAGGGCCAAAAGTTACTGCGATTGCGTTTGGCAGAGATAGGCGAATTCCAGTAACAACGGCGTTTAGAGAATAGACGAAGGCTGGGAACGGATTGGTGAAGCTTGGGAAAAGTCGCAAGCAACCGCCCGTTCGATACGCGTTGTATATGTGCTAGTTTGAGGATTCAAACTAGCATTTTTATTAAAAATAAGCTAAAAAACAGTAAAATGTGAGGTAACTCACGTTAAAAATGCCAAAAATCGACGTGTACTGTTTGAACATTGCTCTAACATAGTAGAGAAGGCGACGTGAAGAAGCGTCGTGGATACGAAAGGAGTCAAATATGGCATCAGTGGATGCATCCGTTCTCAGCGAAGAGGATCTTCGTGCAAAAGCGTGGGATGGATTTACAAGCGGCAATTGGGAAAAAGATATTGACGTTCGTGACTTTATCCTAAAGAATTACACTCCATACGAGGGTGATGAGACTTTCTTGGCAGACGCCACCGAAAAAACGAAGCATATGTGGAAGTACCTCGACGACAACTACTTGGCTGTCGAGCGCGAGCGCCGCGTATACGACGTTGAAACACATATTCCAGCAGGAATTGACGCAATGCCAGCAGGCTACATTGAAAGCCCAGAAGTAGATAACGTAATCGTAGGTCTTCAAACCGACGAACCTTGCAAGCGCGCTATGATGCCAAACGGCGGTTGGCGAATGGTTGAGCAGGCCATTAAGGAAGCTGGCAAGGAAGTTGATCCAGAAATCAAGAAGATTTTCACCGTTTATCGCAAGACTCATAACGATGGCGTGTTTGGTGTTTACACCAAGAATATTAAGATTGCTCGCCACAACAAGATTTTGACTGGTTTGCCAGATGCTTATGGCCGTGGCCGTATTATTGGTGATTATCGTCGTGTTGCTCTTTACGGCGTAAACATGCTTATTGAGTTCAAGAAGCGCGATAAGGATTCGATTCCATACCGCAACGACTTTACTGAGACCGAGATTGAGCATTGGATTCGCTTCCGCGAAGAGCACGATGAGCAAATCAAGGCTTTGAAGCAGCTTATTAACTTGGGTAACGAGTACGGCTTGGATTTGAGCCGACCAGCTCAAACCGCTAAGGAAGCTGTTCAGTGGACTTACATGGGCTATCTTGCTTCTGTTAAGAGCCAGGATGGCGCTGCAATGAGCTTCGGCCGTGTTTCCGCATTCTTCGATTGCTACTTTGAGCGCGATTTGAAGGCTGGATTAATCAACGAAACCGACGCTCAGGAAATCATTGATGCTTTGGTTATGAAGCTTCGTATTGTTCGCTTCTTGCGTACTAAGGATTACGACGCAATCTTCTCTGGAGATCCATACTGGGCAACTTGGTCCGATGCAGGCTTCAGCGATGATGGCCGTACCTTTGTTACTAAGACTTCGTTCCGTTTGCTCAACACTTTGACCCTTGAGCATCTTGGGCCAGGTCCAGAGCCAAACATCACTATTTTCTGGGATCCAAAGCTTCCAGAAGCCTACAAGCGTTTCTGCGCACGAATCTCTATCGACACTTCTGCAATTCAGTACGAGTCCGATAAAGATATTCGTGAGCACTGGGGCGATGACGCTGCTATTGCTTGCTGCGTTTCCCCAATGCGCGTTGGTAAGCAAATGCAGTTCTTCGCTGCACGCGTTAACTCCGCAAAGGCTTTGCTCTACGCGATTAACGGTGGCCGCGATGAAATGACTGGCATGCAGGTTATTGATAAGGGCGTTATTGACCCAATCAAGCCAGAAGCTGATGGAACTCTTGACTACGAGAAGGTTAAGGCCAATTACGAGAAGGCTTTGGAATGGCTTTCCGAAACCTACATTGAGGCTTTGAACATCATCCACTACATGCATGATAAGTACGCGTACGAGTCCATTGAGATGGCTTTGCACGATAGGGAAGTCTATCGTACACTCGGCTGTGGTATGTCTGGCTTGTCTATTGCTGCAGATTCCTTGGCTGCTTTGAAGTATGCAAAGGTTTACCCAATCTACAATAAGGATGCTAAGACCACTGAAGGTCATGAGTATGAGTACATCGAAGGCGCAGACGACGACTTAATCGTTGGCTACAAGACGGTTGGCGAGTTCCCAATCTACGGTAACGATGACGATCGTGCTGATGACTTGGCAAAGTGGGTTGTAAGCACTGTTATGGGTCAGGTAAAGCGTTTGCCTGTGTACCGTAATGCTGTTCCAACTCAGTCTATCTTGACTATTACTTCTAACGTTGAATACGGCAAGAACACTGGTTCCTTCCCATCTGGTCACAAGAAGGGTACTCCTTACGCTCCAGGCGCAAACCCAGAAAATGGTATGGATTCTCACGGTATGCTTCCATCCATGTTCTCCGTTGGCAAGATTGACTATGACGATGCTCTCGATGGTATTTCTTTGACCAACACCATTACGCCAGATGGTTTGGGAAGAGATGAAGACGAGCGTATAACGAATTTGGTTGGTATTTTGGACGCTGGCAACGGTCACGGCTTGTACCACGCAAACATCAACGTTTTGCGCAAGGAACAGCTTGAAGACGCTGTTGAGCACCCAGAAAAGTACCCACACCTTACGGTTCGCGTTTCTGGCTACGCAGTGAACTTCGTAAAGCTCACTAAGGAGCAGCAGCTCGACGTTATTTCTCGTACATTCCACCAGGGTTCAGTTACTGACTGATTCTGATTGATTGCGAATGCCGCCGGGAGTGAGTAGGTTTTGCTCCTGGCGGCTTTTAAAATAAAATAGACTTAAAGATTACCAAAGACGGTTATAGGAGGGCATGTAAATGGCTGAAAACACAGCATTTCGCACTACGACTCAGCACATGTTAAAGGAGTCAAAAGAGTATGCCCGACAAACTTTAATGGGTGGTCTTTCTGGTTTTGAATCTCCAATTGGATTAGACAGAAAAGACCGCTTAGTTGCTCTTAAAACTGGCGATATTGGATTTGTGCATTCTTGGGATATTAATACTTCTGTTGATGGCCCTGGCACTCGCATGACAGTGTTTATGAGTGGCTGCCCACTTCGCTGCCAATATTGCCAAAATCCAGATACTTGGAAAATGCGCGACGGCAAGCCAGTCTACTTAGATGCAATGATTAAAAAAGTAGACCGTTATCAAAGTCTTTTTAAGGCAACAGGCGGCGGAATAACTTTTTCTGGCGGAGAATCCATGATGCAACCAGCTTTTGTATCTAGAGTGTTTCGTGCAGCAAAAGAGATGGGTGTGCATACTTGCTTAGATACTTCGGGCTTTTTGAATCGCAATTATACGGACGAAATGATTGACGACATTGATCTTTGCTTGCTAGATGTTAAATCTGGTATTGAAGAAACGTATAAAAAAGTAACTGGCGGCTTGCTTCAGCCAACTATTGACTTTGGTCAGCGATTGGCGAAGGCTGGTAAGAAGATTTGGGTGCGTTTTGTGCTCGTTCCAGGTCTTACAGACAGCGAAGAAAATGTTGAAAAAGTTGCTGAGATTTGCGATTCATTTGGTGATGCTGTTGAGCATATTGACGTGCTTGGATTCCATCAACTAGGCCGCCCAAAGTGGCATGAGCTTAGGATTCCATACCCTCTTGAGAATCAAAAAGGACCTTCTAGGGCGCTTAAAGAGCGAGTTGTAAACCAGTTCAAAGACCACGGTTTTGTTGTGTACTAGACTGCGTTTAGATTGCATCAAAAATGTAACTGTAATTTAGACAATTTTTGCGTATTGTATTGTTTTTTTTTTAAAGGATTTTGTATAATTATACAAATAACCTTTTTTAGAGAAAGGATACGCAATGAAGCGCAGAATAGGTTGTTGGATTGCATTAGCTTTTACATTAGCGTTAGCTATTTTTGTGCGGTGTAACGATCAGTTTGGTTTTGCTACAGCGCTTACTGTTTTCGTTATTTTGCCAATAATTTTGTTGCCAATAAACATTGTTGCATCGTTTGATGAGAAACTTCTTATTGAAGTGCCAATAATATCTATTGCGATAACTTTTGTTATAGAACTTGTTACTTTCCCAATATCCAAGTTCTCGGATTTAGGTTTACATGTTGGCTACGTTATTCCAACAGTTTTAGTTTCGGCAGTCGCATTTACTCTTACTAGATTCCTTAAAACTAGGCTTGTTAAGCGCATAACTCAATAAGAATCAAACAATAAAACAGATTGATTATTTAAATTATTATTTAATTTATTACTTATTTTGATTAGTCGTAGTTGTGTGCGAAAGTTGAAGCCGTGTTAAAAGATGCATAATCTATAACACGGCTTAAATATTTTTTACGGATATTTTGCAAAAAATTACAAAGTAAGATGCAAAAAGCGTAAGAATTTGGCTAAAGCGTGGAATCGGGAGGCGTTCTTGAATAAGGAACCAAAGCTCTTAAAAGAGCCTAGAGAAGGAGTTCCAGAAGTCATTGATACGCTTGAAGCATATAAAGAATATTGTAATTTGTTGGCAGCAGGGTCGGGGCCTTTGGCTGCAGACGCAGAGCGCGCATCTGGTTTTAGATATGGTCACGAAGATTGGCTGATTCAGTTTAAACGCAAAGGTGCAGGAATTGGATTGCTGGACCCAATAGCTTTAGGAAAACTTGGCGTTGATTGGCATGAATTTAATGAGGCAGTAGGGGATGCGCCTTGGATTATTCACGATTCTATGCAAGATTTGCCAGGATTTTTCGATATTGGTTTGCGTCCGCGTGCTTTATTTGATACAGAAATCGCAGCTAAATTGCTTGGTAGAAAGCGATTTGGATTAAGCTCTGTAACTGAATATTATTTGGGGTTGACTCTTGCAAAAGAACATTCTGCAGCGGATTGGTCATATAGACCTCTTCCTAGAGATTGGCGAAATTACGCTGCTTTAGACGTTGAATTGCTAATCGAATTAGAAGAAGTAATGAGCGGCGAGTTAAAAAAGCAAGGCAAGCTTTTATGGGCAAATCAAGAGTTTGCACACTTATTAAGTAAAGGTGCGCAAAAGAAGGCTCCTCACCCAAATCCTTGGCTTAGAATATCTCATATAAGCGTTCTTATGCACGATAAAATCGGCTTGATGATTGCAAAAGAGCTTTGGCAAAAGCGAGATGAGCTTGCTTGTCAATACGATATTGCGCCAACTCTATTGCTTTCGGATGCTGCGATTATTGAAGCAGGAAAGCGAAAACCAAGTAATTCTAGGGAGTTTCGCTCAATTCGCATTCTTAACGAACGCGTTAGGATTCACACGGGCAGCGAGCAAGACAAGATGTTTGAACGTTATGCTCCGATTCAGCGCAAAATCAAGCCAAATGTGTGGAAAGCTGTTATAGAAGACGCGATTAGTCGCGCTAAAAGTGGGGAAGTTGCTATTATTTCTAAGCTTGATGATTCAAGTAGTAAATATGGCAATTACAACGATGCTGGCGATTTTGGCGATACTGGCAATTCTGCGGATTCTGGCGATTCTGCTGATTCTAGCGACGCACAAGAATCGCAAGCAGCTCCACGATCTATGAAGTATTGGCGTGATCATCATCCTAAAAGATATGAGCGCTTACAAAATGTAAAGCAGTCTTTAATCAAGATTGCAGAAGATACTCACACGCCTACGGAAATCATTATTAAACCGCAAATTATTCGCAATCTTTGTTGGCAAGATAATATTGAGCATATTGATGTTAAGGAGTTTCTTGTAGAGCAGGGTGCAAGAACGTGGCAAAGCGATTTAATTGCTGAGTCCGTAACTCGCGCTATTATGTAACGGTTGTGCCATATGGCAGAAGCTAGAAAACGTAATTTCAGGAGCGCAAGCGTGAAAATCAGCGTCAGGAATCTTGAGCCAACTAAGGTTAAGCTCACCATTACCGCAGATCTCGAAGATTTTGAGCCATTTATGGATCAGGCTCGTAAAGAGATCGCAAAGCAAATCAACGTGCCAGGTTTTCGTAAGGGACACGTACCAGGCAAGATTGTAGATCAGCGAGTTGGCTTCGGAGCTGTTGCCGGTGAAGCTGTAAATTCTGCTGTTCCAGAGCTTTATTCTAAGGCTTTGGAAGAAAAGAAGATTCGCCCAATGGATCAGCCAGAATTTGATGTTCAGGAAGTCCCAGAATCTGCTAAAGACGAACTTAAGCTTAAGTTTGTTGCAACTGTTGAGCGTCGCCCAGAGTTCAAGCTTAACAAGTTTAAGGGTGTAGAAATCGAAGTAGAGAAGCCGGAAGTTAAAGATAGCGATGTTAAGGCTCGTCTTGAGGCTTTGCGCGCACGTTTTGGCACTCTTGTTGGTGTTGATCGCCCAGCTAAGAAGGGTGATTTTGCAAACATCGATTTGGAAGCTAAGATTAACGACGAAGTTGCCGATTCTCAAAATGGCGTAAGCTACGAGCTTGGTTCCAACACTATGCTTGATGGTTTGGATGAGGCTTTGGAAGGTCTTTCCGCTGGAGAAGAAACCACTTTTGAAGGTACTCTCGAAGCTGGAAAGAACCAGGGCAAGAAAGCTCAGGTTAAGGTAAAGGTTAACTCCGTTAAGGCTCAAGAATTGCCAAAGCTTGACGATGAGTTTGCTAAGGAAGCATCTGAGTTCGACACTTTGAAGGAGCTTAAGGAAGACGTTCGTAAGTCTTTGGAGCAGGCAAATGAAGGCCGTCAGGCAACTCTTGCTCGCGATGCTTTTATTGCTAAGATTCAAGAAGAAGTTGAAATTCCTGTGCCAAAGGGTGTTAAAGATAAGGCTGTTGCCGAGCACCTTAAGGGCATGACTCCAGACCCAGAAAAGGCCACTAAGAAGCAAAAGGAAGAGGCTGAAAAGGCTGCAGAAAAGGAGCTTCGTGACCAGATGGTTCTCGACGCTTTGGCAGAAAGCCTCGATGTTTCTGTTTCTCAAGCAGACGTTACCAACTTCTTGGTTTCTGTTGCTCAGCAGTACGGAATGGATCCAAGCCAGTTTATTAACGCTATTGTTCGCAATGGTCAGCTTGGTTCTGCTGTTCAAGAAGTTGCTCGCTCTAAGGGCTTGCTTGCTGGCATGCGCGCTGTAAAGTTCGTTGCTGGCGGAGAAGCTCTTGATTTGAGTGCTTTCTTGTCGGAAGATGAAGAGCCAGAAGATGAAAGCGTTAAGGCTGCTTCTGCTGCTGCAGCTGTTGCCGATGAGCTTTCTGCTGAAAAGTAGTTAGAGTCTTCTAAATTAGAATCTTCTAATAATCTTGTTATTTAAGACCTAGTAGAGTATAACTCTGCTGGGTCTTACTTATATTTAATTAAATAATTACTATATAGAATTACGATTATTATAGAAAAATGTTAAGAATTGCGAGACATTATGGATAGTAGTGCTAAAACAAAGCATGAATCTTGTTGCAGATTTAGCAAATTCGGCAAATCTTGCAAATTATTTAGTTTTGCAATTCTAGTAGCGCGTTTTATTGCAGTCTCTGTTGCTCTTGGCGTTCTTGTTGGCTTAGGAGCAACAGTTCTTACGCTTATTTTTTACGCTGTACAACACCTTGCTTTTGGCTCAATTGAATCTGCTAAAAATACTGTATTTTTAGGGCTTCCTTGGTATCGATACGTGCTACCTGGCACAATTGCTATGACTATTGCTGCACTGGCTTGGTATTTTTTGCGAAAGAAGGAGAATCCTCCTCGAATCGTTACTATTCCACAAGCCGTTAGTGGCAGTAGAATGCCAATTTTTTCTACTATTGCACATGTTTTATTGCAAATCGGCATTGTTGGCTCTGGAATTTCAATCGGAAGGGAAGTAGCTCCTAGAGAATTAGCTGCAATGATTGCTCAACGTTGCAGCAGTATTTTTAATGTGTCTGTTAAAACTCAGCGTATACTAGTTGCGTCTGCTGCAGGTGCTGGCTTGGCTGCAGTGTACCATGCGCCTTTAGCTGGCACCGTGCTTTCTTTAGGTTTGCTTAGTAAAACTCAAGGTTTTGGTTTTTATGCGTGGCTAAATTGCGAAAATGGCTCTGTAATAGTTAATGCACTTAAAAATATTGCGCGCTCGGAGCGTTTGCGTTGCTTGCCTTTTGCTCTTGTTATGAATTATGTTGCTGCGTTTGTTGTTGAGTTTTTATTGCATCATTCTAGATACTACAATATTTCGCAATTTTCTTGCGTGTTTTCTTGGCAAATTTGCGTTTTAACTGTTGTTGTTGGTGCAGTGTGCGGCTTAGTTGGTTACGTTTTTCGCTTGGGTATTATTTGGTGTAGAACTCATGCTTTGCGTGGCATACAAATGCTGTGTTTTATGCCTGTAGCTGGCTTAGTTATTGGTGTTGCGGCTTGTTGGTTTCCGCATATTATGGGGAATGGTAGGTCGCTTTCTCAGCTTGCTTTTTCTGTAGCTAGTTTTCCGTATTTGGCAGAAAACTCGCATATTGTTACTATTTTGTTGCTTCTTGCGCTAATGAAAATGGCTGCTACTTTGCTTGTTTTGCGCTATGGTGCTTCTGGAGGCGTATTGCAGCCAAGCATTTCAACTGGCGCTTGCTTTGGTGTGATTTTATACGCTATTTTTTCAACGTCTGGTTTTTTGCAAGTTTTTGACATTTCGCAAGTTTCCGCAATTTCTGTATCTATTATTGGCGCTGCTTCTTTACTTGCGTCTTCTAGAAAAGCTCCGATTATGGCGTGGCTTTTAGTTGCGGAATTAGTAAACGCACCGTTTGCATTACTTTGTCTTATGCTATTGGCGGTGATTGTGTCTAGTTGCGTGTCTAATCGCGTGTCTAATTGCGTTAAGCGTTTTACTTCACATTCTTGTTTTGCGGTCACGCGCACACGATAGTCTAGATGTATTCAAAATGTTTGTAAGGAGATAAGGTGACTGATCTGTTTACGGCTTCTCCCGTTATGCAAGAAGGGGAGCCACAAAATCCAACGGATTCGATTTTTAATCAACTCTTAAAAGATCGTATTATTTGGCTTGGCTCTGAAGTCAAGGATGAAAATGCCAATATTATTTGCGCTCAGATGCTTATGCTAGCTGCGCAAGATCCTAAGAAAGATATTTGGCTTTATATTAATTCGCCAGGTGGTTCTATTACTGCTGGAATGGCTATTTACGACACTATGCAGCTTATTGAGCCAGATGTTGCTACGATTGCTGTTGGCATGGCTGCTTCTATGGGTCAGTTCTTGCTGAGTTCTGGCACGCCTGGTAAGCGTTTTATAACGTCTCACGCTCGCGTGCTAATGCACCAGCCTTCTGGCGGTGTTGGTGGCACTGCTACAGACGTGCGTATTAATGCTGAACTTATTATGGATATGAAGAAAACTCTCGCTGAGCTAACGGCTCAGCAGACTGGTCATACTGTTGAAGAGATCTACCGAGACAACGAGTATGATCATTGGTTTACTGCTCAGCAGGCTTTGGAGTATGGCTTTGTAGATAAGATTGTTACCACTCCAGCTTCTATGCGTGGGGAGGAGTGATTTTAATGGCAAGTGAAGAAGCAAAGTTTGTTGCTCGCGCTAAGCGTTTGGGCGGATTTGGCCAGACCAGTGGTGTGTTTACGAATCGTTATGTTTTGCCTCAATTTGGCGAGCAGACTCCTTATGGTATGAAAACGCAAGATCCATACACTAAGCTTTTTGAAGACCGCATTATTTTTATGGGTGTTCAGGTTGACGACACTTCTGCAGACGACATTATGGCTCAGCTTTTGGTTCTAGAAAGCATGGATCCAAGCAGAGATGTAATGATGTACATTAACTCTCCTGGTGGCTCTATGACTGCTATGACGGCTATTTACGATACCATGCAATACATTAAGCCAGATGTTCAAACGGTGTGCTTGGGTCAAGCTGCTTCAGCTGCTGCGATTTTACTTGCTGCTGGCGCTGCTGGTAAGCGCATGATTTTGCCAAATGCTCGCGTGCTTATTCATCAACCTGCTATGGGCCAGGATTTTGGCAAGGCTACAGAGATAGAGCTTCAAGCTAAGGAAATGTTGCGTTTGCGCGAATGGTTAGAGGCCACTCTTGCAAAGCACACTGGCCAAAGTGTTGAGCGAATTCGTAAAGATATTGAGGTAGACACTATTCTTACCGCTCCTCAAGCTAAAGAATACGGTATGGTAGATGAGGTTCTGGAGCATAGAGCTTAAGGATTTTATGTTTTAGATTCTTATGTTTTAGATGCAGACCCTGGCGCTGGCGACACGCCAGGGTTTGTGTTTTTGTAAAGATGGTTGTATATTAGTCAAGTTGCCAAAAACAACGGAAAGTTAAAGTTCCAAGTTTTTGGAGAGCATGCGCCAGTAGCCCAACGGATTAGAGCATCTGACTACGGATCAGAAGGTTGCAGGTTCGAATCCTGTCTGGCGCACAATACACGCGGTTTTTGCCGCGTTTTTTTTTACTTCTTAACTCATCATTGGTTTTGGCCTATAACCCCAATATTCCGGTGCTATCGGTTCTTTATATCGTTTATATACTCACAGAATCGTGATAATATTTAATTATTAAAATAAGGATGGAATTATGGCTGTTAGTTATAAAAAACTATTACATCGCATGATTGAAGAAGATATTTCCAATCAGGACTTAATGAGAATGAGCAATATTTCCGCCAACATTATTACTAAACTACGTACCGGGCAATATATATCACTAGAGAAAGTGGAAGATATCTGCACGGCTTTACACTGTACGCCCAACGATATTTTGGAATTTATAGCGGAGGGGAAAAGATAATGCCTATTGATAATAAAAAAGAACAGGAACGTGATGAACTTCACCGTGCTATATGGGCAATCGCGGATGAACTTCGTGGTGCTGTAGATGGTTGGGATTTTAAGAACTATGTGCTTGGCACTATGTTCTACAGATATATTTCTGAAAATATTACTAACTACATCAATGAAGGTGAAATTGAAGCAGGTAATACTGATTTCGATTTTGCGCAGATGTCTGATGATGATACAGAGGAAGCAAGAGAAGGACTTGTTGAAGAAAAAGGATTCTTTATCCTTCCCTCAGAACTTTTCTGCAATGTTAGAGCAAAAGCTAAAGATGATGAGAACCTTAATGAAACACTTGAGAAGGTATTCCGTCATATAGAGGAGTCTGCTAAAGGCAGTGAATCAGAATCCGACTTTGCGGGTCTTTTTGATGACTTTGATGTAAACAGTAATAAGCTTGGTTCTACTGTTGCAAAGAGAAATGAAAAGCTCTGCAAGCTTCTTGATGGCGTGGCTGATATGCATCTTGGTGATGTTAAGGATCACGATATTGATGCATTTGGTGATGCCTACGAATATTTGATGACAATGTATGCATCAAATGCGGGTAAATCGGGTGGTGAGTTCTTTACTCCTGCTGATGTATCAGAACTTCTTACAAGACTCGGTACAGTTGGAAAAACTGAAATCAACAAGGTGTACGATCCAGCCTGTGGTTCAGGTTCGCTGCTTCTGAAAGCAGAAAAAGTACTTGGTAGAGATAAGGTGCGCAATGGTTTCTATGGACAGGAAATCAATATTACAACCTACAACCTTTGCCGTATCAACATGTTCCTACATGATATCGACTTTGATAAATTTAATATTGCTTGTGAAGATACCCTTATAGCCCCGGCGCATTGGGATGATGAACCTTTTGAACTGATTGTTTCAAATCCTCCGTATTCTATTAAATGGGCTGGTGATGATAATCCTTTACTTATCAATGACCCTCGTTTTGCACCTGCAGGTGTTCTTGCACCAAAGAGCAAGGCTGACCTTGCATTTATTATGCACAGTCTTTCATGGCTTGCATCAAACGGAACTGCTGCGATTGTATGTTTTCCAGGCATTATGTACCGTGGTGGTGCTGAAAAGAAAATCCGAAAATATCTTATTGATAACAACTTTGTTGATTGCGTAATTCAGTTGCCACCTAATCTTTTCTTTGGAACTTCAATTGCCACCTGCATTATGGTAATGAAAAAGAACAAGGCAGATAATAAAACGCTGTTTATCGATGCAACAAACGAGTGCATTAAGGTTACGAACAACAATAAGCTTACTCAAGACAATATGGATAAGATTGTGAAATGCTTTGCAAATCGCAGTGAAATTGAGCATTTCTCACATCTTGCAACATACGATGAGATTTCTGAAAATGACTACAACCTTTCTGTATCAACCTATGTTGAAGCAGAAGATACAAGAGAAAAAATCGATATTGTTAAGCTGAATGCAGAAATCAAAGAAATCGTTGCTCGTGAAGAGACCTTAAGAAAAGCAATCGATGAGATAATTGCAGAAATCGAGGTGCAGTGATGGAAAATGATTTTAACTTTTTAGTATATCAAACCGCTGAAGAAAATGTTTCAGTCAATGCGTTTGTGAAAGACGAAACAATTTGGCTTACGCAAAAAGCAATGGCTGAATTGTTTGATGTCGATAAATCTTCCATAAGCAGGCACTTGAAAAATATTTTCAATGAGGGTGAGCTTGACGAAAAAGTGGTTGTTGCAAAAATTGCAACAACCACTCAACACGGAGCTATCGAGGGAAAAACGCAAAACAAAGAAACACAATTTTATAACCTCGATGCAATCATATCTGTTGGTTACAGAGTAAATTCCAAACGGGCAACAAGTTTCAGAATCTGGGCTACCGGCGTTTTGAAAGAATATATGATAAAAGGCTTTGCTATGGATGATGAACGCTTGAAGCAGGGCAAAACAGTCTTTGGGAAAGACTACTTCCGTGAACTTTTGGAAAGAGTTCGTTCAATCCGTGCGAGCGAAAGACGAATCTGGCAGCAAATCACAGACATCTTTGCGGAATGTAGCATTGACTATGATAAAAATGCACAGATTACCCATGATTTTTATGCTATGGTGCAAAACAAGTTCCATTTTGCAATTACCGGGCAGACTGCGGCAGAAATTGTCTATACTTCTGCTGACAGAACCAAAGAAAATATGGGGCTTACTACTTGGAAAAATGCTCCGGACGGACGCATTCTAAAATCAGATGTGGTCGTTGCAAAAAACTATCTGAAAGAAAAACAAATTCGTCAACTGGAGCGTGCCGTAACAGGCTATTTCGACTATATTGAAGATTTGATTGAGCGAGAAAATACCTTTACTATGGAGGAGTTTGCCGCCAGCGTGAACGAATTTCTGGCATTTCGCCGATATGATATTCTGCGGGATAAGGGGAAAATCTCCGGTAGAATGGCAAGAGATAAAGCGTCGGCTGAATATGAAGAATTTAACAAAACACAGAAAATCACCTCTGATTTTGATAAGGCGGTCAATCGAATGTTGAAAGCAGGTGAGCAAAATGAGTAAATTAGATGAGCTGATTCAAGAACTTTGCCCGAATGGGGTGGAGTATAAAGTTTTAGGCGAATTATGTAATATTTGCACTGGTAAGTTGAATGCTAACGCAAAAGATGAAGATGGTATTTATCCGTTTTTCACCTGCGATGCAAACCCTTATAAAATTAATGAATATGCATTTGACACATCAGCAATATTGATATCAGGAAATGGTAGCCAAGTAGGTCATTTAAATCAATATGAAGGTAAGTTTAATGCTTATCAAAGAACTTATGTCTTAGATAATTTTAAACTCGTCATTAAACCTTTTTTATTTCATTTTATGGATGCCTATTTAAAACCATATATTATGGTGAACTGTAAAAAAGGCTCCGTACCATATATCACATTACCAATGTTACAAAGTTTTAAAGTTCCCGTACCTCCGTTGGAGGTACAACGTGAAATAGTCCATATATTGGACTCTTTCACGTTACTTACAGCGGAGCTTACAGCGGAGCTTACAGCTCGTAAAAAACAGTATGAGTACTATCGAGATACACTGCTCACTTTTAACGATAATAATCCTCTACACTCGCTTATCTCACGCTACTGCCCAAACGGTGTGGAGTATAAGAAGATTGGCGATATTGCTTTTATTTCAACTGGAAGTAAATTAAGGGATATTCAAGAATCACATTCTTTATATGAATATATTAATGCTGGAACTACTAATTCTGGATATTCATTAGATTGGAATTGTGATGGAGACGTGGTGACAACGCCTTCTAGAGGTCAAGGTGGTATTGGTTATGTGGGGTATCAAAAAAACAAGTTTTGGCTTGGGCCTCTATGCTATAAAATCGTTGGAAATGCTGATTTTGTATTAAATAAATATTTGTATTATTACTTGTCAAATAATTCATATGAAATATTGTCTCTTAAGAAAGATGGTGGAGTTCCTGCAATTAACAAGTCTGACTTAGAGGAGTTAATTCTCTCAGTTCCGCCTCTTGAAGTGCAGCGTCAAATCGTACAAATTCTGGATCGCTTTGACACTATCTGCTCTGACCTCAACATCGGTCTTCCGGCTGAAATAGAAGCAAGACAAAAACAATATGAATTTTATAGAGATAAGCTGCTTTCTTTCAAACAGTTATAATCTCAAGAGGAGGTGCCCGTATGCCATATTTCAATATAGTGGCAGCTACAAGTGAAAATACAGTTGTTACCGAATATGAGCCTGTGAAGGCACGTTCTAACAGCTATCAGTCAGAAGGCGAACTTGAAAAAGAGTTTATTCGTATGCTTACACAGCAGGGATACGAATATCTTCAGATACACACAGAAAAAGATTTGCTTGCCAATCTTCGTACTCAGCTTGAGAAACTGAATAGTTACCATTTCTCTGAAACGGAATGGGATAGATTTTTCAAAGATTCCATTGCCAACCAGAATGAAGGAATCGTTGAAAAGACAAGAAAAATCCAGGAGGATAATGTTCAGGTATTAAAGCGAGATGATGGCAGTACAAAAAATATTACCCTTATTTATAAGAAGAATATCCACAATAACTTTTTACAGGTCATCAATCAGTACGTTATTGGAGAGTCTGACGGTGCAAAGCACGATAACCGTTATGATGTTACGATCCTTGTGAATGGTTTGCCACTTGTTCATATAGAACTTAAACGCCGAGGTGTGGCTATTCGTGAGGCTTTCAATCAGATTAACCGATATCAGAGAGATTCGTTCTGGGCAGGAAGTGGTCTGTTTGAATACACACAGATTTTTGTTATCTCAAATGGAACTAACACAAAGTACTATTCCAACAGCACACGTTTCAATGCTATAAAGGATGTAAATGCTTCAGCTACTGCCAGGAAAGGCAAAACAAGCAACAGCTTTGAATTTACATCCTTCTGGGCGGATGCAAACAATCGTGTTATCCCGGATTTGATTGACTTTACAAGAACATTCTTTGCAAAGCATACGATTCTTAATATAATCACCAAGTATTGCATTTTCACTTCCGAAAATATGCTTATGGTAATGCGACCATATCAGATTACGGCAACGGAGCGTATTCTTAATCGTATTGAGATTGCTAATAACTATAAAAAATATGGTGATGTTGCAGGTGGCGGTTATATCTGGCATACAACAGGCTCTGGCAAAACACTTACGTCATTCAAAACTGCAAGACAGGCGTCACTTCTTCCTTACATAGATAAGGTTCTCTTCGTAGTTGACCGTAAGGACTTGGACTACCAGACTATGAAAGAATATGATCGTTTTGAAAAAGGTGCAGCTAACAGTAATACCTCTACTGCCATTCTTAAAAAGCAGTTGGAAGACAGTGATGCTCACATCATCATTACGACTATTCAGAAACTTGCAACATTTATCAAGAAAAATAAAGAACATGAAGTATACAACAAGCACGTTGTAATCATTTTTGACGAATGCCATAGAAGTCAGTTCGGTGATATGCACGCAGCTATTGTAAAAAGCTTTAAGAAATATCACTTATTCGGTTTCACAGGCACACCAATCTTTCCTGCAAATACAGCAAGCTCACGTAATACGCAGTTCTTTACTACAGAGCAGACTTTTGGCGACCAGCTTCATACATATACTATTGTTGACGCTATTAACGATAAGAATGTACTTCCGTTCAGAGTCGACTATGTTAAGACAATGGATATGGATGAAGATATCGATGACGAACAGGTATGGGATATTGCTCGCGAAAAGGCAATGATGGCTCCTGAGCGTATCAAGCTTGTAACGGAATATATTCTTAACAACTTTGATAGAAAAACATATCGTGGTGATAAAACATATATTTACAACACCCTTACCAATATTTCAGAAGTTGCATCCGGCAAGAATGGTGCTGTAGAAGAAATCAAGCAGAAACAACGAGTAAGTGGATTTAACTCCATCTTTGCTGTTGCATCTGTTCCAATGGCAAAATTATATTATCAGGAATTCAAAAAACAGATGGAGGCTGACCCTACAAAGAAACTTCGTATTGCAACCATCTATAGTTATGGTGCAAATGAGGCAGAACTTGATGAAGGTGCAAGCGGTATTCTTGATGAAGAAAATTCAGAAGATACATCAGCACTTGATCAGTCATCAAGGGATTTCCTTGAGGATGCTATCAAAGATTATAACGAGATGTTCCATACGAACTACTCTACAGATAGCGATAAGTTCCAAAATTATTATAAAGACGTTTCTCTTCGCATGAAGAACAAGGAACTTGATTTGCTTATTGTTGTAAATATGTTCTTAACAGGTTTTGATGCTACTACATTAAATACACTGTGGGTAGATAAGAATTTGAAGATGCACGGACTCATTCAGGCATTTTCAAGAACGAACCGAATTCTTAACTCAATTAAGACTTTCGGTAATATTGTATGCTTTAGAAACCTTCAGAAACGAGTAGACGCTGCTATTTCACTTTTCGGTGATAAGAATGCAGGTGGTATTGTTCTGATGAAAGGTTTCAAAGATTACTACTATGGTTATGAAGGCATTGATGGAAAGCAGTATCCAGGATATATGGGTATGATGGATGATTTAACTTCCAAATTCCCACTTTCAGAGCCACAGATTATAGGCGAGCAGAATCAGAAGGACTTTATCTCCCTATTTGGTGCGATTCTACGCATGAGAAACCTTTTATCTGCATTTGATGAATTCGCTGGCAAAGAAATGATAACTGAGCGTGATTTGCAGGATTATCTTGGTAGATATCAGGACTTGCGTGATGAATGGAATGAAAAACGCAAGCGTGGTGAAAGCACCGATATTATTGATGATATTGTCTTTGAGGTTGAACTTATTAAGCAGATTGAAATCAATATCGATTATATCCTTATGCTTGTTAAGAAATATCACGATAGTCACTGTGAAGATAAGGAAGTGCTTGTAATAATCAAGAAAGCTATTGATGCCAGCCCTGAACTTCGTAGCAAGAAGGCTCTTATTGAAACCTTTATTGCAGGAATTAATGATGTTGAAGACGTTATGACAGAATGGCATTATTATGTAGCCGAAAAGCGTGAAGAAGAACTTGTTCAGATTATTAAAGATGAAAAGCTAAAGGAACCTGAAACAAGAAAATTCATCGAGAACGCATTCCGTGATGGTGAAATCAAAACAACAGGTACGGACATAGATAGACTTATGCCTCCTATATCTCGTTTCGGTGGTGGTGACAGAACTACTAAGAAGCAAGGTGTCATTGATAAGCTGAAATCATTCTTTGAGAAGTTCTTTGGTGTTGGTGGCTCATTTACCACTAATGAACCGAATACTGTGAATTAAGCTGATGTTGTTTCAAATAAGTCATCGCTGATGGTAGCTGAAGATGCAGCAACTTATGGAACGAAGAAGGATGGTGAATAATATGGGAAGTATTGTTTTAGAATTGCAAAATGAAATCGTTTCATCGAATTGTGATGTTGTTAATGTGTTACGCAGAGCACATCTAATAGCATCAAAACTAAGACTTACTGATTTCGATAAGTGGATTCAATATGAATTAAACGGTTATCCTGACTCAGAATCGTGTCCAGAGTATAGAAAAGTTCGAGGTATTTTAAAGGCATTCAATCCATATCGTGGATGGATACCCACTTTAATACAAGATAACAAAGTCGAAAAAATGATTTGCGAAAGGAAATTGGTAAACTCTATTTCTGAAATCATATCCTTGTGTGAATCATCGAAAAATGTTTTGACATTAGAATTTTCTGGAGAACAACTTGCATTGCTTGATAAAATGTTTGATTCTCCACTGCCAATGAGATATGCACTTCACGTCACAACAACTGCTGTAAAAGATATTGAAGAAAAAGTTAAAAATACTATCTTGGAATGGACACTAAAGCTAGAAGCAGAAGAAATTGTCGGAGAAAATATGACATTCTCTAAGAAAGAAAAAGATCGTGCAATCAATATTCCTCAAACGGTTAATAACTATTACGGAAATACAAGTGTTATTAATTCACCATCTGACAATGTTCAAATCGTATCTGGTAGCGAAAACACAGTTTCATTTTCATATAGTAAAGTTAAAGATATAATCACTGAAGTTGAAAAAAGTATTAGTGGGTCAGATTTATCAAAAGATGACATGGAAACGGCAGTTGAATTATTAGATGATATTAAGTCAAAAATCGAAGAAGAAAAGAAGCCGCATATTCTAAAATCTACATTAGTCGGATTGAAAGATTTTTTGATTAATGCAGGTGCTAATGTTGCGGCTGAACTTATTCAAGCCAAAATGCAAGGTTTGTTCTAATTAATCTTACATACCATTTTGGCCTATAACCCATAAATCCTATGCTAAAAAATATACTTATAGAATGAAAATTGCGAGGGATCCCCTCGACTAACAATCGGACGTAAACGGCAGCTGCGAGGCCCTCGCGTTGCATTCATTATAGCGTTATTTTTTATAATATAAAATTTTGTGTTTATAAATTTATAACCCAATTTATGAAATATTTAATATTGTAAGAAAACTAAATAAAGGATAATTTTGCATAAATTATTAGAATATAAATTAGTATGCGAAATACTGTAATTAAGTAAGTATAGGAGAAAGTATATGAGCTACGTTGCAGATAAACCTATTGTAAAAGTTGATTATGATTTATTAGGAAGATCCGATTTTGCCAAACAATTTGGAAAATCGATTTGTGAATATGGCAGCAAAGATGGTCTTGTAATCGGCTTGTATGGTAAGTGGGGAAGCGGCAAGACATCTATTATAAATATGGTAATATCTGAGATTTCAATAGACGAAGACGAAGTTAAAAGAGTAGAGAAGGAAAAATGGTATTCAAAATTATACAAAAGAATCAAAAAACTTTTTATCGCACAAAAAAGTAAAGAAGAAAATCAAAAGCATAATCCAATAATTATAAAATTTTCGCCATGGAATTATTCCGACAAAAACAATTTAATTAGTTTATTCTTTCATGAATTAAAAAATAAACTAAGTGTTGCTAAGGGAGAAAAAAACAAAGGAAAAATCGGAGAGGCTATAAGTCAATATTCCGATATTATTGACGTGCTATCAATAATTCCAGCAGTTGGACCCGCAATTGTTTCTATATTAAAAACTACATCCAAAGCAGTAGGGACTAAATTGATGAAAAATCCTAGTTTGGATGAAGCTAAAGAAAAACTATGTAAGGCGCTAGAAGATTTTGACCACAAAATAATTGTTTTTATTGATGATATAGATAGATTAACTACTCCTCAAATTAAAGATATTTTCCAATTGGTTAAACAAGTAGGCGATTTTCCTAACATCATTTATGTGCTTACGATGGATAGAGAAATTGTTTGCAATGCTTTATCTGAATATCACAATATTGATGGAGATGAGTATTTAAAGAAAATTGTTCAAGTTTCTTTTGAAATTCCTGAAATTGATAAATCACTATTGCCTGAAATATTAAAAAGTAGACTCAATAAAATTGTATACAAAAATGATTGCGAAGAAGAATTTGAAAATAACGAATATTTTGAAACAGTACTTAAAAACTGTGTAAATCCATATATCAAAAATATAAGAGATATAAATAGATTGCTTAATGCGTTCCAATTCAAATATGGCGCTTTATGGAAAGAAACATCATTTGTTGATTTATTAGCCATTACTGCTATAGAAATTTTTGAGCCTAAGTTATATGACTGGATTTCTGATAATGCATATACATTATGTACATGCAGAGAACATAGTATTCTAATGATTGGCAAGGATAAAATAGATTACTTAAAATATTGCAATGAGAAATTTAGTAGTCTTGAATTTGACTGTAACAAAGTAATAGATATTCTTTCAACTATGTTTCCTACATTTGTAAAAGACATTAATAAGCATAAATTCGTAAATACTCAATCTGAAGAAGAACTTATTAGTAAAATGCGCGTTGGTTCTATAGAGAAATTTGATTTATATTTCAGTTTTAATTTATCAAGTATAAAAATTCCAAGAGAAGAAATTATTGAATGCATAAATAATTGTAGCAAATTTGCTTTCATGCAAAAAGTTAAGAATTTTAATAAAGATGGTAACATTATATTCTTTTTAAAAATTACAGAGGCATTACTCTTTGATAATAAAATATCAAATAATAGACTTGCTTTAATTGCATCTACATTATTTGAATTACAATATAGATTTAAAGATATAGGCTCATCTAATTTATTCAAAACATCCGCATGCGAATATTCAGAACGTTTAATATGTAAAATAATTACTCGATTAGAAAATGAAAGTGATAGATATGAAATTATTAGTTCTGCAGTTCAAAATATTAATAAATACAACATTGGCACAACATCTATAATAATTAAATATATTATATTTGCCTACAAAAGATATGGATGTGAAGATGAGCGTAAAAATTTTAAATTCATTAGCCTTAAACATTTAGAAGATATTGAAAAAATTTATGCGTCAAAAATTAAATCTATTTCATATTCCGAGGATATATTAAGTTCTTACCAATTCGATACGGCATTTTACATATGGAAATTTATTGATGAAGAGAATGCCATCTCATATGTTAAGAATCTATTTAATAATGAGACAAATAAGCTTAAATTCTTATGTATAACAACATATAATAAATTAACAGACTGGAAATTTTCTTCAGAAAATTGCTTTAATCTAGTTTCTGAAGAAGAATTTTATTATTCTATAAAAAATTACGCTAAAAATCATTTAGATGAATTTACTAAAGAAGAGCAAATAATATTAGCGTCGTTTGTACTAAATTATGAAAATAATAATGATTACTTTAATCATGCATCCGAGAATGAAGCGCTGCAATTCATAGAAAAGTGGAAATCTGAAAGTAAGCGTAATTAAATGTGGTTACAGTTTTGTATGAAGTTCATTACAGCGTTGTAATGAAACTTCATACAAAACTACAATGTGCTATCGTACTTTGCGCCAGCGTAATCTTCCGTCGTTTACTCCTTCTTGACACATCATAAGAGTTCCTCGTATAGTCACTCCTTGCTGTCCAGAAGTAGAGCAGAAACTTCCAGGATGTACTAGAGGAAGCTGTTGTTGTTGTTGTTGAGGCTGTTGTTGAGGAGCAGGAGCTGGTTGAGGAGCAGGTGCTGGTGCCTGCTGCTGAACTGGTGCTTGGGTAGTTTGTTGATTCTCTTTCTGTTCTTCCGCGTTCCCATTTTCAGATTGTGTATAATTTGAATTGGAACTATCTACAGATGATTTGTTTGTTGAATTCTTTTTTGTGCTTGTTTTGTTAGCGTTAGTTTGATTTTTATTGTCAGAATCTCCGTTTGAAGACGACTTTGGTTTATTTTCATTATTGTCTTTGGAATTCTTGGATTTGTCATCTTTATCTTTTTGTGCAAAACTTGAATCCTTTTCAATTTTGCAAGATAAGTCATTCTTTTTTACGGAGCAGATTTCGTCGGAGTAATGATTTATGGCAAATTCTATCTCTTCTTTATTAAACTCAAGGTTTTCAAGTTTTGATTTTGCGTTTTTTTCAGTTAAGCTATTGTCATCTTCTACGAGTAGTCTTAGTTTTCTTACCGCTACATTATTGAAATCGTAAGTGTCGTCCAAATAATTTATAGCAGATTCGGAATCTTTCGCAGAGCATTCGGAAGTTGTCATCTTTTTCTTAATAGCGTTCAAGGATAAAAAGTCGTCAGCTACATAGTTTTTTGCTATATTTTTACATTCCAATGCGCTTAGCTTGGTTTTAGTGTTGTTTGATTTATTTTGCTGAATCGAACCTATGACCCCAGCTGCTAAAAAGATTATCAATACAGTTAGGAGTACGTGTTTAAGCTTTTTAGATTTTGTATTTTTTGCATTATTTGCATTATTTAGTTTGTGAGACATGTTATTCGGGTTATTATCATATGATGTTGTGCTGTTATTTATAATCTGAGTTTTTTGTATATCGCTGTTTTTGGCAGAAACATCATTGTTGTTCATAGAATATCTTTCTCTACTATAAATATTTGATATATTTTTCTACTGTTTTTATTATTACTTTCACAGTTTAGTAGTATTTTGTTTATTTTGTGAATAGATGTATATTAAATATTTTTTTAGTCTTCTGATTAGAAAAATTTATAAGCTTATTAAGATTGGTTTGTATCAAATCCATCAAGCACATACACCTTCACTTTCGCGTATATGCTAGCAGTTACATATGCGTGTTGATTCTTGAAATTGCATAGTTTTGTAGCGTAGTTTTGTAGCGTAGTTTTATATCGTAGTTATCTACTTACGTACTTAAGCTACTTCGTGCTTTGCTACTTAGCTCTACTTATTACTTGATACCCGTGTTTAATTAGCACAGATTCGAGTTGAGAAAGATACGCAAGCGCTGCAGGAGAAAGATTCGTGCGCTCATTCTTAATCCACCCAACAAGCATGGTTTCTTCGCAATCCAGCGGAATGGTCACGATTTTCTCGTTATTCAAGTCGCCATTGTCGATTCCAGTGCAAATCGTAAAACCATTAAGACCAATAATAAAGTTCAAAATGGTTGCGCGGTCTGTAACATTAATCTTTTTAGGCGGATGTTGAGGCCAAACCGCTTCCTCTGTAAAGAAGAAACTCCCGTCTTCTCCCTGTTCGTACTGAATAAACGGATATGGTCGCAAATCCTCCAAAGTAAGCTTCTTGCGATTTGCGAGCGGATTATTCCTAGAAATAAAAACGTGCAAATTAGCGCGGAAAAGCGGATGAAACTCAAGATGCTTTTCTCGAAGCATTTTTCCAATAACGTCTTTGTTGTAGTCGGAAAGATAAAGCAAACCAAGATCTGCGCGCATTGAAGTCACTTGATTAATAATGTTCTTTGTGCGCGTTTCCCTTAGTGAAAACTCGTACTCGTTAGAATCAATGCTGCGAATCATGTCTACAAAAGCCTCAACAGCAAACATGTAGTGCTGAGTCGCAACGCTGCAAAGCTGTTTTCTAGGCTTAGTGCTGTTGTAGCGCTCTTCAAGCAAATCTGCCTGGTCTAAAACTTGACGCGCGTATGTTAAAAACTCAGCTCCGTCAACCGTTAATGCAATTCCTTGAGAAGACCTTGTAAAAATCTCAATGCCAAGCTCTCGCTCTAGCTCTTTTACGGAAGAGCTTAACGCTGGTTGTGAAACATAAAGTTCGTGCGAAGCTTCGTTCATAGATCCGCACTCTACGATTTTCACAATGTACTTTAATTGCAGCAGCGTCATTATTAAGAGCCTTCCGATTTTTGGGATTTATACTTGACTATTCTTTATACTTGACTATTTCCAACTATTACAACTATAACAACTATAATCTAACGCCTATAATCTTGCGACTAATGCATATTTTAATGCCTATAATCTTGCGATTAATGCATACAAACTAGCGACTAACGCCTATAATCTTGCGACTTTGGCTTAGCGCTTATAATCTAACGCTTATAATCTAACGCTTATAATCTAACGCTTATAATCTAACGCTTATAATCTAACGCTTATAATCTAACGCCCAGCGATGCCAAATCTTCTCTAGCTTTTTGCGCTGTAGTAAAAACAAACCCATGCATTCCAACGTTATGCGCGCCATCAATATTTACTGGCTTATCGTCGAAGAAAACAGTTGTTTGCGGCTTTAGCCCAAATCTGCTCATAGCAAGCTCAAAAATTTCGGGCTGTGGCTTATGTAATTTTTCAACGCCAGAAATAACCGTACCCTGCAAAAGCGTGTTCAATTCTGGGAATTTACGCAATGCGAGTGGGAAAGTTTCTTTAGACCAGTTAGTCAATCCCCAAACGCCGTAGCCAGCTTTGCGCAAATCGTGCAATAAATCAACCATTCCAGGCATCATTCGCGTAAGAACTTGATCATAGTGTGCGCAATACCATTGAAAAGCGTTGCTAAGATCCTTGCCAAATCGCCTCTCGTATTCTGGCAAAAGGTCTTTTAATAGTTCTCCGCCGTCCATGCGGTCTTCAAACTCATAGAATCCAGCCAAATCATCTTTTCCAAAAGTGCCATTAGGGCAAATCGTGTCTACTAAATCTGGGAACTGTTTTTGCAAGCAATTCCTACAATTCCACTCGAGCAAAACTTTGCAATAATCGAACATTACGTCGTGAATTTCAACAGATTCTGTGTTTTTATTTGCATTTATATCTGCATTTGTATTTGTGTTTGTCATTTTTCTTCTTTCGCTTTTCTTCTTTTAATCAAGATTAATTAAAGATCCAAGAACGTAAGGCAATGCATCAATAATATTACTTGCGACTATTGGATGCTCAATATTTTCGTGATTTTCGTGATTTTCGTGATTTTCGCAATTGTAAACACTTTTTGCATACGACTTTGCGTCTAACTTTGCATACGACTTTGCAGCCAACTTTGCGGCCAATCCATGAATCACAGCCGCGCTAGCAGCGATTAATGCGTAGTTTGCACTTTGATTTAGTTCGCAATTATTCTGCGCAAGAAGTGCGCCTAAAATACCCGCAAGAACATCTCCAGACCCAGCGGTCGCAAGCCAAGATGGGCCATATTTGCAAGTAAATATTGGCAAGTTCAAACTTTCTGCAGATGCAACAACAGTTGTAGATCCTTTAAGAAGAACAGTTGCTCCAGTAAGATTTGCCGCTTTTTGAGCGAATTCTATAGGATTTTTTGCAATATTTTCCGCGCTAAAATCAAGGTTATAACGTTTTAATAGCTTGCTTAATTCTAAAGCATGAGGAGTTAAAACAACTTTTTCGCAAACTTTTTTAGGCAATAAATCAAGCGCTCCAGCGTCTACGCATACGGGCGGTAGGTTTGTGTTTTCTTGATTTTCTGCACTATGTGCGCTATATGGTTTAAGCAAGTCTAAAATATAGTCTCGTTGCGATTTTGTTGAATCATCATTGCAATGCTCATAGTCTGGGATTCCAGATCCAACAGTTATAGCATTGACTTTTCCTTGCAAGCAGTCTGAAACAACGGCTTCTGGAACTGCTTGTAAAACAAGATTTTGCGCTCTAAATGGCCCCGCGTAGCGAACCATGCCAATATTGCTGTATGCTGCTGATTTTGTGATTAAAACGGCCGCTCCTGGGTATGCGTTTGATCCTGTTACTAATCCAAGAACGCCTCTAGAGTACTTATTGCTCGATTCGTTTGGTTTTTTTAAGCATTTGCTAGCATCTTTTACATCTATACTGGCTGTGTTTAGAAGTGGAGTCATATTTACGATTCTAGTGAATATATGCGATTGTTGATTGTGTGCGATTGTTGATTATGCGTGATTATTGCTTGATAGTAGTGACAATTTTGCGTTCCTATACATCATTTATTGGCAATTCGCAAGAAAGGTCGCAAGAAAAATCGCAATTATATCAAACAAAAAAATTGCGACACGCTGTTTTGTAAAAAATTCCGATAATTTTTTGTGATTTTATTGACCAAGCTTTTTATTTTCTCTATGCTTAAAACGTTATTGCTAACGATAATCTTTCCTAATTACAAGATTAAACAAAGATAGCACAAGTTAAAGTGCTTAAGGAAAACACAAGAAAAATTGCAATAATGAATAATGTGAATTTCAATAATGTGAATTCATAGATTCCGGAAAGGAAAATAGTGAAAACTGCACGAATTTTTGCCACCGCAGCCACCGCCGCTTTGCTAACTGTTGGCTTGTGCGCATGTGGATCAACAGCTAAGACAGCAGATCAAAAGACTAACGGCAATCAAGTAAACGTAGTTGCAACAACCACGCAAATCTGCGATTACGTAACTCAAATCGCATCCACTGCAGATGCAAAATCTGGATTAAGCCTTAATAAAACCGATTCTCAAGGCAAAAAGTCTGTGATTGGCGCGCCTTTAGACAAAGCAAAGTCAACAATCAACCTCACTTGCTTGCTTGCTCCAAACGCATCTGCTCACGAGCACGAGATGACTCCAGCGCAATCCAAGGCGCTTTCTAAAGCAGATTTAATGCTTGTTTCTGGAGTGGACCTTGAGCACTTCTTAGATCAGGCTGTAAAAGCAACTGGATTTAAGGGCACAATGGGTGTAACTTCGGGCATTCTTACAGCAGACGAAATCAAGTATTCCAAAGCGCAAGCTGCTAAAGAAAAGAATCTTCCTTACAAGATTGACCGCGGTATTGAAAAGGTTCACGCCGAAAAGTGGCCATTCCCACCAGAAGAAGGCGAGAAAGAGCCAGAATTCCAGTACGATCCACATATTTGGACAAGCACTAAGAACACTATGATTCAAGTCAAGAATATTGGTAACTTCCTTGGAAAGGCTCTTCCAGAAAGCAAGTCAATCTTCGACGAGCATGTTGAAAAGTTCGTTAAGTCGCTTACCGATTTAGACTCTTGGGCAACTAGTGCTTTGAATAGTGTTCCAAAGGAGCATCGCGTACTCTTTACTTCGCACGACGCATTTGGATACTTCTCGCGCGATTACAACGTTAAGTTTATTGGCGCAGCGCTTTCCGACTTTAACAGCCAGCAAGACGCAACCGCAGATCACATTAAGGAAGCTGCAGAAGCTGTTAAAAAGTCTGGTGCTGTAGCAATCTTTGCCGAAAATTCCAACAATTCCAAGTCGATTAAGGCCGTTGCTGCTGCTGCAGGCGTAAAGGCGATTATTGGAGACGATGCGCTTTACGGCGATTCTCTTGGCCCTGTTGGATCTGCTGGCGAGACATATATTGGTTCTATTGTTCACAACGTTCAGACTCTTGTTAAGGCTTGGGATGGCAAAATTCCAGACCTTCCAGAATCTGTAAAAGATGCGCTAAAAAAGTAGTTAATATGTAGCTACAGAAGTGGCGGAAAATCATAAATCACTACAAAAGTAGTTACAAGAAGGTTAATTTATAGTGAATAAGAGCGTTCTCGCAATGAAAGATTGCGACTTAGCGTACGGTTATAAAACTGTTGTTACTGGTCTTAATGGAAGTGTAGAAGCTGGGCAGGCTTTAGCTTTGATTGGGCCTAACGGTTCTGGAAAAACAACGTTTTTGCAGGCGATTATTGGTATTGTGCGAGTGAGTGATGGAAGCTTAACAATGCCGAAAACGGTTTCAATAGGCTATGTTCCTCAACAAGTTGATTTGGATTTGACTTTTCCAATCACCGCTCGTCAAGTTGTAGCAATGGGCTTAAGTAGGCAAACTGGATTTTTTGGTTTGCTTAAAAAAAGTCAGAAAGAAGCTGTTGAGAGCGCTCTTAATCATGTTGGTTTGCTAGACAGAGCAGATGTTAGATTTGGCGATCTTTCTGGAGGCCAGCGTCAGCGAATATTGCTTGCACGCGCTATTGTTGCGCGACCTACGTTGATTCTTTTAGACGAGCCTTTTAACGGATTAGACGAGCCGAATCGAAAAGAATTGCTAAATATTATGAAGTCCGCTAAAGAAGAGGGGATTTCGTTTATTGTGTCTACTCACGACCTTGTAATCGCGGACGCGATTTGCGAAAAAGCCTTGCTTTTGGCTGGTCGTCAAGTGGCTTTTGGGCCTCTTAGAAAAGTCATGACTAAAGAAAACATATCTTTGGCTTATGGTGGAAGTATGCCAGCTGCAAGTGCGGGTCTTACTTTGAATCAATTAGCAAATAAAGATGATTCGTTAAATGATTCGTCAAATGCTTCGTTAGATTCTGCTTTAGGAGACGAATCCAATGCTAGCTGAATTGGTTGAGTCTTTGCGCAAAATCCTCGAGCCTATACCAGGATTTGACTTTATTGCGTCCGCTCCCTACATTTTTAGGCCTTTCTGCCTTCTTATTGTTCTTGCAGTTGCTAGCGGAATAGTTGGTGTGTTTGTTAACTTAAGATGCGCCGAGTTTAATGCGGAGGCTTTGGTTCACGGGATTTTTCCTGGAATCGTAGTCGGAGCGTTATATGGAGGAATTGGGCAAATCATTCCAGGAGCTTCGGTTTGTGCAATTTTTCTGGTTGCCGCTCTTGTGTGGGCATCTAGGTCTCAAAAAATCAACGAGTCAATAATTGCAACAGTTTTAACAACATTTTTTGCGCTTGGAATCGTAATATCTCTTAAAAAGGGAGATATGTCTGGTCAGCTTGAAGCGCTTATGTTTGGACGTTTGCTAGATGTTACAGACGATAGAATGACTCAAGCAATGCTTATTTGTTTATTTGCAATCGCATTGCTTGTGCTAACTTGGAAGAAGCAGATTATTGTTGCGTTCGACCGCGCTAGTGCTCCTTTAATGGGTGTTAATACTTTACTTGTAGATATTGTGCTAAACGTTGCAATTGCGTCTGTTGTAGTTTCTGCATCTTCGGCTGTTGGCGTACTTCTTGTTATTGGATACCTTGTTATTCCTGGAGCTAGCGCAAGATTGGTTGCGCGCACTGTTGGGCGTATGGCGTTTGTTGGCGTTGCGGTTGGTATTTTTGGCGTTTTATTAGGCATGTACGCTATGAACTTGGAGCTTGATCATCCAGTTTCTCCGCAAGCTGCAGTGGCACTAAGTATTTGCGCAATGTTCGTAGTCGTTTTGATTTTAAGATTCTTATACAGAGTTACATGCGCACTAGTGTTTTCTAAAAAGTTTTCTAAAAAGTTTTCTAAAAAGTTTTCTAAAAAGTTTTCTAAAAAGTTTTCTAAAAAGTTTTCTAAAAAGAAAAAGTCTAGCGCAATAGAGGCTGGTGGAAAGTAATAATGGTAAGTATTTGGCAAATTATCGCTCTTCCTATTGTAGAGGCAATCGCTGTTGGAGCATTATGCGGTTTTGTTGGATCTTTGGCTTTGCTTAATCAGCGTATTTTCTTCACCGAGTCTATAACTCACGCTGCTTTTCCAGGAGCTGTAATCGGAGTTGTAGTTACATCTATTTATACGATTGATCAAAACATTTTGTCTATTGGTCTTTTTATTGGCGCTGCTTTAGCTTGCATTGTTTTGTCTTTTATGATGCATGTGCTTTCTAAACTAAAGGGCATATCTTCTCAAGCTTCTGCTGGAATAACTCTTACTGTTGGTTTTGCTAGCGGCTACTTTTTGAACAAGTGGTTTGCGCCGCTCCCATTGCGAATTGAAGGATTTTTAACAGGATCATTGCTTAACTGCACTCCTGCAGACGTGATTTTTGCGATTATTGCATTCGCTCTTGCACTAGGATTGTGGAGTTTTAATAGCGCCAATTTGATTCACTGCTCTTTTGACTCCACTAATTACAAGGCATTAGGTGGCAGAAGTGGATTAATGCAAGGAATTGTTCTTGCGCTAATAATCATTACAGTTTCGGTGATTATTCCAGCTGTTGGAACTGTTGTTTCGGTATCTTTAATCGCAGCTCCTGCAGCAGCACTTAAAAGCAGAATGCGTTCCATTAACAAATTTGTGTTTGCATGCGTATTGTCTTCTATTTTTATAGCGCTTTTAGGACTTGCCTTAGCTGTGATTTTAAGACTTTCTGCTGGCGGAACTATCGCGATTTGTGCTGGATGCTTCTTTTTAGTTGTAAAGCTTAGTGAAAGCATCTTTTTGAAAATACATGAGATTTATTCTAGTTTTTGCAAAAAATCATTGTTAAAAAGTCGCTCTGTTGTTCTAGAGTAACAGAGAATTGCGCGTGAAAAATGCGTGCGATTGACGTCGTTTTTTGCGCGTTTTATTTATGTTTTAATCGCGTAAGTTTATCGACGCCACACAAGTCCAGGTCTGCACATTAGTAACGCAAGACCCCGATAGAAAAGGACAATTATGGCTGAAAATACCATCTCCATCACCGTAAACGAGGAACGCAAGGAGGTGGATGCAAGCTTCACTGGCGTTGAACTTTTCGCGGAAGATAAGAATATTATTGCCGTGCGTTTAAATGGTGAGTTGCGTGATTTGTACACGCCTCTTCATAACGGCGATACCGTGGAATCAGTAGCCCTTGATAGTGAAGATGGCATCGCAATCATGCGTCATTCCGCTACACACGTGATGGCTCAAGCTGTTCAAGAAATTCGACCAGACGCAAAGTTGGGCGTAGGTCCTGTAATTAAAGACGGCTTCTACTACGATTTCGATGTTGATACTCCATTTACGCCAGACGATTTGAAGCAAATCGAAAAGCATATGCAGCGCATTATTAAAGAGTCTCAAAGCTTCCGCCGACGCGTTGTAACAGAGGACGAAGCGCGCGAAGAAGAAGCAAATCAACCTTATAAGTTGGAGTTGATTGGAGATAAGGAAGCGGCTCTTGATCCTGCGGCTGCTGGCGAAATCAGCAAGCATGAGCTTAGCATGTACGACAATTTGGATCGCGAAGGAAACAAGGTCTGGAGCGATTTGTGCCGTGGACCTCATTTGCCAAATACTCGTTATATTAAGGCTTTTAAGCTTGAGCGTGTTGCTGCAGCTTACTGGCGCGGTTCGGAGCATAATCCTATGCTTCAGCGCATTTACGGAACTGCATGGCCTAGCAAGGAAGAGCTTAAGGCTTACACAACTCGCATGGAAGAGGCTGCTAAGCGCGATCATCGTAAGCTTGGTCAAGAGATGGATTTGTTCTCGTTCCCAGACGAGATTGGCCCAGGCTTGGCAGTGTTCCATCCAAAGGGTGCTGCGATTATTAACGCAATGGAAGATTATTCCCGTGAGCAGCACAGAAAGCATCATTACAGCTTTGTGCAAACTCCGCACATTACTAAGGGCGGATTGTACGAGACTTCTGGCCACTTGCAGTGGTACAAGGATGGCATGTATCCTCCAATGAAGCTTGACGAAGAGCGCGACGAAAATGGTAACGTAACTCGCCAGGGTGCTGACTACTACTTGAAGCCAATGAATTGCCCAATGCATAACTTGATCTTTAAGTCTCGCCAGCGTTCGTACCGCGAGCTTCCTTTGCGATTGTTTGAGTTTGGTACCGTGTATCGCTACGAAAAGTCTGGTGTTGTTCATGGCTTAACTCGCGTTCGCGGATTGACTCAGGATGATTCGCATATTTACTGCACTCGCGAGCAAATGCGCGATGAGCTAAAGAGCTTGCTTAACTTTGTGCTTGGTCTTCTTAAAGACTTCGGTTTGAACGACTTCTACTTGGAGCTTTCCACTAAGGATGAGCACAAGTTTGTTGGTTCCGACGAGATTTGGGAAGAAGCGACAAGCACTTTGGCAGAAGTTGCTAAAGAGTCTGGTTTGGAACTCGTGGACGATCCAGGTGGAGCTGCATTCTACGGACCTAAGATTTCTGTGCAAGCTCGCGATGCAATCGGCCGCACTTGGCAGGTTTCTACTATTCAGCTCGACTTCAACTTGCCTGAGCGCTTTAAGTTGGAGTACATTGCAGCTGATGGTAGTCACCAGCGCCCTGTAATGATTCACCGCGCACTCTTTGGCTCTATTGAGCGTTTCTTCGCTATTTTGCTTGAGCATTATGCAGGCGCGTTCCCAGCATGGTTGGCTCCAGTTCAAGTTACTGGCGTTCCTGTTGCAGACGAGTTCGCTCCGCATTTGCAAAAGTTTATTAGCGATTTGGAAGAGAATATGGTTCGTTGCGAAATGGATAGCTCCGACGATCGCTTTGGCAAGAAGATTCGTAACGCTTCTAAGTCTAAGGTGCCTTTCACTTTGATTGCTGGCGAAGAGGATGTGAACAACAATGCTGTGAGCTTCCGCTTCCGCGATGGTAGCCAATTGAACGGTGTTCCAGCCCAGCAAGCTAAAGAGTGGATTTTGTCCATTATTAAGCAGCGCGTTCAAGTGAATACTGCAGAAGATTTTGAGCGCTACACAAAGTAGCATTCGCGATGCAACTTACGTAGCATAAATCAACGTAAGTCAACACAAAACAAACCCGCACTTCTTAACGTTGTGCGGGTTTATTCTTTTTATTCTTGATTTATTGCGTAAGCAGACTATTACTTAAGCAGCGCGCGAATTGCTTCGATTTGCTCGCTATTAACTTGACTTGCAGGCTCGCGAACAAGCGTGCTAATCGGCAATCCCTTAAGATTTACAGCAGCTTTAATCGCAGAAATAAACAAGTCGGTAGTATTGTAAACTGCCATCAAGTGGCTGATTCTTTTAGCACATTCAATAAGATGCGCAAAGTCGCCAGCCTCATACGCTTTATGCAAAGCTGCAAAAGTTTCTGGCTCTACATTAGTAAGACCACAAATCACGCCATTTCCTCCAGCAATCCTGTTAGGAGTGTAGTACTCGTCAAAACCAGAGAAAACAACAAAATCTGGGTTTACGCGTCTAGTTGCATCAATCATTGCGCGAGTATGGCTTATAGTATCTACCGTGTCTTTAATGCCAACAATATTCGGGTATTTTTCAGCAAGATTTGCAACTAAGCTTGGTGTTAAATCGCTGCCAGTTCGAGCAGGGAAGTTGTATAGAATAACAGGCAAGCTAGTTGCGCTCGCAATTGCGCCAAAGTAGAGTTCTGCGGTTTGTGCGGTTGGTCCAAAGTAGTATGGAGATACAGCTACAACAGCGTCTGCTCCGCAACTTTGCGCAAACTTAGTAAAGTCAAGTACTTCGTTAAGATTTGTGTTTCCAACGCCTATAAGAACTGGAACTCTGTGATTAACGTGTTCAATAGCAAACTTAGCGGCTTCCTTTTTTACGCTAAGTGGGTATGCGTAGAACTCGCCGATGCTGCCAAAAATCAATATGCCATTAATCCCAGCATCAATCAGATGGTCTAAGTGCTTTGCCCATAAGTCGTAGTCAATGCTTCCGTCATCTTTGCTTACAGTTATTGATGGGCAAAAAACGCCCTTAAAAGCATGTAAGTCGAGCTTTGCGCTATTAGAAGTAGTCATAAAATTCGTCCTTTTATTTAATTATTTTGTGTATTGAATTATGGGGCATAAGACTTTAACTGGCAAAATCTTACACCCCATAAGCAATGATTACTAAAATCGACTATTAAAATCGACTATTCAAATAACTTAATTAATTACAGTTTAATACCATACGCCTTCTTTGCATTATTCATGAAGAAATCTTCGTCGTCGCCGAAAAGCTCCACCATTAAGTCAAGATGCTGCTTAAGTGAAGAATTCAACTTAACAACTGGCCAATTAGAGCTAAAGAGTAGGCGATCAGGGCTAAATGTGTCTTTTACAAACTTAACAATATCTGGATTTACTGGATTATCTCCAGAAATCTTAATATAGCTGTGTGGAAGCTTTGCAAACGCACGCAAAGCAGCGCATGAATCCTCGTCTAATCCTGGAACATTGCCCAAATGGTTTAGAACAACAGTCACTTCTGGAACTTGCTCAAAAGCTTTAGCCATATCGCCAAGTTCTTCGCCACGATTGCAAAGCTCGAAAGGCATGCCCTTCTTTGCCATTGCCTTAAGGCCACCAATAAATGAAGGCTCTAGGCAGCGGCCGCGTGGCTCGCTTGGAATGTGAAGAGGCTCGCGAATGCCAGTTGCGTTAATTGGTACGCGCATAAATGGATCCAACGTAACTCTAAGCATTTTAGCTAGAATCTTAGGATTAGGATTTTCGCCAATAAGCTTATCTTCTAGCTCGTGGTCTGCAGCATCAACCTCAACGTATACGCCGCCGAGGAAGTCAACGCCCAAGTCTGCATATTCTTTTTCTAGCTGCTCTAGAGTAAAAGTGTGGTTTAGCTTTTCTAAGCCATCAAGCCAAGGCAAGACTTGCTTTGTTGGATCCCAAATATGAAAATGGGAATCTAAAATACGAAGTTGAGACATAATAAATTTTCCTTTCTAAAGTCTTTCTAAAGACTTTCAAATAAAGACTTTGTAGTTCTTTGCAAATCACTTAGCTTCTACAAGACCAATCTTGGAACCCCACAATGCGTACCAAGCTACATACAAGAATCCTGGAACGGTAAGCAGCACTGCAACCTCAATGCCAGCAAAATCTTGTACAAATCCAAGGAATAGTGGGATTATAGCTGCGCCAACAACGCTCATAATCAAAGCGGAAGAGCCAGTCTTTGCAGCAGAGCCATGAATTCCCTTTAAGGTAAGTGAGAACACGGTTGGGAATCCAATAGACACAAACAGGTAGGAGATAATGTAGGCCACTACAGAAATCTTGCCGAGTCCAAGGAATGCAACAAACATTAGCAATGCGCTCAGAACCATGTAGATTCCAAGAATCTTATCGCTATCAAACTTTGTCATAAGAGGCGTTGTAATAAAGCGACCAAGGGTGAACATTAAGGAAACGATTGCAAGCATAGACGCCGCAATACCAGTTGTTACTCCAGCACCCCAATGCTTAAGAGCAAACGATGAGAACATTGCCATTCCAACAACCTGAAGGCCTACAAATACAAATTCTGCAATAACGCCAAGTGTAAAGTATGGCTTCTTAACAAGATGCAAGAATGAAGAATCGCCCTTATTTTCTTGATCTGCCTCAACATCTCCTGGAGGTGTAGGAAGCTTAAAGCAGAAGAAGATTGCAATAACCGCAATAAGAACAATGCCAATAACAATGTAAATCATGCGAGTATCGCTAAGGAACTTCGACTTAGCAAATTCAAATCCTGGTTCGCCTTGCTTAACGGTTTTACCAATAATGTTGCCAAGAATAAGCGGGCCAACAATGCTGCCAACGCCGTTAAAGCTTTGTGCCATGTTGATTCTAAAGGATTCGCCCTTTTCGTCGCCAAGCTTTGTAATGTATGGGTTGCAGTTTGTTTCCAAAGTTGCAGCACCAAGAGCAATAATAAACATTGCTATAAGGAACATAACATAGCTTGCTGTAGCGGTTGCAGGAATTACAGCAAATGCGCCGATTGCAAAGAGTGCAAGACCGCTAATTACGCCGCCCTTGTACCCAAAGCGCTTTGCGATTAAACCTGCAGGAATAGCCATTACAAAGTATGCGCCAAAGTATGCAACCTGAAGCAGCGCTGCTTCTGTGTTGTTTAGATTTAAGTAATGTCCAAATGGGGAATTAAGAGCATTGACCAAATTCATGGTCAAACCCCATACGAAGAACAAAGATGTTACCAATACAATGGCAATTATAGTTTTTGAGCTACTTTTGTTATTGTTAACAACCACGTTGTCGTTTTCTTTTGTAGTCATCGTCACTCCCGTGTGAGAATAATTCAAAGAGTTTAAGATTTTAAGTTCTTAAATGATTTTGTGCAATGGTGCGCAAGCACACATTTTGCATTGCGCACCATCGACTAGTTAAATTGCATTAATCTTAAATTTGCATTTGGAATTTAAGACAAAGCGCGATCAAGATGCACGTAGCCGCCATCAACGAATACCCACTGACCAGTGGTGTGCGAAGAGCGATCCGAGAGTAGGAATGCAGCTTCGTTTCCAATTTCTTCCGTAGTGGTCATGCGGTTTTCCAGAGGAATCTTGTCGGTAATAACCTTCAAACGAGCCTGCTGAGCGGCTTCGTCGCCAAAGGTCTTAATCCAATCGGCATACAGTGGGGTCCAGCATTCGGAGACAACAATCGCGTTTACGCGCACGCGGTCATGAATAAGTGCTGCAGCCCATTCGCGAGTCAAGCCCAAGATTCCGCCCTTTGCAGCAGCGTAGGCACTGGTCTTGCCCTGGCCGGTTAGAGCAGTCTTAGAAGAAATGTTCACAACAGCGCCGTGGCTTTCCTTTAAGTACTTTACAGCAGCGTGAACAGTCTCGTAGTAGTGAGTGAGGTTTCCGTGAATCGACTTCTCAAAGTCGCGCCAAGAAGTGGATTCAAGATCCTTGTTGTCGTTAACGCCAGCGTTGTTTACAATGCCGTCAATATGACCATATTTCTTGTAGGTTTCTTCAATAATTGGAGCGATTTCGTCCGTGTCGTTTAAGTCGAGAAGATAAACATCGTAGTTCTTTGTATATTGCTCAATATCCTTGCGGAATGTCTCTTCTGCAGGGTCTGCGCGGTTAATAACTACTGGAATTGCGCCCTCTTGTGCAAGCTGAAGCGTAATGCCCTTACCAATGCCCTTGAATCCACCTGTTACGATGAAAACTTTGCCTTCCAAATGCAAATCCATAATGAACTCCTTTGTTAAATGATGTGGTTTGCTTTTTGAATCTTAAATTATGAATCTTGATTGTTTAAAGTGGCTAGCAATTTAAAATAAACAGCTTAATGTAAACTGCTAGCCACAATTGCATAACTATCCGCGATAAAGGTACTTTTCAGCCGTTTCCAGCGTCATTTCAGTGCCATTACCTGGGGCAGTTGGTGCAACGTAATTGCCATTCTTGATTTGTGTTGGATGCACAAAGTGCTCGTGCTGATTGTCTACGTATTCAATCATGCGGCCTTCCTTTGTGCCAGAAACTGCAACGTAATCAAACATTGCAAAGTGGCACACAGCTTCGCACAATCCAACGCCACCTGCGTGTGGGCAGACTGGCTTGTTAAACTTACGAGCAAGCAAGTATTCGAGAACAACTTCTTGTGGACCTGCAACTCGAGTTGCGTCGATTTGCATGATTCCAAATGCGTTTGCTTGCAAGTATTGCTTGAACATGATTCTGCTTTGCATTTGCTCGCCAGTTGCAACTGGTATTGGGTTGATTGCGCGGGCGATTGTTGCGTGTCCAATAACGTCGTCTGGGCTTGTTGGCTCTTCTACCCAAGCTAAGTCGAAGTCGTGGAAGCGATTAATCCAAGTGATTGCTGTTGGAACATCCCATACTTGGTTTGCGTCTACTGCAAGGCGAACGTCTGGGCCAATTGCTTCGCGAGCGAGTGCGAGTCTTCTCAAATCGTCGTCTACATTTTGACCAACCTTAAGCTTAATTTGCTTAAAGCCTTTAACTTGCGATTCTTCCTTAGCGATTGCAACCATTTTCTCGTCGCTGTAACCGAGCCAGCCTGCAGCAGTGGAGTAGCCTGGGTATCCGTTTACAAGCAAATCAGCAATGCGCTCTTCCTTGCCTTTTTGACCATCTTGCAAGAATTCGATTGCTTCTTCTGGCCTTAAGGCGTCGGTCATATAGCGGAAGTCGAGCGTAGAGACTAATTCCTTTGGATCCATCTCGGCAAGCAAGCGCCACAATGGCTTTCCAGCTCGCTTTGCTTTAATATCCCACAATGCGCTCAAAATAGCGCCAATTGCCATGTGTTCTACGCCTTTTTCTGGGCCTAGCCAGCGAAGTTGTGAGTCGTGAACAAAAAGATCCCATGCAAGACGCATGTTGTCTAGTAATTCTTCTACGTTTCTGCCAATAAGCACTTGAGACATGGAGTCGATTGCTGCGCAAACAACATCGTTGCCGCGGCCAATTGTAAATACAAATCCAACGCCTTTAATGCCATCGTCTAGGCTTGTTTTGATTTCTACGTATGCGGATGAATAATCTGGATCTTTGTTCATTGCGTCGGACCCAGAAAGTGTTTGCGACGTAGGGAATCTAAAATCATAGGTTTTTACTGATGTAATTGTACTCATAACGATTTGTGCTCCTTTGCTTTAAGATCGTTGTGACCTACATTTGTAATTTTATATCAAAATAATAGAAAAATGTTGTAGTATGAGTAGAAATTTTCGTAAAGCGATTTTTGCGAATATTTCGACGATGACACAATGTGATAAATGTCATATTTTTGATTTTTTGATTATTGAAAAATTGAGCTTTTTCATGAGGAAAATCGCGCATTTAGTCCGCGTTTTGCTTGTGACTAAAGGCAAATAATTTTATTATTCGGCGTGTCGTAAGAAATTTTCGCAATTTTTGCGCGTTAAATGCGAAATAGTGTATTATGGAACCTGTAATAGCCTTGATAAATCAAGCAATAGTGCTATTTTTCAGTTTTTCTGGCAGCTTGTATTATTGCGGATAATCTTAAGTATGTATGCGAATTTTTCTTTAAGATTATGATTTAGATAGAAAATGTTTTAGATAGAGAATGCGTTAAGCAAAAACGCGTAGAAGCTAGAAAGGGAGAAAATGGCCATAAATAGCAAACAAAGTGGTTTAGAAGAATCTGAATCGTTGAAGCCTAAGATTACAGAACTTGCTAAAGAAGCTGGTGTTTCTCCGTCTACAATATCTAAGGTAATAAACGGTAGGTCGGGAGTATCGGAAGAAACTCGAAGGCGCGTAGAAAAAGTTCTAGCTAAAAGTGGGCGCGATTATTCTCTTGTTAGCACTAAAATTTCTCCAACAGTTGAGCTACTTGTAGATTACGTTGCAAATAATGGCACGATTGAGATGATTACTTACGCGTCTCACTGGGCGCAAAAAGAAGGATTAGCGCTTACGGTTGCTCAAACTAACAATGGCAAAAAGCGCGAGGAATGCTTGCGTGGAATAGTAGATAGAAATCCTTTGGGTGTTATATCGCAAATGTCTGATCTAGAAGAAAAAGATAAAGAATTTTTGCGTATGCGCAATATTCCGCTTGTGATTATTGACCCAGTTTCTATAGGCAGCGGCAACGATCACACGATTTCTATTGATAATTGGACAGGTTCCTACGAGCTTACTCGGCATTTGATTAGTTTGGGCCATAAGCGAATTGGCGTTATTACAGGTCCGTTAAACGTTCAATCTGGTGTTGCTCGTTTTGCTGGATACAGTGCTGCTATGGAACAAGCTGGTTTGAGTGTTGATAAAGACTTAGTAAAAGAGGGCGATTATCTTCCAGAGCTTGGTTACAAAATGGCTTGTAGTCTTTTGGATTTGCCTAAAGCCAAGCGTCCAACTGCAATTTTTGCTTGCAACGATATTACTGCTGTAAATGTGTATCGCGCAGCTCGCGAGCGCGGAATTAAGTTAGGAACAGAGCTTTCGGTTGCAGGCTTTGATGACGTTTATCCAGCGCAATATTTAATGCCTTCTTTAACAACCGTTAATCAGCCTTTTGATATTATGGCAAAAAATGCTGTTAGTATGATTCTTGCAATTCGAGAAGGCAAGGAGATTGAAAGTCAACTAGTTCTTCCTGCTCATGTTGTTATTCGAGACAGCACTCAGCCAGTTGTTGATTAATATAAGGCTTGTAGATATAGGCTTTATGACTTATTGCATACAAAATGTGGACGCAACTTAAATCAAGAGTTAACACAAGAGTTAAATCAAGATAAATTGCGTCCACAAATTGTTTGTTCTAAATGTGCGTATTTATTTATTGTTTGCTTATTTTTAGAAGACTACGCAAAGAGCTACATCAAGCTTGTGTAAATCTTGCGAATATCTTCCAAAGTGGCCTTGCGTGGGTTTCCTGGAGTGCAAACATCTGCCAAAGCGTCGTGGCTTAAGCCTTCAATATCTGCCTCACTAGCTCCGACTTCGCTAATCTTAGTAGGATTTTCAAGCTTAACCGTTAAGTCGTGAACTGCCTTTACAGCAGCATTGCGCACGGTTTCGAGGTCATCGGTGTATGCGTTTGGAACGTCGAATGCGGCAGCAATATCGCGATACTTTTCGCCAGTGTAATCTTTGTTATATTCCATAACAGGAGCAAGCAAAATTCCGTTTGCAACGCCATGAGCAACGCCAAGGCGACCACCGAGTGGGTGAGCCATGCCGTGAACCAAGCCCAAACCAACGTTGGAGTATGCCATGCCAGTTATATAGCTTGCGTAAGCCATTTGTTCGCCTGCTGGAACATCTCCGTCTGCGCTCTTTGCAAGGTTTTGTGCAATCATGCGAATTGTTTGCAAAGACAAGCAATCCGAAAGGCTCCATGCGCCTGGAGTAATGAAACCTTCGATTGCGTGTGTGAGTGCGTCCAAACCAGTTGCAACTTTAAGCGAGCGTGGCATGGAATCGGTGAGATCTGGGTCTACGAATGCAACGATTGGAATATCGTGAGGGTCTACTGCAACGAACTTGCGAAGCTTTGCAGTATCGGTAACAACATAGTTGATTGTTGTTTCGGAAGCGGTTCCTGCGGTTGTTGGCACGCCAAAGATTGGTACAGAAGGATTCTTTGTATCTGCAACGCCTTCTAGAGAAAGAACATCGCCAAACTCTGGGTTAGCTACAATAATTCCAATGCCTTTGCATGTATCTTGCGGAGAGCCGCCGCCGAGTCCAATAAGGAAGTCTGCGCCAGATGCCTTGAACTTTTCTACACCGTCTTGAATGCATTCAACAGGTGGATTTGGCTTTACGTTGTCGAATACTTCGTATGGAAGACCAGCGGATTCTAGAACGTCGGTAACTCTTTTAACGGTTCCAGTCTTTACAAGAACAGGATCTGTTACAACAAATGCTTTTTTGAATCCATGTGCTTTAGCAACGTTTGGAATCTCTTTGATTGCTCCACGACCAAAGTAAGCAGTCTGATTAAAAATCATTCTATAGACCATGCGAAAATCTCCTTTGAGTTTCTTGTTGGCTTATGCCAAATTTTTGGTAGTCGATTAATATTTTACAATATTGCATGACATTTGGCGAGTGTGTAAATAAGCGTTTTGTTACTAAAATTAACAAATAAACAATTAAAATGAACATAAACTAACTAATTTTATGCATTTTTATTTATTTTAGATATAAATAAGCACATTTATAAAAATTCGAGCACATGATTTGTAATGCTTATTTTGAAGGAAAAATATTAAACATGTTAAGAAAAATTCTTTAATTGATGGTGTTGTAGTTGCCAAATTGACTTATTTTGCATTAAAAATTGACTTATTTTGCATTGACTAATCGCGTGAAATGCAAATTTGAGCTTGTAGCATTAACAATCTTATGCAAGCTTCTCATACTAAAGTATGACGATTTTACATAAGAGCATTTTTATATCAAAATTTAATATCAAAATCCCTATTATTCCAATGAAAATATCAGCCTTACGCACTATAGAGAATGCGTTTTTAATCACGTAAATTGTAATTGTAAGGTAATCACAGAAGTATGTGAGGTGCAAAATGAGTGTTGAAAATAGTCAAGATACGCGTTTTACGCAAATGAATTATTCCGCTCAAGAAGGTTTGATTGGCGAGACTGCGGTTGCAGCTTTGCATGTTGTTAAAGATTTTGGCAAGGGCGCAGGCATTGTTCACGCTTTGCGAGATGTTAGCGTTAGCTTCGAGCGCGGCAAGTTTACGGCGATTATGGGTCCTTCTGGTTCTGGAAAGTCAACTTTAATGCATTCTTTGGCTGGTCTTGACAGCGTTAATTCTGGAAAAGTTTTGGTAGATGGCCTAGATATTACAGGTATGAGCGATAATCAGCTTACGCTTATGCGCCGCGAAATGGTTGGGTTTATTTTCCAAAGTTTTAATCTTCTTCCAATGTTTAGCGCTGAGCAAAATATTCTTATGCCTCTTACTTTGGCAGGCAAAAAGCCAGATAAGCAATGGTTTAATACTTTGATTAATACTCTTGGCTTGCAAGATCGCTTAAAGCATAGGCCTTCTGAGCTTTCTGGTGGTCAGCGCCAACGCGTTGCAATCGCTCGAGCTTTAATCTCTAAGCCTTCCGTAGTTTTTGCAGACGAGCCTACTGGCAATCTCGATTCTGCTTCCAGTTTGGAAGTTTTGCATTTTTTGAAGAAGTCTGTAACGGAACTTGGTCAAACTGTGATTATGGTTACTCACGACGCTGTTGCAGCGTCTTATGCAGATAGAGCAATCGTGTTTGCAGATGGTCAAATCGTTGAAGACGTGCAAAATACTACTGCAGAAGGAATGAGCAAGATGCTTATGGAACGCAGCGAGGCTGGCGTTAATAATCAGCCTGCTCAATTGCAATAAAAGGGGTGAAGTTAGAATGTGGAAAATCGCACTAAAACTTATGCGTAAAAGCGTGCGCATGTTAATCGCCTCTGGAATTGCAATTCTTATAGGCAGCATGTTTATGAGCGCTACTTTGCTTTTTGCAAACAGCGTTGATGACTTGATGGTTCGTAACGCAACAAATGAATTCGGTAGCGCAAATTATGCAATCTCATTTAGGAATCCTAACAGTTCTCCGAGTAGTAAAATTCATTATAAAGACCTTCATTTAGACGAAATATCGAAGATGCCTGGTGTTAATGGCATTCGTAGTGATGATGCGACTGCTCTTGTAAGAGTGGAAAAAGGTGATAAATCAGTTACGAGTATTGCTTGGTCTAATGGTTTGTATGGAAATCTTCCTGTGTATAAATCAACAGAAGGTAGAGAACCGCAAAAAATAGGTGAAATAACTCTTATTAAAAGTATTGCTAAATCAATACATGCAAATATTGGCGATACTATAACTTTGGTTAAAGTAGATGACACTGGCGGAGATAAAGAAAAATCGTACGATGTTCGTGTGGTTGGTCTTGTTGATGATGGAGAGCATTCTCAAATACCATTTTCAAATCGCGGCACATATCTTGGTGGCGTAACGAATGATTTTTGTGCAAAACTCAACAATCTTAAGAATTTTGACAATGAAGTTGTGCAAAGCAAAGTGTACATGAGTATTGATGAATCTAAAATAAACGATTTATCTCCTAAGATTAACTCTTTGCTTCCTTCGAGATTCTCTCTTATGTCTAGGCATGAAGTTGGCGTAAGAGCTGTTCGAAATGTGTCTAACGGTACCAATTTTGTAACCATGTTTTTGCTATCTTTTGGTATTCTAGCGTTGCTTATTTCTTCGCTCGTTATAGCAAACACATTCCAAGTTTTGGTTGCTCAACGCAGACGCACTCTTGCACTTTTGCGCGTAATCGGTGCACAATCGCACCAGCTTTATGCAGCAGTTTTGCTTGAAGCTGCAATACTTGGAGTTATTTCTGCGGCTGTTGGCGTGCTTTGTGCAATCGGATTTATGGGCGCAATTAGTAACGTGAATATTAATTCTGGACCGTTATCTAAGATTCCTTTGATTGTTTCGCTTCCAGCGGTTGTGTGGCCAATAGCAATTGGCACGATTGTAACAGTTCTTGCATCTATGGGTGCTGCGAGGTCGGCTACAAAAGTAACGCCTATGGAAGCGCTACGACCAATGGATTTGATTAAAGATAAGCGTGCAAGCATTATTCGCGCTGTTTTTGGTGTTGTGTTTATTGTTGTAGGCATTTTAGCTACGGCTTTAAGTGCTACTTCTTTAGCAAGCATGATTGCGAGGAGGTCTCCTACTGCTGGTTCTGATTCTTGGATGACTTTGCTTGGAGCAATGTTTGGTTGCGCGCTTGTTTTTATTGGTATTGTTATGACATCCATATTCTGGATGCCGTTTGCTATGAAGGCAACTGGCGCAATCATGGCACTTTGTGGTCCTGCATCTAAAGTTGCTAACGCAAACGTGCAAAGAAACCCTAGAAGAGTTGCGGCAACTGGAACGGCTTTGCTTATTGGCGTAACGCTTGTTTCAACGGTAGTAACTGGCGCAATATGTGGTAAAGCAACTCTTAAAGGTGTTGTTGATGACCATTACAGTGTTGACATTATTATTCAAGGCAAGAATGTTGATGAATCTTTAGCTGCCGATATTTCAAAGATTAGTGGAATAAAGCATACTGAGTTGCTTCCTGCAGTTCCTATGACTTTTAAGAACGCTAAGGGCGAAACTGAGTATGCTATGGCAGCTGGAGTTGATAATACAGATCAACTTAAAAATGTAATGCACACTGACCTTGATGGCGTTAATATAAACAAAGATTCTGTGCTTTTGCCTAAGTTTAATGGAGAAGGCGGAGAGCCTTTTGAGCTTAAAAAAGGAAACCTTAATCTGCAAGCTTACGTAGAAAAGTACAGTTCTGATGAAACAGACAGTAATAATATTACGCCATTTACTGGCATGAATACAGACTCGAGTAATAACGATAAGAGCATTACTGTAAAGCAAGTTCAGTTTAAGAAGTATAGAAATGTTAATATATATTCAAGGAATACTGCTTTTGTTAGCAAATCTTACTTCAATAACTACCTTAAGCCTACAACGCATATTCTGCTTATTTCGGTAGACTCTAGCAAAGCTAATCTTGTAGATATTGTTAAAAATATTAGAAATATTACATCTAGCTATGCGGAGGTTATGGCTGGTGGAAGCGTGTTCCAACGAGCGCAGTGGGAGAGTGCTATCGACATAATGATGATGTTGCTTGTTGGCTTAATAGCAGTAGCTGTTGTGATTGCTTTAATAGGCGTTGCAAACACATTAAGCTTGTCGGTTATTGAGCGAACCAAAGAATCTGCAACTTTGCGCGCAATCGGCATGACAAGAGGACAGGTTAGAAGATCTCTTGCGTTGGAAGCAACGTTGATCTCCCTAACAAGCACTGTTTCAGGCTTGATTGTTGGAACAGTGTTTGGATGGATTGGATCCTACATGGTGTTTAGCGCAATTGGCAAAGTTCCGTTTGTAATTGATTGGGCTATTTACGCGATTCTTGCTCTAATCGCTTTACTTGCAGCGCTTCTTTCCAGCGTGCTTCCAGCTCGTAGAGCAGTAAAGTCTTCGCCAGTAGTTGCGCTCGCGGAGGACTAATCGCTAGAAACGCAAAACAAAATGCGGTTGCAATTTTAATCATTCAATTAAGAATTGATTAATTTGCAGCCGCATTATTTTTATAGAAAAGATTTATTATTTATAAGAACATTCGCATTATTTTTTATTTTTATAAAAATAGTTAAACAAGACTGTTCTCGTAAGCAAACACAACAGCTTGGACGCGGTCTCTTGCGTTGATTTTTCCTAAAATATGAGCAACATGCGTTTTGACTGTTGGCAAGCTAATAAACAGTTTATTAGCAATCTCTTGGTTGGATAGTCCGTGAGCAATCTCTACAAGAACTTCGCGCTCGCGATCTGTTAAGTCGTTTAAGCAAGAATCGTAAGCGTTTGCGTTTTGCTCGTTTTTAGTCGCAATCTCTTCTTTTGCTTTTTCTTCATCGTTAGGCTTAGAGATCATTGACTCAATCAAACGCTTTGTAGCAGTTGGAGCAATAATTGCGTTTCCTTGATACACAGTTCGTATTGAATTAAGCAATGTTTCTGGCTCTGTATCTTTAAGCAAAAATCCCGATGCGCCCGTATGAATCGCAGCCATAACGTATTCGTCTAAATCAAAAGTTGTTAAAATAATAATGCGCGTATTGGCGTTAGTGTCTTCTTTTAAGATTTTGCGCGTAGCTTCCAAACCGTCCATGTTAGGCATGCGCACGTCCATCAAAATAACGTCTGGATTTTCCTTTGACGCAACTTCTACAATTTCATTTCCATTCGCTGCTTGCGCAACAACTTGCATATCTTTTTGCGAGTTGATTACCATAGCAAATCCTGCGCGCACAAGCTCCTGATCGTCTGCGATAGCGACTCGAATTACTCCATTGTTTTCCATATTTTCCATGTTTTCCATACTATCAATTTATTCGTGCTTGTTGGCAAGTCTGTGTTGAATTTGTTCATCAAGCGAAGGAGCGGGGCGAACCGCAATCTCAGTTACATTTGCACCATTATTTGATGAATTAACACTTGAACCTGTTTCTCGCAAAATTCCAAGTAGTTTTCGCATGTACCTAAGTGCTGAGCGACCTTCATCTCCAATGTTTTTAAAAGCTTTACTAATTGCTTCAATTTGCTCTTGCTCTAGTTCTTGTTCTTGCTTTAGTTGTGATGACTTTAGCTTTTCTGCATTGCTATTTGATTTTTCGTATTTATTTAGCATATCGATTCCACTGTTTGCAGCATCAATTACTTTATGCAATGTAACTGCAACTTTTTGCTGAATATTTGCGCTAATGCGCTGCCTTTCGGCATTTGCTGCAAGTACTTCTAGCTGTTTTTGCTCTTGCTCGAGTTCTGTTCTGCGTGTTTTTAGAATCAGCAAATTATTATCATCGTTTCTGCGGTAATAAGCAAATGCAATAGCAGTAAAACAAATTAATGCAACTATAAAACCAAAAACTAATCCTACGGACGCCATTTGCATAATGTCATAAAAATTGGTTGTGTACGCATTAGATGCAAAAAATCGTATTGGAGTTTCATTTTGTGGAATATTTTTTGATGCAACACCAATTTTTACAGCAAAAATAGCAGATTCGGCGAGCACTACTGCGCTAACCCATTGCCATGCGTGCTTTTTGCCATAGAGCACAGCCGCATAAACAATGGTTGGTATAAAGAAATTAGCAAATAAAATATTAGGCAAGCATATAAGTTGTATTGCAGAAAATGCTGCTGCAACAATTGCGCATGTTGTTGGAGCTTTTCTACGAAACATAAATGGAATCATAGTAGTAAGCGTAAGTATTCTATAAAGTATTTGTAATGAAAGCGAGCTTGAATACCCAGAAGTCATTCCAGTTCCAACAGTAAAATCGTAAGTTGGTATAAAAAGCATTAGAACAGTCCAAGGTGCTGCATAAATAACATCGCCAATAAGCCAATGTTGTTCAAACCATTGTGATACTTTTTCAATCCTATTTTGTGAATTATTTGCTTCTGGCAAAACTTTTGATGAGGTTTTATCGCTTGTATTTGCTGGTTTTTCTTGCGTTGATAATGGATTATTAACTTTTACGTTTTTATAACTAACATTAGGAATACTATTTAGTGCAGAAGCAGTAGTGTTTGACTGGTCTGCGCTGTAGGAATATGGAATAAAAGCAACAATACTAAACGTTCCATCGTTTAGTTTTCCATAATCAAGTGTGCCGTGAAGATTTTCAATGCGCTCTTCCATGCCAATCAAACCATAACCGTTTTTATGTGTTGCACTGCTATTTTGCGCCTGATTTGCTTCGATTTTGCGTATCTCATTTGTGATTTTTAGCGTTAAGCCTTGTTCGTTCCACTGTTCGTGAATGTTTATTTTAATGCCGTTTCCTGCGTGCTTTCGAATATTAGTAAGAGATTCTTGAACAACGCGGTATGCAACGGTTTGTGCATCTTTGTTGAGTTTATTAGAAGAATTTATGCCATCAACAGTGTGCCAAAAAATGTTATTAGGAGATGCAATTTTTGCTTGCTCAATAAGCGAAGGTATGTGATTAAAATCCAATTGAGCGGATGGAGCGTCTGTTAAAGCTTCTAGCAGTCGACGCATGTCGTGAACGGCGCGCTCTGCTTCGTTTTTAATAATATGCATTGTTTTTTTAGCAAGCGAAATATCTTTGGTTGCTGCATAACGACCACCATCTGCTTGAACAATAATAATAGAAAGCGTGTGAGCAACAATATCGTGCATATCCCTAGCGATTCTTGCACGCTCTGCAGTAATAGCAATATGCTGAGCTTTCTTTCGGTACGCGCGAATAGCGTTATTGTTCTCTTGTAAAAGTTGAATAGTGTGTACGTGAGTGCGCTGCCAGTAGCCAATAATAACCGTAATTGTAGTAATAATAATCGCAAAAATTATATTAGGAATTGCAAAATCAAGTATAATTGAAACGCAGTTTTTAATGTTACTACTATTTATATTTTTTACGCTACAAGAATAACTAGCTTTTAAATGATTGATGCCATATATTGGCCCCATTACAATATTCCACGATATTGCTGCGCAAGATAATACTGTTGTTACGTAAGCTGCAATAACAAAAGCTTTTGAATGCTCTGGATTTCCGCGAGCAATAGCATTAACAAGCAGCACAAAACCAAAGAAATCAGCAAAAAGTTGAGCTGGACCAAATATTACTTGCACAATGCATGCAACAATAAAAATAACAGCTGTGTGTTCGGGCCATAGTTTTCGTAGTGAAAGTAATGATGCAACAACAATATTTATAAGATAGGCTGTAATTAGCGAACTTTGCGTCAAGAATCCGTCAACATTGCTTATAGTATACCGATTGCTTGAAAGCATAAAAAGAATAAGCGGAATAATGCCCCACAATATATCGTTTAGCGTAAGCTCAGTGCGTAAGCGTTGTATAGCTCTGTTAAACGTGTGAGATATTTTCATAATTACTAGGCTAGTACACGGCACTTTATAGAACAATCGAACTTTAGTATGATTTATATAAGAGTGCGAGTTTGCGTATGTGATTTGTTGTTGCAATGTAGCATGCGAGTGCAGAAAGGAATGTTTACAATGGCACTGCTAGCAAAGTATTACGTACCAGGATTGTATGTAGAAGAGCGCGCAATCGATGTTCCTTTAGATTGGGAGCAAAACACTCCAGGCGATTCTATTAAAGGGGAGAAGATTCGCCTATTTTGCAGGGTTATTAGTGCTCCAGAACATGCGCATGACGATTTGCCTTTGCTAGTGTTTTTGCAAGGAGGCCCAGGCGGTCAGTGCCCTCGTCCACTTTCGCCGTCTAGCGATGGTTGGATTCAAGAAGCAATTAAGCATTTTCGCGTAGTCTTGCCAGACCAGCGTGGTGTTGGGCGCTCTTCTAGGGTAGATGCTTCTACGATTAAGCGCATGGCAGACGACGGCGTGAGCGTAGAGCGGCAAGCATGGTACTTAAAGCGATTCTTAGCAGATTCTATTATTCGCGATTTTGAGCATTTGCGCTTAACTGAGTTTAATGCAAAGCCGTGGGTTTCTTTGGGTCAAAGCTATGGTGGATTCTTAACGCTTACGTATTTGTCTCTTTTCCCACAGGGCTTACTTGCAAGCTTTACAACGGGCGGCATTCCTCATGTTCCTGCAAATGCGCGTGAAGTCTATGAGCATACTTTTCCTCGTATGGCGCGTAAAACTGAGCAATTCTATGAGCGCTACCCGCAAGATGTTGCGCGCGCTGCTGCTATTGCAGATAGGATTTCTCAAGGAGATGTTTTCTTACCTAATGGCGAAAAGCTAACGGTTGAGCGATTCCAAACTCTTGGATCATCTTTTGGCATGAAGCCAAGTTTTGAAAGAGTTCATTGGTTGATTGACTCCGCATTTTCGGATGGAGATGGATCTCTTAAGGCATTTAAGCATGGCGGTGGAACAGCAGACGGCTATTTAAGCGATGAGTTTCTTTACGGTGTTATGGATGCAACGTCTTCTAGTCCGCTATATTGGCCGCTGCAAGAATTTATTTATGCTGATGGTGAATTAGAGCACCCGATTTTGTGGGCAGCTCAGCAGGTTAGGGAAACAATGCCAGAGTTTTCTGGTAGCGCGCGCCCGCTTCTTTTTACGGGCGAAGCTATGTTTCCTTGGATGTTTGATCAAGAAAAAGCTTTGCAACCATTCTTGCCAGCAGTTGACTGCTTAATGAGTGACAAGCAGTTTGGCAAGATTTACGATTTAGATCAACTTGCAAATAACGAAGTTCCTTTGCAAGCGGCGGTTTACTTCGACGACATGTACGTTGATTCTGGTCTTCAGTTAGATACGCTTTCGCGTATTGCAAACTCCCATTATTGGACAACAAACGAGTTTGAGCACGATGGTGTTCATGGCGACTTTGTGTTCCGTCATTTGCTAGAAGAGGCAAAGAATCGTGGAGATTTGGAGTCTATTTATAAGTGATATAAGTGATAAGTAATATAAGCGGTAAGTAACTTTGATTAAAGTACCTAACAAATGATTAGATATACAAGTTATATATACAAATGATTAGATGCTTAATAAAAAGTTAGTGTTTATTTAGTGTTCGTTTTAGTGTTTAGATATTAAGGGGATTTGTTAATGAGTTCTAACTCAATTGGAACCGTTGGATTTATTGGCTTTGGAAACATGGCTCAAGCAATTGCTCAAGGTTTGATTCGCGCTAATGTTTTACAAGGTAGAGATATGGTTGCATGCGCGGCGCACTTTGAAAAACTTGCTAATAATGCAAGCAAATTTGGCGTAAAAGCGTTAAAAAGTGCGTGTGAAGTTTGCGATTCTAGCAATGTTTTAATTTTGGCTGTAAAACCAAATCAAATAGAAGAAGTTTTGCAACCTATTGCAAAAACTATTGTAGAAAGAAAAATCGCAATTATTTCCGTTGCAGCAGGCTGGACTCTTAAGCGTTACCAGAATCTACTTGGCAAAGATGCTAACGTGCAATGCATTATTCCAAATACGCCAATCGCAGTTTGCCAAGGAGTCACTCTAGCAGAAAGCGAAAATACGCTAACAGATAGTCAATTAGAAGCTTTTAATGCTATTTTTAATCCGATTTCTTTAGTCGAGCGAGTAGATAGCGATCACATGAATATTGCAATGTGTGTTTCTAGTTGCGCTCCAGCTTTTACTGCTATGTACATGGAAGCTTTAGCAGATGCTGGCGTAAAGTACGGTCTAAAGAGAGATTGCGCATATCGCTTGGCTGCAAAGATGATTGAGGGAGTAGGCGCGTTGTATATGGATACGCGTGTTCACCCTGGAGCTATGAAGGACGCAGTATGCTCTCCTGGTGGCACTACGATTCGAGGTGTTGCAAAGCTAGAATCGTGTGGTTTTAGGGGAGATGTTATTAGCGCTGTTGACGCAATTCAACAAAAATAAAACATTACGAGTATAGTAGTGTAGTCACTTCCGCTAGCTGGTCTAAAGTAGGTAATATGTCTTTAACTATTGGAATCGTAGGTTTGCCTAACGTTGGTAAATCAACTATGTTTAATGCGCTAACACGAAATAACGTTTTAGCGGAAAATTATCCATTTGCAACAATCGAGCCAAATACTGGTATTGTGCCTTTGCCAGACAAACGTTTGCCTGTTTTAGCAAAGCTTGTTAAAACCGAGAAAATCGTTCCAGCAACCGTTACATTTGTTGATATTGCAGGAATCGTTAAGGGTGCAAGCGAAGGCGAAGGCTTGGGAAACAAGTTCCTTGCTAATATTCGCGAAGCGGATGCTATTTGCGAAGTCGTTCGCGCGTTTAACGATGATGACATTGTGCACGTTAATGGCAAGGTGGATCCTGCAGACGATATTGACACAATCAACACGGAGCTTATTCTTGCAGATTTGCAAACAATCGAGAATGCTTTGCCAAAGTTAGAAAAAGATTTACGCGGCAAAAAAGTTACTCAAGAATACGTTGGCGCAGTGAACAAAGCTAAAGAAATTCTTGAATCTGGAAAGACGATTGATCAGGCTCATAACGAGAAGTTGATTAATAAAGACGACGTTTACGATTTGCACTTGCTTACTGCTAAGCCTTTTATTTATGTGTTTAATGTTGACGATTCAGAGCTTTCGGATGATTCTTTGAAGTCTAAGCTAGCAGAGTCTGTAGCTCCTGCAAAGGCGATTTTCCTTAACGCGCAATTTGAGTCGGAGCTTACTGAGCTTGATGAAGAAGATGCTAGAGAAATGCTTGCAGATGCAGGATTACAAGAATCTGGATTGGATCAGCTTGCGCGCGTTGGCTTTGATATTTTAGGGCTTCAAACCTATTTGACTGCTGGCGTTAAAGAAGTTCACGCATGGCAGATTCATAAGGGTTGGACTGCTCCGCAAGCTGCAGGCGTTATTCACACAGATTTTGAGCGTGGATTTATTAAAGCAGAAGTTGTTTCTTACAATGATTTTGTTGAGGCTCAAGGCTCTATGGCAAAAATCAAGGAAGAAGGAAAGCTTCGTCTTGAAGGCCGCGATTATGTTATGCAAGACGGAGATATTGTTGAATTTAAGTTTAATGTGTGATTAGTTAGACAATAATCATATAAATAATCAAATAACGTGTAATTTGGCGCTGCTTAGGCACTATAGTGTAGTATCGAAGTGGCGCCTTTTATTTTGTTTACTTATGGAGATTGTATGAATATATTTTATGCTTTTAAAAGCATGTTAAAGTCGCTTATTTCGCGATTTGTGAAATATGTTATTAGCTTAAAATCTCCAAAAAATCGCAAAATTTTCTACAAGCGTGCGCTCGCTTTTCTAATTGTTTTGGTCTTCTTTAGTTTTGTTGGATTCCAAGTATCGCATGTTGTTCAAGAAGCGAATAAGCGTATTTTTGTAAATCTTAAAGCACAATATTTTAAGTCAAACAAGCTTGATTCCGCTTTAAGTAATGTAAAAAGTAAAAAAGGCGATAATTTTGGCGCAAAGTCGAAAGCAAAAAAGACGCCATTAGAGCATAATGATAAGTCCAAAGATAAGTCTAATGATAGCTCTAATGCACAAAATCAAAATGCGAATGCAATTGATTTTTCTAACTTATGGAAGATTTCTACAGGCGGTCAATATCCAAATCTTTCTGGAATAGATGCAAATCATTTGCAAATAAATGTAGACCTTAAAAAACAACGTGTTTATATTTATGCGAATAATAATCTTGTTTATACAATGATTGTTAGCTCTGGAATGAATAACTCCACACCTAAAGGCGATTTTAGAATAGGGCATAGGGGATATCATTTTTACAATAGAACAGAAGGAATGGGTGGAGACTATTGGGTTGGTTTTATAGGAGCAAAGTATTTGTTCCACTCTGTTCCAACTCGTGCTAATTTTGGCGATTATATTGTAGAAGAAGCGCAAAAACTTGGGGTCCCTGCATCGCACGGATGTGTGCGATTAAGTGTTCCAGATGCTAATTGGTTCTATACGAATATTCCAGACGGAACAGCAGTACATATTGAATAATCTGTTTTAGAGTTATGTGAAGCATTTACGTAAGTAAGAAATATAAAAAATCAGGAGATTTCAAAATTCAATCCCCTGATTTTTTTGTTTGCGCTTTAATTGCGTTTGTTTTATCTATGTTTGTTTATTAGAAGAACAAAACGCTAGCTGCACAGGCCAATGCTGTTAGAACTATAGATGCCAGGAAGCTTGCTAAGAATGCTGCTTTTCCTTGCTTAAATATAACTCTAAAGTTTACGTTGATTCCAAGAGCAGCCATAGCCATTCCAAGGAAGACGTATCCTGCGTCTACAAGGAGTGATGCGTAGGACGAAACAAAAGGCACGTACGTACCAATAACAGATGCTGCAATAAATCCAAGCATAAACCATGGGAAGTTGATTTTGCGCTTTCCGTTATCTTCTACTTGGCTATGACGAGCGTTCCACCAAATTGCAATAAAGATTGATGTAGGAACAAGCATAAGAACTCGAGTAAGCTTCATGATTGTTGCAACGTCAATGCTTCCAAAAGCTCCGCCCGCTGCAACAGCGTGTGCGATTTCGTGGAGCGATGCGCCAGATGCAATTCCAAGCTGCTGCTTAGTCATTCCAAAGTGAGGAAGAATAAAGATTTCTGCCAAAGCGTAGATTGTGCCCATTATTGCAACTGTTGCAACAGCCATAACCTCGTTTTGTTCTTTTTCGTCCTCATCTTGTGGAAGCACTGGCATAGATCCCGAAAGCCCCATAACAGCTGCAGCTCCGCAAATGCTTGTGCCTCCTGCGGTTAGCATTGCAAGTTGTGGGCTAACCTTAAGGAATTTTGCAATGTTGTATGTAATGCATACCATAACAGCAACTAGAACGGCTGCAATTGGTAGGCATTTTAATCCTTGAGTAAATAGAACGTGCAAATTTAGCTTAAAGCCAAGCAAAATAATGCCTAGTCGAAGTAGCTTATTTGCGATTAGGCCAGCAGATGCTTTAACGCCTGCTCGTCTAGAATCATTGTTCAACTTGTATACGTGCAAAGGCAGCTGCAGAGCCATACCAATAAGCAACGCAATAATAAGAGCCCCCAAAAGGCTTAGGCCTGGGAACTGCTTGAGCCAGCTGCCGATTAAGGAAGCTAGAAGTGTAAGCACAGCTATAAGAGCCATGTTTGTTGTGCAGATTTTCTTTTTCCATGTATCAAAGAAATTAACCATTTAGCCAATTATTCTCTCGTAATCGGACAAAAACGAACAAAAAATCAAAAATATTTACACATTTTCTAGCATTTTGTTGTAATGGCAAGCGACACGCCTATATAAAATCACATAATAAAACATATTCGATAAAAATCTATCGTAGTTTTGTATTAGTTTCATTTACATTGTGATTAATTAAATCTTGTTGAAAAAAATCATAATTGTGTAATCATTATATGTAGTTAAAGAGGCAATTATGTGCAATATTAATATTCAAATTAAACGCATTTATGAATCATCTGATGAACATGATGGCTTTCGGGTATTAGTAGATAGATTGTGGCCTAGAGGAATAAGTAAAGAAAAGGCAAATCTTGATTTGTGGTGTAAAGATATTGCTCCATCAAGTGATTTGCGAAAATGGTTTAGCCATAAGCCTGAGCGCTTCAAAGAATTTTCTAATCGTTATATTGAAGAGCTAGACGAGAATCAAGATTGTGTAAACCAAATCGTAGATATATGTAGAAAAAGTAAAAAAGTAACGTTTTTATATGGAGCGAAAGATCCGCGTATAAATCATGCAATTGTATTAAAAGATTACATTCAAAATGTTTTGCAAAATTAAGATTGTAATAAGCGAATTTAATACATAAGCAAAAGTTTATGTTTATAAACTTTTATGAGTAATAATTAGTGGTGTTTGATGCGTTTTCGACACACCGATTTTCCTTGATATTTCAACAAAACAAATTTATAAATTTATTATTTTTCAAATTGTCTCGACACTTTGTGATTAGTACATTAGAATGACCACTTGGCTAGGGGGCGGCGGTTGGTATAGCCTCTGCAAAATCTGCCAAACCTGCGCTTGAGTAGTGCTTGTTTTTTTTTTAAGCTGGCGCTTGTTTTGGTGGTTGTTTTTCAATCACAAACGTATATATAAACTTGTTTTATGCAAGGAGAAAACGATGAAATCGTTGTTTACATGGCAGCTTCATGGAGACGGAAAAACTTTGAAGCCAGGAGAAGTAGTAGAGCCAGATGAGCGTTTAACTTGGACTCGTACTGCTGGTATTGGCGCTCAGCATGTTATTGCTATGTTTGGCGCAACATTCTTAGTGCCAATTCTTACAGGCTTTGATCCGTCTACTACTTTAATGTTCACGGCTCTTTCTACAGCACTGTTCTTGTTGATTAACGCAAATAAGCTTCCTAGTTATTTAGGAAGCTCTTTTGGTCTTATAGCACCTGTTATGGCTGTAACTGCAGCACATAAGGGCATTGCTGTAGCAAGCTTTGGCATTATGTGCACAGGTATTCTTCTTGCGCTAATCGGTGTGCTTGTGCATTTTGCAGGAGCAAAGTGGATTGACATTATTATGCCTCCTGTTGTTAACGGTGCAATCGTTGCAATTATTGGCTTTAACTTGGGTCCAGCTGTTTGGGGTAATTTCCAAAAGGCTCCAGACACTGCTTTGGTAACTCTGGTTGCAGTTATGCTTATTGCAGTGATTTTCCGCGGTCTTCTTGGACGATTGAACATCTTGCTTGGTGTTCTTGTTGGCTACGCGTATGCATGCTTCCAGGGTCAAGTTGACTTTAGTAAGATTGAGCAAGCAGCTTGGATTGGCTTCCCTAAGTTCCACACTCCGCAAGTTGACTTCTCTGTTTTGCTTATGTTCTTGCCAGTTGTGCTGGTTCTTATTGCAGAAAACGTTGGTCACGTTAAGTCTGTAGCTCAAATGACTGGCCGCGACTACGATTCCAAGATTGGCACAGCTTTGTTTGCAGACGGCTTAGGCACTGCAATCGCTGGTTGCTTTGGCGGTTGCGGTACTACAACTTATGGCGAAAACATTGGCGTTATGGCTGCAACAAAAGTGTATTCTACTGCCGCTTATTGGTGCGCTGCATTCTTTGCATTCGTGTTAAGCCTTTGCCCAAAGTTTGGTGCAATTGTAAACTCCATTCCAGCTGGCGTTTTGGGTGGTGTAACCACTTTGCTTTACGGCATGATTGGCATGATTGGCGTTCGCATTTGGGTAGAGAACAAAGTGAACTTCGATAAGCCAGTTAACATTATGATTGCTGCAATCGTTATGATTATTGGCATTGCTAACTTCCAATTTGCTGTCTCTGGAATTCAGTTCAACGGTATTGCAATCGGCACTGTTGTTGTGTTGGTTGTGTATCACGTTATGAAAGCAATTGGAAAGCTTACTGGAACAATCGCTAAAGACGATCCAGATGTTGCTTAGCATAAATGCTTTAATATGATTTAATTTAATCAAAATAGGCGCGTTCGCTACTTTTGCGAGCGCGCTTTTTTGTAATTACTTTTGACTACACAACAAACACAACACGTAGATTGGGAATAATTAGTATAGTATTATTAACCTTATGTTGAAAGTCATTATAGAAATACTCATTGGCGTTGCATGGGCTGTTTTTGGCGCTTATATGGCTAAAAAACCTAAAAACACTAAAGTGCATAAGCGTGCCGATTATACAAGCGATGGAAAGAAAAAGAGCAATCAAAATAATGATTCTGCCTATACGTCTGACGATACTTCTACGGATGATTCCAGCGATCAAGATGTAGTTATAGAAAGCATTGATGAAGATAATAGCAATGCAAATGTTGTTACTAAAGATGAGTCTAAAGATGAGTCTAATAGTAAAAACAAAGATAAGACTTCTTCAAAGTTTGCAAAAAAAATAAAAGATTTGGCAGACTATTATAGTGACGATGATGACCTAGGTGACCTCTTTAGCGATATATTAGAAGCTAAGAAAAAATTAGAAAACGAAGGCGATTCGCCAAAAAATAGCGATACTAGCGATACTAGCGAAGATAGTAAAGATAGTAAAAGCAATAAAAGCGATATAAAAAACTCAAATAGTAAGGAGAATAATCGCTATATGAGAATAGATTTTGATGTAAATAAGTTTGTTGGAAAATCAAGAAAATGGCGTTGGGCTATTGTTGCGATCGTAGTAGCAATAGCTCTTATATGCTCAATTATTTTTGGTTTTTCTACTTTTATTACAGATTGCATGTGGTATGCGCAACTTGGATTTGAGAGCGTAATCTGGATTCAACTAGCCGCAAAAATCGGCGTTTGGGCTTTGTATGCTCTGCTTATGGCTGCGTTTGGGTATTTGTCTGCATATATTGCGATTAAAAAACGCCCTGGAAGCGAAGACGGCGTATATGTTAAAGAAAAAGGCAATATTTTAGACACTAAAAAGGGAATAAGCTCTAAGCTTGCAATGCATGTTGCAGGAGTTGTGTCTTTGATTGTAGGCGCTGTGTTTGGAATGCAATTCTACAATCATTGGGTGCAAATTTTGCTTATGTTTAACTACCAATCGTTTGGTATTAAAGATCCGCAATTTGGATTTGATAACGGTTTTTATGTGTTTGCTTTGCCAGGCTTGCGACTTTTTACAAGAGCGTTTATTGTTCTTCTTGCTGTTTCTTTGCTATTTAGCGTTATAACAAACGCTTTGATGGGAGCTGTAAGAATTACGCTTCCTGTAGATGGAAAGGGCATTTTTAGCATAACTAAAAGCGCAAGGCGTCAAATTTCTGCATGGTTTATGCTCGTTATTATTTTCTGGTCCGTTTTGCAAATATTAGATGTGTTTGCGATTGTAAATTTGGATGGTTCTAAGATTACTGGCGGATCTTACACAGATATGAATGCTGGTGTTCCTTCCAGCATTGCAATGGCTGTAATAACACTAATTGTTGGAATTGTTATAACAGCGTGGTTGCTAAAATCTCATGCTCTTAATGGGAATGTAAAAATTGGCACGCGTTTTGTTGTAGCTGTTAAAGCTTGGCGCACGCCTGCTATAGCTGTTGCATCTTTAGTTGTATGCGCTATGGTGTTATCTTTTGCTTGGCCTGCTCTTTTGCAACGTTTTAAGGTAGCGCCGAATGCTCAAGAATTAGAAGCCACTTATATTCAGCGAAATATTGATGCAACTAAGTTTGCGTATGGCTTAAATAATGTTAAAAAAGAATCGTATAACGCTACTTCGGAAGGAAAGTCGGGAGCGCTTGCAAAAGAAGCGGAGTCTACTGCACAAATCAGGCTTTTAGACCCTCAAGTCACTTCTCCAACATTCCGCCAATTGCAGCAATCTAAGCAATACTATACTTTTGCAGATACTCTTTCTGTGGATAAGTACGACATTGATGGCGTGAGCCAAGACACGGTTATTGCTGCGCGCGAGCTTGATTTAGCTGGAAACGATAATCGAAATTGGGTTAATGACCACACTGTTTATACGCACGGATATGGCGTTGTGGCAGCTTACGGAAATAAGGTTACCGCAGACGGTCAGCCGCAATTTATGGAGTATGGAATTCCAACTCAAGGAAAGCTTACAAAGTTAAAGAAGTATGAGCCGCGTATCTACTTCTCGCCAAATGCTCCAAAGTATTCGATTGTTGGTTCTACAAAAGGCTCTGCTCCTTGGGAATTTGATTATCCAACTGGTTCAAATGGCGCTTTAACAACGTTTAAGGGGAATGGTGGACCAAGTGTAGGTAACTTCTTCTCTAAGCTGCTACACGCTATTCGTTTTGAGTCAGATCAGATCTTATTCTCGGATAGAGTTACTGCAAATTCTCAGATTTTGTATGATCGCGACCCTAAGACTCGCGTTTCTAAAGTCGCTCCGTACTTGACATTAGATGGGCGCGTTTATCCAGCGGTTGTTGATGGACGAGTTAAGTGGATTGTTGACGGATACACAACGTCCGACTCCTACCCATATTCGCAAATGACTGATTTTGGGCAGGTGACTCAAGATTCTACAACAACAACATCTCGTTCGATTAAAGGCTTAACGAATCAGCGAGCAAACTATATTCGTAATTCAGTTAAAGCTACTGTTGATGCGTACGACGGTTCTGTTGATTTGTATGTGTGGGATAAAAAGGATCCTGTGATTAAGGCTTGGAGATCGATATTCCCAGGGCATTATCACGATATTTCTAAGATTTCTGGCGATTTGATGAGTCATATTAGATACCCAGAAAGCTTGTTCAAAGTACAAAGGCATTTGCTTGCAAAATATCATGTTGACAGCGCAAGCCAGTTCTTCTCGGGAGAAGACTTCTGGCAGACTCCAGTAGATCCTACAGAATCTCAAAGTCTTCAGCGAGAAGATATTTTGCAACCTCCATACTATTTGACTTTGCAAACTAGAGGAGCAAACAAGCCAGTATTTTCGCTTGTTTCTACATACATTCCTGCTGGAAGATCTACTCGAGAGATCCTAACTGGATTCTTGTCGGTAAATTCCGATGCTGGAAATGTTGCTGGAAAAGTAAGCGAAAATTATGGCAAACTAAGACTTCAAGAGTTGCCTAAAGTTTCCAATGTTCCAGGACCTGGTCAAGCTCAAAACAACTTTAACGCTAATGCAAATGTTTCTAAAGAGTTGAATTTGCTTGAATCTGGATCAACTAAAGTTAAGCGTGGAAACTTGCTTACATTGCCACTTGGTGGAGGATTGGTTTACGTAGAGCCTGTTTACGTACAATCTAGCGGATCTACGAGCTACCCATTGCTTAAGAAAGTATTGGTTGCTTTTGGAGATCAAGTTGGATTTGCGGATACTTTGGATGAAGCATTAAACCAAGTGTTTGGAGGAAACTCTGGCGCAAACGCTGGCGATGCTTCCAATAATTCTGGCGTAAACAATATTGCTTCTAATCCTAAGAAAAAAGATTCGACTAAGAATAGCGAAAATGGCAATAAAAATGCTAATGCTAAGGCAGGCGCTGATTTTAGTGCAAAAGCAAAAATGGCTCTTAAGCGAGCAGCTCAAGCGCTAAAGGATTCGGATGCTGCAATGAAATCTGGAGATTGGCAAGCGTATGGCAAAGCTCAAAAAGAGCTAAGCGATGCGATTAACGATGCTATTAAAGAAGACTCTGGAAAGTAAAAGCAAAAGTCAAATCTTTCGAGTAAAAGCAGCGCAAAAGCAGCTTTAGATTAATAAAAATAATGCCGAGCATAGTTTAGATTATGTTCGGCATTATTTTATGTGTTGGCTTTATGCGTTTTTACATTTGATTATCTGGGTCTTCGTCGTCTTCTACAGGACCTAGCAATAATCGCTCGCTTATATTAACTACGCCCATCAATATTGCTGTAAACGCAATAATTACGAATGTTGCAGAAAAAATAAGCGGAGTGCGGAAAGAATTATATGCAGCTTGCAGCCAAATACCTAATCCTTGACGAGCGCCAAGATATTCTGCAGTAGTAGCTGCGCCAAAAACGTAGGCTGTACTAATGCGAATTCCACCAAAAATTTGTCGAGCTGCAATCCTTAATTTTACGTGCCAAAGCGTCCAAACTCGTCCCGCTCCGCATGTGAGAGCTACATCGCTATAAAAACTTGGAACTGCATCAAGACCTCTAATTGTTTGAACAGCAATAGGGAACATGCTAAAAATAGCTACGATAACAATTTTTCCAGACATTTCGAAACCGAACCATATAAGAAATAGCGGGGCAATCGAAATAAGTGGTAACGTTTGTGCAGCACAAAGAAGGGGGAATAAAGCTGCGTGAACTAGCTTGCATACGTGAAAAAGTACGCCCAGTAAAATGCCGCACACAATGGCAAGACTAAAACCAATAACTGTTTCTTCAATAGTTGCAAGGGTTGCAGGCCATAATTGTGGCCATACATCACAAGTTGCTTTAGCAATATCTGTAGGAGTTGGAATAGAATTTTCTGGAATTTTATAGAATTCGCAAGAAAGCTGCCAAAAAATTAGTAATGTAATAGTAGAAATTATTGTTGGCAGATAATTGTGCAGTAGTTTTTTCCAACGCGCGCGCGTCATGGAATTCGTTCCTTTCAGTATACAAGCCATAATGCTTGTTGTAGCTGCTTGACTGCTGCCCCAATCAAACAACGTAAAATTTTACAAACTTTCTTGTATGAAAATATCACATAGCTAGTATGTAGTTAGCAAGCGTGTATTTTATGCGTATTTGTCTTTCGATTAGTGCATAATTTAGTCGTTTCGTGAGTCAATGTGTGGCAAACCGCAGCAATTTTATTGCTCGGGGGCATTGAACGGCGCGGGCTAGGCCCTTTATACCGTTTTCTGCCAAGTTCGTGTCACATTCCCAGAAAGCGGTTATTTATAAGAAAGCTAGGGAACTCATGATATGCGAATTATGGCGTAATGTGCGAGCTTTTTGTTTGAAATTTAATAAAAATGTTATGCGTGCAATAGCAGTTTTTATAAGCGCATGCTGCATTTTGTCTTTGTGCGCGTGCGGATCAAACAATAGTAAGCAGAATAGTAAATCTGGTCTTCAAAACGTTTCGTTTATGCTTTCGTGGATACCTGATACTAATCATATTGGCGTATACGTGGCAAAGCATATGGGATGGTTTAAGCAAGCTGGTTTGCACGTGAATATTTTGGCTGTGTCTCAAACTGGTGCCGAACATGCTGTTGACTCGGGTGCTGCGGATTTTGCTTTAAGTAATATTACTAGTCTTGCAGATTTCAGTACAAAAGGCGCTAAATTGAAGGAAGTTTTGCAAGTTCAGCAAAAGCCTAGTGCAATTTGGTGTTCTCTTTATAAAAATACTAAAATTCATTCTCCTAAAGACTTTGATGGTAGAACTTTTGCAACCTTTGGATCTGCAGAAGGTGATGCTGTGATTCGTAGAATGATTCAGCACGATGGTGTCAAAGGTAAGTTCGATAAGGTTACTGTTGGTACTTCTACGTTCCGTACGCTTGAATCCGGAAAAGCTGATTTTGGTGGTTTTTATGGCACTTGGGAAGGTGTTCAGGCGCAAATGTATGGTCCAAAGTTGCGTTGCTTTAAGGCAGAAGATTATGGAGTTCCTGGTCAGCCAGATACGATTGGTGTTATTACTAACGCAAACACAGTTAAGCGCAATCCGAAGATTGTTCGCGCTTTTGTTAAAGCCGTTAAGCGCGGTTACGAATATGCTTACAATCATCCAGATGAAGCTGCGAACATTTTAGTAAAAGAAGCTCCTGAAGCTAATCTTGATGTGAAATTCGTTAAGCGAAGCATGAAGATGATTGTTGACGGGCAATATTGGGGTAATCGTGCAGACATAAAAAGCGGCAAGTTTGTGTTCGGCACAAATGATGTTAAGGGTGCTCAAGAATACTTCGACTTCCTAAGTAAGGAAGGTGCGTATACGGATTCTAAAGGCAAAGTAACATATAAAACTCCTCAAGCAAAAGAATTAACTACGGACGAATTTTTGAAGTAGTTTACGCAATGACTTGAGTCTTGCTAAAATAAAGTACAGTATATGAGGGCGTATCGGGTAGTTGTATAATCCAACTTCAATCGGTACGCCCGTTTTGTTGTTGAGTTTATAAGATTGGGTGTGAATTATGGCTTCGGATTTTTGGCTTATTGCTGGCCTTGGCAATCCTGGATCTAAGTACGAAGGTACTCGTCATAATATGGGGTTTATGGTTGCGGATTTGCTTGCTGAGCGGTGGTCAATATCTTTTTCTGACCATAAAGGCTTGTCTAAACTTGGCAAGGGAGTTATGAATTTAGACGGTAGGCTTGCAAAGTTCTTCCTTGCTAAACCGCTTACTTTTATGAATGATTCTGGAGCTGCAATATCTTCTATAAGCTCTTATTATCAAATTGAAACTGACCATATTGTGATTGTTCACGACGATATGGATTTGGATTTTGGGCGCATTAAAGTAAAAGCTGGAGGCTCTGCTGGAGGTCATAACGGTATTCGTTCTATAGATCGCAGTCTTGGAACTCCGCAATATGCGCGCGTAAGAATGGGTGTTGGGCATGCTCAGCGTGGTGCTCATGCTCACGATAATACTGTTAATTGGGTTTTGGGCGGATTTGCTGGTGCGCAAAAATCTGAACTTCCTGATTTTTTGGCAGATGGCGCAGATGCTGTAGAAAGTGTGATTTTCCGCGGGCTTGCAGCCACTCAGGAGCATTTTAATGGCAGATAAGTATGATTCTTTTGCTAACAAAATGCTAGATTCTAAAGATTTTAAAGATTCTAATATTGCTGATGCTTCTTTTGAAAGCATACTTAAAGATATTTGTAAGAAAAATGATTCGTTTAAGTCTTTAGCTTTGCTTGAAGAAGATTTTTCTAATCCTCTTAATGTGTATTGTCCAAGTGGAGCTAGAGCTGCTGTAGCTGCTGCAATGGCTACTAAAAAGCCTGTTGTTTTAGTAGTTCCATCTGGTAGAGATGCTTTGGAATCACTTGAATCAATACGCGATTTTTATAATGGGGACCCTAAAGATATTGCTAATCTTGAAGCTTGGGAAACTCTTCCGCACGAGCGTCTTTCTCCTAGAGCAGATACTGTAGCAAGCAGAATGGCGGTTTTTAGGCGATTAAAGCATCCGCAAAGTGGGGAAGATGGCAAAAGTGGCAAAAGCAGCATGTTTAGCCCAATTCGCGTTCTTGTTATGCCAGTTCGTTCCCTTATTCAGCCAGTTGTTAAGGATCTTTGTAACGTAGAGCCGCTTGTTTTTGAATGCGGCAATGAGATTTCTATCGAGCTTGCTGCAAAGCGACTTGTTGAAAACTCGTATAATCGCGTGGAACTTGTTATGAATCGCGCTGAATTTGCTGTTCGAGGCGGAATTATAGACGTTTTTCCTCCAACAATGGATCATCCTGTGCGTATTGAGTTTTTTGGAGATGAGATTGACTCAATTAAGCAATTCCACGCATCTGATCAGCGCACTTATGGGAAGAATATTAATAGCGTTTGGGCTACAGCTTGCCGAGAATTACAGCTTACAGAGAGTATTCAAAAACGAGCAAAGTCTTTGATTGGTAAGATTCCAAATGCTCAAGATATGCTTGAATCAATCGCAAATGCAATACCTGTAGAGGGTATGGAGTCTTTGATTCCAGCATTAGTTGACAATATGGAACCAGTGGAAAATTTGCTTGATAAAAACGCAATCATTTTGGTTTCCGACTTAGAAAAATGCAAGCGCGCAGCTAACGATTTAGTTAAAACAGCAAACGAGTTTTTGGCTGCAAGTTGGCATGTTGCTGCGTCTGGTAAGGGTGCTGGCGCTCCAATAACATTCGATAAAGCGAGTTTTCTTGATTTTGGCAGCGTTTTAGAAAATCTTGAAAACAACAATCATCAAGTAATTAACTTAAACAGTTTTGCAATAGATTCAGCAGATAAATCGCCAGAAACCGTTGATTATAAAGAAGAAAGCGAAAATAAAGTCGTAAAAAATAACTATTTAGACTTGTGCATTAAATCTCCTCAAGAATTTAGAGGAGATAGTGAGAAGATTTCTAGCGGAATATCTGGTCTTATTTCTAACGGATACAAAGTTTATATTAGCGCTGCTTCAAGTGGAATTTTATCAAGACTTGCGAGAGCGGTACGTGCAAGTGGTGTATTTGATTTTTCGGAAGTTCAATCGAAAATAGTTGACGGCTTTATAGATACGCAAAGTAAAATCGCAATTCTTAGCGAAAGAGATTTAACAGGAAAGTCATCCTCTGTAAGTGGTTTTAAGTCGCCAAAGCGTAGAAAAAAAGAAATCGACCTTCTAGACCTTAAGCCAGGAGATTTTGTTGTTCACGAACAGCACGGAATTGGCAAATTTATAGGCATGAGGCAGAGGAATGTAAAAACTTCAAACGGAGAAGCTACGCGCGAATACTTGGAAATTGAGTACGCGCCAAGTAAACGCAATGCTCCTGCAGATAAGCTTTTTATTCCAACAGATCAACTTGATTTGGTTAGCAAATATGTTGGTGCCGAAATTCCAAAGCTAAATAAGCTTGGAGGCGCGGACTGGGCTGCTACAAAAGAAAAAGCGCGAAAAGCCGTTCAAGAAGTTGCGCAAGACTTGATTAAACTTTATTCTGCACGAGCATCTAGCAGCGGATTTGCTTTTAGCGCAGACACTCCATGGCAAAAAGAACTTGAGGACGATTTTCCATACCAAGAAACTCCAGATCAGCTTACGACTATTGACGAAGTTAAACAAGATATGCAAAAGCCAATTCCAATGGATAGGCTGATCTGCGGAGACGTTGGTTTTGGTAAAACCGAGATTGCTGTGCGCGCTGCTTTTAAGGCTGTTCAAGACGGCAAGCAAGTGGTTGTTCTAGCGCCAACAACTCTTTTAGTTCAACAACATTACGAAACTTTTACTAATCGCTTTTCTGGATTCCCTGTAACTGTTGCTGCAATGAGTAGATTCCAAAGCGAAAAAGAGGTTAACAATACGATTCAAGGCCTTGAATCGGGCGAAGTTGATGTTGTTATTGGCACGCATAAGCTTTTGAATCCAAACATAAAATTCAAGGATTTAGGTTTGGTTATTATAGACGAGGAGCAGCGTTTTGGTGTTGAGCACAAGGAGACTTTAAAAGCTTTGCGTACAAATGTAGACGTTCTTAGTCTTTCGGCAACGCCAATTCCTCGAACGCTTGAAATGGCTGTTACTGGTATTCGCGAAATGTCTACTCTTGCTACGCCTCCAGAAGACCGTTTGCCAGTCTTGACTTATGTTGGAGCTTACGAAGACGCGCAAGTGGCAGCTTGCGTTAAGCGAGAGTTGCTTAGAGGTGGCCAAGTATTTTATGTGCACAATCGAGTAGAAGATATTAGTAAAGTTGCGGCTAATATTCAAAAACTTGTTCCAGATGCTAGAGTTGCGATTGCGCACGGAAAAATGGGTGAGAAGCAGCTTGACACTATTATTCGCGATTTTTGGCATAGAGATATTGACGTTCTTGTTTGCACTACGATTATTGAAACGGGATTAGATATTTCTAACGCTAATACGCTTATTGTGGATCATGCAGACAGATTCGGTTTAAGTCAGCTTCACCAATTGCGCGGGCGTGTTGGCAGAGGTCGTGAGCGAGCGTATGCATACTTTTTGTATGATCCGTCTAAGCCTATGACTCAACAAGCGCATGATCGCCTTGCAACAATTGCTCAATATACTGCTCTTGGATCTGGATTCGATGTTGCTATGAAAGATTTGGAGCTTAGAGGCACTGGAAACTTGCTTGGCAATGCGCAAAGTGGCCATATTGAAGGCGTTGGATTTGATTTATACGTGCGAATGGTTTGTGAAGCTGTTGAAAAATACAAAGAGCCAGAGCATAAAGAAACTATTTCTACGTCTATTGATTTGCCTGTTGAAGCTTCTATTCCAGTTGATTATATTGATTCCGACAAATTGCGATTAGAAGCGTACCGTAAGCTTGCTTCCGCTAACAACAATAAGGATTTGCAAGAGTTGCGAGATGAGTTACTTGATCGTTTTGGCGAGCCGCCTGAAGCGTTTAGCATATTGTGCGATGTTGCTCGCTTACGTTTTAAGGCTCGCGATCTTGGTATTACGCAAATTAGCTCTCAAGGTAAATCGGTTCGTGTTATTGGTTTAGATCCAAAAGAATCTTTGTGGATGCGTTTGCAAAGGATTTACCGCGGAGTTAAGTATCGTCCGCTTACGCATACGCTTATTATTCCATCGCCTTTTGAATCTTCACTTGGAACTAGCGCAATGAGTGAGCGCGAAATACTTGATTGGGTTCGCCAACTTCTTGAAGATTTAGCTTGGTAAGGTAAATTATTGCGTTGTTTATAAATAAAGGCGGCCGCTATTTTTGCAGTCGCCTTTATTCACATTATTTTCGAGTTACTTATTGCAAAGCTCCTCTAAGCTCATCTTCTATTTCACTATGATTTACAGGGCGATTTTGAGCGTCAAGATGCTCGCGATCAATGTTCCATTGCTTATAAATCTTGCCATCTTTTATCATAAGAATGCGGTTAGAAAGTCTTACAGCTTCCGCAATATCATGCGTAACCATAAGTGTAGTCCAGCCATATTTAGCTTGAAGATTATTAAGCAAATCTTGCATATCGAAACGCGTAAGAGCATCCAAAGCTCCAAAAGGCTCGTCAAGCAACAATAATTCAGGACTTCTAACTAAAGCTCTCGCTAAAGATACGCGCTGCTGCTGGCCTCCAGAAAGCTCAGAAGGCCACTTGTTGTCGTAGCCAACAAGCTGCATTTGGCAAAGCGCTAAATGCGCAATATTCTTAAGATCTTGCTTGCTTCCTTCCATGCCGAAAACAACATTTTTGTTTACAGAAAGCCACGGTATTAGTCGTGCATCTTGAAAACCAATAGCCTGACGGCTTGTTGCATGAATGCTGCCTTCGCTAGGAGTAAGAAGTCCTGAAATTATTTTCAAAAGCGTAGTTTTTCCGCATCCCGATCTACCAATAAGCGAAACAAATTCGCCCTTTTTAATTCTCATCGTAATGTTTTTCAATACAAAAGAAGAATTATTTGCAAAATTGTTTTCTGTATTTTTATCTTTTGCACTTGCGAAAGAAATGCCCAGATTCTCTATACTAACGCAGTAATCGCTATCGTTAATATTTGATTTGCAAGTAGATTCTTTGGAAACTTCTACATTGCTACGCTTATGAAAAATGCTATTAAACATAGTCGTATTCTAAAGTCGTACTCTAATTACAATTAGTAATCGTTTACTTGCTGCAGTCGATTACAGCTTTAGAGAAATCAGGAACTTCTTTAATGAATCCGTATTTAACATATTCCTTAGCTTGTTGTTTAAGCATTTTCATAGTTTCTGCATTCATTGGTCGAATTTGCGGAATGTCAAACTTAGCTAATTCTTTCATTGTTTCATCGGATGCACCAAACTTCTTATACATATCAAGAATAATCGAATGCTTCTTCTTAACTCTTTTACCTTCTTCTACTAAAGCACGATACATTTTCTTTAATAGCTGTGGGTGCTTTTTAGCAAATTCAGCAGATGCAACTTGGATTCCGAAGTTAATATTTCCATAATCTTTTGCAGTGACTAGAAGTTTTGATCCTGGAGTTGCAAGAGCTGCAGCAAAGTTCTGATCGAAGGTTGCTAATGCATCAACTTGACCAGTTGTGAATGCTGCATGGAAGTTCTTCGGACTCATCTCTACTTCTTGAACCTTGGATGGGTCAAGTCCTGCTTTTTCAAAAGCTTTGTGAATTATATAATCTCCACTTCCACCTTTAGCAATAATTCCAATCTTCTTTCCGTACAAGTCTTTAAGCGATTTGATTCCGCTATTTGGTGCTGCTACGATTCCTTGAGCGTTTCCATTGTAATAGTTAATAGCATAAGCAACCCATGGCTGGCCTTTGGAGATAAAATGAATAAAATGGCCAGATCCTGTGGTTGTTACGTCTGCGTTTCCAGAAGTTACTGCAGTGTTTGCTTCTGGAGGAACATATGGTCCGCTAAATGTAACCTTTGCCTTGCCAAAGATCTTATCTGCCATCTTTGTATTATTTGAAAGAGTTGTTAAATAATTTGCAGAAGTCAAGTATGCTACTCTTAAAGTTCCAGTATCTTCTTTTACTTGCTTAGTAGTATTTGTGGAAGATTTTGCGGATGATGCTTGTGTTTTGCTGTTGGAGCTTCCGCATGATGCTAGGGTGATTGCTGTGCAAAGCGCGCAGAAAGCTGCTAATGCTCGCTTGCTTGTTTTAGATAATGCGAATTTAGCCATTTTATTCTCCTAATTATTTTGCTAATATTCTTAGTTCTGTTTGATTTTAACGATGGATGAACGTCGCTCAGGCATGCAAATTTTTTCTAAAAGTGTTGCAATTCCTTCAGAAAGTAGACCTGCAATCGCGTATAAAACTATGCATAGCAGCATTTGATCTGGTCTGTAAAATTCTTGTGATCTTGCAAGAACATATCCAATTCCTTTTGAAGCGTTGACTGTTTCACACGTTACCAATGCCACCCAAGACACTGATATTGCAAAGCGCAAAGCAGTCATAAAGTTAGGTAGCGCTCCTCGAAGAAGAATTGTGAAAAATACTGTTTTGATATTTACTTTGTATGCGCGAGCTAATTCCAAGAGTTTGGGATCAATATTACGAACTCCATCCCTCATATTTACGTAGAACGTTCCAAATACGCCTATAGCAATAAGAGCTATTTTCATAGTCTCACCAATGCCTAATAAAATAATAAGCAAAGGTGCTAGTGCAGTAAAAGGAACAGACCGTAGCATGTGGCCAGGCTTGTTAATAATAATGTCGCCCAGCTTTGTGCTACCAGAAATAACTCCTGCTGGAACTGCAATTATCATTCCTAAACATAATCCTGCAATAACTCTTGTAAAACTAATTCCCAACGAAGGCCAAATTAAACCTTCTGAGTTTAATTCTTGAAAAGCGTTAATTACTTCTGCAGGTGATGGAATGTGCCTAGTCTCTTTAGGCCCAAGTGTAGCTAAAAACCATCCAATAAGTATGACAAGTGTAGAAAGCCATGGCACACATAAACGTAGTGAAGAAGATGCATTTTTTAGCATGCTCTTACAATGGCTAACCATTCGACATTCCCTTCGATAGTACTAGCTATATCAGGTTCGACGGGTATGATCTCAGCAATTACAATCAAGCAAATAATTGCACCCCGTGTCAGTTTGTTATTATTGTACAAAGGTGTGGACAAATTAACAAAAGCTTAGATTATATAGGCTTGTATGCTTAACGACTTACGCTGCGAAATAACGTCCATAAAACGCATTAATCTTAAATATGTTACACAACCAACAGATAAATAAGGAGTAGTTGTGGCAGCTATTGAAAGCGTATATGCACGCGAAATTTTGGATTCTCGTGGAAATCCTACTGTTCAGGTTTATTTGGAGACCGAAGATGGCGCTCAAGGAATTGGTTTAGTTCCTTCTGGTGCTTCAACTGGTGAGGCAGAAGCTTGGGAGCGTCGCGATGGCGATAAGTCTCGCTACCAAGGCAAGGGTACTTTGGAAGCAGTTAAGGCTGTTAACGAAGTAATCGCTCCAAAGGTTATTGGCATGGATGCCTCTGATCAGCGCGCTCTTGATGAAACAATGATCGAGCTTGATGGCACTCCAAACAAGGGCAAGCTTGGCGCAAACGCTATTCTTGGCGTTTCTCTTGCTGCTCTTTATGCTGCTGCTGAGTCTGCTGAGCTTCCTTTGTATCGCTACATTGGCGGTACAAATGGCCACATTCTTCCAGTTCCAAACATGAACATTATGAACGGTGGTGCTCACGCTGATTTTGCAACCGATATTCAGGAATACATGATTTCTCCATACGGTTTTGCTACTTATAGCGACGCTTTGCGCGCTGGCGTTGAGGTTTATCACACCTTAAAGAACGTTTTGAAGAAGGAAGGCTTGGCTACTGGTCTTGGCGACGAAGGTGGCTTCGCTCCAAAGATGAAGTCCAACGAAGATTCTTTGAAGTACATTATGGATGCAATCGAAGCTGCAGGTTACGAGCCGGGCAAGCAGATTGGTATTTCCCTCGACGTTGCTTCTTCTGAGTTCTACAACAAGGAAACTGGCAAGTATCGTTTCGACGGCGAAGAGCGCGAATCTGCTTACATGCTTGATTACTACGAGAAGCTCATTAACGAGTATCCAATCGTTTCTATCGAAGATCCATTCCAGGAAGAAGGCTGGGATGATTGGGCAGCAATCACCAAGCGTCTTGGCGATCGTTTGCAATTCGTTGGTGACGACTTGCTCGTTACTAATCCAAAGCGTTTGGCTAAGGGCATTGAGCTTGGAGCAGCTAACTCCTTGCTCGTAAAGTTGAACCAGATTGGTTCCGTTACCGAGACTCTCGACGCTATTGAGCTTGCAACCAAGAATGGCTTCACTTCTATGGTTTCCCACCGTTCTGGCGAAACCCCAGATACCACCATTTCTGATCTTGCTGTTGCTAAGAACACTGGCCAAATCAAGACTGGTGCTCCTGCTCGTGGCGAGCGTATTGCTAAGTACAACCGCTTGCTTGAGATTGAAGAAGAGCTTGGTTCTACTGCTCAATATGCTGGTTACAGCGCATTCAAGGCTTGCAAGAAGTATATGAAGTAATATGCTAGAGCTTTTATAAGTTCTACGTAAGTCTTGTTTAAGATCTAGACTGTAGCATAATTCGGCCAGTCGCATTCATGCGATTGGCCGTTTTTCGTATATTTTAGCGATTTTTTGAAAAAATATATAAATTTTTCTAAAATTACTTTCATTCTCATCAAAATAGTGCTATTTTTTATGGAAAACTAAAAACGGAAGGAGATGTTTCATATGAGAAAAGTCGCAGTTATAGGCATGGGAAACGTTGGTGCAGCAGTAGCGCATCAACTTGTTGTTGGCGGTCATGCTGATGATTTGTATCTTTATGATACAAACGAGGCAAAAGTGAATGCCGACGCATTGGATTTTGAAGATTCAATGGATAATGTGCCTTTTAACGTTAATATTACGGTTAATGATTATGAAGCATTAAAAGACGTAGAGGTAATTGTAAGCGCCTTGGGTCACATAAAGCTTTTGGATGTTCCTCATCCAGATCGTTTTGCAGAGCTTAAGTATAATCGTAAGGAAGTTGCAGAAGTTGGTGCAAAGATTAAGGCTTCTGGATTCCACGGTGTTTTGATTGACATAACTAATCCTTGCGACGCTATTTGCCAGCTTTACAAGGAAGCTACTGGTCTTCCTTACGAAAAGATTATTGGAACTGGCACTTTGCTTGATTCTGCGCGATTGCATCGTGCAGTAGGCAAGTTCTTTGGCGTGCATCCAAAGGCTGTTAAGGGATATAGCTTGGGAGAGCATGGTGATTCGCAATTTGTTGCGTGGTCCACAGTTAAAGTCTTTGAGCAGCCTATAACAGAGCTTATTAAAGAAAAGAACATGGATTTAGACGCGATTGACGAGGAAACTCGCGAAGGCGGATTTACAGTGTTCTACGGAAAGAAGTACACAAACTACGGTATTGCTGCTGCTGCAGTTCGTTTAGTGGATGCAGTTCTTTCGGATTCTAAAGAGCAAATGCCTGTTTCTAACTATCGCGAAGAATACCATTCTTATCTTTCTTACCCAGCAATTGTTGGTAGAGAAGGAATTGTTAAGCAATGCCAGCTTGATTTGACTCAAGAAGAGTTGCAAAAATTGCAACATTCTGCAGATACGATTTTGAGCAAAGCTCAAATGGAGTAATCTAAAGTCAAAACTCTAAAGACTAAAGTTAAATAATAAGCTTAATAATAAAGCTAAGAGTTGATTGCGGTCAGTGGCCTTGTGCTGCTGGCCGCAATCTTATAAGCGCGTGTGCGTCACGTCGAATATTCAAAGTAATTTAGAAGTATGATTTTAAGAAATCGCCGCATGACTGCAAATACAGTTGACGAATCAAATCAGCCTCAAAAAAAGAAGCTGTTTTCTGGTTCAATCGTATTTGTTTCCATGATAGTTGTTGTATTTCTTTGCTGTATTGGTCTTATATCAACAATTCGTAACTATGCTTTAAGTTTGGCAGAATTGCACGCTTTACAAAGGGATGAGTCTGCTTTGAAAGATAAAAAGCAAGCTCTTAATAACGATGTAGAGCGTTGGAAAGACAAGGCGTATGTTGCAGCTCAAGCAAGGGAAAGATTGGGGTTTATATTTCCAGGGGAGCAGGCTGTTAGAGTAGAGCATCCAGAGGCGATTACGGGTTCTGTTCCAGAATCGTTTAATAAGGATGATTCTTTGTACGAAGATAGAAAAGCGTTGCCGTGGTATAGTGACTTGTTTTACGCGCTTCACAAGGCAGATAAGCCAGACGATATGAGCTTTAAAGCTAAAGAAAATGATGAAAGTAGCAAGTCTTCTAAGATTAATACCACTAAGCAAAGTGGCAAACAAAATAATCACTCCAATAGCACAAGCAAGTCTAATAAATCTAAAAGTAATAATGAAAAGTCAACAAACAAAAAACATAGTAATAATGGTAATAAAAGTAGATAGAATTAAAACTAGATAGAATTTAACAATAAGAGTTGTATACGATTTTAAGATGCGCAATGCATATGGAGTGTAACATGGGCCTAAACGCAAAGTTATTAGTGAGTTCGCTACTAGAGAATCCTGCAAATAAAGCAGACAAAAACATTGTAAAGCGTCAATTAGGAAGATTTCCAAGGGGCATGGTTGCTGTTGGCGCTAGATGCGTTTGTGGTAGGCCACTTGCTGTTATTACGCGTCCATGCTTAGAAGACGGAACGCCTTTTCCTACAACATGCTATTTAACAAGTCCAGAGGCTGTTAAAGCTGCTTCGCACTTAGAAGCGCAAGGCTTTATGAAGGAATGCAATGATTTGTTAAACACTAACGAAGAAGTTGCTAAAAAATACGAATATGCGCATAAAGCGTATTTAGAGTTTCGCAAAGAGTTAGCTAATCGATTAAACGATAGCGAAGAGCATATTAAAAACATGAGTGCAGGCGGAATGCCAGTTCGTGTTAAATGCTTGCATGCTTTGCTAGCTCAAAGTCTTGTTATGGGCAGAGGCGTTAATCCTATTGGAGATATTGTTTTAGACAAAATCGCAAGTGAGTTTAGTCCAAAAGTTTGCAAATGCACTACTCCTTGGGAAGATAATGACTATGCTCAAAATGAAGATGAAGAATCGCTCAATCTTGGTTGCAAAAAAGTTAATCGAGAAGGCGTATCTAACAAGTCTGTTTGTGTTGCTGCAATCGATTGTGGAACTAATTCGATTCGTCTAAAAATTGCTAGAGTTGATGAAAATGGCATGAAAGATGTTGTTCCTAGAATGCTTAGGGTTGTACGCTTGGGGCAGGGAATTGACGAAACGCATATGTTTGCGCCCGATGCATTAGAGCGTGTAAAAGAAGCTGCTAAAGAGTTTGCTAAGGTTCTTAGCGAGCATAAGGTGGATGCTATTCGTTTTGTTGCAACTTCTGCAACAAGGGATGCTCTAAACAGAGATGTGTTTGAACAAATGATGTTTGAAGAACTTGGAGTGCATCCAGAGGTGATTAGTGGAACTGAAGAGGCTGCTTTGAGTTTTTTGGGAGCAACAAGTGTTGTTTCTAGAAAAGACTTGCAAGCGCCTTATCTTGTTATTGATTTAGGCGGAGGCTCCACAGAGCTTGTTTTAGGCGGAGATGGCGTAAATATTGCTGAAGATAAGGTTGATTCGGCATATTCTATGAACATTGGTTCTGTGCGCATGACTGAGCGTCATTTGCATACGGATCCGCCTACCGAAGAAGAGATATCTTGTGCAATTAAAGATATTGACAAGAATATAGATGAAGCGTTAAAGCATGTTGATGCTGGTAAAGCGCGCACGATTATTGGTGTTTCTGGTACTGTTACAACTATGGCGGCTCTTGCGATTGGCTTAAAGCATTATGACCATAAGGCTGTTGATGGAGTAAAAATCGCGTTAGATCAGGCCTATACGGTTAACGATAGGTTCTTGCATATGTCTAGGGAGAGGCGCCGCACGTATGCAACGATTCATCCTGGAAGAGTTGATGTTGTTGGCGGAGGTGCAGTTGTGCTAAGTCGCGTTCTTGAGCGTCTTGCTAAAGAGGCTTATCAAGATCATGGTGGCGTCTTGGAAACTTTTGTTGCAAGTGAGCACGGCTTGCTGGATGGAATCACTCTAGATTTGGGTCGTAGAACACTCGCCACACGCTGAGTTGTTTTTAATTGTTTTATATGGCATAATTAATGACTGTTGCCTCCGTGGCGGAATTGGCATACGCATCAGACTTAAAATCTGACGCCCTTACGGGCTTGTGGGTTCGAGTCCCACCAGAGGCACAAATCTTACGCTGCGAATTTATTTTTTTCGTATATTATGTTAATTCTTTGTTGCAAATCGTAAATCTTTAGCCTAAATGCTTGTTTTTCTATAAAAAATATTTGTATACGGGCTTGCGTTAATTGAGAATCGTACTAATCTATACCATTAATTGCATTAAAAGCAATTGCAATGCATTAATTATAAAGCAATCACAAATACAGTAATTGCAAATAGGAAAAGAGACATAATGGCCGATTTAGAAGTCGCTCCAGAGTTTAAGGATGCCTACGGTTCTTACGATCATAGCGATCCTGCTCTGTTAAACAAATTAGCTGGCAACTTTACCGTTTTGCCTAACGATAATCCAGTTTCTAGTGCTAAGCGCAACGAACTTATTGATAAGCCAGCATTTGGTCAGATTTTCTCCGACAATATGGTTCATATGTCTTGGACCAAGGGAGAAGGCTGGTCCGATAGGCGTGTTGAGCCTTACGGTCCGTTGAAAATGGATCCAGGCGCATCTGTTCTTCATTACGCGCAAGAATGCTTTGAAGGCTTAAAGGCTTATAAGCGTTCCGATGGTTCTGTTTGGCTTTTCCGCCCAGATATTAATGCTGCGCGATTCCAAAATTCTGCTAAGCGTTTGTATTTGCCAGATCTTTCTATTGACGATTTTATTGGGTCGGTTGCAGCTTTAGTTAAGCGAGATAAAGATTGGGTTCCAAGCAGGCGCGAATACACGCTTTATATGCGTCCGTTCATGTTTGCTTCCGAGCCTTTCCTTGGTGTTCGCGAAGCTCACGAGGTTGAGTATTGCGTAATTGCTTCTCCTTCTGGCCCATACTTTAAGGGTGGCTTAAAGCCTGTTAGCATTTGGGTAGAAGATCAATGGTTCCGTACTGGTCCTGGTGGAACTGGTTTTGCTAAGTGTGGCGGAAATTATGCTGCTTCTTTGCTTGGCGAATATAAGGGTATTGAGCACGGATGTGAGCAGGTTTGCTTTGTGGATGCTGCAACTAAGACTTATTTGGAAGAGCTTGGCGGCATGAACATGTTTGCGCTCCACAAGGATGGTCATTTGGAAACTCCATCTTTGACTGGTAGCATTCTTCCAGGCGTTACTCGCCGTTCTATTATTCAACTTGCAAAAGAGAAGGGTCATGATGTTGTTGAAACTATGATTCCTCTTAAAGGCTTGCTTGACGACATTCGCTCTGGAGAAGTTACGGAAGTTCTTGCTTGTGGAACTGCTGCAATCATTACTCCAATCGGCAGGTTTAAGTCGGAAGAGTTCGATCTTAAGGTTGCAGATGGTGGCGTTGGAGCCCTTACGCAAGAGCTTCGCGATGAGCTTCTTGGAATTCAGCTTGGAGATGTTGAAGACACTCACAACTGGATGTGGAAGGTGTGCGACTAGTTAAGAATTGAAATCGTTCAAAATTAGTCGTAAAAAACGTTAATATATTTTATTTAGCGCGTCATTGTATGTTTATAACATTTTATGTTTATAACAAGTGGCGCGCTAATTGTATGCTTGGTTAGATATAGGTTAATTGTTGGTTAGATTTTGTTTTGAGTGTTTAGCGCATGGAAAGGAAGTATTGTGGAAGGGGCATTAGGTGACAACGTTTTCTTCCTTGTTGTTGAATACATAGCTGTGGGTTGTTGTGGAATGGTTGGCGGAATGTGGGCTATTCGCAAGAACTACGATATTTTTGCAATAATTACAACGTCTTGGCTTACAGCATTGGGTGGTGGAATTGTTAGAGACGTTTTGCTTGGCGCTTTGCCTCCTGTAGGAATTGCGGATAGGGGATTTGTTTTTACTGGACTGGCTTCTGGTGTTATTGTTGCTTTTGCTCATCTAGAAATTGATGAGTGGAAGTGGTTTATGTTAACTCTGGATGCTTTAGCATTGGGTCTTTTTGCTGTAAATGGCACTGCTAAGGGGCTGGATTTTCACATGTCTGGAATGGCGTCTGTGTTTTTAGGTATGGCCACGGCGCTTGGTGGTGGATTAATTCGAGATATGGTTTTGAATCAAGTTCCTGTAATTGTTCGAGATAAGCATTGGTATGCGCTTCCTGCTGCAGTTGGGTGTGTTTTAACAGTATTTGTTGTAAAAGCGCAACGTGCAGGGTGTTTTGATGTTATTACAGAGATGATTTTAGATACTCTTATTGTTGTGCTAGTAGTTGCGATGCGATTAATGTCTGTAAAGTTTGATTTAACGCTTTTTGGCGCAATGAATCGCAAATCGCCAATAAAAATAAATAAATATCGCAGACATAATGCATATAGTCGTAAAATTTCCGATAAATCCATAAAAAATACAGAAAAAAATAATCAAAATAACTAGAAAATCTAGTCTAATCTGAATAAATATCGGTTAGTGTCTAGAGTTTGTCTTTGCCTATCTTAATAATAAAACACATCGACCAGAGGTCGCGCTCAACAAGAGTAGCAATCATTAGCCAGAAAGAGGCGTTAAGTGATTTGCAAAAGGGGAGAGCGCCGAAGTTTGTAGGTTATTCTTTCTAGCTTACAAGCTGGGACTTGGCTAAATAGGCCAAGGACTGTCGCAGCAATTTTGGCAATTTGCTGCGGAGTGCTATCGACATGCATATTGTTGCCTGTTTGCCTCTGTTTGAATATTGTCAAAAGGAGGAAACAATGAGTAACAACAGTTCATCAACTACAGAATCTCAAACCGTTCATCGCGGTCTAAAAACACGCCACATTTCCATGATTGCTTTGGGTGGAAGCATTGGAACGGGCTTATTTGTAGCTAGCGGTGCAACAATCCACATGGCAGGCCCAGGGGGAGCGCTTTTAGCGTATGCTGCAATCGGCATTATGGTTTATTTTCTTATGACATCTCTTGGCGAGATGGCAACTTATATGCCAATTAGTGGATCTTTTGCATCTTATTCTGGAAAGTTTATTGATCCAGCTTTAGGATTTGCAATGGGCTGGAATTACTGGTTTAACTGGGCAATTACAGTTGCTGTAGATATAAGCACTGCAGCAATCGTTTTGCAATATTGGCTTCCTAAGGTGCCAATATGGGTATTCTCCCTAACAGTTCTTGTTATTATTCTTTTGATTAATATTCTTACTGTTAAGTGCTTTGGAGAAACCGAGTATTGGCTTTCGATTATTAAAGTTGTAACCGTTATTATATTCCTTGCTATTGGTTTGCTTACGATTGTTGGCATTTTAGGTGGAAAAGCGCCATTGCTAAGCAACTTTACGCATAAGAATGCTCCATTTGCTGGCGGAATCCCAGCTGTTTTAGGCGCGTTTGCTATTGCAGGCTTCTCTTTCCAGGGAACAGAGCTTATTGGTATTACAGCAGGAGAATCTGCAACACCAGATAAGAGCATTCCAAAGGCTGTAAAGCAAGTGTTCTGGCGTATTGTTTTGTTCTACATTCTTGCAATCTTTGTAATCGCATGCATTATTCCATACACAAGCCCAAGTTTGCTTGGATCGGAAGCTAGCGATATTTCTATAAGCCCATTCACTCTTGTATTCCAGCGCGCAGGATTGGCAGTTGCAGCAACAATTATGAACGCTGTTGTGCTTACATCTGTTATTTCGGCAGCAAACTCTGGAATGTACGCTTCTACTAGAATGCTTTACGCTCTTGCAAAAGATAATCACGCTCCAAAGATGTTTGGAAACGTAGATAGAAGAGGTGTTCCAATGCAATCTTTGGTTGCAACGTTTGTTGTAGCTCTTTTAACATTCTTGATGAGTATTTTTGGAACGCAAATTTACATGTTCTTAGTTGCTGCAAGTGGTTTGACTGGATTTATTGCGTGGGCAGGAATCGCAGCTGCGCACTACAGGTTCCGCAAGGCGTATATTGCTCAAGGAAAGTCTTTGGACGATCTTGTTTATAAAGCTAAGTGGTATCCATTCGGTCCTATTGTGGCTCTTGTATTGTGCATTTTGGTTATTGTTGGTCAAGATCTTGAATCGTTCCACACGCTTAATTGGCAAGCGATTGGCATAACTTATATGTCTGTTCCGCTGTTCATTGTGCTTTATGTTGGATACAAGATTAAGTATCACACTAAGGTTATTCCGTTAGATCAAGTTGATTTAACAAAGTGATTAGAATATAAAAAATGCGCTCAGTGATTTGCTGAGCGCATTTTTTATTGATTAACAGAGATGTTAGTGGTTGCCGCCATTATTTGTGTTGCCTGTGCCGCCGCCGTTACCAGCTGGTGTGTTTGAGGCTGGAGTTTGTGGTATTGGTGGTTGCGGAGTTGTAGTGCTACCGCCCGTAGCTCCACCAGTATTTACTGTTCCAGGCGTTCCTGATCCTGATCCAGAACCACCAGCAGATGGCGCAGAAGGAGTTTGAGGCGTAGAAGGAACAGGCGGAGGAGTTTGCTGCTCTTTCTTCTTTTTCTCTTCCTCTTCCTTCTTCTTTTTCTCTTCTTCTGCCTTCTTTTCTGCAGCCTTCTTTTCAGCTTCTCTAATCTCTTTTCTCATTTGCTCTAATTCTTCTTTTCTCTTTTCAGCTGCTCTCTTTTCAGCTGCCTTCTTTGCAGCTTCAGCCTTCTTCTTTTCTGCTTCTCTAATTGCTTCTTTTGCAGCAGCATCTTCTTGAGCTTTTTTCTTTGCTGTTTCTACAGGATCTGGAGGAATGTTAGGAATGGTAAGTCTTGGCCTGCGTTGTACTCTAGGTGCTTTTCTAATAACAGGAGCAGTAAGCTCTTGCAATTGCTTTTGGCTTTCTTCTTCCTTCTTTTTGTCTTCTTGAGTAGACTCGTCGCCTGCAGCTTTATCAATCATAATAGAAGTGATGCTGCGAATTCGTTGAGCGTTATCGGAATACCATTGCGCTGCTGCAATAGCTTGAGCATTTTGCGCGCCTAAAGCTTCTGGTGAATTTGCGTTGCACACAACTGTTTCTGGAATGCGCAACTTCATAAGCTTATTTAGTAGTTTGCCGTTTTCGGAATCTTCTTTAGCAAAAGACACAAGTAGAGAATTTTTAATAAGTTTGTTCCAAGATTTGTTTGCTTTAGTTACTTGCGCAACTTGAACTTCGCAAGCTTTACGAGCCTCTTTTACGCGAGCATTATGCTGAACGCTCCAGAATATTGCGCCTATGCAAAGAACTAGCGCAAGTACTACAACGCCAGTTATAAGAACTATCATCTTCTTTTTATTGCCATTATTCATGACTTTGGAGATGTTTTCTAACATATTTATCCTCTGTTTATCAATATTTGCCAAGATTTGCTTTATGCAAACGACCTTTACAGTTTACGCCAAAGCAAGTACGTTAACGCATTGCAACTTATAGGTTTTTGGCCTATAACCCGAGAGTTTGACTTAGATTTGATGTATCTAAAATTTTTCTAAAACAAAAAACCACCAGACGAACTGGTGGTTTATTTTGCTCCTGCGGCTGGGCTTGAACCAGCGACCATTCGATTAACAGTCGAACGCTCTGCCAACTGAGCTACGCAGGAATATCTTCCATGCTTGGCTTTGTGCCGTGCACAAGACATTTATATTACACGGAATTTTGCAATATGCAAATATATGTGCATTTGGGCGTGTCGAAAATTGTTAAATGTTGAAATATCAAGGTTTTATAGCCTTTAACCACATTGCTTAAAAAATCTTTACTAAAAAAGAATCGTATGAAAAACTTTTAAGAACGTAAATGAAATTAGCAAAAACCCTTAAAATACGCCACTTTTAGTGTGAAATTCAAAGGAGAGAAAATATGTGGAAAATATTTAAGATGAAAGTCATTTATAAAAAAATGATGCAAAAAATCATCAAAAAAATTAATAGAATAAAAAAATATGTTTTGAAACATAAGATAATTTTTGTATACATAATAGCGTTTTTTGCTTTGATTGCATTTATTACACTAATTCGTGTTATAGAAAATACGAGTATTAGCAAAAGCATTGAATATGAGTACATTCAAGCTAATCAGCAAGATGCGTACAAGAAATACGCGAATATTTGTAAAAATAATTCTAAAAAACATGTTTTAGCTACAAGTATGAGTGAGGATTCTAAGGAGGAATATTGCAAGTCAAGGATGATATATCCAGTAAAAGAAGCAAATATTATTAAGGATTTTGATGCTCCGAGTAAACCTTGGCTTGCAGGCCACAGAGGTGTTGATTTGCAAGCCAAAGAAGGCGATGAGTTACGAGCGCCACAAGATGGAATAATCGCCTTTGCGGGGCTGGTTGCTGGAAAATCTGTTGTAACAATAAGTCATGGTGTTTTAACATCTACATTTGAGCCTGCATATACGGATTTACCTGTTGGGTCAATTGTTAAAAAGGGTCAGAATTTTGCATATGTAACAGTTGGGTCGGATCATTGCGATAATCTTTGCGTTCAATGGGGATTAAAACGAAGAAACAGAACGTACGCAAACCCAAAACAGATGGTTCAAAAACAAAAAATAGTGTTAAAGCCAAAAGAAGACTTAAAAGAAAAATAGTAAAATACGTATCGTATAGTGTGTATAGATTCTTGAGTAAAATATTGAGAATCATTGCTTAAATAATATGCGCAATTTAAGGAGCGGCTATGCAAAAGTATTCTCGCAATCTTAATGAGAAGATTGATTACGACGCAAATGTTTTTTCGCTTCTTGAAAATCGCGTAGAGCGCAATGCAAACGGATCCTTAATTGAGTATCTTGGCGAAAATGGAAAATGGGAATCCTACAGCGCTAAAGAGTTTAGAGATTTAGTTATATCTGTTGCAAAAGGGTTTATAGCACACGGTGTTATGCCAGGGGATTCAATATCTATAATTGCTCATACTTCTTGGCAGTGGACTTTGCTAGATATGGCAATAATGTCTATTGGAGCTTTAACTGTTCCAATCTACGAAACAAGCTCTGTGAGTCAAATAGAAAACATTGTTAACGATTCCAATGTGAGCATGATTTTTGTTGAAGACGAAGCAATTAGAGATAATGTATTGATTGCAAAAAAGTCGTGTAAATGTCTTGAAGAAATATTCGTATTGAGTTCAAACGCAATCGACACGTTTATTGAATACGGAAAAACCGTTACGGATGCAGAATTTTACGAGAGAGAAAAAGCTGTTAGAGGTAAAGATTTAGCAACAATTGTTTATACTTCTGGATCTACTGGAGAGCCAAAAGGCATTGAGCTTTCGCACGGAAACTTTGTTTTTATAGCAAAGTCTGGAATAGTTTCTATGCCAGATATAGCGTTAAAAAGTAAGAATGGTAATCCACGACTTTTGCTGTTCCTTCCTCTAGCACACGTTTTTGCACGATATATGCAATTCTTTTGCTTTACTGGAAACGTTACGCTTGGATTATCTAGCAATCTAAAAACAATACTTAGTGACTTCAAAAGCTTTAGGCCAACATTCGTGCTTGGTGTTCCTAGAATATTTGAAAAAATCTACAATGCGGCTTCTCAAAAAGCAGGAAGAGGATTAAAAGGCGTTATATTTGCGTTAAGCGTAAAAGTTGCTAAACAATGGTCAAAGGCACAGCAAAATGGTGCAATGGTTTCGCCATTGATTGCAATAAGTCACGAATTCTTTAAAAACACTGTATATAAGTCGATTTTGCAAGTTTTTGGAGGATGCGTTGAATACGGTGTTTCTGGCGGTGCTCCTTTAGACACGTCTATATCTCACTTCTTTAACGGAATTGGGCTTCCAATCCTGGAAGGCTACGGAATGACAGAAACATGCGCGCCATCAATGGTAAACCCTACAAAGGGATACAGAATTGGAACAGTAGGTATTCCAGTTAAAGGTGTGTCTGTTGCAATAGATGATGAAGGTGAACTTTGCATTAAAAGCCCTGCTGTTTGCATAGGATACCATAATCATCCAGAAATAACAGAAAAGCAAATAGTAAATGGTTGGCTGCACACGGGAGATTTTGGCACGCTAGAACCAGATGGATTTGTTAGGATTACAGGCCGTAAAAAAGATTTAATAATAACTGCTGGCGGTAAAAACGTTTCTCCAAGCATTCTAGAAGCTTCTGTTATGACTTGCCCAATCGTTTCTCAATGCGTTGTTGTAGGAGACAGAAAGCCGTTTATATCGGCAATTATTGCGCTTGATTTGGCAGAAGTAAACTCGTGGCTTATATCTAGAGGGGCAGGACCTGTGCGCTCGCTGGATGAAGCTCGAAAAAATTCAATTGTAAGATCCGAAATTGAGCAAAGTGTTGTAAAAGCAAATTCTAAGGTTTCTAGAGCACAATCGATTAGAAAGTTTGAGATTGTTCCAGACGCGTTTACGCAAGAAAATGGATTGGTTACTCCAAGCCTTAAAGCAAAAAGAAGCGTTGTTTTAGAGCGTTATAAAGATCTTATTGAAAATAAGATTTATGCTCCAAGAGTCAAAAGATAATCGAAATAATCTCTACTAATAGTGTGCAAGCTAGTGCATAAGCTTAAGCTGCCTAGTGTAAGGCGTTAGTGTAATGCAATGGAGTAAAGCGATTAAAGCCCAGCGTCTGCAAGAGTCACATAGCCTGGGTCTATTAAAAGCGCTTTAAGATTAGTTGCGCTGATTGCAAGAATAGCTTCACTTGCAACTGGTACACCTTTTTGCGAATCACTATTGTTTACAAAAATGGTCACGTCTTCTAGTTGCGTAATCTTTCCAGTAGTGTTTAACGAGTTACACTGTTTTGCAACATCGCTAGAAATCTTTTGGATGTTTTCTATAGAAGTCATCCATTGCTTTCCGTTTACAAGATTAGGTAAAGCGTCTTTGTATGCTCCGTAGCCTGTAATAACAGGCCATTTTGAATCGTTTACAATAGTGTTTGCATATTCACTTTGACTATCTTGGATGCTACTTTGATTGCTATCTTGTGTGTTTTTATTTTTGTTACTTTTTTTGTTTACTTTTTGTTTTTTGAGCTTATTATTTTTTACATTAGATGGCAAAGGTACGCGTTTTTTGCTTAAATTACGTTTTCCAATAAAGTTTCCAATAATGTCTGGAAGAGTAAACGAAGGATTAATGTCTGCAGAGCTGCCCTTATATCCAAGCTCTTCTAAAGCGCTTTCTGTTTGCATAGCAACTTGATCTTCTAACGCAATAATTCCATCTACGTGTTTTGTTGGAGTTGATTTAGAACTATTTTTTTCAATAAGTCTAAATTCAAGTTCTGCTTTAACAGAATCGGAATTATCTGCGTCTATAGCAACGTTTTTCCAATCGTTTGCAGTGGAATTCTTGTTAAGCTTTCCAGAAGGAGAAAACATTAGTCCAGATTCAAAATATGGCTTTAGAACCTTCCAGATTCCTTCAAATGCAAGTTTGGAAAATTCGTCATCAAACTCTGGAGTTTTATACAAAGAATCTTCGGAGTTTATTGTGCGTTTGTTTATTCCAACATGAAAATGAATATTTTGCTTTTGATTATGGCAAGGCAAAAGCACTTCCACACTTTTTGGATTATCTTTAGATGCTTGATTTAGAGCCAATTTTTGTACAAGAGTATAGGCTTGAACCTCTCCAATTCTTTGTGCAGAAGAAAGATCAAATAGAATGTCTGGCTTAAAACCCCTACTTAGTCTAGAAAGCATAACAACATGCATTCCAGCTTTTTTAGCAAGCTCTAAAGCGTTAGAAAGTCTATTTTCTACTTCTTCTTGATTCTTTAAATCATCGTCATTTAATTGATCACTATTTGAATCTGGTTGAGTTACATAATCTCCATAATTGTTGTGTCCGTTTTTATTAGTCCAAGGAGCAACAACAATAGTCGTTTTTGAAAGCTGCTTTTTTGCGCTATCTTGAAGATTCTTAACATTTGTTTTTGCGCTTTTACTTTTAGTATTTTTAGCGCTGTTTTTAGAATTTAGTGACGTAATAGTGTTTACAACATAATCTTGAATATCTTGACTTTGATTGTACAAGCTGTTAGAAGACTTAGTTGCGATTGAGTTGCTGGAAAATCCTTGCTTTTTTAACGATTTTACTATTTCTGGAACAAGATTATCCCATGTACTTAATGGAGTTTTTCTACTTAAATTTAGACCATCAGAAGGCGTAAAAACTATAACGTTGCCGTGATTCACTTGAGGCTTTGCGCTAGGCGATGCGTTTTTTGCATTGCTCGATCCGCATGCGCAAATCGCAAGAAGCATTGTGCTAGCTGCTATAACAGCAATAGTTTTGCGCAAAATATGCTTATGCGTGCGAATCATAGTTAAAACCTTTCGTAAATTTTAGTTTTGTACTTATTTATCTATTAGCTTACTTATGTGTTAGTTTCTATTAAATTATCTAATGCAAATTTAGCGATTAAGCAAATCCAAGCACATGTCTCGATATTCGCTAACGTAGCCTCCACCAAAGAAAACACAATGACCAGCAATAGGGTAGAGTTGCCAAATTGTCATGCGATTTTCAAAACCAGATTTTAGCTGATGAACAGACTGGTAGCCGTCTAGAATCTGCTTAAAATAGCTGATTCCGAATAAGTGAAGCATTGATAAATCTTCTTCGCGATGGCCGCCATGAGCTGCAGGATCAATTAAAACAGCTTCTGTGTGTTCTCCGTCTTCGCTTTTAGTCCAAAGCACGTTTCCGCTCCACAAGTCTCCATGAACGCGAGCTGGCTTATCTTCTGCAGCTTTTCCAAGCAAATCAGGCAGAGCGTCAATAACTTTATTTGTAAGATCTAAATCGCTTTTTGTAAGACTTCCTCTAGAAATGCCAAGATTTACCATTGGCAAGAGCCTGCCTTCTGCTAAATAGTCAATAGCATTACTCCAAGTGCCACAATCCATTTTTACAGGGTCGCTTAATGGTCCAAAATAGCATGTGCCATCATAATCTGCAGGTGGCTCCCCAAAATATTTCGCACCGAAATCGTGCATATGCGCCAAAGATGCTCCAAATTCAAACGATGCTAAAGGAGTAGGGCTTGTAGTTTCAATGCGTTCAATGTTTAAGTAGTCTTTTCCCCAATCAAAAACTTTAGCTACTTTAGGCCCGCCATAGTCGTAAGCTTCTCGAAGCCAATTAAGTCCACGACCTTCGCATTCAAAGAATCGTTCTGGTGCGTATGATCTGCTCTTTTTATACACGTTATTACTCATAGCAACCTTCTTAATGTAGTAGCATATGCGGCTTATAGTTACACACTTAATAAATATTTTATGAATAAACTAAATTATTCCTATCATCACTATTCTAATGAAGTATTAGCACAATGAGCGATGCTGCGTTTAATTTGCAATAAGATTAGTACAATACTTACGCCAAGTAGGATGTGTCCTATTCCTGCTAAACCAGTTATGGAAAAATCTATAGATGGACTGAGATGTAGACGCATTACTTGTGCAATTCCACGAGTAATCATCATTACTGCTGTTAGGTTGAGTCCAATATGATAAGTTATTAGGATTCTTGTAGTTTTTTCGTTACTAAAACTGAAGTTTTTCTCAAATAGTATGAGTAACAGAAAAACAACCATGCCAAGCATAAAGTAGTGTGTATGAACTACAGCAAGCACAGTTTTTGCATGGAAAGCATTAAATTTTGTAAATTCGCGATAAAAGACGCCGCCAATCATGGCGAGGACAGCATACAACAAAGACGTATTAATATAACGTTTCATAACATGGTTCATAGTAACTTCCTTACGTAGAGTGATAGTCAAATATTCCTTAGTAATGTTGATGTCGTTACAAGTGTTTGTAAGCGCTATTGCATAGTATGAGTGTTTTTGTAACGCGGACATGCAGTTTTAGCAAAATGATATCCAAAAAGCAATCCTGCTAAGGCTAATGCAGAGCCTAATCCCGTATAAAACACGGCAATAAAGCGTTCTGGAGCTATATTTGTTGCACGAAGAACAATTCCAAAAGTCATCATAAAAGCCATGATTATAAAAGATTTAACGTCAAAGAATTTAAGGAAAAATTGCTTGTTTTCTTTGTAAGCGTTGATTCTAGACACATGCTTTTTAACAAGTTTTCCAAAAATAAACACTTGGAATATTACAAAAACAGCTAAAGATAAAGTGAAGTTAATAGGAGTTAAAAAGTTTGAGTATGCATTAACACCAATCTTAAGAATGTTAAATCCAGCAAATCCCCATACAAGGCATGCGATTAATAAAAGCGTGTTCTTTGATACCTTCATAACTAACCTCGTTAAATCATATTATTTCTAGTAAATTCTTATGTTAAACTCTTAAAACAATTGTAGTAATGATTTTTATAAAAAACGCTAAATAATAGTATTTTGTGAATTGTGCATTAAAACTTTCAAAAAACACAATAAAATATGCTTAAAAGTTGTAAAAAGTGTTGCAAATTGACGATATGAGTCGCTATAGTGCTTGTTTATGGAAGACAACGATCAACAATATTCAACAGCTGACAATAAAGCTACAATCGCTGAGCCAGCTTTTCGCTATAATGCGCAACTCGCACAAGATATTGAGCAGCGCTGGCAAAAAACCTGGGATGAGCAAGGCACATTCTGGGCTGCTAATGTTAAGGGTAATTTAAGGGATGGTGAAGGCAGGAATGCTGAAGGCCGCCCTTCTTTCTTTGCAATGGACATGTTCCCGTATCCTTCTGGAAAGGGCTTGCACGTTGGGCATCCTCTTGGATATTTAGCAACAGACGTTGTAAGCCGATATCACCGCATGAAGGGCGAGAACGTTTTGCATGCTATGGGCTACGACGCTTTTGGACTTCCTGCAGAACAGTACGCTGTGCAAACTGGTCAGCATCCTCGCATTACTACCGAGGCAAATATTGCGAATATGCGCAGGCAGTTGCATCGTATGGGATTGAGTTTTGATGATCGTAGGTCTTTTGCAACTATTGATACAAACTACGTTCGTTGGACACAATGGATTTTCTCAAAGCTTTACGACGCTTGGTATAACCCTGATTTTGTAAGAAAAGATGGAGGAAAGGGTTCTGCTCGTCCAATTTGTGAGCTTGTTGATGAGTTTAAGAGCGCAAAGCGCGAAATTCCTGGTTTTGCAGGCAAAAAGTGGGAAGAGCTTAGCAAAGTAGAACAAGCAGACGTTTTGAATGACTTCCGTATTGCTTACATTTCTAAATCTCCTGTAAATTGGTGCCCAGGATTGGGAACTGTGCTTGCAAACGAGGAAGTTACTGCAGAAGGTAAATCTGAGCGTGGAAACTTCCCAGTGTTCCAGCGCAATCTTCGTCAATGGTCTATGCGAATTACAGCTTATGCGCATCGTTTGGTTGAAGATTTGAACACTATTGATTGGCCAGAAAAAGTTAAGCTTATGCAGCGAAACTGGATTGGCGAATCTCACGGTGCATCCGTGCATTTTGAAGTGCCATGTTCGGACGGCGAAACTCGCGATTTGGAAGTGTACACAACTCGTCCAGACACGCTTTTTGGCACTACTTTTGCTGTTGTTTCTGTAGATCATCCAATTCTTGAGCACATTCCAGAAGCGTGGAGTGCGGATGTTCCAGAAAGTTGGAAGGGCGGCTACGCAAATCTTAAGGAAGGTTTGGCAGAGTATCAGGCTCAAGCTCGCGCGAAGACTGCTAAAGATCGCACGGAAGATGCTGGGGCTAAAACAGGCTTGTTTACTGGTCTTTACGCGATTAATCCTGTAACTGGTGCAAAACTTCCACTGTTTGTTGCAGATTATGTTCTTATGGGTTATGGAACGGGCGCAATTATGGCAGTTCCAGGCGGCGATCAGCGCGATTATGATTTTGCTAAAGCTTTCGGCTTGCCAGTAATTTATACGGTTAAGCCTTTGCCTGATTCTGACGAAAAGTTAGAAGATTATGATGGCAAAGCTCCATTTGTTTCTCATGACGGAATTGTTATCAATTCTTCTGTGGAGCATACTCATAAGCTTGGCGACGCCTTGTCTATTAACGGTTTGCGCGTAGATGAAGCTATTAAAAAAGTGACGACTTGGCTTGAATCAGCAGGCGTAGGCGTTGGCAGAGTTTCTTACAGACTTCGCGATTGGCTGTTCTCTAGGCAGCGCTACTGGGGAGAGCCTTTCCCAATCGTTTATGACGAGGACGGTGTTGCTTACTTAGTTCCAGATAGTGAGCTTCCGATTGCTTTGCCAGATGTTCCAGACTATCAACCAAAGACTTATGCTCCGAACGACGCAAACTCGGAGCCAGAAGCGCCATTAAGCAGAAACGACGATTGGGTTAAAGTTCAGCTTGATCTTGGTGACGGTGTAAAAACCTACTATCGAGATACAAACACTATGCCAAACTGGGCTGGTTCATGCTGGTACTACATGCGCTACTTGGATCCGAATGACGCAGAGCACATGGTTGACAGCGACGAATATGACTATTGGATGGGCACGAACCGTCCAGGCAAAGAGCATGTTTCTGGCGGCGTTGACCTTTACGTTGGTGGCGTAGAGCACGCAGTTTTGCACTTGCTTTACTCGAGATTCTGGCATAAAGCGCTTTATGACTTGGGCTACGTGGATTCTGCTGAGCCGTTCCATCGCCTATTTAACCAGGGCATGATTCAAGCTTACGCTTACACGGATGAGCGTGGACAGTACGTTCCAGCAGACGAAGTTGAAGAAGGCGCTAATAACGGCGCTGGAGAGCCAACATTTACGTGGCACGGCGAGAGCGTGAATCGCGAGTTTGGAAAGATGGGCAAGAGTCTAAAGAATATTGTGACTCCAGACTATATGTACGAAAATTACGGTGCAGATACGTTCCGCTTGTACGAGATGAGTATGGGTCCTCTTTCTGAATCTCGCCCATGGAATACGCGTAACGTTGTTGGAGGCATGCGATTCTTGCAGCGCTTGTGGCGTAACGTTGTTAACGAAGAAACAGGCGCTTGCGTAGTAACAGAAGATGCGCTCGACGAAAAGACACTAAAGCTTGTTAATAACACGATTGCGCAAGTGACTGTAGAGATGGAAGCAATGCGACCAAACACTGCAATCGCTAAGCTGATTGTGTTAAATAACCACTTAACATCTTTGCCTAGCGTGCCTCGCACAGCAGTTGAGCCGCTTGTTCTTATGCTTTCTCCGATTGCTCCGCATATTTGCGAAGAAATGTGGAGCAAGCTTGGGCATACTAAGTCGATTGCTCACGCAAATTGGCCTGTTGCAGATTCTCGCTACATTGGTGCAGATACTGTTACAGCTGTTGTGCAAATTAAGGGCAAAGTTCGCGCAAAGCTCGAAGTTGACCCGAATATTGAGGCCGAAGAGCTAGAAAAGCTTGCGTTGGAAGCTGTAGCTGATCGCTTGGGTGGTAAAGCTCCGCGCAAAGTGATTGTGAAGGCTCCAAAGATTGTGTCTATTGTGCCAGACGAAAGCTGAAAACTCAATGTTTTCTAGGCAAAATAGCCTTTAACCACATTGGTTAATTTTACTTGAAAGATGCTTATCTTCATTTAATAGTGGAGGTAAGCATCTTTTTTTATGAATGGTTATGAATAACAAAAGGAGGTGATTAAAGGTGCATAAAACGAGTCGTAATGTTTTGGAAAGGCTTGATGCGATTAGTGGCTTGAACAATTATGTTAGTGAAGAAATCAGCGATATTAGTGATTCTTATAGAGAAGCTAAAGATTTACAGCATACAAAAGATGATTTGAATATTTTAGACTATAAAACTTGCGTTTTAGATAGCGAAACTAAAGAACGTGCGCTCGCTTTGAAAGACCTTGCTACTAATGCTAATAGTTCTTCATTAAAAGTTGATGATTTTAATAAGCGCAACGAAGCAAGAGTGAAGAATCATGTTAGATTGGCTATAAAGCCTGCTCATATTTTAGCAATAATGCTGATTCTAGTTGTTTGTTTATCTTGTAGTTTAACAATGTTAATAAGTCAATATGCAACTTATAGCAAGGTTTATGCATATAACGCTAGCGCAAAATCAAAAGATCATTCTAATAAGCAAGTTGATTTTTACAATAAGTCAGATGCTAAAGGCGACGGTAAAAATGATGGTAAAGACGAATCAAATGATAAATCAAAAGACGGAATAAAAGGCGAATCAAATAATAAATCAAAAGTGAGCACTAATCATAAAAGTGAGTTAAAAAAAGATGAAGAAAGCGTTGAAAGTGTTAGCAAAAATCAAGATTTGATTGAAAAAAATAAGAGTGAATATAGTCAAAATAGAAGCAAAAATATTCAAAATAAAAGTGAATGCATAAATATAAACAGTGCTGGATCGGAAGAATTGCAAGCGATAAAAGGCATAGGGCCAAAAATGGCTCAAAGAATATTAGACATGCGTAAAAAAGTTCGCGTTTTTAATCGTGTTGAAGATTTGATGCAAGTCAATGGAATTGGTCCGAAAACTTTTGCAAAGATTAAATCGATGATTTGTGTTGGTTAAGAATCGCTTATCTATAGGTTTATTTTATAACTTTGTTCTTTAAGGCGTAAAATGGAAGAATTTTATTGGAATTTTGAAAATGGAAACAAGGATTTTAGACTTGTTCCAATTGCTTTTGCAATGTGGTTTGGATGCTTGTATGCAAGATTTATATGCAAAAGTAATCAAGTTTTAGCGTATACAATATTTGCCACTTTTGCGTTTGCTATTCTGTGCTTTTATGTTTCATTCTCTAATGGATCATTTTTCAATGGATCATTTTTTAATGGTGTGCTTAAATCTAAATTTTTGAGGCGCTTAGGAATAATCAAATACAAGCAAACTTTTTATGCGATTATGTGCGCATTTTTAGCTTCATTTATGATTTGTTCGATTACGCAATGCTTAGAAGAGCTAGATCCTGTTTTTTCTGTTATTAAAAGCGAAAGTGCTAGAAGCACTCAAAGCTATGATGGTAATAAAAGGCTCGATTCTAAAAGCGTTAAAGTGGCTATGAAAATAACGTCTCCTTTAAGAACATCTCCTTCTTTTAGAGGAGATTGTGTAGCTAATGTAAGTGTTAAAAGTGTTGAAACAGAAGATAAAAATCATGTTGTGCAAAAACATGTGAGTTTTGCAAGCGCAAAACTCTACGCTTTTAATCCAGATTGTAAAGCAATTAATTATGGCTATACGATTAGCAGTTTTGCAAAGATTGGTATCTCAAAATTTGGAGCAAATAATGTAGAAATTCAAATTCCTAAAGCTAGTAAAAAAGATAAATATAAGTTTAGTAATGAAGATAAATCTAGCAAAAATCAAGTCAATTCCTTAAAAGTGATTGAAAAATCTGGGTTTTTAACAAGTGCTCTAAACAGTCTTTATAAAGAATTTTACAAAATTACAGGCAATTTGAGTGAGCAGGGTCAAATGCTTGTTCCTGGACTTACTGTAGGGCTTTTAGGTCAAGAGCATTTAAACAATGAAGATGAAGGCAAAAGTAGTCAAATTGACAGCTCTTATGCGAATACAATGAAGCAAAGATTTAAGATCTCGGGAATAATGCACTTAATGGCAGTTTCTGGAGGCCACTTTTTGCTTATGGCAGCAATGATTCGTAAAGTTTGCTTATATTTTCTTGCTCCAAAATGGCTGTGTGCGCTTTTTGAAATACTGGGAAATATTTCTTTAGCACTTATTGTTTACCCATCTGCTTCGGTTTTACGCGCACTTATAATGGGCATTATTTGTTCAATCGCATTTTTACTTTCTAGAGCGTATCAATCGGCTAGCGCATTAAGCTTAACTGTTATAGGTGTTTTATTTGTTTGCCCTAAGTTTGCGTGGGATTATGCGTTTGCGCTTTCTGTTTGCGCTACTTTTGGAATAATTGTTTGTGGAATGCCTTTAAGAAGAATCTTTTTAAGATATATACCGTCTAGTATTGCAAGCGCATTAAGTATTACATTGTGTGCTCAATGTTTTACACTTCCTGTGCAAATATTAATGCAACCTCAAGTTTCTTTTATATCTATTATAGCGAACTTGATTGTTGCTCCTTTTGTTGATTTTGCAACGATTTTTGGGCTTTTGTCGCTTGTTTGCTCGTGCTGGAATTACTCGATTGCGCTATTTTTCGCTAATATTTCTTCTATTGGAACAAACATTATGGCAAATTGTGCTTGGAATCTTGGAGATTTACAAATCGGAGTTATTCCATGGGTTTCTGGGCCATTAGGTGCGTGGCTTGCGTGGTTTGTTGAATTTAGCGTATTTTTGTGTGTATTTTTTATTAATAAGTATCTTAAAAATAAAGAGTTTTATAATGCGTTTAAGATTTACGCTCAAGCAAAGTCAAATCGCTTTAAGCATCTTGTAGATGATTCGGTTGAACTTTTTGAATGATTTTTGTGCAAGTGATGATTTTGAGCAATTTTTATAGTCAATTTATAGTAAATCATCTTAAGTTTTGTATAGTTTGTACAATTATTAGATGTGTTAAATAGCTAAAAATAATCGAATTAATGGTAGATTTGATTAGCTAACTTGTAAAACATTAGCATTAAGGGGTACGTATGCAAACGTTAAAAAACTTTGCGCCACTTACGATTGTAGTTGGTGGAGATGCGTATTTGAACGATTTGAACGCTCGCGACTTAAAAACGCGCATATTAGACTCCTGCCCAGATGCAGATGTTGTAAATTTAGACGCTTTGATTGCAGATAAATATGCTTTTATAACTGCTACAGGTCCATCACTTTTTTCTAGCGGAACAATTGTTGTTATTAATAATCTGGAACAAGCTAATGAAGATTTAGTTGAAGCGATAATAGAGTTTTGTGCTAGTAAATCTAAATCAAAAACTAATGCAAAATCTAATGAAAACGATTGCTGGGTTATTGCACGACATGAAGGTGGCGTTAAAGGAAAGTCAATAGTTACAAAGCTAGAAAAAGCTGGAGCAAACAAAATAACTGTTCCAGATCTTAAAAAAGACGATGCAAGATTGAATTTTGTGCTAAGTCTTTTTGAAAGACAAAATCGCAAAGTAGAGCCTGCAGCCGCTGCGCGAATCGTAGAGGTTTTAGGTGGGAAAACAGACCAGTTAGCATCTCTTTGTTCTCAACTTTGTTTTGATTTTGAAGATAACCCAATCACGCTAAAAATAGTTGACCAATACTTAATATCTGATCCGCAAGTAACTGGATTTTTTGTAGCAGATAAAGCTGCACAAGGAAACGCGGGTCAAGCTATTCTTGCGTCAAGAAGAGCGATTTTACAAGGCGTTGACCCTATAGCGTTGATTGGAGCTTTGTCTGTAAAAATGCGCATAATTGCAAAAGCTATAGCAGTTAAAAACGGAGAAATTTCTAACGCGCAAGCAAAAGTGAATCCGTGGGCGTTAAAAATGGCTATGAGAGATTTAGGCGGATGGAGTGAGAATGGGATTCGTAAGTGTTTTATGTGTTTAGCGTGGGCAGATGAGCAATGCAAAGGTGGAGCGAGTGATGCTGATTACGCTTTAGAAAAATGCATTAGCATGATTGCTTTGCGTGGTCGTTAAATTAAATTAAGTCGAAAGTGTGCGATTTTGGAAAATCATAATATTAAAAAGCTTGTAATTCCAAGTGATTCGTGTATGCAAGATCTTGGAGAGTCAATTGCAAAAATAGTGCATGAAACAGACGTTATTTTGCTTTCTGGTCCTCTTGGTGCTGGAAAAACAACGTTTGCTAAAGGATTTGGCAAAGGATTGGGAATAAAAGAGCCAATAGTTTCGCCAACTTTTACTATTGCTAGAGAGCTTAAAGGCACGTTTTCTAACGGAAAAGCAGCAAATCTTATTCACGTAGATGCATACAGGCTTGGTGGAAAAGATTACGCTCCAGGGCAAGACACTGTTTCTAGGCTTTTAGATGAGCTTGAATCGCTTGGATTAGACGAAGCTTTGGAAGAGCCAGGAGACGGAACTGTTGTGCTTATGGAATGGGGAGAGCAAATGGCAGGCGTTCTTGCAAATGTTCGTCTTGAAGTTCATATTGATAGGCCAATTAATAAAGAAAAGTCAAATGAGTTTACAAGCGAAGGAAATCGTGTTGTAACGCTTGTTCCAGTCGGAGGAGATTGGTGCGATCGCTTAAAAATTCTTGATTAAGAGTAAGCTAAATTGGTTAGTCAATTTAAGGAATGAAAATGAGCAATACGCTGATTATAGACACGTCGTACGGTTCAACAGTTGGAGTTGTGGGGCATAATCCAATAGTGGAAACGGATTCTCGCACTCATGTTGAAAGATTGCAAGTAAACATTGATCTTGCAGTAAAAAATGCTGGACTAGAGCTTAATCAAATAGACGAGATTGTAGTTGGAGTAGGTCCTGCTCCTTTTACAGGTTTACGAGCTGGACTAGTTGCGGCTAAGGCGATTGCTTTTGCGAATAACGCAAAGATTCTAGGATGCAACAGTTTGCTGCCTCAAAGCTTAATGATTCGTTCTGGAGCTTTTGAAGAATCGCTTAAAAATGGCGTTATCTCTAATAGTGAAATAGTTGAAAATAATGAATCTTGCGCAGCTAAACACACGTATGTTCTTTCGCTAAATGACGCTAGAAGACGCCAAGTTTATATGAGTTTATATGACGATAGTGGTTGCGAAGTAATAGAAATGGATATTGATTATCCTGCAAATATTGTTGATAGAGTAAATCAATATTTTGAATCAAATAATATTTGCGATTATTGCGTTTGCGTTGCGGGTCATGGCGCTAAAAAATACGCTGAAGATTGGAATAAAATCGAGAATATATGCTTAATTACCGAGGCGAGTGCTCTTGATTTAGGCGTAAAAGGATTAGAAATATTTAAGATGTGCGCAAGTCAAAAAGACGTTATTGAACCACTTTATTTAAGAAGACCAGACGTATCTGTTCCAAACCCATTGAAGCACGTTTTGGGATCTGGCGCTGCTACAAAAGTGGCAGAAAAATAGGATTCAAGCGAAGTACGCATATGATTGTAGACATAACTCGCTCAAAATATCCAGCTTGTGTATCAAATAGTCAAAGTTGTGCAATAGAGAAAATTGATTGTGCAAAATATGAAGCAATAGTTTCTCAAATTGCAAAAATCGAAGCAGACTTGTTTGGACCAGGATGCTGGAACAAGAACATGATTTTGCAAGAGTTACAAGCACCGATGCGCGCGTATTATGCAGATGTTGATCTAAACACAAATACGGTAGCTGGGTATGCAGGATTTTGGTTTGATGGTGACGACGCTCAAATAATGACAATAGGCGTTGCAAAAGAGTATCAAAAGCGAGGAATTGCAAGCAATCTTCTAAAAACTATGATTGAAAATGCAAAATCAATCGGCGCAAAACGAATGCTTTTAGAAGTTAAAGTAAACAATAATCCAGCATTAAAACTGTATGAAAAATTCGGTTTTACAGAAATGGGATTACGAAAAAGATACTACATGCCAGAAGGAATAGACGCATATACAATGTGTGCGCAAATAGAAGACTTTGAAGACTTAGACAACTTAGACGACTTAGAAAATTTAGAAAACTCAAAAAACTTAAAAGAATCTAGCGAAGCTTATAACAGTGCTAAAAGTGAGGATAACAATGAGTGAAACAATGAATAAAACAAGCGAGCCAATAGTTTTAGGCATTGAATCAACTTGCGACGAAACAGCAGCCGCAATCGTTAAAGGAAGAACATTAGTTTCTAACGTTGTAGCATCCTCAATGCAAGAACACGCGCGATATGGCGGTGTTATACCAGAAATCGCATCACGCGCGCATGCAGAAGCATTTGTGCCAGTTGTATCAAAAGCGTTAGCAGATGCAAATATGGATTTAAGCGATATTGATGCTATAGCAGTAAGCGCAGGACCTGGATTAGCAGGATGCTTAGCTGTTGGAGTTTCGGGAGCTAAAGCACTAGCAAGTGCAGCAAAAAAGCCGATTTATGGAATAAACCACGTTATTGGACACATTGCGGTAACGCAATTGCAATTTGGCGATGTGCCTAAAGACGTTCTTGCTTTAATTGTTTCTGGCGGACACACTTCACTTCTTCACGTGAACGATATTGCGCGCAGTATAGATGTTGTTGGAACAACATTAGACGATGCAGCTGGCGAGTGCTTTGATAAAGTAGCTAGATTGCTTGGATTCCCTTATCCAGGAGGTCCGCATATTGATAGGCATGGGCGCCTTGGAAATCCAAATACTTTGAAAGTTCCGCAAGGACTTACGCAAGGTCGTTCTGGCAAAGAGCATCCTTACGACTTTAGTTTTTCGGGAGTAAAAACAGCTGTTGCGCGTTGGGTAGAAGCTCGCCAAGCACAAGGATTAGAAATACCAGTAGACGACGTTTGCGCATCTTTAGCAAACTCTGTTGCAGATGTTCTTTCTCGCAAAGCTATGATGGGTTGCGAGCAATACGGTTCAAAAACTTTGTTGATTGGTGGCGGATTCTCCGCAAACTCGCAACTTAGAGAGCATCTTTTAGAGCAAGGCAAAGAGCATGGAATCGAAGTTCGTTTGCCAGAATTGAAGCTTTGCACAGATAACGGAGCAATGGTGGCAATGCTGGGCGTGAATTTGGTAGAAGCAGTCGTTCGTCCATCTGCTCCAGATTTTGCAATCGATTCAGCAATGCCACTTACAACCGTTAGCTTATAATAGTTAGAGTTGTTATAAAAATAAGCGAGGTGTTTTGTGTACGAAAGCTATGCGCGTAGAGGAGTTTTGCAAGTTGGTGAAAAAATCCAATTCACCGATAGAAAAGGCAAGCGAATCACAGCACAGCTTGTTAAAGGCGGAGTTACACAAACCGAACACGGCATTATTTTGCACGACGATGTTATTGGCAAAACTCAAGGCGTTGTAGTAACAACAGTTAGCACAAAACGTGATTTTGAGCGTAGTAATAAGCAACTTGACGCATCTAAAGAATCAAACAAACCATGGATGGCAGCACGTGCAATAGGCGGATGGGATTATGTAGTTATGCGTCCGCGATTGGCAGATTACGTTTTATCTATGCCAAGAGGCGCTCAAATCATGTATCCAAAAGATATTGCGCAAGTGATTTCTTTAGGAGATATTCGCTCTGGAATGCGCGTTTTAGAGTCGGGAGCAGGCTCTGGAGCAATGAGCTTAAGCCTTTTAGACGCTGTTGGCGAAAGTGGCGAGCTTACAACAATAGAACTTAGACCTGATTTTGCTAGAATCGCGCAACTAAATGCAACGATTTACTATGGCGAAAAACCAAAATGGTGGAATCTTTTAACTGGGGATTTTGACACAGTAGCAAAGTCCCTTCCAGAAGGTTATTTTGATCGCATTATGCTAGATATGCTTGACCCTTGGAACAGGCTTGAACAAGCTTATAGAGTTATTGCTCCAGGTGGCGTATTAGTTGCGTACGTAACAACCACAACGCAAATGTCTAGAATGGCACAAAGTTTGCGAGCTTCGGGAGTTTGGACGGAGCCAGAGATTCAAGAAACGTTAGAAAGAACTTGGAAAGCTCAAGATTTAGCAGTTAGACCAGATCACGCAATGATAGGTCATACTGGTTTTTTGGTTATTTCGCGCGCAATGGCACAAGGCTTTAATGCGTTAAAAAAGCGCGATCGTGCTACAAAAGATACTGTTAGCGATATTGATGATTTAACTCCCGAAGAGCGCGCAGAACAGCTAGAAGACTTGTCTCTTAGAGATATATCCGATAGAAAACTTAGAAAAGTTCTTAGAGATTTAGATTTACAAATCGCACAATTGCCTAACTCAAATCCAGAGCCTAATAAGGCTTAATTTTAGAAGTAGGAGATTAAAATGGCGGCGTCAATCAAAAAAATTCTTAAAAAAGTAAAGCATGCAAAATATGTGCTGCTACTAATGCGCCACGCAAAAGCGGTGCCGCCAACAATGGGAGACGATTGGGGAAGAGACCTTAGCGATAAAGGCATAAAACAAGCAAAAATCATGGCAAAAGGCTTGAAATCTTTAAAGCTTGTTCCAGATTATATTGTTTGTTCAAGCGCAAATCGCACAGAGCAAACAATGCACAAAATGCTTAAAAAGTTTGGAGATTCGCCAATAGTTGCATCAAGAAAAAGCTTATATGATGGCGGAATGCAATCTGTAATGGATGAGCTTTGCGCGATTAAGAGCGATTCTAGAATAACAATGATTATAGGCCATGAGCCAACAATGTCGATGGCTGCGCAATGGCTTTCCTCCCCAGATTCTGACCCAGACGTTTTAGGAACAATGAGACTTGGGCTTTCTAACGCTTCGATTGTTGTGCTAGTTTCCGAAACTCCTTTTGCAACTTGCGGACTTCGCGGAGCAAAAGCTTTAGGCATTATAAGTCCAAAGGATTTTGAGTAGTAAAATACGCATAAATTTGCATAAAATCCTTATAAAATTTGCATAAATCTACATAAATATCTGTACAAATATCTGCATAAATATTTGCACAAATATGCATATAAGTTTAAGTTATAACGACACCCCCAAATAGGTAATGACCTCATTTGGCCAAATGTTTGCTAGGCTGAATCAGGTTGTTAATTATTTGGAGGATATATGCATACTGTTCTTACATCTGTACAGGGATTCCCACGAATCGGCGCAAATCGCGAGCTTAAGAAAGTTATTGAACGCTATTGGAAAAAAGACGCAACTCTAGAAGAAGTAAGACAAGTTGCAAAAGATTTGCGCAAAAAGCATTGGAAAATTCAAGCAGAATCTGGAATAGAACTCATACCAAGCAACGATTTTAGCTACTATGATCAAATGCTAGACACAGCAATCCTGCTTGGTGCAGTGCCAGAACGGTACAAGAATCTAGAGTTTGAAAATGCAGAAGATACGCTTTTTGCAATCGCGCGCGGATATCAAGGGGATAGAGGAGACGTAACAGCGCTTCCAATGAAGAAGTGGTTTACAACCAACTACCACTACATTGTTCCAGAAGTAGAAAATCCGCAAAATTTGCATTTAGATGGCACAAAACCATTCGACGAGTTTAATGAAGCGAACGCTCTAGGAATTGAAACAAAGCCAGTGCTGATTGGCCCATACACATTCTTAAAGCTTGCTCGCACGCCACAAGCTCAAGAATTAGAAGCAAACAAAGAGACGATTGAAGCATTAGCAAACGCGTATTGCAGTATTGTAAAGCGATTTGCAAGTCTCGGAGCAAAATGGTTGCAATTCGACGAACCATACTTGTGCTTAGATAAAGAAGATGGCGATTTAAAGATCTTTAGCGATTTATATGAGCCGATTCTTCAAAGCAGACTTGAAAGCACAGAGAATGCTGAAAACGTTAAGATTTTGCTTAACACGTATTTTGGCAATGTTTTAGACTCGTACCAAACGCTAAACGATTTAGCTTTCGATGCAATTGGCTTAGATTTTGTAGAAGGCAAAGAAGAAAACCTTGAAGCTTTGCAAAAATATGGAGTAAACGAGAAAACAACTATTTTTGCAGGAGTTGTAAATGGCAGAAATATTTGGAAAAATGACTACGCACAAAGTCTTGGCTTGCTAGATGCTTTGCAAAAAAACGTTACTAATCGCATAGCTGTTTCTACTGCATGCTCGCTTTTGCATGTTCCATTTAGCACGGATGGAGAAGAGCTTGGCGAAGATGTATTAAAGCATTTTGCGTTTGCTGTAGAAAAGTTGAAGGAAGTAAGCGAAATTGCTAAGCTTTGCGTTTTGAATGATGATGAGCTTAAAAATAGCGAGGAATTAGCGCAAAATCAGGCATTATTTGACGGGTCTAGAGTAAAAGTAGACGAAAACGTTAAAGCGCGAATCGCAAGCCTTAAGCCAGAAGATTTTGAGCGAAAGCCATCTCGCGCGGAGCGTCAAAAATTACAAAAAGAAGCATTAGGATTGCCTGATTTGCCTACAACAACTATCGGATCTTTCCCTCAAACAAAAGAAATAAGATCGATTCGAGCGCTTTTTAGAAAAGGCGAAATTAGCAAGGAAGAATACAACGCGTTTATTGGCAAGCAAATAGACGAGTGCATAGAACACCAGGAGCGCATTGGCTTAGACGTTCTTGTGCATGGCGAATTTGAGCGAAACGACATGGTTGAATACTTTGGCCAGCATTTGCACGGATTTAAGTTTACAAAAAACGCTTGGGTGCAGTCTTATGGAACTCGATGCGTAAAGCCTCCAATCGTTTGGAGCGATGTTTCTAGGGCGCAGCCAATCACAGTAGAGTGGAGTGCGTATGCTCAAAGCCGCACAAACCATGTCATGAAAGGCATGCTAACGGGGCCTGTTACGATTCTTAACTGGTCTTGGCCTCGCGAAGATATTACGCATGAAGAGCAAACTCAGCAGCTTGCTCTTGCTATTAGAGACGAAGTTTTGGACTTGGAGCGTGCTGGAATTCGCGTAATTCAAATCGATGAGGCAGCTTTGCGTGAAAAGCTTCCGCTTAGGCGTTCGGATTGGCATAAGAAGTATTTGGATTGGGCGATTGCAGCTTTCCGTCTTGTGCACTCTGCTGTAGATGCCACTACGCAAATCCACACGCATATGTGCTACTCGGAGTTTAACGACATTATTCGAGACATTGATGCAATGGACGCGGACGTTATATCGTTTGAAGCTTCGCGCGGAGATCTTGTTGTTTTGGACGCTATTCATAACGCGAACTTTGAAACAGAAGCGGGCCCTGGCGTTTACGACATTCACTCTCCTCGCGTTCCTGGCGAAGAAGAAATTGTTAACAGGATTCACGAGATTTTGCACAAAATGCCAGCAAGCAAACTTTGGATTAACCCAGATTGTGGCTTAAAAACTCGCGGCAATGCAGAAACGTGGGTTAGCTTGCAAAATCTTGTTTCGGCAGCTAAAAAAGTTAGAAGCGAATTGGGTGGCGGTCTAAAATGACGTACAAACCAAAGTTCTCTTTAGAGGTGTTTCCGCCTAAAAGAACATCTCCAATAGGCACGATTTACGACACTTTAGACGGCTTAAGGGGTTTAGATCCAGATTTTATATCTGTAACTTACGGAACAGGAAAATCTTCGGATCGAACTGCTACTGCTAGAATCGCCAACACTATTCGATCGGAGTATGGTATCAAGACTGTTGCGCACTTAACAGCAAGATACTTGGATTATGACGATGTTGACGAAGCTTTAGACATGTTTGATAAGGCAGGCGTTAGTGGTGTTTTAGCTTTGCGCGGAGACGTTATTGAAAGTCAGAATGCTGCTGGAGTGTTTAATCACGCAAGCGATTTAGTATCGTATATTCGCTCAAAGCGACCAGATTTGCCTATTTTGGGTGCATGCTACCCAGAAAAACATCCAGAAGCTGCTACTTTGCAAGAAGACATCGATAATCTAAAGCGAAAAGTGGATGCTGGAGTAACTTACTTGATTTCGCAACTTTTTTACAATAACGATGACTTTTTGCATTTTAGGGATTTAGCTAGAAAAGCTGGCATTAACGTTCCGATTGAAGCTGGAGTTATGCCAGTTGTAAACGCAAATCAAGTTAAGCGAATGACAAAAATGTGCTCTTCTAAAATGAGTGAGCCAGTTTTAGCAATGATTGAGCGATGGGGAAGTAACCCAGAAGTTTTGCAAGACGCTGGAAGCATATTTGCGTCTCAACAGATTAACGATTTAGTTGCGGAAGGTGTAGACGGAATACACTTGTACACAATGAATCGTCCTGGCGTTACTAGAAGCATTTGGTCAAACGTTAAGCCACTTTTTACTAAAATCGTGTAGATTGCGCAAATCGTACTTGTGGTGCCGTGCAAAATATTGTTGTACGACACCACAATGTACAGTGGCGTTATGAGCAATCAAACAAGTAATGCTGGAGATCTAAGCAATGGCTTTAGCGCGATTTTGAACGTGGAATCAAAAGCTAATTTGCAAAATGGTTCAAAAAGCAACTTAGGTTTTGCTCAAGAAAGCAACTTATCGTATAGAAGCCTAGTTAAGGCAGGGTTTGCGCGCCCAGAATCTGCTCGTAAAACTATAGAAGATATTTGCAAAAATTGTGAGAATAATTCAATTAATGTGCTCAAAATCTTAGAAAGCATAAATAGAGTAGAAGATCCAGATTACGCAATTTTAGCGTTTAACGACATATACAAATCGCGTCAAAAAGTTGTTGAAAATATTGCCGAGAACTCGAATAATTCACTAATAACAAGTCCGCTTTCGTCTTTAATGCAAGTTCTTGGAGCTTCTAAAGCGTTTGCAATGCTAATGCGAACACGCGAAGATTTAATAAACGCTGCTGCAAGTGACCCAAATCATTTGCTGCATATGACTTTAGAAGAGCGTGTTTTGGATTTACTAGAAGCTGTTCAATCGTACAGCGCAACAGTAGTAAATGAAGAAAAAGATGACAACAAGAATTGCGATTCGTGTACTGTTCCAATAAGCTCTATGCCTTTTGCGCAAGCTGTTTGTGCGCTTAGAGCGAGATATCGCCAGCATATTGCTGCGATTATGGCATACGATTTGGCGAGCGCAGACCCTGTAGAATTACAACCAGACATAAGTCGTAAACTTTCGGACGCTGCAGATGCGGCTTTAGAGGCGGCACTTGCGATTGCGCGCGGGCAAGTTTCTGGATCTTGCTGTTGCAAGTTTGCAATAATCGCAATGGGAAAATTGGGAGCGCAAGAAATAAACTACGTTTCCGACATTGACTTAATATACGTAGTAGAACCAACTAATGGCGTTAAACAAGATGAAGCTTTGCGAGTTGGCTCTTCTATTGCGCTTGTTTTACAAAAAGTTTGCCAATCGGTTGTTGTGGGATGTGCGGAGCCGCCATTGTGGCAAATTGATACCGCGCTAAGGCCAGAAGGCAAAGATGGTCCGCTTGTTAGGCGCTTGGAATCGCATAGAGAATACTACGAAAAGTGGGCAAGTAGCTGGGAGTTTCAAGCATTACTAAAGTCGAGGCCAGCTGCAGGAGATGCGCAGCTTGGTAAAGATTATAGACAAATGGCAGATTCGCTTGTTTGGAAAGCGTCTGGTCGTGAGCATTTTGTTGCAGATTGCCAACATATGCGACAGCGAGTAGAGTCTTTGATTCCTGCGTCTCATAGAGATTTAGATATGAAGCTTGGGTGCGGCGGATTGCGCGATGTTGAGTTTACTGTGCAAATGTTGCAACTTGTGCACGGAAGTGAAGACACGTCTTTGCGAGTTAGAGATACACTAGGCGCGCTTAATGCACTATCTGCTGGAGGTTACGTTTCTAGATCGCAAGCTGCAACTTTGGCAGAACACTACCGTTTTGAGCGCGTGCTCGAGCATCGCCAGCAAATGTGGAATATGCAACGTACACATTTATTCCCAGACTTAGGTGCGCAAGGAAATGGTGGGTTAGATCGCGCAAGAAGTATTAGTGTAGAAGATCTTAACAGTAACGAGCAAATTAGGCGTCTTGCTAGAGCTGTTAGACTTAAGCCAGAAGAGCTTGTTGCGCGATTCGACAAAGCGCGACGAGAAATTAGACACTTGCATAAAGATATTTATTACCGTCCAATGCTTCCGATTAACGCGCAAACGGATGCAGATCCTATTGTGCTGTCTGCTGAGGCTGCGCGTGCTCGCTTTGCGTCAATCGGATTTGCGGATGCTAGAGCTGCACAAATGCATGTTGAAGCTCTAAGCGAGGGGCTTTCGCGTGCTGCTAAAATTCATAGAATTTTGCTTCCAGCAGTGTTGAAATGGCTTGGAGAAGGTCAAAATCCCGACATGGGTTTGCTTGCTTTTAGGCGACTTTCCGAACGCTTTGGCGGAAAAAACACGTACTTAGGATTTTTGCGTGATTCTCCTAGCGCAGCTCAACGGCTTTGCCACGTTTTGTCTGATTCGCGCTATTTAGGCGATGCAATGATGAAGTCTATACAGTCAATAACTTGGCTTGGAGACGACTCGGTGCTTGCGCCAAGAGACAGAGAAAGCTTAGATATGCAAACGCGCGCAATGGTGGCAAGATATTCAAGCAGTATTGCGGATTTTGCACAATTTTTGCGCGCTTTAAGAAGGCAAGAAATTGAGCGAGTAGCTCTTGCTTGGATGTGTGGGCTTATTGACGATGATGCTTCTATGCAAGCTATGAGTGACGTATTTGATGCTGTGCTTGAGGCTGCTTTGCAATGGGCTATGAAAGATGCGTCTCGCAAAATGTGCCTAGATAAAAGCAAAGCTTCGATTGCAATTATTGCTTTGGGACGTTACGGCGGTAGGGAAGTTAACTTCTGCTCGGATGCAGATATTATGGTTGTTTATAAGCCTACACAAGATAGTTGCGGTTGTGATTCTAGCGATGATTCTGGAGCTAATCTTGCTCACCGTTTTGCTCAAACTACTGTAGACATATTGCGAAGTATTTTACAAGGTCCTCTTACTTTAGAGCCAAAAATCATGGTCGATTTAGATTTGCGACCAGAAGGCAAAGATGGCCCGCTTGTGCGTTCGCTAGAATCGTGCGAGCACTACTACCAAAAGTGGGCTAGTACATGGGAAAATCAAGCACTTTTGCGCGCGCGCTTTGCTGCAGGTTCTAAAGATTTAGCGGATGCTTTGCTAAGCGGAGTAGTAAACGACTTGCGCTATTCGTCAGAGCCTCTTAGTGAATCGCAATTAGCGGAAATTCGTAAGCTTAAAGCGCGTATGGAAGCAGAACGCTTGCCAAGAGGTGTTAGTAGAGATAGGCATTTGAAGCTTGGTCGCGGAGGTTTAAGCGATGTTGAGTGGACTGTTCAGCTTTTGCAATTGCAATACGCTGGAAAATACGAGTCTTTGCGAGTGGTTGGCACAATGCAAGCGTTGAAAGCGCTTAAAGAATTGCATTTGATTGAAGATGAAGATGCAAATGTGCTGGAACGCTGCTGGCATATGTGTTCTGCAGTGCGAAATGCGAACTTCTTGTGGTCTGGCTCCCTTGAGCGCGCGGATGTTATTCCAACAGACTCTTATTCTTTGGGTGGAATCGCCACTTATCTTGGCTACGATCCAAACCAAGGTCGCGTTTTTGAAAACGATTTAATGGCTGTTATGCGTCAATGCCGTGAAGTAATGTCTCGTCTCTTCTACTGTCGCTAAGTTTACAGTCGCAATCTAGTCATATTCATAGTCTCGCATTTATTGTTGCATTCTGTTCTTTAAGTATAATTGCGGGATGGGAGGTGATTTTTAATGAAAAATTCAATGATAAGCAATGATGTAAAAGAAAGAGCTAAGTCTTTAGTTTTTTATGCTGATGTTTCTTCACATATAAAGCAAACAGCTAGTAGTGAAAATTTAGAAGAAAATGATGAATTATTCTCTACTGATTGTGCTGCAAAACTTATGCATAGTTATAAGCAGTCAGCTTCTGGTTTAGCTCGACCATATAAAGATGTTTTTGCTGAGTTAGAAAAGGGCTTGTAATGAGTTCTTTTGATATTCTTGTTACTCAAGATGCGAGGAAGTTACTTATTCTAGGCGTAATCAGAAATCAGTATTAAGTCAGATTGATTTTTAATTTGATTTACTAATTTTTTGTTCAATTTTTGCATTTAATTGTTGTATTTTGTGGTAACAAATATACGCCACTCCGAATCGCATATTCGTCAATGATAATCAGTAAAATCGTGGAGGTCGCGTGTGGTCGCGGTCGTTTGCCAACTAGCGAAAGGTAAGCGGTTCTATTATGACGAACGCATTTTATGATTCTTCAAATCAAGTTTTTTCTCGTTGCGCAATTGCTCAATCGTTAGCAGGCAAAAGCGTTGTTACTTTAGACGATATTTCCACGGCGCAAATACGAATGCTTTTAGATAAAGCGCGATACATTGATTCGCACAGAAAAGAAGTGGCCCACACTTGCGATGGCAGAGTGTTGGCCACTCTTTTTTATGAGCCGAGTACGCGCACGCGATTAAGCTTTGAAACAGCAATGCTTCGCTTAGGTGGCAAGGTGATTGGCTTTGCAGGCGCTCAACTTTCTAGCGCTAGTAAAGGCGAAACAGTTAGCGACACGTTAAAAGTGGTGTCAAACTATGTAGATGTTGTAGCAATGCGTCATCCTAAGGAAGGCGCCGCTTTTGTAGCAACGCAAGCTGTTAGTACGCCAGTAATTAATGCAGGAGACGGCGGCCACATGCATCCTACTCAAACTCTTGCAGATTTAGCAACGATTCTTGCACGATTTGGCAGACTGAATAATTTAACAGTTGGGCTTTGCGGAGACTTAACGTACGGCCGCACAGTTCACTCGCTTATTGAAACTTTATGCCGCTTTGGAAATGTTCATTTTGTGTTGATTAGTCCAGATGAGCTTAAAACTCCGCAATACGTTATTGATCGTATAAACGCAACCGAATCGTGCTCTTACGAAGAAACTCGCGATTTGATGGAAGTTATTGGAAGTTTAGACGTTCTTTATATGACTCGTGTGCAAGAAGAGCGTTTTACAGACAGGGATCAATACTTGCGACTTAGAGATACTTACATTTTGACGGAAGAAAAATTGCAAAAAGCGAAGCCTAATACGGCTGTTCTTCACCCACTTCCTAGGATTAACGAGATTGCGGTTGATGTTGACGCAGACCCTCGTGCAGCATACTTTGAGCAAGTTAAAAACGGTATGCTTATGCGAATGGCTCTTGAAAGCTCAGTTCTTGGAGATGAGCTTTTGGGCTATGAACCAACAGATTTTGTGAATGTGCCTAAAGACGAATCGCAAGCTTACGATGCTAATGGAATTTCGCTGGCTAATCCTCGTGTTCATAAAGAAGATAAAAACGCTCCTAAAGATCTTAAATGTCCTAATATTCGTTGCATAACAAATAGTGAATTGTCGTTAGTTAAAAAGTTCTATAAGGATGATTCTGACGCAAATGTGTATAGATGCTTGTATTGCGATGAAGAAGCATAAGTAGATTGAATGCAGATTGAATGCAGTCAAAACGTAAAAATAATCGCGATTAACGCAATTGAAATATAAAGTAATCTAAAATAATCTAAATAACTTAAAACCTTGAGCAAACTAGGAGCAATATGAATAACTCTCGAACCTTAACTTTGCAAAATATTGCAGTTTGGGATACTAGCGAGCGCATTGATTTAATCGTAGAAGGTGTGCGGCAAGATGCTTTAATTGAGCCAAATGCCAGAATATGCGGAGAAATTGATGCAAGTGATTGGATTGTTGCTCCTGGTTTTGCAGATCCACACGTACATTTTAGAGATCCTGGTCAAACAGATAAAGAAACGATGATGACTGGCGGCAATGCTGCGGCTGCAGGCGGATATACGCAAGTTTTGATTATGCCAAACACGATTCCAGCGGTGGACGGCGAGCCTTGGAATGATGCTCCTTTTGACGTGGAAAATGTGATTGACTACTTGCAAAGATACGGTTGCATATATGGCGTAAAATTGCCAGTTCGCTACGATTTAAGCGTGTGCGCATCGGGCGGAAGAAGTGGCGTTGATCCTAGCAACGTTAATTTGTGGAAAAAGTATGTTCCTGGAATCGAAGATAGTCAAAAAACGTCTCCAATGAAGAAGCATCCTGTAGTTGCAATCAGTGACGATGGTGCTGCAGTTACAGATTCGATTTTGCAAGACGTTCTAAAAATCGCTAAAGAAACAGGATTGCCTCTTCTTGAACATTGTGAGCATCACAATTCTGGCTCAGTAAACGAAGGCCCAGTAGCTAAGATTTTAGGCGTTGGCGGAATTCCTGCTTCTACGGAGCTTGCGATTGTTAAGCGAGACATTGATGCTGCGCGAGTTAGTGGAGTTCACGTGCACTTCCAGCATGTGAGTACTGCAGCTGCTTTTGAAGCGATTCGCAAAGCTAAGAAGGAAGGCTTGCCTATTACTTGCGAAACAGCTCCGCATTATCTTGCTCTTTGCGATGAAGATGTGCTTAAGTATGGCGTTAACGCAAAAATGAATCCGCCTCTTAGGTCTAAAGCAGATAGACAGGCCACTCTTGGTGCAATCGCAGATGGAACTATAGACATGATTGCGACTGACCATGCTCCGCATACAGATGCAGATAAGGCTGGCGACTTTGCGAGCGCGCCTAATGGCATTATTGGCTTAGAATGCGCGTACGCGGTTTGTAGAAAAGTGCTTGTGGATGCAGGATACACGGACGATAAGCACTTAATTGAGCTAATGTCTGTTAATCCAATGCAACTAATGAGCCGCAGGCCTACGGATGTTTCTGCTTTGCTAAACGTGTCTTCCAAGTGCGCGCTTCGGCGTACATTGCGATTAAGCAACACGGAGCACCCAGAAAACGTTGATTTAGTGTTGATTAATATGAACGAAAAGTGGAGTGTGGATTCAAGCTTGTTCCATTCAAAAGCTAGAAATACGCCATTTGACGGTTGGCAATTAAAGGGCAGGCCAGTGGCAACTATTATTGGATCGCAAATTGCGTTTTCTAGAATGTAGTCGCGTATTTAATAAATCGTATGAGTAAGTCATATGAGTAAGTCGCGTTAGTAAGTCGTAAAAAATAGTAAAAATGGGAGAAAAATGGACGAGTTAGTAGAAGCGATTGCATCAAAGCAAAATCCTACTGTTGTTGGATTAGACCCAAAGCCTGGTATTTTGCCTGCGCAAATTTTAAGCGGCTTAGCAAATGAAGTTTTGCAAGAAGTAGAAAGCGAAGAAGCTTTGCAAACTTTACTTGGTGCTGCTTATTTTGAGTTTAATCGAGCAATTATTGATGCGATTTGTGATATTGTTCCAGCTGTTAAACCACAGATTGCAATGTATGAGGCGCTTGGTCCTGCTGGAATCGACACTTACACAATGACTTGCGATTATGCTAAATCCAAAGGCTTAGTTGTTATTGGAGACGCAAAACGAGGAGATATTGGCTCTACAGCAGCTCAATATGCTGCGCATTTGCGAGGATTTGCTAATCTTGATTCGTATTTTAACGATGAATCTTACGACTTTTACGAGTCTTTGCTTAATCTTCTTAAAAACTCTAGCGCAAAGGATGTTTGGCACGAGGATTCGCTTACTGTAAACCCGTATATGGGATCGGATGGTGTTAAGCCTTTTGTAAACGAAGCAATTTCGCGCAATAAGAGCATTTTTGTGCTTTTGCGCACGTCTAATCCTTCTAGCAAAGAGTTGCAAGAGCTTGTTGTTGAAGATGGCAGGCCAGTTTACGAGCATATGGCAAGTTTGATTGAAAATTGGGGCGAATCAAACATTGGGAATCACGGATATTCTAGAGTTGGAGCGGTTGTTGGAGCAACGCATCCGCAAGAAGGCAAGCGGTTGCGTGAACTTATGCCGCATACTTTCTTCCTTGTTCCAGGTTATGGAGCGCAAGGTGGAACAGCTAAAGATGTTGCTGGAATGTTTGATAAAGACGGCAGTGGCGCAATAGTAAACTCTTCGCGCGGAATTATTGGCGCTTGGAAAAACAGTGAATCTTATAAAAAGCACGAATCTTCAATCTCTTTAGATGACATTCTAGATATTGTTGCACATTCTTCTGCATGCGCTGCTATTAATATGCGAGATGATTTAAGGCAGGCGATTTATAAGTGAATATAGCTAAATAAATGTGAATATAATCTATAACTAACAAGTTACAAATTACAAGCGAAAATACATAAATAAATAAAGCTAAACAAATAAAGTTACACACTACACAAGATAGGGCAAATACATGAGTGATGGCATGTTTATTCAAACTAGAAAATCTTCTAGAAGCTTTATATTTACTATTCGTGAAAGCTCTTTAGACTATTCGGGTGCAGATTCTAGTAAGCCAAAATATAGCCGTCTTTTAGGAAGGCGCCCAATAGAAGTTCTTGATAATCAAAAGCTTGACGAGGGTGTGTATCGCTTAGTTTTGCGCGATGATGCTATTGCTAAAACGGCCACTCCTGCGCAATTTGTTAACTTATATTCTCCAGATTCTACAACTATGCTTCCTAGGCCATTTGGTGTTGCAAGCGTTGATGGAGATACTTTTACTCTTATTTTTGCTGTGATTGGTAAGGGTACTGCCGAGTTTGCGCAGCTTAAAGCAGGAGACACTGTAGACGCTTTAGGGCCATTAGGCTTGGGTTTTGATATTTCTAGGCCAGCTCACTATGTTCTTGTAAGCGGAGGATTGGGCGTTCCTCCTTTGATTTGTGCTGCGCAAGCGATTGCAAAAAATAAGGATTGCAAGGTTACGGCCGTTCTTGGATACAGAGATAATCATTTTGCTGACTCATTTATGAAGGAATACGTTGATAATGTTTATAGCATTAGCAACGCGCAAGGGACTGTTATTACTTTGCTTAATGAGCTAGAGCAAGAAAATCATTTTGATTTTAATGGCGATTTGCCTATTGTTATTCTTTCTTGCGGACCTATGCCAATGATGAAAGCTGTAGCTCATTGGGCGCATGAGCGTAACGTTAAATGCCAACTAAGCCTAGAAGCAAGAATGGGATGCGGATATGGCACTTGTGTTGCTTGCGTTGTAGACACATTAGAAGGCAGACTTAAAGTTTGTAACGAAGGGCCAGTGTTTGACTCTGAAAGATTAGGCTGGGAGTAAATAAAAGGCTGAGAACAAATACTGGAAACAATAAAGGCTGGGAGCAAAAAGATATGAGTAACGAAATGAATAAAGCTTTAGAAAATGCGCAAAATAATGCGCAAAATCTTGGTTTTGACACTAGCCACGTTTGGAAGCACTCAACTAAAGTTGCTGGCGTTGAGTGGAAAAACATGGTTGGAACAGCGTCTGGCACGTTCCAACTTGCAGCTTGCGCGCACTTTTACGATGTGAGCCAGCTTGGAGCAATTTGTACAAAAGGTGTTTCCCCAGTTCCGTGGGAGGGTAATCCTTCTCCGCGCACTGCAGAATCGCCTTCTGGAATGGTGAATGCTGTTGGTTTGCAAAATCCTGGAGTCGACCACTATTTAGTAGACGAGCTTCCAAAGTTAAAAAAGCTTGGAGCGCTTGTGATTACTAACGTTGCTGGTCACAGTGACGACGATTATGCGCAAGTTGTTGAAAAGCTTGCGGATTCTTCTGCAGACATGCTCGAAATTAATGTTAGCTGCCCAAACGTAACTCATGGTGGAATGAGCGTTGGAACAGACCCAGTTGCATTGCATCGCTTAATTAAGCGTCTTCGCGCAATGACGAATAAGCCGATGATTGTAAAAATGACGCCAAACGTTACAGATATTGTTTCGATTTGCAAAGCTGCTGTTGATGCTGGAGCGGATGCTCTTAGCATGATTAATACTTTAGTTGGATTGCGAATTGACATTCGCACAGGCGAGCCTATTATTGCGAATCGTACGGGTGGTGTTTCTGGTCCTGCAATCTTTCCGATTGGACTTGGATTTGTGTGGCGAGTTCGTCAAGCTATGCCAGATATTCCAATCATTGGCATTGGTGGCATTGATTCTGGAGAGAAAGCTTTGGAATACTTGTATGCTGGCGCTAATGCTGTAGAAGTTGGGGCGGCGGCTCTTGTGGATCCTACTGCTCCGATTCGCATTGCGCGAGAGTTGGATGATTTGCTTGATTCTAGGCCAAAGCTTGCGTCTTTGCTTAAAGAAGGCAAAACTTGGCGATGAAATTTAATACAGTAAAACAATTTATTTAAGACGGATTATTTAAGACATTTTAACAAGGAGAGTTAATTATGGCACAATTACACGAGGATTTTACAAAGTTTTTGCTTGATTCAGGCGCACTTAAATTTGGTGATTTTACGCTTAAGTCTGGTCGCCAATCACCTTACTTTATTAACGCTGGTGCTTTCGATGACGGCATGAAAATCGCTTCTCTTGGCGATTATTACGCTCAAAGAATTGTTGCAGCAATAAAAGATGGTGTTCTTTCTAGCAATATTGACACTGTTTTCGGCCCTGCTTATAAGGGCATTCCACTGGCAGTTTCTACGTCTATTGCGTTAACTAATAATTACAATATGCCAGTTGGTTTTACTTTTGATAGAAAAGAGAGAAAAGACCACGGCGACGGCGGAATGATGGTTGGAAAGCCGCTAAAAGACGGCATGAAAGTGCTGCTGGTTGACGACGTTATGACTGCTGGAACCGCAGTTCGAGAAGTCTTGCCAAAGCTTAAAGCAGAAGCAAATGTGGAAGTTGTTGGCTTGATTTTGGCAGTAGATAGAATGGAGCGCACAAAAGATAGTGAACTTTCTGCAGTAAAAGCAGTAGAGCAAGAGTTTGGATTCCCAGTTCTTCCAATTGCAAACGTGCGTGAAATCTTCGATGCAGCTAAGAGGATTAGTAATTCAAACGGGGAGCCCGTAATGAATCAGCAGTTGGCAGATAGCGCTGCTAAATATCTTCTTCAATACGGCGCTTGATATATAGCGTTTTAATAAAAGATCTTAAAGTTTTCCGCAAAATGTTGCAAAACACGGTGTGTGGTACAACATTTTGCGGAAAACTATTGCAAATGTTTTAGTTTTTCTTTAAAACAAATGTTGCAATTCCAGCAATTGCAACAACAAATACAACTAATATAGCAATAGCCAATACATGCGTATTATTGGTTGAAGAGGCTGATTTCGCAATATGGCTGTTATTTGTTAGTGCGTCCTTCTTTTTGTTTACGCTTTTACTTGAATCATTATCTTTAGAGTTGTTTTCTTTAGAATCATTGCTTTGCAAATCTTTGTAATCAGCGTTATTGCTGATTGAGTTGCTGCTTTGTTCGGTTTGATTCTTATTTGTTGCAGTTTTGTTGGCGATTTCTGCTTTGTAAGAAGTATCTTGATTTTCTTGTTGCGATTTAGCAGATTCTGCAGTTTTAGGTTCTACAACCTTTTGTTGTTCTGCAGTATATGTCTTCGCATCAACACTGGTTTGATTATAACTACTATAATTGTAATCATCTTTATTAAAAGGAATGAATAATAATTTGTTCAAACTGTAATCAGAATCAGAATCAGAATCATGGTCCGAAGATTCAGATCTACTAGGCTCAACAACGTTTGAAGTTTCCTTTTGAATGCTTTTAGTTTTAACAGTCAAATTAAAATCTTTACTTAAATCAAGATTGCTTAAATCTGTATTAAAAGCAGAGTTCCCATTATTCCAATCTGTAATCACTTCGTCTTTTAAGCCTAGAATCGTAGATAAAGTTGCGTTTGCTTTTTCTATGCCTAGATTTCGGAAGTCAGTTATTTTATTATTTGAATCTTTACAATTAACAATTGCATCAACAAAATTATGTTTTCCATTCGTATTAACTAAGCAATTAATATTAGCATCGCCGTGCTTTATTGCAGCCATAAAGTATCCGCGTAAGAATCTTCTAGAGCCGCTTTCTTTGCTTTGTTTTGCGTTATTTTCTATTAAATCTTTTGCACTATTTGAGAATCCACCTTCTTTAATAAGAAGATTTCCATCTTGTGCGCTTGCTTCTTTCCAAATGTCATTAAGTGCCGAAAGATTTGTTTGCTTAAGATCCACTCCAGATGGAATAGTAATATCATCGATTTTGCTGCCGCCAAACATGTTTTTAACACCTTGGTTTAATGAACCAGTTTGAATATTAAGAGCCTGCGTTAAATCCCACTTAGAAATATCTAGCGAAGTTACAGAAGAGTTTGCAAACATATCGTTCATATCTGTTGCGCTAGAAGTGTTCCATTTTTCGATTCCTGGTATTTGCGTTAAATTAGTAGTATTTGAAAATGCTTTTCCCATATTCCAAATATTTTTTGTATCCCAATTTTCTAAGCCAGTTATCTTTTTAACGCCACTGTTTTCAAAAAGGCCGATAATGTTTGAAACATAAGAAGTTTTCCATTTTCCAAGATTAGCTTCTTTAAGTGAGGTTGTTCCAGTAAACATTCTGCCAATGTCGTTAGTATTGCTAATATCCCAATTTTCAAGCGCTTTAATATCTTCTAGCTTGTTTGCGTTCATAAACATTCTTCCCATTGAAGAAAGATTTTCGTTTGTAAACACTTCTAGGCCTTCGGTAGTTGTTAATCCGCTTTCTGCAAACATTCCAGTTGCTTCATCGCAGTAGTGGTTGTCCCAAGTAATTCCCTTAACGTTTGAAAGATTCTTTGCTTGGTAGAACATATTGCTCATATGATGAACATTGCGAGTTTTAAAGTTTCTAATGCCGTCTGCAGATTCAATTGCGCCGCCTTCAAACATGCTAGTCATGTCTGTAACGTTGCTAGTGTTCCACTTTTCGTCTAATCCGTGAACTGTGCGCAAATTTTTTGTGTTTCTAAACATTAGTTGCATGTTGTCAACGTGGCTAACATCCCAGTTAGATATTGGATTTATGCTGCTTATTCCGCTATCTTCAAACAGGCTGCTCATATCTGTTACGCGGCTTGTATCCCAGTCTTTAGTGCCATTAATGTTTTTTAACTTAGGTGTTGAAGAAAACATTCCAGACATATCTTCTACATTAGAAGTGTCAAATAAATTCAAATTGTTTATTGTTTCTAGATTTGCAAAGTTTGAAAACAGTTTGCTAGCACCGTTTCCTAGTTGGATTTTTCCAGCATTTTCAGTTTGATCGCCTGATTGAACAATATTTATGACTTTGACTTTAGATGTATCAAAATTTACGCCATCTTGGTTGTTTTTATTAGATGAAATTATTTTTTCAATTGAGTTAGATGCAAAATCTGTCCTGCTAATTTTTGATATTTCAAGAGTATTGGTGGATTCGTCAAACTTCCACTTTAGCCCAGTAGGAGTTGGGTCAAAGAATCCCTTATATTTTGCTTCATGCCAAGTGTTTAGTGCGTTTTCTTTGTTTTTTGGATTAGATGCAACAGATTTGTTATACTGCGTTAGCCCAGTGTTTAATTTTTCGCGAGCAATGGCTTGAGTTGGTATTAGTGAGAAAATTATTACTAAAGATAAGCAAGATGCGAATATATTTTTTCTCATGGTTTCTCTTCTCTGTTAAATCATGCGTATGTTCGTTCTTGTTAGAACATGTTAAATATATCAGTCTTTATGAATAAAGTAAAGATAATATGTTAGTTTATGTTCTTTTTTTGTAAAAATAATTATAAATTAGTGTTTTATAATGATGCTTTTATATGTGAGTAAAAATATCAAAAGATTGTATTAATCTCATAATATGGAAAACAGCAATAATAAGTACCAAGAATCAGAAGATTTGGATGATATCGCTTCCTTTAATAATCAAGATGCCTACGAGCCAGAAAACATTTTTGGCTCCTCTAATAATGATTCAAACAACTCTTTATTAAGTGATAAAAAAGCTATTGCTGTTATTGTTTGTGCATCTCTTATATCAATCGGAGTTGTTGCCGTATTATGGTTTGTATTATTTGCTAATAACTCTAAGCCTAGTCTAAAAGCGAATGAGCCTTCTAAAAATTGCGTTCAATTGCGCAAAAAAGTAATCAATGCTAAAGAAGAGCTTAAAAAAATTGTATCAAGTCAAGATGTTAAAGATGCTTCTAGCATAAAAGCTGCTGATTTTGATGAAGATTTTGATGCTGCTAAAGACGCAGCGGACGATTTTGAAACTTCTTTAAGCTACGCTAATGATGACTTAAACGATGATATTCCATCATGCCCACTTGGCGCGGATTCTTACGATTCTACAACAGTTGAAAATAAGCTTTCAGACAAATTGGATTCTTTGCACAAAGATGCTAATTCTGTTAAAACGCATGCAAAGAATTTACTAAAAACTAGCAGAACTGCTTTTGGCGATCAATTGTTAAATCTTGTTAAAAAAGCTAGAGAGCTTGTAGAAAAAGCTAAAAATTTGCCTATTTTAGCTGATGCTTCTAAAAGCATAGAAAATGCTATTAATGATGCAGGGAATGCTCTTGCTAAAAGCAGCAATAATTATACAGAGTTAAAGCAGGCTTATCAAAAAATAAAAGCTGTTATAAGTCAGTATGAAGATAGAATTAAAAAAGTGAGCGATAGATTTTTAAGCAGAGATGGCAATGGGTATCCTTTTGATGCTCCGCATCCTAAGGATGATCAAGGTGGCTATATTCCAATGGGTCGTAGTCAAAACTCAGACTCGTCGGAGCAAGACGATCAACAGTAACGAATAATTGCGTTAAATGCGGTTGTTATTTTAGTTGTTATTTTAATTAGTTGACGCTTTGTGGCATAATAAGCAAGGTTTATTTCTTAGCTGCACGCATTGCAGCTTTATTAGCGAAAGAAACGGATAACTCGTGGCACAGACTACCAATGATATTAAAAATGGATCGGTTTTGAACCTTGAAGGTCAGCTTTGGACTGTTGTTAAGTTCCAGCACGTAAAGCCAGGCAAAGGTCCTGCTTTCGTTCGTACCACCATTAAGAACGTGCTCTCGGGCAAGATTGTCGATAAGACTTTTAACGCCGGCATGAAGATGGAGTTCGAGACCGTTGATAACCGTACTTTGCAATACTCTTACGAAGACGGCGATAACTTTGTGTTTATGGATATGACAACCTACGACCAGGTGTACATTCCTAAGGATTTGGTTGGAGATCAAAGCAAGTATCTTCTTGAAGGAACTGATTGCATTGTTAGCTTCCATGATGGAACTCCTTTGAGTGTAGAGCTTCCAGCGTCTGTAATTTTGACGATTACTCACACTGAGCCAGGCTTGCAAGGCAACCGTTCTAATGCTGGCACTAAGCCTGCAACAGTTGAAACTGGTGCCGAAATTCAGGTTCCACTCTTTGTTGGCGAAGGCGAAAAGGTTAAGGTCGATACTCGTGACGGCTCTTACCTTGGTCGCGAAAACTAGTAAAAACTTATAAAAAGGACGCTAATATGGCACGCTCCACTGCTCGAAAGAGGGCATTGAACACTCTTTATGAGGCAGACGAGAAAAGTCAGAATATTCTTTCTTTACTCGACGAACGTTTGAAAGAGCCAGGCGCGCAAACTCCTCTTCCGGATTATGCTGTTGATATTATTCGCGGAGTAGGAGAGCGCAGAAATAGGATTGATAAAACCTTAAATCGCTATTCAACAGGCTGGAAAGTTGGAAGAATGGCGGTTATTGATCGCAATATTTTGCGCATTGCTGTTTGGGAGATTCTTCTAAACGACGAAGTGCCAGATAAAGTTGCGATTGATGAGGCAATTGCTCTTTCTAAAACATATAGTGACGATGAAGCAATCACCTTTATTCATGGTCTTTTAAGCGCAATTGTTTCCGACAAAGACGCTTGCTTGGCTAAGTTTAATGGTGAATCTGGTGAATCTGACGAGTCTAGCGAAGCTGGTGAATCGCAAGAATCGCAAGAATTGAAAGAAAACGATTAGTCTTTTGTAAAGTCAGATTTAGATTCAGATTCTAGTTTTGCAAAATAGTCTTTTGTAAAATAGTCGTAAAACATGTAAATCCGCTTGCTTGTAAAAGTAGGCGGATTTTTGTTTTGTAATACATCGGCGCGTCGCCGTCCGCCAATATGAGTAAACTTGCCACGAATAACCTAAAGCCATAAGGGGGTTAAGGTGGGCTATAACGACACCTTCGCCGGATTCGGCACTGATGATGCAGTATTAGTATTGGAAGACGGGCAAGTTTACGTTGGTAAACCATTTGGCGCAAAAGGTTCTACACGCGCTGAAATCGTGTTCTCTACAGGAATGACTGGTTACCAAGAAACACTCACTGATCCAAGTTATGATCAACAAATAGTTGTTCAAACGTTCCCACACATAGGAAACACGGGAATAAACGGCGAAGACCCAGAGTCGTCAAAAATATGGGTTGCAGGATACGTTGTAAAAGCTCCAAGTCCAAATGTTAGCAATTGGAGAGCTACTGGTTCCTTGGAAGATGATTTAGAAAAACAAGGTATTGTAGGAATCAGTGGTATTGATACAAGAATGCTGGTACGACATTTACGCTCAGTTGGCGTTATGCGTGCCGGCATTTTTTCTAATGATGCTCTTATAGACAAAACTACTGGAGCAATTCGCACAGTTGCATCTTTTGTAAATGAGATTAAAGAAACTCCTCAAATGCAAGGCCTGCGACTAACAGACGAAGTTAGTACGCAAGAAGCTTATACGATTGAGCCTTGCGGAGATTATGAGGGCAAAGAGCCGCTTTACACTGTTGTAGCTGTTGACTTTGGCATAAAAGCCATGACTCCTCACCGTTTGGCACAGCGTGGATGCCGTGTACACGTTGTAAGTTCCTCAATAAGCTTTGAGTCACTTCAAGCGCTTAACGCAGATGGCGTGTTCTTCTCGAATGGTCCTGGAGACCCTGCTCAAGCAAATCGCGAAGTGGAATTATTGCGTAATGTGTTAGACGCAGGATACCCATTCTTTGGAATATGCTTTGGAAATCAATTGCTTGGTCGCGCGCTTGGCTTTGGAACGTACAAGCTTAAGTTTGGTCACCGTGGCATAAATCAGCCTGTAAAAGACGTGACTACTGGAAAAGTGGAAGTTACGGCTCATAATCACGGATTTGCTGTAGATGCTCCTATTGGCCAGACTGTTCAGTCCCCTTACGAAAATGGCCATTTTGGTCGCGTAATAGTGTCTCATGTAGATCTTAACGACAATGTTGTAGAAGGCTTGCAATGCCTTGATATTCCAGCTTTTTCTGTGCAATATCACCCAGAAGCAGCCGCAGGGCCTCACGACGCATCATACTTGTTTGATCGCTTTGTAGAACTTATGCAAAATCACAAGAATAAAAGCGAAAAATAGTAGGTATAAAGAGATAAAAGGAATTTATAATGCCAAAACGCGATGATATTAAGTCTGTAATGGTGATTGGTTCTGGCCCAATCGTAATTGGTCAGGCTGCAGAATTCGACTACTCTGGAACGCAAGCTTGCCGAGTGCTTCACGAAGAAGGAATCCGCGTAATCCTTGTAAACTCTAATCCTGCTACGATTATGACGGATCCAGAGCTTGCAGATGCAACATACATTGAGCCAATAGACACGGCGATTTTGGAGCGCATTATTTCTAAAGAGAAGCCAGACGCGCTTCTTCCAACGCTCGGCGGCCAAACTGCTCTTAATGCCGCAATGGACTTGGGGCGTGCAGGAATCTTAAAAAAGTACAATGTGGAGCTTATTGGCGCATCTTTGGAAGCAATCGACCGCGGCGAAGATCGTGAGCTTTTTAAGAAAGTCGTAGAAAAAGCTGGAGCAGAAAGCGCAAAATCCTTTATTGCTCACTCAATCGAAGAAGTAGACAAAATTGTTGAAACGCTTGGATACCCAGTAGTGGTACGCCCAAGCTTTACAATGGGCGGCTTAGGCTCTGGAATTGCTCATAATCAAGAAGAATTACACCGCATTGCTGGAGCTGGCATCCACTATTCTCCAACAGACGAAGTGCTTATTGAAGAAGGCATTGAAGGCTGGAAGGAATTTGAGCTGGAGCTTATGCGAGACTCAAAAGACAACGTTGTTGTTGTGTGCCCAATCGAAAACGTTGACCCTGTGGGTGTTCACACGGGAGACTCGATTACAGTTGCTCCATGCTTTACGCTAACAGATCGCGAATATCAAAAGATGCGCGATATTGGCATTGCGATTATTCGAGGCGTAGGCGTTGATACAGGCGGTTGCAATATTCAATTCGCAATCAACCCTAAGACTGGTCGCATAATCGTAATCGAAATGAATCCGCGAGTTTCGCGTTCTTCTGCGCTCGCATCTAAAGCAACAGGATTCCCAATCGCAAAAATCGCTACAAAACTTGCGCTCGGCTACACTTTGGACGAAATCCAAAATGATATTACGCGTTCGACTCCTGCAAGCTTTGAGCCAACGATTGACTATGTTGTAACTAAGATTCCGCGCTTTGCGTTTGAAAAGTTCCCTGGAGCAGATACTACGCTTACTACTTCTATGAAGTCTGTTGGCGAAGCAATGGCTTTGGCTGGAAACTTCCAGGAGTCTCTTGGAAAAGCAATGCGCTCAATCGATAAGCGCCACGCATGCTTTAACTGGGACGGCGAGCGCCCAAGCAAAGAAGAAGTTAATAGACTTCTTGAAGAAATGCACACGCCAACAGAGCACCGCTACTTGCAAATTCAGCGCGCGCTTTGGGGTGGAGCAACTCCAGAGCAGATTTTTGACGCAACAAAAATCGACCCATGGTTTGTTGAGCAGCTTTCGCTAATTAACAAAACAGCGCTAGAGGTTCGTGAAGCAGAAAACTTGACGCCAAAAGTGTTAAAGAGCGCTAAGCTTGCTGGCCTTTCGGATGTTCAAATTGCGCATTTGCGTAATCTTGGAGACGAAGGCGAAAACATGGTTCGAGAGCTTCGCTGGGCGTATGGATTGCATCCTGTTTACAAAACGGTTGACACTTGTGCTGCCGAGTTTGACGCTGTAACGCCTTACTACTATTCTTGCTACGCTCAAGAAAGCGAGCTTAAGCCGCGCAATCGCGAAGCCGTGATCATTCTTGGATCTGGTCCTAATAGAATCGGCCAGGGTATTGAGTTTGACTACACTTGCGTTCATGCTGTGCAAGAGCTGGGTAAGGATTACGACACAATCATGGTCAATTGCAATCCTGAAACAGTTTCTACAGACTACGATATGTCGGATCGCCTATACTTTGAGCCTCTTACTTTCGAAGATGTGCTTGAGATTTATCAAGCAGAAAAGAAGCTTGGCCCAGTTAAAGGCGTGATTGTGCAACTTGGCGGCCAAACTCCGCTTTCACTTGCGGCTCGTCTTAAAGCTGCAGGCGTTCCAATTTTGGGTACTACGCCTGAGGCCATTGATTTGGCGGAAAATCGAGAGCTTTTTGGAGAGGTTCTTCGCCAAGAAGGCATGAATGCTCCGCGCTACGGCACTGCTTTAAGCCTCGAAGAAGCTAAAGATGCTGCTCACGCAATCGGATACCCGGTTCTTGTGCGACCAAGCTACGTGCTTGGCGGTCGTGGCATGGAAATCGTGTACGACGATGCTCAGCTTGCAAAATACGTGGATCGCGCTTTGCAAGAAGCTAGAGCAGACACTGTTGTTTCTGGCCGCTTACCTTCGCCGCTTTTGATTGATAAGTTCTTGCAAGACGCTATTGAGATTGACGTTGATGCACTTTACGACGGCAATGAGCTTTATATTGGCGGAATTATGGAGCATGTTGAAGAGGCTGGTGTGCACTCTGGCGATGCTGCTTGCACTCTTCCTCCAAGCACACTTTCCGACGATCAAATTCGCCGCCTTCGCGAGGGCACGCTTTCGATTGCTCGCGGATGCTCGGTTCGTGGTCTTATTAACGTTCAATACGCTTTTATGGCAAACACTTTGTACGTAATTGAGGCAAATCCTAGAGCGTCTAGAACTGTTCCGTTTGCTTCTAAAGCTACTGGTGTTGCTCTTGCTAAAGCTGCTGCTCGAATTATGTCTGGAGAAACAATCGAACAGCAGCGAAAGCGTGGTCTTCTTCTTCCAAAGGGAGATGGTGGAGATATTCACCCAGGCCAGCAGGTTGCTATTAAGGCTTCCGTCTTGCCTTTTAAGCGTTTCCGCACTCCTGTTGGTCGTACAGTTGATATTTTGCTTGGTCCAGAAATGCGCTCTACTGGAGAAGTTATGGGCTTTGACCGCGACTTCCCACATGCTTTTGCTAAGAGTCAGCTTGCAGCATACAAGGGCGGTTTGCCTACAAGTGGCAACGTGTTTGTGTCTGTAAGCGATGCAGATAAACGCCAATTGCCTCTTCTTGCAGTGCGCTTAGTAGAACTTGGATTTACGATTTGGGCTACAGAAGGTACGGCATCTGTTCTTAGACGTTACGGCATTGATTCAGTTATTGTTGACAAGCTCTCAAGCCAAGGCGACACGGCGAAGGATGTGCGAAATGACGTGCCTTCGCGCGAAAGAATCGGCAAAAACGTGGTTGAGCTGATTGAAAATGGTAAGATTGATATGGTGTTGAACACGCCGAATTCAAGAGGGTCGCGTACGGATGGTTATGCTATTCGTGCAGCTGCTGTTGCAGCAGACCTTCCGCAATTCACTACAATTACGGAGTTTGCACCAGTTCTTATGGCTATAGAAGCCGTTAAGAACAACGATTACCAAGTGATGAGCATTCAGGAGCATGCAAAGCAACTGTTTGCAATCGAGAAGGCAGAAAACGAAGAAAGTCGGGCTTAATACATGACCGAAAGCATACGAGAGCAGGAATTGCAGGCGCAAAGATCCGATTTTGGATTGCGTCTAAAAAACGCTATGGCAAAATATGGGCCATTATGCGTTGGTATAGATCCGCACCGCAAAATGCTGCTTAATTGGGGATACAATATGGATGCTCAAGGAGCAGAATTGTTCTCCATGCGTATGCTTCAAGCCATGAACGGCAGAGCTGCTGCCGTAAAATTCCAGTCAAGCATGTTCGAGCGCTACGGGTCTAAGGGTTTCGCGGCGCTCGAACGAGTGCTGTACGCTGCAAGGCAAATGGATGTAATCACTATTGTTGATTGCGGTCATGGTGGATTGTCTACAACAATCTCCGCTCTTGCAGACGCTTATTTTAAGCCAGATGCGCCTCTTCTTACAGATGCAATTACGCTTCTTCCATATTACGGAGCTAGGTCAATGGGTGGGTTGATTAATGAGGCTCTTAATAATGGCAAGGGTGTGTTTATTGCTTCGCTAACGTCTAATCGCGAAGGCGCTAGTTTGCAAACAGCAATTCGTCAAACTGGTTCATACCGTGGTACAACTGTTGCTCATGGTATTGCTCAAACTGCTCAAACTTTTAACAACAATACAAAGGGCATGGGTTCTGTTGGCTTAATTGTTGGAGCCACTATTGGAGATTGGATGAATGGCGGTGGAATCGATTTAACGAGTTTTACTGGCCCTATTCTTTCTCCAGGTTACGGCTGGCAGGGTGCGGAAGCTAACGATTTGAAAACGGTTTTTGCTGGAACTCACGGAAATGTTTTAGTAACTGTTTCTAGGTCTATTGCTTCGCATGGTCCAGATATTGGTGCATTATCTAATGCAACTGAACGAATAGCTTGGGATATTCGTCAAGCTTTAATGGATTCATAAAAATGATTTAAGAGAGTCAAATATGGTTAGTTTAGACAATACACAAAGTACGCAATCCATTAAAAGGCGATTGATTGTTCTTACTGGTCCTACTGCTGCTGGTAAGGGCACTGTTGAGGGGGTATTGCGCGAAAAACACCCTAATATTTGGCTTTCTGTTTCTGCGACTACCAGAAAGCCTCGCTACGACGAGTTTAATGGCATTCATTATTGGTTTATTGACGAAGAAGAGTTTGCTAGAAGGCAAAAGAACGGTGAATTTTTAGAGACGGCTCTTGTTCACGGAATGGCTCACTATGGCACTCTTCTTAAACCAGTTTTGGATCATCTTGCTCAAAACGTTCCAACGCTTCTAGAGATTGATCTTCAAGGAGCTAGAAGAGTAAAGCAAGAGGCTTCTAGACTTGGTTTGGAAGTTGTGTACGTGTTTATTGCTCCTCCTAGCTTTGAAGAGCTTAAGCGTAGGCTTATTGGTAGAGGCACAGAAACTCCTGAGCAGCAAGCTAAGCGTTTGCAAACAGCAAAAGTGGAAATTGCCGCGTCTAGTGAGTTTGATTTTGTGATTGTTAATGACGATGCTAATCGCGCTGCGGACGAGCTTTGGAATATAATCGCTAAAGAATACGATTTAGATTAATCTTGATTAGTTTTAGTTTAGACTAGTTTAGATTAGTTCCAATCACTTTAGTTTAATTTTGATTAGTGTTTTGAATATCCTTGCAATAGCTTACAATTGATTATTTGGAAACTATTGTGGCACCATAGAATATGGAGAACATTATGGCATTGGGCACTAAGCCAACACCTACGGGACTTGCAAATCCGCCTATTGATGATTTAATGCAACATGCGGATTCCAAGTATGCGCTTGCCTTGTTTGCCGCAAAACGAGCACGGCAGATTAATTCTTATTTCACACAGCTTAACGAGGGATTGTTGCAAAACGTCGGTCCTCTTGTTGAGTATAAGAACCAAGAAAAGCCTCTTTCTATTGCATTCCGCGAGATTAATAAGGGTTTGCTGGTAGAGAATCTTGGTGAAGATGATGTGAACGAGGGAAACTAAGTTTTCTTTTTCGTTTAATTGCAGCCGTATTATCCTTGCGCTTACAATCGCGTGTGGGTATGCGGCTGCGATTGTTTTAATGCGCAATTTAGAGAGTTAGCTTTATTTATAAAGTTAGTTTTATTTATAAAGTTACAAAGTTATAAAGGGGAATTATGAAAGAGTCTAAACTTATTTCTGCAGAATCTGTTACAGAAGGTCATCCAGATAAGCTTTGTGATCAGATTGCGGATGCAATTTTAGACGACATGCTTCGTCAAGATCCCCATGCGCATGTTGCTGTTGAAGTTTGCGCTTGCGTAGGACAATTTGTTGTTTTTGGCGAAGTTAGGGGAGAAGTTTACACAGATATTCCTGGAATTGTAAGAAAAGTTGTGCGCGAAGTTGGATACAACAGTTCTTCTGTTGGCTTAGACGCTGATTCTTGTGGCGTAATGGTTTCACTAACTGAGCAAAGCGCGGAGATAAATCAAGGTGTTTCTAGATTAGATTTAGAATCCGAAAATCTTGCGTCTAAAGAAGAACGCTACAAGAGTCAAGGAGCAGGCGACCAGGGCGTTATGTTTGGTTATGCTAGCGACGAAACAGACGCTTATATGCCTCTTCCAATCTATCTTGCTCATCGTCTTGCTCAACGCTTATCTTATGTTAGAAAGTCTGGAATTGTGCCAAATCTTAGACCAGATGGAAAAACGCAAGTAACAATCGAGTATAACGAAAAGTTAGAGCCTATTCGCTTAGATACTGTTTTGATTTCCACTCAACATAGTCCTAATGTAAGCGTTGATTGGCTTAGAGAACAGCTTGTTAAAAACGTTGTAGAGCCCGTTCTTAGTAAAGTCTTAGAAAATCGCGTTGATTATAGCGATTATAGAATGCTTGTAAATCCTACAGGGTCGTTTGTTTTAGGCGGGCCTGCTGCAGATTCTGGATTAACTGGCAGAAAGATTATTGTAGACACTTATGGTGGAGCCGCTCATCATGGTGGCGGAGCTTTTTCTGGAAAAGACCCTAGTAAGGTAGATCGTTCTGCAGCATACGCTGCGCGCTGGGTTGCAAAGAATCTTGTTGCTGCAGGTTTGGCTCATAAAGTAGAAGTGCAAGTCGCGTACGCTATTGGTATTGCGGAGCCTGTTAGCGTAAATGTAGAAACTTTTGGAACAGAAGCTAATGGAATTACGCGCTCGGATATTTCTGCAATAGTTCGTAAAGTCTTTGATTTGCGACCAGCTGTGATTATCGACGAGCTTGATTTGCTTAGACCAATTTACTCAAAGACTTCTGCTTATGGTCATTTTGGCAGAAGTGATGTTGATTTTCCTTGGGAAGAGTTGAATCGTGTTGAACAGATTAAAAATGAGGTAAAATCATTAAAAAAATGATTTAAAAAAATGATTTGAAGTTTTATAAGGATTAATTTTATAAGGATTATTAATGCTTGAACAGTCTTCGTTGCAGCCTTCTTTAGAAGGTTTAGCGAAAAAATCACACAGGCGCAAAAAGGGTGGTTCAACACCAATCCAAGCGAGTAACTGTGCGATTGCGCATGTTGTTTTAGACGTTCAAGCACCTCATCTTGGAAAAACTTTCGACTACATTGTTAGCCAATCGCAAGATGAAGACGCAAAGCCAGGGGTTATGGTTCGCGTAAAATTCGGCGCAAGACGAGTTAACGGAATCATATGGAGTAGAAGCGATTCAAGCGAAACGCCAAAATCCTCCCTAAAGTTTATTGAAAAAATTGTTTCAAGCGAAAAAGTTGCGTCTAAATCTTTTATGCAAGATATTTCATCAATTGCTAACGCTTATGGCGGAACTAGAGCGAATATTATTCGGCTCGCTTTGCCCAAAAGAATCGCTGGCGTAGATAAAGAGAATTTTTTAGACGATATTCACATGTCTAAAAGGCAAAAATGGACCATCGATTTTCGCAAAAGCTTAAAATCGAAAGATGACTGGCAACAGAATCAATATAGCGAATCGGAAAATCTTATAAAAACAACCGATGCTCGCATGTTTGCGTCTTACAAAAACGCGGATTTGTTAAAACAAGAGCTAGAAAACGTTCAAAAACCTTATTATTTGCATTCTAAAGATGACTTTATGTTAAGTACAACGAATAATTACAAAGCTTTTCTTGTAGATGCTTTGCCAGGCGCGTTTAGATGGGCGCAAGATTTAGCGTGGATTATTGCAAATGCTATAAGCGCTGGTCGTCAAGTTGCTGTTGTTTTGCCTACGATTCGAGAAGTGAGCGATGTTATGCGCTCGCTTATGGTTTACGGCCTTAAGCCTTATAAAAAGTCACAAAATTCTAATGGCGCTTTAAGTGGAGATGTTGCTCGTCTTTGCGCTTATGATTCTCCAGCAGATAGGTATAGAGCGTGGAGAGCTATAGAAAAGGGCATTGTTCCGTGCGTTTTAGGAACAAGGTCTGCAATGTATGCGCCAGTTGAGTCGCAAGCGCTTTTTGTGATTGTAGAAGATAGCGCATATCAGTATGCAGACGGCATGATGCCTTACGCACAAGCTAGAGGCGTTATGCGATTGCGCGCCAAAAATCATAATGGCGTATTTGTTTCAATGTCTTTTGCAAGAAGCGTTATTAGTCAAAGCGAAGTTGAAAACAAAAAATTAGCTCCTTCGGTTAGTGGCCATTTAGTAGAAGTTACGCCTTTTAAGTCTGTTGTTCAAAATGCAAGTCCTTGGGTTCGTCTTTTAAATTCAAATAATTTGACTAAAATAAATGACCCGAGTGTAGGTTCTAGAATACCGTACACTGCGCTAACTTCGATTAGACAAACTTTAGACGCTAAAATGCCTGTTTTGCTTGCCACTTGCCAAGATAGCGCTATTCAAAAAGCTGCGTGTAAAAAGTGCCATTGTATTGCTCGTTGCAAACGTTGCACTGGTCCGCTTGACTTGCCCTTAGACGGTTCTGCTCCTAAATGCGCGTGGTGTGGAAGTATTGCAATAGGTTGGAAATGCTCGAATTGTTCTAGTAATTCTGGAGCGATTGAAGCTGTTCATATAGGCGTTAATTTTACAGCTAAAGAAGTGTTTAAGTTTTTTAAGGATGTTCCAATTATTGTTTCTTCTGCAAAACAAAAAAGCGGTGTTGTTGAGTGGGTTGAGCAAAAGCCGATGATTGTTATTAGCGCGCTTGGATCGCAGCCGCGTGTTTTAAGCAATTCTAAAGATTCTTGCGGGGAATATGGTCTTGTTGCGATTTTAGACGCGTGGACGAGTCTTTACAGCACGGGATTAGATGCTAGAATCGACACTTTGAACGCGTGGATGAAAGCGGCTTCTATGTGTGCTCCAAAAAGCAGAGACGGAAGCGTGCTTATTTTGGGAGAAACTTATGATGTTCTCGCTAAATCGTTAGAGGAGTGGGATTCTTCGATTCTTTCTAAACAAGAGCTTAAAGAAAGAGAAGATGCGCTTTTGCCTCCTTCTGTTTGCGTTGCAAGAATATGGGGGTTTAGGCAAGCTGTTGTAGATACGCTTAATGCGATTGGTGCAATGGGCGATTATGAGTGTGAAGACATTAGTGAAGACATTGCAAAAGTCGCAAGCAAAAATGGCAATTTAGATAGTTCTAGCAATCTTCCAATGTTAAAAGTCGAAACTAAAAATAATAACTCTGTGGTTTCTGGCGATTCGAGCGAAGATTCTGGCGATTCGAGTGAGTCCGAATATCTTCCGCCTTTACTTGGAATTGTTCCAATGAAGCCTCCTTCAACATTGCGCGAGCAAAATTCTCAACGATTTGAAGAATTAAACGATAGAGTTAAAGCAGTTGTAAGAGTGCCATTAGAATATAGAGATGAATTAGTTAATCGTTTGAAAAAAGAATGCGCAAAGCATTTTGCAATGCGAAAAAGTGGCGAATTAAAATTTAGTGTAGATCCTAAGGATTTGTAAAATCGCATAAACTTGTTAATAGAGGCTCGCAAATAAAGGCTTATAAATAAAGAGGTTAAAATGGTTGAAAAATGCTACAATTGTGCGGTTTTGGGCAATCCTATATCGCACTCTCTATCTCCAGTTTTGCACAATGCTGCCTACAAGGCATTGGGATTAAATAATTGGCATTATAGTAAAGAAAAAGTTAGCGAAGAAGACTTAAAAGATTTTATCGCGCATCTTGATGATTCTTGGAAAGGCTTAAGCCTTACAATGCCACTTAAAAAAACGATTATGAGCCTAGGTGTAGCTTGCGACTATTGGGCAAAAACGCTTGGAGTTGCAAATACTGCTGTGTTTAGTAAAAAGCCATGCATAGAAAATCCTGAGACGATTGAGCTTTGTAACACAGACGTAAATGGGATTGTAATGGCGTTAGTGCGCGCTCTAAAATCTAAAATATTAAACGCTAAAAGTGCGGTTATTATTGGCAGCGGAAACACAGCGTCTTCTGCAATGGCAGCTTTAATAGAAATTGCGCAAGGCTCAAAATTGAGCAAAGTTAGTGTTGTTGCAAGGTTGCAAAGCGATGGAAAAACTGTTAAAAGCGTTAGTAGATTTAACGATTTAGTAGATAAATATAAATTGGATTTTCCAAATAGCAGAAGAATAGAGCCAGAGAATTTTGAGATTAAAAACAAGCGCGATTACAAGCCTGTTTGCGGTATAGAGTTTCCTGCGAGTGAGCCTTTGCAAATTGACGATTTACAAAGTATAGAAAAATGTGATAAATCTCACATTCTAGAATCTATTTCTTCGTTGGATGCAATTGAAGCAATTGCAAACGCAGATATTGTTATAAGCACTGTTCCAGCTCATGTAGCAGACGGATTAGCGCTCGCTTTGTGTGAATATTGCAAGGAAAAGTCAATAAAATATTTAGGAGCTTTGCTAGACGTTGTTTACAGTCCTCGACCAAGCCAGATGCTTAAAGTTTGGAGAAAATACGGCATTGGTATTGGTGGAGAAGAAATGCTTTTGTATCAGGCATTAGATCAAGTAAAACTTATGACTTTTGAGTATAGGCATTCGAGTGATGATTCGAGTGATGATTCGAGTGATGATTCTTGTATAATCAAACATAAATCCATCAAGGCTACAGATTACGATTACATAAGAAGTTGCATGGAAAAAGCATTGCAGGAGGCATTATGAGCGATGAGAATAATCTAGAAATGCAATCTCATAATTCCGTTTTTAAGTTGCAATCAAATAATGCTTCTTTAAGTAGCCAAGATGCGCATGTTTCAAGCGATTTTGAAGTAATGCTTATTACGGGCATGAGTGGAGCTGGAAGATCGCATGCTGCAAATGCTTTGGAAGACATGGGCTGGTATGTTATTGATAATCTTCCTCCAAAGCTGCTGATTCCGCTTGTAGACATGATGACGTCTTCTGGCTCTAAAGTGCATAAGCTTGCAGCAGTTATTGATGTAAGATCGCGTGGATATTTTGACGATCTTTTTGCTGTTTTGGGCCATATAGATGATTTGGGCGTAAAAACTCGAATACTATTTTTAGACGCTTCCGATTCTGTGCTTATTAAGCGATATGAGTCTGTGCGCAGGCCGCATCCTTTGCAACGCGGCGGGAGACTTATTGATGGCATTTTAGAAGAGCGCGAGCTTTTAAGTCATCTTAAGGATTGCGCGGATATTATTATCGATACTTCTACTCTTAGTATTCATCAACTTTCAACAAAGCTTTATGAAGGCTTGCTTGGAAAAGGGTCTTCTACTGTATCTGTTCACATTTTTAGTTTTGGATTTAAGTACGGAATGCCTATGGATGCCGATTTTGTGGCAGATATGCGATTTTTGCCAAATCCATTTTGGGTTCCAGAACTTAGAGATTTAACTGGCAAAGATAAAGCTGTTAGCGATTATGTTCTTAAAAACCCAGCCGCAATGGAATTCTTAGATTCCTACGAGAAAGCTCTTCTTACAGCAATCGATGGTTTTGCAAAAGAAGATAAGCACTATGTAACTATTGCAATTGGATGCACAGGAGGCCAGCATAGGTCTGTAGCTATTAGCATAGAGCTTGCAAAACGATTAAAATCTAGAGGATTACAAGTTACAGTGTCTGCTAGAGAGATGAGATCTAGAGCATGATTTAACAAATAATGCATTTTCTCCTACGGTGTTATGTAATATAAAAAGCAATATTAAAAGGTAAAATGTCCAAGTCATTGGGTACTACAGAAAGCCGAGCATGTAGATGTTTTTAGCATCGTGCAATGGCATCTTGCAAGAATCCCAACGCATACTTTAAGAAGAACAAAATAGGAGGTTTCCCTTGGCTCTTCTTGACGACGTAAAGAACGAACTCGTCGCAAATAATAGTGACCAACCAGCGGTTATTATGGCTCAAGCTGCAGCGATGATGCGTTTTGCTGGAGGTCTAAGGCCAGTTAATAATCAAGCTGTAATTAGAGCACAGTTTGATTCGCAAAATGCAGCACAATGGCTCGTAGACGTTCTTGAGACTTATTTCCAGCGGGAGGCTAAGATTTCTCAAGCTTCTCGTCAAACGCCTACGGGTGTTGTTACTCGTTACGAGGTTCTTGTTGATCGAGGAGCCGCAGCTTTAGCATTGCAATCTGGTCTTCTGGATCGACGTATGCACATTGTTGCAGGCTTAGCTCCAGAAATTGTTAGCGGAAGCATTGCACAAATTAAAGCCGCGTGGAGGGGAGCGTTTATAGCTCACGGTGCTATATCGGATCCTGGAAAAGCTAGCTATCTAGAGATTGTTTGCCCAACTCACGAAGCTGCAACAGCTTTGCAAGCTATGGCTGCACGTTTGGGTGTGAGCGCAAAGGCTCGTAAAGTTAAAAGCTCCGAGCGCGTTACTTTGCGTGATTCAGACGCAATTGAGCGTATGCTTAATTTGATTGGCGCTCCAAGGTCTTCTAGAGAATGGACTGGCAAGCGTTCTGATGGCGAAGCAAGAGGAAAAGCTAATCGTTTAGCAAACTTCGATGATGCAAATATGCGCAGGAGTGCTAAGGCTGCTGCAGAAGCTTGCGAAAAGGTTCGTCACGCTTTCGACGTTCTTGGAGACGATATTCCAGAAAATCTTTTGATGGCAGGCAAGTTGCGACTTAAGCACAGTGATGCAAGCTTGGAAGAGCTTGGTCATTTGGCAGATCCTCCAATCACAAAAGATGCTGTTGCTGGCCGTATTCGTAGACTTTTGCAACTTTGCGCTAAAGTCGAAAAATCTAGAATGTAGAATTAACTCTAGAATTAACTTTTGTAGTTACTAATTTTGATTAAATGCCGTATACACAAAGTATGCGGCATTTTTGTATCGCGCGATTTTGGTGTTGATTTTTATGTAAATCTTTCTGTTGATTTTGTGCGTGCTTGTTGCGCATATGCGGTATAATCGTTTGTGGAATTTATAGACGTTTTAGCTTTGCTTTCGTCTTTTTTCTTGTTAAATTCGCCATCATGATTGGTTGAATCATGGTTTGGAAAGGATACCAATGAAGACACTTAAAGATTTGGGAGATTTGAGCGGCAAGCGCGTACTCGTTCGTGCCGATTTTAATGTTCCTCTTAAGGGCACGACTATCACAGACGACGGTCGTATTAAGGCTGCTTTGCCAACGATTAAAGCTTTGCGCGAGCAGGGCGCCAAGGTTATTTTAATGGCTCATCTTGGCCGTCCAAAGGGTCAGGTTGTTCCAGAGCTTTCTTTGGCTCCAGTGGCAGCTCGCTTAGGTGAACTTCTTGGTGTAAATGTTGCTTTGGCTGCAGATACTTACGGCGAAGATGCTCAAGCTAAGGTTGCTGCAATGAACAATGGCGACGTTGTTTTGCTTGAGAACGTGCGCTTTAACGCCGAAGAGACCAGCAAGGATGCTTCTGAGCGCGCAGCTTACGCCAAGAAGATTGCTGCTCTTGGAGAAGTTTTTGTTTCCGACGGTTTCGGTGTTGTTCACCGCGCCCAGGGTTCAAATTACGATGTTGCTGCCGATCTTCCAGCTGCTGCTGGCTTGCTTGTTGAAAAGGAAGTTAAGGCACTTTCTCGCGCAACCGAAAATCCAGAGCGTCCTTTGACTGTTGTTCTTGGTGGATCTAAGGTTTCCGACAAGCTTGGCGTTATTGAAAACTTGCTTTCTAAGGCTGATCGCCTTGTTATTGGTGGCGGAATGGTGTTCACATTCCTTAAGGCTTTGGGTCACGAAGTCGGTACTTCTTTGCTTGAAGAGGATCAGCTCGAGAAAGTTAAGGGATACATTGAAACCGCTAAGAAGAATGGCGTTGAGCTTGTTCTTCCAACCGATATTGTTGTGAACGCTGGCTTCCCAGCAGGCGACACTCCAGTTGCTCCAGAAGTTGTTCCAGCGGATGCTATTCCTGCAGATAAGATGGGCTTAGATATTGGCCCTGATTCTCAAAAGCTGTTCCACGATAAGATTGTTGATTCCAAGACTGTTGTGTGGAATGGACCAATGGGCGTGTTTGAGGTTCCAGAGTTTGCTGCTGGTACTCGTGCTGTGGCTCAGGGCTTGGTTGACGCCGCTAAGAACGGTACTTTCACTATTGTTGGCGGTGGTGATTCCGCTTCTGCAGTTCGTAACCTTGGATTTGCGGAAGATGGCTTCTCGCACATCTCCACTGGTGGCGGCGCTTCTCTCGAGTTCTTGGAAGGTAAGACTCTTCCAGGCTTGAGCGTGCTTGAGTAAATAAATTTAAGATATTGTGCCGGCTTCGATTTTATGAATTCATTTTGTAAATCGAGGTCGGCATAATGTTAATTTTATCTTTATAACAATTCTTAAGGGTGATTATGGTTTGTAAAAGAAAACCGCTAGTTGCAGGTAATTGGAAAATGAATTTCAATCACCTTGAAGCCACTCATTTTATTCAAAAATTCTGGTGGATGCTTTGCGATTCTCACTTTGATTGCAAAAAATGCGATATTGCGCTTATGCCGTCGTTTACATCCTTAAGAAGCGTACAAGTTTTAGTTGAATCCAGTAATATTCCTATTCTTTACGGAGCACAAGCTGTTTCCGTTACAACTCAAGGCGCGTTTACTGGAGACGTTTCTGCAGATATGCTTGCAAGTCTTGGCTGCTCAATGGTGATTGTAGGCCATTCCGAGCGTAGAAAGTATCATCCAGAAGACGATGCGAATATTGTTGACCAAGTGCGCGCTGTTCTTGCAGCTGGAATGCAACCAATTTTATGCGTTGGCGAAAGCTTCGAGGAGCGCAAGCAAGGTATAGAGCTTGATTTTGCGGTTGGTCAAGTTCACGACGTTACTCGCGACTTAGACTCTAAGCAGGCAGCACGTTTGATTATTGCGTACGAACCAGTTTGGGCTATTGGAACTGGCATGGTTGCTACAGCTCAATCTGCTCAAGAGGCAGCTTTTGCGATTAGGGACGATTTGCGACGCACTTTTGACGATAATGTTGCAAATTCTGTGCGTATTCTTTATGGCGGATCTGTAACGTCTTCTAATGCGTCAAGCTTAATTAGTGAGCCAGATGTGGATGGATTCCTTATTGGAGGAGCGTCTTTAGAAGTTGAAGAGCTTGCTTCTATTGTTAAACTCGCGTCTTATAAAAATCGCGAATGATTTTAGTGCTTATTTAGTGAATGATTTAGCACTTATTTAGTTCTGATTCAACATATATTTAGCGCATAGGTCAATGGCTTTTACTATGCTTTACAGAGTACCAAAAACAGGAGGTTACTTGTGTCCGCTGTGAAAATTGTTTTGCAAGTGTTGCTTGTGCTCACCAGCATTTTGTTAACATTGTTGATTTTGATGCACAAGGGCAAGGGCGGCGGCCTTTCCGATATGTTCGGCGGCGGTTTAACGAAGAACGCTGGTAGCTCTGGTGTTGCAGAAAAGAACTTGAATCGTTGGACTGTTATTATAGCTTTGATTTGGGTGGCTGTTATTGTTGCCTTGAATCTTATGACTAAGTTCTCACTTATCTAAGTATTCTTTTAAGCGCGTAGTCGAAAGATTGCGCGCTTTTGTTTTATAAGCAGAGCAGGCGTATATTTTGCTATGCTTTTTAAGATGTTAGAAGATGTTAGACTAATTAAAATACATTAGGTTATTGTTATGCTTCATTTTTCTCCTTCTCTTGTGGTAGCAGATCTTGATGGCACTATGCTTCATGATGCTAATGCTTTTGAAAGCAGATATTTAAGCCAAGAAACTGTTAGCGCTTCTAAGCGTTTGAGTGAATGTGGAATTCCGCTTGCGATTATTACTGCTCGACCTGTTGGAAGTGCTTTTGATTTTATTCACGATTTGAATGCTCAAGTTTGCGCGTACCTTAATGGTGCTCTTATTGATTTTGACTGTGCTCACAGCACGATAGGTGAGCTTACTTCGCAAAGAAGCCTTGATACTCTTACGCGTTTTGGATTTGATTCTCAACATGCTTGTAGTGTGTGTTTGCGCTTGCTTAATGAGATTCCTACGCTTCGCATTGGCATTGTTATGAACGATGTTCGTTACACTAACTTTGATGTTCGTATGCTTTGGAACGAGCAGGATTTTGTTATTACCGATTTTTCTAATGTTCCAAGTGGCATTGCAGACAAGATTATTATTGTTCCTCGAGAGAGTGAGAAGGAAAAACTTCAGAGCATTCTTCCAACCGATTTTTCGCTACACATTAGCGAAGATGTTTTGTGGATGCTTACGAATCCTCTTGCAAACAAGGGGCATGCTTTGAACGTTATTTGCAATCGTTTGGGTGTGAAGCCGAGCCGCACAGTCGTTTTTGGAGACGATATTATAGATATAGACATGTTCCGCGCAGGGGGATACGGTGTAGCGGTATCGAATAGTAATCCTCGGTTGCTTGCGATTGCGGACGAGGTTTGTGATTCCAACAACAATAATGGCGTTGCCAGCTGGCTTAATTCAAATCTTTTACTAGATTGTGAATAACCCACCTTTCGTTACTGGCGAAGTTGTGTGACGAATTCTTTCGTAGAGAGTCAAACGGAAAGCTTGGTGACATTATCAGTGAAGAGAAGAAATCTACCATTCAAGTCGGAACAGCTAAAGATCTCAATGTATAATACCCATTTTTCATTAGTGGTGATGCTGTACTTTCTTGTGATAAACCACTAGTTAATAATCGACCCATTTATATTCCAAATGAGATTGAACTTAAGGTGTTTAATAGAATTGCTATGCCTGCTTATACGACTATATCGTCTAATCAACGCGAAAATAGAGCTTTGATAGCTCTCCGTGATTGGCTTTTACCTATGCTCATGAACGGGCAAGCGACAATCGAAGATTAGGCAGCTAAATTATCATTTATCTATCCATTAATTTCTTCTCCTTAATCTATAAATTTCAATTAAAAAAGCGACTGAACTTATATTTCAATCGCTAAATGTCTTATATATTAAATTGTTTTAAGTGTGGCTTCTTATCCTTACCATTTTTACCTCCTAATTTTGAGTATAAAAAAAGACGATAGAGTTTTAACTGTCTATCGTCTAATACCTTTAATATGATATTTTTAAATCTTTTTTGACCAATATACTTTTAATAATTTAGAAAATATTATTTGTACAAATGCAACTATTATTAACGCTAAAAAGGCTTCATAACTTACATATGCTACAGCTAAAGAAACTATTACAATAACCATTGAGAATATAGGTATTATATTTGATCCTGACTTCATCTTTATTAATATCATTCTCTCATCTGTTTCTTTAGTATACATCTTCTCCAATATATCTCTATTTCTATATGCTCTACCAAGCATTGACATGTAGAATACAGATACAAGTTCAAGTCCAATAAAAAATACTACTACATAATCTGTCACATCTTCTTTTAATGGAAATTTATATTTTAAGTAAAAATTTCCAATAATAACTGCGAGTAAGGCAACCATACATAATAAGACTAAAATAGTAATTCTAAATCCTATTTCTTTTTTATATTTTTCTAATTTGTTCATATTAATCGTCCTCCTCTATGCTAAATATTTCTTCAATACTTGTATCAAAAAACTTAGCAATTTTAAAAGCCAACGGCAGTGATGCTATATATTTTCCAGTTTCAATGGAAGTTATGGTCTGCCTTGTAACTCCAACTTCATTTGCCAATTCTTCTTGAGTTATTTTATGCTGTTTTCTTAATCGAAAAATTGTATTTTTCATTTTCCTCCTTCAACAGCAAGTTAACTTTACATATAATGTATAGCTCGCTTTGCTTTTTTTGTCAAGCGTACTTTGCTTTTTTATAATTTCTTAAACTAAAAAGACGACAGATTTTATTAACCATGTTCGTATAAAAAATGATGGAACAGAACCACAGTATTATGTAAAAGATAGCCACGCGTCTATTATTCCAAGAGATATTTTCTTTAAAGTCCAAGAAGAAATGGTAAGACGAGCCAACATGTTTAGTGGTGAGGAGAATAAAAAAAAAGAGAGTTTATTCCAGTAAGTACGCTTTATCCAGTTTATGTGTTTGTTCTAAATGCGGGGATGTTTACAGAAGAATTGCTTGGAACAACCGAGGAGTGCATTCTGTTGTTTGGCGTTGTTGTACCAGATGGGAAAATGGTCCTAGTGCTTGCGATGCTCCGACAGTAAAAGAGGAAGAACTGCAGTCTGCTACAGTGAAAGCCATAAACAAAATACTCACCGTACCTGGTGAAGTATTGGATACGTTGAATAACAATATTAGAGAAATTATCGCGGGAAACAACTTAAGTGAGCTTGAAACGGTTGATAAAAAAATCGCGGATAAACAAGCGATACTATTAACCTTGCTTAAAGCTAAAAAAGACTACACGAAAACTGCCAACGAGATTGATGAGCTGAAAGGTAAGAAACAGCAGCTTCTTATAGAAAAAGCAGGTCAAGAAGATGCTAAAAGACGAATCAGAGAAATGGAAGATTTTCTGAAAAGTGAGCGTCACGATATTAGTGAGTATGACGAGAAGCTGGTAAGAAAGTACATCAAGAAAATAAAAGTTTACGAGGACAGGTTCAGTATAACTTTTAAATCAGAGATTAGTGTGGATATTGAAAGGGCATCGTAAAAGCCAAAAGATTGTGAGCGTTTGAAATGTTACAAAAGTCAGCCTAGGGGTAATCCTCTCTAGGCTATTTTTATGCTCAAAAATCAAGCTATCAAGCCAATCTTAAACTTTTTAACGCTTATTCTTAGCTAAAATACCTGTTTTTAATATCATTCGTAAGCATACACTGAACAAAAAAATACAAAACAATATATTGCATATAAAAGGTGAAATACTGCGCGCAATTATTGCGCCTAAGTTTACAGTAAATGTCGCAAAAATACCGATAATAATTCCTTCAGTAAAATGAGTATAATGGTAACGAGCATTAGCAATACTGCCACTTATAGCTGTAGGAAGCGTGACAAGCAAAGCAGTTCCTCTTGCCATAAGGTCTCCCATGCCGAGCAAAAGTTGCACGCATGGAACTATAATTCCTCCGCCGCCAACGCCTAAAATACCTGAAAAAATACCAGAAACAACGCCTATAAATATAAGACATATAGCTTTTAAAAAACTAACATTAAAATCTACATTTCTTAACGGAATCCAAACTTGACTAGAACATATAACTAGTAATACAAAAAGTGTAAAACACCAAGGAAATATTTTTTTAGGCAAAATATGTGAAAAATATACCCCAATTTGTGATCCGAAAACTGAACCTATTATTAGAAAAAATGCTGATAAAAATGACACTTTGCCGTTTAAACCGTAAACAATGCTTCCACAAAGCGACGTTATAATTATGGCAACAAGAGAAGTAGCAGTAGCATGACGCTGATCAAATTTCATAAAAACAGTTAATGCAGGAACTATCACCATTCCTCCACCTACACCGAACAATCCTGATAAGAAACCTGCTAATAGTCCAATGAAAACGATTAAAACAATATTATGGAAATTATATTTGGTTTTAAAAATATTTCTCAACATATATCTTTTCTTCACAAATTACCTCCTCGTACTTTATTCACTACTTTTACTATGTTATATGAAAAATAGAATATTTCTATACTAGTTCAATTGTAATTTATGTATTTATTTATCTAATTAACGTAAGTAATGGATAATAAGAAGTTTATCGCAGAGACGAAAGATGTTCGTTTAACGGTGAAACGTGCTGATACCTTTGGTGTGAGCTTTTAACTGTGAACAAGATATATTGAGGGTTGAGGAAGCGCAAAATGTTATAAGGCTTATTCAAACTAAAAAAGTCTCAGCTTCGAATTGGCTGAGGTGGTTTACTCAGGGTATGCCTGAAATTGTTGTGAGTTTGCCACATGATGTGGGAGTTTGTGAGGTTGAATCTGATTCTAATCAAGTGCTCATCACGGATATTGAGATTGGTAAGCTTTATGTAGAAGTGAACAATGGCTTTGTATCCACTGGAGAAAGATAAAATTCATATTTAATGAAATTGACAATCAGGCCTTATGGAGGGTTTTATGGCTGAGATTTGGGATGCGTATGATAAAGAATTTAATAAATTAAAGAATATTACATTAGTGAGAGGAGAACCAATTCCTGACGGCATGTATCATTTGGTGGGCGAAGTAATTGTTAAACATATAGATGGGACTTACCTTATTATGCAAAGAGATTTTGAAAAGAAATTCGGTGGAATGTGGGAGTTGACAGCAGGTGGTTCTGCATTGCAATATGAAACACCATTAGAATGTGCAGTAAGAGAATTAAAAGAAGAAACAGGTATTGAAGCTTCAAAAATTATGGAGATCGGAAGATTTGTGCAGGATGTTTACCGCTCTCTTTATGTTGAATATCTATGCGTAACCGATTGTAAGAAAAATGCAATTGCTCTTCAAAAAGGAGAAACGGTTAATTATAAGTGGGTAGATAAAAAGAACCTTTTGGAAATGAGCCAAGACGAGTTAGTATCATCAAGGGCAATCAAACTTATTAAAACAGTAGATATATAAATTCAAGTTTGGCTGTATGAGGGAAGATATCAACGCTTTAGGGTTGAGTGCACAGGATGTTAACGTTAAAAAGTGCACACACTTTGCACCCACCCTGTGAAGTGGGAAATTGAAGTCATAAAACAAAAATAAGGTAAGATTTCACATATAAGGTGTGGTCGTACCTTATTTTTTGGTCTATAACCCGATAATTGAGAAAAATGAGCAATCGTAATAGAGGATAGTCTGCATATTTTCATGTGAATTTTATCTTCAAAATCATACATAATTCGCGATAATTACATGAATGTCAGGATGAAAGTTGGTGGAAATATCTGGTATATATGTTTTATAACATTTTCGTTACAGTGTATTTACAAGACATCATAAATGCCTTATAACTATAGTAAGAGTCGAGGATGTAACATTCGTCTATGATGTTGCGTATTTAGCTCTATATGAGGTTTTTACCTGAAAGAGAGAAGATGATTATTATGGTTTATAGTCTTGGCAAGCCTGCTATACAAAAATTTTTAGATTTGGAGAGATATTCTTCGCTTGATTCCCATTATCGTAAACTATGCTTCTATTGGTAAGAATGTTGCATATGATTTTTATTGTTACTCATGATGCAATGTTCGATAAAATTGCTGATGAAATAATAGATTTGGATGTGATTAAGAAATGAAAAGCAAAAAATGGATATTTGCAGCTACCATAGTAATCCTAGGTCTTGTCAGTCTGCTGTATGTAGGGTATAAGACAAATAATGTTCGTTTTGGTATGGTTCGTGATGATTTGCCAACACTAGTTTCAGGAGATTATAAGAATAACGATAACTTATCGTTAAAGCCAGGAGTGTATGCTATTTATGCAAAGAGAGGCAAAGGAGAGATACGCTTTGCTGGAAAGCTGTACAAGCTTGATGATGCTCTTTTTGTGCGTGCTCAGAAACAGCCAGGAAATGTTAAAAATGCTGTTATCTACGAAGAGAGTCCTAAAATTTTTATTGGTGAAGATAGTAAGATTTCTGTAAAAGGAGATCGGAAATTTTTAGTTTCATTTGTTAAGAGGTAATCTTATGAAGATATCTCATTTGAAAAAATCATATGGGGGAAAAGTCGTTTTAGATGACATTTCTTTGGAAAGCAGTGCTGGGCAAATTATTGCGTTAGTAGGCAATAATGGTTCAGGAAAAACCACGTTAATGAAGTGCATTGCAAATTTGATAGTTGATTATCAAGGCAATATTGAATTGGACGGTTCACTTTCATTTGCTATTGAGAATCCATCTTTTTATGACGAATTTTCTGTACAGGATAATCTTAGAGTGTTTGCTGCTTTGATGGGGAGAAAAGACTTTAATTGTGATAAATTATTGCATCAGGTGAGTCTCGACGAAGCAAAAAATAAAAAGTTTAAACAATTGTCGCTAGGTATGAAGCAAAAATTAAATATTGCTAGAATATTGCTCTCAAATAGTGAAATTATTCTTCTTGATGAACCTTTCAATGGATTAGATGTTCTTACTATAAAGCAGTTAAAAGACACTATCTTGTCATTGCGCTCACAAGGTAAAAGCCTTGTAATTTCAAGTCATATATTAGATGAGTTAGGTGAAATTGCTGATATTGTATGGTATTTAAAAAAAGGGAAAATTCAAAAAATTGTTAATTTTAACGATAATCTAAGAATTTATAATGTGATTGTTGTAAATGATGTGGATATTAGTGAATTGCTTTCTAACAGATATGAGGTTTTTTGTCGTAGCAAAGATAACAAAGAATCAACTTTTAGAATTAAATTGCCTAGAGGGGATATTGCCAAGGTTCTTAAATTGCTGATTGAGCATGGGGTACAAATCGTGGAATACAGTGATATTACGCATGATATTAAAGCTTTTATGTTGGAGGAAGATGATAATGAAGTACTATATAAAATCAGAAATTATTAAGTTTAGTCATCAGAAGCTTTTCTTATTGTCTTTTGTTTTGTATTTGGCATGTTGCGTGTTTATAGTATTTCAAGCTAAAAGAGGTGCATTTTTATCACAATATAAGTTCTTTTCAACGATAACTATACTATTTTTAAGCCTATATCAGATATTATCAATTGGTGAATGGCAAGAGAAGAAAATTATTCATTATTATCTAGAGTATATTCCTAATAGGATTAAATTATTGTGTTTTATATATGGTGAATACGTAAGCATTTATCTAGTCGTAAATTTGGTATTTTTATCACTAAATTACTCGTCTCTAGGGATAGTTATGCATCAACTGCTCGTATATCCGATAATTTTCCTTTTGTATATTGCTATAAATATGAATCTGTTGATATATTTTGAAAAAGTTGGTGTTACGATGATTCTTTCCTTTATATTATTATGGATATTGCCGAATTTGATAAACATAATATTGTCTCAAACATCCGTGTATTCTTTTCAGATATTTTATTATTTATCACCAGACTCGTTCACTGCTCTTACGTCTGTAACTTGCATTATTGCTCTAATGTATATTGTTATGTTTTTCCTATTGTCGTTATTACAATTTACGAAAAAGGAGTACTGAGTTATGAAAAGTGTAGTATCTCGTATACTTCCAGCTATTGTCATAATGTTATTCGTTGGTTTTATTGCATATATTCATTTGAGCGGCTTAAGACCCTCATTTTCAGTATTACAGGAGAATAATATCTCAAATCTTAAAACTGGATAAGTGCTCTATTTTGGTAGTTCAGGCTTTGGAGCATGTCAGGAATTCAATAAAGTTCTAAAAGAATATCAAGATGAAACGCATGCTAAAATTTATTATTGAGATGCCACAGACAAAATTGTGAGAAAGGCAGCTGAAATAAAGATTTACAAAGCAAATTGGCACATTTGGTTTATTAATCATCTATCCCAGCCCCATATAAAAGTAACTCTCATTTAAATCTCATCATATTTCTTTTTTAATTTATCCATATTATCAAGGTCAATCCACTCCTCGCTAAAACCACAGGCAGTGCAAATATACCTATCAACAGGTACTGCCGACATAATTGTATGGCCAGTCATAACATTATTTCCAGTCCCATAAGCACCAGCAGATCCAGGCACAAATATAATTTCACTTCCCCCACACTTTGGACATTTTTTCGTATTTTTCATAAATCCTCCTTTTTATTTACATCACAGGATCAATATAACCAAGCTCCATAGCCTTGTTAGTGGTTTATAAATAAATTATACCCGAAAATAATTTGTAATAATATTCAACTATATTCTTATAATCACACTGTTTTTGTTTATTTTTACCTTCTCCCTATTCTTCAAATACTCTTCCACATCAAACAAGTTCTTCTTATCATAATCTTCCAATAACTTATAATTCTTATACTTCGTAATATCGAATTTATCAGACAAAAAAGGTCTTACTCCTCTTAGCTGTTATATACAGGTTGCCCTTCGTTCGCAAATGCCTGTGTAGTTCCAGCCATTACACCAAATGCTACTAATGTTGCCATCAATAGACCCATTGTCTTTTTTACTAATGTTTTCATATTTTCCTCCTTATTAATCTAATAATGTTCTTTATTGTTTTGAAAAATTGCATAAAAATAGGCAGGAACACATACCTATCCATCAGGTATATATTTCTGCCAATTAAAAAATTCTACGTGAAAAGAGACAGAACTACACTGTCTGTCTCTTTTCAATTACTTAGCTTAGAAAATAACACTGGGTAGCTTTTTTATTGCGATTGATAAAAATGCAAAACAAAACCGCACATGTGTGAACTAATCCACGTTCATGTGCGGTTTAATGTTTATTTATTGCTGATTAATCAAATCAGGCGTTTACGCGATCGATGCCAGACTGTACGTCTGCAATCACGGAATCCCAAGACTTGATGAAGGCGGCAACACCGTCGGCCTCAAGCTTGTCGGTAACGTCCTTAATGTTAATGCCAAGCTCAGCAAGCTTGTTCATAACAGCGTGGCTCTCTTCGTAAGTGCCCTTAATGGAAGCAGCACCGTTGCCGTGATCAGCAAGAGCGTTCAAAGTCTTTTCTGGCATGGTGTTAACAACATGCTCAGCAACCAACTCGTCAACGTACTTGCAATCAGAGTAAGCTGCGTTCTTGGTGCCAGTAGAAGCCCAAAGTGGACGCTGCTTCTTAGCACCCTTGGCCTCAAGTTCAGCCCAACGTGGATCAGCTGCGAACTTCTTCTCGAAGAGTTCGTAAGCCAAGCGAGCGTTAGCAACAGCAGCCTTGCCTTCAAGAGCCTTAGCTTCAGCAGAACCGTTAGCTTCGAGGAGCTTGTCAACAGCGCTATCAACGCGGGAGACGAAGAAGGAAGCTACGGAACCAATGTGCTTCAAGTCGTGGCCGTTAGCAGCAGCTTGAGCAATACCTTCGATGAAGGCGTCGATAACCTGCTCGTAACGCTCGAGGGAGAAGATCAAGGTTACGTTCACGGAGATACCCTTAGCGAGGGTAGCGGTGATAGCTGGAAGACCTTCCAAAGTTGCAGGAATCTTGATCATAACGTTTGGACGATCAACCTTTGCCCAAAGCTCTTCCGCCTGCTTTTCGGTGTTAGCAGTATCGTGAGCCAAGCGTGGGTCAACTTCGATGGAGACGCGGCCGTCAACAAAGTCGGTCTTTTCTGCAATCTCACGGAAGATATCGGTTGCGTTACGAACATCGGTAGTGGTCAACTCGCGAATAGCGGTCTCAACGTCAACCTTGCCGAGTTCCTTAAGCTGTGCGTCGTATGGGCCAACCTGGCTCAAAGCCTTCTGGAAGATAGATGGGTTGGTAGTAACACCAACAACATTCTTGTTAGCAATCAAATCTTGCAAAGAGCCAGACTCAATGCGGGTACGGGACAAATCGTCCAACCAAATAGAAACGCCGGAATCGCTAGTGCGCTGCGTTGCTTCAGTCATGTTATCTCCTTAACACTGTGCTCCACCAATTGGAACACGTTGGTAGTGTTGGCGTTTTACAGGAAACAGCGGTTGATGTTAAACCATCTGTAGCTTAACATCAACACGCCTTTGCTGTTTCCAGTGAAGTTGCTAAATTAGCACTTCGAGTTTTTGTGATGAATCAATTTTATTTTGACACATCAAGTTTTATTTTTATTACTTGCTATCTTAAGCGCGTGCTTCTTCGATAGAAGCCTTAGCAGCTTCTACTACGTGCTCAGCAGTAATACCCAAGTCGATCATGTTCTGACCGCCGTCGCCCTGCAAGCCGTACTGTTCGATAGAAACAGCCTTGCCGCAATCGCCAAGATACTTGTACCAAGGCAATGCCAAGCCAGCTTCGATGGAAACGCGAGCCTTAACAGACTTTGGAAGGATTGCTTCCTTGTACTCTTCGTCTTGCTCTTCGAACCATTCGAGAGATGGCATAGAAAGAACGCGAGCCTTAATGCCTTCTGCAGCCAAAGTCTTGGCACCAGCAACAGCCCACTGAACTTCGGAGCCAGTAGCCATGACGATTACGTCTGGAGTGCCTTCGCAATCAACCAAAACGTAAGCGCCGTGCTTTACGCCTTCGCGAGCCTTCTCAGCAGTTTCTGCAAGAGTTGGAACACCTTGGCGAGTCAAAATCATAGCTGTTGGGTAGCTGTTCTTCTTCTCGAAGAAGTAGCGGTAAGCTTCAGCAGTCTCGTACTCATCTGCAGGACGCACAACCTCAAGCTGAGGAATAGCGCGGAAAGCAGCCAAGTGTTCGATTGGCTGGTGAGTTGGACCATCTTCACCCAAAGCTACGGAATCGTGAGTCCAAACGTAGAGGTTTGGAATCTCCATCAAAGCAGCCAAGCGAACTGCTGGGCGCTCGTAGTCAGAGAACTGGAAGAATGTGCCGTTGAATGGGCGAGTGTTAGAACCAAGCAAAATACCGTTGGTAATAGCACCCATTGCAAACTCACGCACACCAAAGTGAAGCTGACGGCCGTACTCGGAAACGTTTGGCCAAGTGCGAGTTGCATCCTCGGATGGGCCGAAGGAGTCAGCACCCTTAATGTTGGTGTTGTTGGATCCACCCAAATCAGCGGAACCACCCCAAAGTTCTGGCATAACAGCAGCAATTGCGTTAAGAACTGCGCCAGAAGCCTTACGGGTAGCAACCTTGGAACCAACTTCGAAGCCAGCAACCAAGTCGTCAATAGCCTTGTCGAAGCCTTCTGGAAGCTTGCCAGCCTTAAGACGATCGTAAAGAGCAGCCTTATCTGGGTTGGCAGCAGCCCACTTTGCAAGAGCTTCATCCCAAGCCTTGTGAGCAGCCAAACCGCGCTCGGCAACCTTGCGAGCATGAGCCAAAGCTTCTTCGTCGATTGGGAACGAAACTTCTGGATCGAAACCGCAAAGTTCCTTCAAGCCCTTAACAGCTTCTTCACCAAGCTTAGAGCCGTGGGAAGCTTCATTGTTGGTCTTGCCTGGGGTTGGCCAAGCAATCAAAGTATTAACCTTAATGAAGTGAGGCTTATCGGTAACTTCCTGAGCCTTTTCAATAGCAGCAGCCAAAGCCTGAACGTCTTCCTTGTAGGAACCGTCTGGCTGAATGAAGCTAACTTCATCGGTGTACCAACCGTATGCACGGTAACGAGCAAGAATATCTTCAGAGAAGGTGAGCTTAGTATCGCCTTCAATCTGAATGTGGTTTGCATCGAAGATTACAGTCAAATTGCCAAGCTTTTGGTTTCCAGCCAAGGAAGCAGCTTCAGAAGAAACACCTTCCTCAACGTCGCCTTCACCGCAAATAACCCAAACCTTGTGATCGAATGGGGAAGTGCCAGCTGGAGCTTCTGGGTCAAGAAGACCGCGCTCAAAGCGCTGACCATAAGCAAAACCAACAGCAGAAGCAAGACCCTGACCGAGTGGGCCAGTAGTCATTTCGATGCCTGGAGTTAAGCCATATTCTGGGTGACCTGGAGTACGCGTGTCTGCACCGCCACGGAAATACTTAAGATCGTCAAGAGTTAAGCCGTAACCAGAGAAGAACAATTGCACGTATTGCGTAAGCGAAGCGTGACCGCCAGAAAGAATAAAACGATCGCGGCCAGCCCACTTTGGGTCAGCAGGATCGTGCTTAATGAAGTGCTGGTACAAGGTGTACGCAATTGGTGCCAATGAAACAGGGGAGCCAGGATGTCCGTGTCCTGCTCGCTCAACAGCATCAGCCGAGAGAACCTTCGCCATCTTTACGGCGCGCTCGTCTAATGCAGACCAGTTGAAATCGGTCATGTGATCTACTTTCCTTCCAATAATTCGGGTTTTTGCGCACAGCTTACGCTGGCCATTACCCTCACATTGCCCTTTAATCCTATCTTTTATATCAGACGAATTTCTAACAAAGTGTGTCAAAACATAACAAAAGTTTATATTTATAGTTAGTTGTTATTCTGTAAAAGTGATTTATTAAAAATACTTAATAATACTTAATCACATATTGTTATCACATATTATTTTGGCATATATAATAGTTAGCAGTGAATTAATAAACGATTAGTGCTATTTATAGAAATTATTAGCGCTATTTAATCGAGTTTGATGTTTTAATAAAGGAGAATCAATGCAATCACGACGCATGATGATATTGCGTGCGGTTGTTGAAGATTATATTCGTTCGCATGAGCCTGTTGGGTCTGCATCTTTAGCTAAAAATCACAAATTAGGCGTTAGTTCTGCAACGATTCGCAACGATATGTCTCTTCTAGAAGAAGAAGGCTACTTGATTCAGCCACATACTTCTGCTGGAAGAATTCCTACAGAAAAAGGCTACAGGTATTTTGTTGATGGCTTAGCTGCGTTAATCCCGCTTTCTAATGCGCAAAGACGAGGGATTCGCACGTTTTTAAGTGGATCTGTTAGTTTACAAGACACTCTACAACGCTCAGCGCGACTTCTTGCAAGCATAACTGGTCAAGTTGCACTCGTTGCGTCTCCTGCATTGTCGAAGTCAAAAGTAAAAAGAATTGAGATTGTTCAAGTATCGTCTTCTACGCTTTTGGTTGTTGTGATTACAGATGCTGGAGGAGTTGCGCAACACATTATTCAAGCATCAAACATAGATGCAGATGATTTATTGCATCTAACTAATATGGTTAACGATGATTGCATTGGATTATCTCTTCTTGATGCTTCAAAACGTGTTTATTCTCTAGCGAATCGCCAGGATTTAGCTTCTGCTTTGCAAGTTATTAGTCAACTTTCTAACGCGTTAGAAGATATGCACGATGGCGAGCATTCCCACGATTTGTACATGGCTGGAGCTTCTCAACTTGCGCATAGGCAAAATATTGGCGATTTTGCGTCTCTTTTTGACGCTCTAGAAGAGCAAGCTGTTATTATGCGACTTATGACTTCGCTAAGCGAAGAAGCAAACGATTGCGCAAGTGGCGTTAGCGTTGCAATAGGTTCGGAAACTCACACGCCTGGTCTTCTAAATGCTTCTGTTGTAACAAGCGCTTACGGCTACAATTCGGATTCCGATTCTGCGTTTATTGGCTCAATCGGTCCTACTCATATGGATTATGCTGCAACAATGACAGCTGTTAAAGCTGTAGCAAAATATCTTAATGCGTTTATATCTGAAAATTCATAAAAACAAATTCATAAAAACTGGCTGGCTGTGCCTTATGTAAAAATAATTTTAGAACATAAAAGGGGAGTTAAGTGACTGACTATTACAAGATTTTAGGTGTTGATTCTAACGCTAGCGACGATGAGATTCGCAAAGCTTATAGAAAGTTAAGTCGAAAGTATCATCCAGATATTGCAGGGCCTGAGTTTGAAGACAAATTCAAGGAAGTTAACGCTGCATACGACGTTTTGTCTAATCCAGAAAAACGCAAAATGGTAGATATGGGCGTAGATCCAAATAATCTATCGGCATCGGGAGCTGGTGCTGGCGCTGGCGCGTACGCAAATATGAATATGGATATGGGAGATATTCTAAACCAGTTCTTCTCTGGGTCTTTTGGTGCTAATGCTGGATCTCCTATTCCGCGCGTTAATCGTGGTGAAGATTCGCTAACAGAAGTTAAGGTTGACCTTAAAACTGTTGTTTTTGGCGGAAACGCTAAGGTTCATGTTGTTACTTTCGGTCTTTGCCAAGATTGTGCTGGAAAAGGTTCGGCAGATAAAACAGATCCTGTAACTTGCTCAGAGTGCAAGGGTGCTGGTTTTGTGCAACGAGTTACTCGCACAATGTTTGGTCAAATGATGTCTTCGGAGCCGTGCCGCGCATGTGAAGGCCACGGAACGATTATTAAAAATGTTTGCCCAAATTGCCACGGGCATGGTCGCGTTCGCACTTCTAGGGAAGTTGGAATCACGATTCCTGCTGGAATTAAAGACAACTCTCGCTTGCGACTTGCGTCTCAAGGAGCAATAGGCGAATGTGGAGGTCCAGCTGGCGATTTGTATGTTGACGTTCGCATTCGCAAAGACGAGCAATTTACTAGAGACTTAAACGATTTACATTGCTGGATTGACGTTCCAATGAGCTGGGCTGTGCTTGGTCACAAAGTAGATATTGATACTTTTGATGGCAAAAAGAGTGTTGAAATTCCTGCTGGAACGCAAAACGAAGACACGATTCCTCTTTACGATTTGGGTGTTACTGTTTTTGGAAGTAAAGATAGAGGAAATATTATTGTTCACATTCTTGTTAATATTCCAACAAAGCTTAGCGAAGAAGAGCGTAGTTTGATTGAAAAGTTTGCAAACTTGCACGATGAAAAAGTTAGCGAAGTAAAGCAACATGCTATTGCAGAGCCAGTGGGCAATAAAAAGGGATTCTTTAGCAAGCTAAAAGATGCATTTTGCTAGGATTTAGGATTTTTGGGATTTTAGATTTTAAGGAGTTGACTTATGGTATTGCCTATTTTGTTTGCTGGAACTCCAGATGTTGCTGTTGCTCCTTTGCGCGCGCTTGCTGAAGATAAAGAGCATTTTGATGTGCGAGCTGTTCTTACTCGTCCAGACGCTCCGACTGGTAGAGGTAGAAAGCTTGTTCCTAGTGCTGTTAAAAAAGCTGCGATTGAGCTTGGAATTCCTGTTTTAGAGATTAATCCCAGCAATGAGCAAGAGTGTGTGAGTGCTCTAAAAGCTACTGGCGCAAGGCTTGCGGCCGTTGTTGCGTATGGAAAGATTCTTCGCCAATCTGTTTTGGATGCTCTTCCTTTAGGATGGTACAACTTGCATTTTTCGCTTCTTCCGCAGTGGCGAGGTGCTGCTCCTGTTCAGCGCGCAATATGGGCTGGAGACGATATTACAGGTGCAACAGTTTTTAAGATTACGCGCGGAATGGATGAAGGTCCGATTCTTGCACAAATGACTACCGAGATTGGCGCTCATGAAACAGCTGGCGATTTGCTGACTAGATTAAGCAATGATGGTGCAAATCTTCTTTGCTCTGCTCTTGTTGGCTTGGAAGCTGGTCAAATTATTCCAGTTGAGCAAGATCCTACTCCTTGCCAAATCGCTCAAAAAATCACTGTTGAAGATGCTCATATTCGTTTTGATATTCCATCATTTGCAACCGATAGGCAGATTCGCGCTTGCACGCCAAATCCTGGAGCTTGGTGCAATCTTCATGTTGATTCTAGTGATTTGCAAGCAATCACTTTGCATGTTCTTGCTTGCGCAGTAGCAAAAGATGAAGATATTGAATTGCATAGTCTAAATGAGCTTAAACATGGGCAGATTCTTGCAAAAAAGCACAATGTTTGGGTTGGATGTGCAAGCGGAGCTATTGAGCTTTTAGAAGTTAAAGCGCAAGGTAAAAAAGCTATGAATGCTGCAGATTGGGCAAGAGGAGCGCACTTAAGTAGTGAATCCTACTTGGATTAAAAGTTAGTGAGTAAACGTTAATTTAGTAAATCTAAAACTAGGCTTAGGTCTCGCGTATCTATGCTTGCTTTAGCTTGACTTTTTAATAACTTCTTTGCGCAAAATGCTACGCCTAATCCTGCTGTTTTAATCATATCTATATCGTTAGCGCCGTCTCCAATAGCAACGCTTTGAGCAATATCAATATTGTTCTTGCGCGCCCAATTTGTCAATGCTTTTGCTTTATATTGACGATTTACTATAGGCTCAATAACTTTTCCGCTCAATCTAGAATCTACGACTTCTAGATTGTTTGCAACCCAAAAGTCTATGTTTAGTTTTGGCAAAAAATCGTCTAAAACTTGCTTGAATCCGCCACTAACAGCTCCAACTTTCCATCCAAAAGAGTGCAATGTGCTAATAAGCTTTTTAGCTCCATTTGTTACATGAATATTTTGCACAACTTGTTTAACGCAAGAATAGTCAAGTCCTTTAAGCATAGAAACTCTTAGCTTTAGCGACGTATTAAAGTCCATTTTTCCTTGCATTGCTTTAGACGTTATATATGCTAAATCAGATCCAACTCCAGCAATGTCTCCTAATAAATCTATAACTTCTTCTTCAATAAGAGTGGCGTCTACATCTAAAACAAGAAGTCCTGGTTTTTTTAGTGAAGGATTATTTGAAGGATTATTTGAATGAGTATTAATTAAGTCTTGTGTTTTTAAGTCTGGTACTTTAGTCATGTTATAAGTCATGTTATAATCTTTTAAGAGAGATGTTAGGTTTATTAATTAATTCTAAGGCTGGTTTAAGAAATTTAGGATTTTGTTTCGCTACGCGTTTTTGCATTGTAAGACTTCTTATAAAACTTATGTTAAAAGTTAAATGTGAAAGTTTATTGATTTTATTTGAATATTGCGTGTGGAAGTTTGGTTTAATTTGATTAGTTGAGTAAAATAGTTGCAGATTTATGGATAGTTGCAGATTTTTGGAATAGATAAATAATCAAAATGTGGGGAATTAAAGAGGTGAGTAGAGTATGGCAAGTATGAATTTACGCGATGTTGCTCTTGAAGTTGCTAGAATTTTGGAAGATGTTGGCAAGCACGCTTATCAAGACCAATTAAATCCTCGAGATATGGCAAGCATGATGGTTTTGGGGGATCCGAATCAAGCAGATTCTGGTTTTGGAGATAAGCTCGTACGCTTTATTGAAAATCGTCTTACGTACATAAACACATTCCAGGGATTTTGGCGTAATCGTCCAGAAAATTGCAATATTGGTGATCGTTTTTGGTGCGTTGGTAATATTGACGGTGCTATTAACTTTAATCGAGATATGGCGGAGTGGACTCTAACTGTTTCGCTTTTTGAGTTCAACGATCAAGGCTCCGCAAGGCCCGTTCTTGGAGTTGTTCATGCTCCAGCTTTAGGTCTTACTTATTTAGCAGCTAAAGGCCAGGGTGCTATTCGTATTCGTAAAACTCCTAATGGAGAAAAGCGAGAGAAAATCACTCCTTCTACAACATCAACATTGCACGGTTCTGTTGTTTGCTACGGAATGTCTTATATTCCAGGCGAATCTAAAAGAGCATTGGATGTTGTTTCTTCGCTTGAGGAAGAATGTCCAGCAGATATTAAGCGCATTGGCCCTGCTTCTCTTGACTTATGCAAGGTTGCTGATGGCACTTACGACGCTTATTTTGAGCCGCATCTTCACGAGTGGGATATTCCAGGCGTTTCCGCTGGTGCTGTTGTTGTTAAAGAGGCTCAAGGTCATGTTCGACAATGGAATGGTGACTCAATCCACTGGAGACGCGAAAACGACGTTATTGCTTCAAATGGTTTAATAAACAAGGAGCTTCAAAACTATTTGCGATAGATTAGAGTTAAAATTTTAGCAATTGTTTGCATGATTTTTAATATTAAAGCTTTAATTTTGAGAAAAACATTTATGCAATCGTTATCATTAAATAGACAATATATAAGCGTGTCGCTTTAGCAATATTGTAGAATGAACATGATATCCCATTGTCCGACATTCAGAGGGGAGTGTTAACGATGATTGACACTGCACAAGCATTTGGCGTAGATATTGGTGGCTCTGGTATTAAGGCTGCACCAGTTAATTTGGAAAAAGGCGAGTTTGCAGAACCGCGATATAAGATTCTCACTCCAGCGGTTTCCACACCTCAAGCTGTTGCAGATATTGTTCGTCAGCAACTTGAGCATTTTGATGTTCCTGCAGATGTTCCTGTTGGTATTGCTTTCCCAGCGCCTATTAAGCCAGGCAAGAAACTTGAGTTTATGGCGAATCTCGATCAATCTTGGATTGGTGTGGATGTTACAGAAGTGTTTAGCGAAGCTTGCGGTCGTCCTGTTACAGTTGTTAACGATGCCGACGCTGCTGGTCTTGCGGAGCAGCATTTTGGTGCAGCAAAAGATAAAGATGGCTTAGTTATTGCAACAACATTAGGCACTGGAATTGGAACCGCTTTGATTTACAATGGCGTTCTTATTCCAAACACAGAGCTTGGTCATATTCAGCTAGAAAAAGGAAAGGGAGATGCAGAAAAGTATGCTGCTTCTTCTGTTCGCGAAAAGTTGGATATGGGTTATAAAAAGTGGGCTAAGCGTTTAACTAAGTATTACGGATTAATGGAAAAGTACTTTAATCCAGACTTGTTTGTTGTTGGCGGTGGCGTTAGCCGTGTGAGCGAGAAGTTCTTGCCGCATATCGATATTAAGACTCCTATTGTTGTTGCGTCTTTGCATAACGAAGCTGGCATTATTGGTGCAGCTTACTATGCAATGCAACAAAGAAACAAGTAAAGTTTTAATATTTTATTTGTTTTGTTTACTTTATTTGCGCTGGATGCTTTTGCGTTCAGCGCATTTTTTATATTTGGTTATGCAATGCGCTAGTGTAGTCGAGTGCGATTTTCTTCTAGAGTTGATGTAAGTGAGCCAAATCCAATTATTCTGGCTCAACGCGTTGCTATATCTAAAGGTATTAAGCTTACAAAACTTAACGATTCAAACCCAACAGTGCATGGCCTTGCTCCAAAATGTTTAAGCGCAAAATATACAGCAGATCCTAGAGGGCCAATCGAAGTTAGGCGCATTCTTGCTGATTTTATAAATGCTAGAGATAATCGCGTAGATCAAAATATTGCAAGTCAAAATGTTGCAGATCAAAAAAGTGATTCGCCAAAAGCTCTTAATCCAAATAATCTATACGTATTATCGTCTACTTCTCAAGCATATGCATGGCTTATGATGCTTCTGTGCGATTGTGGCGATTCAGTTTTAGCTCCGACTCCTGGGTATCCTCTTATTGAATCTATTGCAAGACTCCAAGGTGTAAAATCTATACCTTATCCGCTTGTTTACGATGGTTCTTGGACTATTGATGTTCCAAGAGTTAAAGAACTTTTGCAAAACGCAAATAATCGTATTCGTGCTCTTGTTTTAATAAACCCAAATAATCCAACAGGCTCTTATGTTAAGCCAGAAGAAAGAGCGCAATTGTTGAGTTTATGCAATAAAAATAATGTTGCGATTATTGCAGATGAAGTTTTCTACGATTACTCTTTAGAACCATTTGCCAAAAATTCAAGACTTGCAGGAGAACAATCAACACTCGTTTTTGCTTTAGATGGATTTTCAAAAATGCTTGCAGCTCCGCACGCAAAAGTTGGGTGGATTGAGGTTTCGGGACCAAGTCAAGATGTGCAAGAAGCAATGAAACGACTTGACGTTATTGCGGATGATTTTCTTCCAATTGGCGCAACTGTATCAGAAAGAATTCCAGAATTATTGCAATGCGCTAAAGAGCAAACTGCGATTGTTCAAAGTCGAGTACGCTCTAATCTTAAAAAGCTTAGAAAAATGCTTGCAAACTACCCAAATTGTTGCGTTAGTGCATTGCGCGCAGAAGGAGGATGGAATATTTTGTTGCGCGTTCCTTCTTGTATAGATGATGATTTATTAGCTTTGCGCTTAATTAAAGACTACAAGCTGGTTTCTCAGCCTGGATATTATTTTGACATGCCAACTAATGGCTACTTAGCATTGTCTTTACTTCCTAAAGAAGATCAATTTGAAAATGGCGTTACTTTGTTACTTAATACTGTTCACAAAATGCTAGAAGAGATGTAGAAAAATCTAGGAAGTAATCTAGGAAGGTTCGAGTTCTTAAAATATAAACTAGATTAGAGTAAACCAGCATCTAACGTAGTGCCAAAGCCCAGGATTGAATCGCAAAACTGAATCTTCTCTTCCTGGAACAAACCAACCTAAGAAAGCGATTGCAATAGAGAAAAATAGCATTGCTAAAACTACAATTCGTATTGTGTAACACATAACTTTTGTGCGCAAAGTTGTGCAATCTTCTACGTTTGCGTATTTTTCTAGAAAAACAGTAATTCCGATTATTGCGCTTAGTGAGAACGCCCATCCAAAGTCAGCAATATAACGCCATCCAATTCCTGCTTTTAAGCTGTTGAAAACAACAACAATCATTGCAAGAATCAAAGCGCATATAGTAAGTCTTGACGCAAATTTGCTCATTCTTTTAATCGTTAACAAAGAACAAATAACGCCAATAAATGCCAATGGAGCAAGAGTAAACATTCCGCCAATCATTGGCTCCGCGTATTGCCATCTATTGAAAGCAATAGGATTAATCGAAATCCAAGGGAAAGTTGGTGTAAAGCGTAATGGCAAAGCTAAATAACTTAAAATTGAAGGAATGATGTTTTGCGCAGGAAGGCGCATTGTAGTCATGTCTGTAATAGTAATTTGATATTCGTTACCAAAGTTAAATGGCGACCCAAATCTTAAAGCGTTATACAATCCGATTGGTATTGCAACTATTACAAACGGCACAATCACGCCTAAAACTAGCTTTATTATTTGCTTTAAGTCTTCTTTTATAATTTTCTTGCTAGAAATTAAATGCTTAAAATAGAAGTAAATATTGTTGTAAAAAAGCGGTATTGCAAGCAAAAACGCGATTATAAATGTTGGTCTGCATCCTAGATTTAGAGATATAAACAAAGATCCTAATGCAATGTGCTTAGCAGATATTTGATAAATAGACTTGTTTGATTCTTGGCTTTGTTTGCAATCTTTTGCAATATTTTTATTAGCGCCAAGATAAAACCATAATCCTAAAGATGTAAAGAATAGCGAAGCTGCCATTGGAACACTATAGAATGATGTTCTAAACCATAAGTAAACGGTGTTAGATGTAATAAAGAACAATGCTAAGCAAATAGACACGCAAGCAAGAGACGCTCGTTTATTTATTCGCTCAATAAGTCTAATCACTAGAAGAGAGCCAGAAATTAAGAACCCCACTAGGCATATAAGAGTTGCGATTGTTGTTGGAAGCATACTTCCGCCATTAATCCACAAACTAGATATAAGTCTATAAGGCATAAAGAATAAAACAGCTGGAATTACACCAAAATACGAGTACCAATGGCCGTTGTAATATGCGTGATCCCAATAAATATTGTGCACTAAATTAGAAAGAAGCTTGTTTCTTGCAATTGGATCGTACGGATTAGTAAGATTTTGCATTTGCTTAGGAACAGGCAAGTCAAGATATGTTTTTCCTTTAATAAGAGCGTCTGCTGTGTGTGCATATTGATCAAAATCGTACGTGTAGTTTCCAGCAACGTCAAAATGCATTGGAATAGCGTTAAAAACATTCCAAACAATTGCAACAACAGCTATAGCAATAAATGGAGTCCAAGATAAAACTAGTAAAAGTCTTTGATTAAAACTTTTTGTATTAAGTTTTATTTTCCACAATTTAGACCAAGGATTCCACAATGCAATCAAAATTGAAACGACTATAAGAAAAAGAACGCGACCCCAATTCCAACTAAAAGGTGCTCTAACATTTGCTTTTGCGTCCTCAACGTCTACAACGTCTCCTTTAGGGTGCTGTATCCATAATCGAAGCGTGCTTTTAACTCCAACTGCTTGATCTGGAACAGGAAGCATAGCAAAACTAATGGCTCTAGGGTTTGTGCTTAAAGGCTTTCCAGCGATTTTATTAACATCAATGCGTACATGCACGTCTGTTTTAACGGGACTTTTGCCAATTTTTTTAGGCGTAATTAGTGAAGGTTTAAGCTGAATGTACGGCGAAGATCCGTCGGAATTAACTTCTAAATAAGATTCCGAAGGGTCTGTAATTAAAAGTCCTCCAGAAGAAAGTCTTTTAATTCCAGGGCCAGTAAGATTGTGAGCAAACATGCTATCTGTGCTGCCAGTAACACTATTCCAAAATGGAATATTTCCAACAGTGCATTCAAACAATGCTATTAACAGCAATATTGCTAAAGGCGCGCGAAGAACGCGAAAAATGTTGTGTAGCGCGCAATTTGCAAAATTAGCTGTTTTTTTCATAGCAATCTAAAATCCTATTCTTCCGCTACCAAATCAAGATAGTCGTCGCTCCACAAGTCTTCGTCACCGTCTGGCATAAGAAGAACTCTTTCTGGGTTTAGCGCAAGAACTGCTCCTTCGTCGTGAGTAACCAACACAATTGCGCCTTCGTATTTAGAAATTGCTTTAAGAATTTCTTCGCGAGAAGCTGGGTCTAAGTTATTAGTAGGCTCATCAAGCAAAAGAACGTTTGCTTTAGAAGTTACAAGAGTTGCCAATGCTAGGCGAGTTTTTTCTCCGCCAGAAAGCACTTTAGCGGGTTTCATGGCGTCGTCTCCCGAAAACAGGAAGCTTCCAAGCATTGATCTTGCTTGAGTGTCGTTTAATTCTGGAGCAACGTGTTGAAGATTTTCTAAAACAGTTGCATCTAAGTCTAAAGTATCGTGCTCTTGCGCAAAATAGCCTATTTTGCATCCGTGCCCATATTCAACAACGCCAGTATCTGCGCTTTCTTCGCCAGCAAGAATGCGCAAAGTGGTAGTTTTTCCAGCGCCATTGTATCCCAAAATAACAACTCTCGAGCCTTTATCTATAGCCAAATTTATGCCAGCAAATACAATGTTCGATCCGTAAGCTTTTGAAATATCTTTAGCCATAATAGGAGTGCGTCCGCAAGGAGCAGGCTCTGGGAATCGAATGTCTGCTACTTTTTCTTGTTTTTGAGCTTCGCTTGTTTCGTTCAATAAGCGTTCAGCTCTACGCATCATGTTTTGAGCTGCTACCGCTTTAGTTGCTTTTGCGTGAAGTCGGATTCCTTGCTTCATAAGTCGCTCCGCCTTCTTTTCTGCAACTTCGCGCTCTCTTCGTCTTCTCTCTTCGTCTACAACGCGTTGATGCAAGTATGCTTTCCAGCCCATTGAATACATGTCTATTTGCGCAAGTTGTGCATCTAAATGCCAAACTTTATTAACAACTTCGTCTAGTAACTCTGTTGAGTGTGATATAACAAGGAATCCGCCTTCAAAGCGTTTTAAGTAATTGCGCAACCAGACTATGGAATCTGCGTCTAAGTGGTTTGTAGGTTCGTCTAAAATCAGCGTATCTGCATTAGAAAAAAGTATTCGCGCGAGTTCGATTCGTCTGCGTTGGCCGCCAGAAAGTGTTCCAAGAGCTTGTTTCATAACTTCTTGTGGGAGTCCAAGGCTATTTGCCATTGATATTGCTTCCGATTGAACAGCGTACCCACCAGCTTTTTCAAAATCATTAATCGCTTTATCGTAGCGATTCATGGCTTTTGTCATAATATCTGGATCTGGATTCGTCATGTCTTTTTCTGCTTTTCGTATACGAGATACGATTGACGAAATATCGCGAGCGCTCATAATCCTATCTAGCGCGCTTTGCTCTGGATCTGCCGCATGCGTGTCTTGTGGAAGGTATCCTAAAGAGCCGCTTACTTTTACGCTTCCGCCAGCTGGAAGTGTTTCTGCGGTAATTACGCGCGTAAGTGTTGTTTTTCCAGCGCCATTCCTTCCAACTAAGCCTATTTTGTCGCCTTTTGTAACATGAAAATCTGTTGGGTTTAATAGCGTGCGCGCACCAATTTGTATAGTAAGTCCTTGTGCGTCAATGGCCATTTTTTACCCACCCCTTAAGTTTTATTCTTGTAAAATCGTAATTAAAATATTAATTGAAATATGTTAACCAAACTCCCGATTATACCGTTAGGCTTGCATAGGATTAGCAACACGCAGTAAGCAACATATTTCGAACATGTGTTCTATAATGAATGATATTACAAAACAGGCATGTAATCAAGATTTAGTTTTGCAATTTTGATTCATATACGCTAAAGCATCTTAAGGAGGTAGAATGCAAAAACACTTGGATTCTTTACAAAGTAAGCAATCGCTTTCAATAAAAGATGCAAATATGAATGCTACAAACATGAATGCTAAAGATGGAAATAGTCGTCAAAAAAACAATGCACTTCAATCGTTTATTGATTCGGCGCCAATTGTAAAAAATAATGGTAATTTAATATACGACTTAGGTGATGTTCCTTCCGACTTAAAAATAACTGTTCAAGGTGCAAGAGAGCATAATCTAAAGAATGTTAATTTGCAATTGCCTAGAAATAGGATGATTGTTTTTACTGGCCTATCTGGTTCTGGCAAATCTTCTCTTGCTTTCGACACTCTTTTTGCAGAAGGTCAAAGGCGTTATGTGGAATCCTTAAGCGCGTATGCAAGGCAATTCCTTGGAAGAATGGATAAGCCAGACGTAGATTTTATTGAGGGTTTGAGCCCAGCGGTTTCGATTGACCAAAAAACAACTAATCGCAATCCTCGTTCTACTGTTGGCACAATTACGGAGATTTATGACTATTTAAGGCTTCTTTTTGCCCGCGTAGGTATTCCACATTGCCCTAAATGTGGTGAAATCGTTAGCGCGCAAACTCCTCAACAAATAGCTAATGCATTGCTTTCTTTGCCGCAAAAAACAAGGTTGCAATTACTGGCTCCTATTGTTAACGGCAGAAAAGGTGAGTTTAAAGATACTATTACTCTTCTTAGGTCAGACGGCTATTCTAGAGCGCTTGTAGACGGGCAAATGCGCGAGCTTTCTGAAGATATTACTTTAGAAAAACAAAAGAAACACACAATCGAAGTTATTGTAGATAGGTTAGTTATAAAAGATGGCATACGTACACGCCTTACAGATTCTATAGAAACAGCGCTAAAGCTTTCTAAAGGTATTGTTGTTGCTGATTTTGTAGACGAAGATGCTTCTTCTAAAAACAGGCGTCAAAGTTTTTCCGAAAATATGGCGTGCCCGAATAGTCATCAATTTAACCTATTAGAGATAGAGCCAAGAACGTTCTCGTTCAACGCTCCGTATGGAGCATGCCATGATTGCTCTGGAATAGGTTACAATCTAGAGATTGACCCTGCTCTTGTTGTTCCAAATACAGAAAAGTCACTTAACGAAGGCGCTATAGAACCTTGGGCGTTGAATAAAGCAGCAGGAGAATACTACAGGCATGTGTTAAAAGGCTTAAGTGTAGAGCTTGGCTTTAGTATGGATACTACGTGGGAAAATCTTCCAAAAGATGTGCAAGATTCAATACTTTATGGTCATGATTTTGAAGTAAAAGTATCGTATAAAAATCGATGGGGTAGGCAGAGAGAGTATTCAACAGGATTTGAAGGCGTAGTGCGTACTCTTATGCGTAAGCATGACGAAACAGACTCAGATCAAATGCGTCAATACTACGAGTCATACATGCGAGAAGTGCCATGCTTAACATGCAAAGGAAAAAGACTCAATCCAGAAGTCTTGTCTATTAAAGTTGGCTCGTGCTCAATCGCAGACGTATGTGATATGCCTATTGAAAAAAGTCTTGAATGGATTAATTCATTAAATCTAGAAGGCTCAAAAAAGATAATTGCTAAAGAGATTGTAAAAGAGATCAAAGCAAGACTGGGCTTCTTAAACGACGTTGGCTTAAACTACTTAACGCTTTCTAGAGCAGCAAAAACTCTTTCTGGCGGAGAAGCTCAAAGAATAAGACTTGCAACGCAAATAGGGTCTGGTTTAGTTGGTGTTATGTACGTTCTTGACGAACCCTCTATTGGTCTTCATCAAAGAGACAACGAGAAGCTTATATCAACGTTGCACAATCTTAGAGATCTTGGAAATACGCTTATAGTTGTAGAACACGACGAAGATACAATACGAAAGTCAGACTGGCTTGTAGACATTGGCCCAGAAGCTGGAGAAAACGGCGGAGGAGTTGTATATTGCGGACCTGCAAAACATATAACAGAGGCAAAGCGATCAATTACAGGAGACTATATTGCAAAAAGACGCGCAATAGATGTTCCTAAAAAGCGCCGCAAAATCAACAAAAGTCGTAAGTTGACTATTGTTGGCGCAAAAGAGCACAATCTTAAAAACATAGATGTAGAAATACCTTTAGGTGTATTTACTTGCATAACAGGAGTATCTGGATCTGGAAAGTCAAGCTTAATAAACTCGATACTTTACCCAGTTTTGGCAGATAAGCTAAACGGCGCTCGCATTGTTCCAGGATTGCATAAGCGCGTTGATGGAATAGAAAATTGCGATAAGGTTGTTCACGTAGATCAAAATCCTATTGGCAGAACACCAAGATCAAATCCTGCAACCTACACTGGAGTTTGGGATAAAATTCGCTCGCTTTTTGCTCAAACTCCAGAAGCGAAAGTTAGAGGGTATGGTCCTGGAAGATTCTCGTTTAACGTAAAAGGCGGAAGATGTGAAGCTTGTAGCGGAGACGGAACGCTTAAAATCGAGATGAATTTTTTGCCAGACGTATACGTGCAATGCGAAGAATGCCACGGAAAAAGATATAATCGAGACACTCTAGAAGTAAAGTACAATGGTAAAACTATTTCAGACGTGCTAGATATGCCAATATCGCAAGCTGCTGTGTTCTTTAAAGCATATCCGTCTATTTCTAGATACTTAGAGACTTTAGTTAAAGTTGGATTAGGTTATATTAGGCTTGGTCAAAGCGCGCCAACACTTTCTGGTGGAGAGTCGCAAAGAGTAAAGCTTGCTACGGAGCTACAAAAGCGTTCTACTGGTAAAACCGTTTATATTCTAGATGAACCTACTACGGGCTTGCATTTTGAAGATGTTCGCAAGCTTTTAAGCGTTCTTCAATCTTTAGTAGATAAAGGCAATAGTGTAATAGTTATTGAGCATAATCTTGATGTTGTAAAATGCGCAGATTGGATTATAGATTTAGGACCAGAAGGAGGAGATAAAGGCGGCGAAATCGTGGCAACTGGTACTCCAGAAGATGTTGCAAAGCAGCCAGAAAGCTGGACTGGTAAATTCTTAAAGTCAATGCTTGAATAGAGCAAAATCAGCAGTATTTAAGTAAAAATTTATGAATAATTTTATGAATATCTTATGAAAGGAGGTGAGATCATGAATGTTCTAAATTCTAAAGAATCAAATATTAGAAATGATGAAGAAAATATGGAGACTAGAGAAGCTAGAAAAAATATAGAAATCAGTAGGGGAGAATGGAAGAAAACTCACCAATCTAAATATGATAAAAGTCATGCAAACTACTTTGAGAATTCGTCAAAAAACGATTTTGGTGCTCCTCTTTTAGGAGATAGTCGTGATTTATTTAGGCCAAAAACTTCAGATATTCCAAATCAGCCTGGAGTATACAAGTGGAGAGATGAGCGTGGAAAAGTAATATACGTTGGAAAAGCAAAAAGTTTAAGAAACAGGCTATCGAATTATTTTCAGCCCTTAAACCAGCTTCATCCTAGAACGCAATCAATGGTATTAACAGCTAGAAGCTTAGAATGGACTGTTGTAAATACAGAGCTTGAGGCTCTAACGCTTGAATATACTTGGATTAAAGAGTTTAATCCAAGGTTCAACATTGTTTTTAAAGACGATAAGACATACCCATATATTGCAGTATCTGTAAATGATGATTTTCCAAGAGTTTGGATTACTAGAAATCGAAACTCAAAGTCAACGCAATATTTTGGACCGTATGCAAAAGTTTGGCAATTAAAACACAGTTTGGATTCTTTGCTAAAAACTTTTCCAGTTAGAACATGCCGACAGTCTGTTTTCAATAAAGCACAAAAAACAGGAAGACCTTGTCTTCTTGCATCTATTGGAAAGTGCTCTGCACCTTGCGTTCAAAAAGTAGACAAAAAAACGCATAGGAACAATGTTGAACAATTAGTTGGCATTCTAAGTGGTGCTATTGGAGATTCATACATTAGCGATTTAACAAGAAAAATGAAGGAGTTAAGCAATAACTTAGATTTTGAAAATGCTGCAAAAATAAGAGACAAAATCAACATTTTTAGAACTGTTATTCAACAAAATTCCGTTGTTTTTAACGATAATGTAGAAGCTGATGTTTTTGGTTTTAGTGCAGATTCGCTTGAAGCATGCGTTCACGCATTCTTTGTTAGAGAAGGTCTACTTCGCGGAGAAAAAAATTGGCAAGTCGAAAGAAGCGAAGACATTAGTGATGAAGATATAATCGCAAACTTGCTTATACGAGTTTATTGTGAATATGAATCAAATAATGATTTGCAATATGCAAACTCATTAAAAATAGAGCAATCCAGGAATGCGTTACAAATCGATTACTCTAGCAATGCAAATATGGATTCGTCGTATAGAGCTAAAGAAACAAAAGAACGCAAAAAGCGTCAAGAAACAACTGGAAGAGGGGATTTGCTTGACCCAATTTGCCCTATTCCTAGAGAGATTATTGTTCCTATTGAATTAGAAAAATCTCATAAAGAAAATCTTGAAAGATGGCTTAGTGGGTTAAGAGGCGCGAAAGTAACTATTAAAGTTGCAGAACGTGGAGATAAGCGCTCGCTTATGGATAAAGCAAACTTGAATGCTGAGCAGTCTCTTAAACAGATGAAAACAAGTAGGATTTCTACTTTAGAATCTAGAACTAATGCTATGAATCAAGTTGCTGTAGCTCTTTCAATGAGTGAAGCTCCTTTGCGAATCGAATGCTACGATATTTCAAACTCAGCTGATGGAAGATATCAAGTTGCATCAATGGTTGTTTTTGAAGATGGAATTGCTAAACCTAGTGAATATAGAAGATTTTCTATAAAAGGCCCCAATGGTATTGGTCAATTAGACGATTTAAGCGCATTATATGAAACTATTTCTAGACGTTTTAAGCATGAAAGCGATAGTTGCAACAATGAAGATGATGATTGCGTAGAAAATCGCGCACAAGCATCCTCAAAAAAATTTGCATATACGCCAAATCTTGTAATCGTTGATGGTGGTATCGAGCAAGCAAAAGCAGCTCAAAAAGCAATGATTGATTGCAATGTTAAAGGCATAACAGTGTGTGGATTATCTAAAAAATTAGAAGAAGTTTGGCTGCCTAATAGTCAATACCCAATTATTCTAAAAAGAAGCTCCGAAGGATTGTATTTGCTTCAAAGAGCTAGAGACGAATCTCATCGCTTTGCTATTGCTTATCATAGAAAAAAACGTGCAAAGGCAATGTTGTATTCATCTATTGACTCAATTCCTGGAATTGGCGAATCTTATAAAAAACGTTTGCTTTCAAAATTTGGCAGTGTTAAAAATCTAAAAGAAGCAAGCGTAGAAGAGTTACAAAAAGTTCCTGGAATCGGTTTGTTAAAAGCTAAAACTATTTATGAGTTTTTGCACCCTCAACAAATCTAAACAATTCTATGGCATGTTGATTAGTCATGATAAGCAACTAGCCTTATAAGTATGTCTCAAGAAATCGAAATAGGTTTGGGCAAAAAAGCCCGAGTTGCTTACTCATTAGACGATATTGCTATACTTCCTTCTCGTCGTTCTCGCGACCCAAAGGCTGTATCTACATCATGGCAAGTCGACGCTTATAGTTTTGACGTACCAGTGATTGCTGCGCCAATGGATTCTGTTACAAGCCCAGATACGGCTATTGCAATGGGTCAAATGGGAGCATTGGGCGTGCTTGATTTGGAAGGATTGTGGACTCGTTACGAGAATCCAGAACCGCTTCTTAAAGAAATCTCAGAACTTAAAGACGAAGTTGCAACTAAGCGCATACAAGAGATTTATTCGGAGCCAATCAAGCCAGAACTTATTGTTAAGCGTTTGCACACAATTCGCGATGCTGGTGTTACGGTTGCAGGTGCTCTTTCTCCGCAACGCACTCAAGAATTTTATTCTACTGTTCTAGAAGCAGGCGTTGATTTATTTGTTATTCGTGGAACTGCTGTTAGTGCAGAACATGTTTCTAAAGACCATGAGCCTCTTGATTTAAAGAAGTTTATTTACGATTTAGATGTTCCAGTTATTGTTGGAGGTTGTGCAGACTACACTTCCGCATTACATCTTATGAGAACTGGTGCTGCTGGAATCCTTGTTGGTTTTGGCGGTGGAGCAGTTTCTGCAACAATGAATACGCTCGGAGTGCAAGCGCCTATGGCAACTGCCATTGCAGACGTTGCAGAAGCTCGCAGAGATTATATGGACGAGTCTGGCGGTCGATACGTTCAGATTATTGCAGATGGTGGAATGGGAACGTCTGGCAACTTTATTAAGGCGCTTGCCATGGGAGCAGATGCAGTAATGCTTGGCACTCCTTTGGCGCGTGCAACTGAGGCTCCAGGTCGCGGAATGCATTGGGGAGCAGAAGCTCGTCATCCTTCTTTGCCGCGCGGTATGCGCACGAATGTTGGAACTGTTGCTCCGCTTGAGAATATTTTGTTTGGGCCAAGCCATATGGCAGACGGAAAAACAAATTATGTTGGAGCTTTAAGACGAACAATGGCATCTACTGGGTATGTTGATGTTAAGAGCTTCCAACGCTGTAGTGTTGTTTTCAACCCATTCCATCAAGACATAAGATAAATAATAAAAATCTTATAATCATTTTATAGGGATGAACAAGATTGCGCGCTCAATTCAATTTTGAGTGCGCAATTCTTGTGTATAGGCCAAAAAATGTTTAAAGCTAAGTTGATTAATGTTAGTGAAATACGATTAGTCAGTTAGCTTTTGGCTCATAATCCCGTTTTTGATAGTTTTGTTTTTGCGCATCGACTTTTGTCCCAGAATTTTACAAAGTTAAGTTAGTTTTCAAAATCATTATTGACATAACACATGTAAGTCTATAGAGATTATCTATACATATAGGATTATTAATATAAATAATCTATTATAAAAATACGGTTAAATCTAGATTCTTAAGCAAGCTATTTAACACGTTTAACTAAAAATATTGCAAAAAGCAATAAAAGATTTTAGCAAACAAGTAAAGATTGGAGTTGTTATGAGCCTTATTGGTACGCATATTCTTCCATTTAAGGTAAATGGATACAAGAATGGCAATTTTGTAGAAGTAAGCGACAGTGACGTTCTTGGAAAATGGGCTATTTTCTTCTTCTATCCAGCAGACTTTTCATTCGTGTGCCCAACAGAGCTTGAAGATCTTGCAAACCACTATGAAGAGCTTCAAAAGTTAGGCGTAGAAGTTTATTCTGTTTCAACAGACACACACTTTGTTCACAAAGCTTGGCACGATGATTCTAAAGCTATTGCAAAAGTTCAATACACAATGCTTGGAGACCCAAACGGCGCGCTTTCTAGAAACTTTAATGCGCTAAATGAGGAATCTGGTTTAGCTCATCGCGCAACTTTTTTGGTGGATCCTCAAGGCAATATTCAATTCTACGAGATGACAGCAGATGGAATCGGCAGAAACGCCGACGAGATGCTTCGCAAAGTTAAAGCTGCACAATTTATTGCATCTCACCCAGGAGAAGTATGCCCAGCAAAGTGGGAGCAGGGAGAAGAAACACTTGCTCCATCTATTGACTTAGTTGGAAAAATCTGATTTTAACTGCTGATTTTATCGACAAATTTTAACACAATTTACATGTTGCTTTGATTGCTACAGAAAGTGAAAATAATGACTTTATTAGATTCAAATTTAACTACTCAACTTGCTGGATTGCTAGAAAAAATGGTTAATCCTATTAATCTTGTTGTATACGTTGATAGTAGTGAAAATTCTCAAAAAGTTATTGAGCTTTTGCAAGAAGTAGCAAATCAAAGCAACAAAATCACTGTTATAAAAGGTGATAAGAGTAGCCAGAATCGAACACCAAGTTTTTCAATTACTAATCCGCAAAATAACATTTCTGTAAGCTTTGCAGGTTTGCCACTTGGTCACGAGTTTAGCTCTTTAGTTTTGGCGATTTTGCAAGTAAGTGGTTATGCTCCAAAAATAAGCGACGAGCAGCGTAAAGCAATTTTGCGACTTGGAAGTCATGATGTTACTACGTACATGTCTGTTTCTTGCATTAATTGCCCAGAGGTTGTTCAGTCTCTTAATACAATTTCGATTATTAATCCAAAAGTAAAGCATATCGCTGTAGAAGGAAGCGCTTTCAAAGACGAAGTCGATGCTCTTGGTGTAATGAGCGTTCCTGCTGTCTTTGAAAACGGAAAGATGATTTCTTCTGGAAGGTCATCTATAGACGAATTAGTTGCTATGCTTTTAAGTCAAGAAGAAAATGGGGATTCTAGCGATTCAAGCGATTCTACGGAGGCTAGCGATTCTTCACTAGCGCAAAAAATGAACGCTAAAAACCCATACGATGTTCTTATTGTAGGCGGAGGTCCTGCTGCCAGCGCTGCTGCGATTTACACAGCTAGAAAAGGTCTTAAAACAGCAATGATTATGGACCACAGAGGCGGTCAGGTTGTTGAAACAGAAAGCATTGAAAACCACATTTCTCAAACACATACAACAGGCGCAAAGCTGGCTAACGATTTAACAAACCACATTGCTCAATACAATATTGACGTATTTACTCCTGATTGGGCTACGTCTTTAGACGTTGCAGAAGAGCCTTACGGATTACATACAATTAACACTAAATCTGGCGGAAGTCTAAAAGCTAAAGCGGTGATTATTTCAACAGGCGCTACGTGGAGAACACTTGGCGTTCCTGGAGAAGATGAATACAGAAACAGGGGAGTGTCGTTCTGCCCGCATTGCGATGGCCCTTTGTTTAAGAACAAGAATGTTGTAGTTGTTGGCGGAGGAAATTCTGGAGTCGAAGCTGCAATAGACTTAGCAGGAATTGCAAATCACGTTACTGTTATAGAGTTTATGGATTCTCTTAAAGCGGATCAAATATTGCTAAACACTTTGCATTCTCTTTCTAATGCGAATGTAATAACAAGTGCATCTCTTAGCAAAATAGAAGGAGATAGCAAAAAAGTTAGCGCAGTGCATTATATGGATCGCAATGATAATAATGCGGAAAATCGTGAGAAAATTTTGCACACAGACGGAGTGTTTGTTCAAATTGGACTAATGCCAAATACAAAGTGGGTGGCAAATAAACTAAGCTTAAATAATCGAGCAGAAATCGTAACAGATAGAAAAGGATGCACGAGTATTCCTGGCATTTTTGCTGCTGGCGATTGCTCGGATGAGCCTTATAAGCAGATTGTTACAGCATATGGTTCTGGCGCAAATGCAGCTCTTAGCGCTTTCGACTATTTAATTAGAGATCCACATAATTAAAATCATGCATGGAACATTCATAGAACGCGCGTAGAATACTCCTATAGCACGCCTATAGTACGCACAGAAAGATAAATACTTGAACATTAAATCTCTTGAATACTTAATTGCATTTGCAAAAGAAGAAAGCTTTACAAAAGCTGCCGAGCGCATGCACGTTTCTCAGCCAACTTTATCTACGCAGATTAAAAAGCTAGAAGACGCGCTTGGAGTTTGTCTTATTGAGCGGACTCCAGGAAAGCAGATTTTAACTCCTGCAGGAAGGGAAGTGGTGTATTATGCAAAGCGTATTCATTCAGATGTTTCTAACATTTATCAAGCAGCAAGGCGCTTAGAAGATCCCTGGTCTTCTACAATAGTTTTAGGCATTTTCCCAACATTATGCCCATATCTTTTGCCTAGAATAATACCTGTTTTGCGTAAGATTAAGCCGAATTTTACTATTCGTTTTGTTGAAGAAAAGTCCGCAACTTTAATCGAATTGCTAAATAATGGTCAAATCGATGCAGCGATATTGAGTGAAAAGTTAGACGAATCGTCAATAAAGGTTAATCATATTTTTGATGAAGATTTTGTTTTAGCAGCGTCAACAAATTCGCAATTAGGAAACCAAAAATCTCCAATCGATTTGTCTCAATTATCTAGTCAAAAAATACTTCTTTTGGAAGATGGACATTGTATGAGACGAAGTATGATTGATGTTTGTCAAAAGGTTGGAGCAAAACAGTCCGAATTTTGTGCAACATCTTTGGAAACCTTACGATACATGGTTGTTGGAAGCAAAGATGTAACATTACTTCCGCGTCTTGCAACTCTTCCGCCTATTGTTCAGCCAGCTGGTTTAACAATTCGCGAGTTTAATAGTCCAAAGCCGTACCGATCGCTGTACTTAAATTGGCGAGCTGCTTCTCCAGTAGACAAGATTATGGAAGGATTATGCACGATTATTTGTGGAACTTGCGCGAATTTGCATGAAAAATAGTTGCGATCATATATTTGCATATTTAACATGATTTAGCAGAATCTTAGTAAGATTTTCGATAAAATTTGATTGCATGCTTGCGATTCAACAATCATTTATATTTAGAATGTTCGCTATACTTAGAATGTTCAGTAAGAATCAATAAGATGCGTATAAATCAATTGTGTAGAATTTTATTGTCTTACGTTAAAGTTGTGCAATAAGAAAGAATGGGGATTATGCAAAACCAAGTGCAATCTAGCAATAACGCTGATTCAATCTGCCATAATGCAAAAAATTGCAATTATAACGCAGATAGAAGCATGCAGATTGCGCTACGTACAATTGATACGCTTTGGGAGAGCAAAAACTCAATTCCTGTTAAGCTATTTTCAAAAAAACATATTTTTAACGATTTTCCTTTTATGCCTAGTTCAACAAAACTGGGTTGGATTAAAATTTACGGCAAAAAACAAGGTATTTCAATTGGATTGTTTAGCAAAGATTGCAAACGTTTTTACCAAGTTGCTGTTGCTGATTTAGAAGGCAGAGTTTACGAAGGGCACACTGTAACAATTGAAGATACAACGGAAAATATACCCGAATTGTCTTTTGTTGAGCAAAACTCTATGACTCTTTCTAACTCAGATAGATTCTACGGTTGCATTGATAAAAAAACTACTCGAGCAAGTCATAAAGCGAGCCATAGCGCAAGCCATATCAAAAAAAGTGGTTTTAAGAATAAGTCAAATAATGATTTAGTTGTTATTAAGGGAGATGTTGTTGTTCAAACTTCTAAAGATGACGGAATTCAATGGGTATCGTCTTGGATTCGCAAAGCAAATACTAAAAAAGAAACTTATACGCTAGAAGAAACGCGTGTAGATTTGCCAAATAATTTGCGTTGCAATCTTAGTTATTTTGACGCAATCGCTATATCTTACTTTGCGTCATTTTTTGTTCCAGATATGTTGTTAGCTTTTAGCGGATTTGGATCTGGAAACATATTTAGGCATCTTACAAAAGAAGCACCTTTGAGTGCTATTAGGCGAAGCGTTTGCGAAGCAAACACGGCAGAGAGAGCTGGTCTACGCGTATCTGCAATGGAGAAATATTTTACGTACTTAATGGCAGATGCGGGAGCGTTAGAGGACGCTGGAGCATTAGAGGCTGAACACGCCGCTGAAAGATTGCATTTGCAAAAATCTAAATGTTCAGATGCAAACTTTTTAGTTTGGGATGATTCTTTGGAGGCAAAATCCGCGTTAAAAGCTTTGCGTATAGAAGGTGCAATAAACAGATTTCAGTCTATTAGCAATTGCTTAGAAGAAAACTGCTCTAATGGCGGTGATTTAACAGAAAATAACGCAACTTATAATCAAGTTTGTGCAATGGATATGGCTTTTATAAACGATCCAGCTTTTTGCGCAAGTGGCGAGATCGACATGAATTCTTTTGGTGACCCGTTGCAAGACAACAATATTAGGCCATTATTGCATTTACTTAATCGTGCAAGAAAATCTAATGATTTGTATATTTATAAAGCTGACGGATCTTCTAATTGTGAATGGTCGTACAGGCAAAGACTCTCGGAACTAATCAGAAGCCTTTATTTGCCTTTTAGATTCGATGCTGATTTTAGATCTAATTTAGATAGTGGGAATGTTGCATTAGCGTTTATGGCAACAGGAAATTCAATGATGCCTAATCTAACATACGATTGTGTTAAAAAAGATTTTGTTCCAATAAGCGAACGAAACAGATCTAAAATGATAACTAACTACAATCTTCGTCTTGGATTAATGCTGGCTACTCTTGCTTTTGGTGCTAGCGAAGAAGTGCAAAACGTTTCAATACGATTAGATTCAATCGGCTTAGAAGAGATGGTTGCAGCTCAAGACGTTGCTATGAATAAAATTTTAAGCCAAACGATTAATGCTCTTAATCACATGAATAAAAATGCTGCAAGAGCAAAAGGCGATCCAAAAGATGGGGATATTCATGGAGACGTTAGTAGTGGTTTTGCTAATTTAGGGTCTAGCGCGGATAGTAGTGCAGACAGTGCTTCAGATAGTCTTGTTGAAAGCATTGTAGAAAATCTTGAAGATACAAGCGCAAGCAACAGTGATAATAGCGCTAACGGTAATCGTAGCGATAATAGCAATAGTAGTAATAGCGATAGCAATAATAGCGCAAAAAACGAAGACCCAATGGCAGCGTTTAGCAAATCTCCTTCGATTATACCGTTGCTAACTGTTACTTTTACTAGAAAGTCGTTCTTAAAGCACATACGCGCAAACGGATTAAATAATCCTCTTGAAACGTATAAAAAGTTTAATGCAACTTTGCAAGTCGATGAAAACGGCTCATTAAACCAAATTGAGCCAACGTTTGACTTACGAGACAGCTGCTTTGCGCCGCATGGTGCTCAAGAAGAACCAGAGTTTTCCGACATAATTTTTGACGCAAAGTCGCAAGAATTGTTAGCAACTCAAGACGCAAAAGGCCTTTCAATACAGCGCGAAGACGTTTTACAACAAGCGGTTGCTGATTTTAATCACATAGCGTCTAAAGCAATTATGACGAACGCAGAAAAAGCTCGTATGGCAATGGATATTGTTGAAAGCATTAACGATCCAGAGCTGAACGATCAAGCAAACCATGTAATAAGCGCATTAATAGACGAAAAAGAAATACCAGAAATATCGTTTAACGCTTCAAAAGATATTTACAATATGCGAGTGCATGCTCACGAACAATTTATGAGTGGGGATTTAGAAAGCGCAATCGAAGAGTATGAAAACAATATAAAGCATTTTGACGATATGTTTGCTTCTGGAGACGTTGTTCCAAGATACTTCAACTCGTATGCTGAGCGCGTTGTTTATAATCGCATGTTTGCAACGCAAAACGAGCAAATGAGGCTTATACCAGACGGACTTTTCTACGCGCATATGGAGATTGCGGATTTACTCGGACAGCTTGGAAGGAGTAAAGAGGCGCTAAAACATCTAAATACAATGGTTTCTTATGCTCCAACATATGTTATATCTCACTTAAAGCTAGCTTCGCAATTATCTCGTCAAGAAGATTGGCCTTCTGTAGAAGCAGTATGCTTAAACGCTTTACAAGTATGTTTCGATAGAGAAGATGCTGCGTTTATTTACTACAGGCTAGCATATGCAGAGTGGATGCAAGATAACTTCCCGCTCGCTGTTGCTGCATATATGGTTGCAGATGACTTGTTTAGTGAAAAAAATGAATCTCTAGAAGTAGAGCTTGCAGAACTCTTAAGTAGAGTTGAATCTCAATGCATTTCTGTTCCTAGAAGCTTGCATCAAGCAAAAGAAATGCTAGAAATCAATAATATTGTGAATTGGCCAGATGTTAATGCATATGAGATTATTGACGAAGCTGCAAAAGTCACTGTTAATGAGGGTATGTTTGTTATTGCGCGAACTCTTTCTGTTGCTAGATCTAGAATGCTGTTTAGAAACGATTCTTCTGAAAGTATTGTTCAAATGCAATTTTTGCGATCTCTTAACGCTTAATAAATTCTTGTTAAATGGGCTATAAAATAGACTAAAACGCTTTGAAGGGAAGACTCATGGCTGCATCTAATGGTGATTCAATGCAACATTCAATCGGTGCTCAATTGTCACTTTTTGATGATCTAGATAGTGTTAATAATGTTGAAAATATACAAAATAATAATGAGCCAAGCGTTAATGGCAAATTTGCATCAACGATTCAAAGCACAAAGCAATCACATGATGTAACAAGTGATTTAAGTGAGTCTAACACTTTTAGTTCAATCGCAGATTTTGACAATTGGATTGCTAAGCTAGAGCCATCAGATTCGGACGCAATGCAATTAGCTAAGCTTGATCCTTCGCTTTTAACAACAGAACAAGGCGCAAGATTATGGGCAAAATTGGCTGCATGGGCGCAAGCAGATCAAATCGCATACTATGTTGACGATTCTCCAACAAGCTCCGACGCAGCTTACGACGCAAGAATACGATTTTTAAGCGCGCTTGAGTCTACTTTCCCGATTTTAGACACGCCTCAATCGCCAACGCATAGAGTTGGCGGAACTTTTTCTAACGATTTTGCACCAGTTCGTCACCCTTCAAGAATGATGAGCTTGGATGATGTTTTTTCGATTGATGAATTAAAATCCTGGTATAACAGCATTATTCGAGACTTGCAATGGCCCGAAAATAAGCCGCTGCCAATGACATGCGAAGTAAAAATCGATGGTCTTGCGCTAAATCTTATTTATCGAAATGGAACTTTGGAACAAGGGCTAACCCGAGGAGACGGTGTTACTGGAGAAGACATATCGCTAAACGTAAGAACAATCGAAGAAATTCCTACGCAATTGCATGGTGAAGATCCAGACGATATTCCAGAATTTGTGGAAATCCGCGGTGAAGTATTTATGAAGTGGGCGGATTTTAGAAAGCTAAACATTGAGCAAGAAGATTTAGGAAAGCCTGCTTTTGCAAATCCAAGAAACGCGGCTGCAGGATCTTTAAGACAAAAGGATCCTAGAATTACATCTACAAGGCGCTTGAGTTTTATAGCACACGGATTAGGAAATCTAAAGTGGAAGGACTTAGCGCAAAGCGGTGGCGAATCTAATGCTCATGCTCAAACATCATTCAACCAATCGGACGCTTACGAATTGTACAAAAAATGGGGTGTTCCTATTTCTCCATATACTCGCAAGGTTACGTCTTTTGAACAAATAGAAGACATGATTGACTACTATGGTGAGCATAGAAACACTATTATTCATGCACTAGATGGAATTGTAGTTAAAGTAGATGATCGCGCATTGCAAAAAAAGCTTGGTGCAACTTCTAGAGCGCCGCGTTGGGCGATTGCGTACAAGTATCCGCCAGAAGAAGTTAATACGCGCTTAAAAGATATTATTGTTCAAGTTGGAAGAACAGGAAGAGTAACTCCAGTAGCTGTTTTAGAGCCAGTAACTGTTGCAGGTTCCACTATATCTCGTACAACTTTGCACAATCCATACGAAGTTGAGCATAAAGGCGTACTTATTGGAGATACTGTTGTTGTGCGTAAAGCTGGAGATGTTATTCCAGAATTAGTTGGACCTGTGCTCAAATATAGAAATGGCAGAGAAAATGAATTGAAAAAATTCGTTATGCCAGAGTATTGTCCATCTTGCGGAACAAAACTTGCTCCTACAAAAGAAGGCGACAAAGATATTCGCTGCCCTAATGTAGAAAATTGCCCAGCTCAGCTGACTGAGCGCATAATCAACTTGGCTTCAAGACAAGCTTTTGATATTGAAAATCTTGGCGAAGCATCCGCTCTTGCTCTAACTAATCCAGAAGATTCTAGGCCAATAACGTCAAAAGTTTATATTGAAGATAAAAGCATAAGCAAAATAGTTGTTGAGCGTGGATCTTCTAATCCGCCGATTCTACCAGAGTCGAATTGCGATCTTCCTGCTCCTCAAACTCCTGTTCTTACTAGCGAAGCCGATATTTTTAACCTTAGTGCTAACGATTTAAGAAATGTTAAAGTTTGGAAGGAAATTCCGCTTGTTGAAGAATGGGAAGAAGTAGGAAAAGACGGAAAACTCAAAAAACGATCTAAAAAGATTGGCGGAAGTGGATTATGGAGGCAAGTCTCAGCTTTTTGGACTAGGCCTCTAGAAGCTACTAGAAGAAAGTCGAATGATGATTCTAAAGATTCTAACGACTCTAGTAATTCTAACGACTTTAGTAGTGATGAGTCTAACGAATCTTTTAACCCAAACTACCCAATGTTTGAAGTTCCTGTAGATGCTTACGTAACAAAGCTAGTTGAAAAGAAAATTCGCGTAAATAATATTCTTAAAACAGTTGAAGCGCCAGAATACACTCGTCCTAGCGAAACAACAAGAGCAATGCTAGAAGAAATAGCTCAAAAAGGTAAGTCTGCGCCTCTTTGGCGTGTGCTAGTGGCACTTTCTATTCGCAGGCTTGGGCCGCCAACAGCTCGTCTTATAGCTGCAAGATTTGGCTCAATCGAGAATATTGCAAATGCGACTATTGAGGATTTAACTCAAATTGATGGCGTTGGTCCAGAAATTGCTCAAGCTGTTTTCGATTGGTTTGAAAAATCAAAAGATTCTAACGATTGGCGTAGCGAAGTTTTAAGAAAATGGAAAGAAGCTGGAGTTGTTGGAAACGATTCTGCACAATCCAATAATCTTGAGCAAACGCTTAATGGCAAAACTGTTGTTGTTACAGGGTCTTTAGAAGATTTCACACGAGATTCTGCTAAAGAAGCTATTGTATCTAGAGGCGGAAAAGCTGCATCTTCTGTTAGTAAAAAAACGTATTGTGTGATTGTTGGAGCAAATGCTGGATCTAAAGAAGCTAAAGCAGAAGAACTTGGCATACCAATGTTGAACGAGAATCAATTTAAGATTTTACTTAAAACAGGTAGTGTTGAATCTGCACTAAAAAACGATATTACACTTGATTCGCAAAGTGAATTGTAAAAACATGAGTAATAATCTTGTTGAATTGGAAACTCGTATTTACGACTTATTGGGTAGTGTGATTGATCCAGAATTAGGGCGTTCTGTTACCGAATTAAACATGGTTACGGGCGTTCGCGTAAGTGAAAAATCATGCGAAAAATCATGCGAATCAAATAATCATAATCCAACTTATAGCGTTTCTATAGATATTGAGCTTACTGTTCCAGACTGCCCATTAGCTCAAGTTATTACGCAAAGAGTTCAATCAGTTGTAGCAAAGTACCCAAATGCAACGCTTATTCCAACAGTAAACGTAAGCTCTATGAGCAAAGATAAGCTTGCAAAGCTTGTTTCGGATTTAAAAGAGGAGCGTAAAGAAAATCCGTTCAATAAAAATGGCGTTAAAACAAGGATTTTTGCTATTGCATCTGGAAAAGGCGGAGTTGGAAAGTCTTCTATAACAGCTAATTTAGCTGCCACTTTTGCATCTCTTGGCTACAAAACAGCAGCAATAGATGCAGATGTTTATGGTTTTTCATTACCTCGCATGTTTGGAATTACAACTCAACCGACTAATCTGAACGGCATGCTTATGCCAGTTGAAGCTTGGGGAGTTAAGCTGATTTCTATTGGAATGTTTGCTGGAACAGATCGCGCGATTTTGTGGAGGGGACCTCGTTTGCAACGTTCTCTTGAGCAATTTTTATGCGATGTTTGGTGGGCAGATCCAGACGTGCTTCTTTTAGATTTGGCTCCTGGAACAGGAGATATGGCTTTAGCTGTTGCACAATCATTGCCGAATGTGGAGCTTGTTGTTGTTACAACACCTCAACCTAGCGCTTCGGATGTTGCTGTTAGAGCTGGGCTTATGGCTTTGCAAATTCCAGTTAATGTGCGCGGTGTTGTAGAAAATATGAGTTGGTTTGATAATAATGGAGCACGCCTAGAAATCTTTGGTTCGGGAGGCGGAAAGCGCGTGAGCGATCAGCTTTGCAAAGCTCTTGGTAAGAGTGTTCCTCTTCTTGCTCAAATTCCGTTAGACACAAGTATTAGAGAAATTGGAGAATCGGGCAGACCTGCTGTTCTTACAAAAGATGGCAAACTAGCAAACACTCAATTAGCGAATACATTTGTTAGTCTTGCAAAATCATTAATCGATTAATCGATAAAAAATGAGGCCACTTGACTTTTCGTCAAGCAGCCTTATTTGCAATATGCTTTGATTAATGCTTTGCTTTATAAGCCAAACTACTTAATAGCGTTAAGCCACTGTTCTTTAGTTGCTTTTTCTGCTTGTAGCTTAGATTTACGCTTTGCATCTTTTTCGCTTGCAATCTTAGACTCAAGCTCTTCGAGTTGAGCCTTTAATTGAGCAGCAAAACTAGATTTGCGAGCATCTGCTTCTGGGTCTGCATCTTTCCAAGCAGCGTCTTCAACAGCCTTAATCTTCTTGTCTACATCGTTCAAGCGAGATTCAATTCTGCGCATATCTTCGCGTGGAACAAAGCCAATCTTGTCCCACTCTTCTTGAATCTCAGACAATGCTTTGCGAGCAGCTTTAGCGGCTTCTTCGTCTTTAACAGGAACAAGAGCTTCTGCTTTAACTAGTAATGCTTCCTTCTTGCTAAGATTTTCTTTTTCGCCAGCACTCATCTTTTCTCTATCTTCTTGACGAGCATGGTAGAAAGCATCTGCAGCTTCGCGGAACTTAGTCCACAATTCGTCGTCGTGTTGACGTCCAGCATTTCCAGCCTTCTTCCAGCGGTCCATCAAAGCATTAAACTTCATTGAAGTTTCACGCCATTGAGTAGAGTCCTTTAGGCTTTCTGCTTCTTTTATGATTGCTTCCTTAATCTCTTTAGCACTATTGCGCTCATTGTCTCGCTCTTTAACACAAGCAGAGCGAGCTTGAGAGAATGCGGAGCGAGCCTTGGAAAAACGCTGCCAAAGAGCATCCGCATCCGCCTTGTTTAAGTGAATTGTAGTGCGCTGATGCTGCTGCCACTTATCGAACAGCGAACGAAGCTTATCGGAAAGCGAGCGCCAGTTTGTAGACTCGCCCATTTGTTGAACAAGCGCTTCTGCCTGTTCAACAATTGCTGTGCGATCTTTAAGAGCTTTTTCTAATTCTGCTTTGCGAGCTTTAGCGAGTTCTTCTTTTTTAGATGCAGCTTTAGTTTTTAGCTCGGCGTGTCGCGAGCTTAAAGCGGCAAGATCTCCAACAACAGATGGCTCCTTAAGCTCCGCATCTAAAGTAGCTAAGGTTTCGTCAATTTCCTTTGGCCTTACGTTAGAAGATTCAAGTCTTTTTTCAAAAAGATCAAGCTTGATTTTTAAGTCAAGATAACGGTGTACGTAGAAAGTCAAAGCGTCTTCTGGAGTGCCAGTAGAGTATTGCCCTACTTCGCGTTCTCCACCAGCTTCTCGAACATACACATTTCCATTTTCATCAACACGCCCAAAGGTTTTTGCGCCTTTAACGTCTTCTTCGCTATATGAGATAGCTGGAACAGCAGCAACAACGCGAGCTTTATTTGCTAAGCTTGCAGGCGAAGGAGCATGCGGCTTTGGGGTAGCTTGTTTAGTAGTTTCTATAGGTTTAGTCTGTTCGGTCACGGGACGACTCCTTAGAGCATATGCACGGTAATAGTGTTACGAATAAGTATGACGGTAAGCCATGATTTTTCCGTAACATAACCTATTATAGTGGACATGGTACAAGGCTCATCAATATCTGGTTTTCCGGAGTGGCTTCCAAGCGAGCGCGCTGTTGAGCAGCGTGTTATGGACACATTGCGGGAAGTATTTGAATTAAATGGTTTTATAGGCATTGAAACTCGTGCTGTTGAGCAGGGTTCAAGCTTGTTAAAAAAGGGTGAAACTAGCAAAGAAATATATCTTTTATCTAGATTGCAAGAAGTGGGTCACGAAAGCGACACTCCAGTTGAAAATCGCATTGGATTGCACTTTGATTTAACAGTTCCTCTTAGCAGGTATGTTGTTGAACACACTGGCGATTTAGCATTCCCATTTAAGCGTTGGCAAATGCAAAAAGTTTGGCGTGGAGAGCGTCCACAAGAAGGACGTTTCCGTGAGTTCGTTCAAGCAGATATTGACGTTGTAGGAAATGGCGACTTGCCATCTCACTACGAAGTGGAGCTTCCACTTGTTATGGTAGAAGCACTTGAGCGTTTGCGTGAGTTTGGCTTGCCAAAAGCCACTGTTCACGCAAATAATCGCAAGCTGTCCGAAGGCTTTTATAGAGGAATTGGCTTAAGTGATATTGAAGGTGTTCTTCGAGAAATCGATAAGCTAGATAAGATTGGCGCAAAAGAAGTTGCAAATCTTCTTGTAAAAGAATGCAAAGCTACGGATTCTCAAGCTGCAGCATGCTTAGAGCTTGCAGAGCTTAGCGCAAATAGCGGAGAAGAATTAAAGACTAAATTCAACGCTTTATGCGATAAAAACAATATTTCTAGGGATGCCAGCAATGAATCTTACGCATTAGCGATTGAAGGCGTAGAAACGCTTGCGATGATTGTAGACGATGCGTCAAAAATTCGTCCAGGATCTGTTGTTGCTGATTTGAAGATTGCGCGCGGCTTGGATTACTACACTGGCTCAGTCTACGAGACATTCTTAGAAGGCGCTGAATCCTTGGGGTCAATCTGCTCTGGTGGAAGATACGACAATCTTGTTTCTCAAGGAAACAAAAAGTATCCAGGAGTAGGTCTTTCTATAGGACTTTCGCGCTTGCTTTCTTACATGCTTCACACGTCTGGAGCTACAGTTTCACGCGTTTCTCCTGCTGCAGTTTTGGTTGCAGTTTGGAATGAGGAAGATAGGCCATCTTGTAATCAGATTGCTCAAAAGCTTCGCTCTAGAGGAATCGCAACAGACGTATCTCCAAGTGCTGCAAAGCTTGGTAAACAAATCAAGTATGCAGATAAGTTGGGCATTCCTTACGTTTGGTTCCCAGCAGATAGCACAGATTCTGAATCCAGCAAAGACGAAGTAAAAAACATTATTACGGGAGAGCAAGTTTGCGCAGACGTTATGTCTTGGCAGCCAGATGACGCATATGCACATCAAACTGTTTCTTGCGCTCAATAATTGCAATTTACTTTTAAGATTTAAGATTTGCAATTTGCTTTTTAAGATTTTAATATTTGAAAGCGCGATTCATGCGGTAAACTATTAAAGTCAAAACAAAAATTAACAAAATTATTCAAACAAGGAAGTGGACTTATGAGCCAGACGGCGTATCGCACACACCATGCCGTTGAAGTGACTGAGACATTAGTTGGACAAAACGTAACCATTGCTGGTTGGGTTGATCGTCGCCGCGACCACGGTGGCGTTGCCTTTGTAGACGTTCGAGACAACACTGGCTTAGTGCAAGTTGTTATTTACGATGAAGAAACTGCGCGACCATTGCGAAGCGAGTTTGTTGTGCAAGTTACTGGCGAAGTTCGCTTGCGTCCAGATGGCAATGAAAATGACCATTTAGCAACAGGAAAAATCGAAATCGTTGCAAATAAAGTAACAATTCTCGCTAAGTCCGATGCATTACCATTCCAAGTTTCTACAGCTTTGGAAAACGAGTCCGAAAACAAGCTTCCTAGCGAAGACGTACGTTTGAAGTACCGTTATCTTGATTTACGCCGTCCATCTATGCAGCGTAATCTAAAGCTCCGCTCTAATATGGCTAAGGCTGCTCGCCACGCTTTGGAAGATATGGACTTTACTGAGGTAGAAACACCAACGTTTATTAAGTCCACTCCAGAAGGCGCTCGCGACTTTGTTGTTCCAGCACGCTTGGTTCCAGGCTCTTGGTACGCTCTTCCACAGTCTCCTCAGCTTTTAAAGCAGTTGCTTATGGTTTCTGGTGTTGAGCGCTACTATCAGCTTGCTCGTTGCTATCGCGATGAAGACTTCCGTGCAGATCGTCAGCCTGAGTTCACTCAGCTCGATATGGAAATGAGCTTTGCAAGCCAAGAAGATGTTATGGCTATGGCAGAGCGCGTTATCGCTGCTATTTGGAAGGAAGCAGGCCACGAAATCACTCTTCCTTTGCCTAGAATTACTTGGCAAGAAGCAATGGATAAGTACGGTTCCGATAAGCCTGATTTGCGTTTTGGAAACCCACTTATTGAGTTGACTGACTTCTTTAAGAACACTCCATTCCGCGTGTTCCAAGCTCCTTATGTTGGCGCTGTGCTCTTTAAGGGCGGTGCCGAAACTCCTCGTCGTCAGTTTGACGCATGGCAGGATTGGGCTAAGCAGCGCGGTGCTAAGGGTTTGGCTTATGTAGTCTTTGGCGAAGATGGCGAGCTTAAAGGCCCTGTTGCTAAGAATCTTAGTGAAGAAGAGCGTGCAGGACTTAAGGAAGCTGTTGGTGCGCAAGATGGCGATGCTGTGTTCTTTGCAGCAGGAGGCCGCGAATCTTCTCAGCTTTTGCTTGGTGCAGTTCGTGTAGAGCTTGCTAGCCGCGCAGGATTGCTTCACCCAGATGAGTTTGCGTTTACTTGGGTTGTTGACTTCCCACTGTTTAAGCGAACGGATGATCCAGACGATGACGATGTTGCAGTTGGCCACTCAAAGTGGACTTCTATGCATCATCCATTTACAATGCCATCTGCTGATTGGATTGACAAGTTCGATAAAGACCCAGAGCATGCAATGAGCGATTCTTACGACATTGTTTGCAACGGAAACGAGATGGGCGGCGGCTCTGTTCGTATTCATCGCGATGATATTCAAGACCGTGTGCTTGACGTTCTTGGAATCGACAAAGCAGAGGCAGAAGAAAAGTTTGGATTCTTGCTTGAAGCGTTTAAGTATGGTGCTCCACCTCACGCTGGTATTGCTTTGGGCTGGGATCGTACTGCTGCAATTTTGGCAGGTGCAAGCTCGATTCGCGACGTAATCGCCTTCCCTAAGGCTGGCGGCGGCCGCGATCCTCTAACTGGCGCTCCTGCTCCAATCTCTGCTGAACAGCGTGCAGAAACTGGCGTTGATTACGATCCAGAAGAAGACGAATAGTCGCAAGCGTTAAACAAGAATTAATATTCATATATGCCGTTAAGTCGTTTGGTTAACTAAACCAAAATCAAGGCTTAACGGCATTTTTTTAAGTAAAATTAACATTTTTGTATCATTTTTAATGTTTTTCGTAACTTTATAGGTGGTTAAAAGTAACTATTACGATAAACGCATGTAACACAAGAACATTAGAATCCTTTTTATGGATACTAAATTAAACAACACAAAAAAAGTAGCACAGCCATTGGTGGAACTTAGCCATGTTGAAAAACATTATGGCAAGCTTCACGTTTTGAAAGATATTAACTTAACAGTTAATAAAGGCGAAGTGCTTGTTATTATTGGACCTTCTGGTTCTGGCAAGTCAACAATGTGCAGGACGATTAATCGTCTTGAAACAATCGACTCTGGAGATATTCGCATTGATGGTAAGCCTCTTCCTCAAGAAGGAAAAGAACTTGCTGCATTGCGTGCGGAAGTTGGAATGGTGTTCCAATCTTTTAATCTTTTTGCAAACAAGACAATTCTAGAAAACGTTACGCTTGCTCCTATTAAGGTTCGCCATATGGAACAGCAAGAAGCGGAAAGTTTAGCAATGGATCTTCTTGCTAGAGTTGGTGTAGATAATCAAGCAAACAAGATGCCTTCTCAGCTTTCTGGAGGTCAGCAGCAGCGAGTGGCAATTGCTCGCGCGCTTGCAATGCACCCAAAGGTTATGCTTTTTGATGAGCCTACATCTGCGCTTGATCCAGAAATGGTTAACGAAGTTCTTGATGTTATGGTTGAGCTTGCAAAAGAAGGTATGACAATGATTTGCGTTACTCACGAGATGGGCTTTGCGCGTAAAGCTGCAGACAAAATCGTGTTTATGGCAGATGGTCGTATTCTTGAGCAAAATACGCCAGAAGAGTTCTTTGAGAATCCAAAGACAGATAGAGCAAAAGACTTCCTTTCAAAGATTTTGACTCATTAATTTGATTCTTAATTGAAATCATTAATATCGATTTTTAAGTCTTTAAGAGGTAGCTATGAAATATTTACACAATATTGCTCTTAAGTGTAAGCGTTGTAGACTGGGATTCAGGCATACATATCGCGCAATTTTATCTATGGTTTGCGTATTGTGCTGCGTTTTCCCGCTTAGCGCTTGCAGTAGCGATAATCGCAGTAACGTAATACGCATTGGTATTAAGTTTGATCAGCCTGGTCTTGGTTTCAAAAAGTCTGGAACCTACGTTGGTTTTGATGTAGACGTTGCAAAGTATGTTGCCAAAAAGTTGGGTTACTCCGAAGATAGGATTGTTTGGAAGGAATCGCCTTCAAAACAGCGCGAAGCAATGCTTCAAAATGGCGATGTAGATATGATTGTTGCAACATATTCCATAACAGATGCCAGAAAAAACGCTGTTTCTTTTGCAGGACCATATTTTATTGCTGGTCAAGATTTATTGGTTCGTAAAGACGAGCATAAAGTAAGCGGTCCAGACGATTTAGATGGAAAGCGCTTATGCTCCGTAACTGGCTCAACGTCTGCAATAGTTATTAAAGAGAAATACTCTTCAAAAGTTCAACTTATGCAACAGCCTGGCTATGCAGAGTGCGCAACAGCATTATTCTCTGGAATCGTAGACGCTGTTACAACAGACGATATTATTCTCGCTGGTCTTGCTACAGCATCTAGAGGCAGACTAAAGCTTGTTGGTAAGCCATTTACCGAAGAACACTACGGAATTGGCATTAAAAAAGGAAACACTAAGCTAGCTAAGCGCATTAATGCTGCTCTTAAAGACATGATTAAAAATGGTTCATGGAAAAGAGCTTTAGACGATAACATGCGCGGAACTGGTTTTAAGCCAAACGCAAAGTATAATCCGCCAGTACCAGAAGAGGGGGAGGAGTAAAATGCAAGACTTTGTGCAATTATTTACCTCATACAATATTCCAGGAGCATTCTTAGTGAATATTGAAATCACATTGTGGAGCGTGCTTTTTTCCACGATTCTTGGCGTGATTCTAGTTATGATGAGGATTTGTCCAATTCATTCGCTTCGCATTATTGCAAGCGCATACGTTGAGTTCTTTAAGAATATGCCTCTAACTATAATCATGGTTTTTATGGTTCTTGGCGTGTATGCACAGCTAAAGCTCGGTTTTTCCACTGTTTTTAGCGTAAACTTCTTCTGGCTTGCAATTGCTGGCTTGAGTTTTTACACTGCAGCATTTGTTTGCGAATCTTTAAGATCTGGCTTAAACACTGTACCTTTGGGTCAGGCAGAAGCATGTAGGGCGCTTGGACTTAACTTCTTCCAATCGGCTTTTAGTGTGATTTTGCCTCAAACTTTCTGCGGATCTGTAGCACCACTTGGAAACACGTTTATTGCGTTGCTCAAAAATTCCACTGTTGCCGCTGCTGCATCTGTTGCTACAGAAACATCTACTCTTATGAGCGAGATGATTGAAAGGCACGCAGATTTGATTGTTCCAATCTTTTTGATTTTTGCGTGCGGATACATTGTTTTGATTATTCCAATCGGTATTCTCACAACTTATTTGTCTAATAAGCTTGCGGTTAGAAGGTGATAAAAATGGCAAAAGAACAAGAAAAATCTCTGTTATTTGATGCGCCTGGACCTAAGGCTCTAAAGAAGATTCGTATTGCAAATATTATTGCATGCGTTGTGTTTGCGCTTTTTGTTATTGCTTTGCTTTTAAGACTTAGCAATCCTCCAGAAGGCGAGAACCAGCTTTCGTGGGCATTGTGGAATCCAGCTGTAGAATCGGAAGCTTGGAGCGATTTTTATCTTCCAGGATTGTGGATGACTCTTAAAGCTTCACTTCTTGCTGTTGTAGGCTCAATAGTTTTTGGACTCTTATTTGGTCTTTTAAGACTATTGCCTAGCTTGATTCTTCGTAGCATTTCTGCAGTTGTCGTTGAGTTTTGCCGAGCTGTACCAGTGCTTTTGCTTATGATCTTCCTTTGGCGAGGATTTGCATTTGCTGGAATAAGTGGAGCGTCTTATTGGGCTGTTGTTTTGTCTTTGATTTTGTACAACGGTTCTGTTGTTGCAGAGTTAGTTCGATCTGGAGTTGGAAATCTCCCTAATGGTCAGCGCGAAGCATCTTTAGCTCTTGGACTTTCGCAATATCAATCTTTAACACAAATCGAAATGCCGCAAGCAATAATCGCAATGCTTCCTGCAGCTGTAACTCAGCTTGTTGTTGTGTTAAAAGATACTGCATTGGGTTCCATAATTATGTACACTGATTTGCTTCAAGAATCTAGACGACTTGGATCAATGTACTTTAACATTTTGCAAACTTTGACTGTTGCTGCAGTTGTATACTTCTTGATTTGCTGGGCGCTTTCTTGGTTTGCTGAATGGCTTCCATCAAAGCTTAGTAGCAGAACTGCAGCTCCAACAGAGCCAGAACCTGTTGCACCAATCGCAATTATGGATCCTTCTAACGTGAATCAGATTGCTGTTGCTAAGGAAGTTAAAGAGCTGCCACATGGTGGAACTCCTAGAAAGTACCACGTGCATCACCGCGGTACAAACGCTTCTATTCACCATTGGCGTCGTACGCGTTACTTGCAAGGCTACGATGAGCATCATCTAGAAACAGGTGACGAGAATCTAGAAGATGGTCAAAATACTAACCAAGATAAAAATAATAAAAAGCATGATTAATCTTAACTTTTAGATTAATCATGGATTGATAGCGCAATGGGTTTGATTCCGCCTATTGCGCTATTTTTATTCGTTTGATTTTATTCGTTTGATTTTATTCGTTTGAACAAAACGCTTTTTAGTATTTACTAAAACACGACTAAACATGTTCAAAATAAAAATCGATAAAAATCGACACAATCATGTTAAAAATCGTGTTGTGATGTGTCGTTATTGAAAGATATCATAGCAAAGATATGCTTGCGTTCGCCGTTATGACTGGAGGAAAGTTTTATGACTATCGCACAAGCGGGGGAAAGCAAGTCTCGTAGAGTTTTATTGAAACTCTCGGGAGAAGCATTTGGCGGTGGCGCCGTTGGTATAGATACTCATGTTATTCGTAGAATTGCTGGCGAGATTGTAAAAGCAGTGCATGAAGGCGTGCAAGTTGCAATTGTTGTTGGCGGCGGAAACTTCTTCCGCGGTGCAGAGCTTCAACAAGCTGGCATCGATCGTAGTCGCGGCGATTACATGGGTATGCTTGGAACTGTTATGAATTGCTTAGCTTTGCAAGATTTTCTTGAACAAGCAGGGCAGGCAACTCGCGTTCAAACTGCTATAACAATGGGTCAAGTTGCTGAGCCTTACATTCCACTTAAAGCAATTCGACACTTAGAAAAAGGCCGAGTTGTGATTTTTGGTGCAGGCGCTGGCATGCCTTATTTTTCAACCGATACCGTTTCTATTCAGCGTTCTTTAGAGATTCATTGCGATGAAGTTTTAATGGGCAAGAATGGCGTTGACGGAGTTTATAGTGCAGATCCTCGTAAAGATCCTAATGCTAAAAAATTCCTCACTCTTAATTACCATCGCGCGCTTGTTGATGGTCTTGCTGTTATGGACGCTTCTGCGCTTTCTATGGCTAGAGACAACAACCAAAAGATTCGCGTATTTGGCTTAGAAGGAGAAGGAAACGTTACTCGTGCATTAGTCGGAGATCAAATTGGAACTTTGGTTTCTAACGACGAGCCTACGTTTGCTTAATAGATGAAATATTAGTGAATAATCACCAATAAATAAATCATCAATAAATAAAACATGCAAATTAGGCAATAACTTAACAACGTAAAATTTAACAATCACAAAATTTATAAATAGAATTTTAATTGGCACAACTAATACCAATAAAGGAGAACACATGCCAGCTATTATTGATCAGGCTCTTGAACAAATGAACAAGTCTGTTGAAGCTACAAAAGAAAACTTTATGGGCATTAGGACTGGTCGAGCTAATCCTGCTCTTCTTAATGGCATTATGGTTGACTATTATGGTGCTCCAACTCCTATTAAGGCTGTAGCTTCTATTGGCGTTCCAGAGCCAAGAACTCTTTCTGTTACTCCTTTTGACGCATCGCAAGCAAATGCTGTTGAAAAAGCTATTCGCGATTCAGATTTGGGTGTTAGCCCTAACAGAGATGGCAATGTTATTCGCGTTACAATGCCAGAGCTTACTGAAGATAGACGTAAGGAATACGTAAAGCTTGCTAAGACCAAGGCAGAAGAAGGCAAGGTTGCTGTTAGAAATATTCGTCGCAAGACTAAAGAAAGCATTGATAAGTCTGTTAAAGATGGCGAAATTGGCGAAGATGAAGGCGATCGCTTGCAAAAAGAACTAGATAAAGTAACTAAGCAAGTTACCGATTCCTTAGATGCTTTGCTAGAAGGCAAGCAGAAGGAAATCATGGAGGTTTGATTCTTTGGATTCAAATGCTACAAACGATGCTTATGAAGCTTTAACAGATATAAACAAGCGAACTGGCAGGAACATGCCACAAGCTATTGCAACTGCAGTGCTGCTGATTGCTGTAATTGTGGCATGTCTTCTTGTAAGTATAGATGCTTTTGTTGTTCTTTTAACTGTTTTTATGCTTCTTGCATTGTGGGAATTGCACGTTGACTTTGCTACAGCGGGGTTTAGGATTCCTTTTGCTATACTGTCTATTTGCTCGGTTATTACGATTTTTTCAACCTTCTACGCAAAGTGGCATGCAGTTGCAATGGCAAGTGGAATAACAGCCTCGCTTATTTTAACTGTTATTTTTGCAACTCTAAATAGCACTGTATCTAAAAGAACTATGCGTGCTGTAGAAAAGAAACTACAGCATGCAACTTCTAAAAGCCCAAAAGCTAGTACTTTTACTAATACAGCTGTTTCGCTGTTTGTAGTGTTGTATATTCCTCTTCTTGCTTCTTGCATTATTTTATCTATAGCTGATTCTAAACAAGCTGTAGCGCACGCAATGCTACTTATATTTTTACCTGCTTTAAGCGATACAGGCGGACTTTTTGCTGGAGCATGGTTAGGTAAACATAAGCTTTCTCCACGAATATCTCCAAAAAAGTCTGTTGAAGGACTTATAGGATCTATGCTTCTTGCACTAATCGGAGCTTACGCGATTGTTGCTGGATTCTATGGAACATCTTGGATTAAATTCTGGTGGATGCCTGCTGTTATGGGCATTTTGTCTGGAATTGTTGGAACTTTTGGTGATTTGTGCGCATCTATGCTTAAACGAGATATTGGCATTAAAGACATGGGTCATTTGCTTAAAGGTCATGGCGGTGTTCTAGATAGAGTGGACTCAATCTTGCTGTGCGCGCCAGTTTTAATGGCCTTAATCAAAGCAGTTGGATTCTAATATTAGTTTTTACCAATTAAACGTTTTAACAAAAGTCCTTATGTTTTGTTGAAAGTAAAAGAAAATAAAGGAAAGTAAAGAATATGACAATTTGCGCTATTCCTAGTCCAAGTATTTCTCAAATTACATTCGGACCTATTACATTAAGATTTTATGCGCTTTCGATTCTTGCTGGAGCACTAGTTGCAATTTGGATTGCAAATCGCAGATGGAAGCGAGAAGGTGGAGATTTTAACCAAATTTTAGATATAGCTCTTGTAAGCCTTCCTATGGGAATTGTTGGCGCGCGTCTATATCACGTTATTACAACTCCAGAGAAGTTTTTTGGCGCAAATGGCGATTTTCTAGAAATTTTTAGGATTTGGAATGGTGGACTTGGAATCTGGGGCGGAGTGATACTCGGATCTTTGGCTGCTAGCGCATTTTGCGCGTACAGAAAATATCCTATAAGCCTACTTGCTGATTGTGCAGCTCCTGCATTGCTTGTAGCTCAAGGAATAGGGCGTTTAGGCAATTGGTTTAATCAAGAACTTTATGGCGCTCCTACAAAACTTCCATGGGGATTAAAACTTAATTATTCGGCATCAAATGCAATTGGTCACGCTGAAAGATGCTACGACGGTCTTACATGCCCAGAAGGCACACTTTTCCATCCAACGTTCTTGTACGAGATGCTTTGGAATTTTGCAGGCGCTGCTTTGCTTATATGCTTTAGCAAAGCGCTTAAAAGCAAGCTTAAGTCTGGTTCCGAGTTTGTTCTTTACGTAATGTGGTATACAGCTGGAAGAATGTGGATTGAAGCTTTACGTATTGATTTTTCACACACTTTCCTTGGAGTAAGAATTAACGTTTGGGTGTCGATTGCAATTTTTATTGCTTCGATTATTGTTTTTGTTATTTTGCAAAATAGTAAAAAATCGCGAGCAAATCTTGTGAACCGCTTGATTGACATTACAGCATACGAGCGTGAGCGTGAACTTCAATCCAAAGCAAAAATGGTTTCCAAAAACGAAGCGAAAGAGGAATCTAAGTTAAATAGTTAGATTTAGCTAGATTTTGCTTTTCTAGTCGCTTGCTTTTCTTAGAATGGAACACATGAATATACAAATAGCACCTAGCATTCTTTCTGCAGATTTTTGCAATCTTGAAAGAGATCTTATAGCAATTTCCAACGCTGATCTTGTTCATGTTGATGTTATGGATCATCATTTTGTACCAAATTTGACTTTGGGGGAGCCGATTGTAAAGCGCATTTGCGAAGTTACTAATCTTCCTGTAGATGTTCATTTGATGATTGAGGATCCAGACCGTTGGGCACCAGAATACGCTAAGCTCGGGGCTGATTCTGTTAGCTTCCACATGGGTGCAACTCACGCTCCTGTGCGCCTTGCTCGTCAGCTTAGAGATATGGGTTGCAAAGCTTGCTTTGCGGTTCGCCCAGCTGAGCCAGTTGAGCCTATTTTTGATATTTTAGACGAGTTCGACATGGTTCTTATTATGACTGTAGAGCCTGGTTTTGGTGGTCAAAAGTTCTTAAGCAATCAAATGAACAAGGTTCGCCGCTTACGCGATGAGATTACGCGCCGCGGACTAAGCACGCATATTCAGGTTGACGGCGGTGTTAGCCCATCTACTGCTGCAACTGTTGCACAAGCTGGAGCAGATGTTCTTGTTGCTGGCTCTGCAGTTTACGGAGCAAGTAGCCCAGCTCAAGCAATTGATTCTATTCGTAATATTGCTCAAGAAGCTTGGCGTGCGTAGAAATATTGGGGCATAAAAGTGCCCCAATATTTTATTATTCGCAATAGTATTAGTATTGAAATTTTATTTTTAGCAAGTTTTAAGGAAATTAGGTATGGTCAAATTCGTTTATAGTCAGGAATACAGTCCTGAAGCGCTTAATCGAGTTCTTACTGTGCCTAATGTTATTAGCTTTTTAAGAATATGCTCAATACCTTATCTTGCTGTTTTAATTGCGCAACACAAAATGTGGCCTGCTTTAATTGTTCTTGCAATAGCTGCACTTTCTGATTGTATTGACGGTTATATTGCAAGAACTTTTAATCAAGTTAGCAAATTAGGTCAGATTCTAGACCCTATTGCAGATAGGCTTCTTATAGTTTGCAGCACATTAGCTTTAGCATTTGCAAAGATTATACCTTGGTGGGCATTAGCTTTAGTTGTTTTGCGAGACGCAATAATGGCAATTTTAATTGTGATTCTTGCACAATTCGACTATGGCCCTTTGCCTGTTAATTTTATGGGCAAAACTGGAACAGCATTGCTAATGGTAACTATTGTTCTATTTATGATTGTTTTCGCGATTGCAACAGAGCCAATGCTTATTCTATATGCTGCTGCAATTGCATGTGCGATTTGGGGAATAACGCTTTATTGGTTTGCGGGAATATTATATTGCATACAAGCCTATAAGCTACTAATAAAAAAGGCTAAATAATTCTTACGATTTTTGAAAACTAATCAATAACAACGGATGAATCATGGTGGAAAAGACTTCTAATCTAAATCAAAGTGGAGATTATGCCTCTAGTGGCAAAGCTCCAGAGTCTTTTCCTGCTCCAACTGTTGTTTTGTTTTCTAAGCGCAGAGCAGTATTTTCTAAATCCGTGTTTAATTTAGGCGCTCATCACGTTACAAATTCATCGTATACTTTTTCGTCGCATCGAGATAGGCGTCGTAGGCTTGAAGATTATTCTCTTAGGCTAATAGATGATTTAAGCAACAGGCCAGTGGATCCGCTTTTTATGGATTCTAGACTAAATAGGCAAAATGTTAGCAAGATTAGTCTTTGGATTACAAGAATAATTGTTTTTTTAATTTGCATTGCTGTTGGCACTGTTGGTAGCCAATTTGTACGTAAACTACACGCTGATTCGCGTAAAGCTATACGCGTATCTTTAGCAAACGAGCTTACGACTCACGCAAGCAGATTCGATAATCTTGTTAAAGAAGTTGCAAAGCTTCGCGCTAGTGTAGACAAAGAGTCTAAAAGAATTAACACTCCGTACGAAAATCAAGTTGATAAATCCGACAACATGACTAATGGTACTCACGCTGTATATGGGCCTGGTGTTGTTTTAACTATTGCAAATCCTATTTCTGCAAGTAACGATGTTTCTAATGGTTCTCTTCCTAGAGAAATGTCTAAAGGCGCTAGAATCAAGGTTGTTAGCGATAGGGATATTCAAATCTTTGTTTCCATTCTTTGGGATGCTGGAGCGGAAGCAATATCAGTTAACGGATACAGGATTGGCTCTCAAACATCAATTCGTACTGCAGGATCCACAATTCTTGTTGGTGTTAATCAAACTCAAAGCCCGTATACGATTGAGGCAATAGGAGACAGCTCTAGCCTTATTGAAAAGTTAAATTCTCAAAAGCATTCTGAATGGTTTACTTCTCTTACAAATGCTGGTATTAATCCACAAGTTTCAGCTACTAATAACTTAAAGTTGTCGGCAGCTGGAACGGGAGAAGTCAATTTTGCAAAAGAGTTGACTAGTAGAAGATAGGAAAGATAGGAAATAGGTTATGACAGCTATTCTTGGATTGATTTTAGGAGCACTTATTGGCATTGTTGTGCATCCAGATATTCCAGTGGTTATTCAACCGTATTTGCCAATCATGGTGCTTGCTGCACTAGATGCTCTTCTTGGCGCTGCTAGAGCTTATTTTGAGCGCAGCTTTTCCGACAAAGTGTTTGTTATTTCGTTCTTCTCAAATGTTATTGCTGCAACGCTTTTAGTTTTGCTTGGCAACCAGCTTGGAGTTGGTGCACAATTGCAAACAGCTGTTATTGTTGTTTTAGGAATACGAATCTTCTCTAACGTTTCTGCAATTCGTCGTTTTATATTTAGGGGATAGATTCAGGGGATAATATGAAACATCCACTTGCGAATACTTCAAAAAACAGTATAAAAAACAATGAATTAAGCGATAATAATATTGATAAAAATGTAGACAATATTGTTAAACGGCTTCATCGCCAGCATGCTAAAGATCGAGAAAGCGACCGCACGCAAACGGGTTCCTTCCCAATCGTTAAGCGCAAAAATAAGCCATCTTTGCAAGGTCATGTTACTAGAACGCGCATTTTAACAGGCTTGCTTGTTATGCTTCTTTGCGCACTTCTTAGCTTTGCATACATGATTCAAGTAAATCGAAGTGCTCTTGTGTATCAAACTATGAGCGAAGATGAGCTTACGCGATTGATCACGGAAACTAATTCTCAAATACAAAATCTTGAGCAGCGAAAGTTTGAATTAACAAGTCAGCTTAATTCTCTAAAAGCATCTGTTAATAAGCAAGAAGAAGCTGCTAGAATTGCTAAGCAAAATTCGCAAACAAGCGGCTTGATTTCTGGTAGACTTCCAGCAATCGGAAAAGGTGTAATTATTCATATTACAGCTGGAGAAAAAGAGCGTGTAGATGCTGCAACCATGTTTCAACTTATAGAGGAGCTTCGCAACGCTGGCGTGGAAGTTATGTCTATTAATGATATTCGCATTGTTACTTCTACTTATATTTCCGACACTAAGCATGGATTGCTGTGCGATGGAATTGAGATAAATCCTCCTTACATAGTTAAGGCGATTGGCGATGCGCAAAATTTGCAAAACGCCGTAAATATTGCAGGGGGAGTTGGATCTAGATTAAAAGTTAAATTTGGCGCTTCCGTATACGTTTCAACGCCTGAAGAGGTTGAGATTCGTTCAACACGCGAACCAAAACAGTACCAATACGCAAAACCGGTCGAATAAGAAGGTAAAATAGCAATTATGACTGAACCTATTCCTACAGCTGGCGAAACAACCATTATTGGCATGCCAGCAATAACTATTCCAATAAACTCGAACGCAGACCGTCCACTAAAACAGGATGATTTAGACACAATAGCAAAACTGCTGCCAGGCACCGCTTTGCTTATTTCTACGCGTGGAGCAGTTTCTGGGTCTCGTTATTTGTTAGACGAAGATGTTGTATCGGTTGGGCGTGATTCTAGAGCAGATATTATGCTTGACGATTCTACTGTTTCTAGAGCGCATGCTGTTTTTAGAAGGAATGGGAACGTTTTTAGCATTGCAGATGCGGGCAGCTTAAACGGAACATATGTTAATCGTAATCGAGTTGATGAAGCAGTTCTTAATAATGGCGATGAGATTATGATTGGCAAATATCGCTTAATGTTCTTTACGCAAAGTGCTGTTAGTAAACGATAGCGATAAACACAATAAACACAATAAACAATAATGGTATTGAAAAACTCTTCTAAAAAGAATGCGCTGGCCGATTTTGATGAATCTAATAATCAGCCAGTGCAGGGGGAGTTGTTTTCTTTTTCTAGCGATGGAGAAGAGTCCGTTGGATATCGCGGAAGCGTTGCAATGAAGATTGCTGGAATAACCTATAGGCAACTTGATTATTGGGCTAGAAAAAGCATTATTATGCCTTCGATTAATCCTTCACACGGGTCTGGATCTAGGCGTTTATATTCTTTCAAAGATATTTCTATTATGGCGGTTGCTAAGCGACTTTTAGACGCTGGTGTAAATCTTACAAACGTTACAACAGCTATAGTTTTTTTGAATTGTTATAGTGTTAATCATCTTGAGCGCATGACAATAATTTGCGATGGTCAATCTGTTATGGAATGTAACAATAATCAAGAAAACATGTTTAGCATGCTCGAAGGCGGCTCAGCTGTTTTTGCAATCGCAGTTGGATGCATTGTTAAGCAAGTACGAGCTGATTTATCTAAAGAATCTTAAAACTAAAGAATCTTAAAACATAAAATTTTTATATCATATTGAAAATATTGAAATATTAAGAATAAAAAAAAATAATGAATAATAAAAAATGAAAGTGGTGTGCTGATTCTAATTCTTATTTAGTGTGTTGTATTCGTGATTTATAACAAATCTGACATAACGTACATTATCGGATACTTATATAGAATTATTTTTATATAGAAATACTATTTGCGCAAAGTATTATCAAAATATTCATCAATAGCAATGCTCAAATCACAAACATTGTCAATAATCCTATAAGCACCGTGCTTTTTAAGCTCACCAGGCTCTGCGTAGCCCCAAGCGCAACCAAGACAATCAATGTAGCATGCTAAAGCACCATCTGCGTCCGTCCATCGGTCGCCAACCATTAATGCTTTGTCTAGCGAATAGTCAAAACCAATATTTTTCAAAACATAGCGAATAACTTGGTCTTTTTTAATTCTAGACATATCGGCACTTGCGCCGTAAATTCCATCAATTAAATCTGTTAAACCAAAATAATCACAAATAGGCTTAACTTGATATTCTGGCTTGCAAGATGCTGTAGCAAGATAATATCCAGATTCACGTAGTTTCTTTAATTGTTCTGGAATACCTTCGTAAACCTTATTCAAAAGACTTCCAGTGATTTTACTACCACTAGGATTTTTCTGATCTGTAAAAGTTGCAACTTCGGAATAATACTTTCGATACAACTTTACGCCTTCTAATTGCAAATCTTCTGGCATGCCATTTCGTTGAAAAGATTCAAGAATAGATGGTCCTACAAAGCGCATCATCTCTTCATCGTCTGGAATTTGCATGCCTAAATCGCTCATAGCTCTTTTAGCACACGCAATAATTCCCATATGAGATTGAGTCAAAGTGCCATCTAAATCAAGCAAAACAACTTTCATGGAGTTTTCCCTAAAATCCTAAATTAAATAATTAATATTAGTGATTAATCACAAAATTAAAGTAAAACTACACATCAAAGACTACTCGTAATCAGGAATCCAACCTTCGTGATGCATTTTCAAGCGCTTATCAAGCAAAGCTTTTAGCTCTTCTTCGCTTCTACGCTCTAAAAGCATATCCCAATGAGTTCGAGTTGGCTTATTAAAATCATCATCTGGCCTATCTGCGTCGCCTTCTTTATGTGCTAAAGCACCGCAACGGCATTCCCATTCTTCTGGAACTTCTGCACCTTGAGCAAGAGGGAGAATAGTCCTATGCCCTTTAGGACAAACATATGTAACATCATTACGAGCTGCAAAATCAACATTATCGTCGGATTCTAGCGACTTTGCACCAATGCTCATACCACGTAAACTGCGTTCTGCCATATTATATTCTCCTTTTAGTTTCCATTATAAAGCTAGCGAATTGCACGGACTACACAAGGTTCATTAAGGTTCATGCATTCCATTGCACGCATACTAAACATCACAATAGGCTACTACCCCACGATTAATTATTTGAACTGCTTCATATGCTTTGTGTGCTAAAGAATCGTCTACATTAGGCAAAATTCTTAAATAATCGCTAAGAACAGCAAGCTGATTAAGCAAGTCTATAAGTCTTTTAGCAAAGCGCACAAAATCTCCACCCGTAATATCCGTATTTTGCAAAATATCAAGCAAGTCAGCGCCTTGCGCCCAATCATATATAAGGTCTACTGCGCCAAAATCCAGCGATTTCAACGCATCAAGATGATTGTTTAAGCACATATTGCTTATGCGCATAAACAATTCTTTTAATCTAGAAACAGTATTGAATACAGCGCCGTCTAATCCACCAGGATATCTTCTTGGCTCTGATCCCACTGGGCCTCTAGACTCATAAACCAAAGAAGATACGCAACTCAACAGCTCAATAGGAGTTAAATCGTTAAAAATACCTTCGCAAATAGCTTGCGCAAAAACAACATCAAGCTCGTTATAAAGTCGTCTAAGAAGCTGACCCTTATTAGTCAAAACAAACGTATTACCTGTTTGTTTTAAGTAATCCAAACTACATAAAACATTACAAATGTTGTCAAAACATCTTGCAACAGAACCAGTTCTAGAATTATAACGCTCTTTAACTTGATTTAGCTCTTTTGTTTCTCTAGCCCAATAATATCCCCAATGTAAATGGTTTTGAATATCTGGGCAATTTGCACAAGGATGGTTTCTTTCTTGAATGCGCAAGCTAGCAATTTTGTTATCTAACTCTTTGAATGCATTTGAACGCTCTAAATCGCTGGAAAACAGCGTATGCTTAAGTTTTCTACGCTGATCATGTTGAGCGTCTTTAAGGCGCATTCTAAGAGTCATAAACTCAGCAAAATCGCCATTAGAACAATGGAAAGCTTGCTCATAGCCACTAATCGCCTCTTGAAGCTCTTCAATACGACTCAAAAGGCGCGTTGCAGAAGCATTTGCTTCCCATTGCGCAAACGAGCTGCTAAGTGTTACTCGAGCTGTTTTTGCATCGCTATTATTAAGAAGATTAACAGCCATGTTAAAAGTTGGAACAAAGCTAGAGTGAAGAGGATAAACACGCTTGCTAGAAAGAGAAGCCGCTTTAGCTGGGTCAAAATCAGGATTGTCTATTAAAACAGCATGACCAATATCGTCAATTCCACGCCTGCCAGCTCGGCCAGTAAGTTGAGTAAACTCTCCAGGAGTAAGAGGAACATGACCTGTGCCATCATACTTAACTAGCTTTTCTACAACAACGCTTCTAGCTGGCATATTTAAGCCTAAAGCAAGCGTTTCTGTAGCAAAAATAATCTTAATAAGACCACGCTCAAAAAGAGTTTCAACAATATGCCTAAAAATCGCAATCATGCCTGCGTGATGAGCCGCGAATCCTTGTTCAAGAGCATATCTAAAGCGTTCAAATCTAAGAGCTTTTAAGTCACTTTTAGAAAGCTTATTTTGCGAGATCATTGAATCAACAATTCTACGAATCTCGTACATCTCTTCATCGCTGGTAAGAGCTAGACCAGCGTTTAAGCATTGCTGAACAGCTTGATCACAACCAGAACGTGAGAAAATAAAGTAAATCCCAGGAAGCATATTAAGATAATCAAGCTCGTCAATAACAGCCCATCTTTTAGGAGTATGACGAACAGTTAAAGACGACTTGGAATTTTTTTGTAAATCACTAGAACGATCTCGCGATTTTCTTCTAGAAAACTTACCTTTATAAGAACGCTTATCTTTACTTAAATAAGAAGATTTTTTGCGCAAAGCAGCGTTTTCCAACTGGCTTAACTTTCTAGTTAAAGCAAGATTTACACGATTCGTTGCATTACCATTTTTGTCTGTATCGTAAAGATTAAGAAGCTCTGGCTCTGTTTGGCCATCTTTTTGAATAATAACATGACGTTCAAGAGGAACAGGCCTATGCTCATCAACAATTAAATGAGTGTTTCCGCGAACAGAAGAAATCCATGCGCTAAAATCTTCAACATTAGAAACAGTTGCCGAAAGTCCAATAATTTTAACACTTTGCGGAAGATGAATAATAACTTCTTCCCAAACTGCTCCTCGGAATTTATCTGCTAAATAATGCACCTCGTCTAAAACAACAAATCCAAGAGAATTAAGTGTTATTGAACGCTCATAAAGCATATTGCGTAAGACTTCTGTTGTCATAACAACAATATCTGCTTCACTGTTAACAGACGTGTCTCCTGTTAAAAGACCAACTTTATTAGAGCCATAAACTTCACAAAAATCATGATATTTTTGGTTGCTAAGAGCCTTGATTGGAGTTGTATAGAAGGTTTTAACACCACGATTAACGCCCAAAAAAACAGCAAAATCTGCTACAACCGTTTTACCAGCGCCTGTAGGAGCAGCAACAAGAACATTATCTCCATTTTCTAGAGCATCAATTGCTTCAAGTTGAAAATCATCCAAGTCAAAACTTAAAGAGCTTTCAAATTTTGCAGCCATTGATTTAGAATGCTGCAAAGTCTTGCGAAACGCACTAAATCGTTGCGACGGAGATAATGGGAGCGTAGTCATAAACTATTCGTTAGTTTCCTTTAGTTTCTTTAGATTCCTTAAAAATTGGATTGTCAATATCTTCCTTACGCAAAGACACATTATTCCAATGCTGCCAAACAGTCCTATGAGAATCCCCTACTTTTTCTCTGCGTCTTAAAACTCGAATGCGAGCCTCTTCTACACATTGCGCAGCATCGCTAATCGGACGCGTAAAAAATGGATATGAATTCTTTTTCAACGAATCATCACCGTTTTGCAACTTTTCAAAACAAGAATAAACCTTAGTGGAAAAACTAGTGCAATTCGTTAAAATCTTATACGCGCATTTAAGTGCGTACGCAAGCCCTGCACCAATCATGCATAGCATAAAAAGAATTAATAAAAGCCAAATCCACCATGGCATTTTAATTCTCCACGTTTTGGAAATCGCTATTATTAACGCTTAATTCTCGCTGTGCTCGAGCAATAATCATAGTGCGCAAAGTCTCTGGAGAAACAGCTTTAATATGACGAGCGTGGGCAATGCAAAATGCAACAAACCAGGAGTCGGAAGAAACCGTTAAGTGAACCTTAACACCAGCCCCACAAGGCTCGATGGTAGCTCCAGAAAGACTCTTTAAGAAGTTCAAATCTGGCTCATCTGTAATAAAGCATGTTTGAGTGCCATTGTCAAAACTCCATTTTCTAAGTTCACTAACTGGAACATCTGGAATTTCTACAGAACAAATAGGCTTAACAACTTCTGCACGCTCAATTCTTGCAACGCGCAAAACCTGCCAAATTCTAGGCAAACCGTTCGCTTTATTAATCGAAGTGTCTTTTGCAACAAAACTACGCTTATCTTGTGGAGTTTGATTCTCAACATCTGTCCAAACAGCAACGTAGTACACGCCTTCGTCAACAAAAATCTTAGAAGGAGCAACAATCTTTCTGCGAGTTCTACCAGCGCCGTCAGTGTACTCCATGTCGATTAATGCGTTAGCGCTAATCGCACTGCGAACAACGGAACAATTTCTAGGCTCCACCTCGTAACCAGTAAGGCTAAGCCAAGGAGTCTCACCAGGGCTAACATGTCTACGCAAACGCATGTAAAGCGCTTTGGCTTGATCTCTTTGTTCAACAGGCAAAAGAGGAGAATGCGCAAGGTAATTGATAGAAGCAGTAAGCATACTCATATACTGTTGAGAAACTCCTGCTAAACGCTCAAGACCCAGCGAGTTAGTTGCGGAAACAATACCTTCCGTTTCTAAAAGCGACCAATCAATATCGAAGAATTGGCTACCTGCCATCTCTCCATCGTCGGAAACGGTAGTAAGCGTATTAATGTCTTTATGCAAAATCGCAACAAATCTACGAAGCTCATCGTCATTCTTAGGTTTGCCAATAAATCTTACAGCAAGCTCATTTAGTGGGAATTCTTCTCCAAGATGAGCAGAAAGGAAGAGCATTAGTCGAAGTCTGCGATCTACTTCACTTCCCGTTTGGAAAGACGTCTTTTTTTGACGAGACTTGTCTGGCTCGTTTTCCGAAAGATCTTGATTATCTTCCGCATTAGAACGTGCAGAATCAACGCTTTGATCAGCGTAATTCTCGTCGCATTCAACGAATTGCGTAGCAGCATTAAGTCTTCTATGGAAAGCATCAACCGCTTCTTGAGGGCTTACAACGCAAGAACCTGGATGCTCAAGAACAAACATTGCTAAATCGTCGGAATCAGTGTATGCAACGTTCAAATGTTCACCATCAACGTCAACAGTTGCTGCAAATCTTCTAGAATCAATAACCTTAACCAATGCGTCTGGAATTGTTTGAGTTCCAAGCCCTGGAGCAATCGAATCTAAGCCCAAGCCAGGAATAGGCGTTTGAGGAACGCGCGGAGCAGTACGAGACGCAGAAGAATGTTGCTGATCTACTTTGCGTGATTCAGAAGAAGAAATCGACATAGAACGAGCTAAATAATTAGCAGCCGCAAGAACAGGAAGCTCTTCTTGTTCAAAACGAATACGCACGCGTGGTTCGTCACCAAGTTGCAACCTGTAGGATGCAAAATCTTGGCCTTCAGACTTTGAAGAATATTCAGGCTGGCGAGATTCAATCGCAATACCCATAGCTGCAAGCTTGGCACGATCTCTTTGGAATTGCTTTGCAAACGCAGCCTTTGCAGCTTGATCGGCAAGCTCTCCATAAGAATCGGCATAAGCCTTAACTCGTTGCGCAATCTGACGCGAAGTCAGCCATTGTGGAAATGCGGAAGACAACACAGCCAGTACATCAAGCTCGTGTTTGCCCCACTTATCGGAAAAACGACGTCTTCCGTTACTTCCTTCTGCCATTTGTCCTCACGTATCGTTTCTTTGTAATTTCACTTTGTGTTAAAAACATGCGAAAAACGCTAAATTCTCAACACACACCTTAACTATTTTAATGGTGTTTTGCCATACGTGTGGACATTTTCAAAAAAAGTCATCAAATTTCTTGAAAATACAATAATCAACACTATAAAAACGTTGAAATAAGGCCATTTTCCACACGACACGCCCGAATGAATTTATTTTGTGACTACACCCACTCGTCTGGCTCAATGCCCTGCGGACCCACAAATTCGCCATTTGGAACGTAACTTGGCTCCCCTGTATCTTCTAAAATAGCATCCGCAAACATAGAAACTTGGCTTCCAAAAGTCCAATCGCCTCGAATCGTAACGGATTTTGCAGCAGCCAAAGCTGGAACAGAATACGGGAATCTTTCGTTAAAATCATCAATAGTTTTGTAGAATCGTGGATCTAAATCCACATCTGGAAATATGTAATTGCCATCTTCCATCTCGTAAGAATCTGTAAGATGGAAGCGGTCAGAACGCATTATAAACAAATCGTTAGTAGTCTTTACAGGCAAAAATCGCATTCTATCAACCTCAACACAAATCGCATCGTCAAAAAGCGAAACAGCGGAACCCATAGCAGTTTCAAGCTGAATCACTTTTTCGCTTGAATCATCAGTTGGGTCAACAGTCTTGTGATTGCAAATAACTGGAAGAGGAAGCACACCTTTATATTTTTTAAGAATCTTTTGCAAAGCATCAACGCGAATCCAAATATTATTAGTATTAAAATAAGGATGTTTATTAATGCTTTGCGCACTTCGCCTATCTTCTGCGGCAACCTGAGTCATTTCTCGAAGCATCATTCTGCCAGTTTCAAGACTTCTAACAATATGACCGCCTTTACGGTCTGCTTGAGTACGCTTAGCAACCTCAATCATGATTGAAGCACCAGTATTTTCAAAATGCTGAGCAAGAGTTCTAGAGGGTCTTGCACCTAAATTGTCGGAGTTAGAAATAAACAAGTATTTAATGCCATTTTTCTTTAGAATATCCAGCAATCCAGATTCCCAAATAGTAGAGAAAATGTCGCCATGGCCTGGAGGACACCATTCTAAACTGCTATCTTTAGAACAAGAAACAGGCTCCCCCGTTTCTTCTAGAAGCTTTGGCTCTTGATGCTGAATAATTTCAACAGGAATATTTTCTTGAGAAAACTTTTTTGTACGCTTTAATACTTGTAACGTATCTTTAGACGTTCGAAAAGAGTTCATAAAAACCAAAGGCAAATCAACGCCTAAACGTTGGCGCGCTGTAAGAACTTGGCCAATTATAATATCAATAAATCTCATTTGACGAGCTTTATGTCTTCTAACTGGCAATAGCGACTTTGCACAAGACAATCCCATTGACGTTCCAAGACCACCATTTAGCTTAATAAATGCTGTTTTTGAAAACGCGTTAACTGCTTTATTGTGATCAATTGTTTCATAAATCTCATGAAAATTTGGCACAGTCTTAATAGGTTCTACTGCGTTTTCGCGAATAAATCCGCCAGTTTTATCTTCATTCCACACTTTATAAAGACGTTCAAATTGGCTAATAGCAACTTCGCTCATACCGTGTTCGCGCATCTTTGCAGCGGACAATTCAAAAGTGTTGTCCATTTAACGCAGCCTCCCTGTATGCATTGTGATTAATAGTTTATCTGCTCAAACAATATGTTGCAAACAAAAATGGACTCACGCGTTAAACACGCAAGTCCATTTTTACATTTCAAATAGTTTTCAGTAAAAGAAAATTATTTGAAACTTAGCAAAAACTATTCAGCAGAGCCTTTGCCAACCTCAACACGAGCGAAAGCTAAAGCAGAGCCGCCAACTTCCTTGAACAAGTCGCCAATAGTCTTGGAAGGATCCTTAACATAAGCTTGCTCAAGAAGAACAGTTTCCTTGAAGAAGGCGTTCAAACGGCCTTCAACAATCTTTGGAACGATCTTTTCTGGCTTGCCTTCTGCCAAGGACTTTTCGGTAGCAACGCGACGCTCGGACTCCAACACATCTGCTGGAACGTCTTCGCGGCGGAGCCACTGAGCACCCATAGCGGAAATCTGCAAAGCAGCTTCGTGAGCAACCTTAGCGCCTGCTTCGTCGGTAGCAATCATAGAAACAATGCTTGGAGGCAATTCAACGGACTTCTTGTGAGCATAAACCTCAACGTGAGGACCGCTAACCTTAGCAATCTGGCCAACCTTAACGTGCTCGCCAAACAATGCTGCTGCTTCTTCAACTTCTTCCTTAACAGTAGCATCTCCAGCCTTAGCGGCAAGAAGCTCTTCTGCATTAGAAGCATTGGCTTCAATAGCATTGTTCAACACAGTTTCGGAGAATTCAACAAACTTTGGTGTCTTAGCAACAAAGTCAGTTTCGGAATTCAACTCAACTGCATAACCAGTTTCGCCTTCTGCAGTCTTAACAACCTTAGAAGCAACGGTTCCTTCTTGAGCCTTGCGACCTTCACGCTTGCCAGCGGCCTGAATGCCCTTAGCGCGGATGATTTCCTTAGCGCGAGCTACATCGCCTTCGGCTTCAGTAAGAGCCTTCTTAACGTCCATCATGCCTGCGCCAGTTTCTTCGCGCACCTGCTTAATCAACGCTGCAGTAATTGCTGCCATTTTGTTCTCCTCATTAACTGCCAACAGGCTTATTCAGCCTTGGCTTCATTGTCGGACTGTTCAGATTCCTTAGTGAGCAGTTCCTTTTCCCATGCTGCCATTGGCTGAGCATTGGCATCTTCAGCCTTTGCACCCTTGCCAGCGTGATCAAGCAAACCTTCTGCAACAGCATCGGCCATCAAGCTTGTAAGAAGCTCTACACCACGAATTGCATCGTCGTTTGCTGGAATTGGATACTCAACGGATTCTGGATCGGTGTTGGTGTCAACGATTGCCACAACTGGAATACCGAGCTTGTGTGCTTCTTCAACAGCCAAAGCTTCCTTGTTAACGTCTACAACAAACATTGCAGAAGGAGTACGGTTCATATTGCGAATACCGCCGAGCTGCTTGGAAAGCTTATCCTTTTCGCGCTCAAGAAGCAAAAGTTCCTTCTTGGTTAAACCAGATCCACGAACGTCGGTAAAGTCCATTTCCTCGAGTTCCTTCAAACGCTTTACGCGAGTAGAAACAGTTTGGAAGTTAGTCAACATACCGCCGAGCCAGCGCTCACTTACGTAAGGCATGTTTACGCGAGTAGCCTGATTTTGCACAGCTTCTTGAGCCTGCTTTTTAGTACCCACAAACAAAACAGTGCCATTATGAGCAACAGTCTGCTTAATAAAGTCATAAGCCTTGTCGATCATGTCGAGCGACTTGAACAAATTGATGATATGAATACCATTGCGCTGAGTAAGAATGAACTGCTTCATCTTTGGATTCCAGCGACGAGTTTGGTGACCGAAGTGCAAACCAGCCTTCAGCATTTCGCTCATGGTAATCTGTGCCATATCTATATACCTTTCTTGTCGGTTCTTGCCTGGCCATGTCTGTTCGCATGCAACTTGGCTAGCATATAACTAAATCCAAGCCGACCGACACGAACGGACGCGTACATGGCGCGTATATGCGCATTCTGATAGACAATAAAAAACGAGCAATCGTATAACGCGACAACACTCATGCTCAAAGCGAACACGCAAATCCAAATTATAACAGAAGCTTTATACTAACTTTGTAATCAATCTCTATAAAAAATCGCGATAATTTATTAAATTAGCTACTTAAAATTATCTACAATATCTAAATTAGCTACTTAGAAGAGCTATTGCGCAATTGGCGTAAAGCTTGCTTTCTAACATCTTTTTCTAAACGGTCAATATACACATGACCATCAAGATGGTCACATTCATGTTGAATCATGCGGGCCATTAAGCCTTTACCTTCTAAAACAACAGTTTTACCGTCTAGATCTATTCCTCTTGCTCTAGCATAATCAGCTCTGCGGGTCTTGTACCACAATCCTGGAACCGATAAGCAGCCCTCATCTCCGTATTGTTCACCATTAAGCTCTTCTATAACAGGATTTAGAATATAGCCTATTGTTCCATCAATGTTATAAGAAAATGCTCTAAGATTAACACCAATTTGGTTTGCGCTAAGACCTGCACGACCTGGGTCGTTTACAGTTTCTAATAAATCTTCTACAAGACTTCTAACAGATGGTGTAATCTCGCGAATTTCATCACAAGGTGTTCTAAGAACAGGGTCTGGAACAACGCGGATTTGTCTAATAGTCACGGCACTCCTTAAAACAAAAGGCTAATTAAAATCGCAATCTATAATTATACAAGCTTTATCGTAATACCAGCTGTAAATCTATATTTGCAATTGTTAATTAGCCTATTAGTATCTTATTTTATAATCTTATTCACTAACGGTTTGGTTTACTCCATCTTCATTAGTTGAATAAGATTCCTTAGAATCGGATTGCACAGGCAAATCTTCTCCAAAACGCTTCAAATGCGTTGCAGCTTGATCAATAGCTTGCTTAACTTTAGGAGTAACAACCTCTTGAGCTTGCTTAACAGTTTCTTGAGCCTGCTTAACAGTTTCGGTTGTTTTATCTAAAATCTTAACCGTTGCAGGAAGTGGCCTACTATTAGGTTTTGGAGCATAAAGCTGCGTTTCAATAATATCGCTATATTTCTTCAAAACCTTTGGACGCACAACCTTCATGCTTGGCGTTAACGTACCAGCATCTTGAGAGAATTCTTCGTCTAAAATAACAAATTTACGAATAGACTCCGCTCTAGAAACTGTGCTATTAGCTTGATCAATAAATTGCTGAACAACAGATCGGATTGCATCATTTTGTGCAATATCTTTCATTGGAATAGTCTCATCCATTCCTTGATTATTAAGCCAAGAACGAACCATATCTGGCTCAAGCTCAATAAGAGCAGAAACAAATGGCTTTCCATCTCCAACAACCACTGCATGCGAAACAATAGGACACTTTGCAATAATGGTTTCAAGAGGAGCAGGACTTATGTTCTTTCCGCCAGCAGTGATAATAATGTCTTTTTTTCTGCCAGTAATTGTTAAGAAGCCCTCATCATCAATCTCGCCTAAATCGCCAGAATGAAGCCATCCATCTTGGTCAATAACTCCTGCAGTAAGCTCTGGCTTTCCGTAATATCCAACAAAAACATTAGGACCTTTTACAAGAACTTCGCCATCATTTGCAATGCGAATTGTGATTCCAGGACCAGGCTTTCCAACAGAACCAACTTGATTAGCATGCTCAAAGTTAACAACGCATGGAGCAGCTGTTTCCGTCATTCCATAACCTTGAATAAAAGTTATTCCATCTAATCCATTAAAGAAGTGAGCAAGCTCTGCATTTATTGGAGCACCACCACAAGCTAGCCACGCTAAATTAGGACCAAGTGCAGATCTTATAGAAGAACCAACAGTCTTCATATAAAAATCGTGCTGCAATTTTGCATAAATAGAATGCGATTTTCCTTCGACTTCGTCTTTAGACCACTCAGCAAAATGCTGAACAGCCTTAGCAAAGATTCTACCGCGGATTCCAGCGCCAGCTTTTTGAGATGCTGCGTTATAAACTTTTTCAAACACTCGAGGAACGCCAAGCAAATACGTAGGCTTAAAACTACGCAAATCTGCCAACAAATGCTTAGCGTTTGGAACATAACCAATAACGCCGTTCGCTCCAACTGCAACATATTGAATATACCTTGCAAAGCAATGTGCAAGAGGAAGGAATAGAAGTATTCTACTTGGCTTATACAACATGTCGTTTAGAACATCGTATGCTGCGTAAACAATGTGCGTAAAGTTTCTATTAGTAAGCATTGCTCCCTTTGGCTTGCCAGTAGAGCCAGAAGTGTAAACAATAGTTGCTAAATCATCTGCTTTTATTTGATTAATAGCATTATTTAGCTCATCGTCGCTTATTGATTTTCCAAAATCAATAACAGCATCAATACCATTGGCCTTAAAGTTAAAAACCGTTTTTAACGAAATTCGCTTATTGTCTTGACGAACTCTTTCCAAGCATTGCGCATGCTCATCGTCTCCTGCAAAAGCGATAACAGGCTTTACTTCCGAAATAATATCTGCAGCTTGAAGAGCGGAGTCAGTTTCGTAAATAGGTATGCTTACAGCACCAATACAAGCGCACGCAAAGTCAACAACACCCCATTCGTAACAAGTTGGAGAGTAAATAACGATTTTGTCTCCTTGCTTAACACCAAGAGCGATTAAGCCTCTTGCAGTAGAACGAACTTTGGATAGCATCTGTGATGCGCTAACATCGTGCCATTGACGAGTATTGTCATCTTGCCATTGTGCAATCACGCCTTGCGGGTCTCGCATTGCCCTATTGGCAAGCAATGAATAAATTGTGTCACCATCGTTAGTTGGGTGAATGTCTTCTACAGAAAATTCTCGCAGCATATTCTTAATTGTACGGTATAAGCATGCCAACACAAAACTATGAAGATACAAAAATATGCACAGAAAATTGGCATTTTTTACAAAATAACAATTTAACAAATAATGATTTAGAAAACCCCTTGAGTAAAACAGCAAATGCAAATTATATTCTAGGGGCGTTACGCAAATAAGCTACATAATCCAACATGTTTATGCATGTACATACTTAATTAAATCAATAACTACTTAAAATTCATATTATGCAAACTACGATTAGGTAAAACCTAACCTATATCTGCTAACGTGCAAACCCATTTTCCCATTATGAATCTAAGTGTTAAAGATGTCCAATATTCTGTATCTCCAATATGAAGCAAAACAACTGCCTCTAATTGTGATGGAGAAACCAGTATTCCATTTATCATCTTAGGTATTGTTGGATTGCTTCTTAGCTTAGAAACTTCTGCCTCATTATGCTTATCTTTGTAGCATTCATTAATCAAGTACCACATATTCTCGAGTTTGTATATACACTCTTTTGTTAATGCTCTTTTCATCTCTGGCGATATTGGCCTGCCGTGAGAAATATCACCTACTATGCACGCTACTTTGCATATTTGCATTGCAAGATATAGGTACATCTTTTTACCATGCGTATTATTGAAACACGATGATACGTGATAACTTGCCATTGAGCGAGAAGACCCAACTGGTATTAAACCTTCATAAACTGGAAAAGGTCTTCTATCTTTAGTCTGGAACCGCGACGGATCTACTTGATCTGGGAAGTTACTATTAATAACCTCCCAAAATGTCTCATTATCATCATCGTTTGCGTATAACAGAGTGTTAGAAAAATTTCTCATTCTCTCCTTCTTTCCTAAAATTTTGTCAAGTCATTTATTTTTTAATTCCTTATTTGTTAATTTTGTTTTCACATTATTTTCTAATGTTTAAGTAAAGCATACAGCTTATTGCAAAAAATAAAAGAGTTAATTTAATATGTGGATAAAACATTCATAACGCTTGAATTTTCGCCGAAAAATCAAGGATTATCTAACAAAAGTTATACACATTGAATAAAAAGAATTGCTTTATAGTCCAAAGCTAGGCTGACTAATTCTATTTTCAGAATATTCATCAGCTTAGCTTTACGCAGTTTTGGCCTATACCCTTTTGGCTGCCTATAACACCGAAAGCTGGCATACGTGCTGAGACATGTAATAGAAAATAAAAAATCTCAGTAGATATGAGGACATGTCTGCTGAGAAATCAAATGGAGCGGACAGCGGGACTCGAACCCGCGGTCTCAACCTTGGCAAGGTTGCGCTTTACCAACTAAGCTATATCCGCAAGCAAGATGCCATAGTAGCCTGATTTATTGTTGAATGCAAGTTATAATCAAAAATAAAAAAATATATAGTGATTTTCTGCTGTATTCAAGCAATTTTACGGAGTGTTGAGCAGAAGAAAAAGATAAGAAAACGATAAGAAAAATATTGAATACGATAATTATTATCATTAAGCCATAAATTTTTATAAAAATTTTTCTTAAAATGTGATTTTTATCATGAAAAATCGTAAAAATAATGTAGAATAAAAAATAGCTTTTACCAAACAGGTAAAAGAAAACTGAAAAAGCAATGTTTTTCAAAGATGAAGCATAGAACAAGGAGGTTTCTATGAAGGCTATTGTTGCAACCAAAGATAAGAAGGCTCAGGTTGTAGAGAAGGAACTTCGTCCATTGGAATTTGGTGAAGCCTTACTCGATATGGAGTGCTGCGGCGTATGTCACACCGATCTTCACGTTAAGAACCAAGATTTTGGCGATAAAACTGGCGTTGTTCTAGGCCACGAAGGCATTGGTATTGTTAAGGAAGTTGGCCCTGGTGTTACAACATTAAAGCCAGGCGACCGTGCATCTGTAGCATGGTTCTTTAAGGGCTGCGGACATTGCGAATATTGCACTACTGGCCGCGAGACACTTTGCCGCAGCGTTTTGAATGCAGGATACACTGCCGATGGTGGCATGTCTCAAGAGTGCATTGTTGCAGCTGACTACGCTGTAAAGGTTCCAGAAGGCTTGGATCCAGCTCCTGCAAGCTCTATCACTTGCGCTGGTGTTACAACCTACAAGGCTATTAAGGAGTCGGGCGTACACCCAGGCGAATGGCTTATTCTCTTTGGCCTTGGCGGTCTTGGTAATCTTGCGTTGCAATATGCAAAGAACGTATTTGGTGCACACGTAATCGCAGTAGATGTTAACGATGCTCAGCTTGAATTTGCTAAGGAATATGGCGCAGATTTGTGCGTAAACCCACTTAAGGAAAATGTTCCTGAATTTGCTATGAAGAAGGTAGGCGGCGCTCATGGCGCTGTTGTAACCGCTGTAAGCAAAGCTGCTTTTAACTGTGCAGTTGACTCTGTACGAGCAGGCGGCACTGTTGCAGCTGTTGGTCTTCCACCAGAAGATATGGAACTCAGCATCCCTCGCCTTGTTCTCGACGGAATCCGCTTGGTTGGATCCCTTGTTGGAACTCGTAAGGATTTGGAAGAAGCGTTCCAGTTTGGTGCTGAAGGCAAGGTTGTTCCAAAATGCCATATGCGCAAGATGGAAGACATTAACGACATCTTCGATGAGATGCTCAGCGGTAAGATTCGCGGTCGAATGGTAATCGACCTCTCCCACTGAAAAAAGAGATAAAATAAAAATCTAGAAGCCACTTAGCAAACGCTAGGTGGCTTCTAGATTATGTTTTAAGAAGTTTTAAGATTCTTTAAGATGCTTTAAGACTTAATTTTTGTACACTATTTCAACGGAGGCATTGGCTTCCAATTAGGATCATGCAAAATTTTTCTGCTTGCAATCCAACCAGTAAAAAGCTTTTTAACGCCACTTAAAATATGCTCGCGATCTACAGCAACAAGCCTAATAAGCTCTTTTGCAGCAGTCAAAGCGGTTCCAAGAGCAAACATAAATGGCCTAAAATCGCCATGTATCATAAAGTAGCGCGCCATAAAACCACGATTTCGCATAATATGATAACGATTCATGTCGGAAGTGGAATTTAGTTGACGAACTCCAGCAATATCCCAATTAGGAATATTACGAGTTCTGCGAAGAATAATGTCATTTACAACAATCGGATTCGTAACTTTGCTAGCAAGATAGCCATAAGTAGTATCATCCCAATAAATAAAGTAGCGCGAATCTGGAAGTCCGATTTTCTCTACAATATTGCGCTTAAACAATCCACCTTCAAAGCACATTGTGTTCATAACGCGGTAGCCAGATGGCCCAAATGCTGCTGGAGCGATTGGATTAGGAATTCCAAGAGAAACAATAAAGTTATATTGCCAATAAAAATCGCCACCGTCGTAGTCTAAACGGCTTCCTTGAATAACATCGTGGCTTTTAGTCCACTTGCAAAGACGCTCAATAGATTCTGGAACAGTTTCAACATCATCGTCCATAACCCAAAACCATTGTGCGCCAAGCTCATACGCTTTTTTAACGCCAGCACTAAAACCGCCAGCTCCCCCAAGATTGCTACTTTGTGGCGCGTAAACAACGCGGCTTGAATCGCCAGAATCGTCCGCACTAGAAGCGCCCCATCTGCGCGAAAGAATATCGCTTAAATCATTCACCATTTTGTGCGTTTTTTCGCTACTTTCGTTGTCTACAACAACAATTCGCCACGGGCATTGATTTAAACACTCAAATGATTTGAACAAATTTGCAAGAAGCTCCTGGCGCTTATAAGTAACAACAATAATCGCAAGCTTGTCTATAGTATTAACAGAAGTATTCGTAATTTCACTCATGCTTTTAATCTTACACTTAGCATTGCCATCAAAAAGCGTTACAAGTCAAAAGTTAATCAAACTGCTAAATGTTTTTAGCACTTAGCAATAAATGTTCTTAGCATAAGATAAAAATAAAGTGTAGTTTCAGGGAAGGTGAAAATCCTTACTGGCGGTAACGAGGTAATTCTTGGATTATTGAATTGACTCGAAGCCCGCGAGCGGCATTGCGCTGCTGATTCGGTTAAAATCCGAAGCCAACGGTTAAAGTCCGGATGAAAGAAACGGAGGCTCTAATGGGCATTTCAAACGATAGTAATCGTAAAACAAGCAATCACACAGCAAATAATCACGCAACTTACTCTGGCACAAACTATTGGTCAAGCGAAAAAATTGCTAAATACGCGCTATTCGTTGCGCTCTCTATTGCTGTAAGCTTTATAGAATTTCCACTTATTCCAGACGTAAACTACCTTAAATACGATCCTTCGGGAATTGTGTGTTTGATTGCAGGATTTGCATACGGACCATTCGCCGCTGCAATCGTAAGCGTGCTAGGATTTGCTCCACACTTCTTCACTAACCCGTTTGGCGCAATAATGGCAATATTGGTTTCAATGGGCGCTTCTGTTAGCGCTGCAATCGTCTACAAAAAAATTAGAACCAAAGAAGGCGCTATTATTTCACTTGTGGTTGGCTCTGTAGTTGCGATTGCTCTTGCAATAGTCGGAAATCTTATAATTACGCCGCTTTATGCTCATATTAGCGTTGAGCAAGTTGCTGCTCTTATAGTTCCAGCTCTGCTACCGTTTAATGCTATTAAGCTTGCGATTCATTGCGTAATAACTATGCTTGTTTATAAGCCTGTTTCAAAACTTCTTAACTACAACAAGTAGTAAACAAATAGCATTAGCCAAAATAGCATTCGTCAATCAAGTAAAAAGCAAGCTGATTATGCAAAGCAATAAAGTTATTCAAGATAAAACAAGTTGCAAAGACGAAAAAAGCAATACGGATTATTGTGCTAAAAAAGATAATGCTGTTTCTTTGCAAAAAGTTCGCTTTAGCTATGATAGCGGAAAAACTTGGATTCTAGACGGAATAGATCTTGAAATAGCATATGGTCAAAGAATTGCAATAATAGGCAAAAATGGTAGTGGAAAATCTACGCTATCTAAAATTATTGCAGGACTTTCTTCCCCAGATTCTGGAATTGTTACGCTATGCGGAATAAAAGTTTTTGAAGCAAACAATGTTGATTCAAAATCGTACCAAAAAGCACGAGAATCTATTGGAGCATTGTTTCAAAGCCCAGAAGACCAAATCGTTACAACAGTTGTAGAAGACGATGTTGCTTTTGGGCTTGAAAACTTGTGCGCCTCTAAAGAATTTATGAAGAAAAATATAAGCAATGCTTTACGCGCTGTAAACATGGAAAATCACCGTTTTAGCGACCCGAGCAATATGAGTGGAGGTCAGCAGCAGCGTGTTGCTATTGCGTCATCGATTGCTACAAAATCAAAACTTCTTGTATTAGATGAGCCTACAAGCATGCTTGATTCTTGCGCAAAAGAAGATGTGAATAAGCTTTTTGACAAGTTGCAAGCGAGCGGCACAACAATCGTGCAAGTAACGCATAAGATTAGCGAATGCAAAAATGCGGATCGAATATTAATGCTAGAAAACGGAAAATTGCGTGATGTAAGTTTATTGGAATTAGATGAATTTTTCACGGAAAAATCGCCAGCTGTTATTGAATCAAAAAGCATGACGGAAAATGTAGAAAATTCAAACATAGCAAGCAAAAATAAACATGATTCCAATAAAACAAACAAGAATATAGCAATTGAAATATCGAATCTAAGACTTAGCTATAGCAAAAATCAAACTCCTATATTATGCGATTATTCTCTAAGCGTAAAAGCAGGCGAAATCGTTGCAATAATGGGAAAAAATGGATGCGGAAAATCAACGCTCGCAAAAGCAATATGCGCACTTATTAAATATGATTCTGGCTCTATTTGCGTAAACGGAATAAAAATTAGCGAAAAAACAAGCAAATCGCAAATGCGAGAAATTCGCAAAAACATTGGTTACGTTATGCAATTGCCAGAACAACAACTTTTTGCGCAAACTGTTTTTGAAGATGTAGCATATGGACCAAAAAACTTTGGATTAGAAGGATGCGAATTAGATTCCCGCGTATTAAACACGCTAAAATCATTGCATATTGAACACTTAGCGCAGAAATCCCCATTCGAGCTTTCTGGAGGCCAGCAACGACTAGCAGCAATCGCAGGAATTTTAGCTTGCAATCCAAAAATTTTGGTCTTAGATGAGCCTACAGCAGGATTAGATTTTGAGTATGCAAAAATCGTGCTAAAAATTTTAAGCGATTTACACAATAAAGGCGTAACAATTATTGTTATTACTCACGATTTAAATGAAGCAAAATCGCTTGGTGCGCGCATAGTTACGTTAGATTCGAACAAAAAGAAGCGAGTGCAAGAACAAGAACAATCACAAGCACAAGACGAAAAGATTGAAAATGCTAGCGAAAATGGTAGCGAAAACAAAAACAAAAACAAGTCATTGCTAAGCTTATTCAATACGCGAATAATACTAATATCTTGCTTAATTCTTATGTTTAGCGCGTTTAGCATTACAAACTTCTATCAACTAGGAATTCTTGCACTATCAACGCTTGCTCTAATATTTCTCGCTAGAATATCGCCTATAAAATTATTATTGTCATTGCATATGTTTATTGCAATATTCGTATTTTCTGGAATGTTTAATCTTCTAGTTGTGCATTCTGGAAGAGAACTTTTTAGAATCGGGCCGCTATTAATAACAGATGATGGAATAAAGTTTGCAATACTTTTCGCTTCAAGATTTTCGCTTGTTATACTAATCGGGTCAATAATTGTACTAACAATAAGCCAAACGCGATTGACTGAAGCATGCGCGTCTATTATTTCGCCTCTTAAAAGCGTAGGATTGCCAAGTCAAGAAATTGCCCTTATTATGAGCCTTGCTTTGCGATTTTTGCCAACTCTTTCAAAAGAAGCAGAATCTGTAGCCTTAGCTCAAATCGCAAGAGGTGGAAACATAAAAGACGGGTCTATAAAAAAGCGATTGCAAGCAATAACATCTCTTATAGTTCCAGGATTTGCAAGCGTGATTCGGCACGCAAACACACTAGGGCTTGCACTAGATTCTAGATGTTACGTTCCTGGAGCAAAGCGCACGCACTTACATACAGAGAAAATTCACATAAAAGACTTTGCGCTTTTAAGCGTTACATTAGCTATTGTGTGCGGAATAATTTTTGCTGGAATATTTATATAGCCTGAATATTTATAATCGAGCGTATTGAACGCATTGAGCGGATTTATTGTATTGAACGTATTGAGCGCATTGAGCGCAGATTCTTACGGTTAATGTATAATCCGATAAGCATTGAAAATTTAAGCGTTATAAATAGATGGTCGATAGTTGGTTGTTGATAATTGCGTTTGACAATATAGCGTTTTGACGTTTTAGTGTTTTAATGTTTTGAAAATTGACGTTTTAGCGTTTTACGCATGTTGAACGCGATTTGGAAGGAAAATAATGGCATTAACTAAAAAGCAGATTAAGCAATTGCGTGCGCTCGCTAACACTTTAAGCCCATTGCTTTATGTTGGAAAAAATGATATTAGCGATGCTGCTGTTAAGCAAGCAGACGAGACAATGCAATCGCACGAGCTTATGAAGTGTGCTGTGCAAGATGGCTCTGGCTTAAGTGCTAAAGAAGCTGCACAAGAACTTGCAGAGCATCTTGGTGCAGAAGTTGTGCAAGTAATTGGCAACCGCTTTGTGCTGTTCCGCGTTTCAAATCGCGAAGATATTGACCACATTATGCTTGTTCGTGACTAAAACTATCTTAAAAAAAAATAGTAATACTGCATTAAAAGGCTTCTTAAAATTCTAAGGAGCCTTTTAATTATTGACTTTATTTATTGTCATCGGATTTATGAAGAATGGCGCGAATTTGAGATAAACGTTGTGAAATCTCGTGCTCGTATCCGCGATTATTTGGGTGATAATATTCGCAACCAACTAGCTCATCTGGCATATATTGCTGAGATGCAACAGCTCCTGGGTAGTCGTGAGCATACTTGTACCCATCGTGATTTCCCCAACTTTTCATTAAAGCAGTCGGAGCGTTACGCAAATGAAGAGGAACTTGACCAATATTTCCAGCATCAACATCTTGCAAAGCCTTATTAATCGCATTATAGCTTGCGTTTGATTTAGGAGCAGTTGCTACAGCAATCACAGCTTCCGAAAGAATAATCCGCGCTTCTGGCATGCCAATTAAAGCAACCGCTTGAGCTGCAGCAACAGTTACTTGCAAAATTTGCGGAGCTGCCATACCAACTTCTTCCGCAGCAGCAATCATAATTCGCCTTGCAATAAAACGCGGGTCTTCCCCAGCTCTAAGCATTCGCGCTAAATAATGCAAAGAAGCGTCAACATCACTTCCACGCATTGACTTAATAAAAGCAGAAATCACATCGTAGTGGTCGTCTCCATCTTTGTCGTAGCGAACTGTAGTAGTATCCATTACGTTAGAAACAATATCGGCAGTAATAACAGGCTTCTTTTTGCCATGCTGCAACGCAACATCTCCTGTTACTGCTCCTGCAGCCGCCTCTAAAATCGTAAGAGTTTTGCGGGCGTCTCCCCCGCTTAAACGAATAATTGAATCTATTGCATCGTCATCAATCTTAAGCTGATTATTAAGACCATTTTCGCTAGAAATTGCGCGTTCAATAAGCGTGCGCAGATCTTCTACACTAAGAGACTCAAGTTTAACAACTACTGATCTACTAAGTAGTGGCTTAATAATTGAAAAACTTGGATTTTCGGTAGTAGCTCCAATAAAAGTTACATCGCGATTTTCTACGCTTGGAAGCAAAGCATCTTGCTGTGATTTAGAGAAACGATGAACTTCGTCAATAAACAGAACTGTTTCTTGACCTTTACTAACCAAACGCTCATGCGCGCGATCTAGCACCGCTCTAACATCTTTCACTCCAGAAGTTACAGCAGAAAGCTCTTCAAACACGCGACCAGACTGTTGAGCCACAATATAAGCAAGCGTAGTTTTACCAACACCTGGAGGCCCAAACAACACAACAGAACTTGGAGATGTAAGAGAACCTTTAGATTGAGGATTTGCAAGCCTACGCAAAGGCGAACCATCTTTTAGCGCATGAGTCTGCCCAAGAACGTCTTCGATAACGCTCGGTCGCATACGCACAGCCAATGGACGTGTTACATCGCTAGGCGCACTACTTGCTGTAAATAAATCCTGAACCATAATCTAAGTATACTCAATCCATAGAACAAACGTTCGACTATATTTTAGATTTTGCATAAAACATAAGTAAAATATAAACAAAACGCAAATAAAACTTAAGTAGAACAACACTAAACATGCGACACGCTGTAGTCAAAGAACACAACTTCGCCTGTATCTTGTGTGGAATCCAAATCAACAATTCCAGTAATAGCCCAATTATGGTCTCCGTCCGAATCGTCAATAATTTGCCGAACTTTCCACGAATGCTCATTTTTTTCTAGAGAATCATCCAAAATAAACAAGTCTCCGCCACGAGCTTTGGAATCTATCCCAACATACTCATGTTCGTCGTAATAGTCGTCAAGCACATCATTCCACTCGTGAACGCCGTAACCCCAAGCTTTGTCAAGCTCTCCCAAAGCATCCGCATCTTCCAAATCCATAAGTTGCACGCGGCGGAACATTGCATTTCTAATCAACACAATAAGTCCTCTTCGATCCGCAACAACAGACTCAGCAGTTGAAGGCGCAGCCATAGTTACAGCACTAGCTTCAGCGTCCGACCCTCCAGCACTCTCCCACTCGTCAACCAAACTCGAATCAATAGAGCGCACAACAAGACGAAGCCACGAAATAATATCGCGCAATTCTTCGTTAAGCATGTCTTCTGGCACAGTGCGAGCAAGCGAACGATAAGCGTCCGAAAGGTAACGAAGAAGCGTTCCTTCACTTCTAGCAATGCCATAGCGCGAAATATAGCCAGTAAAATCGGATGCTGTTTCAACCATGTCTCGAAGCACAGATTTAGGCTTAATCCAGTAGTCGTTTGCCCACGGAACATCTTTGCGATATTGCGCAAAAGCAGGCTCAAGCAAATCTTCAAGAGGCTTAGGGTAGCTAACTTCCGCCAAACGTTCCATGCGCTCCTCGTAATCAATGCCATCATCTTTCATGCCAGCCATTGCAGCGTCGCGAGCTTTACGCTCTTGAGCACGAAGAACAGGCTTCGGGTCATCTAAAGTTGACTCAACCATAGAAATTACGTCAAGCGCGTAACTTTCAGATTCTGGGTCTAGAAGTTCCAAAGCAGCAAGCAAGAACGGCGAAAGTGGCTGATCTAGCGCAAAACCCTCTGGCATAGCAACATCAAGATCATAATCGCAAGAACCGTCCGAAAGCTCTCTACATTCAATAACTTGAGTGTCAAGCAAAGTTTGGAAAATATCGTTGCAACGCTCAAGCAATTTTTCTTTATCTTGCGGCTTTTGCGCACTATCTCCAATAAGTTTTTCAACGCGTGCTCTAGCATCCCCGCCTTGCGTAACTTCGTTCAAAATCATTGAGTGAGTTACAACCATATGCGGATTCAAAGTTTCGGGAGCGCTTTCAATAAGCTTAGTAAACGTTTGCTCACTCCAAACAACAAATCCTTCTGGAGCCTTCTTACGCTTAACTTTTTTAAGCTTTTTAGGATCGTTTCCAGCTTTTGCAACAGCGCGCGCATTCTCAATCTCGAACTCTGGAGCCTCGCTAACCACTAAGCCTTCGGTATCAAACCCCATTCTGCCTGCGCGACCTGCAATTTGGTGAAACTCGCGAGCGCGAAGCTTTCGACTACGGTTCCCGTCAAATTTTGTAAGAGCTGTAAGCACAACAGAGTGAATCGGCACGTTAATACCAACGCCAAGAGTGTCTGTTCCGCAAATAACTGGCAGCAACCCCTGTTGTGCAAGCTGTTCAACAAGCCTGCGGTAGCGCGGAAGCATACCAGCATGATGTACGCCAACTCCTGTGCGCAGCAGCCTTTGCAAGATTTTGCCGAATCCTGTAGTAAATTTAGTGCCTTTAATTGCTTGCGCAATTTTATCTCGCTGATCTTTGCTAGAAACCCCCGTGCTTGCAAGCGCTTGAGCTGTTTCTAGAGCTGCGTCTTGCGAAAAATGAACTACGTAGATTGGCGTTAAACCCTTGTTAAATAATAGTTCTACAGTTGTTGCAAGCGGCTTATCTGTGTACTCGTATTCTAGTGGAATTGGTCTTGGAGCGTTAGCAATAATATCAACACTACGATTTGTTGATCTTTCTAAGCGTTCCGCAATATCCGTTACGTCTCCAAGAGTTGCACTCATAAGCAAAAATTGCGTGTTTGCAAGAGTAAGTAGCGGAACCTGCCAAGCCCAACCGCGCTCTGGGTCTCCATAGTAGTGGAATTCGTCCATTGCAACGCAATCGACTTTTGCGTTTGCTCCTTCGCGCAGAGCTTGATTTGCTAAGATTTCCGCCGTGCAGCAGATTATTGGAGCGTCCGCGTTAATATGCGAGTCGCCAGTAATCATACCTACGTTGTCTCGCCCAAAAATCGCAACTAAATCGAAGAATTTTTCGGATACAAGTGCTTTGATTGGCGCAGTGTAGTAGGAGCGTCTGCCAGTGGCAAGTGCTGCAAAATGCATGCCGAGCGCTACTAGCGATTTTCCAGAACCTGTTGGAGTGTTTAAGACTACGTGGTCTCCTGCAAGCAAATCCATAACCGACTCTTCTTGATGCGGCCACAAATCTACATGCTTGTTAGTCTTAACCCAATCAACAAATGCTTGAAAAATTTCGTCTTCGCTAGCATGATGCAAATCAAGAGCTAACTCGCCTAATCCAGCCATATTCCGCTCCTACTTTACTTACGCTTTAATCGCAACTTTAACCACAACTTTAACCGCAGATTTATTTGCAATTTATTTGTGCTTAACCTGCGACTTTACTTACGCTTCTTCTTATCTCGTACTTTTACAGAGATTTGAATAGGAGTTCCCTCAAATCCAAACTCTTCTCGAAGAGAACGCTCAATAAAGCGACGGTAGCCGTGCTCTAAGAAGCCAGTTGCAAATATTACAAAACGCGGAGGGCGCGTAGAAGCTTGCGTTGCAAATAAGATTCGCGCTTGCTTTCCACCTCGCAAAGGATGTGGATGAGCAGACTGAATACGGCCTAAGAAAGCGTTAAGCTTGCCTGTAGGAATGCGCTTATCCCAGTTTTCTAAGGCTGTTCGCATAGCGCGCGCAAGACGGTTAGTATGCCATCCCGTTTTTGCAGAAAGATTAACGCGTTCAGCCCAAGTAACGCGCTCAAACTCAGTTTTCCACAAGCGTTCCATGCGCTGCCTGGAAAATTCGTCCATCAAATCCCACTTGTTAAACACAAGTACGATTGCGCGACCTGCATCTACTGCCTGGCTCATAACTTTTAGATCCTGCTCTGCAATAGGCTGAGAAGAATCAAAAAGAATCAAAGCAAGTTCCGAACGCTCAATCGCAGCTTGCGTACGTAGTGAAGAATAGTATTCGGCGCCCGTAAGCTTGTGCTGTCTGCGCTTAATACCAGCAGTGTCAATAAACAGCCAATCCTCTCCATCAACTCGCACAACCTCATCAACAGGGTCTCGAGTAGTTCCAGCCAAGTCGTTTACAACAGAGCGTTCTTCGTGAGCCAAATGGTTCAAAAGCGAAGACTTACCAACGTTTGGACGACCTACCAAAGCAACTCTGCGAAGACCTTGCGGAGTTAAGAATCCAGAAGTCTTATTCGCTTTCTTTAAAGATGCAAGAGCCGCGTCAAGCAAATCTCCAACGCCTCTGCCGTGCATTGCGGAAATCCCGTAAGGCTCTCCCATTCCAAGCTTCCAAAACTCTGCAGTTAAATACTCACTTCTAGCGTCGTCAACCTTGTTAACTGCCAAAGTAATAGGCTTACCAGCAGCGCGAAGCATTGAAACAATACGCTCGTCGGTAGCTGTTAAACCAACTTGACCGTCTACTAAGAAAATCACAGCATCGCTTAAACGCACTGCTACTTGCGCTTGCTGAGCAATCGAAGAATCAATGCCTTCAACATCTGCTTCCCAGCCGCCAGTATCAACAAGCTTGAAGTTGGTTCCAGCCCACTCAGCATCGTAGCTTACGCGATCTCTAGTAACGCCTGGAGTATCTTCTACAACAGCAACTCTGTGACCCAAGATACGGTTTACAAGCGTTGATTTTCCAACGTTTGGTCGGCCTATAACGGCAATTACTCCAACAGCTTTTGTATCTTTCGACTCATCTTCGCCTGCTAAATCTCCACTAAGAAGCGCACGGTCTTCATCGTCAAGATCGTAGCCTTCAAGATTTGCAGCATAACGGTCGTACTCATCTTGCTCAATTGCATCGTCAACCATCTCTACAAGCGCGTCAAGAGTCTGCTCAAAAGTCAAATCAGAATTATCTAGAGTTGTAACACCGTCTGCAGCTTTAAGAAAATGAGTAACTTTAGAATCTTTAGCGTCTCGATCGCGAATATCGTCTTCTTCTAAAGATTCATTATTCTTAGATTCGCTATTTTGCGAATTTTCTTGCGCAATATCTTGCTTGTTTCTGCGAGCTTGGCGCACTTCTTCGCGCGCAGTAAGAAGCACTCGAACTTGCGCATTAGGAGCCACAACAGTAGTAATATCGCGGCCTTCTGCAACTATGCCTTCTCCGCTAGAGAAAGAATCCTCAGATGACTGCGCTGCAATATATGCGCGTTGTGCAGCAATAAGCATGCGTCGAACTGCAGGAATCGAAGAAACCGTAGACACGCGCGAAGAAACTTCGCTGGAACGCAATTCTTCGCTAATATCTTCACTATCAATTACGACTACAGGATTTTTTGGATCAACGCTAAATTCAGCATGATCTTCCGTAAACAATGCTCCAACAGCTTCAACAATTTGATTAAAGCGTTCTGCATCTGCCGAATTTGTTGGATTTCCTTCTTCGTCTAATTCAAGCTGAGTGCTTAAATCAATTCCTTGCTTTAGGCACCACCAAGCAGCAGCTCTATACATTGCACCCGTATCTAAATACGCAAAACCGTAGTATTGTGCTAAAGCGCGAGAAGTAGAAGACTTGCCAACTCCTGCTGGTCCATCAATTGCTACACAAATCACAGGCCAACCTCCTTAGAAAGCGAGCGCACTTCTACTTGCGAAAGCACGCGATAAGACCCAGCTTTTAAGTCGCCCAACTTAATAGGGCCGATTTGCGTACGAACAAGACGCTTTACTGGGAAGCCAACAGCTCCAAAAATCCTACGCACAATGCGATTTTTGCCAGAGTGCAAAACAACTTTTACGATTGTTGCATCGTGATTCTGATCGATTATTGCGCATCTGTCTAGCTTGATCCAGCCGTCTTCCAGATTTACTCCTTGCGAAACTAGCCTGCGGCAAACCATTCCGTTGATTTTGCCTTCAACAGTTGCAATATACGTTTTTTCAACTTCGTACTTTGGGTGCATAACATGCTGGCTTAGCTCGCCATCGTTGGTCATTAAAATAAGACCTTCCGAATCGTAGTCCAAGCGACCCATGTGGAAAATTCGCTCGTATTTGTCTCCAACAATATCTCTTAAAGTAAAGCGACCTTTTGGATCATCCATTGCGCTCAAAACTCGCTTTGGCTTATTAAGCGCAAGCGTTACAAGCTTGTGATTGAACTTTACTCTGGATCCGTCTACGCGAATTTTTTGCTTACTTGGATCTACTCGAGTTCCGAGTGTTGTTACAAGCTCATCATCTACTTCAACACGCCCATCGAGAATAATCTCCTCACATTTGCGTCTTGAACCAAATCCCGCTTCAGCAAGTAGCTTTTGCAGTCGAACGGCATTTTTGTCATTTGAATGCGCCTGATTGGCGCGGGAATATGCGTTTGGCATCGTTCTCCCAACGTGACCTATTGTATTAATTTAATCTTATTGATGTTTTATTTATGGCCATTTTTGCGTATTTTTTAATAATTTTTAATCATTTTTTAATACTCACAGCAAATTGCCACGTTTTTCTATACTAGCGTATGGCATAGCCGTGATACTATAGCAAACGTTTGGTTGTGTTGCAAATAACAAAACAACATAAAAACAACACAACACGTACACATTAACGTAAGGAATTGTTATGAACAACACTTTGCAAAATAAATGTTCAAATGATGAGCAAAAAGCATCTGCTCCTGCACCTCTTATTTTTAGGATTTTTGCTGAATTTATTGCAAGCGTTTTTGCAATATTTACTATTTACACATTCTCTTCTGTTGTAACAGCAATGTACGGCGTGAATGTTCTTTTGATTGCTGCAGGAACAGGCTTAGCTTACGCAGCAGCAATCAGTATAGCAGCTAAGGTTTCTGGAGGTCACGTTAATCCAGCAGTAACAATCGCTTCTATGCTTACTGGAAGAACTTCTTATATCTCTGGAATTTTATACATTATTGCGCAAGTTCTTGGCGCACTCGTTGCTGCTTCAATAACTGTTTTTATTCTTCCTCAAACTAAAATGGTTCCAGAAAAAACATGGTTTGCTCCTGTTGTAAACGGTTTTGAAAGCGCTTCTATCTCTGCAAATCAGCTAAAAAGCGTTAATGCTTCTTTTGGCGTTATCTCCGCATTAATCGTTGAGATTATTGCAGTTCTTATTATTGTTGCAACAGCAATGACGTATACGCGCGAAGATGGTAGTGCTAAATGCACGTATGCAGCACACATGGGTATTGCATACTCTGTTGGTGCTTTTATTACCTACCAAATTACTGGATCGGGTCTTAATCCTGCTCGCTCTACGGGTATTGCCATTCTTGCACAGTCTAAGAAATTAGCTGCTTCGCCATTAAGCCAACTTTGGGTATTTTGGATTGCTCCTGTTTTTGCAGCAGCTCTTGTTGGATTCATTATGCTTATTAGCAAGCTTGTTCGTTCTTCTTCAAAAGACTCAATCAGTGCTAAAGAATCTAATAATTTTGGCGATTTAAGCTTGGATGATTCTTCCAAAAACACTTCAGCATCTAACGAAGAATCAGAAAATAGCGAGAATAAAGAAGTTAACCCATTTTATAACGAAGACAAATAGTTAAAACAAAATAGGTTACATAAAAACAAAAATAGAAAAATACGTTATTAGCAAACCAAGTCCTAGTGCAATGCTTAGAAAAGAGTCAAAGGCAACGGATCTAACTTTCCAAGGGCTTCGTTGAGAGAAAATTAAGCGTATTATTCCAAGAATGATGGCTGTTGCAGAAATAATAACTGTGGCAGCCATTATTTTTCCTATAAAAGCTAATACAGCGCACACGCATACGATTATTGATACAATCCATTGCGCGTATGGCTTACCTTCTTTTACTTCCGAAACGTAGATATGATTGTTTGAGTTGCTATTCGCATTGCTATTCGCATCGTGCAATAATTCATCTTTATGATCAAATTTTAATTCGCTATCTTGATTCTTCTGTCTAATTGTCATACTTGTATAATACATAAAAAGCCTTGGAAAGTATATTAAATACAATCCAAGGCTTTTTACGTTAATATGATTAATCGAGCTAATCTAACTGACTAATCAGCTATTTACAGAAATACTAATTTGCAAATAGCGATTGATTTTTAGTGGAAGAAGTGCCTCGTTCCAGTAGTGTACATTGTTACGCCAGCCGCGCGCGCAGCTTCAAACACTTCCTCATCTCTAATAGACCCTCCAGGTTGAACTATTGCGCTTACACCTGCTTCTATCAAGATTTGCGGACCATCAGCAAACGGGAAGAATGCGTCGGATGCTGCAACAGAGCCTTTAGCACGTTCTAATCCATCTGCCAAAGTATTTGCTCTTTCAACTGCAAGATGGCAAGAATCCACGCGATTAACTTGACCCATTCCGATTCCAACAGTTGCTAAATCATGCGCAAGCAAAATGGCATTAGACTTTACGCACCTAAGAGAACGCCATGCAAACTCTAAGTCTTTTAAGGTTTCTTCGTTCGCTGGGTTTCCAGAAACAAGAGTCCAATTTTGTGGATTATCTCCAAAATCATCAATCTTATCTGCACTTTGCACCAACGCTCCGCCGTCAATAGGATGCACTTGCAAACCTAAAACAGGCGGATTTGCAACCTTTAATATTCGCAAATTCTTCTTCTTAGTGCGCAATAACTCCAAAGCCTCAGGCTCGTAGTCTGGAGCAATAATTACTTCTGTAAAAATTGGACGCACACTTTGTGCCATTTCTAGAGTAACAGTTGAATTGCAAGCAATCACTCCACCGTATGCGCTTACAGGATCGCAAGCGTGAGCCTTCGCATGAGCCTCTGCAGCTGTTGCACCTATTGCTAAGCCGCAAGGATTATTGTGTTTGCAAACAGCAACGGCAATTTGCGGAGCAAAATCCCAAACTGCACGCCATGCTGCATCCGCATCAACATAATTGTTGTAACTCATTGGCTTTCCACCAAGAAGCTCAGCTTGAGCTAAACCGCCATTATGCAACGGATCAAGATAAAGCCCAGCATATTGATGTGGATTCTCTCCATACCTAAGCTTACGTTCAAGAGTCCATGTTCGCGTGTAGTCACATGGAAGTAACGAATCTTTGCTTGTTTTATCAAGCGAATCATCATTGTTATCTGTGTTTTCTATCATGCTTTGTGGCATTGGCCAAGCACTATTAGTCCATTGGCATATTGCAGCATCGTAAGCGGCTGTATGCTCGAATGCTTTATGCGCTAAGTATTCGCGCTCTTGCAAACTAAAGCCTTCGCCAGAAGCAATTCGATTAGCAAGCAATTTGTAATCTGCAGGATCTGTAATAACAGCTACAGACTTATGATTTTTAGCAGCTGCTCGAATCATTGAAGGTCCACCAATATCGATTTTTTCAATAATGGCGTCGTTTTTAGCGCCGCTCATAACTGTGTTCACAAAAGGATACAAGTTTACAACTACAGCATCGAATGGCTCAATATTCAAATCTTTAAGCTGCTTTACGTGATCCGAATTGCTCATATCTGCTAGGATTCCAGCGTGAATATGTGGATCGAGTGTTTTAACTCTACCATCCAAACTTTCTGGGAATCCTGTTACATCCGACACTTGCGTAACGCTTACACCCAATTCTTGAAGCTTTGAAGCAGTTGAACCAGTTGAAACAACTTGAGTTCCACACTTTCTAAAAGCATCTGCCAGCGTTTCTAGTCCTTCTTTGCAAAATACTGAAACCAGTACTCGCTTTATTGACCTTTTACCTGTGGTTATCAGCACATCTGCATTTTGTTCTTGCTCATGTATCTGTTGCACCGGTCTTCCTCCTTGTGTTGGATGAGGATTTATTTTTTATTAGCTTTTGAGCTGACTGTTCTAGTTGACTCAAGATTACTAGTTTCAGTTTTGCTCTCAAGCAAAGGTTGATTTTCGGATAAAATTTTATTGCTTAAAAGTCGAATACCAACTATTATTGCGCAAACAAAAAGAATAACAAGCCAAGCAAAGCCAAAACCGTATATTGTTAAATGGCCTAAGGAACGAAGACTTCTACTTACATTAACTCCAACATGTGCTAATCTAAATCTTCCCAAACTACCATTCGCAAATAGAAGCAATACACTCATAACAAGTATTATTGCCATGCAAGACGCTACTAGAACTATTGCAGATTGAACAAATGCAAAAGCTGTTTTCTTCCAGTCTACTTTATTGTTATCAAATATGATTCTAAGGTTGCACAACTTTGAGTACAAAATTATAAACGATGCCAAAATAGCGCACAAAACAAACAATATACTAACCGAAGCTGTTCTATAGAATGAATCTTTTATAGCATCTGGAAATATTGCAAAAAGTGGAATAGGTGGTAACGATTTTTTGCTAACAGAAAAAATACTAAAGCTTGCAATATCTCCAATGTTGAATCCTGCTCCAGAAATCCAAGATAATGCCCATAGTGCAATATTCGGCAACCACACTAAACAGGCAATAGATGTTAAAATCCTAGAACCGATTTGCATTCCTAGCTTAGAAAATGCAATCTCAACGTTGCTTGAACCAACTACACACCAAAAGATGATTGTTAAAAGTGCAACAATTGCGTAAATAACTAAAACACTTACAGAGCAATAAAAACAGATTTTTGCGCATTTAATTATTCGCTCAGAAAAATGCTTTGCCAACTTTTGTTTTATTTGTGCAAACGTAGAAGAATATGGAAAAACAGCAATCATCATAGCCAAAATATACACACAAACACTTTTTAGCAATATTATTGGCAAAGAATCCAACAACTCAATATTAGTATTTTGGGATATTACATAATTTGCAAAAACCCAAACAAATAATCCTATTGAATTGGCTAATTGACCGCCTTTTAGCTTTCTCATTGCAATTGCAAGAGATGAAACTAAAAGAATTGTTAATCCAAGAGGAATAATCGTAAGAACAAAATCGTCAAAACCAAGACCAACACCTTGTGCAAAAAGAAGTACGGCCCATGTTAAAGACATTGATGAATCAGAAAGATTACCAGTTCCTTCTTCAATCGAAATTACTAAAAGCGTTAAAGACATAAACAACCCAACAATAAGAGCAAAAACAAAAATAGCTATTGCTGGAATAGCTAAACCCATCAAAACGCTAATAAGAGAAGATTTTAGTTTTTTCAAAATTGTTTCTCCCCTACGTTCTTAAAGTTTAGACTTGGATTATTTTGGATTATCTATGTATTTAACGCTTTTCCTAAAACTATTATTTGCTGTGTTTAAGCCGGCATTTTCATTAAGCTAGAGCACTTATAGGATTGCAAGTCGCTCATTCCGTTAATGCCCGTTAGCTCCATTACAAAGCAGAATCCAGCAACAACACCTTCGGATCTTTCAACAAGCCTTGCAGCAGCTTTTGCGGTTCCTCCTGTTGCAATCAAATCATCAACAATAAGAACACGCTGGCCAGGTTTAATCGAGTCTTTTTCAATCTCGATTTTAGCTTCTCCATATTCAAGAGAATACGATTCACTAATAACTTCTGGCGGCAACTTCCCTGCTTTTCTTACGGCAACAAAACCCTTATTTAAGCGTGCAGCTAATACTGGGCCAAATAAGAATCCACGAGCTTCAAGACCTGCAACTAAATCAAAAGAATCTTTAGAAACTGGCAAAGAATCAACAAGTGACTCAATAAGAATGTTCATACCACGAGCATCTGCAAATACTGGTAGAAAATCGCGAAAAACAATCTTTGGATTAGGGAATCCTGGAATTGTGCGAACAAGAGATGCTAAATAATTAGCATCTTCACTACTAACATTCTTTAGAGGCTTTACCGTAATATCAGTTGTTGTCATAATCCTAGCGTTCTATTCTAGTTTTCTTTATTTTCATTAGATTCGCTAGATTCTTGAACCTCGTTAGATTCATTGGATTCTTGCGATTCTTGCGATTCGTTATCTTCTGCGCTATTTGCATTATTAGCGCCTTCGGCACTATCTTCTTTATCGTAGCTATTAAAATCTACGCGAACGTAAACCCTGTTAACAGCACGGAAAGATACGCGAAGCAGACTACCTTCTGAATCTAAAACAATCTCTTCGTGATCTGCATCAACGCTAACAACTTTACCAATAATTCCGCCAATGGTTATAACCTCAACGCCAGGCTTTAACGAATCATGGAAAGAACGCAATTCAGTTTGGCGCTTTTTCATGTTACGAGATTGGAACCACATGATACCAACCATGGCAATTACAAGAACAATAAGCATGCCATACTGTTGAAAGAATTGGGGCACAATAAACTCCTTAAGTTATCCAACCCTAAGACGGCAAAACACCGTCCAAATCAACTATTTTATGTTATCTATCTGACATTATCGGGCGCTTTAAGACCTAAATGTTGCCAAGCTTTTTCAGTTGCAACTCTGCCTTTAGGTGTTCTAACAAGAAAGCCTTCTCGAACCAAATATGGTTCACAAACAGTTTCCACAGTTTCCGACTCTTCTCCAACCATTGCAGCCAAGTTATTAAGCCCTACAGGACCACCATTAAATTGAACCACAATAGCTTTTAGAACAGCAATATCTAAACGATCAAGGCCTTGAGTATCTATTTGATACAAAGATAAAGCTTCGATTACAGACTCGCGATTTACTTCTTTAAGATTATGTACTACTGCCCAATCTCTAACACGCCTCAAAAGTCTGTTTGCAATTCTAGGAGTTCCCCTAGAGCGCAAAGCAAGCTCTTTTGCCGCTTGGCCTGCAAGATTTACGCCTAAAAGTGCGGAAGAACGCTCAATAAGCTTCTCTAGCTCTTCGTGAGGATAAAAATCCAAGTGAGCGGTAAAGCCGAAACGCGCACGAAGCGGAGAAGGAAGCATGCCTTCTCTAGTAGTTGCGCCAACAACCGTAAAATGAGGCAAAGTAAGCGGTATAGAAGACGCTCCAGGCCCTTTTCCAACCATAACGTCTACTCGAAAATCTTCCATAGCGATATAAAGCAACTCTTCTGCAGCGCGAGGAAGTCGATGAATCTCATCAATAAACAACACTTCACCTGTATCTAGAGAGCTTAAAATTGATGCTAAATCCCCAGCATGTTGAATAGCAGGGCCAGAAGTAACTCGAATAGAAACACCTAATTCGTTAGCAACAATCATTGCTAAAGTTGTTTTTCCAAGACCAGGAGGACCCGCAAGAAGCATATGATCGGGAGGAACATTACGCAATCTTGCAGCATCCAAAAAAAGTTGCAATTGCGCTTTTAATAAAGGCTGACCAATAAAACCATCCAGAGCATGAGGACGTAACTCCTCATCACTAATTTGCTCGTTTTCTATAGCACTAGAAGATACTATTCTTAATGAATCTTCTGATACGCCAGTATTAACAGATTGCACGTTGTTGATTTTCTCGCTGTTGATTTTCTCGCCAAAACTCATAATCCTCACCTGCCTCTATCCAGCGAAGACAAAGCCATGCGCAAAACTGTTGGCATATCTTCATCTCTAATTGGCAAAGAAATATGCTCTTGTTTACAAACGCTTTCCACTGCTTTTTGAGCATCAAACTGCTTCCAGCCTAAAGACATCAATCCAACAACAACTTTTTGCATAGAAGAATCAATAAAATCGCTTATATTCTTGTTTACATTTTTATCCATGCTATCTTGTGCTAATAAAGACACGTCAATAGAGCCTTTAAGCTCGAGGATAATTTTTTGTGCACCCTTTTTTCCCAACCCAGGAGCGGAAGAAAGAGCAGAAACATCTGAATCCGCAATAGCCTTAATCAAACGATCTACGCTTAATGTTGAAAGCAAAGAAAGAGCTACTTTAGGACCCACTCCACTAACTTTTTGTTGAATTTGAAGAAAAATACGCTTTGCAGCCATACTTGTAAAACCATAGAGCGTAATAGCATCTTGACTAACTTGCAAAGACGTATAAACTCTAACTTCTTGACCTTCGCGCAAAGATGATAAATCTGACGAAGGCATATATACCTCGTAGCCAACGCCACAAACACAGACAAGCGCACAACGCGAATCGATAGATTCCACTACGCCATTAAGCATACCGATCATCAGCGCTCACCTTTCAAAATAAATCCCTACAGTCTATAGAACATCTGTTCTATAGACATCCTACATACCTCGCCCGACAGAACTTGATCCGCGCGCCGCACGCAAAGACTCAGCCCACTTTCTTTGAGCATCTGTTAAATGCTGCTCTCGCTCTCCTCCTTGCAATGCGCCTGCAGGCCTAAGAGCATGGCAAATAGCTTGAGCTAAAGCATCTGCAGCATCTGCAGGAGTTGGTAAAACATTAAGATTCAAAAGACGCGCAACCATGCGCTCTACTTGCTCTTTGCCAGCACTGCCACTGCCTGCAACAGCAAGTTTAACCTCCGTTGGAGTGTGTAAAGCAACAGGAATACCCCTTTGAGCTGCAACAAGCATAGCGATTCCTGCAACTTGAGCAGTTCCAAGCACCGTATTTCGATTTTCTTGAGCAAACACGCGCTCAATCGAAACAACATCTGGCGAAAACCTCTCGATTTTTTCCACAAGACCATTGTAAATTTCTAGCAATCTTAAATCTTGAGAAGTTTTTGGATTGCTTCTTAAAACATCGACGTGAATAAAAGAAAGCCGACGAGAAACGCCGGCTTCAATCACGCCGACCCCGCAGCGAGTAAGCCCGGGGTCAACGCCCAAAATCATCATTGGAAACTATTCTGCTTCCTCAAGCTGAGCCATAACTTCATCCGAAGCAGTCCAGTTGCTATAAATATTTTGAACATCGTCCAAATCATCGAGATTGTCAATCAAGCGAGACACCTTTTGAGCATCTTCAAAGCTCAACTCAACCTCGTTATTTGGATGCATAACGATTTCTGCAGAATCGTAGTCAAAACCAGCATCTTGCAAAGCCTTACGAACAGTTACCAAATCGCTAGAATCCGTGTATACGGAATACACGTCTCCATCGTCTGCAACGTCTTCAGCACCTGCTTCTGCAGCAATATCAAAAAGCTTGCTATAGTCAACGCCTTCGCTAGGAACTTCAATCAAGCCCTTGCGCTCAAAGTTAAAGCTCACAGAACCACTTGTAGCCAAAGAGCCATTGCCCTTTGTAAGAGTGGAACGAACATCTGCTGCAGCGCGATTACGATTATCTGTAAGGCACTCAATAATCAAGCCAACGCCTGCAGGAGCATAGCCTTCGTAAACAATCTCTTCGTAGTTTGCGCCGCCTGCTTCTTCTCCAGAGCCACGCTTAACAGCACGCTTAATGTTGTCTGCTGGCATAGAAGCTTTCTTGGCTTTAACGATTGCATCGTACAAAGTTGGGTTACCATCTGGGTCTCCACCACCAAGACGAGCTGCGATTTCAATATTCTTAATAAGCTTGGCGAAAAGCTTGCCGCGCTTTGCGTCGATAGCGGCCTTCTTGTGCTTTGTGGTCGCCCACTTGGAATGACCTGACATGATACTCCTAAAAAGTGTACGGTTACGTAAACGTGATGATTTTAATGCGCTTTAGCGACAAATCACCAAATTGAATTTATTTAAGCAAATTTTTAACTTCAAAAATGCGCTGAAAAACAGTTATAGCTCCACCAATGCAAAGAATAATCATTGCCAAGCAAAGCCACAATAGCCAACCCGTTAATCCGCTTAATCCCATTGAAACTAGAATTATGGCAACTCTATCGGCGCGAGTAATCAATCCTTTTTTAGCGTCTACTCCAACAGACTCACCTCTTGCTCTCGCATATGATGTTACAAAAGCAAACATCATAGATACTAGCGAGCACACTAATCCGCAATATCTCAAAAAATTATTCACATAAAATGGCAAATATAAGCAAATGTTTAGATTATTTGCGCGATATAAACAAATGCTAACACAAGCAAAAAGCGACCAATCTGCAATTCTATCTAGAGTTGAATCTAAAAATGCGCCAAATTTAGTGCCACCATTCTTGTTTGTTAAAGCAGCAACAGAGCCATCTAAAGCGTCTGCAAGAACAAAAATCGTAAGCAAAATAGTGCCAATAAAAAGCTGGCCGCTTATAGAAATAAAAACAGAAGTTGCAACAAGCGCAATAGTGCCAAAAATCGTAACACTGTTAGCGCTACATCCAAATTTAACAAGAAGCTTTGCGATTGGCAAAATAACACGTTTGAATCCGCTTCTTAAAGATTCCAACATATTAAGCCTTTCTTCGATTCAAGCACAGTATTCAAACACAGCGCTCAAACACGAGTATTCAAACACAAATCACTTCTAAACCCATCACCGCGTTAACAAAAACGCCGCTTAAAACTAAGCGGCGCTAATTCTAGCTCCCTCACCTGGATTCGAACCAAGACAAAGGGTTCCAAAGACCCGTGTGCTGCCATTACACCATGAGGGAACGGCGGAAAAACCGCCAAGTCACTATTATGCCACAACAATCAAAATCGTCAAGCTTGGCGTGGCGAAATAGGATTTATGCAAATTTATGCAAACAAAAACCCTTTTCCGTGGTGCTCTGGGTATGTATCAAACAGCTTTGCAACAGACCCATCTTCAAACACAGCTTTAATCGCGCTTGCCAAAAGTGGAGCAATCGAAAGAACCGTCAACCCATCCCAACGCTTTTCTTGTGGAATTGGAACAGTATCTGTTAATACAACTTCTCTAGCGCCACAATTCTTTAATCGCTCAACTGCAGGACCCGAAAGAACGCCGTGCGTTGCAACAACAGTTACAGACTTCGCTCCAGCGTCTTTAAGAACATTGCAAGCACCTGCGATCGTTCCAGCAGTATCGATTAAATCGTCTACCATAACGCAATCGCGACCAGCAACATCACCAACTACACGGTTTGCAACAGCTTGATTTGGACGCGTAATATCTCTAGTCTTATGAACAAAAGCCAATGGACCTCCGCCCAATCTTTGCGCCCACTGTTCTGCAACACGAATTCGCCCTGCATCTGGCGAAACAACGGTAACATTGCCTAAATCTTCGCTAAAGCGATCCCTTACATAGTCCACCAAAACTGGCATAGCAATCAAATGATCTACAGGACCATCAAAGAATCCTTGCGATTGTGCAGCATGCAAATCAACGCTCATAATGCGATCTGCGCCTGCTGTTTTAAGTAAATCAAACATCAAGCGGCAAGAAATAGGCTCACGACCGCGATGCTTTTTATCTTGTCTAGAATATCCAAGCAACGGGCACACAGCGGTAATAGAACGAGCAGACGCGCGCTTTAATGCATCAATCATAATTAACTGTTCCATAATGGACTTATTAACAGGGTCACTATGACTTTGCAACACAAACACGTCTGTTCCTCGCACAGACTGAGTGTAACGAACATACATCTCGCCATTAGCAAAATCGTATGCCGTTGTTTCCAATACTTCTATACCAAGCTGATTCGCAACATCTTTAGCAAGCTTAGGATGCGCGCGACCAGTTACGAGAACAAGGTTTTTATCTGGCTTTCCTTCAAGGACGATGCTCACCATATCTCCAAACGCTAGTTCGCTAACAGTCCACAAAAATCGGACTGAGTTCAATACTATCTATTTGCGCAGACTATAACAATTAAGCCGTTTCATACATAACAAATGCTTGCAAACAGTTGCAAATCCTTACAAAAACATTACAAATCATTACAAATCGCGTATGTATAAACCGTGTTTAACAATGTATTGAACAACGCCGTCTGGAACCAAATACCAAACTGGCTCCCCATGCTCTGCACGCTTGCGAACATCTGTTGAAGAAATCGCCAACGCTGGAATCTCCAATATGTCAACTGGAAAACGATGATTGTGACAATTAATCATATCGTCGCAAGAATCGTAAGATGCAGAGCGAGCCTCAATTTGTGTAAACTTTTCTGGACTTGCATACCCTGGACGCGTTACAGCAACAAATCTAGCCAAACTCCATAATTCTCTAGCATTTTTCCATTGCATAATCTCTGCAATAGCGTCTGCTCCAGTAATAAAGAAAAGCTCCGCGTCTGGGTGTTGTGCGCGAATGTCGCGAAGCGTGTCGATTGTGTAAGTAACACCAGGCCTATCAATATCCACTCTAGAAACTGTAAATTTTGGATTTGAAGCTGTTGCGATTACAGTCATCAAATATCGGTCTTCTGCATTTGTGACTTTCTTGTCTAGCTTAAAAACAGGCTTTCCAGTAGGAACAAAAATAACTTCGTCTAAATCATAAACCCACGCAACTTCGGAAGCTGCCACCAAGTGGCCATTATGAATCGGATCAAAAGTGCCACCCATAATTCCTATGCGCGGGTGTTGATGAACATTTCCTCTTGCAGAGTGCTTAAGCCTAGAAGAATTTGCCGAAACTGGCACACTAGCTTGACTTTGGTCAAAAGAACCTTGGAACAAATCCGACATTCTGCGTTCTGTAGATGAATCACTCATTTAAACAAAATCCCATTTTATTTTAAATTAGCCACATTTGATGCGTTATATGCATTATGCGTTAGCTGCATCTGCCGCATCATCTGCTTTAACTTCATCAATTACGCTGGAAGCAACATTTGCTTTGTCTGGATTAATGTTCCCCATTTCTTCATTCCACTCATCTTGAACAACGCGCTTAATTTCTTCAAACGTTGGAAGAGCAAAATCAGGCTGGAAAACACCTCTAATGTTTGCAACACACTCCGTAATCTCTACAAGAACTTCGCTCATATTGTCTATAAGACTAGCGCGCTCAAGCTTACTAAATTCAGCTATATTGCTTTCCATTTTTTGCAAATTCTTATTAACTTCATCTATTGTTTCGCTATTTTCTGGCGTAACAACATCTCGATTATCTCTATCTGGCCAACCCATTAAAACAGCGTCAGCATACTCAAGAGAAGACCTTTGACTTGCAGAAGCAATCCCATCTTCTATTTGAACTAAAAACACGTAACGAACAATAGACAATCTTTCTGCTGCAACATCTAAAGCATCAAGCACATTAGAAGCACCTACACCGTTAGATAAGCTTATAGATAGGCTTAAATCCTCGTTTGATTGATTTTTAGCAATTTTAGACGATTGTGATTGTGATGTATCAGGCATATTCTTAACCTTACTCTTAAGCCCTTATTTGTCCTTGCCCGTAGCCAATCCACTTTGTAGTTGTCATCTCTACTAAGCCCATTGGCCCTCTTGCATGCAACTTTTGAGTGGAAATTCCAAGCTCCGCTCCAAAACCAAATTCGCCGCCGTCTGTAAACCTTGTTGAAGCATTTACCATAACAACCGCGCTGTCTATTGACGAAACAAACTCATTAATCGTTAAGTAGTCTTGCGCAATAATCGTTTCCGTGTGACCCGTTGAATATTTTGAAATATGATTAATGGCATCTTTAACACCATCTACAACTTTTACTCCGATTTGCAAAGACAAGTATTCTGTAGACCAATCTTCATTATTTGCATGCTCTAGTTTAATACCACTTATGTTTGCGGATGATAAAATATTGTATGATTCTTCATCAGCATGAATTAAAACATTACGATTCGCTAATTCACTTGCGACTTTTGGAAGAAAATCTTTAGCAATGCTTCGATCTACAAGTAATTTTTCTGCAGCATTACAAACTCCGACTCGTTGCGTTTTTGCGTTTATAATAATCGGAATTGCTTGACTAAAGTTTGCTGTTTTATCTACATAAATATGAACGTTTCCAGCACCAGTTTCTATGACTGGGACTGTTGATTCCTTAACAACTGCCGCGATTAGATTTGCGCTTCCTCTAGGAACAAGAACGTCAATATGACCATGAGCGTGCATCATTGACGTTGCGCCGCTTCTGCCTAAATCATCAACGGATTCTATAAGATTTTCACTTACACCAAAATCTTTTAAGACTTGCTTTAACACACTAACAGTTGCGCGATTTGTGCATTCGGCTGCACTTCCGCCTCTTAAAATTACAGCATTTGAAGATTTTACGCACAAAGATGCAACGTCAACAGTTACATTTGGTCTAGCTTCGTAAATCATTCCCATTACGCCGATTGGTACTCTTACTTGAGAAAGTCTAATACCATTTTCCAGCGTGTATCCTCGAACAATTTGACCAACAGGATCTTGCAATTGTGCTATTTTTCTAACACTTTGAGCTGATTTAACTATTCTTTCTTTATTAAACACAAGTCTGTCTAGTTTTCCAGCATCCATACCATTTTTTTGAGCTGTTTCTAAGTCTTGCTTGTTTGCTTTTTCAATAAATTCTGCGTTATTTTCAAGAGAATCAGCAATAGCATTTAAAAGATTGTTCTTAAAAGTGGCATTAGCTTTAGCAAATTCTCTTTGTGCGATTCGCGCATCATCTGCTCTAGAAAAAACAATAGAATCTGTAGAGTCCCCATGCTCTTTAGAACTATTGACTTGCTCACTATTATGCGTTTCGTCAAACTTTGTATTGAGATTAATCATATTGAACATATTAGCAATAGCAGTGCTTAGGCTCCAACGCTTCGGGTATTATGTATAGCAATTGACACAAATGGAGGAATCATGGCAGAAAACACTACGAATGCAGTTATGTTTCATAGCACTAGGTCTAACTCTAAAACCTACACTTCGAAGCAAGCTATTCGTAGGGGCATAGCTGAAGACGGTGGCCTGTTTGTTACGGATTGCCTTGGTGAAACTCGCTACAATATTTCTAATATTGTTGGAAAATCTTATAAGCAAATCGCTAAAGATGTTCTTCAAATCCTCCTTCCAGATTTTACTTCTAGCGAGCTTGATGAGTGCGTTGAAAATGCTTATGGAGATCAATGGGAAGATTGCGAAGTTACTCCATTAAAGCAGCTTGGCACTAACAATGATTTTGTTTTAGAGCTTTTCCACGGCCCTACTTGCGCTTTTAAAGATGTTGCTTTGCAAATTTTGCCACAATTTATTCGTTGCTCAAAAAATGCTTCTGACTCTAGCCAAAACGTTATGATTCTTACAGCTACTTCGGGAGATACAGGCAAAGCTGCTCTAGCTGGCTTTGCAAACGTTGAAGGCACTTCTATGGTTACTTTTTACCCAGAAGGTAAAGTAAGTAAAATTCAAGAATTGCAAATGACAACTCAAAGCGGAAGCAACGTAAAAGTTTGCGCTGTTAGAGGTAATTTTGACGACACTCAAAGCAGCGTTAAGCAAATCTTTACTAACGACTCAATTAATGAATCGATTAAGAACAACAATAATGCTTTGCTTTCTTCTGCTAATTCGATTAATATAGGCAGACTTATTCCTCAAGTTGTTTACTACTTCTACGCTTATTCTAAGCTTGTTGAACGCGGATCTATAAAGCTTGGAGACGAAGTAGAATTTTGCGTTCCAAGTGGCAATTTTGGCAATATTCTTGCTGGATATTATGCAAAAATGCTTGGCCTTCCTGTAAAGCACTTGATTGTTGCAAGCAATAGCAACAATGTTTTGTTTGACTTTTTGGTTAGCGGAACATATAACAAGATTCGACCTTTCCATCAAACGGTTGCGCCTTCTATGGATATTCTTGTTTCTTCTAATTTGGAACGCATGCTTTACTACATGTGCAATAAAGATACGCGACTTTTGCAAATGCTTATGAATGATTTGCAACAATGGGGAGCTTTTGAAGTACCAGAAGACGTGCTTTCTAAAATTCGAGAACTTTTTGGATGCGGCTGGGCAAACGAGGATCAAATTCGCGATTCCATAAAAGAATGCTGGAATAAGCATAATTATGTTATTGACCCACATACTGCTTGCGGATACTTTGTTATGAGCCATATTCCTCATGATTCTAGCGTTCCTCGCGTTCTTTTAAGCACTGCAAGCCCGTATAAGTTCCCTAGAGTTGTTTGCGAATCTTTAGGCTTAAATGTTGAAGGATTAGATGATTTTGCTTGCATGGATTTGCTAGAAAGAAAAACTTCTACAAACGCTCCTAAAATGCTTAGCGAACTTAAGAATAAAACAGCTAGATTCAACGATGTTATTAACGTTGAAGATATGCCAGATTACGTTCTTAAGTGCGCTAACGAAATCTGCTAAGTCCTAATAGTTTAAGACTTAAACAGAGCATAATATACTTCGTTTAACGTGCTTAAATCGTGACCTTTTCTAGCTCCTGCAGAGAAGAATCTTCGCCTTCTAACATCTGGTTCTAGATTTTTTGTTCGCTGTGCTACCTTTTTACCTAAACTCCATGCGCTTTGTTCAAAAACACCGTTTTCTCTAGCATCTTGCAAAGATGAGGTTATTATTGCAGAAGCAACTCCCTTTTTTTGCAACTCCATGCGAGTTGCACGTTCTCCTAATGTTCTACTTGAGCATGAGCGTATAACAGATTGAGCATATTGTTCATCGTCAATCAAGTGCAAATCTTCTAAACGAATTATTACAGATTCAACAATATTCTCTCTGTAGCCCTTATCTATAAGCCTATTTTTTAAGTCGTTTGAAGATCTTGCAGCATAATCTAACATTCTTAAAGCACACTCTTTGCAACTATCAAAGTCGCATGCTTTTTTAGAGTCTACTTTTTTAACAGCTTTATTATTAAAAGAGTTATACTTTTGCAATCTATAAGACGAATGGCATGAGTCTTCTTCGCAATCACCTATTTCAACACTATTCTCTGAATAATGTGAATTAACAACTTCTAAACTACAATCATCTTGTGCACACACATTCTTGTTTTTAACATCATTTTTGTTAAAAACAGAAGCGTCTACGGGCTTATGATTGCGAAGAAAACTCTCAACACTAATCATCTATTAGTCTTCTCACCTATCACTATTTATTCTTGGAATCTTTACTAGAAGCATCTGACTTATTTTCTGCATTAGAATTCGACTTTGCTTTTTTGCTATCGTCTTCATCTTCTACTTCAACAAATTGATCTTCTGGCTTCATTAGTCCAAAAGCGACTTTCACTTTATCGCTAATTTCTTCCGTAATAGCAGGATTATCTTTAAGGAATTGACGCACGTTTTCTCTACCTTGACCAAGCTGTTCACCCTCATACGTAAACCAAGAACCAGACTTTTTAATAACGTCACACTGTACAGCCATATCAATTACAGAGCCTTCAGTAGATATTCCTTCTCCATAAAGAACATCAAATTCAGCTGTTTTGAAAGGAGGAGCCATTTTATTCTTAACAATCTTTACTTTAGTTCGATTTCCAACAGCTTCTTCCCCGTTTTTAATGGTAGAAACACGCCTAATATCCATTCGAACAGACGAATAGAATTTAAGAGCTTTACCACCTGTAGTTGTTTCTGGACTACCAAAGAACACACCGATTTTTTCTCGAAGCTGATTAATAAAGATTGCTGTTGTTCCAGCTTGAGACAAAGCTCCTGTCATCTTTCTTAAAGCCTGACTCATTAAGCGAGCTTGCAAGCCAACATGGCTATCTCCCATGTCTCCGTCAATTTCGGCTTTTGGAACAAGCGCTGCTACAGAATCAACAACTATAACATCTAAAGCGCCAGATCGAATAAGCATATCCGCAATCTCTAAAGCTTGCTCACCATTATCTGGCTGAGAAACAATAAGAGAATCTGTATCTACACCTAATTTACGCGCATAAACTGGATCTAACGCATGCTCAGCATCAATAAACGCTGCAACTCCGCCATTCTTTTGAGCATTAGCAACAATGTGCAAAGCTAACGTTGTTTTACCAGAAGATTCAGGACCATAAACCTCTACAATGCGCCCACGAGGAACGCCACCAATTCCCAAAGCCATGTCTAGAGCTAAAGAACCAGTAGGAATAACCTCAACGTCTTGCAGTGGCTTATCTCCTAATCGCATTGCAGAACCTTTGCCATATTGTTTTTCAACATTTGCAAGAGCCATCTCTAGCGCTGCTTTTCTACGTGGATCTGCCTTGTCGGCATCAATAAGACGATCCACAGCACCCTTTTTTGTTTGTTGTGCCATATTATTACTCCTTTCGCATGCCGATGTATTGATGACCATACTCAATACATGATGCCCGTGCAAGCGTTTTAGAGCAATGTGGTTAAAGGCTATTTTCCAATAACCAATAGGCACTTACACGCTGCAAGAAGACCAACAATTAAATATTATACACCATAAACGAACATTTGTTCGATATGCGTGTTGGCTTGAAATTCCAACAAAAACACATACACGCAATCAAAATAAAAAATAAAATAACCCTTATTTTGCTGGAAGTGGCGGAGCATTATGATCTTTGCCCCACCTTTTATTATCTGGAATATTCATGTGATCACATAAAACATTCCAAACAATTCTAGGCTCCACGCCAGCATCAATCGCCTCGCGCGCGCTCATACCATCAAGCTTTTGCAACTCTTGGTCTTTAGCAATACTCCTACCAAATTCTCTACCGAAAACTTCTTCAAGAAGCTCCCAAAATTCACGTTCGCGCATAAAAAATCCAATCTTCAAAAATAAGAGAATAAAAAATCTTAATTAGCGCACTAACAACACCAATACGAACGTCTTTTCTATCTCCAGAAATATTTAGTTGAGCGCAAAGCGTAAAACCGTGATCAACTGAATAAGTAGAACATCTACTTAAAGAAAGATTGCTTATTTTGCCACATTTACACTCAAAAACACGATCTTTAATATTGTTAATTTTTAGCGAAACTAAATCAAAATCAAGCGAAGAACAGCGCTTTGAAGCAACATTTGGAATAAAAATTCCAACGTAAGCCAATCCTTGCGGTTTTAAGCCATCGGGACCAGGCCCTGCAACGCCAGTAGTAGACAATCCAATAACAGGAAAATCTGCACTATCAACATCTTTACTAGAATCCGTGCAATCATATTGCCACTTTGCGCCGCTATACAATCTTGCGCAACCAAACGCCATTTGTTTTGCAACGCTAGGCTCTACAGCACCGCAAGTTTTAAGCAAATCGCAATCCACGCCAAGAATCTTAGATTTTTCGCGAATATCGTAAGTAACAGCCGATCCAAGAAAAACCTTTGAGGCTCCAGGAATATTTACAAACGAATCCGCAAGAAGTCCTCCCGTTAAAGATTCTGCACAAGAAATATGCAAAGAATTATTCACACAAAAATCGAGAATTTTGCTTGCAAAATCGTCTGTAGAATCGTTTGCAAAAACGCTTGCCAAATCGTCACACATTTTACTATCGCTTAAATGCACCGCGCACGTAAAGGAATCCAGAATAGAGCGCAAAACCAAGAGCAATGCCTATAAAACCGTAGCAAAGCGAGTAATAGCACACAACCCAAACAGAAACATTGTAAGCGCAAAATATTGGAACAATAGGCGCAAGCAACATTGAAATTCCAACAGATTGAGAAAGCGTCTTATACTTTCCAGCCCAAGATGCTGCAATAACTTTTCCGCCTTTATCTATAACGTAAAAACGCAAAACCGTAATGCCTATTTCTCTAAGAATAAACAGTAGAGTAATCCACCAATAAAGCTCGCCAAAAGCAGAAGCAATAATAAGAGCAGAAAGTATTAAAAGCTTATCGGCAATAGGATCTAAGAGTTTTCCAAGCTCTGTAACTTGATTATATTTTCTTGCCATCCAACCGTCTAATTTATCTGTTGAAGCTGCGATTATAAACATTGCAAATGCAGCCCAGCGAACCGAAGTAGAAGCATAGCCCCAAGGTCCAGAAATAAGATACAAAACGATGAATACAACAGAAAGAGCTATTCTTATGTAAGTCACAATATTTGGAGCACAATTCCAACCTTCTAGCAACTTAGACTTACCATTTTGCAACATCGTTAATACCTCCATAACCGCTACACAAACATGGTATAGCAAACGCAAAACTTAATTAAAAACAATGCTTTAGCAATGCTTTTACAATACTTAATTATTCTTAATTCAAAGAATCAGACTCACCTTTAATAAAAGCTAAGACTTTAGGCAAATCTTGCGGCTGAACAAGAACTTCACGCGCTTTAGAGCCTTCCGAAGGCCCAACAACGCCACGCGACTCAAGCAAATCCATAAGCCTACCTGCCTTAGAGAATCCAACACGAAGCTTTCGTTGAAGCATAGACGTAGATCCAAATTGTGCACCAACAACAAGCTCGGCAGCTTGAAGGAGCTCATCCATATCGTCGCCAATATCTGTTGTTTTAGCTTGCACTTGAGCCTGTTCATCTGCTTTTGCAGCCATTTGCTCAATGTCTTCCCTATATTTTGGCTTTCGCTGAGTTCTAACATATTCTACAGCTTTACGAATCTCTGATTCGCTAACCCAAGATCCTTGTACACGTTGAGGCTTAGCAGCGCCCATTGGAAGGAACAAAGCATCTCCTTGACCAATCAAAGTTTCCGCACCAACAGTGTCTAGAATAACCCTAGAATCCGTAGCAGAAGATGTAGCAAAAGCCAGTCGAGACGGAATATTCGCCTTAATCAAGCCAGTTACAACATCAACAGAAGGGCGTTGAGTCGCAAGAACCAGATGCACACCTGCAGCACGAGCAAGCTGCGTGATTCGCTGAATAGAACTTTCAACATCGTTTTTTGCAACCATCATCAAATCAGCCATCTCGTCTACAACAACAAGCAAATACGGGTATGGCGCAACTTTTCTCTCGGAGCCTTTTGGCGCATGAACCTTGCCTTCGCGCACAGCCTTGTTGAAGTCTTTTACATGGCGGAAACCAAAGAATTGCAAGTCATCATAGCGCGCATCCATCTCTTTAACAACCCATTCAAGAGCTTGAGCAGCCTTCTTAGGATTCGTAATAATAGGAGTTAACAAATGAGGAATTCCAGCATACGCAGAAAGCTCTACTCGCTTTGGATCCACCAAAATCATGCGAACCTGCTCTGGAGTAGCACGCATAATAATCGAAGTTAGCATAGAGTTTATAAAGCTTGACTTTCCAGAACCAGTAGCACCAGCAACAAGCAAATGCGGCATTTTATCTAGAGCAGCAGTTACAAAATGACCCTCAACGTCTTTACCAACTCCAGTGAGCATAGGATTTGAATCCTGGCGAGCTTTATCTGACCTTAAAACATCTCCAAGGTTTACAATCTCTCGATCTACGTTTGGAATCTCTATACCAATCGCAGACTTTCCTGGAATTGGAGACAAAATACGCACATCTGTGCTTGCTACAGCGTACGCAATATTTTTTTGAAGATTTGTGACTTTTTCAACTTTTACTCCAGGCCCCAGCTCAACTTCGTATTGAGTAACAGAAGGCCCTCTTAAAAAGCCAATAACCTTTGCATCTACTTCAAACTGTTCAAACGTAGAAGTTAGCGCACGAATTACGCGATCATTTGCAGGAGTTCTAGTTGCGTGCGGTTTTCCGTGAACAAGAATGTTCAAATCTGGCAATCTGTACGGCTCTTCGCTGTACTCACTTGAAGAATCGTTAGAATCGTTTGCATTATTGGCGTTGCCCACACTATCTTCATCATTTTCTTGCGATGACCTATATTGATCCAACTGCTGACCAGGCATTTTACTCCATGGATCATTGCTATATTGCGATTCGCCACTAATTGGCGCTTTTGGAAATTCGTCAATATACATTTGACCAGAAGACGGCAAAGAATTAGCGCCATAAGTGCCATTAGAAACACCATTAGAAGCAACAACACGCGGATGATTACTTTGATTCTGATCTTCTTGCGGGTCCGATTTAGAGCCGTAGTCTTCAATAGAGTAACCATCTTGACTTGGCTTAGAAGAAGCGCTAAGAAAAGCATCATCTCCAGCATACGCATCTAAAAGTTCGCTATTACTATCCTTCTTTTTAGAGCCGAACATAGAATTAAAAATTTTAGAGATTATTGAATTGTGCAAATCTTTACGCGACTTTTCCGATTCACTAGAATCATGAGTTGGAACGCCTTCTGCAAACTCAAGATCATCGCTGCCATTACTCGAATTTTCATCATCTGTATTCTCTAAGTCTTGATTATTCTTTGACTTTTTAGAGAAAATAGATGAAACAAATTGAGTCACATCTTCAACATGTAATTTAAGAATCATTAAAATAGCAAAAATTGCAATAATAACAAAAATTGTAAGAGCAAAAATCCTAGATAATCCCCAGGCCAAAGGAGAACCTAAGAAGAATCCTAATAATCCGCCAGATTTCTGCAAATCATCTATATTAAATTCTTGATTTTTGCTTGCAATCAAAATGTCTAAAATTGAGCAAATTGACCATAGAAGAAGAACAAAACCACCTATAACACGAGGATTTCCAGATTTAGCACCACTATTTCGCATAAGCCTAATAGCAACCGCACTAAGCCACACTGGCAAAACAACGCTCATAATGCCAAAAATCGCGGAAGATAAAGAGTGCAAAGCAACGCCTAAGAATCCGCTAACTCTAAACCATTCAGATGCGCAAAAAAGAACAGCAAGAATAAGCATTACAAAGCACAATCCATCTCTACGGTATGCCTCATCGTATTGCCCAACTCCAAAAAGCGAGCGAACTGCTTTGCCAATAACACGCGGAACAAAAAGCAGAGCAGACTCCCAAAATGGCTCATTAGTCTGCGCTTTAGACTGCTTACCACCATTGTTTGGCATATAAATCGCTCCTCCATAAAATGCGCGTACAAAAACCGCTAACAACTAGCAAGCTAATCGCCAGCAATCATTCACATTAAGTACAAACACCAACCGAATTACTTAAAATTATCCAATCAATATTATCAAATTAATAGCTTTACTTATTCTACTCCAAAGCGTGCTAACAAAATAAACGTGTTTGAACACAAAAACAAGACAAAACAGAAAGCCATACAGAGTAAAAAAAAATCGGCTGTGAAGCAGCCGATTAAGTGGGGTGGCTAACGCGGCTTGAACGCGCGACCTTCTGAACCACAATCAGATGCTCTACCGACTGAGCTATAGCCACCATTACAGCGCGAAACCCTTCGGGAATCGCACAACAGAGGAATACTATACACGATTTTTCTAATTTGCGCTACCCTTGCGATTTTCGGCGCGTCGCACAAAATACGACGTTACTTAATGACACAATAAGACTATGAGTTTTTTGCAAAAATCAAATGCAACCAGCATGCTCAACGAGCAAGCAGAACATTGGAAAAGCGTTGAAAACAATCGCACTTTTGGCATTCTAAATTCAGCATCACACACAACTACAGCACTTCTTTTAGGATCTGGAGAGCTTGGAAAAGAAATCGCTATAGAGCTTATAAGACTTGGTATTAAAGTATGTGCTGCAGATAGCTATGCAAATGCTCCAGCAATGCAAGTTGCGCAAGAAAATCGCGTTTTAGATATGAGCGATTCTAAAAAATTGCAAGAACTAATAAACAACATAAACCCGAACATAATAATCCCAGAAGTTGAAGCAATATCAACCGAAGTATTAAAAGACGTTGTTAAAAACAAAAAAATTCAAGTTGTTCCAAGCTCTAGTATCACTTCGATTGCAATGGATCGCGAAGCTTTGCGAAAAATCGCCCACGAAAAAATTGGTTTGCCTACTACACCATATTGTTTTGCTTCAAGCTACAAAGAGTTAGAAGAAGGAGCAAAAATCGTAGGGTATCCATGCGTAGTAAAACCAATTATGAGTTCTTCTGGTCATGGTCAATCTATTGTAAAAGATCCTAAAAATCTTGAAGATGCTTGGATAGAAGCACAAAATGGAAGAAGATCTAAGCATAAAACACAAAACTTGCAGAGTGAAGATAGTGAAAATAATGAAGATATATCTCGCGTAATCGTAGAATCACTTGCTCCTTTAGACTACGAATTAACGGTTTTAACAGTGTGCTCAAGCGCTGGAATAACAACATGCGAACCTATTGCACAATGCCAAGAAAACGGCGACTACAGGCAATCATGGCAACCAGCAAACATACCAGAAAATGTTAGAAAATCAGCTCAAAATATTGCAAAACAAGCCGTAGAAGGTTTAAGCAAAATAGCAAAAGAGAACGGCGAAACATGCTGGGGCATTTATGGAGTTGAACTCTTTGTTCTTAAGAATGGAGATTTACTTTTTAACGAACTATCCCCTAGACCGCACGATACTGGCATGGTAACAATGATTTCGCAATATTATAGCGAGTTTGCTTTGCATGTTTTAGCCATTTTAGGTGTTCCAATCACACAAAAGCATACTGCTCTTTGCTTAAAAGATAACAAAGTTGCATTAAGCCACGCACTTGTTGTGCAAGGAAACGGTGCTGTAGGATTTACAAATCTTGCGCAAGCATTAGATGAAGAAGATTGCACAAGATGCGATATACGAATTTTTGGAAAACCAGAAGTTCACGGCTCAAGACGAATGGGTGTTATTTTGACAGTATCGAACAGCGTAAATGACGCAAAATCTTGTGCGACACGCATTGCAAGCAAATTACACACAGTAGAACTGCCATCGTAGAACGCTGAAAAGTCAAGGTTTTTACTACTTTTATTAGACAAAAAATCAAAAAATAATACAAATAAAATGTAGGTAACAATTGTTAGTCTAATCTTGCTGGCGGTTGAATAAACCTTCAAATAATGATGGTTTGCAACACTCAGCCATGGATACAACGGAGAGGCACGTCAATGGAAAAACTTGACAAGTTGTATGAAGGTAAAGCAAAGAAATTGTATGCCACGAGTAACGATAACGTTCTGTGGGTTCAATACATGAATCAAGCTACAGCTGGCAATGGTCTTAAAAAGGCTCAAATTGCTGGAAAAGGAAGCTTAAATAATCAAATCACTTCTCTACTGTTCAATCTTCTTAAAGCTCGTGGAGTTAAAAGCCATTTTCTTGGCAGAATTTCAGATACCGAACAACTTGTAAAGCGCATGAAGATGTTTCCGCTAGAAATAATAATGCGAAACACAGCTGCTGGTTCTTTTGCAAAACGATATGCCGTTAAAGAAGGAACTGCACTAAAAAAGCCTCTTTTGGAGTTTTGTGTAAAGTCAGACGATCTTGGCGATCCTTTTATTAACCCAGAAGGCGTTGTAGCTTTAGGTCTTGCTAGCGAAAGCGAAATGGCAGAAATCACAAAGCAAGCTCACGCTGTAAACAATGCACTTTTGGATATTTTCAACAAAATCGACGTTCAACTCGTTGACTTTAAGATTGAAGAAGGCATAGACGCACAAGGAAACATTCTTCTTGCAGACGAGATAACGCCAGATACATGCCGACTTTGGGATAAGCGCAATACGAATGGCTCTGAAGTAAGTCATTTAGATAAAGACTTGTTCAGACGCGATTTAGGAGACATAATTCCAGCCTACGAAGAAATATTCTCGAGGCTTAAATCTCTTGCGCAAAGCGAAGGAGTAAACTTCGACGAAGTCAATCCAAACGATTGCGCTGAACAATAATTTTAATGTGGCTCGCATCTTTTAGGTGCGAGCCACGCGCGTTCTTAAACAAATAAATAAACAAACAAGCAAACAAAAATAGCCAAACACAAATAGCCAAAACTACAATTGCAAGGCAGGTTCACCGTGGTATTTCGCGTTTATGTTGAAAAACGATCTGGTTTCGATATAAAAGCCCAACATCTTAATCACGAGCTTAAAGAAATTCTTGGTATTGATTCTCTAAAATCCACGCGCATAATCAACAGGTATGATGTAGAAGGAATATCTAAAGATCTTTTTAACACTGCTGTTAAAACGGTTCTTAGCGAGCCTACAGTAGACAACACTTACGACTACTTGCCTATTAGCACAAATGAGCATGTTGTTGCTATAGAGTTCCTTCCTGGCCAGTTTGATCAGCGCGCGCAATCCGCAAGCGAATGCGTACAAATGATTAGTCAGGGAGAATGCCCTAAAGTTAGAACTGCTCAAATTCTTGCTTTTAATGGCAATTTGTCTAAAGAAGATATTGACTCAATTAAACACTACGTTATTAATCCAGTAGAAGCTCGCGAAGCATCGCTAGATAGTGTCGATACGCTTAAGAGTGAGGCAATTGTTCCAGCAAACGTAGAAGTATTAGACGGATTTAACGATTTAGATTCCAACGGCTTGCAAAAATTCATTGAAGATCGCGCGCTAGCAATGGACTTGGCTGATGCTAAATTCTGCCAAGACTATTTTAGAAGCGAAAATCGCAATCCAACTATTACAGAAATAAAAGTAATAGACACGTATTGGTCCGACCATTGCCGCCATACTACTTTTGGAACGCATTTTGAAAACGTTCAAATAGATGACGAGCAAGTAAAAGATGCATTTAATCGTTATCTTAAACTACGAGAAGAGCTTAAGCGCACAAATAAGCCGATTTGCCTTATGGACATGGCAACTATTGGCGCAAAATATTTAAAGCATACAGGAAAGCTTAAAAACTTAGACGAATCCGAAGAAATCAACGCGTGCACAGTAAAAGTAAAAGTTGACGTTAATGGGCACGATGAAGACTGGCTGTTTTTGTTCAAAAACGAAACGCATAATCATCCTACAGAAATCGAACCCTTTGGCGGCGCTGCAACTTGCATTGGCGGTTGCATTCGAGACCCTCTTTCGGGACGCTCCTACGTATATCAAGCAATGCGCGTAACTGGAGCAGCCGACCCTAGAACTCCTATTAGCGAAACTTTAGAAGGAAAACTATCTCAACGAAAAATCGTAACTTCTGCAGCTGCAGGCTACTCGTCTTACGGAAATCAAATTGGATTAGCAACAGGCGAAGTACACGAGCTTTACCACCCAGGATATGTTGCCAAACGAATGGAAGTTGGAGCGGTTGTGGCAGCTACCCCAGCAGACCACGTTAGAAGAGAAACACCTGAGCAAGGAGATGTGATTATTCTTCTAGGCGGCAGAACTGGAAGAGACGGAATTGGCGGAGCAACAGGTGCTTCTAAAGCGCAAGACGCAGACAGCATTGAAGAGTGCGGAGCAGAAGTTCAAAAAGGAAATGCACCTATTGAACGCAAGTTGCAAAGACTTTTTAGACGCAAAGACGCATGCCGTCTTATTAAGCGTTGCAACGATTTTGGCGCTGGTGGCGTAAGCGTTGCAACTGGAGAAATCGCAGATGGCTTGATTATTAACTTAGACAAGGTGTCTAAAAAATACGAAGGCCTTGATGGCACGGAGCTTGCGATTTCTGAATCTCAAGAGCGCATGGCAGTTGATGTTTCTGCAAGCGATGCAGACGAATTTTTGAGCTACGCGCGTCAAGAAAATTTGGAAGCGCAAATTGTAGCTACAGTTACAAAAGAAGCTAGAATGAAAATGACTTGGCGAGGAAAAACAATTGTTGATCTAAGCCGCGAATTCCTAGCTTCTAATGGCGCTCCAAAAACACAAGATATTTACGTTGAAAATGGCAAAAATTATGCTACAAAATGGCAAGACGAAAGTGGAGTTTACTCTGGAAAGTCTTTAGCTGAGCGCATTAAAAATCTTGTTTCTAACATAAACGTTTGCTCAAACAAAGGCCTTAGCGAAATGTTTGACTCCACTATTGGAGCCGCAACCGTTCTTATGCCATTTGGCGGCCGCCGTCAGCTCACTCCAGCACAAGCAATGGTCGCAAAATTCCCAGTGTTTGGCGAAACAAACACCGCTTCTGCAATGTCTTGGGGATTTAACCCATACATTATGGAAAAGAACCAATTTACGGGAGCGTACATATCGGTTGTAGAATCTTTAGCAAAGCTTGTAGCAAGCGGTTTTACAATCGAAAACGCTTATTTAAGCCTTCAAGAATATTTTGGCAAACCGCAAAATGTTCCAGAAAGATGGGGAAAGCCTACTGCAGCAGTTCTTGGCGCTTTAAGCGCGCAAATTGATTTTGGCGTTGGCGCGATTGGCGGTAAAGACTCTATGAGCGGAAGCTTTGAAAATCTTGACGTTCCTCCAACTCTTATATCGTTTGCTGTTTCCACAGGAGACGCGCGAAATGCTGTTTCGCCAGAATTCAAAAAAACCAATAGTAAAATCCTAAGAATACTACCTACGTATAAAGAAGACGGCATTACACCTAACGCTCAAAGCTTCTTAGAGGCGATTAGGATTGTTGAAAATCTTACTTCAAGCAAGCGCGCGCTAGCAATTAGCACTCCAGGTTTTGGAGCTAGTGCAGAAAGCTTGTTTAAGATGACTTTAGGCAACCATATTGGATTAAAACTTAACGACTCTGTTAAAACAGACGACTTGTTTAAGTCTAGATATGGAACTTTCTTTGTAGAAGTGGATGAAGATTTTAACGTTGATGATTTTGCAAACAAGGTTAGCAAAAATCTTGTAAACGTTGAAGTTATTGGACAAACGTGCAATGAATTTAAGCTTTATGCTTGCAACGAAATTATTAGTTTAGATGATTTACAGGAAGATTGGGAAAGTCCTCTAGAGAGCATTTTCCCATATAGAGGTAAAGGAAGCGCAGTTCGCGAAATAAATTCCACTAATCGAAAGCCTGTTAGAAATCATATGAAATCTAGCAGAAGAACGCCATTGAGCAAGCCGCGCGTAATCATTCCAGTTTTCCCTGGAAACAATTGCGAATACGACACTCAAGCAGCGTTTGAAAAAGCTGGAGCAGAATGCAAAACGCTTATAATCAATAATTTAAGCGCTGATGATGTTGTAGAATCCGCAAAAGAGCTTGTTAAAGAGATTAATAAAAGCCAAATTGTTATGATTCCTGGCGGCTTCTCTGGAGGCGACGAGCCAGACGGTTCTGCAAAGTTTATAGCTGCATTCTTTAGAAACCCTGCCGTTAGCGACTCTGTTCGCGATTTGCTAAACAATCGCGATGGCTTAATGCTTGGTATTTGCAACGGCTTCCAGGCTCTTATTAAGCTAGGTCTTGTTCCATTTGGAGATATTGTTCCAATGGATGCAGAATGCCCAACTTTAACGTTTAACACTATTGGAAGGCATCAAAGCAAGATTGTTAGAACTCGCGTTGCATCTAATCTTTCTCCTTGGCTTTCAAATTGCAAAGTTGGCGATGTTCATAGTGTTGCAATATCTCATGGAGAAGGTCGATTCGTAGCATTACCAGAAGTTATGGATACTCTTATACAAAACGGCCAAATTGCAACGCAATATGTTGATAGCAATGGCGTTCCAAGTATGAACCTTAAAGTAAATCCAAATGGATCGCTTATGGCTGTAGAAGGAATCACTAGCCCAGATGGAAGAGTATTCGGGAAAATGGGTCATTGCGAGCGCAGCGGTAACGGTTTGTACGTAAATATTCCAGATTTTAGAACACAAAACATTTTTAGTGCTGGCGTTGAATACTTTACGTCATGATTGGGGATTTTGTGTTTAATTATTCTAATCAAAATATTTATTGCGATTTTGAAAATATAGGGGGTGCGAATGTCTGCTGAGCTTGAAGGAGTTCACGAAGAATGTGGCGTTTTTGGAGTGTGGGGTCATTCCGATGCCGCAAGACTTACCTACTTTGGATTGCACGCATTGCAACATAGAGGCCAAGAAGGTGCTGGAATAGTTGCCAACGATAATGGACATCTTAAAGGATACAGAAACTTAGGTCTTTTAACGCAAGTTTTTGCAAACGAAGACATTATGAAGCATCTTACTGGAAACAGCGCGATTGGACACGTTCGTTACGCGACTGCTGGATCTGGAAGTGTTGAGAACATTCAACCTTTTCTGTTTTCTTTCCATGATGGAGATGTTGCTTTAGGGCATAATGGCAATCTTACTAATTGCACAACTCTTAGAAATAAGCTAGAAGATTGCGGAGCGATTTTCCACTCTAACTCCGACACAGAAGTTTTGATGCATATTATTAAAAGGTCGAACAAAACTTCATTTATGGATAAGCTTAAAGATGCGCTGTTAACTGTTCATGGCGGTTTTGCATACTTACTTCTTACAGAAGACGCGCTTATTGGAGCAACGGATCCTAATGGTTTTAGGCCTCTTAGTCTAGGAAGAATGAGTAATGGTGCTTACGTTCTTGCATCGGAAACTTGCGCTTTAGATATTGTTAGCGCGGAGTTTATTAGAGACATTGAGCCTGGCGAAATAATCGTTATTAATAATGATGGATACAAGATTGAGCGTTATGCAAAGAATATTCAGCACGCTGTTTGCTCAATGGAGTTTATCTATTTTGCTCGCCCAGATTCTAATATTTACGGCATTAATGTTCATTCTGCGCGAAAGCGCATGGGAGCACGCCTAGCTAAAGAGTCTCCTGTAGACGCAGATATGGTGATTGGAGTGCCTAATTCTTCGCTTTCTGCAGCTGCAGGATATGCCGAAACAAGCGGAATCCCTAACGAGATGGGTTTGATTAAAAATCAATACGTTGCGCGCACTTTTATTCAGCCAACGCAAGAGCTTAGAGAGCAAGGCGTTCGCATGAAGCTTTCGGCTGTTAGAGGTGTTGTTAAGGGAAAGCGCGTAATTGTTATTGACGATTCAATCGTTCGCGGAACCACGTCTAAGAGGATTGTTCGTCTTCTTAGAGAAGCTGGCGCTAAAGAGGTTCATATGCGAATCTCTTCGCCTCCTCTTAAATACCCGTGCTTCTACGGAATCGATATTCAAACAACTAAAGAGCTTATTGCAGCTAAGCATTCTGTTGAGCAAATTCGCGAGTATATTGGCGCTGACTCTTTAGCGTTCTTATCTTTAGACGGTCTTGTTGAGTCTATTGGGTTAAATAAGCCTGCTCCGTACGGAGGATTATGCGTAGCGTATTTTAATGGCGACTACCCTACTGCTTTAGATGACTACCGAGATGAATTCTTAGCTTCGCTTTCTAAAGAAGACAAGGAAGTTTTAGAGAATATTAAAAAGAATAGTAAATACAATTTTGCGACTAAAAACTGCGATTAAACTACGACTAAACTTCGACTAAACACTTAAAACACTTAAAACAAACACGAAAGGATTCTTAAATGCCAAACGCATATGAACAAGCTGGCGTTAGCGTAGAAGCTGGCTACGAGGTTGTGCGAAGAATAAAATCCCACGTAAATCGCACAAAAAGACCAGGCGTTATGGGCGGAATTGGCGGTTTTGGCGGCCTGTTTGATTTAGCAAGCCTTGGATACAAAGACCCAGTGCTAATTTCTGGAACAGACGGAGTTGGCACAAAGCTTATGATTGCGCAAATGATGCAAAAGCATAATACGATTGGCATTGATTGCGTTGCTATGTGTGTAAACGATATTGCAGCTCAAGGAGCACAGCCTCTGTTCTTCCTTGATTACATTGCTTGCGGAAAAAACAATCCAGAAATACTTGAGCAAGTTGTTTCTGGCGTTGCAAACGGATGCGTGCAATCAGAAGCAGCATTAATTGGCGGAGAGACTGCAGAAATGCCAGGAATGTACGATCAAAGCGAGTACGATCTTGCGGGATTTGCTGTAGGAGTTGCAGAAAGAGAAAACATTGTTGACGGAAGCAAAATACAAGCTGGAGACACTCTTATAGGACTTGTATCTTCGGGAGTGCACTCAAACGGATTCTCACTTGTTAGAAAAGCACTTTTTGATGTAGCTAATTACAACGTAAATAGTAAACCAGAAGAATTGTGTGGCAAATCTATTGGCGAAGTTCTTTTAGAGCCTACAAAAATCTACGTTAAAGCATTAAAACCGCTTTTTGCTAATCATCTTATTAAAGGCGTAGCTCATATTACAGGCGGCGGATTTATAGAAAACATTCCAAGAATGTTTGCAAATAATCTTGCAGCACAAATCGACACAAAAAAGTGGCAAGTTCCTGCAATTTTCAAACTTATTGAAAAGTCGGGTAAAGTAGACCACTCAGAAATGTTCAACGTTTTTAACATGGGAATCGGAATGGTATTAGCAATTGATGCAAATAAAGCCGATGAAGCTATGCAAATCCTTAAAAACAATAATGAACAAGCGTATGTTATTGGCAAAATGATTGAACGCGAAAACGTTGCAGTTGAGTTGTTATAATTCACAAAATCTTAAAGTAATAAAGGATTAAAGATGAAAGTTTTAGTTGTAGGCTCAGGCGCACGAGAACACGCAATCGCAGTTGCATTTTTAGCAAGTAAAAGCGTTAGCGAAGTCACAGTTGCTCCTGGAAACCCAGGCATGATTAAAAGCGGAATCAAAATTGAAAACATTAGCGAATCGGATCACAACGCTTTAATCGAATTTGTTAAGAGCAACAACTACGACTTTGCTTTTATTGGCCCCGAAGTGCCTCTTATGAATGGCATTGTTGACGATTTTGAAGCTAATGGAATCCCAGCATTTGGCCCAAACAAAGCGGCTGCTCAAATTGAAGGATCTAAGGATTTTGCAAAGCAACTTATGCAAAGGCATAATATTCCAACAGCCGCCTACCAAACATTTAGCGAGCTAGAACCAGCGATTGAGTACGTTAAAAATCAAGGCGCTCCTATTGTTATTAAAGCAGACGGCTTGGCTGCTGGAAAAGGCGTAACAGTTGCCACTAGCGTTGATGAGGCGCTCGCAGCTTTAGACGATATTTTTGTAGACCATCGTTTTGGCAAAGCTGGAGCAAAAGTAGTTATAGAAGAGTTTTTAGAAGGCGAAGAATTCTCATTAATGAGTTTTGCTAACGGAACAGATTTTTGGGTTATGCCAATTTCTCAAGACCACAAACGCGCTCATGATGGCGATACTGGCCCAAACACAGGCGGAATGGGAGCTTATAGCCCTGTTCCACAAATCAGCGATGAAGTTGTAAAACAAGCGATTGATAAAATCGTGAGCCCAACTTTGCAAGCTCTTGCAAGCGAAGGCATGCCTTTTACAGGAGTTTTGTACGCTGGATTGATTAACACAGAGCAAGGCGCAAAAGTCATAGAATTTAACGCTCGCTTTGGAGACCCAGAAACAGAGGTTGTTCTTCCAAGACTTACTAGCGACTTTGGCGAAGCTATTTTTAACATTTTGCATGGCAAAGAACCAGCATTTACTTGGATTAAAAATGGCGTAACTCTTGGCGTTGTGTTAGCAAGCAAAGGATACCCTGGAAAGCTTGTTACAGGAACACCTCTGCCACAAATCACTCTTAATAGCGCAGATCAAAATGTTTACTATTCTGGTGTTAAATTAGACGAAAACAATAATCTTGTAACGTCTTCTGGAAGAGTGGCACTTTTGCAAGTGAATGGCAAAGATGTTAAAGATGCTCAATCAAAAGCCTATAGCATATTAGACAATCTTAATCTTTCTAACATGTTTTATAGGCACGACATTGCAACTAAAGCACTTAAAGCATTGAAAAATTAAAAACCAAGAAAGTTTGTGTTTTTAAGATAATGCTTTCCAGCTGTAATATCGTATTGAATCAAACGGTAATCATGCAATAATTGTTTAGTTTCTTTGTTCATACTACTAGCAATCATTGGCTTTCCGCTTGGATTCAAGTAAATTGGCTGGCCTTGCGGAATTCTATCCCACCCCTGAATCTTATTTACTACAGGAGGCTCCATTGCACTAATCTTTTCGTGCAATCTTGTAAGGAATGCAAGATATGGCGAAACTTTAGAATTTGTGTGAGACGCCACTTGCGATATAAAGAAGTTTGGAGAAGAATAATAGTCCCTAATTTTGTTTGGAGCTTTATTATTTTCTCTTGCTTTTTTATTTGACCAAATAAAGTAATCAGTTAGATGCAAATCAAGAGAGTTATTCTCATCATCGCTGGCAGTACTATATATTCCAGGAAGATGATCTCCATAAAACACAACAGTCACTGGCTTATCTATAGAATCCAAGTCATTTAAGAACTCTTGAGTTGCTTTATCTGTGTAACTCACTCCCTTAGCGTATGTTTCAATCGAAGATATTTCCGAGCTTCCAATCTTTGGCGAGCCAGGCTTTGCACTAGCCTTAAAATCATTGTTCTTATACCAATTCCTAAATGGCATATGATTTTGCATTGTGACTATTTGCACAAATTGATTATTTTTACTAGAGGCGATTTTTTCAAACGCACTTTTATACGCAGACTCGTCGCAAACATAAGGCGATTTATCAAGCATATTTTTGTGCGCAATAACATTAGGAGATTCTAGCGAGTAGAACTTACTAAAACCAAACTTCTTATAGTTTGTTGAGCGCAAGTACATGCTCGGCTCATACGGGTGGAATGCTATGGAATTTGCTTCACTACCCCAATATTGATTAATCGTAGGAGTCCAAGAAGAATTTGGAACAAGCTGCTGATATGGGCTTGTAAGAGATGAGTTAAAGTTCACCATGCTCAATCCCGTAAGAGACATATATTCAAGATTTGCAGTTCCTCCGCCGTAGCCAGAAGAAAGCATTAAACCGCTATCTGTTTTCTCTTTCAAAGAGCTTATAAATGGCATTGGATTCTTATTTAATTGCAATCCAGGAACTCTTATTGGATTAGAGAATGATTCCGAAAGCACATAAACAACAGTATTATCGGAGATTTTCGACTTTCTAGAAGCGTTTATTTTCTTTGCTTCATTATTGTATTTTTCTAGCAAAGCGCTCATAGTTCGCTCATTGTAATCCGCAGGCTTATCCATAACCTTTGGGTTTACTTGCCTTAAAAATGCCACTAATGTGCCGTTTCTTTGAGCGTCGTAAACGGAGTCCCACATTGATGGCGTGTCTCCCATAAACTTAGCAAAATTGTTTGCGCTAGAATCAACAGTTCCAACTGTGCAAATATACCATCCAAAAGTCGCTAATAATGCTATTAAAGTTACAACACGAACCAAAATCGAAGTTCTTAAATTTGAAATAATAACGATTTTTCCATGATTAACATCTAAAACATGCAATAAAAGCGCAATAACCCAAGTTATTAGAACAGCAACAATAGAGCTAAAAATAACAGCATTTGCGTTGTCTGGAAGAAAAGATGCGATATTTCCAGTATTACTTTTTAAAAAGTTTAAGTCAGCTGGAAGAATAGTTTCGTATCGAACATTCACTTTCATATATTCAATAACAGAAACAATTATAGATGCGCTAATCAAAATAGCAGACGTAATCCAAAAACGATTTATGATTATTAGCAAAATACCATAAATCAACGCAAGAATAAGAAGATTAAGCACAAAAACAAAATTAAGCTTAAGCCACATTTTTGAGATTATATTCCAAGCGCTTGCCGAAAGTGATGAAGTCATTTCCACTCGACCAGAACGCTGTACAGAAAGCTGCACAATCATAACCATTATTGCGCAGAAAGCAACAAACAGAGCGTAATACGACCAATGAGCAAACCTAATCTTAAAACGCTCAAATTGCTTAAAAATTGTAAGAGAATTGCTTAATGGCAATTTTGCACCCTTCTGATTCATGCCCATGTTTAATGCCCAATATTTAATGCATATTACATTTATTACGTTCTTAACGCATATCGTGTACGTATTAGTCTACACATACATCTTAAGTATCACTATCGTCATACCAAACAACCGTATAAAACTATGCATATTCATACTTTTGACGTATTGTAAGGTGTTCTATAGCATTTATCATTATAATAGATGACAAAATATAGAAAATTTTAAGGATTATATACTATATTTGCAAAGGTTGTGTTTGTTATCTTCAATCTAGCGAGGTTTTAAGGAACAGTAAGAATGAAGCAATTTATTGCCACAATTAACTTAATGCACGGTACTCTACCTATAAGCATATTCGCAATATCTGCATTATGCTTAGCTGTTCTTTTAATTACAAAACCTAAAAAGTCAAAGTATCTTCCAAAACTATTAACTCAACTAGGCTCAGCATTTTTATTCGCCATTATTTTTGGATTCATAACTTGGCTAATATCCGACGTTTTTCTTGTGTTTGGCGTAAGTCTTGGCTGGCTTGTGATTTTTTCGATTGCAGGAGGATTTGCTGCCGTAGGCTTCGCTCTAAGCGCTGCAATAATTTCTAAGGGATACAGAAGAGCTTTCGCCATTTTTTCAATTATCTTATTTGTTTTAGCAACAATGATTCGCGTAAACATGATTTACGGAGAATACACGACTATTGGATCTGTTTTTGGATTAGGAAATTACCCAAAGCTAGAAGAGCATAATAAACACAATGCAGTTATGGAGATTAAAGATTGGAACGGACTCGCAGATCAGAAAAAGCTGCCTAAAATGCCGTCTAAAGGCATTAGCCGCTCTGTTAGAATTCCTGCAACGCAATCAAACTTCCGCGCGAGAATCGCAAACGTGTATCTTCCTCCAGCTGCGCTAACAAAATTTGCTCCAAAACTTCCTGTAATGGTTCTTCTTTCTGGACAGCCAGGAAGCCCTAATAGACTATTTGCTGCAAGCGAAATAGTGAATACTTTAGACGCTTACGCTAAAAAGCACAATGGTTTAGCTCCGATTGTTGTTTCCCCAGACCAGAATGGCACTTCAACACACAATTCACTTTGCGCAAACACAAAAGTTTATGGAAACGCTCAAACGTACCTGACTAAAGATGTTGTTAGCTGGATTCGCAAAAATCTTCCTGCAAGCACAAATCCAGCACTTTGGCTTATGGGAGGATTTTCTCAAGGTGGAACTTGTGCAACTCAAATAGTTCCAGCGTACCCAAAGTTGTTTGGAAACATGTATTCTGCTGGCGGAGAATTAGAGCCAACTTACAAGAATAAAAACGAAACAATAAACCGCTATTTTAACGGAAATCGCAAGGAATACGAAAAGCATATTCCAGCAAACGTAATGAGAAAAAACGCTCCATTAAATCAAAATTATTATTCAATAGCAGGAGCATGGGATCCAAAATCACAAATAAATCAATCCACTATTGCTATTGCAGCACACAAAGCTGGAATAAGCGTTATAACAATGATTTCTAAAGGCTCAGGCCACGATTGGCATACGGTTCAAAGCGGATTAAAGGTTGCTATTGATCATCTTTGTAAAGACGCTGGAATAGCAAAGCATGATCCAGATTTAAGCTCTTATAGTAATATTCAAGTGGTTGTTAATCAGAAGGTGAGGCGATAAACATGCCAAACTTTTTATCAAAAAATCACAAGTCAACAGCAAAACATCATTTATCTATACTAAGCAATGATGTTAGAATCTGGCTGTCTCAACGAGTTCTTGCAGTAAAAATCACGCTTGTATTTTTGCTTATAAACCTTGTACATTGGATTTTCCGTACCGTAATGCACATTTACACTTACGGCACAAACGCTACCCTTGCACAATTTTTCTCGTACCATAAGCCAAAAATTGGCTCCCCATTCCTTTTTGGCCATAGAAACGTTCCTCAACTTTTGCTTAAACTGTTCCACTCGCTTTTCTTTGTAAACAGTTTTCCGTCTTTAGCTGTTAACGCTATTCTTTCTTTGGTTTTAATCGGATTAGCAGAAACAAGAATTGGAAAAATGCGTTTGCTTTTTGTTTCTGTATCAAGCACGCTTATTGGAACTTTGCTAGGGCTAACACTAATTGGTAATCTTTCTGCGATTATTCGCAATATGCATTGGATTACTAGAATACCAATTAGGCTTTCACCTTTTACGCTTTTTGTTGGCGCGTTTATGTCTGCAGCAACGTGCGAATCAATATTGTGGCGTAGGCGAATGCTTGTTTTGGGCTATTCAATAACATCTGCAATGCTTCTTTATAGTGGAAATCCTGGGGATTATTGCACGATTTTTGCAGCGATTTGTGGCCATATTATTGGCAATGCAATGAACAAGAACAACAAAACTAATACTGCTAAAAGCGCAAGCTGGTGGCATGGAACAGACTACGAAATTAGGCGTCTTTTTTCAATAGCGCAACTTATTATGGCGTTAGGCCCTGTTCTTGCATTGTCTTCAAGATCTCACGCTGGAATACTAACAACTCTTGGCTTGTTTATGTCTCCACAAATGGGCACAAAACCTTGGCTTGCAAGATGCATATCGAATTATAGTTCTAGCAGCTGTTTGCTTCATTCTGGATTGCAACACGCAACAATTGGCGGTCTTTGGATTCGTATTCTTTTGCCTATTGTTACTTTAATGATTATAGCTTGGGGGCTTTTACGCGGAAGAAGGCTTGCAGCTTATGCAGCTATAACAATTAATGGACTTACTGCAGTTTATGCAACTATGTATTTTGCGATTTTGCCATTAATCGCAGCTAAGCAAGCTATGATTTTCCACAAGAATAATGCAACTTCTATAGCGTTTATGCTCACTGCTCTGCCTCCACTATTAATCGCAATACTATTGTTTATAAACATAAAGCATTTTCCAAATCATAGCGATAAGTTTGAAAGACGAATTGGCTTAGTTGCAATTGTTCTTGCACTATTTTCTACTGGAATAGGATATGTTTGCTTTGGATTAATTGCTCCAAATGAGTTTAAGCCTACAGCAGATTTGCATCATTTACTCCGTGACCTCCCAGGACGTTGGATGCCTATGGGATTTGGAACAAGATCTAACGCAATGCTTATGCCATTAACTCCACTTGCTTCTGCTATTACTCAATGCGTTGGAGTTCTTCTTTGGATTGTTCTTTTTGTTGTTTGCCTTATGTGGTTTAAGAACAAAGTTACAATTAACGAAGAAGATCGTAAAAAAGCAAGTCAATTAGTTCATTTTGGCGGAGACACAATGAGCTTTATGACTACTTGGCCAGACAATCACTATTGGTTCTCCAACACGGAACGCTCCGCAATAGCATATAGGCTTAAGTACGGAATTGCTTTAACATTAACAGGGCCTTTTGGAGATAGATCAGAATATAAGAATGATTTGAAAGCGTTTATTCAACTTTGCGAGCAAAACTCTTGGTCTCCAGCTTTCTACGCTGTGCATGAGGAAGACCGCAAAAACCTAGAATCTCTTGGTTTTATGTCTATTAAAGTTGGAAGCGATATGCTTGTTTACCCTAAAGAGTGGCAAACTCGTGGCAAAAAGTGGCAAGATATTCGTACCGCTATAAACAAAGCAAAACGCGATGGAATAACAGATGTTCTTAGCACATACAACGATTCTCCGTGGGAAATTCAACAACAGATTATTGAGATTTCGGAAGAGTGGGCAGAGCTTAAATCTCTTCCAGAGATGAAGTTTACTCTTGGCGGATTAGAAGAATTGCACGATCCTCGAGTAAAAATTTTGTATGCAATTGACAATAATGGCAAGGTTCTTGGCGTTACGAGCTGGATGCCTACTTATAGCAACAATCGCGTAATAGGGTGGACTCTTGATTTTATGAGGCACCGTACGGATAGTCCTAATGGAATTATGGAATTGCTTATTGCAAGAATGGCGGAACGCTTAAGAGATGAAGGACTTGAGAATCCAGAATCTGCTGTGGAATTTATGAGTCTTTCTGCTGCTCCTCTTGCTGGAATAACAGATATTTGCGACTCAAACGATTCTAGTACTTCAACTTCTTTGCAAAGTGAAGCGAACACTGTTAACAACAATGACGATATAGAAAATAATGATAATGATGGCGTAGAACATGCACAAAATAGCGTAAATCACCATGAGTCCAACGAGATTATTGTTCATGCTCTAGAGATGATGTCCGACATTTTGGAACCAGCATACGGATTTAAGTCGTTGTACTTCTTTAAGAAAAAGTTCCAACCAACCAATAGTCCTGTGTATATATGCTACTTGGATTCTGCAAAGCTTGCGCAAATATCGCTAGCTGTTACAAGCTCCTATTTGCCAGAAACTAATCCTAAGCAAATTTTAGAAATGCTAAAAACACTTAAGAAAGACGCAAATCAAAAAAATCTCCGTTAATTTGCGTGCTAAGCTTGCATATTAACGGAGATTAAGTTTATTAAGAGATTTTAATCGAAATCTTAATTGTGCAACTAAGACTCCGATTCGACTTTAGAAGCGGAATCAGATTCGGCTGGTTTAGTTGATTCGCTTGATTCAGAAGAATCATTGTAATCAGTGGATTCTGCCGACTTAGAGTCGCTGCATGCGGAATCAAACTTCTTACCGCGGAAAATAAATTCTCCAAGCAACCCTTCGCCTTCGGCATCCACCTCAACGCATTCTCCGTCTGTTAAATCGCCAAGCAAAATCTTCTCGCTAATAGCGTCCTCAATATCTCGCTGAATAACTCTACGCAATGGCCTTGCTCCAAGAAGTGGGTCAAAGCCCTTTTGCGCAAGAAGATTCTTAGCTTCATCTGTAAGATCCAAAGCCATATGACGCTCAAACAAGCGGTCGTTCAAACGCTTAACATCTAAGTCAACAATTTGACGAACCTCTGGCTCAGTAAGCTGACGGAACACAATAGTATCGTCTAAGCGGTTAAGGAACTCTGGGCGGAATTGACGCTTAAGCTCGGAATTAACTTGATCCTTCATACGCTGATAAGACGCATCCGCATTATTACCAAGGCTAAATCCTGTGTTTGCTGCCTTAGCAATATCTCGAGTACCAAGATTCGTAGTCAAGATAATAATAGTGTTCTTAAAATCAACTTTTCGGCCTTGACCATCTGTTAAGTGGCCATCATCCAAAACTTGCAACAATGTGTTGAAAATATCTGGATGTGCCTTCTCAATCTCGTCGAACAAAACCACAGAGAATGGCTTTCTACGAACCTTCTCCGTAAGCTCGCCACCTTCCTCGTAGCCAACATAGCCTGGAGGAGCACCAAAAAGACGCGAAGCTGCATACTTTTCTGCAAACTCCGACATATCTACGCGAATAAGCGCATCGTCGTCGTCAAACAGGAACTGAGCCAAAGTCTTAGCAAGCTCCGTTTTACCAACACCAGTAGGGCCAGCAAAAATAAACGAGCCAGCAGGACGCTTTGGATCCTTCAAGCCCACTCGAGCACGACGAATCGAACGAGAAAGCGCACAAACAGCCTCATCTTGACCAATAATGCGCTTATGAAGTTCTGCTTCCATGCCAAGCAGCTTTTTAGACTCTGCTTGCGTGAGCTTAACAACAGGAATACCAGTTGTATTAGAAACAACAGATGCAATAACATCTTCGTCTACAACCATATTCACATTGGATTCGCCTTCGCGCCAAGCTTGCTCTTTAGTCTTACGATCTTCTTCAAGCTTCTCTTGCTCATCTCGCAAGTCGGCAGCTTTTTCAAAATCTTGATTCTTAATAGCTTCGTCTTTTTTATCGGAAAGCTTAGAAATCTTAGAATCAAGTTCTTTAAGCTCTGAAGGCTCTGTTAAGCGCTTAATTCGCAATCGAGCACCAGCTTCGTCAATCAAGTCAATTGCCTTATCTGGCAAATTGCGATCTTGAATGTATCGAGCAGACATTTCGGCTGCAGATTGCAAAGCACCATCCGTAATAGTTACATGATGATGATTCTCGTAGCGAGCACGCAAGCCCTTTAGAATTTCGATTGTTTCTGCAATAGAAGGCTCTTGAACCTGAATAGGCTGGAATCTGCGTTCCAAAGCCGCATCCTTTTCAATATACTTTCTATACTCATCTGTAGTTGTAGCACCAATCGTTTGCATCTCGCCGCGCGCAAGCATAGGCTTAAGCATATCGGAAGCGCCCAAAGCACCGTCAGCAGCGCCAGCGCCAACAATAGTGTGAATCTCGTCAATAAATAGAACAATATCTCCGCGAGTCTTAATCTCTTTAAGCACCTTCTTTAAGCGCTCTTCAAAATCGCCGCGGTAACGAGAGCCTGCAACCATTGAGCCAAGATCGAGGGAATAAACTTGCTTACCCTTTAACGTTTCTGGAACGTCTCCAGCAACAATCTTTTGCGCAAGACCTTCTACAACAGCTGTTTTACCAACGCCTGGCTCACCAATAAGAACAGGATTATTCTTTGTTCTTCTAGAAAGCACAACCATAACGCGCTCGATTTCTTTAGAGCGTCCAATAACAGGATCAAGCTTGCCTTGTTGAGCTTCGTTAGTAAGATTTCTTCCAAACTGATCTAAAAGAGCAGAACCAGACTGATTACGTTTATCTTGAACTCCTCCAGCATTTGCAAGTTCTGCACCTTGACCGTCTGCTGGAATGCCAGAATTGCCACGAATCAAATCCATTGCCGTGCTACGAAGATCGCCTAAATCAACCTCCATTTTAATAAGCACTTGCGTTCCAACGCCTTCGCCTTCTCTAATAAGGCCTAAAAGAATATGCTCAGTACCAATATAACTATGACCAAGTTGCAAAGCTTCACGCAAACTAAGCTCAAGCACTTGCTTAGCATGCGGAGTAAAAGGTATGTGGCCATTAGGCGAAACAGTACCCGTTCCAATCATCTCTTTTACTTGTTTGCGAGTACCGTCTAAATCTACGCCTTTTGCACTCAAAGCTTTTGCTGCTATTCCTTCACCTTCTCTAATAAGGCCTAAAAGAATATGCTCAGTACCAATGTAGTTATGCTGAAGAGCGCGCGCTTCTTCTTGCGCTAGCACAATAACACGCCGAGCGCGGTCAGTGAACCGTTCAAACATAATTGCCTTCCGTTTTTATCCTTGTTCCATGGTAACGAGTTGCCATGACTCTAGAGCAATGCCTATATAGAATCCGTGAGACTAATCATTTGAGCGCGGATTATTATTTGAGTCAAGATTATCTTCATATTCTGTACTATCTACGATTTGCGCACTGACTTTGGATTCTTCACTATCTTCATATTGCAAACCACTATTATTGTTTGCAATATCTTCATCTTCATTGTGCAAACCATCGTCATCATGCTCTTCACTATCTTGATTATTTTCATCCAAAACGCGCTTACGCCTTGACTTGCGATTTTCTTTGCTATCTTCAATCGCTTCTTCTATAAGCTCAACATCTGCACGTTCTTCTCTAGGCGTTTGAGGAACAATCTCAATGTGATAGTCGTCGTAAGCAGGCTCTGATTGAACCCAAAGCTGCGATGGCTCAGGAGGCGCTATTTCGGAATGTTCTCCGCATCCATGATCAAGCGCAACTACTCGCCCATCGTCTGGGCTCCACATATTTGCGCAAACTCCAAACATGTTTCCAAGACTTCCTGCAAGAGGAATCATAAATCCACATGACGAGCAAGCTTTTCCATCTGCAATCTTAGTAGAAAGCGACTTTGGCCCATGTTGACCCGCATACCATCTTTTTGCAGTTTGAGCTATAGCCTGAGCAGTCATAACTCTTTTTCGAGTTAAGCGGAAAGTTTCAACAGCATCTTCAAAATCTTCTTTTGACTCCCCATTCTCAAGATTTTCATCATCTGCACTCGCGTTATCTGTATTATATGCGCTTTTGCTATCCGAACTATCTGAACTATCCGCGATATTTTCGCTATTCTCGCTATTCTCGCTATTTGCGTCGTTATTACTGTTTTCACTATCTTTAGCGCATTGCGAACCGTCTTCAGATGCATCATTTTCTTGAGCACTATCAAGCTTAACTCCATCTTCAAGCCTGGAGTCATCTTCTGCAGTGCCTATTGAATCCATAACCGAAAGATCCGTAGGCCTAAGTCTATCTTTCCAAGGAACCCAAGGAGGAGGAAGTAATGAATCTTCAGTTGGAGCAAGACTAGATTCATTAACAGTCCAACGACCAGCATCTTCATCATGATACAGCGTTACCGACCATTGCCAGCCTTCATAGCCAAGCATAGTGCAAGCAAAACGGAAATCAGTAACATTGCTACCAAGATCCATTTTGCCTACAAAATCGCCTACAGCGTTTTTGCGCTCCGAAGTTTCCACAGCAACTTCATAAGCAAGCTCCTGCGGATTTATTACTTCATCTTCCATAAAAAATCCTGTTAACTATTAATCTTGTACGTCAAAATTATCTGCTACAGCACGCAACAAGTGCGCGAGCTTTTTAGATTCTGCACTAGATGGATAATGGCGTCTACGTAAGCCGTTGCCAGCAGAGTCTAAAAGCTTAATAAGGTCTTCTACGATTGCAGCCATATCTTCTGCTTTTGGCCTTGTAGCCTTTACAAGCGAAGGAGCAGAAGCTACGAGTGTAAGTCCCATTGCTTGCGGGCCTTTGCGTCCTTCTACAACAGAAAATTCCACACGCGTACCTTTACGCAATTCTTTTATTGACGATGGCAATGCAGAAGAAGGCAAAAATACATCTTTGCCGTCTTCATCCACTATAAAGCCATATCCCTTTTGGGAATCATACCAACGAACGCGCCCGTTGGGCATAACACACCTCACTCAAATTCACTAAACTTTATGCGAATCATCAATTCTACTACATCCACATAACTCTACAGATTCACACTTTTCTAATTGTAGCGCATGAATCTAGAACAACCTAAATAATCTAAATAACCTACAACCTAAACAGTCTAACAGTCTAAACAGTCTTGTTATTTTCAACACCACTAATAGAGTCACTTGTAAGCATTTTATTTGATTTATCTACATTATTTTCTTTGTTTGCGCTATCGCTACTATCACTACTATCGCTACTATCGTCAATAATAACATTTGGCAATACAACTGTAAGAGTTAAACCGTGAGGCTTAGAATCCAAAGATTCATCTCCATTCAATGTTATATCTGCAGAAATATCTGTAGCAAAATTATCTTCACTAGTTCTATACGCACAAGACGTTGTTGCGCAAATCAAACCGCGATGAGCTTTAACAACAGATTGCGCAATAGACATGCCTAAGCCTGTACCGCCCTTCTCCCTGGCTCTAGAAGGATCAGCAATATAGAAACGCTCAAAAATATGAGGCAACGATTCTTCTGGAACTCCAGGACCGTGATCAACAACCCTTATAACAACGTAAGAGCTGCCAGCACCTGTTGATTGGCTAACTTCTGCAGCTTCCAAAAAATCCTTAAGAGACTTAGAAACAGAGCTCATTTTTTGCAAAGCTTCTGGAGTAATCGAAGCTTTAAAAATTCCCATTCCGATTTCTACAGGAGAATCACTTGGAGTATAACGATGAATGTTGCCAACAATATTAGTAAGAACTTGACGCAACCTTGCTCCATCGCCCTTTATAGTAACGTTAGGAAGCGAGCCTGGAGTAAAAATAAACTTTCTATCAAGATTGCAATTTGTAGGCTTAGAGCAATCCATTAACTTTAAGTCGTCTGCTAAATACAATGTTCCTTGCTGAACAACTCTAACTTGATCAAGCGCGCGCAAGTCATTAGCAGCATCCTTAAGAATAGGAGTTACGTTAACAGTTTGAGAAACATTTATTCCTCGCCCCTCATCAAATCGCGCTAGCGAAAGCAAATCTTCAACAAGCTCTGTCATTCTTTCGCTAGAAGCCTTAATGTGAGCAATGGAATCATCTGCCTTATCTTGCTGACCAGCAACACCTCTCCACATGTAATACAATTCTGCATAACCGTGAATCGCAGCTAAAGGCGTTCTAAGCTCGTGACTTGCATCTGAAACAAAACGTTTCATTTTTTCTGTCATTGCTTCTTGATCGTTAAAGCCTTGCTCAATTCTAGAAAGCATTGAATTTAAGCTTGCTGCCAAAGACCCAACTTCCGTGTTTTCTGGAGCAGAAGGAACTCGTCTGCTTAAATCTCCAGAAGCAATTTTAGAAGCTGTTTTTTCTATTCTTTTTAGCGGAACAAGAGTTGATTGAATAATCAAAGCAGACAAAACTGCACCAAGCAAAATAACAGTTATACTAACCATTAAACAATAGCGCGTAAGAGTGTTTAGAGTATCCATTTGATCGCTTAGAGAAAGCGCTATATAGACGTAACCCCTAACGTGCATTTCGGAGCTGTAGCCGCTGCGATTACCCCATGTAAGAACTAACACGCGCCACGGCGACTGAGCAACCTTTGCAGTTGCTTCATCAACGCTTTTAAGGTCGCCATGAACTACAGCTGGAGATGTAAACGGCTTTCTTTTTATAACAACGCTGTTAATTTCGCCATCTTCTGGCAGCGTTGGCATAGAAACAACGTCTCCTTTAAGCGGAGGAACCAAAGGCGTTGTAATAATTTTGTTATTAGTATCTCGAATTTGCAAGAAGTAATCGTTTGGACCAACAGTTGGCTCTTTTGAATCCTTTTTTCTAAGCAAATCAATATTGTCGTAAATAAGCTGAGCCTGATCTGCCAACTGAGCATCGGTTTTATCTAGCAAATAGCTTCCAACTAGCTGCCTAATCGACAAAGATATGCAAAATGCTGCAATAGTTAAAACTACAAGCGTACATGCCACTAATCGAGTGCTTAACGGTATTGCATCTAGATGTTTACGTATCCATTTTGCTGCTTTATGCTTTTTATTAGGATTATTGTTTTTGCTTTTATAATCCGCATTTGCATTAGCGACTTCGGGATTATAAATAGCGACTTCCGCAGACTTGCCACTATTCATAATCAGGCTTGACCTGCCTTTGGTACGCGAATCATGTAACCAATTCCGCGCTTAGTTTCAATAAGTGGAACGACTTTCTCTATAGAGCCGTCGTCATGCTTAATCTCAATACCGTCGATTTTCTTTCTAAGATAAGAAATATAGGATTCAACGATTGCTGCGTCTCCACCCCAATCGTATTGCCAAACGTGATTAAGAATCTGGCTTTTAGACAACACTCTGCCTTCGTTATCCATTAAGTAATGCAAAAGCTTGTATTCCGTAGGACTTAGCTCGATTGGAACTCCAGCTCTAGAAACATCGTGCGAGTCCTCATTAATCTCTAAATCTGCAACGCGCACAACAGGGGTGTCTTCTTCTGGCTCTTGAGTTCTGCGCAAAATCGCTCGTATTCTAGCAACTACTTCTTCTAGGCTAAAAGGCTTTGTAACGTAGTCGTCTCCGCCAACTGTTAAGCCCATAATCTTATCTTGAGTATCATCTCTAGCTGTAAGAAACAGAACCGGCACTACTACACCATTTTGGCGTATTCGCCTTGTAACGGTAAAACCGTCTATATCTGGCAACATAACGTCCATAACAATAAGATCTGGATGAACGCGCTCTATAACCTCGATTGCTTCCGATCCCGAAGCAGCGGTTTCTACGTCAAATCCAGCAAAATGCAACGATGCAACCAAAAGTTCACGAATTGAAGGTTCATCATCGACCACAACAATAGATGCTTCTACATTCTTACCCATACTGTTTAGCATCACTTATAAAGCTGAATGTTTCCTGAGTGTTTCCTGGAAAAAATAATTTTATTTATTAGATGCGTGCCTACGCTTAGCTTTCCTAAAGCCCAGTTTAACTTGCTTTAGCACATAATTTCTTCTATAAAGCACAATCGCAACAATTACAAACAATGCAGCAATCACAACAATCATAACAATAGTTGCAATAATACTTGTTGAAGGCGTAACCGACGTCTTTTTAGCTCTAGAAATCTGCTTCATAAGCAAAATCGCAGACTTAGCCCAGTCAGCACCCTGCTCGTTAACTAATGGTCTATAAGCTGCATCCGACAATAAGTCAACTGTTGTTTTTCTTTTAAGCCATTCGTCGGAATTAGGGGAAACTGCAACAACAAGCTTCCCATCATGAGTAGCAACTGCTAGAAGAACTGTGTTTGCAGGTGGATTCGTGCTTGTTAATAAATCGCTAGCCCACTTTGACGGGTCTTTACTACCACTAAAATTCGCTAAATAAAGAAGACGTACAGACACTCCAGTTTGCTTTTTTATACTAGCAATCATATCGGAAACTTTTGCAACGGAATCCCCTAGAAGATTTTCCGTATCTGTGATTGAATCAGTAGCAACAATGCCATAATTATTAGAACTTTTATTTGCTAAATCACCATTTTTAGATTCATCTTCAGCAAAAGCAGTGCTTGAAAATAGAACAATTTGGCTCAAAAACGCAAGCATTATAAGTGTGCATAAGCCTTTAACCACATTAGTAAAAAAATCTTTGTCATAATCGCTTAATGGCATATATTCATAATACCGTGTTTTTAGATTACGAGAAACAAGAGCAAAATTAAGTTTTAGACGCATCATTCTGTACAAGCACATTCTATACAAGCATTAGAGAACACGGAAATAAAAACATTTACAAACATTAAGGAGTAAAAATGGCACAATTTAGAGTAGACTCAGAGCAAATTCAGCAATCTGCTGCAGCAGTCGGATCTTCGATTAACGCGATTAGAGACGCAACAAATGGAATGTACGCAAATCTACAGCAATTACAAAGCGTGTGGACTGGCCCTGCTGCAACTCAGTTTGCAACAACCGCTGGGCAATGGCGTGCAGCACACCAACAAATGGAGCAATCTCTAGAGGCAATTCAATTAGCAATGCAAAATGTTTCTAACATTTACATGGATACAGAAACACAAGCAACTTCCTTGTTTGCAATGAACTAAACAAAAGTCACAAAAACAAAAACAAATTACAAAAAACATGAGCGGCAAAGCCAAAACTTTACCGCTCATGCTTAATAACTAAACAGACTCAATCAAAGAGTTAACTTAATTTAATTTAGTAGCCCATTTCTGCGCCGCCAGCTGGAGCTGCAGCTGGCTTTTCTGGCTTGTTAGCAACAACAGCTTCGGTTGTTAAGAACAAACCAGCAATAGAAGCAGCATTCTGTAGAGCAGAACGAGTTACCTTAACTGGGTCGGTAACTCCAGCAGCCATCAAATCTTCGTAAGCGTTGGTTGCAGCATTAAAGCCCTGGCCTTCTGGAAGTTCGCGAACCTTGTTAAGAACAACATCTCCAGAAACACCGCTATTTTGAGCAATCTGCTTGATTGGAGCTTCTACAGCGCGGAACACGATTGCAGCGCCCGTAGCTTCTTCGCCCTTAAGATTTGCGATTTCTTGAGACTTCTCAACCTTTGCAGCAGCTTGAACAAGAGCAACGCCACCACCTGGAAGCAAGCCCTCTTCGATTGCAGCCTTAGCATTACGCACTGCGTCTTCAATGCGATGCTTGCGCTCCTTGGCTTCTACTTCTGTAGCAGCACCAACCTTAATAACAGCAACGCCGCCAGCAAGCTTTGCAAGACGCTCCTGAAGCTTTTCGCGATCGTAATCGGAATCAGTGTTCTCAATTTCGCCGCGAATTTGAGCAACACGAGCCTCAACATCTTCCTTAGAGCCAGCACCAGAAACGATAGTTGTTTCATCCTTAGAAACAATCACCTTAGATGCGTGACCAAACACAGATGCATCGATAGAATCAAGCTTTAAGCCAAGGTCGTCAGAAACAACCTGAGCGCCAGTCAAAATTGCCATATCTTGCAACATTGCCTTACGACGATCACCAAAGCCTGGAGCCTTAACAGCTACAGTGTTGAAAGTGCCACGAATCTTGTTAAGAACAAGAGTTGGCAAAGCTTCGCCATCAACGTCTTCCGCAATAATAAGCAATGGCTTACCAGACTTCATAACAAGTTCTGCAACATGAACAATGTCTTGCTGGCTAGAAACCTTGCCAGAAGTGAGCAAGATGTATGGGTCTTCCAAAACAGCAGTCTGATCTTCTGCGTTAGTTACAAAGTAAGGGGAAATGTAACCCTTATCGAAGCGCATGCCTTCTGTAAAGTCCAAATCAAGACCAAACTTGTTGTTGTCTTCAACAGTAACAACGCCGTCCTGGCCAACCTTATCTAGAGCTTCTGCAATCTTTTCGCCAACTTCTGGGTCGGCAGCAGAAATCGTAGCAGTAGCAGCGATTTGATCCTTTGTTTCAACGTCTTTAGCAGACGCAAGCAATTCCTTAACAATTGCTTCGGAAGCTTTTTCAATGCCGCGGCGAAGAGCAATTGGATTGCTTCCTGCAACAACATTCTTTAAGCCTTCGTGCACCAAAGACTGAGCCAAAACGGTAGCGGTTGTAGTGCCGTCGCCTGCAACGTCATCAGTCTTCTTAGCAACTTCCTTAACTAATTCGGCACCAATGCGCTCGTATGGATCTTCAAGATCAATCTCTTTAGCGATTGAAACGCCATCATTGGTGATTGTTGGAGCGCCGTAAGACTTATCTAGAACTACGTTACGACCCTTTGGTCCAAGAGTGACCTTTACTGTATTTGCAAGCTTATCAAGACCAGCAAGCATACCCTGGCGGGCATCCTCTTCATAGGCAATAATCTTTGCCATTATTCCTCCACATAACTTAACTATGGACACTCACTCATGCTTCTTTTAGCTAATCAACCGTCAGCTGTTGACTAAACCGTTAAACTGAGTGCTAAATGAAGATTAGCACTCTACGTGCCCGAGTGCCAACTATAATCAAAAATCTATAGAAAAAATCTATAGTCTAAAATCAAAAATAGCCAAGTAAAAAGCCATTTATTGTGACTTTCTACTTAGCTACTTAAGCAATTATTTATTAGTTAAAATTATTACGAAATAAGAAAATCGTAATTCTACTTGCACAAAACAACAACAATAGTAGTTGCTATTTGATTTGCAGGCTCAACATTGCTAATTCCAAGCGTCTTAGCAATATCTTCAGCAGCAGATCGATTCTCGTCTCCCTTATACCAAACAACGGAATCAGCAGGAACATTTCCAGAAGGATTTGCAGCTTCTACACTTGAATAGCCTGCTTGCTTAAGCTTTGCTGCTTCTTGAGCCGCATGACCCTGAATCTTTGTTGCGTTAACAACTCTTACTGGAACAGTCTTGTTAATAGGTTGTTCAGAAGCTTTTGAGTCGCTTGCATTATTGTCTTTAGAATCCTTAGAGCTATTACCATTTTTATCTGTTTTGTTTGACTTATCTTCTTTTACTGGATCTCTATCTTCGTCTGAATCGTCATCAGCATCGTCAGACTTGCTCTTTCGCTCATCAATCTTACCGCTCTTAACGTTAGAAGACTTAGCAATTGTTGACTGATTTGCACTCCAAGGCAAACGAATATTGTTGATTTCTCCAGACATAATGGCCCACGCAAAAACGCCTAAAATAACAGCTACAGCTATGACTACTACATATGGGAGCAATACAGCATACCAAGCGCGATTTCCGCGATGAACACCAACAGGGCCTTCTGGTGGATTATCAAAAGCATCTGGCGTAAACGACACGTTCTGCTTATGCGCCATAATTGCATCCCTTCTAAAAACTATCTAAACAATATGAATCCATATTAGCGAATGCCGCGCACAAAGCGTAAAAAATTTATTTATTTTTATATTTGATTTTGGATTTATCACCCTTGTTTTAGAGTTGATAATCATGAATATTAAGCATAGAAAATCTTTGCACGAGCTAATAGATCCTGATTGGGCAAATGCTCTTGAGCCAGTTGAGCCGCAAATTCACAAAATGGGAGACTTCTTGCGCGAAGAGATGGCGTGCGGAAGGCGATTTTTGCCAGAAAGTCATAATATTCTTAGAGCTTTTACTATTCCATTTAATCAAATAAAAGTTCTTATTGTTGGCCAAGACCCATACCCTACTCCAGGCCACCCCGTTGGTCTTAGTTTTTGTGTAGATGCTCGTGTTAAACCGTTGCCTAAAAGTCTGACTAATATTTACAAAGAATTAGTTAGTGACTTAAACGTTCCAATGCCTAAAAATGGCGATTTAACACCTTGGACCAAGCAAGGCGTAATGCTTTTGAACAGATGCCTTAGCGTAGAAGCTGGAAAAGCTAATAGTCATCAAGGAAAAGGCTGGGAACAAATCACAGATGCTGCAATAACAGCATTAAATAATCGTAAAGATGCTAATGGCAAACCACTTCCACTTGTGGCTATTCTTTGGGGCAGAAACGCTCAAAGCCTAGCACCACTTCTTACAAATGCAATAATTATTCAATCCCCTCACCCAAGCCCACTTTCTGCGTCAAGAGGATTTTTTGGGTCAAAGCCATTTTCTAGAGCAAATCAAGCATTAATATCTCTAGGTGCAACACCAATTGACTGGAGTTTATAGAAAAAACGAGTAAAGACTTGCCAAAAATAGAAACTAAAAGAATCTAAGGTAGCGCATATCGGTTAAAATAAAACGCATGGCATTATTCCCTCCACAACCAAATAGTCAAAATAATAGCGCGAATACTGGTGTTTTCACTCTTCCACCTCAACCTCGCACGCCCGTTTCCAATGGCGTTGCTTCTAGCACAATAGACGAAGTAAATCAGCCAATATCTGTAGGCGTGTCTAACGAAAGCATTAAAAAAGCACAGCAAATAGCTGCCATTCTTCGCTCCAGATTCACGCAAACGCTTGTAGGCCAAGATTCACTTAGAGAATCACTTATTTTGACGCTTATTGCTGGGGGCCACATTCTTATTGAATCAGTTCCAGGACTTGCAAAAACAACTGCTGCGCAGACTCTTGCAACAGCCATGTCTGGAAGTTTTAAGCGAATTCAATGCACTCCTGATTTAATGCCAGCAGACTTAGTTGGAACACAAGTTTTTGACTTTGCTTCTCAAAGATTTACCACACAAATCGGCCCTATTCACGCAAACGTGATTCTTCTAGACGAAATCAATCGTTCTAACGCAAAAACACAATCCGCTATGCTAGAAGCAATGGCCGAAGGCGCAACAACAATCGGCGGAGAACGCATTAATCTGCCTCAGCCTTTTATGGTTATTGCTACGCAAAATCCTATTGAAGAAGAAGGCACTTTTAATCTTCCAGAAGCTCAAATGGATCGTTTTATGCTGAAGGCAGTTATGACTTATCCTTCGCCTAGCGAAGAAGTAAGCATGTTGGAGCTTCTAACAAACAGAGGAAGCGACGTTTTTAATCCTCAAACGCTTAATAGTCAAAAAATAAGTTTGCAAGACGTTACTTTTTTGCGCGCAGCTGCTAAACGAGTGCATGTTTCGGAAGCTGTTATGAAGTATGCTGTAGATATTGTTGCAACTTCTAGAGGCCAAGGAAGTCATCCTCTTAAAACTATTTCTTCGCTAGTTAGAATGGGAGCAAGCCCTAGAGCTTCTATTGCTTTGATTCGCATTGGTCAAGCTCAAGCTTTGCTTTCTGGAAGAGATTACGTTATTCCAGAAGATGTTAAAAAGTTTGCTCACGAAGTTCTTAGACACAGGATTCTTTTGACTTTTGAAGCTTTAGCGGATTCGATTACTAGCGATCAAGTTATTGATGCAATAGTGAAGACGGTCCCTGCACCATGATTTTTGCAAAACTGCTTAACGCTTATTCTCATCCAACTTTTTTTACTAATAATGCTAAAAGAAGTTTGCTATGCTCCGATTCGTCTAAAAAAGTTAGAAGAAAAATCGAAATATTAGACAATCGCCTAAATTTGCCACTTGCAAAAAAATCTTTAAGCATTTTCGAAGGAGAACATCCTTCTAGTCAAAAATTTGGCAATGGCGACTTAGTAGACGTTCACGCGTGGCAGCCTGGAGACGAAGCCAGAATGATTAATTGGAAAGCCAGCGCAAGAGTTGGCGAGCCGATGGTTTCTTCCAGGCAGCGCGAATCTTCTTCTAAAACTTGGATTCTTGTGGATTCTAGCGTAAATATGAATGCTTCTTGCGCATCTAAAAGCAATGAGTACTTATATGAGATTGCTTCTAACACAGCATGCTTTTTTGCGTCTTTAAGCTTAAAACGCAATGACTCGCTTGATTGCACTTTGTTTGATGGAGATAATATTTTAAGGATTCCGTCTTGTAGAAATCTTCCTGATTTTGAACGTAGCTTAGATATATCATTATGCAAAGCACGCAAAAATACTAGAAACACAAATTCAATTATTGATTTTGCTAATTCGATTACACAAAAACATAGTTTGATCGTAATAATTACGGACGAATACGCTATTTTGCAAAAACATTTTAACGATTTGCAGAAAATCGCAAGTTTACATTCTTTAATAGTTGTAACAATAAATCCTGTAAACCCATTTAGCGCTTCTAAAAATATTCCAATAGTTGACGGAACAACTATGCGCAAAATACCATCATTCTTAGTAGATGATTCATGCGCTAAAGAAGTAAAAGCGCATAGGGCATTTGTAAACAACGCTTTGCATGATTGCTTAAACACTTATAAGGCTTGCCTTATACGAGGATCTTCCAGCAGCCAAATATTCCATTCTTTAGCTAAATTTATTTGCAACGCAACTTTGCAAAATAGCGTTTTTAATGTTAAGAAGAATCAAGATTTACTCTTAGAGTAGTTTGGGTTGGTGTAATCAGTGAGTATTCTTAATGTTCAAAAGGTTCTAAACGACGAAACAATGCTACTTGCTTTTATTGGCTTAAGCATAATAGTGGCACTTTTTGCAAGCGCAACGCTCTACTTTGCTATATGCAAAATCAATCCTAAAGTTAATACTAAAAAAGATATAAAGAATGCTGCGCATACTCTAAATGCAAATAAGCAAGAATGGCGTAAAAAAATCGAGCAAGTTGTTAGCGACTATAATCAAAAAAAGATTAAAAAAGATCAAGCTTTTGCAAAATTAGCTCAAATTGCAAGACAATATGTTTCGATAATAAGCGGCGAAAACATTAAATCACATACTCTTTCAGACATAAGCTCGCTTAGAAACTCTTGGAAGAACACGCATGGAGCAGACTTATTGCGCCAAACTATTGCAGCACTATACCCTACTGAATTTGCAGATACTAAATATAATAATCAAGCTAAAAATACGGATGTTGATCAAGGCGCAAGGTGGGTTCTTGTTCTTCTGGAAAGTTGGAAAACAAAGGAGAACAAGCCAAAGGAGAATAAAAGATGACATTCTCCACTTTAAGCACATGCACTTTTGCAATGCATAATTTGTCAATACATAATTTTGCAATACCTAATTTAGAAATGAGCAAAATATTTGCTTCAACACTATTTTCAATGCGATTAAAATGGCCGCTAATCTTTGTTTTTGGCGTTTTAATAAGCGTAATCGTTGCAATATTGGCGTTTGCAATAAGTGAGATTAAAAAACGTAATTCTAAAAACTACAAAATTAAATCTTCCAAAACATTAGAAACAAGCTTTTTAACGTCTTTTTCTTTAGACGAAGACCTTAAAGGAAGCATATGCTCAAGAAGATGGCGATTATGGAATATTTTGCGAAGAACATGCGCCTTAATGCTTTCTCTTGCTCTTTTATGCACGCTAATTCTTAGCGCAAGGCCTTCTAGAGTTTTAGACGCAAACGAGCAATCGAGTTCTAGAGATATTGTGCTTTGCTTAGACGTTTCTGGATCCACTCTTCCCTACGATTTAGAAGTTATTAACGCTTACTTAAAATTTGTTGAGCATTTTCAAGGCGAGCGCATTGGCTTGAGTATTTTTAACTCAACATCTAGAACTGTTTTTCCACTAACAGACGATTATTCGCTTGTTAAAAAGCAATTGCAATACGCTTCTAAACTCTTGGATGGAGTTCAAACTCAAGACAAAATCGACAATATGCAACAAAAGCAATATCAGCAAATTTCTACATGGCTTGATGGAACTCAAAATCGAAAAGAAGCAACATCTTTAATCGGAGATGGTCTTGTTAGTTGTGCTGCAATGATTCCAGGAGTTGTGTACGGCTCTTCTAACAATTCTAAAAAGCCTCATAATCGCCTTAATCGCAGTGCTTCTATTGTTTTAGCAACAGACAATGTTGTTTCTGGAAAGCCGTCTTATTCGCTTAAAGCAGCTTTGGATTTAACAAAACAAGCGAATATTCAAGTTGATGGATTGTATTCTGGGTCTGCTCAAAGCGAAAACGAGGCAACCACTAAGCAAATGCGTGATCTAATTACTCAAAACGGAGGTATTTTCTTAACGCAACATAACGCTGATTCTGTAATGGCTTTGGTTCGTAAAATCGAGCAGCAACATACGAGTATTCCAAATGATTCATCTCAATCAGCTTTAAGCGATGACCCTAGTATTGCAACAATTTTAGCGGTTATTTTTGTGTCTCTTTGGCTTATTTTTGCAAGAAGGATAAAACGATGAGAATATATTTTAGTTGGATTTCGTTAATCTTAATTGCAATTCTTGCCATTTTAGCACTATTTGAGATTTTCCCACTAAAACGCAACTCTTATAACACAGATGAAACTATTTATATGCGTATTCGCAGAGTTTTAATATGCGTTTTGCTTGCGATTTGCGCATTATGCCCATGCATTATGAAAAGCACTTTTCAACGCTCTCTTAACGCTACAAACGTAATATTTGTTTTAGACGTTACTGGCTCTATGAACGTTAATGATTCCAAAGACTTAAACAACAATCGCACTACTAGGTTTAACAGCGCAAAGCAAATAATAAAGCAAGTAACGAATAATTACGCAAATGCAAGCTTTAGCGCAATAAGATTTGGAGCATCTTCTAGTGTTGACGTTCCACTAACTCCAGACGCAAATGCCATTGAAAATTGGGTTAACACCATTAACACAGAGCCTGTTGGAGTTTCAAACGGAACGAGCTTAGACGCTCCTCTAGATAAGACTCTTCTTGCCGCTCAAGCGATTCACAACGCTCATCCTCAAGATGTTACTGTTTTGTATTTAATTAGCGATGGCGAAGAAACTACTAGCAGAAAGCGCAGAACATTCTCATCTTTGCGCGGCTACATAAATCATGCTTACGTAATTGGTGTTGGCTCTAAAAATGGCGGAAAAATACCAAATAAAAGCACTAAGTTGGATAATTTAGACGATATTAACGTAACTGATTCTTCTATAAAACAGTCTGAAAAATGGGTTATTGACCCTTCTACAAAAAAGCCTGGAATTTCTAAAATGGATTCAAAAAATCTTAAGAATATTGCAGACGAGCTTAGTGGAAAATATATTGATTCCAGTAAAGACCATTCTATTGGCGTAGAAGCAAAGCAAATTCTTTCTAAGCAATGGAGACAAAACAACACTGTTAAGCCAAGACTTAGGCCAGAGCCAATCGTTTGGCCGTTTGCTATTCTTGCAAGTGTATTAATTCTCTGGGAATTTGCATGCTGGATTACAAAATCGAGGAAGCTTATATGATTAGCAAAATCACACCTAAGTCATTCCTAAGATTTTCTATTATTGCAATATCTTCTATTGTTATATTTCTATGCATGGTTTCAATCTATTTAATTGCAACTAATCTTAAAGCAGAATCAACGTATAACGCTGCTACAAAAAGTCTTATAAACAACATAAATGCATCGAAAAAAGTTGATGCAGATAAAGAAACGTTGGTCGTATCTCAAAAACAGGTTGATGACCAATTTAACGAAGCAAAATCGCCTTACACGATTTTAATGCCGCACTTATTAAAAAGCATTAATCATAACGCAATAATATCTAAAGAGCTTACTAAAAGCTTGCAAAAGCAACTTAACCAAGATAAAAAAGATACGGATTCTAATGCGCAAACAAGCCAAAATAATCGCAAAAATATGACTAATAAAGCGCAAGAAAAATCCAACAAATCCAGCTTAAGCGATTCGCAAAAAAGTAAAATTCAAGACTTGCTAAAGCAAAATAATCAAAGCGATTCTAGCCAAAATTCGCAAAATCAATCAAATCAAAATAGCGATGATTCCACTAAAGACGAATCAAATAAGAATGAAAAAACTAAGTCTTCTAAAAAAGAAGACTCAAGCAATAAGCCTTGGTAGATCGCGCTAAAATTTGCGATAAAATTCGTTAAAAAAAAAACGACTTAAAACACAAAAACCTTATATTTCAAGGCTTATAGCCTTTAACCACATTGCAAGAATTTTCGTGACTATTTGAAAAACATTGTGTGTAATGTTTGTATGCACATATTTAACGACTACCAGTGGCTGTTAGAAAGAACAGAACAATGCTCTAACAGCGTGCTTAGCGAAGCACACTCAAACACGCTTAAAGACTGGCACGGAAGAGCCGCAAACGCGTTTAACGAACAGATGGCTAAAACTGCTAGACAAGCATGCCAAATCAGCTGTGTTAACACTAGTTTTGTTGACGGTGATTTTATTAACGCTAATTCTACTTTTAGATCGATACTAAACTTTGGGGGTAAATAATGCCTTGGAGAGTAAAATCTACAATAACTGGCGGAGAACCTCTTAGCGTTGCTGATTCTAACGCATATAGAACAAAAGCTGCAAGACTTAGCGAACTATCAAACGATTTTCATTCGCTAAGTGCTTGTTGGATGCAAACTGCAATGCAAATCGAAAGCCAAAAAGCAGCTCTTGTACAAAACCAAAACAACTGTTTTAGCGAAAACATTAATCAACATGCTTTGCAAAACTTGCCTGATTCTAACGAATGCAGAATAAAGTCAAGCCAATGCGAATCAATGTCTAACAATCTTAGTGAATTAGCAACTCTAATAGTCAGAGCAAATAACTTATATTCTCAAGCAGAATACAAAAATAGAGAAACCTTGGATAACCTTGTGTCTATTGGAACTACCATCTTCCCTATTGCTGCAGTACCATTCTTTGCAAGCGTAGGATTCAGCGCGATTTTAGACATGACTCAAAAAAGTGGCATGAAAAACTTTTCTAAGTGGAGCCACGCAACAGCTCCTATTCAGCAAGGATTTATTAGAGGCTTTTCTAAACATTTTCTAATAAACCCCGTAACAGGAATCCCTATTCGTCTTTTTTCTAGTATTCAAGAAAAGAACGATGTAAAACATTCAAAAGCGCCAGTTTCCACTTTTGCAAGCGCATTAAGCATGTTTAGCTCAAAAATCAACGATGCAAACCAAGGAAACAATCTTAAAGTAACAAAATTAGTTTTGCCTAAAAACGCACAATCTAAAATATTTCTCTATAAGGGAAACAATATTGGTCAAGCGCTTGAAAATCTTAACAGCCTTTCTAGCGGAAATCTTTCGGTGCATCCTCCAAAAACAAATCCAGATGCTGCAACAATCGCAATTCAACGTTTTAGACAAAAAGACGGTAGCACGTCTTGGCTTGTTACAATACCTGGAACCGACGGTAAACCAAAGTCTCCTTTTGGATGGCCTCAAAACGCAGAGGTTATGAGCAGTTCTAGAAGCGTAAGAATGAACGCAGACAGCACAAGAATGGTTGTAGAAGCTATGAAAAAGAGCGGAATTAAAGCGAACGACAATGTTGTTCTTGTTGGACATTCTCAAGGAGGAATAGTTGCTGCAGGAATTGCTAGCGACTATTCAAAACAATACAACATAAAACACGTTGTAACTGCTGGGTCTCCAATAGCAAACCACGCAATCCCAAGTAAAACTTGGGTTACGAGCATAGAAATGGAAGACGAGCTAGTTCCAACACTAGACGGAGCAAGTAATCCGAGCAGAAATAATTGGGTTACGATTCACGCAATTGCAAGTAAAGCAGTGGCAAGTAAAAGCGCTAATCGAATTAAAAGAAAAGAAGAAGATGATGAAAATGTTTCTAAACAAAATCGTAATAAGATTGGCAACACAAATCGCAACACAAATCGCAACACAAAAAATATCTTTGAAAAAGACGGAATATTAGTAAAAAATGTACCAGAAGAAGGAACACTCACACACGATTTGAACTATCATCAAGCAGCATATGCGGACGCTCACCAACTTGCGTCTAAAGAAATTAGAACTCAAGAATCACATTTTAATAAGATATTAAGCGGAAAATTAGAAGAAACAACATTGTGGCAAGGTGTTATGCAACACTAATGCAAAGTAAAATAGCAACGCTCAAAACTTAGTAGTTTTTGCCATGCTGTAACCTTTAGAGTATGAAGCTTACTGATATTTGCCCTGCTATTGCTTTGACTCCTCTAGATGGAAGATACCACAACCAAACCGCAAGCCTTGTAGAATATTTAAGCGAACCAGCACTAAACCGCGAGCGCATGCGTGTAGAAGTTGAATGGATGATTCTTCTAGCAAACGGTTATAAGGGAAACGATTTTAAGACGATTGTAGATGGCGTAAAGCCTTTAACAGACGAGGAATGCGATTATTTGCGCACAATCCCAGAAAACTTTGGAGCAGAAGGCATAAAACGCCATGCTGCTCACGAAGCTGTTACGCATCACGACGTTAAAGCTGTTGAATACTATATTGACGATGAGTTAGACAAAGCAGAGCAAGTATTAGGGCATAAAACCCAGCTTAGCGATCTTAAAACATTAGTTCATTTTGCTTGCACAAGCGAAGATATAAACAATCTTTCTATAGCTCGTTGCGTAAAAAACGCTGTTGAAAACGTGTATAGGCCAAATTTGCAAGCTATTGTTGATTACTTGACTCAAAAAGCGCAAGAGTATAGAGATATGCCAATGCTATCGCTCACTCACGGCCAGCCTGCAACTCCTACAACTTTAGGCAAAGAGCTTGCTGTGTTTGTTTATAGGCTAAATCGCCAGCTAAAACACCTTAACTCCCAAGAGTATCTTGGAAAGATAAATGGTGCTACTGGAACTTTTGGCGCTCATCTTGCTGCTTTCCCTAATGTTGATTGGCTTAGTGTTTCTAAAGAATTTGTAGAAAACAGAATGGGTCTTTGCTTTAATCCTCTTACAACGCAAATCGAAAGCCACGATTGGCAAGCGGAACTTTATAGCACTGTAAGTCACATTAATCACATTCTTCACAATCTTGCTGTGGACGTGTGGATGTACATTTCTCGCGGCGTTTTTGTGCAAGTTCCTGTTAAAGGCGCTACTGGGTCTTCCACAATGCCTCATAAAGTGAACCCTATTCGATTTGAAAACGCGGAAGCAAATCTAGAGATTTCTTGCGCACTTTTCGACACTCTTTGTGCAACGCTTACCGAAAGCCGCTGGCAGCGCGATTTAACAGATTCCACTACTCAAAGAAACGTTGGATCCGCATTTGGCTACGCTCTTCTTGCTTTGAACAATCTTCTTGGTGGCTTAAAGTCGATTCATCCAAACACGCAAATGATGAGCGAAGAGCTTAACAACAATTGGGAAGTTCTTGGAGAGCCAATCCAAACTGCTATGCGCGCTCAAGAAATTGCTGGCGTAGAAGGAATGGAAAAGCCGTACGAGCAAGTTAAAGAGCTTATGCGTGGTCATAGTATTTCTAGACAAGATGTTGAAGATTTTATATCTTCTAGAAACTTCGATGCTCAGACTGCAAATAGGCTAAAAAATCTTACTCCAGAATCTTATACTGGAATTGCATCACGTTTGGTGGATTTTATTCAATAACTATTTTGTTCAATAACTTATTAAACATTAATAACTATTAATAAATAAACGGTGTACTATGCAATCGCAAGTAAAAGATGATTTAGTTATTAACGACGTTGAGCCTAAGCTAGTTCGCAATTGGGCAGATTTAATCTACTCAATTGCATCTGCTGGCGTAGCTACAGCAGTAGTGTTATTTGCAACGTGTTTTTCGGGAACAACAGCAGGCGTAGAACACGACGCAAAAAATGCTGGGAAGATTATTGAGTGGATTGTAAAAGGACTTCCATCTTCTCTTTTTCAGCAAGCGCTTACAATCGCAATTGTTGCTGGCGTAATCGTATCAATGATCGATTCAAAAAAATGGATTAATACGGCAATATCAACAATAACTTTGCTTTTAACATATCCGCTTGTATGGTATATTTCCTACATTCTTACAACGCTAAACAATCCTTCGATATTCGCATCGTTTAATTCAATATCTAATAGTCATGGCACAGAATTATTGCCAGACATGTACGCGGTTTTGGTTGCTTTTCTAACTGTTAGCGGACCGAGAAGAGATAATAAAATCGTAAAACTCTCTTGGCAAGCGCTGCTAATTGCGTCTCCAATATTAATCGTAACTTCTTGGCATTCGCTAACAGGCGCATTAACATCTTGGTGCATTGGGCGCTCTTTTGGAACACTAATTCGGTTTATTAAGGGAACGCAAAGCAAAGGAGCGTGGGGCAAAGATATTGTTGAAGCACTAGAAAACATTGGCATTACGCATCTTGTTCAGCTTAATAGAAGAACACTAACAACCGACCATAGTGGAGTTCTTAAGTCTAGTCTTGACGACGATTTGATTGAAAATTCAAGGCTATACGACGCGATTGATATTCACGGAACAAGATACGTTATATCTGTATTAGACAATCAAGTGCATTTGCCTGGGTATCTAAATCAGCTATGGCAATGGGTTAAGCTAATTGACATTCCAGTTAGACGAGACCGCTCTGCTAGACACTCAATACATCACCATCTTTCTATGCTACTTGCTCTTAGAAACTTGCATCTTGCGACAGCAAACGTGTATGGGGTAACAGACCTAGAAAAATCATCAATAATGGTATTTCATACTAGTAATGTTCTTGTTCCTTGCAATCTAAACACACTTACATCTAAAGACGCTCAAAGACTTATGCAATATCTTGATATTGCAAACTCTAGAGGCATTACACACAGAAGAATAGGACCCGAATCGCTTGCGCGACTAGAAGATGGAACTCCCCTAATTGCAGGTTGGCAAAATGGCGATGTTGCTAGTGATTCAACTAATATTGCTTTAGATAAAGTTCAACTTTTAACAATAATCGCATCTTGCATTGATGCAAAAACTGCTGTTGAGTCAGCAATAAACGTTTGGGGCGAATATAAGGTTGCGCAAATACTTCCATTTATTCAAAAAGCAGCCGTTCCAGCATCTGCAAGGTCACTTTCTTCTTGCAATAAAAAGCTTTTTGAAGATCTTAAAAATGAGATTAGTAAAAAAGTTTGCACGCTTAACAACGAAGAAGACTACGACACTGTACGCTTAGCACGCTTTAATATTCGATTCTTTGTTAGCTTAATCCTTATTATTGCTGCAATTTCGGCTATTGTTACTCAATTGCATCCGCAAGAATTTATTTTTGCGCTCAAAAAAGCAGATAGCGTGATGGTCGTTGCTTGCTTTGCATGCAGCATGCTTGCTTGGGTTGGGTCTTCTATTACGCTCGGATCTTTTATGGATGACTCAAAGCCAAATGCTTGTGTTTTATTTACATCGCAAGCAGCTTCTGGCTTTACTGCCGTGTCTATGCCAGCTGGAGTAGGTCCTGCGTTTGTAAACATGCAACTTATAAAGAAAAATGGTAGTTCAACATCTCAAGCAACAGCGATTACAAGCGCAGTATGGCTTTTGCAATCGCTAGTAACAGCTCTTGTTATATTTAGCGTTGGAATTTTTACTGGTAAAAACCTTCTTTCTGGAATGATCCCTACACATATGCTTATTACCGTAATAGGAATTGTTACTATAATCCTATGCGCGTTTATGGCGATTACTCCTATTCGCAAATTTATACGCAAAAAATATCTTCCAATTCTTTCCGACTATGGCAAACAGATAAAAGAACTTGTAACTAAACCAAAACAGCTTTTTAACGGCACTTTGGGCGGTTTGATTCTTGTTTTTGCAACAGGACTAGGATATTGGGTTGCTCTTTTGGCATTTGGATACTACGCAAACCCTTGGGAAACAGTTCTTCTGTTCTTAGTAGCAAACACTGCAGGATCTGCTGTTCCAACGCCTGGCGGATTGGGAGCTGTTGAAGCATCTTTGACTTTTGCATTCACTTCGGTTGGCGTTCCTCCAACAATCGCATTATCTGCAACTCTTCTTTACCGCCTTATGTTCTATTGGTTACGAATACCAATAGGCGCTTTTGCAATGAAAAGTCTTAGCAATAAGGGATTAATTTAATAACAAATTAGTGTAAATTTAACTAGTTTAAAAAAGAATATATTTAGTTAAAAAACGCATAAATAAGCCTATATAAGGCATTTTTGCGGTTTTTATACACTTTATTCACTAAAAAAAGTAAAAAATCGTAAAAAAATCTTAATAAAACGCTGAAAAACCGCGCATTTGTAGGGAAAATGTACTAATATCTATGAGTGAAAGTGGTCTTTGGAAGAGAAGGCCCCTAACACAAAGGATGCTTGTATGGCATACAACAAGTCTGATCTCGTTTCGAAGATCGCTCAGAAGTCCAACCTTACCAAGGCACAGGCCGAGGCCGCTGTCAACGCATTCCAGGATGTGTTCGTTGAGGCTTTGCAGTCTGGCGAAGGATTGAAGCTCACTGGTCTGTTCTCCGCAGAGCGCGTAAAGCGCGCAGAGCGCACTGGCCGCAACCCACGTACTGGCGAAACCATTAAGATTCCTGCATCTTACGGTGTTAGAATCTCCGCTGGTTCTTTGCTTAAGAAGGCTGTTACTGAGTAGGTTGAACCTTTAAGCGTAGACTTACAAGAACGAGGAACATTCCCAAAGTTGGATTTGTTCCTCGTTCTTTTGTTTTATGCGCTATGTTTTATGCGCTCTAACTTAGTGCTCTAGCTTCTCACTATTACAATCTTTGCAAAGCCCAAACACTTCCAAAGTGTGGTCTATAACCGTGTATCCGTGAGATTCAGCAATCTTATGAATCCAACCTTCGTCATCTGGAGGCTCTATGTCTACAGTTTTGCCACACTTTTCGCACACAAGATGATGATGATGCGTGTTCTCATCGCAAATCCTAAAAAGCTGCTGACCGTTAAAACGCACAGTATCAACATCTCCGCTTTGTGCAAGCGTATTAAGCTGGCGATAAACGGTGGCCAAACCAATGATTTCCCCATCTTCTACAAGCGCGCGATGCAAATTTTGAGCAGAAACAAAGTTACGCGAAGCTTTTAAATGCTCAAGAACTGTTTCCTTTTGCTTAGTGTTTCTGCGTATTGGCTCACCAACCATTATTTAACCTTTCGCAACAAAAACTTTTAATCAAGCTCGTCATCCCAACAACCTGTAGAGTCTAACACATTGGCTTCCTCAACAGGATTATTGCAAAGAACAGTAATATGACCCATTTTGCGATTCTTACGAACCTGTGCCTTGCCGTAGTCGTGAACATGCCATTCTGGATGCTCCGCAATAAGCGCGCGAGTAGGTGCAACATGCTGACCTAAAACATTAACCATAACAGCAGCAGAAAGCAGCTTAGGCTCTTTTAGTGGCCATCCAACAATACCGCGAACATGAGCTTCAAACTGATCCATATCGCAAGCTTCAATCGTGTAATGCCCCGAATTATGCGGGCGTGGCGCAAGCTCATTTACTACTACGCGATTATCTTTAGTAATAAACAGCTCAATTCCAAGAGTTCCAGCAAGCTTAAAGCCTTGAGCCAATCTAAGAGCTAAGCTATGCGCAGCTTCTTGGACCTTAGCATCAACATTTGCAGGAGCCAAAGTCATGTGCAAAATGCTATTGTGATGCACGTTTTTTACAAGTGGATAAGTCACAAATTCGTTGCCATTTCCCGAAACAAGAATTGATGCTTCAAAAGCAAAGTCAACAAAACCTTCGAGAATAGAAGGCGGCATCTCTTTGCCATTTTCTACGCGATTACGAACATTATTAACGTCTTCTTGAGTGCGCAAAACGTCTTGACCGTGGCCGTCGTAACCACCTCTGCGCGTTTTAAGAATTGCAGGCAGTCCGATTTCTTCGATTGCTTTATCTAAATCGTCTAAATTGTTGACTTCACACCATTTAGCAGTTTCAATACCATGATTGTTAATAAAGCTTTTTTCAAAAACACGGTCTTGCGTAACTCGCAATAAGTCGGTTCCTTGAGGAACAGCAACCAAATCGCGCACACTATCTAAAGCATCTGCGTTTACGTTTTCAAATTCGTACGTAAGCACATCGCAACTTTTAGCAAGCTTTTTTAAGGCTTCTAAATCATCATATTCAGATTCAACTTGAAAATCCGCAACTTGGAACACTGGGCAATTATGCGCTGGGTCTAAAACGCCGATTTTAAAGCCCATTCTTCTAGCAGCAATCGCCATCATGCGACCAAGCTGACCGCCGCCTATAATTCCAATAGTTGCCCCTGGCATTAAGCACTTTACAGCACCATTAGTTGCTTCACATAAGCTCGGCATTAGATTCCTCAACCTTCTTTTTTAATTCTTTGCGGTATTCTTCAAGTTCTTCTTCTAGGCGACTATCTGTTGTGCTAAGCATGCTTACGGCAAGCAAGCCCGCGTTTGTAGCGCCAGAATTGCCAACAGCGGTTGTTGCAACTGGAATTCCGCCAGGCATTTGCACTATAGAAAGCAAAGAATCCCAGCCCGAAAGAGCATGGGATTTTACAGGAACACCAACAACTGGAAGCGTTGTTTGAGCAGCAATCATACCTGGCAAGTGTGCAGCTCCACCAGCACCAGCAATAATCACGCGAAAACCGTTTTTTCTAGCACTATGCGCAAAATCTGCCATAAGTTCTGGAGTGCGATGTGCAGAAATAACTTGCTTCATATACGGCACTCTAAATCTTTCTAAGATTTCGCATGCATGGCGCATTGTTTCCCAATCGCTAGAAGAGCCCATAACAACCGCCACAACAGGTTTTGAATCTAAAATATCTGCCACAACAACCTCCCGTATATGCGTAAATAAGCGGCTTATGCGCAAAGTTTATACGCAAGTTTTACTTTACGCATAAGCACGGAAAAATGGCTAATAATTAGTGTTTTATTAGTGATTTACTGGTGTTTTATTAGCTTCTTTATTGCTTCTTTATTAGCTGCTTATTTTTAAGAACATATTTTACGTCTGCAGCATCCGCAACATCGCTCGAATGTGTTACAACAATCACGCATTTTCCGCGTTTATGAGCGGCATCTTTTAAGATTGCTATAACTTCTTGAGTTGTGTTTGGATCCAAGCTACCTGTTGGCTCGTCGGCAAGAATAACAGGAGCAGAAGATACAAGCGCTCGCGCAATAGCTACGCGCTGCTGCTGGCCTCCCGAAAGCTTTGTTATATTTCTAGTGGACTCGTCTTCGCTAAGACCCAGCTCTTTAAGAATCGTAGAATCCGCCTTTGGGCTAACAAGACGCAAGTTTTCTACAGGAGTCAAATAGTCAATTAGATTAAAACTCTGGAAAACTAAAGAAACATTGTTCTTACGATGATTAGCATAACCACCATTCTTTGAAATATCTTGCCCGTTAAACAATACTGTTCCGCTTGTTGGCGAGTCTAAACCAGCTAGAAGAGATAACATGGTAGATTTTCCAGCTCCAGATGGCCCCGTTATGCTGTAGATTTTTCCAGCTTCAAAATCTGCATTAACATTTTTAAGAACCGCAATATTAGTTGCTCCATAAGAGTAATCAACGTTGTTTAGTTTTAATAAAGTTGTCATAATAAACTCCAATATTCTATTAATCTGTGTTTTATGAATCTATATTTTTATGAATCTGTGTTATAAATTTATCTATTATTTTTATGATTATTTTGGCCTATGTATATATTCCGCGCACTAATCGCAAGCGCTATATGCATACAAAATACGCCACTTTAATCTCCTCTAACTAATTGAGCTGAGTATAGAACGCGGCTTTTTAAACATTATTGGCGCAAGAGCAATACATAGAGATACAAACGCTATAGCGAATCCTATAAGAATAGCAAACGCTGTTTGGCTAGTTAGCAAAGGCTGATTTGATGAGTACGTAATTGCACCATTTGCAACATTTGCTAATAGAATTGATCCAACACTAGACGATATTGCAGCACTAATCGCAGTAGACAGCACTGAGCAAAATGCGGATATTATAAAAACTTCTATAATCATTTGCAAAGCTATAACACGTTTTTCTACACCAATTGCCATTAAAACGCCAACTTCGTGAATCCTTCCTCGTACCCAAAAAACAAGCACTAATCCAAGAATTATTACTGCAACAATCGCAAGGCAAAATAGAATCATAAACACTAATTGCCTAACTGTTTTTACAGATTGAAGAACAGAGGCAAATCTTTGCGCATTATTTTCTACAGAAAGCATTCCGCTGCCATAGTTTTTAGCGATTTTATTGGCTTCTTTTAAAGCTTTTTCTAGATTATTTGGATTTTGCATAACGCACTTTATAGAACTGCGATTTTTACTTCCAAACAAGTAAAAAGCGGATTCTAAATCAGTTATTACGCGATTTTCGGAAGAATCGGAAGGAAGAGCACCTTTTGTTTGCATCTTGCCAGAAAAAATGCCAACAACCTTAAGATTAATGCTTTTGCTGCCTTGTTTTAGAGTTAAAACAGACCCGAGTTTAAGATTATTTTGTTTAGCAAAGCTCTTGTGAATTATTGCAGATTTTGCGCGCTTAAAGCTACCAGGTGCCGAAGAATCAATATGATTGCCTTCATCAAGCTTATATAATCCTTCTTGGAATCCCTGCGCCAACTGTGATTTAGTTGTTCCCGTTATGGAAACAAGCGAGAACATTTCATCATTGTCTAAACGCGGACCATTTATTGGCGCTACGATTTTAGCGTTAACAGGATTTGCTAAAACATCTTTTTCTTCTGCAATGGTTTTTACTCCACTAATCTTTTTAAATTTTGCAATAAGACTTTCGGGAATTCCCTCGTTTTTTTGCAAATCTTGAGGAATATCTTGCTGTGATTGCTTAGAAGAATCGCTGACGGAGTCACTGGAAGAATCGCCAGCAGAATCAGACTCTGGCAAAGTCTGCCCTTGCGTTTTTGCGTAAACGCTAAAGCCTAAGCCAATGCTGGAAGTTATTTGATTCTCTAGATTTTTTACGCAAGAAATAACACTCGCTTGGCAAATAAGCGCGCTAAGAACAACCGTAATAATCAACGCTAAAATAGCGCTACGCCTTGGTTTTCTAACTATAGCAAGCCAAGATCTTTTTATAATTTGAGTCATTTTACCACCTACTTTTGCACGTCAACTACTTTTGCATGCCAACTACTTTTGCATGCCAAGCAAATCTCTAGGAGACTTTCGCAAAATAGGAAGATAAGACAACGCAACCGCAACAATAATAATCATTAGAACCATTAATGACGATTGAATTAAGCAATCTAAGCTAACTTGAACAGCAATCTTATCTAAAGTTCTAGTGGCCATGCTTGATTCCAAGTTTCCTCCAGCTTGACCCATTGAGCTAAGCTGCTGCGCGGCGGAATTTTTTACCGAACCTAATGCGCAGTCGCTAAACCATGGAGATATTGCGCTAGCAAAACCATAGCCTATTGCAATGGCTGGAATCGCAAGTAACACAAGCTCAAAAAGCTGCTGCAACACAAGGGAAGCTTTTCCAACGCCAATGGAAGTTAAAACTCCAATTTCTTTTCTACGCTCATTAATCCAAAGAATAAGAACCAATCCAAGAGCTACAACAGCAAACGCGCTTACTGCAATAACCGTTATGTTCATCATGGATTTTACGCCTTTTGCTGCGCCAATCATGCCTTGTACAAACTGGTCATCTCTAGTAATCTGATAGTTTTGCAAATCAATCGGCAGCTTAGACGCTTCTTCAATCACAGAATCTGCGTCCACTCCTTTTTTAACCTTAAAACTTGCGTCCTGGTATATCTCTTTTCCAGGCTTATATTTGTAAAGCTCTCTGGTTGTTCTTAAATCTGTATACACAGTGTTTGCAGTTAATTCTGCACGCGTTGCAACTGGACGATTGTTAGCTCCGCCGTAAATTCCAACTATGCGTGTTTTTACTTGCTCCGTAGAATGGTTAAGGTTATCGGCATCAAACGGGTTGGCTTTAAGAGTTAGCGAATCGCCTAATTTTAGCCCGTTAAGCTTTGCTAAATCTTCGTGGATTAAGGAAGCATGCTCATCTGATTCGCGCAAAGCCCTTCCTTTAACAATGTGAATTGATTTTGTTTTGAAAGCATTTAAGCCCTTAGAAGAGTTTGTTCCTTCTAGGTTTACAGCATTGCCAAATTGCTTTTCTCTGCGCGCATCGTAGTCTTGAACACCTTTTATTCTCGCTGCTTTTGCATCAACTAAATCGGCTGTAACATTTTGACGCAAAACATACGAATCAACGTTTTTTAGTGACGCGATTTTTTTAACATCACTTGGTTTAACGGTTCCCGCTCCCCTAGGAGTTCCAGGATTTACTTGCGGATTATTTGCTAAAACAAAACTAGATTCCGCTTGCTCTTCTACCTTTTTTCCTTCTTTTTCTGCAGCAATCGCAACTGCAGAAGATGCTAGCAAAAGCGTTGAAATCAAAGCTAGTATTACAAACACGATTGCTGTTTTTACTCTTTTTCTCAAAACGTAGCGTATTGCGCGAGAAATAAATGTCATTGACTACCATCCTCATCGAACACTTGTAGTTAAATCGTAGTTATTCAATCATTAATATCAGTACTAAGTACAAGCCGCACGAATAATACAAAATCGTATAAGCCACAAAATCGTATAAGCCACACAGCAAGTACAATCACGTAGCCTATATTATTTACCCTTATAAAACACTGTGAATAATCTGTTTATTATCTTCAAAAATCTTAGAAAATTTTATGAAAATTACTGATTTTCAATAAAAAATATATGACATGTTGTTATAATCATTTGAAATAATTTATGTGACTAAATGTTAATGAAAGAAAATTTATTAATCGATTAGCAAGTTTTACAACTTGAGACTTTACAGTCAAAAAAATTTATTTTGCATGATTTGACGAGGATTTGCATGGATAAAGGCACATACAACAACAATTAAGGCGAGCACATTGCGTTACCAAAGTGCCCGCCTTAGTTTATTTATGAGATTTATGTTCTGCGATTAACTTGCGATTAATCACAACAAACTTCTCAATCATTCTCTTTCAGCACAATCGTTCAGCACAAGTTCTATAAGTTTATCCGTATAATCAGCCTTTGCTAGATTTTGTACTTTTATCTCCCCAAGCTATTGTTTCATCCATTTTGCCACCCAATACATTTTTTAATAGAATATCAATCATTGCAAGGCATACAACACAAGGCATACAAGAATAAAGAACTTATAAACTATTGCATAAATAAAAGCTAAGATGATAGACTATTGGTTCGTATTGTAGTTGGGCACATCTATATGGAGAGAAGTCAATCAATGAAACACGGGCATACTATTTTCTTCTTGAAACGAAAATTTCTAACCTCTTTCCTAATTTTTGCCTTGGGGGGGGGGGTTGTTCGCATCGTCATTAACTGCATTTTCCAAAGCATCGTTTGCAAACACCAATAGCAATATTCAAAATAATCAAGACACTCAAGACATTCCTGGGCCATTCTACGGTGGATTAAACGTTAATAGCCCATTGTTAGAAGTTGGAAAATATGCTTCTCTAAACATCACTGTAACAAACGCGTCGGGAGCTATCGTAGACGCAAACAGCAGCAACGCTACTAATTATTCAGGCACTCTTACGCTAGACATTCCATTCAATGAGGTTCTTAAAGCAACTAAGGATCAAATGAAATCTTGCGAAAATGAAAAAGCTAAGCTTGATTTTAGCTACTCACTATCTTTGCCTGAACCTATTGAATGGCAAGAAGATGCACACATTGAGAATCAATCTTCACTCGTTAAATCAGCGAGCGCAAAAATCTCTCCTCGTCATAAAAACACAATCACGCTTATTGCTGATTTATACGAAAACACGTGGGAAAATTTATCTAATTCTAACGATTCCAAAACTGTAAAGCTAACTGCTCATTTTTCGTTTAAAAAAAGCTCACTTGACCAAGTTCAAAATAAAAACATTACTGGTACAGGCATTTTAAATCTGTACAAAAAAGATGGTGTAAAGTGGGTGCCTGGATTTGGATTTACCTATATTACTAATGAGCTGAACATTCCACTTCTTGGCGGTGAGCCTACAATAAGTAATCCTCTTGATACAACAAAACAAGACTATAATCAGCTTATTTACAGCAAGGGTTTAACAGACAAGAATAAAAACACGGGCATTACATCAATCGGAAAATTCTATTTTTCTGGAACTGCGCAAAAAGTTACGTATGAAGATTACAGCTCTCCTCTTATAACCAGAGACGGTCTTGAAATAAACTCTACAATTAGCAGCCAACCATTCAAATCCTCTTTAGAAAACGTTGAAGAATGGCTAAAAACAAAGATTAACGACGTTTCAAGAGTGTACGTATCTGATTTAAACGTATCAATTAAACTCACCTTTACGTTGCCTAAAGAAATATCGTTATCGCCTAGTAGAGAACTTCCTGATAAACCATCAGAACACTACCCAAAGAAATATGGCGGAGTGAGAAACGACCCAACATCGCTTTTAGGTAATTTTGGTGATTTTGCGCTCAAAGATGTAAAAGAAGATGGTAATACTATTACAGCAACCGCGTACCTAAAAGACTGGTACAAAGGCAATCAGCTGATGAAGCCTTACGCCTACTCGTATGATGAGATTAAACGTAGGATTAATGCTTTAGTTGATGAGATAAAAATTAAGTTTATTCCTGTATGGTTTAACACAGATGCACAAGCTGGAAGAACCTATGAAATTGAAGGCTCAGCAAAAGGCGAACTATCTGGAAAAATCAATTACGTATATAGAAAACTTGGAGCATACGACTCGAACAAGCTTATACCTTTTAACGTTAAATTTGGCAAAGAAAACGTAGAAATGCCTGTAGAAGCTCCGTACAAGATTCATTTTAAGTTTGAAAGTGGTACCACTAACCAAACGTTGCCTGAGTATATTGGTAAGCAATATGCCTTAAAGTCGATTGATGTTTATAAAGGAAAGTCAATCACTATCGATAACTCTACTTTGCGCAAAACAACTGATGAGATGTTTGAACCTGATCCAGAAGTAGTTGGCGATGGCACTAAGAAGACTGGTACGTGGGTTTTTGACGAAATGGCTGGGTGGAAGATTGATGGACAAGGCGAGCCTGTTACGACTATTGAAAATGTAAATAGAAACACTACTTTAGTCGGAACGTGGAAGTTTATTCCTGTAGAAGATTCTGCGCATAGAAAAGTAACATTTAAAAACGGAGAAAAAACTATTGCGATTGTTGAAGTAGAAGCTGGAAAGAATATTGTAAACGATTCTTTAGAGGATCAGTCTATGCCAGCAAATCCTACTAAAGTTGGTTACACGTTTAAGGAGTGGAATACAAAAGCAGACGGAAAAGGCGCTAGATTCTTAAGCACAACAAATGTGATAGACGATATTACAGTGCATGCAGTTTACACTAAGGATTCCAATCCGCAAGATACGCATGATCCAGATAATCCCAAAAATCCAGAGGATTCAGAAGATCCGCAGGATACGCAAGATCCGCAAGATCCACAGGATCCAAATAACAACTCTGAAAGCGGCTCAATTCTCGACTTAGATAATGGCTCAGAAGATGGAAGCAATAGCCACGAAAACGCTAGCGATAAGTCGAATGTTAATAATCAAAATATGCGTAACAATAAATTAAAATCGCTAGAATCAACTAATTCAAATCAAACTAACGATTCTGCAAATTCAAATAAAAGAAGCGTTGTAGATAAACTTGGCACTGCCATGCAAAACACACTGCCAAGAACGGGCGTAGACAATTCTCTCGCAGTTGCAATAACGTCTATAATTACAACAATTGCGCTAACAACGCTATTAACGTCGCTTATTGCAAAAAGCAAAAAATAATCTATAAGCATAGCGCACGAAATAAAACACATAAAAATTGAGGCGAGCACGTTGCATTACCAAAGTGCCCGCCTCGTTTTATAGAATTTATGCTCTGCGATTAGCACAAACGCTTAACCAAACAACTAGCGCACAAAGACACATAAAAACAGAAACTTGCTTATGCTTCACAAAAAGATTTTAACCCAGACGTCTAAAAGTTTTTGACGCAGAATTCAAAAAGTTACCAAAATACAAAAGTTTTTGACGAAAGATTCAAAAACTTTGAATTTTTACAAATTTTGACACTATAACTCTTACGACGGCATTAAGGCGATTAACCTTACGGACTTGCTACTTAAATAAGCGCACACATTGCAAGAAAGCGTATCTTGTAACAAGAGCAGCAGGCAGTAAATGTAATACAATCGTAATATATTGTAAAACGTTTATAGCATATTGTAAAACAGTGCAATACATTGTAGAATGTAATAAAAGTTGATAGCTGAATATCAAAAACTAGAAAAACTAGCGAAACTAGCGAAACTAGAAAAGCTAGAAAAACAAATCAAAAACAAACAAAATTAACGAGTCAAAAAACTAACGCACTTATAGAAGCAAAAATTATAAGTATAAAATCAAGGAGCATATTATGGCAATCAGCGCAACCGCAACAGCAACACCAGCAAAGTCCTCAGCAAAAACCGCAAGCATTAACGTGCGAGTTACAAAAGAAGTTAAAGCACAAGCAGAAGAACTATTCGCCAGCTTCGGCATAACTCTAAGCGATGCAATCAACATGTTCTTACACAAATCGCTTATGGTAGAAGGGCTCCCATTCGACTTAAAACAGCCAAAATACAATAAAGAAACAATCGCCGCGTTTAAGGAATATGACTACATGAAAGCGCATCCAGAAGAGTACAAGCGCTACGACAATGTTACCGAAGCATTGGAGGACGCACTAAAATGAGCCTAAAAGTCGTATTATTAAATTCATTCAAAAGAGATCTTAAAAGAATCAAAAAACGAGGATACGATATAAGACTCTTAGATAGTGTAGTGCGAATGATTGCATCGCAAGAAAAGCTTGCTGAAAGATACTGCGACCACGCACTTACAGGAAACTATTTAGGATTTCGATAATGCCATATAAAGCCAGACTGGCTGCTTATATATCGCATAGATAACGATGACGTAGTGCTTGTACTTTCTCGAACAGGAACACACTCAGACGTATTTAACGAATAGATTTTTAAGAAATAGCAAATCGAAATAAAAACAAATAAGGCGAGCACATTGCGTTACCAAAGTGCCCGCCTTAATTTATTAAAAACAGTTTTATTTATTTATAAACACACCTAAATCGACATAAATACACTTAAATCGCAGTGCCGTGCTCGTCTAGGCGCGGATTTTGCTTAGCGTTACTAAAACTAAAGAACAGCCCAAACACGCCCAAAGCAAACAACACAGCAATCGTTACAACAAGCACCATTGGTTGGCTCGGCAGCCACATAATCACCAAGAACGCAAACGCAGAAAGCAAAAGCACAGCCCAAGAGCACACGCCAATAACCTTGCGAACAGCATTCCACGTATCGTCTCCAGCCTGCGCGCGCTTAATATTGCGTTCCATCTTGTTCTGGCTTTGCGTAACGCTAGAAGATGGCTTCCATCCATCAACGCCATTTTCTTGAAGTCTTCTTGAATGTTCTTGCAAATTGTACTCGTCAATCATTCCACCGCGACCGCGACCATTCGTCTGATCGTATTGAGATGGGATTCCCCTACGACTCTGCCTGGCTTTTGCTCTACGCTCCTTGCGGTTTGCCATGACTGATTCCTTTCTGCATTGAATTTTCACACAATACGAATCATTTTAGCGCATAACTAAGCCATTTTGGCACGCGTCAACAATTTTTTCGATTAATAAATCGTTTAATAAACGCCCTTTTTGAGTGGCAATAATATGATTTTCGCGCAACACTGCCAAATCTTCTTTACACACTTCGATTAGCACTTTTTGCAAATACGAATCGTCAAATTCGCAATTGGCTTTACGCATCTTTGCGCACAATTCATCAACATTAAGTCCTTCCCTAATGCGCAACCCAAGCATTACCTCTTCTATTAACGCATCTTCACTATTTATGCACTCGTAGTTTTGCCAAGGCACGTTTCCTGCATTAATCGCCTGCGCCCAGCGTTTTGGATGCAAAATATCCCAAGATCTAAGATTGTAAAACTTGCTTGAATCCGCCAAAACAGCACAATCATCCATGCTTTGCTTGCTAAGACCGCTCGCCGAATTGTAATGCGAATGCGCTCCAGGGCCAATCCCAGCCCAATCAATGTTCTTCCAATATCCAAGGTTGTGACGAGACTCAAAACCAGGGCGCGCCCAATTAGAAATCTCATACCACTCTAGGCCAGCAGAACTAAAAAGACTATCTGCCAACTCGTATTTTGCTGCTTCATCATCGTCATCTGGCGCTTGAATTATGCCAGCAGCAATTTGGCGACCCATTTTTGTGCGCGGCTCTACTGTTAGCGCATACGCGGAAACGTGGTTAACACCCAAGCTCAAAGCCATTTCTACAGACTTTCGCCAATCATCTATGCTCTCCCCTGGCGCGCCATAAATTAAATCAACACTCGAACGCAAGCCACAAGCGTTCGCCGCTTTAATTCCGCGCGCTACGTTTTCTGGCGTATGCGTGCGGTCAAGCGTTTTTAGCACGTGCGGCACAGCCGATTGCATTCCAAAAGATATTCGCGTAAATCCGCCTTTTGCAAGCGTTTCAATATAAGACTCGTCTGCTGTATCTGGGTTTGCTTCCGTAATGACTTCCGCACCAGGCATAATGCCCCATAATTCGCTGATTTCTTGCAAAATTCGCACTAAATCTTGCGCTTTAAGAACAGTTGGTGTGCCGCCGCCAAAGAAAACAGATTGCGCTTTAGGCTCGAAAATACCGTGAAATTCTTGCCACTTTTTTACAAGACGCATCTCGCGAATCGCAACATCCGCATACCCACTTCGGCTTGCGCCTTCTCCCAAATCTCTAGCTGTATACGTGTTAAAATCGCAGTAACCGCATCTACGCAAGCAAAATGGCACATGCACATACACTTCAAAAGGCATGATTGAACGCGAATCTTCACTAGTATTGTTCGATTCAAAATTCAATATAAGCCTCATCCTTCGGATTTTTGCGCAGCGCGAATTTTATCTTTAGTGTCTCTATCGTTTGCGCTATCGTCTGTAGCCAAAGCTGCAACAAACGCTTCTTGCGGAACCTCAACGTGCCCAAGCATCTTCATGCGCTTCTTACCAGCCTTCTGCTTTTCTAGAAGCTTGCGCTTACGCGTAATATCGCCACCGTAGCACTTAGCGAGCACGTCTTTTCTAAGCGCACTAATCGTTTCGCGCGCAATAATACGCGAGCCAATCGCAGCTTGAATTGGAATCTCAAACTGTTGACGAGGAATAAGTCCGCGAAGCTTCTTAGTCATCATAACGCCGTAAGAATAAGCCTTATCTCGGTGAACAATCGCACTAAAAGCGTCGACCTTATCTCCTTGAATAAGAATATCTACCTTAACAAGATCTGAAGCTTGCTCGCCATCTTCGTGGTAGTCAAGAGAAGCGTAGCCCTTTGTGCGGCTTTTAAGCTGATCGAAGAAGTCAAAAACGATTTCCGCAAGAGGAATCCTGTAGTGCATTTCCACGCGGTCGGCACTAATGTATTCCATTGTGCCCATTTCTCCGCGATGATCTTGGCACAAGTCCATAATCGCACCAATAAAATCTTTTGGAGCAATAATGTCGGCAGCAACCATTGGCTCAATAATGCGCTTGATTTTGCCTTCTGGGAACTCGCTAGGATTAGTTACATGATGCTCGGTACCGTCTTCGCTTGTAACGTCGTAAGTTACGTTTGGAGCAGTTGAAATAAGATCCAAGCCAAACTCGCGGCTTAAACGCTCGGAAACAATCTCCATGTGCAAAAGACCTAAGAATCCGCAACGGAAACCAAAGCCCAACGCAACAGACGTTTCTGGCTCGTAAATAAGAGCAGCATCGTTAAGTTTTAGCTTATCTAGCGCGTCTCTAAGCTCTGGGAATTGCGCGTTATCGATTGGGAACAAACCTGCGTAAACCATAGGCTTAGGGTCTCTGTAGCCCTCCAACGGCTTAGCCGCAGGGTGCGCAGCACTAGTAATTGTGTCGCCAACTTTAGATTGGCTAACGTCTTTTGCGCCTGTAATTACGTAGCCGACTTCTCCCGCTCCAAGCGCCTTTGTTGGAGTCATATCTGGGCTAATAACACCGATTTCAATAGGATCGTGCGTCATGCCAATGCCCATCATGTGAAGCTTTTCACGCGATTTAAGCTCGCCATCAACCATACGAATATATGTTACGATTCCGCGATACGAATCGTAGACGGAGTCAAAAATAAGCGCGCGAGCAGCTCCATTAGGATTTCCACTAGGAGATGGCACTTCCAGTACGATTTGGTCGAGAAGATCTTTTACTCCTTCGCCAGTTTTGCCAGAAACACGCAAAACTTCATTAGGCTTGCATCCAATTAAACCAGCTATTTCTTCTGCATGCTTGTCTGGCTCCGCACTAGGTAAATCGATTTTGTTTAATACAGGAATAATCGTTAAATCGTGTTCGATTGCCATATAAAGGTTAGAAAGCGTCTGCGCTTCAATACCTTGAGTTGCATCCACAAGCAAAACCGCACCTTCGCATGCTGCAAGCGCACGCGAAACTTCGTAAGTAAAATCAACGTGACCAGGAGTATCAATCATTCCAAGCGAATACTCTTTACCGTCAAAAACCCAAGGAACTCGAACAGCTTGCGATTTAATAGTGATTCCGCGCTCTTGCTCAATATCCATGCGATCCAAGAAACGGTCTCGCATCTCGCGCTCTGGCACAATTCCCGAAAGCTGCAAAATGCGATCTGCTACAGTAGACTTGCCGTGATCTATATGCGCAATAATGCAGAAGTTGCGTATCAGCGATTGATCCGTAAATCCTGGCTGGTTATGCGGTGTAATCAAAGCAAATATCTCCTTTTAAGACTATACGAGCAATCAAATATGCGAAAAGTATTGCAACTAACTAATGTTAGCAACTTGACTACCCTAGAAACACTTGACTGGCCTAGAAACACTTATCCATAAACCATGCTATGCTTGCACACTGTATGTCCTTAGTATAGTAAACGTCGTTTGGAGTAATAGTGGCAAACATTAAGTCGCAGAAAAAGCGCGTGCTCACCAATGAAAAGGCACACAAGCGTAACGTGGCAGTGAAGTCTGCTTTGAAGACTGCTATCCGCGCTACTCGCGAAGCCATTTCCGCTGGTGACAAGGCTGCCGCACAGGCCGCTTTTGCAGTAGCTTCTCAGAAGCTCGATAAGGCTGCAGGCCGTGGCGTGATTCACAAGAATCAGGCTGCAAACCGCAAGTCTGGTCTTGCTGTAGCAATCAACGCTCTTTAATAATCGCATATTGCGAATTGATTAGAGTTTGAAAAATCCCCGCTACCATTGATTTCATTTGGCAACGGGGATTTTTGTATTCTAAAGAAAGAAAATAGCACAAAAACTCACGAGCTAACGTGCATCTTAAACTGAATATCTCCATAATTAGGCGTATGTATACCAACGCCAAAGGCGATTATAGAGCCAAAAGAATCTTTAACAATCGACTCAACAGTAAGCGCTGGAGTTTTTGGCTCAACATGCAAAAATTCAGACATATCGTCGCATAACTGTTCAACGCGAATTAATAAATCATTTTCGTAAAGCTTTACAGCATAATCACTTTCCAAGAAATTCACTATTGATTGCTTAGAAAAATCGATATTCAAAACCTTAGGGAATCTAGATGCCGAAAGATAAACAACAATATAACTTGATAAAACGTTATCAACGTATTTTAGTCGCTTTATGCAAATCAAATCTTCTGATTCGTCTAAACCAAGCTTATGCGCAGCCGACTCGTCTTTAACAATGCTGTTTTGAATAACCTTGATTCGCACGTTTGTATTGTTTTCGGAATAATTTTGATAGAATCCTTGAATTTTATCTGATATAACTTCTCGATTAGAGCTATGAACAATATTCTTTGCTCTAAAAGTTCCTTTTCCTTGGATTCTAACAAGCAAGCCTTCTAGTATCAAACTATCTACTGCATGCCTAAGTGTTATTCTACTAACGTTGTATTGTTTGCATAATTCTAATTCTGGAGGGAGCTGCTCCTGCGGCTTCATTAAATCAATGCGCTTTCTAAGATTATCGCGCACTGCTACATATTTAGGCACACCTTCAGTCACAATTCACTCTCCAAACAGAATGATTAGAAAAACAATTGTAAGAATTGCCTAAAATCCTACGATCCTTAAGCCTTATGATTCTACGACAATTCTTACAAAAATGCTTTTGAATACATATAGAACTAATAGTATCAGTTTATTAGTCCAATATGTAATCCGACGCGCTAGAAGCAGAATTGTTTGTTGCTAGCGATTTAACTTTTTTGTTTTCTAAACGAGTCAATATTATTGACGACGCATAGAAAAGAACGTATAGAATAGCGATTGCAACAATAAGCAGAATCCTTCCTCCAGCAACATTTGAGTAGCCAAATATTACTCCTGCTACACCATAGTCAGCGTCGGAATAGGTTGAGTTTGCAGAGCCAAGATTTCCCAAAACAGGCAAAAGAAGCAAAGGCAAGAATGTAATAACAAGGCCATTAACAAAACCGCCTATAACGCATCCTCTTCTACCCGCTTGACCATTGCTAAACACTCCCGTAACGCCACCTGCCATAAAGTGCGCAACAATTCCTGGAATAACAACTGTTGTGCCAGCCAAGGCCATAATGACCATTCCAACAATTCCACCTGCAAAGCTTGCAAGGAATCCAATAAGAACGGCGTTTGGAGCAAAACCGAATGTCATAGGAGCATCCAATGCTGGCTTAGCATTTTTAACCAATTTTTCGGATATTCCCTTAAATGCTGGAACAATCTCATCTAAAACAACTTGAACGCCTGCAAGAATAACAAATACGCCTGCAGAGAACATTGCTGCTTTAAGAATAACGAACACAATAAAGTTCTGGCCGCCAGAAAGCTTAGTCTCAATAAATTCTGGACCTGCAAAAAGAGCAACTACAACGTAAATAATTGCCATTGAAAGCGCAATTAAAACAGTTGTATCTTTTAAGAATCCAAGAGCAGATGGGAACTTAATATCTTCAGTAGACTTAGACGGATGCTTTTTAGAGCGCGTAAGCTTTGCAACTAAAGTTCCAATAAGAACACCACTGCTAGCAGGGTGACCAAGAGCTACGTCATCTTTGGCGGAAGCTTTACGCATAAACGATTGCACCAACGCTGGAGAAATCGTAATCAATAAGCCTTGTGCAAGAGAACCAATAACAATAAGAGTTAAAGTATTAAAACCTGCAACATTGAAGATTACTGCAATCATACTAGCCATGTAGAAAGCAACGTGACCAGTTAGATAAATGAATTTAAAACGAGATGTTAGAGAAAGAATAATGTTTACAATCATTCCAAAGAAGAAGATGAGAGCAGATTCCGAGCCGTACTTTAAAAGAACGGTTCCAATAATTGCCTCATTGTTTGGAACTACACCTTGAACATGGAAAGCATATTGGAACATGCTTCCAAATGGATCAAGCGCTTGAGTTACAACGCCAGAGCCTGCAGCCAAAACCAAAAACCCAACCATTGTACGAATTGAACCTTGTACAATGTTGGAAATACTTTTGCCTTGAACTGCAAGTCCAATCAAAGAAATCATCGCAACTATTACAGCTGGTTGACGGAAAACATCGAGCAGTATAGAAAGAATACCGTTCACAGTTCTCTCCTTATTTTGTATGTTAACATTTTTAGGCGCATTTTGGCATGAAACGAAAATTACAAGAGAGATAGTGTAATTAACTGAGTCAAATAAGTCAAACCAGAATGCTCGAATTTATTTAATTCAAAAGTCATAATAATGGATAAGCCAAGACATAAATTTGTTATAATGTTATATTCAATTTATAGTGATTTTTAGGCATATCACAAATAAAATGAAAATTATTACGCATAATCGCGATTTAACAGAAAATAATATAACAAAATCGTATATAATCTGAAAATTAATAGTCTTTTATTCGTCAATAACTTAAAAATATGTGAAAATAATCACAATAATTCTTAAAAAGACACGCCAGAAACTACTCAATAATCCAAGCTAAGCCAATCAAAACAGCTAAGAAAAGAAGATTCACAATTGTGTACATAAGCAAATAGCGACCCTTATTATGAGGATACTTATGCGTAATACTCTTGTACGAAATCAAAGACGCCATAGACGCAATAAGCGTTCCCATGCCGCCAAGATTAGTGCCAATAATAAGCATCTTCCATTGGTCGCAGAATCCAGAAAGCAAAATAGTTGTTGGAACGTTACTAATCATTTGACTAGAAACAACCGAAACTTCCATAGGGTGAGAGCCAACCCACATTTGCGCAATCTCGGTAAATCCAGGAACCCTGCGCATGTTTCCAATAAAAATGAAGAACATTATAAACGTAAGAGGCAAAGCCCAATCCAAAGCGCGGAACACATGCGAATCGCAAACAATAAAGGCAATAACAACTGCCAAAACCATAATCCAGTCTGGAATCCAGCCAGCTACTCCACACAAACACAAAATAAACAAAAGGCTGTAAATAACAACTCGCCATTGAGTAAAGCCAACACCGTAGCCCATAACGCGAATCTCGTCTGGCTTAGGTGATTTAGAATGCGGAGCTAAAACGCCTTGCTCAATGTCGTCTCCGTGCAATCCTTCAAACTGATCGACTTTTCTAGAACTAAAGAACACAAACGCAAACGCAATCATAAGAATCGCAGCAGTAAGCGTGTACGGAGCCATAATGGAAAGAAAGTCGCCAGTAGACATTCCAGTAAGCGCTTTAAGATACAAATTGTGCGCATTGCCAATAGGAGTTAGCATGCTTCCAACGTTTGCACCAATCGTCATTAAAGTAACAATAAGAATCGCGTGCTTTTCGGCATTCTCCATCATTAAAACAGAAATCGCAAAAGGAACAAAAGTCACAAGAGCAACATCGTTAGTAATAAGCATTGCCGAGAAAAACGTTAGAGACATAAGAACAAGAACTAATCCGCGCTCAGTCCTAACTCTTCTAAGAAGATTCGCGCCAATGCTTCTAAAAACGCCTATTCGTTGGAATCCGCAAACAACCATCATTAAGCAAACAAGTTGAGAAATAGTGTTTACGTGAATGTAACTAAAATATTGCGCATCAGGCGGAACGAAAAAACAAGAAATAACAGCTAAAACGGCGGCCACAATAAGGATGGTCTCACATTTGACCAAATTCAGAAGCCAACGCCTCATCATTCCTCCGCAACTAAAATAAACGACTCTTTCAATTGTATAAGAAACCCAATCCAAAGAGGCAAAAATTCCCGACAAAATCGTTGAAATAACAAGGCACAGGGTGCTAAAAGCGCTTTAGTTTTGCCACAAAGCGAATATGTAAAAATCCGCCCATTTTTGTGACACGCGCAAAATGCACATGTCTTAGAGTCTTATATTATAAATGGAAAAGAAGTCGTAAGGCTAACAAGCACATTAAGCACAAAGCGAGAAACGCAATTATGACAAATCAAGAATCGCAAGCTCAAAAAACAGCAAGCCATAAAAGAAACACAGCAGACTTAATCGTAGAATGCCTTGTAAACGAAGGCGTTGAGGTTGTTTTTGGAATCCCAGGAGAAGAAAATATTCCGCTTTTAGAGGCAATTGAGCGAAATGGAAACATACGCTTTGTGCTTACTCGCCACGAGCAAGGCGCAGGCTTTATGGCCGCAACTTATGCACATATTACTGGAAAGCCAGGCGTATGCTTGGCAACGCTGGGGCCTGGAGCACTAAATCTTACGCTTCCTGTAGCTCAAGCAAATGCAAGCACAACTCCGCTTGTTGCAATATGCGCTCAAGGAAACGTATCTAGACTTTACAAGGAATCTCACCAAATCATTGATTTAGTAGCACTATTCCAACCAATCACTCAATGGTCTTCTATGATGCTTGCTCCAAGCACAGCTCCAGAAATGGTTCGCAAAGCTTTCTCAATCGCTCAAAGAAAGCGCCCAGGAGCAACATGCCTTGTTATTCCAGAAGATATTAGCGAAATGAGCGTGCCAGAAGATGCAAAGCCACTTCCGCTTCCAAAGCCGTTGCATATTCTTCCAGCTCCAGACACAATTTACGAAGCTGCTAAAATAATTAGCCAAGCAAAAAGGCCGATTATTCTTGCAGGAAACGGCGTTGCAAGAAGCCACGCTCAAAAACAGCTTCTAGATTTTGCAGAACAGCTTAATGTTCCAGTTGCAACAACGTTTGAAGGCAAAGGCGTGTTCCCAGATAATCACCCGAACGCTCTTGGCGTAGTTGGATTTATGCATAGAGATTATGAGAATTTTGCTTTCGACACAGCAGATTTGATTATTGCTGTAGGATTCTCAATTCAGCAATTTGACCCTAAGAAGATTAATCCAAATATTGACAAGACGATTATTCACATAAACACATTTGTTGAAGACACAGACGCTCACTACCCTACTGCACTAAACATTATGGCAGATATTGCTCAAACGCTTAAAGCGCTTACAAGTGTGCTTAAAGATAGAAACGTTACTTTTGACGTAACTCACCCAAAGATTCGTCAAATGATTACAGACGAGTTGCGTTCGTTTGAAAACGATAACAGCATTCCTATGAAGCCTCAGCGCGTTGTTTACGATACTCGTCGTGCTGTTGCAGAAGGAACTAAGGTTCTTGTAGATACGGGCGCACTAAAAATGTGGATGGCAAGGCTTTACCCAACAATGCATCCAAATACGTGCATTATAGACAACAGTCTTTCTACAATGGCTTGGACTTTGCCTGGAGCTGTTGGAGCATCGTTCATTAAAGATAATAGTGGAAAAATCAACACAAAGCCTGTCCTTGCTGTTATGGGCGACGGCAGCTTTATGATGAACGTTCAAGAGATTGAAACCGCTGTTCGCGTTGGTTCTAGAATGGTGGTTTTGGTTTGGGAAGATAACGCGTACGGTTTAATTAAGTGGAAGATGGACTTGCACGCTGGAGAACACGAATACGTTGATTTTACTAATCCAAATGTTCCAAAATTGGCGGAAAGCTTTGGCGCAAGAGGCCACGTTGTACAAAAGCCAGAAGACTTATACAACATGCTTAAAGAGGCTTTGGCTCAAGAAAGCGGTGTTGACGTTATAGCTTGCCCAGTGGATTATAGCGAAAACATGAAGCTTATTGAAAAGCTTGGAGACATTGACTTCGGCAACTAAAGTATATTTATACTGAAAATATACGCATTAATTTATACGCATTAAATATAAATACGACCGAGAAAGTTTGTGAATAGCCATAAACAAACTCGGTCGTATTTAAATATTATTTCAATATAGAAAGCATGTTGGTAAAAACAAATTTTGCTAATCTACAACATGCAAAGTACTATAAATGTAATTTTTATATTTTTCGGGATTAAGCCTACTACATATTTCAACATTCGGAGTTTTACCAGAGAAGAAATTAGCATCAACAAGAACTGAGCCATAACTTGGTCCAGGAGTTGCATCAACTTGGCAATAATATTTTGTGCACTCGCTTATACATTCAGGATATAACGCAGCGGCAACAGCAGATGGATCAGCCATATCTAGATAAGCATCCCCAAAACGGCTAACATTCATTTCCATTAATTCCCTATTACAATCAATTACAAACTTACCAAGTTCTCCACTTTTGCGAATATTAGCAATTTCTTGTGGATTCAGCATACATTCTCCCAAGCATGCGTCCCATCCAACAAACATAATATTTTTAAGACCAGAATCAACTAATATCTTTGCAGCTTCTGCATCTTGCCAAATATTGAATTCTGCTACAGGAGAAACATTTCCACGGCCTAAACCAGCAGATCCCATAACGACTATGCGACCAACTTTTTGCATAGCTTCATAATCAACCTTAATAGCTAGAGCAATGTTAGTTAATGGCCCTAATGCAATAATGTCTATTTCACCATCTTCACTGTTTCTCAAAGTTTCAATCATTTTCAAAACAGCATTACCATTACTTTCTTTCAAACGATGAGGCGCTAGACCAATATCACCCATTCCATCTCTACCATGAGTTTCATGAGCATAAGACAAATCGCGTAAGAGCATGCTTCTGCTTCCTTTATATACAGGTGGCTCATACGAACCAGCATGCTCGATAGTAGTAAGCGTATTAATAGTCGCTTGTTCCATGCACACGTTTCCTGATACAGTGCAAAACATTAATATCTCATATCTAGGATCATTTAAAGCCATGGCAATTGCCATAGCATCATCCGAACCACAATCTGTATCTATTATTATTTTCTTTTTAGAATAAATTCCTTTATTTTTCATAAACTCTCAACATCCTATCAATTAATAGAAACTGTAGTTTCAGATGCAATGCGAATTCGCAATGAGCATAGCTGAAAAGGACGTAATTCTATATTTAATTCATCATTATTCTTGTGCAAAGCTGTAGGCATACCGTGCAATACTGGCATTTCCATAAGATCTACCTCTTCAATCGAAGCCGCACGCAAGATTTTGTTGAGTTTTATTTGGCCACTCGCGCAGCCACCACATGGCTCATAAATACGCAAGATTATGTCTCCAGAACAATCGTCAGCTAGCTTAACCCAATCTAATGCAATTAGACCTGAGTTTCTATGAATCGTAAACAGCGGATCTACATCTGGAAGCTTATCAATAATTGGCGAATTCAAAAGATTAGCCGCACTTAAAACTGAGTCCATATTTGCATCAGCAATAAATGACCAAGTAAATTCGTGCTTACCTTGATCCGTATTTGGATCTGGGTAAAGAGGCGCAGAAAGCAAAGATAATCTGAGCATAGTTCCATAAGATGAAGAATAATCGCCAATAGGAGAAGCATCAGCGCCATAAGTAGACGAATTCGCAACAGCAACAGCATAAGAGGAATCTTCTATGCGAACAAACCTATGCGTGCATGACTCGAATTTTGCATCATCACTACGAGTATTTTTTACTATTGGACGTTCAGCTAAACCATATTGACACTCATATTGCGCATTATTTGAACATATAGATGTTGGCATATCTACTTTCAAAAATTGCTCTTTAGCTTTCCAATCAACTTGCGCATGGAAATCAAGTCGTTTAACACACGGCTCTAAAATTATATTTGTTTTAATCTTTATATCTTTTTTACATGCCAAGATTTCAACAGACACACCGCCCGATAAAAGTTCTTTAACACAAACAATTGAAGAATCATCAATCTTACGATTCCTCATAAATGCATCTCGCTCAACATCCCACGCATCCCACTGAGATGGCTCATCTTTTAGTATCTCGTATTGCGCCATGCGATAACCAGATGGAATTAGCTCGCGATTAAATTTAATATCTTTAACAGAAGACACTGTGCCATCGCGTTCAATAGTCACACTTAAAACACTATTATTAAGAATTATTCCACCATCATTTTTGTGTTTTACAGTTGTTTTACTATTTTTACTGCTTTCATTGCATTGGTACAAATTCCAAGCAACATCATTTTTACCTGTATAAGTCAATAACTTTACATTTTCACGCATATTAATCGCGCTGTTAGTGCCAATACTGCCAATAGTGCTATTAGTGCTGTTAGCTTTTACAATCGCATTAGCAATATCTGAAATAATTTTACGCAAAGAAGAAATATCTCTAGCATATTCTTCTCTAGCTTGCCTATGAACCCATGCAATAGCGGAGCCTGGAAGAATATCGTGGAACTGGTTCAATAATAAAGTCTTCCAAATTCTAGTAAGCTCATTGTTATTAAAACGGTATTCTGGCGCATAAACTCGAGCTAAAACAACAAGATATTCAGCTACGCGCAACAATGATTCCTCTATTCTGCAATAGCGCTTCATATCTTGCTGAGAAGTAAGAGTTTTTCTATGCAACTCTAGATAAAGCTCACCCTTAAACACTGGTGTATTGCAATTTGAATCGTCAACAATATCTTTTCGTATTTTTTCAAACAACTCATCAGGAGTACCGAAATCAACTCTAGGAGCACCCTCTAGATTACGATCGCGCCTAATACGAGCAGTCATTTCGCGAGTAGGCCCGCCACCTCCGTCGCCAAAACCGTATAGCAATATTGCGTGATCAGATAAATCTTTATCCAAAAAATTGCGTTGAGAATAAACTAACTCATGCATGCTAACAGACGAAGCATAAGTATTAGATGGAGGAAAATGAGCCAAAATCCTAGAACCGTCTATTCCTTCCCAAAGGAAAGAATGATGTGGGAATTTAGTGGTATCGTTCCAGGAAAGCTTTTGAGTTAAGAACCAGTCAAAACCAGCGCGGCGAGCGATTTGAGGCAATGCGCCAGTGTAGCCGAAACTGTCTGGTAGCCAAATACCATGCGGCTCAACGCCAAGATGCTCCTTAAAATAGCGCTTACCAAAAGTCATTTGGCGAATTAAAGATTCACCGCACGGCATCATTGCATCAGACTCAACCCACATACCTCCAACAGGTATAAAACGCCCTTCTTTAATCCTATTTTTCATACGCTCAAACAAATCGGGATGCTCGTTTTCTAGCCACTCGTATTGTTGAGCAGAACTCATAGCATAAGTAAAATCAGGGTCCTCATCCATAAGAGCTAAAACGTTAGATATTGTGCGCGCAACCTTCCTATGAGTCTCGCGCACAGGCCATTGCCAAGCAGAATCAATATGAGCATGACCAACAGCCGTATGCTTTATAGAGCTTGCTGCAGCAGGGCTACTTAATACATTAAACAACTCTTTGCGAGCATTTTGAACAGTAGAAAAATCATGCTCATCATACGCGTTTAAGGATCGCTGTAAAGCTTTAGCCAGTTTCCAATAACGCGGATTATCATCATTTAATTCGCGCATCAAAGAACTTACAGTCTGAAGATCCATGTAATAATCAAAAATATTACGATTAAAAACAGTAACGTCAATATACTTCAACATATATTGGCATTCAGTTTTTCCAGTAGCACGCTCACCTAAATCAGTAGGAGAAAACGGAGTAGCTCCTTCAACAAATGGATTGTCTGCAGCTTCCAAATATAAAGTAAAATTACCATTTTCATCAATACTAATAGAACGATTATTATGCTCATCAATCAACGGAACCCAATGATTACAAGGGTTTACAGCTTTTATAACTCTTCCGTCAACGTTATACACTAATCCTTCTGCCTGAAAACCAGGAAAAAGATTGCTAATCCAACCTAAATCAACATTTAGCTCAACTTTGCGCCCTTTTACCTTTGAAAAATCAATCGACCCTGTAACTTCAAACCACGTTGTGCCCCAAGTTGTTCCCCAAACACATGGAGCATTAAATGAACGAAACGCAATATCGTTTCTTTTTAACTTAGAGAAGAATTCGCTAGAAGAAATAGGTTCTCCAGCAATCTCATACGCTCGAATTTTACAATGCGATAAAACAGTATTTATATACGGATATAGGCGTTGTTGCATAACTCTTGTACAGCGATTCAACTGCTGCTCAGGTAATAAAAACATTGTTTCTACACTTCTTTCTTACACAACTACACATTTATACATAAATCGCGTATCTCGGTATATAAAGACAAAACAAGTAATTGATAAATCTTATAGAATTTGTGATTGAAGATCTTTTCGAGCAGATTCTAATCTAGTAATCTGACCTAAAAGATTAAGCTTTTCACTCCCATCTTCTAACTTACTCATTCTAAGCTTAATAGCTCCGATTTTTCGCATAAAACCAACGTCTAAAAGCTTAATAAGCAACTCGTTTGCATACTTTTGTTCTTCTTCGCTAGGAACGCGCAAAAGGCTGGATGGCCCGCCTTTTGTACCTTCGCAACTATAATCGTAAGCAGCCGACGAGTTAATAGAAGAAGCTCCACTTAAGCCCTTGCTTAAAGACAATGGAAGAGGCATTACGGAAAGCTCGTTAATAACGCCTTCTAACATAGGGCCTGCAGCCTTAGTAATAGTGTGCAACCAAAGACCTTGGCTAATATTTGTGCTAGGCAAGCCTCCAGAAGCAACAAATGCTTGGAAAAGAGTTCTAAAAACTGGCGTAATAAAATTATTCAAAGTAAGATGCGCAAAAAGTTGGCCGTTAAATGCTAGAGGAGATTGCATAAGAACAGCCATAAACTGCTGTTCGCACATAAACACGGAATCGTCAACCTTGTAATAGCTTTGATTCTTGTACGCACTTCTAAGCATGGCTGTTTTTACAGCAGCTTCATTCATGCTTTGAGAACGCTGATCAAACACGCGAGAATCCGCATAAACGTTGGAAGAGTAGCCTTTAGAATAAGCGTCATCGTCTACAACGTGTAATCGCCTTCTATTAGACTCCACCTCCTTACGCATAACGTCTAAATCAACACCAATATTTCTAACAGCTTTTCTAGTGTACAAGTCAAGCAAAGACCTGTCTCGAATTTGCGCAACAAGAGGAGCAACCGCCTTAACAGCACCCATCTGCCCTGTTGTAAAAGACGTGTCAAACTTACGAATAACAGTATCGATTACAAAATCGTAAAGAGGATTAGCGCGCGCAATCAAAGAACGAACAGCATCGTCGCCCCTTTGAATACGCAAATCGCAAGGGTCTAAGTTATTATCTGCAACAGCAACAAAAGTCTGTGTTAAAAACGCCGAATCTAAGCCAAAAGCATGCAGAGCAGCTTTTTGACCAGCGGCATCTCCATCAAAAGTAAAAACAATACGCGAACTAACTTTTTGACCTTCTACTTTTACAGGGCCAACAAGCTGAATCGCTCCCAAAGAATCGTCTGCAATAAGTCGGCGAATAATCTTCGCGTGCTCCGCGCCAAAAGCCGTTCCGCAAGTTGCAACAGCAGTATCTACGCCAGCTAAATGGCAAGCCATAACATCCGTGTAGCCTTCAACAATCACAACCTGGCGCTTTTTAACAATATTCGACTTAGCAATGTCAATTCCGTAAAGAACTTGCGTTTTTCGGTACAACACAGTGTCTGGAGTGTTAATGTACTTTGCGCTAATAGAATCGTCGTCGTAAAGCTTTCTAGCGCCAAAACCCAAAGTACGTCCAGTAGAATCTCGAATAGGCCACGTTAATCGGCCGCGGAAGTAATCGTAAATTCCGCGCTGACCTTGGCGCGCCAATCCTGCATCCAATAATTCTTGACGAGTAAAACCCTTATTAGACAAATAGCGAACAAGATTATCCCATCCGTTAGGCGCGTATCCACAACCAAAACGCTCGCATTGCGCTTGAGTAAAATTGCGCCCTGCAAGCAAACTACGCGCTGCAGACGCTTCATTAGAGTTGATTTGAGACGCAAAGAAACGTTGAGCTTCCTCGTTTGCTTCTATAAGACGAGCGCGCTTGGAGCCAGCATGAGAATTATCTTTAGCATCCTGCGATTTGTCATAATGAACTTCAATGTGGTAGCGATCCGCTAGTAGCTCTACTGCCTCGCGAAAATCAATGTTTTCTTTTTGCTCAACATACTTAAAAACATCGCCGCCAGCACCGCAACCAAAGCAATGCCAGACACCTAAGCTTGGACGAACGCTGAAACTAGGCGTTTTTTCATCGTGAAACGGGCAAAGCCCCACAAAAGTACCCGTTCCAGAAGGCTTAAGCGTAACAGTTGCAGACACAATATCGTACAAATCTGCAGCAGCGCGCACACGCTCAACGTCTTCTTTTACAATCATTCCAGCCATAGTCTCTAGCTTATCGCAAGCCGAAGGCTACAGACACTCTATTCGTAAAAGCATAAAAGCATTGAAGTGGAAAGCATTGATTTAGCACAAAGATTTAGCACAAAGCGGCATGAATAGCTGTAGCAGATCCATCTGTAAGACTTGCAACTTGATCAATCGCAACTCTTAAACGCTCTTCATCGCTAGAGCAAGCATCCCAATCGCTTATAAACACAAATTCCATAGCATCGTGCGCTCGTGGAGACTTGCTCATAAACACCTCCACCAAATCCGTTAGAATCTTTTGCTCACGCTTATAAAACTCGCGCTCCCTAGGCTGGATTATAAAATGCACAGCCAAGCTTTTAAGAACAATTATCTCGTAAGATGTTTCTGGCGGAATCACAACGTTTGCGCGGTAGCGAATTAAAGCACCGTTTCCATATTTTTCTCTAGTTGCTTTCTCAACAGAGCTTGCAAACCTGCCGATTAAAGCACTAGTAATATTCTTTAAGTGAGCGAGAGACCTTCTAGAGCCGTCATAAGAATCAGGGAACATGTTAAGAGAACGCAAACGCTTAAAAGCTGCCAAAAGACTATCCGCATCCCACTGGCTGCCGTACCAATTATGAGCTTCTTGAACAACTTGATCTGCAACGCTTGAATCCCAAACAAGCTCCGTATTAAAAGCGCCAGTTACAATCGCGTCTTCAATATCGTGAACACTGTATGCAATATCGTCGGAAAGATCCATAATTTGGCACTCCATAGGCTTCGATTCGCGCGGAGAGCCACTTTTTAGCCAATCAAAAACTTCTCTATCGTCTGGGTAAACGCAGAATTTTAAATCGCGCTCGCCTTTATCGTGCGCTTTTGCTTCATCAAAACCCCAAGGATATTTAACAGCAGCATCTAAGCTTGCACGCGTAAGATTTACGCCTGCGCTAGCGCCATTTTCTCTAAAAACTTTAGGCTCTAAGCGCGTTAAAAGTCTAAGAGTTTGAGCATTTCCTTCAAAACCACCAATATTGCTTGCGATTTGAGCAAGAGCGCGCTCGCCATTGTGACCAAAAGGAGGATGACCTAAGTCGTGAGCTAAGCAAGCGCAATCTACAACATCTGGATCCGCGCCAAGCATTGCAGCAATCTGGCGACCAATTTGCGCAACTTCCAAAGTATGAGTTAAACGCGTGCGAGCAAAATCGTCGGAGCCAGCTACAAGCACTTGACTTTTAGCGCCGAGTCTTCTAAGCGCTGAAGAGTGGATTATTCTGGCTCTGTCTCGCTCAAACGGTGTGCGAGCGCGCGTGTGGTGAGGCTCACTAGCCCAGCGCTCAGTATCGTGCAAGCTGTATTCTCCAACAACTTCGTTATCGGAAGCAATCACATCGTTACACATTAAAAACCTCCTCCACTAATCGCAAGTATCAAATCGCAAATCTAAAATCGCAAGCAGCAAATCATAAATTAGCAAATAACAATTCAGCTAATCGCAAAATCGCAAGATTGCTATATTAAGCTTTTTTCATCCAACATTTTTATGTCTTTTTCAGACAAAACTTCGTAAGCATTCTTATACAATCGCGGAACTCTAGGGCCAATCCCAGTCATAATCTCATAGCTTATTGTTCCTGCAGCCGCTGCCCAATCATCTGCCGTTGGCTCCGCATATTCAAGACCCCTGCCTGGCCCAAAAAGCCTGACTGTATCTCCTTCTTCAACTCCAAGCTCTTTAGCGCTGCCTTTTAAGTCAACAATAAATTGATCCATGCAAACGCGCCCCGAAACATGCAAAATCCTAGCGCCGTTATTAGTTTCCACGCGCACAGGGCCTCCAGGCTTATTAACATGACGAGATCCTTGCATATCGAATCCGCTAGATGCGCGCAAAATGCCATCCGCATATCCAAGTGGAACGATTGCTGTGCTTGTATTGTCTGGCGTTAAATACGTGCGCCCGTACGAAATACCATGACCTGCTTCTACAGATTTAACTGTTCCTAATTGCGCTTGTAAGGTCATTGCTGGACGCAAGTCGTAAGTTTGAGGCGCTCCCATAACAGGGTCTGGCTCGTATCCATATAATCCAATTCCTGGGCGAACAAGCTCAAAACGTATCTCTGGCCTGTTAAGAGTTGCAGCTGTATTAGCTAAATGTCGGATTTTAGGCTCCAACCCAGCTTCGCGCATTCTTCTAGTAAAGTCATGGAATTGCTCAATTTGCCTATCTGTAGATGCCACAAACTCTGGAACGTCTGGGCAATCAGCAACAGCCAAGTGACTCCATTGCCCAATAACTTCGATTAATCCCTGACTAGAATATTCACTAAGTTTTTCTAAAGCATTACTAAAGCCAGCAGGCGTAAAACCGTTTCTGCCAAATCCCGTATCTACCTTAACGTGCACGCGTGCAGCAGCACCAAGCGATTTAGCAGCTAGCGCAACAGCGTCAATAGAATCAAGTGAGCCAACAGAAATATCAATATCTGCTTTTATTAAATCCGCAAAAAGAGACGTTGGAGCGCTAGTAAGCCACGTAAGAATACGGCATCTGCTTAAGTCAATTCCACATTTACGAAGTCGCAAAGCCTCATAAGGCTGAGCCGTTCCAAGCCAAGTTGCTCCTCCTGCTAAAGCTGCGAGCGCACTAGGAATAAGCCCGTGACCATAAGCGTCTGCTTTAACAACTCCCATAACTGCTGGCGACTTTTGACCAGGCTTCAAATCTTTAGAAACGCGCTCAACAAGCGTTCGCATATTATCTCTTAGCGCTTTTAGATCAACGATTACCTGCCCAGGGTATGTACTCAAGGCGCGAGCGTAGTTTTCTTGCAAAATCGCTTGTATACTCGAATTTTTACACATATCTCACGCCTTTACTTTTACGTTTACTTTTATATCTACTATATATGCCAGTATTTTTGACTTATATGCAAGTATTTTTTGACTTACATTTCAATACTGCTAATACTTCTAATACCGTATTACATGATTATGCGAGCGCAACCATTGATACGCGATTCTAGTTGCACTATGCGCGCGATCTGGAATTACAACAAGACCACACTTGCTAAAGCCTTCTCGCAAAATAACTTTTTGCATAATCAAGTTGTCGGGATGAGTATCGATTCTAACATTAGAGTAATTACGCTTAGCCCATCTTAAACATTCGCTTGCCATTTTTGGCTTGACTCCCGAAGATGCAAGCCTATGGATTGTAACGTATGGCAAAACGTCATCTAGCCACGCTCCATCAATCTTTGCGTAGACTTCATCAAGACCTTCGCACAGTGCAAATTGTGCCAAAATGCGCTCTTCGCCAAAATCTGGGTCCGTGTCTACAAGAAGATTAAAACGATTCAAACGAATATCTTCTATAACACTAGATGTTAGAGGAAAACGATCCCCCCATTGATGAGGATTGCCATTATTTGCCATAAATACTCTTGCTCTCTCATAAATATTTTCAATATCTTTTAGGTCGCTAAGAGTTGCTTTCCTCAATCTTATTTCACACATACACCCCCCTATGCTTAGAATATGGCGTTTTACAGTCTTACACAATCAAACGCAACAAATCACACAATCTTACGCTCAAAAGGATCGGAGCTAATGCCCTTGTCTAAAATATCTTTGCACCATTGACGCGCTCCGAACAAGCTATGATCTCGGTAGTTTCCGCAAGACTCAATAGTTGTAGCTGGAACATCTTCCCAAGTAGCTTTATACGCAATAAATTCAAGCGATTCCTTTAACGCGCGCGCAACATCTTCCGTGCTATGAGTGCCCCAAGTTAAAAGGTGGAATCCTGTACGGCAACCAAATGGAGAGCAATCAATGTAGCCTTCAATGCGCTGGCGCAAAAGAACAGCAATCGTGTGCTCAATCGTGTGTAAAGCGCCCGTAGGAATAGCCTCTTGGTTAGGCTGAGTTAAGCGAATATCGTAGTTAGAAATAACATCTCCATTCGGGCCTTTTTGAGTGTCAATATAGCGAACGTATGGAGCTTTAACTTTAGTGTGGTCAAGCTCAAAGCTTTCTGGACGAGGTGTTGGCTGATTATTTTGATTTTCGCTCATTTTATCTTTCCTAACTTGTAATACATACGCAAATAACGATTACTAACAATATTAGACGCTATTCTTGCCAAACACACATAAACGCGAATCTAAAAATATTTTTTATTAGACTTGCAACACTTATTTGCTTACAAACTTTCAAGACTTACCAATACAGACTTACAAAGTAGCAGCATCAATAAGTTCGCGAGTGTAGCTATGTTTTGGATTATTTAAAATTTGACTTACAAGCCCAGATTCAACAACAACGCCATCTTTTAGAACAACAACGCTAGAAGCTAAATGTTGAATCATACCAAGATCGTGGCTAACGAATATGCACGCCATATTAGGGCGATTTGCGCGAATCACATTAAACGCATCTAAGATTCTTGTGCGCTCAGCAACATCGATTGCACTCATTGGCTCATCTGCAACCAAAACTCTAGGATTATTGATTAGCGCGCGCGCAATCGCAACGCATTGAGCTTGTCCGCCAGAAAGCTGGCAAGGGTATCTTTTGCCAAAAACACTAGGATCTAATCCAACTAAATTCAAAACATCATCTACTTTAGAATCAATAACATGTGAATCAACAGTATTTGAATCAGAACTCATGTTTTTACGCCATATTTCAAGCGGCTCAGCAACGCTTTTTCTAACTGTCCAACGCGGGTCTAAAGCTGCAAAAGGATGCTGAAACACAAGCGAACATTGTCTTCTCATATTTACGTAAGCAGAATCTTTTAAACTTGATTTTCTAGCATTTTCAACGGTTTCGACTAGCTTTCCGCAATATTCTATACTCCCCTGGCGTATTTCTTGCAATCCAAGCAAAGAACGAATCAAAGTCGTTTTACCACTTCCAGATCCGCCAATTAGTGCTAAAGATTCGCCAACTTTAAGATTAAAGTCAACGCCTTTTAATGCTTCAACACGAGTCTTTGCACTTCCTAAAACAACATGAACGTTTTTAGCGTTAAAAATGCAATCATCTTTGGAAGAATCATTTTTATTACTAAAACTTAAATCATTCTTATCATCAAGACTTAGATCATTTTTATTACTAAGACTTAAATCATTTTTACTAAGACTTAAAGCGCGCGCTGCAAAAACAAGTTGCTTAGTAGAGTGAACCTTAGGATTTTCTAGCAATTCACCAACACGCGCACTATCGACTAATCGCCCAGAATCCAAAACATAGCAACGCGTAGCAGCGTAAGAAAGAACAGAAAAATCGTGAGTAACAAAAAGCATTGAAGCGCCCATATTATCAACTAAAGAAGTGAGCATATTCACAACATCTTTTTGCGTAACAGAATCAAGAGCAGTAGTCGGCTCGTCTGCAAGAATCAACTTAGGGCAAGTTATAAGCGCTGTAGCAATCCCAACTCGTTGCATTTGCCCGCCCGAAAGCTCAAAAGTACGCTTATTCAAAATATTTGTGCCTAAACCAACTTTTTCAAGCATGACTTTAACGCGATTTTGAATATCGTCTTCATCTAAATTGTAGTGGAGCCTAAGAGGTAAGGCGATTTGCTCGCTAACACTCATAATAGGGTTAAGAGCACGATCCGCTTGCTGAAAAACAACGCCAACATACTTACCGCGAATGTTTGCAAGCGCAGAATCGTTAGCGCCAACAGTTTGGGCATTGCCAACATGGCAAGAGCCAGTGATTTTGCAATTAGACGGAACTAGGCCAATCGCAGCTCTTAAAAGCATTGATTTGCCAGAGCCAGAAGATCCAACTAGCCCAACGCGCTCGCCATCTTTAACGTTAAGTGAAACATCGCTTAAAATGCGCGAAGATCCAATGCTAAGCGATAATCCTTTTATATCAAGACTCATTCTTAGACTCCCTATTTGCTGGATTTGTAGCACTTCTTAAAACATCGCCAAAAAGATTAAGAGCCAAAACTGTTAATGTAACAACAAGACCAGGCCATAAAGCCGCAAGCGGATAAACGTGAATCAAAGTAACCGAAGTAGAAAGCACACGACCCCAGCTCGGCACTCCCGAAGGAACACCAACACCTAGATAAGTCAATCCGCTTTCCGCTAAAATAACAGTTCCTGCCGAAAGCGAAAGCTGAACGGAAGCAATTGGCAAAATATTAGGAAGAACATGCTTTAGCAAAACGTAGCTTCTGCTAGCACCATTAGAAATCGCGCAATCAACATAATTAGACTTAAGAACAAGAACAGCACTTGGTCGCAAAATACGAGCAAGATTTAAGCCGTAGCCAAATCCGCATGCAAGCATGATTACAAGAACGGATGCTCCAAGAGGCACAGCAAGCATAAGCGCAATCAAAACTGTTGGAATGGAAATTAAAGCGTCTACTGCCATAATGCTTAGGGAACGAATTTTTTGAACACGACAAATCGTAAAGCTTAAAACAACAAACCCAACAACGCTTGCAATCGCAATTGTTGAAATAACAAGCAAAATCTCTACTCTAGAACCAGCCATAAGCCAGCTAAGCATATCTGCACCCGTGCCATCTGTGCCAAGCCAATGCTTTAGAGAAGGCTTTTGCCATACCTGGTACCCGTTTGTTTCTAGAAGAGAATAAGGCGTCCACACAAAAGAAAGCGCAGCTACAAAAATCCACAAGCACAAAACAATACACACGAATTTTCCAATAATTCCGCGCCAAATGCGTCTTAAAAACTTAATCATTGCTTGAATCACTCCCCACTTGAATCACAGCTCGAATCATTCACTACTCGAATCTTGGCTAAGCCTTGAATCCAGCAAACGATGCAACACGTCAATCGCAAACCCAACAAGCAAGAACAATGCAGAAAGCATAAAAAGATTGCCTTGAACAGATATAAGATCTCGCAAACCAACATCGCGCACAAGACCCATACCCATTCCAGGAAGCGAAAACAGATTTTCAATAACCATTACGCCCATAATCATATGCGCAAAAGTCAAGCCGATTACAGACACAAGCTGCGGCAACGCTAATCGCAAGCCAACTCGCCAAATCATTTGCTTTTTAGTCATGCCACAAGCCATAGCTTGCAAAGCAATGTCGCTATTAGAAATCTGCTCTAATGATGCTGCAGCGTAACGCATAAAGCCAGATCCAACAATAATGCCAACTGTTAGCGATGGAAGAATCAACGACAAAAATGCGCTAGAAAAATCACGCCAACCGTCTGTTGGAAAACCTTGAGTAGGAAAAATCTCAACTAAGCCAATGCCCCTGCCAAAAATCATGATTAAAATCATTCCGCCCCAAAGAGCAGGAACAGAGCCGCCTGCAATAGCGCAAAATCTTAAAAAGCCTTGCAAAGACTTGCCAGAATGCAAAACTTGCAAACATCCAAGCGGAATACCAATTGCGAGCGCAATTAAAAGCCCTAGAAAAATAAGCGGAAAAGTTATGCTAGCACGCATAGCAATAGTGGACGCAACGGAGCGACCAGTGAGCATTGAGATGCCGAAGTCGCCCCTAAAAACGCCAAAAATCCACTCTAAATATTGAATGAAAAGGGGCTTGTTTAATCCTAAATCGCGTCTTAATTGCTCAACTTTTCCATCTGGCGCGTTTAAGCCAGCCATAACTTGAGCAACGTCTCCAGGTAAAACTCTAAGAGCAAGAAATACGATTGCAGAAATAAATAGCAGCGCTACAAAAAACAACGCGATGCGTCGAAGAATCATGCGCTTCATACAAACCCCTTACTTAGTTTAATGTTCCCGAGAATTTCCGCTTTTTGTACGTGATTTTGCGGTTTTGAGCAACAAAATCGGGAAATTTAGACCAAATCACTTAAGTCGCAAGTTGTATAGCGGCAAAAGAACTTGATTAATGTCAAAAGGCATGCCTTCAAGGTTCTTTACCTTAGCTGTAACAACTTTGTAATTAAGCAACCAATCTGCAGGAGCATCCTGGCTAACGATTCGCGCAGCTTTAGCAAGAAGCTTATTAGACTCCTTAATATTCGCGCAAAGCATTGCCTTAGCATACAAATCCTGAACCTGCTTATTGTTGTAACCGTAGTAATACTTAGGATCTGCCCACTGGCCAAAATCATGGCTTTCATTGTGATCTACCATAGACAAATCGTAGTTTTTATTTGTATAAACGTCGTGAAGCCAAGTAGTAAATTCAACAACGTTTACTTTTAGATCAATGCCAATTTGCTTTAATTGAGACATCAATTGCTCACCAAGTTGCGTTCCATAAATATTCGGGTAAGTAAGCGAAAGATGCAAAGGATTCGACTCGCTAAAACCAGCTTCCTTCATTAACGACTTAGCGCGCTTAACATTATGCGCGTAAATCTTAGTTAAATCCTCATATCCTGGGTCTAAAGAAGGAATTGGTCCGCCAAGCAAAGCATCCGTACCTCCGCGCGAAGCAATAATTTGCTTGTGGTCAATCGCATAGCGAATCGCTTGACGCACGCGCTTATCTTTAGTTCGCTCACCATTCATATTCATAGCAAGCACAAATTTATCGGTAGTGTTTCCAGCTTTAACAACATAGTGCTTTGAATCCGCCTTAAAAGTCTTAGCAAGCTGGCCAGAAATAGGCGCCAAAGCTTGAACAGATCCCGAAGAAAGCGCATTTACAGCAGCAACATCGTCTACAAAATAGCGAACAACAACTTTTTGAGTTTTTGCCTTATTGACGCCCTTGTAGCGCGGATTTGCTTTTAACACAACTCGGTCGTTTGGCACAAACTTTTCTACCAAATACGGACCAGATCCAACAGCTTGAGTTTTAGCGTCATAATTCGCAAGCTTATCGAAAACTAAGCCAGCTCTAGAGCACAACGCCCACAAAAGCTTTGCATTTGGCTCTTTAAGCTTAATTTCAAACGTGTAATCATCTTTAGCTTTAGCAGATTCAACTTTTCCAACCATGTTTGATCCGCGATACTTCTTTGCAACAAGCTCGTTAAAAGACCACTCAGCGTCTTTTGCAGTAAGCTTATTCCCATTAGAAAAAACAACGCCTTTACGCATGTGGAAAGTGTATTTTAAGCCATCTTTGCTTATTTTCCAACTTTTTGCAAGGGATGGAACAACCTGATTTTTAGTATTTCTAGCTACAAGACCTTCATACACGTTTCCAATTAACAATTGCTCCAATGACGAGCCAGATTGATTACGAATATCGAGATTTGTAGGAGCAAGTTTTAATCCTATTGACACAGTTTTATTTGAAACTTGCGCAGAAGATGTTTGACTTGCAGGATTTTTTTGTGGACCCGTAAGCGTTGCAACAATCGCGCTAAATATTGCGATTACTACGATTGCTACAGAAACAAGCCAGAATTTTCCCAAACCACGCTTATTGGTTTTATACGCACTTTTAGACGCAGCGTTAAGCGAAGCATCTGTACTAAATCCAGCTTGCGATTCTTGGCGCTCTTGCGCGTTTTCTTGCACATAGAATTTATTGGTCACATCTTTAGAGTATGCGCCATCTTTGGGTTCTTTGTTATCCATTCAACAAACCTTTCTGGATTGAATTAGATACATTTATTTAATTGTTGTTTATGTTGTTATTTAATTGTTTAAGCTCGTTGCTTTGTCTAATTGCAACACTTGCAACACAAAGTCAACGGCATATACAATCGTAGCTTGCTAGCAAGTCAATCAAAACTAGAGCGAGTCTAAAAACCTGGTTATAAATCATTAATAAGTAATTGATATTTATACGTTTTTACAAAAATTTGACATCATTGTGTAAAAAATTTAACACTATTCTATAAAAATTTGACGTTATTCTAATCACATATCCTATGAATGTGGTTAAATGCCATCAGACGTAAACTTGCAAACGTGCGCAAAAAACAATACGATAGCTTGCATATTTGCAAAAATGTATAACAGACGCATAAAGATGTTACACACAGCATGCATGCAAAATGCGCCAATAAAACGCCAATAAAAAGCGAGGAATAATGGCAGAAAACTTGAATACTACAGTAACAGTAAACGAATCCTCAGATCCGCAAAATAACGGCAGCCAAGACCGCACTGCTCTAAATCGCCAGCTTGCACAAATGCTTAAGGGCGGCGTAATTATGGACGTTACTACTCCAGAGCAGGCACGAATTGCTGAAGATTCTGGAGCTTGCGCTGTAATGGCGTTGGAACGTATTCCTGCCGATATTCGCGCAGCTGGTGGCGTATCTAGAATGAGCGACCCAGCTATGATTCACGGAATCCAAGAGGCTGTGTCTATTCCTGTTATGGCAAAATGCCGTATTGGTCACTTTGTAGAAGCGCAAGTACTTGAGGCTATTGAGATTGACTACATTGACGAAAGCGAAGTGCTTAGCCCAGCAGACGACGTGTACCACATTAACAAGCGCGATTTTGCAGTTCCATTTGTTTGCGGAGCTAAGGATTTGGGCGAAGCTTTGCGAAGGATTAACGAAGGCGCTTCCATGATTCGCACTAAGGGCGAGCCTGGAACTGGAGATGTGATTCAGGCAGTGCGCCACATGCGCATGATGAATTCCGCAATCCGTAAGCTTACAAGCATGCGTGAGGATGAGCTTTTTGAAGAAGCTAAGACATTGCGCGTGCCTTTCGATCTTGTAAAGTATGTTGCGCAAAACGGCAAGCTTCCTGTTGTAAACTTTGCAGCTGGCGGTGTTGCTACCCCTGCAGACGCTGCTTTAATGATGCAGCTTGGCGCAGAAGGCGTATTCGTTGGCTCTGGCATCTTTAAGTCTGGAGACCCAGCAAAGCGCGCTGCTTCAATCGTTAAGGCTGTTACTAATTACAAAGATGCCAAGATGATTGCTAAGCTTTCCGAGAATTTGGGCGAAGCTATGGTTGGCATTAACGAGCAAGAAATCAAGCTTTTAATGGCTAATCGCGGCGAGTAATTAAGACGAGTGATTGAGGCGAATTATTTTGGCAAACTCACCTATCAATACAAATAATTGCGCACACACTGTAGCTGTTTTAGCTGTTCAAGGAGCTTTTCTTGAGCATCGCTTAATGCTAGAAAAGCTTGGCGCGCGCGTCATTGAGCTTCGTCAAGCACGAGATTTGGAGCAATCTTTTGACCGTCTTGTTTTGCCTGGCGGCGAAAGCACTGTGCAAACAAAGCTTCTTAAAGAGCAAAACATGCTTGAGCCTTTGCGCGAGAGAATTGCAAGCGGAATGCCAGTTCTTGGCACTTGTGCAGGATTGATTTTACTTGCAAAAAACGTGGAAGGTAACGAAGTTAGCGGATTTGGCACACTAGACGTTACTGTTAAGCGAAACGCTTACGGCCGCCAGCTTGGAAGCTTCCATTGCGAATCGGATTTTGGCAGTCTTGGAGCTGTTCCAATGACGTTTATTCGCGCGCCTTATATTGCGCAAGTCGGCTCAAATGCCGAGACTCTTGCAACAGTAAATGGCAACGTTGTAGCTGCTCGCCAGGGAAATCAAATCGGAACAGCTTTCCACCCAGAGCTTGACGAAGATACTAGAATACACCAGCTTTTCTTAGATTTGTAGTTTGATTTGCAAATATCTTAAGCTTGTAAATAAAAGTGGCACTTAAATCACTTGATTAAGTGCCACTTTTATTGATTAAATCGCTAGCAAAAATCGCTAGTAAAAATCGCTATTTTGCTTCAAAAATCGCGTATCCAAAAGCTCCAAGAGAGTAATTTTGAGCATCATAATTGTAGCTAATAATCGGCTTACAATCTGGCAAGCCACTAAACGAATCGTTAGACTCATTAAACGCATTTAAAGCCACAACAACGCGCTTAGAGTCGGTTTCTCGCGCAAACACAAATTTTCCGCGCTCATCATAGTCAAGAACTCTAAAATTGCCATGACTAAAGCAATCGTTACTTTTACGCAAGTTTATAAGTTCGCGGAACCAGTCGCGATTATCCTTTACAGGATTTACCCAAGGCATAGCCGCGCGGTAATCACACTCTTCAAAACCAACTACGCCAAGCTCGTCCCCGTAGAACACGCTTGGAGTTCCAACAGACGTAAGCAAACAAAGCTCAGCCAAACGGAATCGCTTATCCACCGCGGAAGAATCGCCAGAATCCGCGGAATTTTGCGCACACAAGCTCCTAAAGCGACTAACGTCATGACTATCAAGCAAATTCAATTGACCCTGAACAATCGGGAATGGGTATCTTAAAAGCATATCCACAAATCGACTATTAAACTCGCGCGCATTAATCTTGCCAAAAGCAAAGAAATCGCGGCAAACTTTGCGGAATTCATAGTTCATAGTGGAGTCAAACATGTCTCCTTGCAACCAACGCTCAGAATTCTCCCAAATCTCCGCAATTAGCACACTATCTTTTTTAGTCTTTTTAGCAACAGAGCGGAAGGCACGCCAAAAGTCTTTATCAACCTCATTAGCAACATCCAAACGCCAACCGTCAACATCAAAATCTTCAAGCCAATAGCGACAAACGTCCATAAAATAGTCGCGAACTTTTGGATTAGAAGTATTAAGCTTTGGCATTTTACGCTCATACGCAAAACACGTATAGCTTGGGCGCTCGCCATCTTCGGGGCGTTTAACAGGGAACTTTAATCCATAGAACCAATCCTTGTATTGCGAATTTTCGCCATTTTTAACAACATCATCAAACGCGAAGAAATACCAACTAGAATGATTAAAAACGCCGTCAATAATTATGTGCATGCCGCGATTATGAACCTCGCTAACAAGCTCCCTAAAATCGTCGTCGGTTCCTAAATTAGGGCAAACATGGTAATAGTCAAGAAGATCGTAACGATGGTACTCTGCAGCTGTAAAAATAGGATTTAAATACAAGCAATTAAAGCCCAAATCCTCAATATAATCAAGATTTTCGATTATGCCTCTAATTGTTCCACCCAAACGAGTGTGTAAAGTTTGGCCAGTTTTCTCATCAAAATAATCTTTTGCAATGCAACTTATGCCGCGTTTAGAATCTGCAAAACTATCTGGGAAAATGTTGTAAACAACAGCCTCTTTAAGCCAACGCGGAACGTCGCTAATCTCTTCGCGACGAATAAATGGGAACTGGTAGACTTCTGTACGATCTTCTGGAAAATCAGCTGCAATAGTATCGGCGTACAAATACAAGTGCTCATCCGCATCTTGCATCTCAAAGTAATAACAAACTCTATCTAAATCGCTGCTTATATTCGCTTCATAGTAATCAAAATAATCGTCGCTTGCAATCTTTTCCATTTTCAGCGTGCAAAACTTGTCTAACGGAGTTAAATCAACGCGATTTCCGTAATGCAAAACGCATGAACAAAGATTATTCTTTGCTGCACGCAAGCGAATTGTTAAGCAATATTCTGCCGTAGAATACGCGTATTGTGAAAGTGGCCTATGCAATATTGCTTGACGATTTATCATTTACAATTCCTTTCTAGCCTCGCTGCCATTGTTTTCGACTTTATCACCTACTGTGCCACACCGACACACTTTTATGTGATTTCCTAAAACAGCAAGCACAAACAATCAAATTGCACGCAACGACTTAGCATTAATGTAGTATTGCTCTAAAGATGCGCATACTTAAGTTTGGCAACACGCAACAAACACACTGGAGGCGAATATGCTTTTAGCAGTAGACATTGGCAACACGAATATTGTGCTTGGATTCTTAGATAACGGCAAGATTGTTGGCACATATAGAATGACTACAAAAGCAAATCACACTTCCGACGAATACGGCATTATGATTACGCAATTCCTTAATTTAAGCGGTTTTAGCGTAAACGATGTTGAAGATGTTATTGTTGCTTCGGTTGTTCCAAAAGTTATGCACTCGTTCCGCGCAAGCATTGTTAAGTTTTTGCAAATCGACCCTATGATTGTAGGTCCTGGAGTAAAAACTGGCGTAAATATTAGGATTGACGAGCCACGCTCTTTGGGTGCAGATTGCTTAGCGGATTGTGTTGGCGCGTTTTACGAATACGGCGGCCCAGCATTGGTAATTGATTTCGGCACAGCTACCACTTATAACTACGTTGATAAAAGCGGAGCAATTACTTGCGGACTTATTTGCACGGGAATCAGCTCGGCTGCGGCAGCTCTATGGGATAATACTGCTCAGCTTCCAGAAGTTGAGATTTCTCGCCCTAAATCCGTTCTTGCAAAATCAACTCGTCCTGCTATGCAAGCTGGCCTCTACTACAGCTTCCTCGGAGGCATTGAGCGCACAATTGAGCAATTCAAAATAGAGATAAATGAGCCTTTTAAGGTTGTTGCTACAGGAGGTTTGGGGCGACTTTTTGAAAAAGATGTTGATTCGATTGATCACTACGATCCAAATTTGATTTTTAAGGGAATGTACGAGATTTATAGAAGAACAATCGGTTGCTAGCGACTTTTCCTTTGGATTACAAACCTAAAGCGCATAAGTCTCAGCGAACACTCTTATCGAACAACAAAACCTTGATTATACCCGTATTCTTTTAAGTCTTTTTTCCAAAGCGCGATTCCGTCTTTAAGTCGAATCTTAGGGCCAGGGTCGTCTGGAAGAACAAAATCTTTTCCGTCATCTTGCTTAATTCCAGCGTCAATCATAGCTTTAATATTTAATCGCGCTTTTGACTTTCGATTCCAATCATAAGCCAAGCCAACTGTGGAGCGAAAATCACTACGCGAATATACTTCAAATGGCAAATACTTGTACCCCGTATACACATGTTGTGCTGCATCCGCAAAAACTCTATTAAAGTGTTGCCCGCCAAAGTATGGCACTTTAATTCCTCTAGAATCCAAAACAGTAGTCTTATTCAAAAATGCGCTATCTCTAAGAGTTACAACGTCTGCTGGGAACGCTCCCGAACTAACGCGTTCTTTAATGCCTTGTTGATTGTGGCAAACAAAATCAACAAAACGCATTGCAGCTTCTGGCTTCCTGCTAGATTGCAATACACTTAGCGCAGATCCGCCCATTTGCGCATTATGATTTTTGCCATCCATTGTTGGAACTCTTGCAACACGCCACAACCCTGCTCCGCCTGGAATATCGTGCATTAAAAGCGAAGTCATCCATGCTCCAGCAAAAACGGAAGCAACATTTCCAGAACCAACAGCGCTCTTCCAAGATGGAGTCCACGTTGTAAGCCTTGTGTCCACTAAGTCTTCGTCAATCATTAATTGCCAAAATTTTGTAAAGTCTTTTGTTCCTTTATCTTTGCTTAAGCGAACAGTAACAGTTTTTCCGTCGTGCGAAGTTATAAACGGATGCCCGCCAGAAAGCCAAATCATAGCGTTGTAAAAGCTAGCACCTCCAGAATCCGCAGCAATATAAACACCAATATTTTTTAGCTTTCTTGCTGCGTGAATGTAGTCTTTCCAAGTGTGAATTTGCGTAGCATCCACGCCTGCTTGGCTAAACACATCTTGATTATAAAACCACGCTAAAGGCCCTGAATCCATTGGCAAACCGTATATTCGGCCTCCTAATTGCACAGAAGACCATGATCCTTGCGTGTAAAATGTTTGAGTTCCCTGTACCCTATCTGTAATGTCTAGAAGCTGACCTCTAACAGCGTATTGTGGCAAAGCATAGTACTCAAGTTGAGCAACGTCTGGCATACCGTAGCCGTCTTGAATAGCGCTATTAAGATTGCTATACCCACTTGTGTCTTTAACACTAACACGAATATCTGGATTTTGCTTCTCAAAATCTGCAGCAATCCGCTTCATGCTTGGCTCCCAAGACCACACTGTGATTTTTGTTCTAGAATCAACAGATCCGCATGATGCACAAAAAACAACAGCAAAAACGCATATAATCGCAGAAATTACACGCTTTATATAACGAGTCAAATCGCAGTTTATATTACGGTTTATATTACGCATAACAAAACAACCAAAATACTGCTTGCGATTTTTGTGCGGTCTTCTTGCACTCATAACACTCATTGTATTGCTATTCCACAGTTACGGATTTTGCAAGATTCCTAGGCTTGTCAACGTCGTAGCCTTTAAGCTTTGCCATATTCATAGCAAAAAGTTGCAATGCTACAACATCTACAAGAGGGCTTAGCAATGTTGGGCATTTAGGGCGCCAAAACACAATATCTGCGTAACGCTCAGCGTCTGGATCGCCGTCTTCTGCAACCGCAATCGTAAACGCTCCGCGAGCCTTAACTTCTTCAATTCCCGATATCACTTTAGCGTGTAAAACGTCTCTGCCTCTAGAAGATGGCACTATAACAACAACTGGCTCTCCCTTATCTACAAGAGCAATCGGGCCGTGCTTTAGCTCTCCTGCAGCAAAGCCTTCTGTAAACGTGTATGCAATCTCTTTTAGCTTTAACGCGCCTTCTAGCGCTACTGGGTAACCAACATGCCTGCCAAGGAACAAGAACGATTTTGCGTCCATTGTTCGCTTTGCAGCTTGCATAATCGAATCCGTTTGAGTGTCTAAAACGTTTTGAATTTTATCTGGCATTTCTTTAAGCTGAGACACGATTTGCTGAATCTCATCCCTGTACATTGTTCCCTTGACTTGAGCCAAATAAAGACCAAGCATGTATGCTGCTACGATTTGCGCAACAAATGCTTTTGTGGAAGCAACTGCGATTTCTGGGCCTGCATGCGTGTAAAGTACAGCATCCGATTCTCGAGGAATACTCGATCCTTGAGTGTTGCATATTGCAAGCACGCGGCTACCCTGCTCACGCGCATGCCTTAACGCCATTAACGTGTCCATTGTTTCGCCAGATTGAGATATTGCAACAACAAGCGTTCTATGCGTTAAAATCGGGTCTCTGTACCTAAATTCGTGAGCCAACTCCACTTCTACTGGCACGCGCACCCAATGTTCAATCGCATATTTTGCAACTAATCCAGCGTAGCTTGCTGTTCCACAAGCCACAACTATTATCTTGTCGATTGATCGCAAAATATCTTGACTAATCCTAACTTCGTCAAGAATAATGTTCCCTTTTGCGTCGAATCGCCCACGCAAAGTATCGGCTACAGCATGCGGATCTTCGTGAATTTCCTTATCCATAAAGGAATCCCATCCGCCTTTTTCTACTGCAGAAGCATCCCAGTCTACTGTAAAGTAACTAGGGTTTTCAATCTTATTGCCATCAAAATCTGTAAGTAAAAGCTGTGCTTTTTTGTTTCCTTCTATATCTCCGATTAAAACAGCTTGATCTTGACCAACTTCAAGAACCTTATCTGTGTATTGAACAAAAGCAGCAACGTCGGAGCCTAGAAAATACTCATTATTTGAAACACCTACTACAAGCGGCGAATCGTGGCGAACAGCAGCAACAATATTAGGCTGTCTAACATCCACTGCAAGTAGAGTAAAAGCTCCTTTAAGAATTTTTGCAACTCGTCTTATTGCTTCAAAAAGATCTGGCTTACCAGTTTCTTCAATTATTTGATTCGCGATTTTTCCAAGCGCTTTTGCTGCAACTTCCGTATCTGTTTGAGACGAAAACTCTATGCCTTCTTTTTGCATTTGTTCTTTAAGACTAATAGCGTTTTCAATAATACCGTTGTGAATAAGGGCGATTTTTCCGTCTGCACTAACGTGAGGATGCGCGTTTAAGTCGCATGGAGCACCATTTGTAGCCCAACGCGTGTGGCCTATTGCAACGCTCGCTTCTGGCATTGGATTTTCGGCTATATCTTTTCTTAAAACAGCTAAGCGACCAGCTTTTTTGCGCACGCATATAGAATCCATTCCTGGAGCAGCAAGAGCTACACCAGACGAATCATAGCCTCTGTACTCTAAGCGTTCTAATCCGTTTAAGCAAACTTCTAAAGGCTTTGCGCAAACTGTGCCAAAACCTGCGTATCCAACAATTCCACACATAATTTTCTATTGTACGTTATAAAACGTGTGTGTTTCTACTCGTTTTGCAATTATGTTTTGAATTATGTTTTGAATTATGTTTTGAATTATGTTTTGAATTATGTTTTGAATTATGTTTTGCAATTACTGCTATCTGTTGCTATGAATGCTATCTGCTTTTGCTTCGAATCCTTTGCCAAAATGCTTTTCTAACATAACCTGCAAAACCATCAAAACAGACGTAATCACCAAATACCAAACACTAGCAACAATAAGAAGCGGAATCGGCTTATAAATACGATTAGCAACAGCATTAGTAGCAAACTGAAGCTCCAAAGTAAAAGGAACAGCCAAAACCAAAGACGTAGTCTTAAGCATACCAATAGTCTCATTACCCAAAGGCGGAACAATAATACGCATAGCCTGAGGCAAAACAACCCTACGCATAGTCAAAGACCTACCCATACCCAAAGCCTGAGCAGCCTCAACCTGACCAGCATCCACAGCCTCCAAGCCAGCACGAACAATCTCCGACAAATACGCAGCCTCATTAAGAGACAAACCAATAACAGCAGCATTCAAAGAAGTCATAACAACATTAGAATCAATCGAGAAAAACTCAACAGACGTAAACGGAACACCCAAACTCAACTTAGGAACAAGAACCGCAAACATACCCCAAAAAACAAGCTGCGTATAAACAGGCGTACCACGGAAAAACCAAATAAAGAACCAACTCACACCACGCAAAACAGGATTAACACTCTTACGCATCATAGCCAAACAAACAGCCAAAACAATCGCAATAACCATAGAAAGCAAAGTCAACAACAAAGTCCAACCAATACCAGCAAGAACATTCTCGTTAAAAATGTACTTCCAAACGATTGCCCACTCAAATCGAGGATTTGTAGCAATTGAATACACAAGAGCACACGCTATAATCGCCACAATAATGCCAGATATAATCGGCACTGGATTTTTGACTGGCAAAATACGCTCGTTGTTGTTGTTATTTTTAGCACTCATGTTTTTATCCTAGTCTAATCAACTAAAAAGCAATCACACTTTTGGATTTACTTCTGGGTGCTTAATCATAACGTCTTCAACACCCCACGCCTTCATTATTTCTTGATACGCGCCAGTTTGTATCAGCTTTTCAATACCAGCTTTTATTGCTTCTACAAGCTGAGTATCTCCTTTTTGAGCAATAATGCCCATAAGAGCTTTATCGCGGCTTTTACCCAATGGCTCTAGCTGCCCGTCCGTTTGCTCAATCGCAAAACTAGAAACAGGAGTGTCTGCATACATAACGTCTGCGCGGCCTGCAACTACTGCAGTCGTAGCATCCGTTTGTTCCCTAAATGCAAGAACGTCTAATGGCGCTTTGCGACTTACTTTACAGACATCTCTTGCGTCATACATTTGAGTTTCGCTTGTTGTTCCAACTTGAACAGAGACTTTTTTACCGCATAAGTCGTTAAGATTCACATTTGTTGGATTGCCTTTTCTAACAACAAAAAGCAAGCCAGCATCCGCGTACGTTACAAAATCAACCGACTTTTCTCGCTCTTTGCTAACCGTAAATCCCGAAACACCAATATCAAATTTGCTTCCAACAGATGGCAAAATCGCGTCAAAAGGCGCGTGAACAATGCGAAGCTTTAACCCCATTAATTTTGCTAACGCTTTGTTTAAGTCAATTTCGTATCCTACAACCGTTTTTCCATCTCTAGCATAAAATCCTGCTGGCGCATACCCAACATTAGTGCCCATTACAAGCTCGCCACTTTCAACAAGCTTTTTTGGCAACATTGCAGCAATACTTTTATCTTTTTTAATACGATTAACATCGTAGCTGCGCGCTAAAAGAGGATCTGGCCCAACAGCATCACTTGTTCCGCAAGCACTAGAAAATCCTAGTAAAGATAGCGACGTAAACGCAGCAACAAATCTTAGCCAACGAGATACACGAACGCCGTTCTTACTATGCGAGTTTGATTCGCATGAAGAACATGCATCACTCATACTAATCTCCGAATAAATTGGATGGAATATTCAAACAATGAACAACTTTACACTATGTTTGTTATTAGGCAAACACGCAAAACATTTCGCAAAATATTCTTTGCGTAAAATTGTTTGAATAATAGTACTAATCAAAATAAAAAGGCTGCAGCAAACACCACAGCCATAAATTATTCATGATTTTACACAAAATACTTTAATTTTTACGTATTTACATTTATATGTTATGCTTACAAAACGTTGTGCAGAAAATCCTTGAACCTTTCAGTTTGAGGATTATCGATAATCCCAGACGTTCCAAATTCAACAACTTTTCCGCCGTCCATAAACACAACTTGATCTGCAACTTCTCGAGCAAAACCAATCTCGTGAGTTACAACAATCATTGTCATACCATCGTTTGCCAAGTCGCGCATAACATTAAGCACTTCTCCAACAAGCTCTGGGTCCAACGCAGACGTAGGCTCATCAAAAAGCATTATTTCTGGCTTCATAGCAAGCGCGCGAGCAATAGCCACTCGCTGCTGCTGACCGCCCGAAAGTTGAGAAGGATAATGATCTACGCGGTCTGCCATTCCAACGCGCTCAAGCTCTTTAACCGCTAAATCGTGCGCTGCAATTTTGTCCATGTGCAAAACGTGAACTGGAGCTTCCATAACGTTTTCAATAGCAGTCATATGTGGAAACAGGTTAAAACGCTGGAACACCATTCCAAGCTTTGCGCGCTGCGCTGCAATCTCTTTATCGTTTAACGCTTGCAAAACCTCTTTACCCTTACGAACAATAGTTTTTACACCAATGCGCTCGCCGTAAATCGTAATTTTTCCAGATGTGATTGTTTCAAGCTGGTTCACTAATCGCAGTAAGGTTGACTTTCCACTTCCCGAAGGCCCAAGTATAACTGTTACACTTCCTGGCTTAACAGTCATATTAATGCCCTTAAGAACTTGCAAATTGCCAAAGCTCTTATGCAAATCGCTTATAACTACTGCTGGAATATCATTATTATTATTCTGATTTTGCGCGTCTTGTACGTCTTGCTCTGTAAGTGTTAGATTATTTGTCATTTTTCCTCAAATCTAATAAAAACTAATGGAATTTTATCATTTATAATGCACTTATTTATGCTTGCATTATGCAATCAATACAACTATGCGTTAAATCCAAGCATTGTTGCATTATTGCGACCATTTACCGCATCGCTAGCAGCTTTAATGGCTTTATCTCCACGCTTTGCAGCATTTGAGTTGATTTGCTTATTGTTTACAATGTCTTTTGCTTCGAATCCTTTGCCAAAATGCTTTTCTAACATAACCTGCAAAACCATCAAAACAGACGTAATCACCAAATACCAAACACTAGCAACAATAAGAAGCGGAATCGGCTTATAAATACGATTAGCAACAGCATTAGTAGCAAACTGAAGCTCCAAAGTAAAAGGAACAGCCAAAACCAAAGACGTAGTCTTAAGCATACCAATAGTCTCATTACCCAAAGGCGGAACAATAATACGCATAGCCTGAGGCAAAACAACCCTACGCATAGTCAAAGACCTACCCATACCCAAAGCCTGAGCAGCCTCAACCTGACCAGCATCCACAGCCTCCAAGCCAGCACGAACAATCTCCGACAAATACGCAGCCTCATTAAGAGACAAACCAATAACAGCAGCATTCAAAGAAGTCATAACAACATTAGAATCAATCGAGAAAAACTCAACAGACGTAAACGGAACACCCAAACTCAACTTAGGAACAAGAACCGCAAACATACCCCAAAAAACAAGCTGCGTATAAACAGGCGTACCACGGAAAAACCAAATAAAGAACCAACTCACACCACGTAAAACAGGATTAACACTCTTACGCATCATAGCCAAACAAACAGCCAAAACAATCGCAATAACCATAGAAAGAAAAGTCAACAACAAAGTCCAACCAATACCAGCAAGAACGTTGTTGCTTATAAGATAAATTCCAACAACATTCCACTCAAATCGCGGATTTGTGACTATTGAGTAAAGCAGCGAGCATGCGATTATAGCTACGATTATGCCAGCTACGATTGGTCCAGGATTTTTAACTGGCAAAATGCGCTCGCTTCCTTGCGAATTTTGCAAAGGCTTTTTATTTAAACTGTTAAACATACTTTCTCCATAAAGACTTTAGGTTGCAACATATACGTAGAAACATGTGCAAATCACTATATATTAAATACAAAAAATTGGCGTGCGATTTTACCTATGCTAATAGCTACAAACGCACGCCGAATTTAAAATCATACTTCTGGGTTTACTTGCGCTTCCTTAATAGCAACGTTTTCAACGCCCCACTTTTTAAGAATGTCTTTGTAAACGCCATTCTTCATAAGCTTATCGATTGCAGCCTTAATAAGCTTTAGCATTTTAGCATCACCCTTCTTAACGGCTGCACCCATTGGCTCAGCATCGTTGCTGCTTTCTAGAATCTCTAGCTTTCCGCTATTCTTTATTGCAGCATAACCAGCAACAGGAGTGTCTGCATACATAACATCTGCGCGGCCAGAAAGCAAAGCTGTAGTGGCATCAGTTTGATCCTTAAAGCTTAGGATTTCAAGCGGCTTATTGTTATTAGCCTTGCATTGCTTCTTGGCTTCTTCCATGATTGGCTCGCCAACAGTGCCAGTTTCTAATGTAACTTTTTTGCCGCAAAGATTCTTTGGATCCACCTTAGTTGGATTGCCTTTACGAACTTCAAAAGATAAGCCAGCGTTTGCGTACGTTACAAAATCAACGGACTTCATACGTTCAGCGTTGACTGTAAAGCCAGAGATTCCAACGTTATACTTGCTTCCGATTGCTGGAATAATGGAATCGAATTGCGCGTGCATAATCTTGGCTTTTAAGCCCATCAGCTTTGCTAACGCCTTAGAAAAATCAATCTCGTAGCCGACTGGAGTTTTGCCATCGGCAGCAAAGAATTCTGCAGGAGCATAGCTAACATTTACGCCAACAGTTAGCTCGCCAGTTTTTGCAACGCTTTCTGGAACAAGCTTTGCAATCTCTTCGTCTTTTTGAACTTTGCTTACATCGTAGCTGCGTGCCACATCTGGGTCTTCTGCTTTAGAATCAGCAGGGCCGCATGCGCATGTGCATCCAATCAATGCAAGAGTTGCAATTGCAGCAACTGGCTTAGCGAACATAAAAATCTTATTTGACTTAAGCATTTTCTTCTCCTGTTCAATCCTTCAGTTTTAAAGAATGAATAACTTATAATTTACAGTGATATGCATAACTATACACGATATCGCTACTAAATTGCGGTTATTAAAATACAAAAACTGAATATTCATAAATTGCTATACACGCATATGCTGAAAAATAACGAAAAATAACGAATTACAAAATCAAAAAGCCGTATATTATTCGTAAAAATGAATAATATACGGCGTGTCGTTATACAATCGCACTACATAAATCATCTAGATTGCATATTCTTGTATCGCATAGCGCGCAATGCCTCGCGCTTATCTTGTTCTTCGCGCAAAGCCTGCCGCTTATCGTACTCTTTTTTGCCTCGCGCCAAAGCAATCTCAACTTTAGCGTAACTGCCCTTAAAATAAATCCTCAAAGGCACAATCGTATAACCTTTAGCTTCAATTTGCCTAGAAAGCTTAGCAATTTGAACAGCATGAAGAAGTAACTTACGCTTGCGTTTTGGCGCATGATTATTCCACGTTCCATTTAGATACTCTGGAATATTTGCGCCTTCTAGCCAAATCTCACCACGTCTATCAATATTTACAAACGCTTCAGCTAAAGAAGCTCTGCCTTCTCGTAAAGACTTAACTTCGGTTCCAGTAAGCGCAATACCTGCTTCGTAGCAATCTTCAATCGCATAGTCGTGATTAGCTTTTTTATTTCTTGCAACAGTTAAAGTACCATCTGAACCAGGTTTTTTATCCAAATTACACCAACCTAAATCGAGTCATACCTAAATCAAATCATAAAAATTAAAAATTAATAGTGAACGTACTCATAGTTTCCAGCATTGCCGATAGTCCTATAAGACGGGAAAGTTGCAAACCCAACGCCGCCTTCGGATATAAGCACGGAGCCATCGGAATTTACACGCTCAACAACAGCAACATGGCCGTACGTAGGGTCGGACCCAGCAGCACCTCTAGAAAACACCATAACAGCGCCAACGTGTGGAGTGCGATTTACAAGATAACCGAGTCTGCGCCCAGAATTTGCCCAGTCTGCGCCGTTTCCCATAAATGACCCAACAGGCAAACCAAGCTGCGACCTACGCAAATACGCCCAAAGCGTGCACTGGCGAGCAGGGTATGCAGAACCTCCCGCAGTATTACCAGTATTATGTCCGTAGCAATTACCAGCACCAGCAGGGCAATTGCCAGGAACTGAGTAATTCATACCACTTGCAGCACCATTAGAAAGAGGCAACGCAGGCAAATAAGGCGCACTCCAGCCACCACCACGTATTTGTTGGCGATTAGCATTTGGATTCATGCGAGCTGCAGCAGACGCAGCCAAAGCCCTAGCTTGAGCGTCGATTTGAGACTTTAACGCAACGATTTCTGCAGCCTCACGAGCAGCACGAGACGTAAGACTGTTCTTTTGACTTTCCAACTGCTTTCTAAGAACACTTCCCTGGTCTCGCAGATTTTGCAAAGAACGCTGCTTATCTACAGCAGCTTTTGCTGCAGCTTGCGCGCTTTGTGCCTGGTCTTGAGCTTTTTGCTTTAATTTTTGAATCTCATCTTCTATAGCAGCCAAACGCTGACGCCTATTCATTGAGTTATTCAAAGTAACAGCAGCATCGTTAGCAGCATTCGCCTCACTACGAACAACGGCAGCTTCCGATTGAAGTTTTCCAACAAATTGCTCGGTAGTTGTTGAATTGGTTACCATAGCCATTACGTTAGAAGCGTTTGAACCGTGGAAACTTTTTCGCGCAAGCGCAGCCACCGCAGCCTTTGCGTCGTCAAAATCTTCGCCAGTTTTTTTAATCTTTTCTTCCAAATCGCGCTTATCTTTTTGAGCAGATTGCAAACGTTGATTTGTTGATTCAACAAGACTCATTGCTTGTTGCGCTTGATCTTGAGCCTGTTGAGCTGCTCGAATCTGGTTTGGAATTTGATGCTCGTTAAGATCATTAAGCTCTAAAATCTTATCTGCAAGCTGCTTACTAACTCCAGCCAATTGCTTTTTAAGAGCCGCATTACTTTGCACTTTTCTGTTGTAATCTTGCATTGTTACAGCATTCGCACGCAAAGGAGTATACGCAAGTAGAATAGTAAATGCAGAAAGCATAAGAACGCCTAGCGCAATCACGCTAGTAACAACGCGTTTAGAATAGTAAAAATAGCATCCTTTGCTTTCAAACTTTCTACCCAACTTGCTTTCCTTTCAACCTTTACAAGCACTAAAGCGAATTATACATTGAAAATCTTATTAATCGTAAGCGTTTCAAACCAATCTTAAGTTTTATATCACTTATATTTATATTTAAGACGATTTACGCTTGCAAATATCGTCTCAAAGCAAACGCAGAGGCGATTATTGAAAGCAAAACAGCTCCAATAACCAATGCTGGAACAGTCATCCAAACAGTTGCTTGATTAACAAACGGCATCCAACGAACATTTTGTGCAAGCCAATCTGTAATAAACACCTTAACAACAATGCTTAGCGCGCACCCAGATAGCAAAGATCCTATAAGAGAAGCAAACGCTCCTTCTAAAATAAACGGCATGCGAATTGTCCAATTAGAAGCGCCAACAAGTCGCATAATCTCTGTCTCTTGCTTTCTAGAAGCCGCAGACATGCGAATCGTAGTACCTGTAAGCATAATCGCCACAACAACCATAACTGCAGCAAGAACAATAGTCACAGCTGTTGCGTGATTCAAAACACTAAACACGGGGTCAAAAATCTGCCTTTGGTCCACAACTTCTTCTACACCTTCACGACCAGAAAGAACCTCGGAAACAACTTGATATTTTGTTGGATTTGTAAGCTTTAGTCGCAAGGAATCTTGCATATCTGCAGCTGTTAAAGTGCGGCCTTGATATAAGCCATTAGGATATTGCTTAAGAAAAGTGTTCTTGTAAAACTCACTTCTGCTAACGTAAGTTATGTTTGAAACGTCTGAGCCAAGTTCTTGGTTAATAATGTTTTCTAACTTTACGATTTCGCTCTTTGTTGGAGCTTTTCCAGAAGCGCAAGATGCTGCCTGACTCGTGCCATCTGGGCAAAGCCACGCAACCACTTCTACTTTGTCGTACCAATCGCCCTTAGCTTTTGTGATTTGTGCTTGCATAAGAACAGATGCGCCTATAAACAAGAACGATATGAAGGTAACGAGCATTACCGAAATAATCATAGAAACGTTTCTGCGTAAACTAATCCACGTTTCGGAGAATATGAATCGCAATCGCATTACTCGTCTCCTTCGTTCTTAAGATTTTCGCTATTATTCACTTCCGTTTTATTCTCTTCGCTTTTATTTACTTCGCTTTTATTCGCTTCGGTTTTATTCGCTTCGGTTTTATTCGCTTCGCTATCGCTAGCTTTGCTATTAGAGCTTGCTTCGTTCGACTCGTCAACGCTACTGGCATCACCCTTATCTTCTGACTTTTTTGCAGGAGGAGCAGGCGGAATCGAAAGCCCACGCCCCCAAGTCATAGTTGTTTCTAAAGGCTGAAAAACCTCGCCATATCTACCCGTTCTGCCAGAATGAACAGATTGCGCAAGACGAGCAATGCCCTCATTATTTTCGGACCCATTTTGCAAAGTTTGAGCAACAGCATCCATTGCCTTTTTTGCTTGAACCGCACGCTTTGCACGTTTAGACATAAAACGATAATTTTCTTGCGACTCGTCAAAACCATTTGCATTTATAGGTGATTGACTATTAGCATTTGAGCTAGATTCGCCATTTGATTCTGCATTTGATTCGCCATTTGAACCGCTCTTAGAACCGCCCTTAGAATCAGCAACAGCCGCACTAATGGAGTCTCCTTCTACAGCTTGCTGAGCTTTCGACTTTTGCTCAACATCTGCGTCTGGGAAGTAAAGCGCAGAATCGTAAGAACCCTCGCGCTCATCTCGCACAATATGACCAGAATGAAGCTCCACAACGCGCTTTCGCATAGAGTTAACAATTTCCTCATTGTGCGTAGCCATAACAATCGTAGTACCCGTGCGATTAATGGCGTCCAAAACTTCCATAATTCCAAGCGAAGTTGTAGGATCCAAGTTTCCAGTAGGCTCGTCTGCAAGAAGAATTTGCGGATGATTAACGTACGCGCGCGCAATGGCAACTCGCTGAGCCTCTCCACCCGAAAGCTCGTGCGGATAATTATTCTCCTTGCCAGTTAAACCAACTGTTTCCAAAACTCGCGGAACAAGCGACTTAATCGTAGAGCGGCTCGTGCCAATAACCTCTAGTGCAAAAGCCACATTTTGATACACAGTTTTATTATTAAGCAGCTTATAATCCTGAAAAATAAAGCCGAGCGACCTTCTATACTGCGGAACCTGGCGATTTACCAGTCGCCTCAAGTCATTGCCAGCAACGTGAATCTCGCCTTTTGTGGCTTCTTCTTCTCGCAAAAGCAAACTCAAAAGCGTTGTCTTACCAGACCCAGAAGCGCCAACAAGAAACACAAAGTCGCCGCGATTAACGTCTAAAGAAATATCGTCCAAAGCGGGGCGCGTGCCCTTAGGATAAATCTTCGACACATGTTCTAGCGAAATCAGAGACATATCTGCATTTTCCTTTACGAACTATTGAACGATATTCTTTACTTTTTACTATCTTATAGATTGTTTTTGATTTTAGGCGCTTTACGCTAAGTCAAAACAACCTAGACGCAATTATCCGCGCTTTGCAGCAACTCGCTGCTCGTGCCTCCATCGAATGCCAGCTTCAATGAAACCGTCAATATCTCCGTCAAAAACAGCTTGAGTTTGCGAAGTTTCGTAGCCTGTGCGCAAATCCTTTACCATCTGGTACGGGTGAAGAACGTAGGAGCGCATCTGATCTCCCCAACTTGCCTTAATATCTCCAGCAAGCTCCTTCTTTTTCGCTGCTTCTTCCGCATGCTTTAACACCAGCAAACGCGATTGCAAAACTGCCATTGCAGCAGCACGGTTCTGAATCTGGCTGCGCTCATCTTGCATAGAAACAACCAAACCAGTAGGCAAATGCGTAATGCGAACAGCAGAATACGTAGTGTTTACGCCTTGTCCGCCAGGGCCAGACGCTTGGAAAGTATCTACGCGAATATCTGAATCTGGAATATCAATATGATCCGTAGCTTCAACAAGTGGGATTACTTCCACGGCACTAAAGCCAGTTTGACGCCTGCCTTGATTATCGAATGGAGATATACGAACCATTCTGTGAGTGCCGCCTTCTACGGAAAGACGACCATACGCGTATGGGGCATCCACCTGGAAAGTCGCAGATTTAATACCAGCTTCTTCCGCATAAGACGTGTCCATCATCTTAGTTTTGTAGCCATTTCGCTCTGCCCAGCGCAAGTACATTCTAAGAAGCATTTGCGCAAAATCAGCCGCATCCACGCCACCAGCGCCAGATCGAATTGTAACTACAGCTGCACGCGCGTCGTATTCGCCATCAAGAAGAGTTTGTACTTCCATATCGTCAAGCTCGTGCGCGATAGAGCCAAGCTCCTCTTGAGCCTCACTCATAGAATCGGCATCGCCTTCTTCTTGCCCAAGCTCAATCAAAGTTTTAGCATCTTCAATGCGCTGATCTACAGCTTGCAAGCGCTTTAATTGAGACTGAGCTGCCGAAAGCTTACTCGTAACTTGCTGAGCGTGCTCAGAATCGTCCCAAAGTCCAGGCTGTGCAGCTTGCTTTTCTAAATCTGCAATCGTAGACTGCAATGAATCAATATCTATTGCTTTAGAAATCGAAGAATACTTTGCTTCAACATCATTTAACGCTTGAGCAAAATCAAATTCCGCCATTTACTTAAAGTACCTCTTTATGTTTTATTATGTTCGTTTTACGCAATTACTATTTAACGCTATTTAACGCTTTACACAATTACTATTAAAAGTTTAGCGAACAGTCAAAATCTCTGGACCATTCTCTGTAATTGCAATCGTATGCTCGCTATGAGCACCGCGCGAACCATCTGCAGAACGAAGAGTCCAACCGTCTTTTGGATCTTGATAAATCTCGTCAGTAGTCTTTAAGAACCATGGCTCAATCGCAATAACCAAGCCTGGGCGAAGCTTGTAGCCGTGGTGAGCTGTGCCATCGTTAGGAACGTGCGGATCGCCATGCATAATATGGCCAACTCCGTGGCCGCCAAACTCAAGATTTACGCTGTAACCATACTCGTGAGCAACGCATCCAACAGCTGCAGAAATATCCCCAAGACGGTTGCCTGGCTGAGCCATGTTAATGCCAGCCTCGAGTGCTTCCTCAGTGCACTTAATCAAGCGCAAATCTTCTGGATCTGCATGCTTTCCAACAACAAAGCTAATAGCAGAATCTCCAACCCATCCGTCAACGTTAATCGCTAAGTCAAGCGTTAGCAAATCGCCGTCTTTAAGGTTGTAATCAAAAGGAACACCATGAAGAACAGCATCGTTTACAGAAGTGCAAATGTAGTGCGCAAAAGGACCAGTTCCAAAATCAGGAGCGTAATCAACATAGCAAGAAGATGCACCTTTACGGCTCATAATGCGTTGGCGAACAAAGTCATCAATCTCAAGAAGATTTGTTCCGACTTTTGTCATTGCTTGTAAATCTTTAAGAATACTACCAACGAAGCGACCCGCAGGCTTCATAGCTTCAATTTCGGATGGAGTTTTAAGTTCAATCATGATTTAAGACTAACGCGCAGGCACGAAAATAGCACAAAATATGGCGAAAATACTAGCCAATGATGTCGCTTAATACTTGTAATCTAGGCACATGCCTAATAACAATGAAAATAATAATAAAGAATCGCAGAAGGAAATTTCTGCTGTAAATTTTGACCCAGCTTCCTTCTCTTCGGTTATTCGACCACAAGACGATTTATTCCGTTACGTAAACGGTTCTTGGATTGACACTTACACTCTTCCAGAAGACAAACCAATGTTTGGTGCTTTCTACAAGCTTGCAGAAGATGCAGAGACGCAAATTCGAGATATTTTAGAAAGCGAAGATTGCCCAGCCAAAAAGTCGCGAATCTTATACCGTAACTATTTAGATACTGCATCTATTGAAAAAGCTGGAATTACGCCAATTAAGAGCGATTTAGACGCTGTTGATGCAGCTAGCAGCAAAGAAGACTTAGTTCGCACTATTGCTTCTCTTACTCCATACGGCGGCCCAAATGCAATGTTTGCTTTTGGCGTATACGGAGATCCTAAAGACCCTAAGACGAATATTATGCACATTGAGCAGGCTGGATTGGGCTTGCCAGACGAAGCATACTATCGCGAAGATAATTACGCTCCGATTCGCGCTGAATACGTAAAAATGGTAGCAAAGTTGCTGCGATTAGCTGGTTACGGAGATGCCACTACTACAAGCGAGCAATCGGAACGTTTCTTGAAGGTGGAAACACAAATCGCAAGCAACCACTGGGATAACGTAGCAACACGCGATTCTCAAAAAACTTATAATCCTTACGATTATGAAGATTTGGCAAAAACGCTTGAAGCGTTAAACCTTGACGCTTTCTTAGATGCTGCTCAAAAATCTTACGATAACTCGGAAGAAGCAAAGAATCAGCCAATAGATCTTCGCAAAGCTTTTAGCAAAGTAGTAGTTCACGAGCCAAGCTTTATAGAAGGATTGAATAAGATTTGGCAAGAAGCGAACTTAGAAGATCTAAAGCTTTGGGCACGCGTTCATGTGATTTTGTGCTGGGCAAGCATGTTAAGCGAGGACTTTGCACAAGCGCGATTCGACTTCTACGGCAAAGTGCTTTCTGGCGCCACCAAGCCGCGCGACCGCTGGAAGCGCGCAATCGGAGTTGTTGACGATGCTTGCGGCGAAGAAGTTGGCCGTGAATATGTGCGCTTGCACTTCCCTGAGTCTTCTAAAAAGTATATGGAAGGCTTAGTTAGCAATCTTATTAACGCTTACCGCGTATCTATTTCTAACAGCAGCTGGCTTGGCGAGGAGACTAAGGCAAAGGCTTTGGAAAAGCTTAGCAAGTTTGAACCAAATATTGGTTACACAAATCATTGGATTGACTACTCTGCGCTAAATATTAAGGAAGACGCTGGCTTAATTGAGAATATGCGCGAAGTTTCTCGATTTGTGTTTGGTAGGTATACTGCAAAAGCTGGAGAACCTGTGGATCGCGAAGAGTGGCAGATGACTCCGCAAACCGTAAACGCTTACTACGATCCACTGCTTAACGTAATCGTGTTCCCAGCTGCGATTTTACAACCTCCATTCTTTAGCCCAAGTGCTCCAGACGCAGCAAATTACGGTGCTATTGGTGCAGTAATTGGCCACGAAATCGGCCACGGTTTTGACGATCAAGGTTGCGAATACGATGGCGACGGCGTGCTTAACAATTGGTGGACTGAAGAAGACAAAACCAACTTCACTGAGCGCACTAAAGCGCTTATTGAGCAATACAATGCTTTTACTCCAACGCAGCTTATTGTTAAGTATTCTCACTTAAAGAGCAAAGAAGAACGCAATGCAATGCCTCACGTAAATGGCGCTTTAACAATCGGCGAAAATATTGGCGATTTAAGCGGCGTAACTATTGCGCTTAAAGCGTACGCTTTTGCTTTGCAAAAGAGCAATGGTCAAGAGATTGACGGAAGCGACGATGCAATTCGCGAAACTTTGCTGAACGCTCCTAAGGTAGATGGCTTCACTGCTTTGCAACGATTCTTCTTAAGCTACGCGCTTGTGTGGCGTTCAAAGTCTCGTAACGAGATTGCGGAGCAATACCTTCAAATCGACCCACACTCCCCTGCAGAGTGCCGCACTAACGGCATTGCGCGCAACGTTGACTTGTTCTACAACGCATTCGACGTTAAAGAAGGCGACGAAATGTGGCTCGCCCCTGCTGAGCGCGTACACATTTGGTAAATCGCAACATTTTGTAAGTCGCAAATAATATAAACAAAAAGCCTGCAAACGTTTAATACGTAAGCAGGCTTTTTATATTGATTCTTTTTATGTTTATGTGACTTGCTAATCAGACCAAATAATCAGACCAGCTAATCAAACTCACACGCCAAAGGCGTATGTCTTAACATCCGACAAGTTGCCGTTCTGATCATATGCCTCAAAATGAGTCCAATAGATACCTGGACGTGGGCTCCACAAAGCCCAAGGACCATCAAATCCTTCAACCCACTGCTTAGCGTTGTAATCGTAGATCTTAATCTTGGTAGAACCATTAGGATTATTAGTAGTTGCGCCAAGAAGAACACTATTACCCTGCCATGCAGCGTACGTTCCAGCAATAACAGTCTGGCTTGGAACCGTGTAGTGGAAAGCAATTGTCTTCTCTAAAATAACTTTCTTGGTAGAAGGATCGCGTACTTCGCAATGCAACCAATAGTCGCCTGGCCTTGTAACCCAAGAAGCCCAGTTTCCAGTACTCCAATCAGCAATAGTTGCCCACTGTTGAGTACTCAAATTGTAAGAAAGCCAACGATACTCAAGAGGCTTATCGCTATAGGCATTTGCACCAACAGCAATATCGTTGTCTCGAATAATCCAAGCAAAATCAAGGTTAGTAGCGTTATTGCTATTTAGCTTGCCATTTTGATAGTCGGTATCTCCAACTTGAGTTGACAAAGTTAAAGCAGATACTCTTCCGTGAGGACCGCCAGCAGCCTCACCATAACCGAAGGAAATGTTTTCTGGGTTCAAAATTTAATATAAGTGAGCGTTATCACCGTTTATCATGCCATTAGCTTGACGTAATTGGGATTCCTCTTCGTGTGCCCAATCATACATAGATTCTTTCGCATTTTCGCCCCAAGCAAGGTTCTCGCCCCAAGCCTTACGACCAGTGTAGTCTGGAGGATTTACGCCGTCTGCCGCCAAATGATCAATCTGTCCATGCTTAGCAGTTTCTGCTGCGCGACGATACGCATCTTCTTCGTTTGCGCGATCGTAGCGAATACCATCAATATATTGCTCTTTTGTAAGACCCTTAGAAGTAACATAATCCGCAAGAGGCATGCCATTCATAAGTGTAACGCCATCTTGATAATACTTTAAGCGCAAATTACGTATTTCGCCTAAAATGTAGCTTGCGACTTTACTGTCTTTAATCTGCCAATTTGTATTAACATTTGCAACGCTGTTATTAGGCAAATCAACCAATGCACTAGCAGATACTGCAGTAGATCCAATCATTGCCACACAAGCAACAGCCGATGTTGCAACAGCTAGGCATTTCTTTACAGAAAACACATGCAACTTATTCCACATAAGTGTAGTCCTCTCTCGTATACGAACATAACTATCTCTTAGCAATTTTATGTTTAGCATTACAGTAAGTAGAAGTAAATAAAATCTAGGCTCACTCTATGCTAAACAAAACAAAAACCGCTCCTTTAAGTATACCAATCTACATATATTTTTTAGACTTTTAATCCGATACTCGCTTTTGCATATTTTGTCAAGACTTTTTAATCAATGTGAATAAAACATAGGCTTTAACCACATTTATAAAAATATATTGCGCAACTATTTTCCATAATTCATAGTTGATTCTACTGCGGCGAATTTGCCAAAAGCCACGATAATCAACACGGTTTTGCGCGATGAACTTCGAGACTTAAATTAGTCGCAGTCCAAACTCTTGAAAGGTTGAAAAATATGGCACAGCAACAAGCAACATTAACAATCAGCGGTTACGTTGGAAGCGACCCTGTAAACTTTAGTCGCAACGAAAACGCGCCCGCATGCTCGCTAAGAATCGGAAGCACTTCTTCTTACTACCATAACGAAGAAAAAGCTTGGAAGGAGCGCCCAACAACATGGATGACTGTAAAAGCGTACAAGTCGCTAGCATCAAACGTGTTAAAAAGCGTGCATAAGGGAGACGCAATCGTAGTTTGCGGAAATTTAAATACGGAATCTTGGCACAAAGATGGAGAAGACCGATCGCGAGTGGTTCTAGAAGCAACATCAATAGGACACGACCTAAATCGCGGAATCAGTGAATTTACTAAGACTTCGTATGCTAGAAACAAAAGCGTTGCAAACGCAGAGTCTAAAAACAAAGACTATAGCAAAAATGGAGATAGTCAAAATCAAAACTTTGCAATGAAAAATCCAATGTCTTCTAAATCAAATTCTTCTATTCAAGATAATTCTCAAGAAGATTCTCAAGAAGATGCAGAAATAAGTGATTTTGGAGGCCAATTAGATGAAGAACAATACAACGATATTGAAGGAGGCGCCAATGATTTTTAGAAAAGTCTAATAATATTAAACATTAGACTCAAACATAGTGTTGTTTAAAATTTTACTACTGTTATTCATAGCAATATTGCCGCTGAAAATAATGCGCACACATGCAAAACATGCAAAGCATTATATCAACGGCAATATTGTTTTAATTGTTCAATTGTTTAATCACTGATTAGCTGTAATCACTGATTAGCTGTTACAAATTATTGCGATTACAATTGCTCGCGAACGCGCTCTACAATGCGGCTAGCAGCCTCATCCACTGGAACTGCTTCAACGTTTGAACCGTTGCGATTGCGGATTTCAATCGTGCCATTGTTCACAGTATCTCGGCCAGCTACAGCAATCAGCGGCACGCCAACAAGCTCCGCATCCTTAAACTTTACGCCTGGAGAAACCTTTGGACGATCGTCGAATATTACTTCGATTCCCTGCTTGCTAAGCTCTTCAACAACTTTCTCGGCAGCGTCGAAAGCAACTTGATCTTTGCCAGTAGCAACAATATGAACCTGGGCAGGAGCAATTGCCATAGGCCACGCAAGGCCAGCATCATCGTGATGTGTTTCTGCAAGGCACGCAATAACGCGGCTAACGCCAATACCGTAGCATCCCATCCAAACTGGCACAGCTTTGCCGTTTTCGTTAAGAACGCTTAAGCCCAAAGCCTTAGAATACTTTAAGCCAAGCTGGAACACCTGTCCGATTTCCACACCGCGTTCGAAGCTCAATGGACCAGAACCATCTGGGCTCATATCTCCATCGCGAACCTGGGCTGCCTCAACAACGCCGTCCGCTTCAAAATCGCGGCCGTAAACAGCGTTGTAAATGTGCTTACCGTCTTCATCTGCTCCTGTAATCCAGGCGCTTCCCTTTGCAACGTGAGCATCCATCAAGTAGCGGACAGGATTTTCAATTCCACTACCCTCTTTGCGAGCTTGAGGACCTAACACGCCAGCGCCAATATATCCCTTAACAAACTCAGGATGAGACTTTAAGTCATCCTCGGTTGCCTCTTCGATTTCTGCAGGAGCAAATTGAGCTTCAAGACGCTTCATATCTACCTGGCGATCTCCTGGAACACCAATAGCTACGATTTCGCGCCATGGCTCCTCGTGCTCGCCGCCGACAGCATCTGCAGGGTGCTTAACAGCAATAATCAAGTTCTTCAAAGTATCGCTTGCTTGCCATTCGCGGCCGTCTTTGCGTGGATGCAAATCGTTAGAAACTTTAACCAAAGCTTCAATCGTCTTAGCATCTGGAGTATCAAGAGCTTCCATTTTAGGAGTTGCCGAGCAGTCAACATCTTGCATTTCTGGTGTGGTCAAAGCCTCAACGTTCCAAGCTTTTCCAGAAGGAGCAAGCGCAAAAGTATCTTCGCCAATTGCCATTGGAGCCAAGAACTCCTCGGAATCCGATCCGCCCATAGGGCCAGAAACAGCGTGAACAATCACGTATTTAATGCCCAAGCGGTCAAAAATTCGAGCGTAAGCAGCGCGCTCTTCAACATAAGCAGACTTTAAGCCGTCTTCGTCAATCGAGAACGAGTAAGCGTCTTGCATAATAAACTCGCGTCCGCGAATAAGACCTGCGCGCGGACGGAATTCGTCGCGATACTTCGTTTGAATCTGGTACAAAGTTAGTGGCAAATCCTTGTACGAAGAATACATATCTTTTACAAGAAGAGTAAAGACTTCTTCGTGCGTTGGAGCAAGAAGATAGTCAGCCTCATGGCGATCTTTAAGACGGAAAATGTTGTCGCCGTACTCTTCCCAACGGTTTGTAGCCTCGTATGGCTCGCGTGGAAGAAGCGCTGGGAAGTGAACTTCTTGAGCGCCAATACCGTTGATTTCTTCGCGAATAATCGCTTGAACTTTATTGAGTACCTTTAGACCAAGCGGCAACCACGTCCACACGCCTGGAGCAGATTTACGAATGTAGCCTGCGCGCTGCATAAGTTTTGCGGAATTAACGTCCGCGTCTGCTGGATCTTCGCGCAGCGTACGAAGGAACAGCTTAGACATACGAAGTACATTAGAACCCATGCGTTCCAATCTATTTGCGCACGAGGACATAAACACTTGTTTACGCTACTAAACAAATTCACAATAGGTAATTTTCAACTAAAACTCGTCATTGAATCCAAACTCATCGTTGCTAGTACTTGCAAAAATATCAAGTTCCTGCTGACTGGCGAATTCGTTTTCTAACGTGTTTTTTACTAAAGAATTAGCACCACTGTTAGCAAGAAGCTTACTTGCTTTCTCAGAAGCCTCGCGCAAAGAGCTATCAAGAATCACAGCATCCGCGCAAACGCTAAACGCGCGGTCATTAATGCCCTCTAAATAAAGCCCGCTCAAATTTTCCACACGCGAAAGCGCAACATAGCCCATTCCAGGCGCAAAAGTACGGCGCAAATCCATAACTGCACTATCAAGCGTCATTCCTTGCGACTTATGAATCGTAATTCCCCACGCGCATCTAAGTGGCACTTGATTTACGCTAGCAAGAACAGTTTCGCCATCTGTCATCTCCCAAGCAGCAGGCTTAAGAGTAACAATATTGCCGTTTTCAAACTCAACAATCGGCCAGCCACCTTTGGATTCAGGTGCAAATCGCAAAACTCGCCCAACAGAACCGTTCACATATTGCTTATCTTGGTCATTTCGCAAAGCCATTACAGCCGCACCAGCCTTTAATACAAGACGCTCAGGCGCAAGCATGTTCTTTTTTAAGCGCTCTACAAGATTTTTAGGGCCAGCTTCCGTTGCTACAAATTCGTGAGGCTCAGCATCAATCGCAGCAAGTTGAACATTATTTAAGCCGTCCGCTTGCGCGTTTGTTGGAAAAAGATGAACCGAAACTTCGCTATCTTGAGGATATTCGCCAAGTCGACTAGCAAGAACTTGCTTATCTTCATTACTCACAATGCCACTTCGAATATCCGTTAAAACGCTAAGAAGCTTGCCATCATCTTGCCTGTGTTGCTCTGTTAAATAGCACACAACAGGTTTTAGAGAATCCCACGCAAACGATTCCGTAATATAGCCTTCGGGATTTTTGCCAGCAGCAGCATACTTTTCGCGCGATGTAATAAACTCCGGGCTAGGCTCGAATACATCGCGATTTCGCGTAGACGTGCTAACTGGAGGCAGCTGGAAGAAGTCGCCAGAAACCACCACTTGCAGTCCACCAAAAGGCAAATCATTTTTGCGCACCTTGCGGCACACTTCGTCAACCATGTCGAAAAGCCAAGCGTGAATCATGGAAACTTCGTCCAACACAAGCACGTCTGTGGCTTTTATGCGCTTTGCGCGCCTAGCTCTAATGGTTTTAAGAAGCGAATCGGTAAGCGCGTTTGCAACGCCTGTTCCACTCCACGAGTGAATGGTTTGGCCGTTCAAATGCGTTGCTGCAATGCCCGTTGAAGCCGTTACTGCAACGCTTAAACCGTTCTCGCGCATTGAGCGCACAGCACGATTTAGAACATACGTTTTTCCCGACCCAGGAGCGCCCGTTAAAAACACACTTGCGCCTGCATTGATTATTTCTAACGCTTCCGATTGCTTCATTGGCAGCACCTTTTATTTGCGCTATTTGCGCTATTACGTTTAATGCGTTTAATAGTCACGCTTTGTTTAATAATCGCGCTTTTCTGCGGAATTTACGTCTTCTAATGCTTCACCGCGGCGCTCATAGTCACGAAGCAAGCTCGTGCTTTCAATGTGTTGCGCGCCCGCTTTTGCCTTGGATTCGCTTGGTCCTGGAGCTGGAACGAACATCATGTCTCGGTAGTAGCGCAACTCGTCAATCGACTCAATAATATCCGCGAGCGCACGGTGACCGCCATGTTTTGCCGGCTTATTGCGGTAAACGTCCGGGTAAAGCCTGCGCGAAATCTCCTTCAACGTGCTTACGTCGATTACACGATAGTGCAAATTTGCCATTAAATCTGGCATATAACGGTCGAGGAACTTTTTGTCGGAACCAACCGAGTTTCCAGCAAGATGAGCTTTTCCGCGCTCTGGCAGGAAACGCTTTACATACTCAACAACCTGCTTTTGCGCTTCTTCCAAAGGCAAACCGTTCTTATTCCACTCGTCAACAAGTCCAGAAGAAGTGTGCATATTGCGCACAAAATCGTTCATATTAGCCACAGCAGCATCGCTCGGCTTAATCACTAAATCAATACCGTCGTCTAGAACTTTCAAATTAAAATCGGTTGGAACTACAGACACTTCGCATAATTCGTCGTGGAAAATATCGAGTCCCGTCATCTCGCAATCGATCCAAATTAAGCGCGATTCTTCCGGCGTAAACGTAAGATCTTCCTTAGCTTCTGCCATTTTCGTTCCTTTCCTAATATTTTTTCGAACCCATCAGCCTACATCTTCGTACAGACTACTAGACCCTAAAATCAATTAAACAAATCATCATGAGAGCCAGTTCTAGTGAGCACAAGCTGCAATTCTTCTTTCTCAATCTTATAAATCAGAAGCCAATCCCCCTCAATATGAATTTCCCTATACCCTTTCCAATTACCAGTAAGAGAATGATCTTTATATCGAGTAGACAACAGTTGCTTATCTTGTTTCATTAGGGCATCGATTGCATGCTTGAATTTTATTGGATCTACATGCTTTTTCAATAAAGCTTTGAACTCTTTTTTAAATTGAGTTGTACGAAATACTGATTTAAGCATCTAATAAATCCTGCATAAGGTCATCTGTGTTATTAAATGATTTTCCATCATGAGCTTCAGCTTGACGACGAGCTTCAACACTTTCACGGCTTTCACGAGTAATCAAAAAAGGCATAGCCTGATCAACAATTGACTGTCTTAAAAAGACATTAATCGCAGTCGACAAATCCATTCCCATTGAAGAAAATAATTTTTTTGCTTCCTCTTTAACTCTAGAATCTGTGCGAAAACTCACAGTTGCTTGATGCGTATTTTCAGCATATTTACTTTTGACGCTATCGCTAACCAATATTGCAGACAATTTTATACACACTTTCTAATGATTTTTATTTTTATTAAATTGCTATTGTAATACAATATACATACAACAGCAATCATAATGTTTAAACAAACAAAAACGACGAAAAGTTAGAAAGTAGAAAATAAGACTTAGCTAACTTTTCGCCGTTTAGTGCAAAAATACTTGCGATTTATACGCGACTTATACGCACAACTCGCGCACAACTCGCGATTTAGTTGTGGAAACCGCTGTAGTTTGGCGCTTCTGCAGTCATCACAATATCGTGAGGATGCGATTCGCGAAGACCCGCATCCGTAATGCGAATAAAGCGTCCGCGCTCTTGCATTTCCTTAATATTGTGAGCACCAACGTAGAACATAGACTGATGTAATCCGCCGAGCAACTGGTAAAGCACAGCGTTAAGCGGACCGCGATATGGAACTTCGCCTTCCACGCCTTCTGGAACCACCTTATCGGAGCTTGTAACGTCTGCCTGGAAGTAACGATCCTTCGAATAAGACTTCTTACCGCGAGGAGCCATTGCGCCAAGCGAACCCATGCCACGATAAAGCTTGTACTGCTTGCCGTGAAGCAAAACCTTTTCACCAGGAGCTTCCTCGCAACCAGCCAAAGTACCGCCGAGCATAACGGTGTCAGCACCAGCAACCAAAGCCTTAGCAATATCGCCAGAATAGTGAATACCACCATCAGCAATGCATGGTACGCCAGCAGCCTTGCAAGCCTGAGCCGCATCATAAACAGCAGTAAGCTGAGGCACACCAACGCCTGCAACAACGCGCGTAGTGCAAATAGAGCCTGGTCCAACGCCAACCTTTACAGCGTCAACACCAGCATCAATCATAGCTTGCGCGCCTTGGCGAGTAGCAATATTTCCGCCAATAATTTGTACGCCGTCGAAAGCCCTATCTGCCTTAATTCTGCGAATCATATCTAGAGCCAAGCGAGCCTCTCCGTTTGCGGTATCAACCACAAGCACGTCAACTCCAGCCTCCATAAGAGCGCATGCACGCTGCCAAGCATCCCCAAGGAAGCCAATTCCAGCAGCCACGCGCAAGCGACCCTGATCATCCTTAGTAGCATCTGGATACTGCTCAGTCTTCACAAAATCCTTAACAGTAATCAAACCAGTAAGCTTGCCTTCTGCATCAACCAAAGGCAATTTTTCAACTTTGTTGTCTGCAAGCAAACGATGCGCGTCTTCTTTAGAAATATTAGAAGGACCAGTGACGAGATTTTCGCGAGTCATCACGTCTTTGACTTTCAAACGATCATAGTCTTCGGAAGCAATGAAACGCATATCGCGATTGGTAATAATACCAACTAGACGATTTTCGCTATCTACCACTGGCAAACCCGAAATATGAAAACGCCCGCACAATTTATCTAAATCTGCGAGCGTTGCATCTGGGTGAACAGTGAGTGGGTCGGTAATCATGCCAGACTCACTGCGCTTAACAATATCTACTTGCGCAGCCTGATCATCAATGGAAAGATTGCGGTGAAGTACGCCAATTCCGCCATTTCTAGCCATTGCAATAGCCATATCCGACTCAGTTACTGTGTCCATTGCTGCAGAAATTGCAGGAACTTTCATAGTGATTTCGCGAGTTAGATGAGTAGTTGTATCTACTTCGGATGGAATTACATCAGTTTCGTTTGGAAGCAGAAGCACATCGTCGTACGCGAGGCCGAGCTTTTCGAAAATTGGAGGAACAGGAGTATACGCAGATTGCATGTTCATATCAGTTGTAACCATAGGGTCACTATACGTTTTTGCTATGACGTTTGCAAAAGCCGCGTTTCATACACAATATTTAGTGGCCATTTTGATATAAAACTACTACAGCGCTATTATCTACGACTATATACGATTATCTACGACTATCTACGACTAATGCGACGGGTACTGCGATTAGCATCAATTCAAACACTACTCCACTTTTTACGAATTTCGCAACTCCGGCAGCCGCCTGCGCAAATATGGCATCATTGTAAGAACCGTAAGCAACGCCGCCGCAATAATCATGCCAACAAGCACGTAAACTGCTTTAAAGAACAGAATCATTATTGAGCCAAAAGATATGAGCGCCGCCCATCCCCACAAAATAAGCACTGCTCCTTGCACAGAATGCCCAATGCGCAACATTCTGTGATGCAAATGCATGCGGTCTGGATGCATTGGCGACTGCCCTTTTGCAAGCCTTCTGCATATTGCTAAACACATGTCTAACACTGGCAAAAACAGCACTAAAATCGGAAGCAAAATCGGCATAAATACTGGCAAATAGATGCTCGTGTGCACTGCAGATGGGTCTAAGTGGCCTGTCATTATAATAGACGCGCAAGTTATTAAATACCCGATTAGCATGGAGCCAGAATCGCCCATAAAAAGCTTTGCTGGATGCCAATTGTGCAAAATAAACCCTAAGCACATTCCCACCATTGCAACGTCTATAAGAGTTGCCATTGAAGCGTAGCTTGGAGACGTGCGCGCAAGAATATAAGAGTATGTTGCGAAGGCGATTCCGCCAATTGCTACAATTCCAGAAGCCAGTCCATCTAGTCCGTCTACAAAGTTGACTGCATTAATTGAAGCCACGATTAGTATTGCGGTTATTGCGATTGAAAGACTTGGAGACGCTGTAACTAGAGAGCCAAGCGGCAACGCTACGATTTGTAATCCTCCCCACGCAACAAAAACAGCTATTAGTAATTGACCTGCAAGTTTTAGCATCCAATCTAAGTCCCAAATGTCGTCACAAACTCCCAAAAGGCATATGAGTACAGCTCCAGCCAAAACCACCCACGGCTGGTGTGTTCCTGCAAAAAGCCCCGAAATAAAAGGCATGGAGCTTGCAAACGCCATCGACACAGCAAAGCCGAATAGCATTCCAACTCCACCCATACGGGGCGTAGGTATTGTGTGCACGTCGCGAGCGCGCACTTTTCCTACGGCTCCTATGCGAATCGCAAGATGACGTACAAGCGGCATTATTAGCCACGTTGCGCCTCCTGCGATTGCTGCTATAAACAGGTATACCCTCATTTCTTGCGACTTTCTGCTCTTATCTGTTCTTCGCTTATTACACCTTCGCGCAAAATCACAATTCCGTCTTTGTCTCTTGAATCGGCGCCAACTACTGTGCTTGCTACATGCGAGCGTGTTGGGCCAGCGTTTAAGTACAGCGGGATTTCGTCTCCAAAAGCCGCAAACGCTTCTTCTACGCTGTCTGCGCTCTCGTTTCCGCTGCGATTTGCGCTAGATGCCGCCAATGGCCCCGTAACGCGCAAAATTTTCATTAGTTCTGGGCAATCTGGAACGCGCACGCCTTGCGTTGCTTCAGCTTGGATTTTGTTTTGCTCATTGTTCTCATCTGCTTTACAAAGCGTAGCAAGCCTTGTAGCTACCGAATCTTTTTTTGCGCGCGCGATTGGCGAATATCCGCCTGGCAGGAATTTTTCCGCAAGCACGTCTAATGGGCTTGGCAAGTAAAGCCCAAGTTTTTCTAAGTCACTTACACTGCTCATTAAAATTTGCAGCGCCTTCGTGCGCGGTCTGCGCTTTAGTTGGTAGATTTTCGCTACTGCATCCTCGTTAAATGGATCGCACGCCACTCCGTAAACTGTGTCTGTTGGCACTACAATTACTCCGCCCGCGTTGATTATTTGCGCCGCAAGTTGCAATGATTCTTCGTTAATCGTGCAAATTTTACTCATTTTTAGCCTCTTTTTTGCATACTACAATTTTTTGCATACTACAAATCTTGCTCTGTTTGTTAAGTCGTTTTTGACTTTTGCGCTGCTAAATCCTACGTTTTTTGCATAATCTGCAAGCGCTTCTCCTTGCGTAATATCGTGTTCCATAATCATTATTCCACCCCTACGCAAATACGCAAAACTCGCTTTTACAATTTTTTGCGGTATTAGTAGTCCGTCTTTAGATCCACCATATAACGCCATTTTTGGATCGTAGTCGCGAGCTTCAATCTGCTCTAGTGGCTTGCTTTCTGGCACGTATGGTGGGTTTGTGATTACTACGTCTACTTTCTCTTTAATCGCAGCTGTTTCAGGCAGATTAACGTTTGTAGCATCGCCTAATATTGCGTGATATCTGTTTAAAATATCATATTTTTCCGCGATTTTGTTGTAGTTTTTTTGCAAATATTCAAAAGCTTCTGGCGATTTTTCAACAGCCCACACTTGCGCGTTTGCAACTTCGCTTGCTACCGATAATCCAATCGCTCCCGACCCTGCGCACAAGTCTAAAACAATAGGATTTTTTAGATTATTTGCGCGAATCCAATCTATTCCCTCTTGAACTACCACTTCTGTCTCGGGCCTTGGCACAAAAACACCTTTACCTACTATTAGGTCTATGTAGCGAAAAGTGGCGAATCCAATAATGTGTTGCAATGGCTCGCGCGAGGCACGTCTAGATATAAAATCGCTATATTTGCTAGCATAATCGGGCAAAAAATCCTTAAAATCGCCAAGTATTAGCGCTTTGTTTAAGTCTGCTAAGCTTATGCCACAAGCGTGTGCTAAAAGTACACGAGCGTCATATTGTGGAGAATCTACGCCTGCTTTACAAAGACACGCAATAGCATTTTGCAAGAGTTCGCGCATAATACAAGCAATTCCTAGATGCTAATTCCTACAAGCCAATTTCTACAATTTAATTTCTGCAAGCCAACACAAGCAACGAGTTTAAAGATATTACTATTTACTTGGCTTTAGCTAAGCGATCGGCTTCATCCGCCTGAATATCGCTGTCTATAACCGCTTGCAAATCGCCGTTAAGCACCTGGTCAAGATTGTATGCCTTGTAATTCGTGCGATGGTCCACAATACGATTTTCTGGGAAGTTGTATGTGCGGATTCGCTCAGAACGGTCCAACGAGCGCACCTGCGAGTGGCGCATATCTGCTGCCTCCGCTGCCTCCTGCTCGTGCTTCATAGCAAGCAAACGCGACTTTAGCACGCGAAGAGCTGCCGCACGGTTTTGAATCTGCGACTTTTCATCTTGCATGCTAACAACAATTCCCGTTGGAATATGCGTCATGCGAACCGCGGAATAAGTAGTGTTCACGGACTGTCCGCCAGGGCCAGAGCTCATGAAAATATCGATTTTAAGGTCTTTTGGATCGATTTCGATTTCGTCGTCGTCTTCGTCTGCTTCTGGGAACACAATTACACCAGCTGCCGAAGTTTGAATACGACCTTGCGATTCAGTAACTGGGATTCGCTGCACGCGATGCACTCCGCCTTCGTACTTCATGCTTGCCCACACGCCGTCTTCTGGAGCAGGAGTGCCTTTTGCGCGAATCGCAAGCTGCACGTCTTTTACGCCGCCAAGCTCCGTCGCGTTTTCGCTTTGGATTACGGTAGTCCATCCGCGCTTTTCTGCGTAACGCATGTACATGCGCAATAAATCGCCAGCAAACAGAGCCGCTTCTTCGCCACCCGTACCAGCTTTGATTTCCATAATCATGTCTCGCGCATCGTCTGGATCTCTAGGAATCAGCGCTGTGCGAAGCTTTTCTTTTGCTGCTGGAATTTGTTCTTCTAAATGTTTTGCTTCTTTTGCTAAGTCTTCGTCTTCGCTTGCCATCTCGCTAGCTACTTCGTAGTCTTCGCAAAGCTGCTTGTAATTTAAGTACGCGCTTACGATTGACCCAAGTTCTGCATGCCTACGACCGAGCTTGCGGATTGCGTCTGGATTAGACGCTACTTCTGGCTGCCCCATGCGATTTTCAATATCGCGGTATTCGTTTAGAGCTGTAACCGCTGCTGGGAATTGCTCATCTATTGACTCGGCCATTTTGTTCCTTTATAGTCGCGCATAACGCGGATTTTTAAATCGAAAATATTAAATTAAATATTGTAAGATACACGCATGTTTAGCACATAAAACGCCAGCCCCGATTCCGCTGATTACACGAAAGCAGGGCTGGCGATTAAAAAGCTACTTAGTCTTCTTACCGTAGCGCTTCTCGAAGCGAGCCACGCGGCCGCCGGTATCGAGAATCTTCTGCTTGCCGGTATAGAATGGGTGGCACTTTGAGCACACGTCAACCGTCATATGATCGCCATCAGCGGTGGAACGAGTTACAAAAGTGTCTCCGCAAGAGCAGGTAACCTGCACTGCGTGATAGTCGGGATGAATACCCTGCTTCATAATGTCTCCTATGGAATTCGGGCGACCCGGGTCGCAAAGCCCCAATAGCTAAGCGTGAACCGGAACCTTCGCTATTTTAGTTACTACCCTCGACTCGCTTAGTTATTCTTACCGTCTTCGCGCTTTCTCCTATGCTTTGCAGCGAACCCAGCAAAACCAACAGATGCTAACAAGCTTGCGATTAACGCAGATTGCGAAGCATCAACACCAGTCTGAGGCAGCAAATCTCCCTTAACTCCCGTCTTTTGCTTATCTTGCAAAGGCACAACAGGAACAGGAGCTGGCACAGGTGCTGGCTCATACGCTGGAACAACATAATCCGAAGGAACCGTTGAATAATCAGGCTCAGGCGTTGGCGTTGGATTAACATCATTCGATGCTGGAAGCACTTCAATATCAACCGTCACCTTAGCTTTGCGACCATACTTATCTACACTCGTGAAAGTAAGCTCAACAACCTTCTTACCATCAACAATCTTCGGTGTACCAGAAATTGTGCAAGTCGTGCCGCTGCAAGAAGGAGAAATTCCAAGCTGTTTCAAACTACTACTACTAGACAACGCATTAACAATAAACTGTTTATTATCAACCGAAACAGTTGCGTTTGCATTCGTTGTTCCATCAGCATTAAGAACTCCCCTAGTTAAGTTTGCAAGCGTAAACGTTGCAGGAACTCCCTCAATCGCCTTGCCACTAAACTTAAACTCCACAGGATCCATCTGCTCGAAGTTGGCAGTAATAGTGATTTCTTTCTTTGGCTCAGAGGCAGGAACAGCATACAAATCCACACCAGCATTGCGCAAAAGCTGCTTCAAAACTTCCAAGCTAGACTTCTTGGAGCTGCGAATTATCTTTGCAACAAATGGCTTATCTGCTTCATCAGCAATCTCAGCAAGCAATTCTCGCTGTTCATCACTGACATTACTCTTATTCGTTTCCTCATAATTAGCAAATGTCAAGTCTATTCCAGCTTCTCGCATCAAATTCTTCAGCGATTCTATTGAAGAACGCTTGGAATTGGAAATTTGCTTAGCAAGCCATTCCTTTCCAGCTTCTTTTGCAAGTTTCACGAGCAAAGCCTTTTCATGAAGTTGCTCAATGACTTCGTCAACATCAATACCAGTTTTTGCAAGCTTATACTTAATATCTTGCAAGGAATCATGAGAATCGCGAATTTGTTGAGCTAGATTAGTATTACCCTTTCTTTCAGCAACCTGAGCTAATTCTTCGCGCTTAGCATTGTAGACATTGTAAGCTTCTTGCTTCGCACGATTCTTTCGCGCTTCGTTAAGCAGATTTTGCAAAGCAGCAAACGTAAACTTACGCGAATCACTAATCTGATTTGCAACATCGTGCATTCCGTCAATCTTAGCCAAACGAGCCAAAGCTTCGCGTTCTTCTTCTGTAGCCTTGCGTCTATCTGCTGGAGCTACTGGAGTCTCAGTCGTGATAGAAGTCCAATCCTTGAACACGTAGCCATTAGCTGCAAGCACATCTGGAACTGGCATGTGCAAATCCTTAGCGCCTTTACGCACCCAGTATGTGAACACAGGAGACTTCATTTCTCCGCCCTCACCAGCTACATACGTCACCTTCGTGTAGTTCTTTTCTACAAACTTGGCTGCAGCAGTGCCCTCAGCTGGCAAATCGTTATCTGCAATAACTTTAGGCAAAACGTACACGCGCACAGGCAACTTAGTCGTAACAGTTTTATGTTTTTTTGTAGCCGTATCAATTTCATCAGTAGGCTTAGTTACATTCACCATAATTGTTGAAATTCCAGGCTTTGAAACATCAACCGTAGAGCTACTATCTACAGATACACTCACTTTAGGGTCAGTGTTATGCACTAGCTTATTAACGTTTGGAATACTCTCACCCACGCCAATAACTGTTTCTGGAATCTTTATATCTGAAGTACCAGTTTGTTCCGCAACAAGTATTCTAGGAGTAGATATATTCCAACTATCACTTAGGAAAATACTTGACTTATTATTCTTAGCATCATAAATTTGCCAATTAGTAAAACCAGAAAGGTCTTTACTCATACGATTAGCAACTTCTTGCGCAAACTTAATATTTGCTTCCCTATCTTTGCCATGTCGAATATACATAATCTTTGGCCTATGTGAACCATCAGACCACTTTCTTCCATATCCTGGCATAAATATGGTTGCAACATATCCATCTGGAATCTCGTCTTGCTGTGAAGCGTCGATTACGTTCGGTATTTTATCGTACTCTGCCTGATACGTTGTATCCGCATCATGCATTTCATTACGAATCTGCTCGTCTGTTAAAAGATCCTTATTTGTATCTGGCACATTATTAACGCTAGTCACAGATTCTGGTTCACTTACCATCAAAGTAGTGAAAGGAATTGATGAATAATCAGGCAAGCTACGCCTTGCACGCGTATGCACAGTGCTATTCGCAGCAGGATCAACAAAATTGTCGAGCTTTCTCCAGCCTTTGAACACGTAATGATACCCATTAGCGTCATAATCCTTGCCAGTAACCTGCGGCGCTTTTACGCCAGTAGCAGAATTTTTAAGCGCGTAATACAACGTGCGGTCATTTTTGCCAAAGCTTCCTTTGCCGTCTCGCGAATACTGGTCTTTGTACGCATTAATAAAGTTCACTTTAGCAAAATTGTTATTAAATACCTGCTTCGCTTCTGGAGAATTAAAGTCAATATCTCCATTCGCAAGCTTCGGCAAGCTTTCTGGGTACATAAGCTTATGTATTACTTTAAGTAAGCCAACGCTCTTATACGTTTTTGCACTAATTCCGTCTTTATAATTAACAGTAATCTTCAAAGGAATAGTGTACGTAGCAGGCTTATCAAGCATCTTCTGCTTAAATTTCTCTTGCTCTTCTTGTGGCAAATCGTATTCAACTTTTACGTCTGCTACATTATTAGCATCAATTTTAGCTTCATCACAAAGAGCTTTAAGATTAATTACATAATCTTTAAGCTTTGGAAGAGTTGAAGCGTCTCCTTGAACAGCAACGAAGTAGTCTTTCTTAACATCTGGCTCTGTCCAAGGAGTTTGATCTGCCACGAACTCTTGGAATGATTCATTGACTTTCCAGCCGTCTTTCCATTTATCATCAGTTTTAGCAACATCTTTAACTTCATCAAGTTTCTTACCGTCATTAAGCATGCTGCTTCGTTTCCAAGTGCCAGTAGCATTGGTTAGATTTTCTTTAAGTCTCACCAAAGCATTAGTAGGGTCGCTAGAGCTGTAAGGAATTTGGGAAATATCAGTGCCCTTCTTTACGTAGAACACTTTAGGGCCGCTTGTGCCGTCATTCCACAATCGCCCTGGAGCAGGCTTGAAGATTGCGACTACAGCATCCTTAGGAACTTCACCACCGTCAGACGAACTAGAGAAGTATTCAATCTTCTTATAAACAGCAGTGTAAGTAACATCATTATTAAACGTGTCTGTTTTGTAGCGATCTTCAGACTTAACATCGTAATTAGTTATATTTGCTGGATCGGTTTGCGTCCCAGTAGTCCAACCCTTAAACACGTAGTGATAATGCTGGTCGCTGTAATCTTTGCCGAAAGCTTGCGGCACGCGGATTCTAACTTCCTTACCTTTATAAGCGTAAGCAGTAAGCGTAGTAGTGCCGCCAGGAGTATCAGCATTATCGCTATCGTGGCCAATCAGCTTGCCTTTATCATTACTACCAGTAAACTTAATCGGCACGTAATCGTCTTTATGTGTGCTGCCGTAGCCTGTAGCTTTAAACTTATCCCAATCGCTTTCGTACACCAAATCTGGAAGCACACGGTACAGCACTTCAGTTTGCGCAATATTTCCATCAAGCTTCACTTGCACTTTAATCTTGTGCAAGCCTGGAGTATTGTCGAATGTTGCGCCGTCAGCAAAGCTGAACGTAGCACCATCTGGATACTCATTAGAATTCTTTATAAGATTCTTAGCTGAAGCCTCATCCAGAGTCAAAGTATCTGTTGGCTTCAAAATCTTAGTATCGATTGCAACAGGCGCTTTAAGCTTAAAGTTAGCAGTGTAAACAACCTTTGGATTAGTTTGAGATTCAGAAAGAATTGGCAGACGGTCGAAACCACCAGTAACTGTTTTCCCACCATGTCCATCATCTATATAAATCTCAGAAGTCCATTTTTCAAACTCATAGCCTTGCTTTGCAACTGCTGGGTCTTGAGGTAAAGGCATTTGGTAAGCCTTCGTTCCGCCAATAACGTCGTAGACTAAACCGCCTTCTCCAGCAGGCCTACTATCGTATCCAACAATGCTGCCCATATTCGACTGACCATCGGCCACTTTGAACACGTAGCGCGTGTAGTGATCTGGGCGTGCTTGAGCATCATCCTGGCGCTTAAGCACGCGAACGTCGTCATATATAAACTTGTAAGGAGGAATATCCCCAATCTGCTTACCGTCATCATCGGTAACATACGTAATAGTATGCTGCAATTCTCTAGGCTTAAAGCCTTCAATCGGCTTGTAGAATGCTACGTCGTACTTTCTATTTACAGAGCTGACTTCGCTTTCTGGAAGAAGCTCATTGCCGTTTTGATCAATATACTTTACCTTATACTTGCGCGTATTGTACGTTTGGTAAATAAACTCGCCAGTATTATTATTCTCGTCCTTCGAGGCTTCAAAGCTAGTGAAATGCTTATCTGGGAAGTGCGTTTCGTCACTGTAGACTGCTTCCGCATTGTAGCGCAAATGCTCGCGCAAGCCAGAAACCGTTTGAGTAGAAATGTGATCTACAAGTGCTGCTTTGGCTTCTTCCGTAGTAGCCTTCTTATAGTCATCAATCGTCACGCCTGGCTTTAAGAACACGTGCTTAAAAGTACCGTTGTAGCGCGTATCTTCAACCCACACAGCTTTAAGCGTTATATCTTCTACTACTTTGTTACTAAAAGCGTACGGAGTATTAGTAGTTACTACCTCATTGCCTTTTTTATAAAGCTCCCATCCGTAGAAGTCGAAGCCTTTGCGCGTTGGTACCTTAAGATCTTGCTCATTAACTTCAGTGCGGTGCTTGACTGTAAACTGTTCTGTTACATCACTATCTGTAATTACGTTTCCTTGATCGTCGATTTGCGGCATATTGTAATCAATCGTTACAGTGTGCTTAACACCTTTTGGCTTACCCCACGCAGCATAAAGCTTAATGCCGTTAACTGGCATTGTATAATCTTTAACTTCGCCTTTATCTTTGCTCCCAGATTCGCTGCCGCCTTCAGCACCTTCACTATTGTCGTTTATCGTGCCATTTATAAGATGAATACCAGCTTGATCAACAGCCCAGCCTTTAAACACGTAGTCATTTGGCAAATCATCAGGGCGAACGATGGAGTACTTAGTACCGTTAAGCGTAAAAGTGTACTTGCCATCTAACTGAGTTGCGGTGTTGGTACCACCGTCTTTAGTTACAGAAGCATCGTAAGACGTATCTTTTCCGTATAGATCTTTGTCTTCGCCCGTCAAATCTTTTTTGCCGCGCTTAGTCAAGCTATACTCGAACGGCAGTTTTTCTTTAGCAGCGACATTATCTTTTGTTATAGCATTGCCGTCCGCATTATAAAACTGCACAGCGTACTTCTGGCGGTTGTACTCGAGAGTTACTATATTATAAGTTTCAAATTCTCTACACTTAACCTCATCACCAAAATTAAGCTTTTTTCAATGCCAGCGAAGTAGCGACGGAACTCAAGATGATATTTCTTTTTAAACTCGTAATATTTCTTATATGCTGGATCAGTTTTAAGTCTTCTAGCAATCTCATCATTTAACTTTTTAAGAGCAAGTCCTCCATCCTCATCGTCTTCGCCAGAAGTATAATCAGGGGCAGGAAAATCGCCATCACCTCCTTCTTCTGGAGGATCGTCTGGAGCATCTTCACCTGTTACTTCTTCATAAAGCTCATGTACTTTTTCATAGAAGTCATAAGCATCGAGGCTTTCCCCAACCTTAACACCATCTTCACGATTACTGTTTGCAGGTTTAAGACCAGTTATTTTTGACTCAAAGCCCGCAATAGAAGACGGAGGAAACACATAATCATTATTGTTAGTATCATCCTTACTATAGGAATCTGTAGAAAGCTCATACTTAATATTTTTGCCAGTATCGCCATTTTTTGCAGATGCAATGCTCTGTTTTTTAATGATTACCTGTATAGGAGCAGCATGAAGTTGTATAGAATTATCATAGGAATCAAGAATAAGTAGGCGCTGATCATCTTTTACAGTATACTTTGACGCATTTTTATCTGCAGGGTCGTCACTAATCTGCGGAGCTGTGCCCTTGCCATACATCCAATGGAATTTTGGATCAACAAATTCTTCTTTCGTTAAACGGAATGGAGGAGTATCACGATATGTACCATAAGTACCTCCATCAGCATTTCCACCAATCACAAAACCTAATGAAGAAGTGTTACCATCATCCATAAAGTCTACTTCATCTGAATTAGGCCAAAAATCAGTAAGACTCTGACCGTAACGAACCTTTACACGGTAACCATTATGATCAACTTTGTTAGTTACTTTATTAAAACTATTACCATACGTGTAAGTAGACTTATTGTCTAATTTATCTGAACAATCACCGCCGCCAGCGTAGCAGTAGCTAATTATCTCACCTTTGCTGTTCTTTTTATTTATAACAGCATTATTGCCGCCCATACCATTATTACTGTTCTTAGGAGCAGCAAAAATAAGCTCGTACTCTTTGCGGTCGTAAACTAAGTCAAAAGTATTATCTAAGTCGTTAGCAGAAAGCTTAGTGCTTGTATTATTAGGATCTTTTGTGTATCTTTTAGTAAGCTTTTTATTCACTTTGAAGTAACGCGTGAATAAATCCTTGTAAACTCTATTATCCAAATCACGGTTATTAGGATCAATAGGACCTTTAACATAATTACCATCAGAATCTTTAAGGTAATTGCTCTCGGCACCAGGATTCTCAGTATCATACCCATCTAAGCTTGTTACAGGCGTATCGTTCATCCAATTGAACTTTGCAATTAAGCCGTCTTTGTGATCAGAATTTTTGCCTTGCAACTCTTCTTTAGTTAAGCCAAGCTCAGAGTCCAAAATAGGATTATCTTTATTAGTGCCGCTTAATTTATTAGGATTATTAGCAACGCCAGCATCGTTCATACTATTAAGATCAACGCTGCTGCCAGTCTTAACATTCTTGCGCTCAACAAGACCAACAAAGTCGTAGTTTGCACGCGAATCCGGATGCTCTTTGTCTACCAAATCCGCCTTTTGTACCCACACGCTCACACTGTAGCTGGTGGTTTTATTCTCTTCCCAAATCGCACGAAGTTTAACATCGTGATCTGGCATCTTGAATTTATCAAAATCAACTGTTTTTGTACTCATAGAGCCAGTAGAAGATGATTCAGAAGTCGTGCCTGCAGCAGAATCCCCAAAAGTAGAGTCAACAATCTGCCAACCCTTAAACGTGTAGCCGCGCTTAGTTGGCTTTGTACCTGGTGTTATTTGCTGATCATAATACACTTTTTGCGCAGTAACATCCGTGCCGCCAGCAGAATCGTAAGTAACGTCGTAAGCTTTACGGTAGTAGCGAAGGTTCAAAACAAGCTTGTCTTTTTCGTCTTCGGAATCCGAAAGAGGCGAGCTAATCAAATTGTGCTCTGGCTCGTAGCCTGGAATATACACAGAAACAGCGCTTACATTAGAGCCGACTGTGCCAGTAACTTCGGTAACGTGAATTTGCTTGCCACCTACCGTAAGGGTCTTAACCCCTGGCACCTTTTTATCTTCTTCGAATTTATTTCTATCGTCAGCATCTTGCAGCATGTGGCGAATGTAATATTTAGCTGTTTTAGGAGCATAGTTTATGTTCAACTCGCCATAGTACTGAATGCCGTCTTCTGCTGGTGCTTGCGAAGACGATGGATTCTGCGAAGTTTGGTCGCTGCTGTTACCTCCAACAACCTGCCTTTGCTTTACAGCGTATTCTTTAATAAGATTTTTGTCTATACGCAAGTAGCGATCAGCATCCGCATTCATGCCATCATCAATAACATACTTGCCTTTTTTTTCAATGTAGTACTGGTAATTGCCACTATGATATACGGCAGGGTTATATCCTGCAGACTTTGGAAGCTTAACATACACATAATTTTCAGGTTTATCAAGCTCATTTAGCTTAGCTTCGTCAATCGTAAGCTCATATGGCTGCACAAGCTGCTTATTTGGAGCGCCGCCAATCGTATAGCGAATTTGCAAATTATATGTAGCTGTTGGCTTTTTGTCGGTTTGTACCTGTTCGTTGGCCTCGTTTTGGCTTTCAGCCGTTTGATTCTTCTCATTCGGCTTAATTACCTGGCTGTTGGCATTAGAATTATTATTAGAGCCATTCGCATTCTCATTGTTTCTATCTGTTACTTCACCCTCTGCATTGCTTTCTGCAACTTGCTTTTTTGCACTAGGCTTTTCTGTACTTGGGTTCTCCGTAGTTCCAGCACCAGCGCTAGATTCTGTACCTTCAGGAGCTACACTACTCCCCTTGTTAGAATCTTCATCATTTTGATTAGCATCTCTACGAGAACGCACTTTTGACTTATTGGAATCATTCTCGGACTTTGCGGCAGGCTGTGTGCTTGCAGTGCTTGCAGACTGTTCGGCTGCAGGTTGTGCGTTTTGCGCATTTTCAGGCTGTTCGTTTTCTGTGCTTGCAGGCTGCGCTGACTTTTGATCTGGCTCAGTATTTGCAGAAGAATTCGTCTTTGTTTCCGAATCTGTCTTTGCAGCAGGCTCAGAATTTGCAGGTTCTGGATTCGATGCATCAGCTGTCTTCGCTGCAGGCGTTGGATTCACAACTTCTGTTTTTGCAGGATCCGTTTTTGCAGAATCTGTATTTGTTTGCTCCGTCTTTGCTGCAGGAGTCTCAGCTGGCTTTGCTTCTGCTGATTGCTCTTTCTTAGCCGCTTTACTATCTGACTTTGTTACCTTTTGATTATTTTGCTTGCCCTTAGTTGCAGCTTTAGGTTCAGCTGTAGGCTTGATTTGCTTGCTGCTGGATTCTACGCTAACATCATCGCTACTATTGGTACTAGCAACCGCGCCATCGCCATCGACATCATTATCGCCATTGACAGTCTCAGAAGCAGCCTCAGAACCAGACCCAGAACGCTCGCCAGAATCCTTAACACCTACGGAAGAATCGCCAGCAGCCGCTTCCTGATTATTAACGCCTGCCGCACTATTGTTAGAATCCGCATTAGAATCAGCATGCTTAACTAAATATTCTTTAGCAGAACCAACCATCTGTCGCATAGCGCGCTCAGAAGTAGCACCTGTGTTCAGCAATCCATTCTTATATAAGTCGTTTCCATCGCCCTTGCCATTGCCATTCCCAGCACCCTTGCCAGAAGTCTTAGCAGCACTCTTTACATAAGACGAATCAAAAGAATCAGCGTTAAGAGGAGTCTTAGCTAAAGCAGTTGCGCCAGGCAACAACATAGACAGCGTAGACGCTAAAGCTACGGCAGCAACGCCAATGCGACCAGAAGCATTATTCGCACTTTGCGAAGAAACATTCTTTAAACTACTAACGCCTTTATTTTTAGCGCTTTTATGCTTAACTTGCTTGCTGCTCGAATTAACCTTGCTAGCAACGTCTTTTGCTTTATCCACTGAAACTCCCAACTCGTAATACTTAACCTTTGTATTTTATCAGATAGCACGGATACCCCCCCCCCCATAAGTATTTTTGTTTCAAGGGTTTTTGCACTAAGTGAGATACAAAGCGCGGTAAAGATTCTTGATTTTCAAAAAAACCGCGCAAGCCAAGAAAACCTTGACTACGCGCGGCTTATAAAATCTTAGAAAAACTTAGAAACTTTTAAGAAAAATTCCTAAGCAAAACCTTACTCGGCAGCAGGAGCTTCTGCGGCAGGAGCAGCAGCATCGGCAGCAGGAGCGGCAGCTGGCTCTTCTGTAGCAGCATCTTCTGGAACGGTAACGCTAACAACAGACTCTTCGCCATCCATGTCGAGAACAACGCCCTCAGGAAGCTTAACGTCTTTAGCAAACACCTTGGTACCATCGGTTAAGCCGTCAACATTAACCACCAAGCGCTCTGGCAAGTTGGCAACGTCTGCGCGAACCTTAAGCTCCTGAACGTCTACGAATGCAACAGCAGCACCCTTTGGAGTGCCTTCAACAAACACTGGCACCTCAACGTCAATCTTCTCGCCAGCCTTAACTTCGTAGAAGTCAATGTGCTCAACAATGCGCTTAACAGGGTTGCGCTGAACATCCTTAACAACTGCGATTCGCGATTCCTTACCAAACTTAATGGTAAACAAGGCGTTTGCGTGACGAAGCGAAAGAGTGGTCTCCCTCATTGGAAGAGTAACGTGTACAGGTTCAGCACCGCCAGCGTAAATGCTGGCTGGAATCAAATTGGCAACACGCAAACGGCGAGCAACACCCTTACCGAACTCATTGCGCACATTGCCTTCAAGTGTAATCTTTGTAGCCATATCGGTCTCCTTATGGTCTGGATTATGCGGATAATCTTATTTAAATCCAGCTTCAGGCGCACCGACGCGCCGAAAACCACCATAAGTTGGCATCAGCCCAGTCGATAACGGAACTTACACAACAATCGCAGGCAGCAATCGCAAAGCGCTCGTCGCAAGTATCGCAGTGTTATTCCCTCGCCAAAGCAACTTATCTAGTCTACAAAAACACTTAGACATGCGCTTATCCAAAAAATATCAACACAAAATCAAGGCAATATCAAGGCAAAAAGTGACTTGAGCCACACAAGCTATTATCATATATAAAAGAAGTAAGCGCGCATTAAATTGTGCGATTAAAAACAAGCTGATTTTGTGACACGAGTTGCAACACAAATTACATGTTGCAACGCAAATTTATGACTCAAGATTAGCGCAATTAAGGAGCAGACGTGTCCGTGCTAAACACACTCCAGCAGCAAGCTTTCAACCTTGCCCGCAAGGCCTTGCAAATCGGCAGCAACTTTGCACACCCAGTTAGCGACGATCGCTCGGGAAGCCAAGACTACTCGCAAGTCGAAGAAAAACAAGAAGCAGCAAACACGCTACTTGCGCAAAAATCGCGTCTGCCTCGCGTAGAAGAGTGGGGCGCAGAAATGCCAACCACCACTTTCCTAGACCCACAAACTGGCTTGTTGACTACAAAAACCGAGGGAAGCGCTCCGCTAGATGAAGGCACAAGCATCTACGACTTGTATGCAGATAGGGCCGCTCGAATGGGAGACGATCCGCTTTACACGTACAAAGAAAACGACGAATGGGTTACAAAAACCGCAAATCAGTTCCTTAAAGAAGTGCGAGATGCCGCAAAAGGCTTAATGCACTACGGTTTGCGCAAGGGCGATGCTGTTGCGTTAATGTGCAAAACCTCGTACGAGTGGGATATTGCAGACGCTGCTGTTATGGCTTGCGGAGGCGTGCTTGCTACGATTTACGACACTGATTCTGCCGAACAAATTCGCAACATTGTAAACAACTCCGATTCGCGCTTTTTGATTGTTGGAACAACCGACATGAAGGAAAAGGCAGATGGCGCAATCGAAGAGTGCCCAAGCCTTGAGCGCATTATTTGCATAGAAACAGGCGGATTGGCGGAACTTCAGGCTTTTGGATACGCTGTTAGCGACGAAGAGCTGGACGAGCGCATTGACTCGGTTAAAAAAACCGACTTGTGCTCAATCGTGTACACTTCTGGCTCTACGGCTGCGCCAAAAGGCGTGGAAATGACGCATGAGCATTATTGCACAACGGCGTTAAACTTGCCGATTTATTTGCCAGACTTGCTTAGCGAGCCTGATGGATCTGTGCTGTTGTTCTTGCCTCAAGCACATTCGTTTGCGCGCGCAATCAACTATATTGTTGTTGCTAGCACGCTTAGAATCTACATTGCACAAGGCATTACAACGCTTATATCCGATCTTCAAGTTGCAAAGCCAACCGTTATGATTGTTGTTCCGCGTGTGCTCGAAAAAGTGTATAACGCGGCTTCGCAAAAGGCAGGTCACGGCGCTAAGGGACTTGCTTTCCAGGGTGCTGTTGTTACGGCTCAGCAATACATGAAGGAAGTACAAGATTATGGAGACGCTAAGGCGCTAACAAAGGCTCGCCGCGCTGCTTACGATCCACTGGTTTACCGCCCGATTCGCCAAGCGCTTGGCGGACGCGCGCGCTGGATTGTTGCTGGCGGGGCTCCACTTGACCCAGAGCTGCTTTCGTTCTTCCGCGGCGCAGGTGTTCCAGTTTACGAAGGCTACGGTCTTACGGAAACCACTGCCCCATGCGCATTTACACCTATTGGCGTTCCATTCCACGAAGGCTCCGTTGGCATTGCTTTCCCAGCTTTCACTTTGCGAATTGCCAAAGATGGCGAAGTACAAATTAAGGGCACTTGCGTATTTAAGAAGTATCACAAGAACGAAGAAGCGACTGAAACTTCGTTTACAGAAGACGGATGGTATGCTACTGGCGATTTGGGCAGAATTGACGACGACGGCATGCTTTACATTACTGGTCGCAAGAAGGACTTAATCATTACTGCTGGCGGAAAGAATGTGGCTCCTGGCCCTATTGAAGAAGTGATTAAGCGTTGCGAGCTTGTGTCTCAAGCTCTTGTTCTTGGAGATAAGAGGCCATTTATATCTGCTCTTGTTACTTTAGACGAGGAGATTTTGCGCAATTGGCTTAAATCCAAGGGTCTGGACGAGACTATGAGCATGGAAGATGCCGCAAATAACGCGGTTGTGCGTGCGGAAGTTCAAAAGTTTGTAGATATTGCAAATGAGGGCGTATCTCGCGCGGAATCTGTGCGAAAGTTCATTATTTTGCCAGAAGAGTTTACTCAAGAAAACGGCTTAATGACGGCTTCTATGAAGATTATTCGCCCTCGAGTTATTAAGAAGTATTCTGCATTGCTCAACACGCAAATGTACACGATTCGCAAGAAGTAGCGCTGATTAAAGCGCGAATCGCCAGCAAACCTACTTGCGATTTATGCGCGAATCACCCAAAACCGCGGTCGACTGGTCTTATACCTACTCGTCTACCGCGGTTTTTGTTGTTGATTTTGCCCGCGTTTGTTCCCTTTTACCCGCGTTTGTTCCCTTTTTGGTCAATTTTGGAAACAAAAGCAAGAAAAAGTAAACAAACACGGGGAAATTATGCAGCTCGAAATCGTCGATTCGCAGTTTAATCCATAGGTATTTGGTAAAATCACGTTGAAAACTATATACCCCCCCCCGGTAGAAAATATGTTTTCCAAAACAAGACGAACGGCAAGCAATTGCTAAAAAATCTTGTTCAAAAACACGAAAACTAACGATTTCCTATTATCAAATATGAGGAGAGGTTTTATGAATGCTAAAATCGCAGCCGCTATATCTTTAGGCGCAAGTTCACTGGCATTATTCGGTGTGGCAAATGTGGCCAACGCTGTTGAACAGAATCCAAACATAACTCAAGAAACTAACAATGTAGTTAACAGCGCAAATCCACAATCCGAACCACAATCCAATCCAAAATCCAGCGAAGAAGCAAATAAAGAAGCAAACAAGCTTGCAGACGAAGCCGAAAGACTAGAAAAAGAAGCTAATACAGAATTTACAAAAGCTCAAGACGAATATAATCAGGCTAATCAAGCTGCGACCGACGCCAACAATGTTGCCAGCACTGCACAATCTGAGTTAGAGGATGCTCAAAAAGAGAAAACTCTCGCAGAAGAAAATCAAACTAAAGCAAATAAAGAATTGCAAGAAAAGCAATTGCAGGCATCTAAAGCAAAAGACGAAGTAACAGCAAAAACTAAAATATTAGAAGCAGAAAAAAATAAAGAAAAAGCTGCTTTAGACGCAAGGAAAGATGCTGCAAATGCACAAATAGAAGCCGAAGAACTTAATGCTTCTGCTCAAAGTGACGCTGCAAAGCATAAAGAGCTAGCAGATAAAGCAGATGAAGATTTAAAAGATAAGCAAAAAGCTCAAGAGAAAGAAAACGAAAATCTGCAACAAGCCAAGGATGCTCTAAGCAATGCAAAAAAGGAGCATCAAGAATTATTGCAAAAGGCCAATCAGTTAGATGTACTTAAACAAAATGCAGATAAGCTTGTTGAAGAAAACAATAACAATCAAAAGAAAATTACGGCCCAGATAGAAGCGCTTACAAATCCAAAATCTGCTAGCGAAAATGAGAATGTTAAAAATCTAGAAAAAGAAGCTCAAAAAGCGCAAGAAAAAGCAGATTCAGCAAAGGCTAATGCTGCTAAAAAAGATTCGGAAGTCAACTCTGCAAGCGACAATCTTACAAAAGCAGAAAATGAGCTTAAGTCAAAGAACAAAGACTTTTATGATTTAAAAAACGATGTAGAGGAAGCCAAACGCACAGCAAAACAAAAAAGTGACGAATACGATCTTACCGCAGATACAGAAGATTCAAACAAAAAAGTAGAAGAAAAGTCTGACTTCTACAAGTTCTTGCAATATGTGATTGATACCGAAAAAGCTAAGGAAAACGCAGGCAACGCTGACCTTATTGCAGACGCTGAGCGCGCTCAAAAAGTCCTTAAGGGCGAATCTTATACGGTTCCTGATAAGAACAAAACTGTTGGAAATGTCACACATACTACTCCAGGATACACAGTTTATGCTCCAACTTGGTACAACGACTTAGTAAAGCCTGGACTTGGCAGGGTTGGTAGCGCAGACTCGCTGCAAAATATGATTGAAGCATCAACATACTACGATGCTCTTAACAAGCTGCGCAAGGCAGACGATTCCTTGCCAGAAGTCGGCGTGCGCTTAACGCATATTGCAGAGAGCATTGTACACTCCTTCTACTCCGCCGCGTATATTGGTCATGCTGTATCTCATGAACCTAATAATGTAGCAGAAGATTTAAAAACACATGCATATAATCGATCTGCGGAAAATGTTGCGTGGAGCAACAAGTTAGACGGGCACGACAATACAAGAAATCCACAGAAGTTTGAGGACTGCAATGTAACAGACGAAGGTCATTTTTCTTGCAAAATCAACTCTGGCGACTCACACAACGCTCTAGACGGTTGGTACACAATAGAAAAAACCTTGTACGACAACACAATTAGCAGCGGCAAATGGGCGAATCATAAACTCGCAAATGGCGCTAAAGAAATACTGCAACAACATAGACATGATCTTGCAGATTTTACTCGCAATACAAAAACTATCTTATTTGAAAACGACAATGATGAATCGCTTACTAAGAAGTTTATAAACGCAGTTGGCCATTACACAAACTTTGCCGATAGGTCAAATACTGCTGCGGGCTTCGCCGAAGGCGACAACTCGTATGACAATAAAAACAAATACCAAGATATTGCCATGTGGCATGGTAGCAACGAATCGACGATTACAGTTAGCCAATATAAGGATTTGCTTGATGCTTATGTTAAAAAAGTTAATCCTAATAACAATAACTTGGAACCAGATAACGCAGAAAAGTTGAAGCAGCTTAATGCGGACGCAAACCTTGCAAATATGGCTATTTTTAACGCCAGATATAAGGTTTTGCAGAAAAAGCACGCCATGAGCGAACAGGATCGTGCCGCTATTAAAGGCCTCGAAGAAAATTCGACGATGCTGTTAGCAAATTTGAGCAAGCTCAAGAAGAGTCTAAAAACGCAAATAAAACCAAAAGCATTCTGGAAAAATCTGCTGAGGCTGCGAAAAAGCTTTATGAAGAAGAAAAGCAGAAGGCAGATGCTAATGCTCAGCTTGACGAAAATGCTAGAGAAAACAAAAAGAAGCAACTTGAGCAAGAACTTAAAAAGTTGCAAGCAGCTTCGACTGATTTGAACAAAAATGCTGATAATGCTAAGAATACTGCAGAAGAAGCTCATAAAGCAGCAAATGCAAAACAGGCTACGATTGATGGCGATTTGAGTGATGCTGTTAATACTGCTCAAGGCAAGGTGGATGCTGCAAAGCAAGCGGTTCAAGCTGCAGAAGCCGACAAGAATAGGGAAAGTGAAGCGCTTGCGGCTGCTAACAAAAAGGCTGATGAGCTAGCTGATAAGATTGCTGAATTAGAGAAAACAGTCGAAGCGGAAACTAAAAAGATTGAACAAGCAAATAATAGAGTTTCTGATGCGCAAAAGGCTGTTAAAAGTGCTAATGATCAGCAAGAACGAGTAAACAACGAGCTTTCTGCTTTAAGTAAAAGAGCAGATGAGGCAAATAAAAAGGTTGTAGAAACTAAAGCTGATGTTTCCAAAAAGATTGAGGCTGTTAAGGCAGCTAAAAAGACCGTTGCAGATGCTAAGGCTAAGGTTGCCTCTGCTCAAGCCACTCTTAAAGCCGCAAAAGCTAAGGTTACAACAGCACAAAAGACTGTTAAGGCTGCTGAAGCTAAGTTTAACGAGATAATCAAGAAGCTGCCTAATGAAGCTACTCGGGAAACATACAGGGCCAAGTTCCTTGCTGCTACTGGGCGATTCCAGAATATGCAAACGGATTTGATGAGCTACACCACGCAGCTTGAAACGTTGACAACTACGTTGAACGATAACGCAGACGCGCTTAATAAGAACGTAAAAGACACAGTGGTTCCACCAGCTCCAGAGCCGTCAGTTCCAGTTCCAACGCCACCTGCGCCTGCGCCAGCACCAAGCGGAGATGCAATAGTGCCTGGTTCTAACTCTGGCTCTAACTCTGGCTCCAGCTCTAGCAACGACTCCAGCTCCAGTAGTGATGCTTCTAGTAGCAACTCCAACTACTACAACCAGTATCTTGCAGGATATGCAAACAACTTGTTCGGAAACGAGCAACTTGGCTTTAACGCTGTGATTCCAGCTGCACAATCGCAGAGTGCAAACGGAGCTAATGCTCAGAACGCTAATGGCGTTGCAGCGAATAATGTTGCAGGAGCTGCGCACGCTAACCGCATCGCAGCAGCGCTTGCAGCCGCTGGCGCTAAGGCTGCAGCCAAGAGTACAGCCAAAGCAGACGAGTCAAAGCAGGACGATGCTAAGAGCGAGTCCGCAAAGAACGATGCAAAGGATTCCGAAAAGAGCAAGTCTAAGAACGACTCCAAGAATGATTACAAGAGCGAATCTAAGAGTGAGTCTAAGAACGCTCAAGCGTCTGGCGGCACTCAAAACGGAGCACAAAGCGCATCCAACAGCACTACGTTTAAGGTTGTTGCAGCTATAGCGGCTGTTGTTGCAGGAATCGCAGCAATCGGAGGCGGCACTTACTTTGCTCGCCATCGTCGTGCGTAATCAAAACTAAAAAAACAAAGAAAACAAAAACCGCGGTTGACCAGTCTTCACCAACTCGTCTGCCGCGGTTTTTGTATCTATCAACAACAAAACCCGTCAAATCGCTCGCGCGTTACAGTGCGCTATTCCTCGCGGCTATTAGTAGCAGCTCGGCTGATTTGGCATGTAAAGTCCACTGGACTTTACATTTGAGCCAAATCACGCTTTAAAGGAGCTTGAAATGCATTATGCAATTTCAAGCTCAGTCAAAGCGCTTTGCAGCGCAGAAGCAGTGCTTCTGCCTTGAGCTGCTCAGCGCTCCAAATTGCCTTCTCGCGCTACGCTCTAAGCTCGAAGGCAGGTCGTCGCGCCCGCGCATTTTGTACCAAATTCGACCTAAATCACGTACAAAATCCGTCAAACAACTCCGCACTTTGTACCAAATTACGCCTAAATCACGTACAAAAAGCGGAACACAACTCCGCACTTTGTAGCTCAACACACCAATGAGGGCTACATTCTCGGGCGCGACGAATTAGAACCCCAAGCGCTCAAGCTTCTTAGGGTCGCTCTGCCACCCCTTTGCAACCTTCACATGCAAATCGAGCACAGCTTTAGCGCCTGTAATACGATTCACCGCAGTGCGCAAACGCTTCTTAACGCGCACAAGATGCTCCGCACCGCGCCCAATAATAATCGGCTTTTGCGAATCGCGCTCAACATACACCGACACAATAACATGCGCTTTATTATCGCTATATTGCGCATAGTCCTCATCTCCTGGGCGCACAATGCTATCTACAACAACCGCCAGAGAATGTGGCAACTCGTCGTCAAGTTCCTCAAGAAAAGCCCCGCGAATTAACTCCGCAATCATGCTAGAAGGACTCTCCTCGCTAAGCTGATCGTCTGGATACATCTTCGGACCTTCTGGAAGATTGTCAATCAAAACCTTCTTAACTTCGTCAACATTGTCGCGTTCCAAAGCGCTAACTGGCACAATATCCGTAAAATCAGCAAACTGTTGAATCTCAATCAAATGAGACACCAACTCATCTCGGCTTAGCGTATCAATTTTTGTTACGATTCCAATAAGCGGAACCTTCCACACCCAGTTTCCAGCCGCATCTTTTTTGGCAAAGTCGGAGCGAAGTCGGCTTAAGATTCTTCTATCTCCAGGCCCAATCTCTTGATCTGCTGGAAGCAAGAAAGCAATCGCATCAACATCTGCAAGCGACTCGTCTACAATGTCATTCAATCGCTGGCCTAGCAAAGTGCGCGGCCTGTGGATTCCTGGCGTATCAACTAACACCATTTGCGCGTTTGGAGTTGTTAAGATTCCGCGAATCGCCTTGCGCGTTGTTTCTGGGCGAGAAGACGCGATTGCGATTTGCGTTCCGATTAGCGCGTTCATAAGCGTTGATTTTCCAACGTTTGGTCTGCCTACTACAGCAACAAATCCCGATTTATAGCCGTTAAAATCAGGCACTTCTACGCTCGCTTTTAGAGAAGGATCTAAATTAGCAAACATTTCGTCATTCATATCGTCATTCATTTCGTCGTCCATATCTTCCATATCGTCATTCATATCATTAACATCTTTCATATCATTCATAATTCAACACTATTTATCGCCATCAACTTGCGATGATTCACTATCTTTATCGCCATTCTTGGCATTATTCTTGCCCTCGCTCCTGCTGTCACTCTTTCCGCCACTCTTTCCAGCGCTATCGTCTTCTTCTTTAAGACCCTGAATATCTTTAAGGCCTTGAATATCTCGCTCAACAAGAATTGTGGAGACTTTCTTGCGCCGCCCAGCAGAATCAACCGCAGTTAGCTTAAGGCCGCGAGTCACAGCACTCGACCCAACAATCGGCACGTTTCCAAGCAACTTAGTAAGCAACCCAAACACAGTGTCCACATCGTCTTCGTCTATATGCACTTCAAAAATATCTTCCAAATCGGCAATCGGCGTGCGCGCAGGCATTTTCCACACACCCTTACTCACCTCTTGCGGATCCGCGTGCTGAGTGCGGTCGTGCTCATCTTCTAGCTCTCCAACAATTTGCTCAATCGCGTCTTCAATCGTCACAAGCCCTGCAATTCCGCCATATTCGTCTACAACAACGGCAACGTGCTGGCGGATTCGCTGCATTTCGTGGAACAAATCATCCACTGGCTTGGACTCTGGAACAAGCATCGGGCTTCGGCCAATCGTAGAAACCGCGCGCTCAGATGCCGCAGGATTAAACACAGTTGCGCGCACAGCATCCTTCAAATACGCAATTCCTTCCAAATCGTCAACCGACTCGCCAATTATCGGCACGCGAGAAAATCCAGATCTTGAGCATAATTTTAGGAAATTTTCCAGCGTTTCGTCGTTTTTAACGCAAATCATATCGGTTCGCGGAACCATGATTTCGCGCGTTAACGTGTCGGAAAGTGTAAGCACATTGCGCATCATCTCCGAAACTTCTGGGTCAAAATCATTTGCCTCTACAAGCCTGTCAATACTCGCTTTAGCTTGATCTAATTGAATATTCTCCAACTCTTCGTCGTCGGAAAGAGCAGCATTTTTCTTATGATTTTGGCTTTGACTTTGCGAATCTCCACGGCTTGCGATTTTTGCAAACGGATTCACAAAAACAGCAATCGAAACTATTCTAGACAAGCGCATTAGCTTAAACACTGGCTGAGCCGCGCCCACAGACCTTGGCCGCACAAGAATAGAAACAATTGCAACAATCATTGCCACTATTAGTCCGATTAATAGCGTTAGCCAAAAAGACGCACCAAGAGCTGCCGCGATTGCAGCAAAAGCCACGCCATCCAGCACATTACACACGATTCGCACAAACGCGCACGCTCCGCTCGTTGCGTACCTATCTGCTATAAGCCTCTTCGCTCTGCGAATTCTAGCAAGCTTCCTCAAGCGAACGACTTGACTTTCGTTATCGTTCGTTTGCTCTTCAATCATAAGATTATTAAGACTAGACCTTGTAACTCTTGGCACAGCCCCTTCCGCCGCCGCCATTGCAAGCGAAAGCCACACAAGCAAAACTGCGACTATTGCAATCACACCCAAGCAAGCCCACATATGCGCAGGCAAATCGGGAATCGGCGGAATTGTAATGTTATTTAGCATGATTTTTCTCGTATTCTTCCAGCTCATTTACGGCACCTGCTGGCAAAGTGGCGTCGTAAAGCTCACCAGATCTAGCCGCAAAGAACGTTAGCAAAAGCTGTCTTTGCAAGCCAAACATTTGCTTTTCTTCTTGAGGCGTAGTGTGATCGTAGCCAAGCAAATGCAACATTCCGTGAATCGTAAGCAATAGCATCTCTTCCATTGTGCTATGCCCTGCCGCAGCTGCCTGTTGCGCCGCCACCCACGGGCAAATCACAAGGTCTCCAAGCATTCCTTCGCTAACTTTGTCGTCGCTTCCAGGAGTCAGCTCGTCCATTGGAAAGCTCATAACGTCTGTAGGTCCTTCTAAGTTCATCCACTTTTCGTGAAGACTAGCAATTGGCTCTGGGTCTACAAAAGTAATCGACAAATCGGATTGAACGCTTACTCGCATTTGTTGCAAAACCCACATTCCAAGGTCGGAGAATATTTTTGGGTCGATTTGCCAAACGGTTTCGTTCATCACTTCAACACTCATGATTACTTGATATTCCTCTCAAGATTTTGCGATTCAAGATTTTGCGATTTTGCGATTCTGCGGTTTCTTGCGACTGCACGGTTTCTTGCGACTTTCCACGCGCATCCCCAGCCTCGCGCTTTGCACCATTCTTCTCGCGCCTAAAATCAGCCTCGCGCTTTTCCCACGCTTCGTACGCTTCTACGATTCGCCCAACAAGCTCGGCCCTAACAACGTCTTGCGCATTTAAGTGAACAAACGCAATACTTTTAACGTCTTTTAGCACGTTCTCAATCGAAGCTAATCCAGATTTTGGAACCGCTAAATCAACTTGCGTTCTATCTCCAGTAATCACCATTGTTGTGTTAAATCCAAGACGCGTCAAAAACATCTTAAGCTGCTGAACAGTAGCATTTTGCGCTTCGTCTAAAATAACAAAAGCGTCATTAAGCGTGCGACCTCTCATGTATGCAAGCGGAGCCACTTCCACAACGTTTTCGTCCATATACCTCTTAAGTTGCGGCGCGCCCAACATGTCGGAAAGCGCGTCGTAAAGCGGCCTTAAATATGGGTCCACTTTGTCGTTTAGTGTTCCAGGCAAGAATCCAAGATTTTCCCCAGCTTCTACAGCAGGGCGCGTCAACACTATTCTTCGCACTCGCCCATCTTCTAAAGCTCTAACCGCCTTAGCAACCGCCAAATACGTTTTTCCAGTACCAGCAGGCCCAATTCCAAACGTTACAGTATTTGATTCCATTGCTTGCACATAAGCCGTTTGACCCGCTGTTTTTGCGCGAACAGGATTTCCGCCTGCAAACGTTATAACGCCTTTAGCCATTCGCGCTTTGCGGCTCATTGCTCGCCTTTTAGCATCTTCACTAGATGGCATTAAATCGGCAGAATTTCGCGCAAAATCGCTTTCGATTGAACCAGAGCCAGAACCAAAGCCAGCACCAGCATCAAAAGACTTTAATCCGCTAAACGCTCCGCCTAAAACTCCACCATTGTGCCCAATCCTATCGATTCGCACATTATGCTCGCTACCTTTAAGCACATCTCTTTCTAACATGCGTTTTACAGCATAAGAATCAACAGGAGCTTCGTAAGCGCAATCAACTATTTTGCGCAACGCGTGTTCAGCTTTGCAAGCGTCTTCCTCACTTCTTGCGCTTCTAGATACTATTTTCACACAATCCGCGTGAACGGAAATATCTACGCTTGGAAAAGCCTTCTCCAACTCTCTTAAGTTTGAATCTGCTGCTCCCAAAACAGCAACTGGGCTTAATTCGCTTGGAATTTGAACAATACGCGTTGTACTATTTGCCACGATTTATAAACTACCTTCTTCAAGTTTTTCGCCTGTTAAAACATGAGCATGAACATGGAACACGGTTTGACCAGCTCCCAAACCAGTGTTGAAAACAAGGCGATAATCGCCATTATAAAAGTCGTTTGCAATTTTTTGCGCAACGCATGCAATATGAGCCAAAACATCACAATCATTTTGCGCAAGCTCAACAACATTCTTGTAGTGATTGCGCGGAACAATCAAAACATGCACCTTGGCTTGCGGATTAATATCGTTAAAAGCCACTACTGCATCGTCTTCATACACTTTGCTGCTTGGGATTTGCCCATCAATTATCTTGCAAAAAATGCAATCTTTGTCAGTTATGTATGTATTGCATGCTTTATCCATTATTTTGCCCACTTTTCAATAATTCTTACTGCAATTCTTATTACAATTCTTATTGCAAAATACCATTTACCATTTTACACAAAACACGCACAAAGCTTGCAAGAATTAATTGCAAAATTGCTTACTATTCGTACCTGCCAAGCGCTCTAGAAAGCAACGATAAGCATACTGGCCCTGCTGTAGACGCTCGTAAAATATTGCTTCCCAAAACGCAACTTTTAGCTCCAGCGTCTATAAAACTTTGCACTTCTTCTTCGCTAATTCCACCTTCTGGCCCTACAATTACGTAAACAGTGCGCGTTTTGCCATCTTTTAAGCATTTTTCTGTTAAGTCGTTTACGTAGTTTTCGATTTGACTAAAAGAATCCGTTGCATCTTGATGCAAAACAACTACAAGACTTCCATAAACGCATGCACGCCTACAAATTGCTAGAATCTGCTTACTTGTAACTGGCTCTAAAAGCTGCGGCATCCACGCTCTTCGCGATTGCTCCGTTGCAGCCTCAAGCACCTGATTCCATCGCTTATCCGTGCGCCCTGGCTTCCATTTTGAGATTGACCTATTTGCGCACCAAGGAATTACTTCGTCTACTCCGATTTGCGTAGCCATATCTATTGCTTGCTCGTCGTGACCCGTTTTTGCAAGCGCCTGAATCAACGCTAATCTGGTTGTTGGCGCTGGCTCTTTTATAAACGAATCTACTTTAACTAAGCCGTTTTCGCTGTCTGTAATCGTTGCGTGAATTCGCACTCCTTTGCCGTCCGAAAGGTCTAGCGAATCTCCATCCGAAAGTCGCATTGCGCTTATTGCGTGCCTTTTAACGTGTTGAGGCAAGCTAAGAGTCCATCCCTCTTCAATCCCATTTGCAAGAACGGGCGCATCGTCTTTATTTGTATCCAGCAAAAACAAAGCATCTGTCATAATTTAAGCCTAACGTTAGGCGCAGCCAACATTTTTGTTACTTTTGTGATTTTGTGCAAGTATTTCTACTTCTGCATTTTCGCTCAAGTATTTCTGTGCAAGTATTTCTGTGCAAGTATTATGGCAAACTAGAATTATACGAATTGGAGGTATGCGCAAATGGTTGACGATTTTAGACGCAACTTTGCGCATTCCATTAATCAAGATTGCACTACAAGCGATGAAGCTTTTGTGACTTTTCGCGTATCTCGTTTTACTCCAAATGACGGTTCTTGCGATTCATCGGTTGCTGGCGACTCAGCGGTTGCTGGCGATTCAAGCACTGGCCCAACCACTAACTTAACACAAATCTCCTCCACTAACTCCCCTGGTTTAGTTAGAAGGCACAGAGAAAGTCCTTTTGCAAAAAAGCGTAAAAGCAGCCCATTCCAGGCTCAAAATTCTGGCGACCTGCAAGCTAAACCATTAAGCGGAAAACATTGGATTCAAGATTATACGATTCGCGCGCGCAAAAACGACACGATTTTAGACTGCTTGCTTAAAATTAAGCGCACACTAGACCCCACTTTAGCATTTAGATACTCTTGCGGTCACGGCGTTTGCGGATCGGATGCTGCAAACGTAAACGGCATGCCCACTTTACTTTGCACAGCCACAATCGCTCAAAATGCTAGGCAAAATACGCAAAACCCGCAAAATCAAGGCGTTCGATCAAGCGGTTTTAGAAAAACTGGTAGCGTAAAGTCGCAAGCTTCCGAAACACTAACCACAACATCAACTGCAGCTACAACATCAGTCGCCGAAAATCACAATCTTCAGTCACAATCTAAAGAAATATCTTCACTAATCCAAAATGGAAGCTTTGGCATTATTGAGGTTGCGCCACTTTCTGGCTTTGCTGTTCAAAGAGACCTTATTTGTGACCTTTCTCCAATGATTGCACAACTTAAAAGACTTGAGCCATATTTGCAAGCGCAAAATGTTCAAACAAGAAACAGCAGCGGAAAGCTTGCGATTATTGAGTTTTTGCAACACCCAGAGCAGCTTGCAAAGTTTGAGCTTTTAAGCAATTGCATAATGTGCGGCGTGTGCGAAGGAATTTGCCCAGTTTATGCAGGCGGAGAAGCATTTATTGGACCTGCAGCGCTTATAAATGCTGCGCGATTTATTAATGATTCCAGAGATAACGCCACTAATCGAAGATTAGACTTGGCGGATTCTAGCGACGGCATAAGCGCGTGCCAATCCGTGCGAGCATGCTCCAGGCAATGCCCACGCGGAATCGACGTTGGAGAAGAAATTTGGCAACTTACAACGCTTATAAACGAGCGCAAAATGAAGGAAAATTAGCAAAAACTAGCAAAAACTATCCAAGACGCTAGCAGCAAAAACTAGTTAATAAACTTGTCTCCGCTAGCAATTCGCACAGCTTCTAGAGGGTCGTCTGTAATCGCAAGCAAACTAGGGTCAAAAGACGATATAAGTCCTCTTTCTTTAACTGTAGTTTCAATCCAATTCATAAGGCCTTTCCAATATTCGCTGCCAAAAAGCACAACAGGAATTTTAGAAACCTTATGCGTTTGAACAAGCGTAAGCGACTCAAAAAGCTCGTCCATTGTGCCAAAACCGCCTGGGCACACAATAATTCCCGAAGAATACTTTAGGAACATTGTTTTGCGAACAAAAAAGTAACGGAATTGCATTCCAAGATTTACCCATTTGTTTAAGCCCTGCTCGTGAGGCAATTCGATTCCTAGCCCCACGCTTGTTCCACCAGCTTCTGCTGCTCCGCGATTTGCCGCTTCCATAATTCCAGGCCCTCCGCCCGTAATCACCGCAAAACCGCGTTTTACAAGCTCTTTGCCCATTATGCGAGCGCTATTGTATTCTGGCTCGTCTGGCTTTATTCGAGCAGAACCAAACACGCTAACAGCTAATCCAAGTTTTGCTAAAGCGTCGAAGCCATCAATAAATTCGGCTTGTATTCTAAGAACTCGCCAAGGGTCAAGGCCTTGCCACGCGTAATTATTATGCAAATCGCTATTAGGCAAATCGTGTTGCAACAGTGTTTCCGTTGTGCTTTCCTTAGGAATCATTGGCCCACGCATCATTACGGCACCGCTGTAATAAGTGTCTTTCCAAGGTGAGTTCTGTTCGCTTTGCGAGCGCGAGTCGCAAGAATTATCTGGATTATCAGATTTACCAGAATTATCTAAATTACCTAAATTATTATTAGAAACCATAAGTCACCTCTAAAACCTTCTAATCGCAATTAAAAACAGACTAAATCACTCTAAATCACTCTAAATCACTCTAAATCACTCTAAATCACTCTAAATCACTCTTCAATATCGTCTAATTCTTCTTCCATATGATTCGATTGCTTTGCAAGCAAGAATCCAGAAACAGCAGCCGCAATAATAGACGCCACTAGTACGCCGAATCGCGCTTCGCCCGAAAGATCCGCATCGCTGTACGCAAGCGAAGCGATTAACAAAGACACAGTAAAGCCAATTCCGCACGCGCATGCTGTAGGCAAAAGGTCGCGAACGCGCAAATCGTCTGGAACGCGCAAGCCAATAACTTTCTTAGCAAGCCAAGCTGTAATCATAATTCCAAGAGGCTTTCCAACAACTAGCGCAATCGTAATCGCAATTAGTATTGGAGACAAAAACAGCTGCCAAGTCAATGTTTCAAAATGAACTCCAGTTGCAAAAAGCGCAAAAACTGGCAGCGCAAACAAAGAAGACAAAGGCTGAATTTTCTGGCGATACCTTTCGGCCCTAAGCGACTTTTCGCCGTGAACAAGATGCGCAGGAGTTAGCAAACCAACCATTACGCCTGCAAGAGTTGGGTGAACGCCAGCTTGATACATCATAACCCACGCAAGCAAGCCAACAAGAGCCACAACAGGCCATGGAACGCGCTTTAATCGCACAAGCATAGTCCACACTAATCCGCATAAAACAACGCCTACAAACCAATACCATGCGTTAAGCGAAGAGAAGAACACTGCGATTAACGCAATTCCAAGAAGGTCGTCGACTGTAGCCAGAGTCATTAAAAATGCGCGCAATGCTTTAGGAAGCGTTTTAGCAAAAAGCGCAAGAACAGCCAGCGAGAATGCTATATCTGTTGCCGTAGGAATAGCCCAACCGTCGCGAACCATTTCTAAAGATGGAAGCGCTCCAGAAGTAAGTCGCATAATCTCTTGACCAGCGTGCAACTCCGAGAATATTGTAACAGTTCCAACAAAAAGAATCGGCGGAACAATCATGCCGCCAACAGCGCAAATCATTGGCATTGCTGCAGCGCGCGGGTCTCTAAGGGATCCTGCAATAAGCTCGTGTTTTAAGTCTAAACCAACTGTAAGGAAGAAAATAGTTAGCACGCCGTCTTGAACCCAGTGGCTAATCGACATGTGAATGTTGGTGTATGGAATTCCGATTTGCGTGTGAGAAACAGCTTCAAAAATAGGCGACGCAAATGGCAAATTTGCAAGCATTAATCCAGCTAAAGCAAATCCGAGCATAATCAACCCAGACGTACGCTCATTATTGGCTATTTTGCATGCCACTTTCCACGCGCGCTTTAACATGCTGAATTATCTCCTATAAGTTTTAAGTTAAGTTTTAAGTTTAGAATGCTTGTGCAAAATACGTTACATGCACTAGGACTTACAAGTATATAAGATACGTATCGAAATATAACAAAAACGCCACTCCGATTAGAAGTGACGTTTCAAATTGTGGAGCTAGGGGGATTCGAACCCCCGACCCCCTCCATGCCATGGAGATGCGCTACCAGCTGCGCCATAGCCCCGTTTTAGTTGTACAGCTCAAACGAACCTTTGATAGAATACAACAGATTTTGCTGCCAACCAAACTCGGCGTGTCGTATACGGCGTTTTTGGCAGCTATTTCTATTCGCCGACTATTCGTCGACTATTCGCCGCCACCTGATTGCTGCGAGCCAGATTCGCCTTGTTGTGCAGCAGATCCGCCACTCGCTCCGTTAGATGAAAGCGACGACGAAGACGAAGAGTCGCCAGAAACCGAAGAATCGCCTTTAGACCCGCGCGCACCAGAATCCGCTCCAGAAACACCAGAATCTCCAGAGCTTTGCTCGCCAGAACCTGCATTAGACTCATTTGAATCTAAAGAAGAAGAGGAGGAAGACCCTTCGTGAGTCTTTTTATCTTGCTTTTCGCTAGAATTCTTGCTCGAAGAATCTTTTCCTTCTTTTCCTTCTTTGCCGTCTTCGCCTTCTTTGCTGTCTTTACTATCTTGCGCGTCTTGAGAGTCTTTTTGCGCGTCTTGCGAGTTCTTATCTTGATTTTGAACGCCATTATTCTGGCCGTTTTGTCGCATTGGATTATTTTGATTCTGGCCATTATTCTGTTCTGTATTTTGGCCAGAAGGCACTAAATTATCTGTGCCCTTTCCTTGAGTAAACAGAAGCACAACGCCAGCAGTAAGAAGAACAGCCGCGAGCGCGCTCAAAATAGCAATAACAATCGTAAGCTTCTTATACTTCGCTTCACTATTTGCGTAATAACTACCGCCACCTAATTCGCGTTTAGCGTCGTTAAGAGTAAGAATCGAGTCTTCGTCTCCTTCCGAAAGCTCATTATCTTCTTCTTTTAGTTTTCTTAAGGAAGATAATTCCATAACACTCGTGCTTTCGGCATTAAGTGCTTGCGATTCCCCCGATTTTGCGTTTTGCGAACTTAAAGAATCAACATCACGTAAAGAATCGCCAGCAACATTTGCAACATTTGTATTAGAAGCCATTGCAACAACTCTTCTAGCTTGTTTTTCTTTGCTCGAATCAATCATATTATTGTAAACTTCGTATTCTTTAGGCATATCATCCTCTAATGCAATAAAACGCGCATTATTTACCACTTTAGTGTCATCTTCTTCATAGCGGCTTGAACCTGACTTTAGCGCAGAAGAAGACTGTATCTTTTTAGAAGACGCGTGAATAACATTTTGATAAAGTTGCGATGCTACAGCAGAGACAATCGAACCTATTGCAACGCCAATAACAGACCCCGCAATACCAATTTTTGACGAAAGCAAAAACGCCGTCACAGCTGCAAGAGAGCCAGCTAGAACTTGCGTAAATGATATTCCCTTAAAGAAGTTCTTCACAAGCACACCTTAAAAATCGTTATCTACCACTATTCGCTGAGCAATATACACCAATTAGTAATCACCAAAAATATTCGCTAATTAGTATTCAAATTGACTACTACTTAGATTGTAGATGCTGGCGCAGATGCCACTTTTGCTTTAGATTTATAAGCGCTCTGCTTTTTTCTTGCTTTTATAAGCTCAATATGCTCTGCCAAACTTGCAAGAAGAATCGCAGCAAAAATCAACGCAAATCCAACAAAAGCCATGCTTGTTACTCGCTCATTGTAAAGAATGCTAGAAAATAGCAATGTAAACAAGCATTCTGTGCACATAATCACAGAAGCGTTAGCTGTAGAAAGATAAATCAGCGTGTAGTTTTGAATAACTTGAGCAACAACAGTTACTATCACTATAAGATAGAACATGTTTGTAAATGTAATCCAATTATCTTCGGCATTAAAGTTAGGCAAAGGCTCGCTTATTGCAGCTCCGCACAAAAATAGAACTCCAGAAACACTAAACTGGCCGAATGTTAAAGCAACGGGATTGTACTGCCTAGAGTAATACGCTAAGTATGTTAAGTTAAACGCAAAAACAGCCGCGCAAATAAGAGTTAAAACATCTCCGTGAGAAAGCGTAAGAACAAGCAAGCCTGGCTTTAGCGCAACGAATCCAACGCCCACAACGCATGTTAAAGCAGCAATAATTCCTAAAAGCGTTGGCTTCTTTTTAATAATCATCCACGCGGAAAATGGCGCTATAACGCAATATGCAGCTGTAAGAAAAGCGCTTCTGCCTGGATCAATCCACCTTAATCCTTCTGTTTGCGTAACTAAAGACGCGTAGTATGTAACGCCCGTTAAAAGCGAAGGAATTATTAGCTTTTTAGTAAAATTTTTGCGAATCGTCTTAAAGAAAACCACGCCCATTATTATGCACGCTCCAAGCATGCGAACCCCCATAAGCCATTGCGGCGTGAATACCTCTAGAGCGTATTTAGACGATACGTAACTTCCGCCCCAAATTGCGGCGCATAAGAGCAACATGATTCGCGCAATGTTTACGGTAATTCGATTATTCTGCCTTGGTTGAACAGCGCTATTTATTTCACTCATGTCACTCCCCTCATTATTGCAAACAACAAGGCTATAGCATTAAATTTTTCTTTAAGTTAGCTAAATTGCCTTATAAACTTTATAGAATAGCCACAAAAACAAGAAAAGTACAACCCATTGGCGTTCCTTCGGAAAATTTACTACTTTATTGCGAAATCAGCACTTGATAGCACGCTATTGCCTTAATATTTACGATTCATGATTTAGGTAGTGCGTTTGTATCAAAAAACACCAAAATTCGGTACAATCGCACTACGTATTCGTTAGATTTGTCTCGCTGGTGAGACAAATGTTACGTTTTTTGGCTTAAATCCGTTACATTTGCATCATTGATGAGACATTTGTTACGTTTTTAGCTGTAAAAACGTAACAAATGTATTACGCGCACTACAAATATAACGCAACTACTATTATCCCTGTGTTGAGCAACACAAAGCGGAACTCTTAGCATTATGCAATTAGTGATTTATGTCACAAGTTTACGCATTTTTACAAAAATGCATCGATTTTTAAGCCTTTATATGCACGATTGCGCGTAATCTTAAAAGTGATTGAATCATAATCATATGATTGCGCGATTGCACAATAATCAGTTGAAGAAAGGACTCAACATGGCAACTCTTAGTGAAGATATGAAGACTTTTATTGAGAACAATTTGGCTTGGATTGCAACGATTAGCAAAGATGGCGAGCTTGATCTTGGCCCAAAGATGTCGATGTTTGTTCTAGACAATAATCACCTTGCTTACCACGAGCGCACTGCAGGTCAGCATTTTAAGAACTTGCAAGACGGCAGCCAGCTTGTTGTTGCAGTTGCAAATTTGGCAGAAAAGAAGGGCTATCGCTTCCGCGGAACTGTTACACTTCACACGGATGACGCGATTTACAACGAGCAGGTTCGCGTTGCAGAAGAAAAGGGCACAAAGAAGCCTGCTGCTGTTCCTGTTATGGAGATTAATGAGATTCAGGATTTGACTTCTGGAGCTAATGCTGGAAAGACAATTGCTAAAGATTAGTCAAAATACTAATTTTTAGCAAAAATCTAGCAAAACGCCGAATAAATTATGACCATTCTATGACGCGTTTTAGAATAGCGAGTGGCGTTCTTCTTCAAAGGCGAAGATGAACACCACTCAATTTTTATTTGATTATTTTATTTACTTAAATTTTTACTTAAATTATTTAATTGTCACTAATTTACTTGCTTTCTTTACGCAATTCGCGCAATCTAGCGTTCATTTCTTTCGCTTTCTTCTTCTCGAAGTAATAAATTATTGCAGCAATAGGAATCGGTAAAATAACAGTGAACGCAATCCATCCGCAAATCACCGCTGGATCATCTTTAAATGAAATCCATCCAACAATCACAGACACAATAAATTGAATAGCAATTGGAGGAACTAGCGCAAAAACGAACTTTGCAAGATTTGACATGCGTTCATTCGACCAAAAAATAGCGAACACTCCATATCCTATGCCTATAACAAACGCGGCTACAGCATAAGATGCAATTCTGTTTCCAACCGCGCTATGTGCTAACAGGCTTGAAACAAAAGACATTACTGTAAAAATAGTGCACCCTATGCCAATGCCTCTAACAATGTTTTTTACCATTGTTTTACCAAAAGTTGTAACTTGCTTTTCCATAATAATCGTTTCCTTTTTAAGTATTAAAAAATTACTATTAAAAATTAGTATTAAAAATACGCTTAAAACTACATTCCCAAGCGCTTTTTGAACGAGCTCAAGCATCTGCGACTAATCCACTCAACGCTTCCGTCGTCCATTTTTACGCTCATACTTCCGCCGAATCCTGGATCAACTCGAACAATGCGATTTAAGTTCACGATTGCGGATTTAGATATGCGCACAAACGACGCGAATTGCGGATTATCAAAATCCATTAGACGCTTGTAAGACACGCACTCGCCTTTATCACTGTGAATGATTACGCGCGAATTTTCTACGCAAATCATAATCACATCTGGCTCGTGCATAACAATAATCGAATCATTAATATAACCATATATGAATGAATTATTATTGCTATTTGCCGCATTCGCAGTATTATTTTCGGCAATATCAGTATTATTTTCAGCATTGCTTGATTTTGCATCTTTAGAATCAATGCTTTGCAAATTGGCTATAATGCGTTTAAGGTTATCGTCAATATTGTGAACTGACAATTGAACGCACTGCTCTTCTTCTGGCGGCACAATAGCAATCGTTACTTTCATCAGGCCCCCTTTCGTATACTACCGTTAGCGTTTACTAGCTTTTGCTAACTTTTCTTAGCTTTTGCCAGCTTTCTGTTTTGTAATTTTGACTATACGGCACTGTAAATAATCTGTCTTTACAAAACCACTAAACGGTAGTTTTAGGAATACAAGCGGCAAAAAGGAGAAATTATGCCGCTTAAGCTGCACCCCAAATGCGAATAAGACGCTGGCTTGTAGGGTCTGCTGCAGGACCTTGATCGTAAGCATCCAAACGCCAATGAATTGAGCCATCCGCATTAAGGCTTGGAATTAAACGCGCCCAACGGCCGTTTCCCATTCCGCCAATCGTCTTATAAGAAGGATCTACCTTGTCTAATCCAAGAAGCTTATGAACAGTTTGAGAAAGGCAAGATCCGTGCGAAAACACTAGTAAATCGCGGTCTGAGCCAGTTTTGCGCGCCCAATCTTCTACAGCTTTCGCAGCGCGCTCGCCAACTTCTTGCTTAGTTTCTGCACCGTGATTAAGCTCTCCACCTTCGCCTTTTACCCAAGCATTAAAATCTTCAGGCCATTTTTCGCTAATTTGCTGGCGATTAAGGCCTTCCCACTCGCCAAAAAAGCGCTCGCGCACGCCATCTTCAACGTGAACATTAAGACCAATCTTATCTGCAAAAGCATGAGCCGTTTGCTGTGCGCGAATAAGCGGCGAAACAATGGCAACAAAACTTGCATCGGCTTCTTCTGGCGTAATGCGCACGTGCTCCTGGCTATTTGGATTCTTTGGGTCTTCTAAGTCGGAAGCTCCAAAAAGCACTCGCAAAGCCTTACCAGAGCGAGTCACCTGGTCTATTCCAGACTCATCTAAAGCAATATCAATCATGCCTTGAAGTCTAAATTGTGCATTATAAGGTGTCTGACCGTGGCGAACAAGCATCACAGAACGCGCAATACCTTCGTGAGCGCTGTTTTTATTTGCATTATGCGCAATTTGCGTTGCGCTTTCAACAAAATCCACCATTATCTTGCGCTACCTTTCAAACTCTTAATCGCCATTTTGTGCATCATCGTCATCGCCACGCACATCATCATCATGCTCTGGAAGTTGCAAATCAATTGCAGGGCAATCATTCCACAAGCGCTCAAGGCGATAAAACTCGCGTGCTTCCTCGTGCATAATATGAACCACAAAGTCGCCAAAATCAAGCAAAATCCACTGTGCTAGTTCTAAGCCTTCTCGAGATAAAGCTTTACGCTTATTGTCTTTTAAGTACAAGTCTTTTTCGATTTCTTCGCTAACAGCTAAGACTTGACGCTCGTTAGATGCAGAAACAACCAGCATTGCGTCTGTAATTCCAAGCAGATTGCTAACGTCAAAAGCTTGGCAATTAGTGGCTTTTAACCTATCGGCTGCAGCCGCAGCAATCCTAATCGCGTTAACAGAGCTTTCTAAAGCTGCCATTGTTTCTCCTTAACTATCGAACTATCAAACTAGCGAACTATCGAACTATCAAACCAGCGAACTATCGCTCCCAAGCTGGCTTCCAGCCTTCTACAACATGCTGAGTATTTTCCGAATACACCATGGAATCCGCTGGAACATCGTGACGCACAACAGAGCCTGCACCCGTTGTAACTCCATCTCCAACAGTAACGGGAGCTACAAACAGGTTTCCTGCACCAACATGCGCGTTAGAGCCAATAGTCGTGTGATTCTTATGCACGCCGTCGTAGTTTGCTGTAATAGTTCCACCGCCGATGTTCGTGTGCTCACCCAAATCAGCGTCGCCCATATAGCTCAAGTGCGGAACCTTAGTGCCGTTTCCAATATGCGCTTTCTTCATTTCCACAAACGCGCCCGCTTTGCTCTCCTCGCCAAGCACATTTCCTGGTCGCAAATACGTCCACGGACCAATATTTGCAGCGCGGCAAATATGCGATTCTTGCACACGCGAGCGCTCCACAACCGCGTCTTCATCTACTTGCGCATCAATAAGCGTAGTGTACGGCCCTACAACAGCGCCGCTTTTAACAGTTGTATGCCCTTGCAAGAAGCAGCCTGGAAGAACCGTAACATCTTCTTGCAAAACAACATCGTCTTCAATCCACGTAGTATCTGGATCTAAAATAGTCACGCCTTCAAGCATCCACTTTTCGCAAACGCGCTTGTTATATGCTTTTGCAAGCGCAGATAACTGAACGCGCGTATTTACGCCTTCTACAATCAACGAATCTGCGGCCGCCATTGCTCCAACACGCCCCATTGCGCGAGCGTGCTCTAGCGCATCTGTTAAGTAGAACTCGCCTTGAGCGTTCTTTGAATCAAGGTTTTCTATAGCATCGCTAAGCACTGCAGCGTCGAACACATACACAGATGTGTTAACTTCCTTAATCGCAAGCTCTTCTGCATTAGCGTCTTTGTGCTCAACAATTCGCAGAACATCGCCATTTTCGCCGCGCACAATTCGCCCGTAGCCAGTGGCATCGTCTAAAACAGCAGTTAAAACAGTTGCCGCGTTTCCTTGATTATTGTGAAAATCGATTAACGATTGCAATGTTTGCGTATCTAAAAGTGGCATATCACTTGCCGCAATTACCACAGAACCTTTAAGTGCACTGCCATATTGCTGCTTTGAAGATTCGTTAAGATCTTGCATTGCGCACTGCACAGCCCTGCCAGTTCCAGGCTTATCGTCTTGATTTACAATCCGCACAGCGTTGTTGTAGCTTTGTGCAGCGGCCGAAACTCGTTGCGCTTGAGCGTGCACTACAACAGCAAGTTCCTTAGGGTTTACGCCTGCCATTGCGTCCATTACGCGATTTAAGAACGTTTTTCCCGCAAACTTGTGCAACACTTTCGGCGTTGTTGAACGCATGCGCGTCCCATCACCTGCTGCCAGAATTATTGCTGCGGCTACATTATGATTTTCCACACGCGCTCCTTATTTTGCATAATACGTGCCGAAAGATTTTTCAACACAAACATAAGAGCAAAGCAAAGTGCCCCCGACGCGATTCGAACGCGCAACCAACGGATTAGAAGGCCGTTGCTCTATCCATTGAGCTACAGAGGCGCAAGTTGCAATTATACCAAAATTCTTACACCAACACACCCAATCTTAAATAATTTGCAAATTAATATTTCTGTTTTGTGGGGTTTGTATTCTGTTTTGATTCCGTTTTGATTTATTGCATTTTACTTTGGGTTTTTAGCGAGCGGTTGCTTGCGATTCTTCCGCACGTTTGCAACTCGCTTTTTTACGCGCAACACGCGGTATATTTGATTACTCTACAAAATGTGGTATAGTCGTCAAGTCGCGTTAAAACGCGGATAATTTAAGATGCCCCTGTATCCCAATTGGTAGAGGAAACAGCCTCAAAATCTGTGCAGTGTGAGTTCGAGTCTCACCGGGGGCACGTGCACAACGCCGCTTACATTCTAAGCGGCGTTTTTGTTATCTTCTCTCTCACGCGATTTTGGCCTATAACACGATTATAAAAAACGCGCACCCAGAAAGGATGCGCGTTTAGAAAACTAACGATTAACTAGCAATCAACTAGCAATCAACTAGCGATTAATCGCAAGCACCAACGGTGTGAACGTAAATAGAGTCGGTACGACCAGCCTGGCGCTCACCCTGAGCAGTGCTCAAAACAACAATCTTGTCGCCGTCTTCAACCTTGCCAGCTTCACGAAGAACCTTGTCGGTGAAGATCATAAGATCGTGACGGTTCATATCGTGGTAGTCCTCGCTAATCAAGAAGCCTTCAGTGCCCCAGCTCAAAGCCAACCAGTGATAAGTGTGCTCATTGTTGGTCAAGCCATAGATTGGAGCAGCTGGACGCTCGCGAGAAATGCGATGAACGGTACGACCAGTTTGCGTGTAAGCAACAATCGCCTTAGCGTTGAGCTTGTCTGCCAAGTCAACAGCTGCAGAAGAAACTGCACCCGTGCTAGACATGTCAAGCTCCACAGATGGAATGCGATCGTAACCGTTTTCAGTAGCGTATTGAGAAATACGAGACATGGTCTGAACGGTAACTGCTGGATACTTGCCGACTGCAGTCTCGTTAGAGGTCATAGTTGCATCGGCGCCGTCAAGAACAGCGTTAGCGCAATCAGAAGCCTCTGCGCGAGTTGGAACTGGAGAGTTAACCATAGATCCAAGAACTTCGGTAGCAACGATTACTGGCTTTGCGTATTGGCGAGAAAGCTCAATGCAGCGCTTGGTAACGAGTGGAACCTGCTCAAGTGGCATCTCCACTGCCATATCTCCACGAGCAACCATAATGCCATCGAAGGTCTTAACAATCTCTTCCAAGTTTGCAACAGCCTGTGGCTTCTCAATCTTTGCAACGATTGGAATGCGGCGGCCTTCTTCGTCCATGATTTCGTGAGCACGATCAATATCGGTAGCAAAACGCACGAACGACATAGCAATAATGTCTGCACCCGTGCGAATAGCCCAACGAAGATCAGACTCATCCTTTTCGGTCAATGCTGGAAGAGAAACGGCAACGCCTGGAAGGTTAATGCCCTTGTGGCTAGAAACTGGGCCAGCAACAACAACCTTAGTGTGTACGTCGTTGCCTTCTACCTTGGTAACCTCAAGACGAACCTTGCCATCATCAATCAAAATTGGATCTCCTGCGTGGCAATCTCCTGGCAAACCCTTGAAGGTTGTGGAAGTGCGATGCTCATCACCCTCAATATCGTCTGTTGTAATAACGAACTCTTGGCCCTCTTCCAAATAAACCTTGTCTTCGCCTTCAGCGTTCTTCTTGAACCAGCCGCAACGAATCTTTGGACCTTGCAAATCAACAAGAGCAGCAACATTACGACCAGTGGTCTTTGAAGCTTCGCGCACATTGTTGTAAACGCGCAAATGATCTTCAGGAGTGCCATGCGAACGGTTTAAGCGAGCAACATCCATGCCAGCTTCAACAAGCTTGGTAATGCCCTCTAACGATTCGGTAGCTGGTCCAATAGTATCAACAATTTTGGCTTTTCTCATAATGCCTGCCTGTTTCCTTTGTTTATTTTTAAATGGGAAAATACCCACTTTCCGAGTAATAGTGTACCAGCAAATTGTGACCTATAGGCAAAACTCACACTTATTTATTTACTACGATTAAACATGACTACATGCGCTCACTGATTAATCACTCTTAACTTGCGATTAGTCACGCTAACTTATTTATACGCGATTAACTTACAATCGACTTACAATCAACAGCACTCACACAACGATTATCGCATACAAGTGAAACTTAAAAGCAAAATCGATAATTTATAAGTTATAACTGACAAAAAGCGCAAAAATCACACTCAAAAAAACCGCACGAACAAGACAAACGACAATACGCACAAACAATAAGGAACACAAAACGATAAGGCGAGCACCGTTTAACCAGTGCCCGCCTTAATTTATTTATGACTTACACAATAGCGCAAACTAGCGCAAATACTTAGCACGCTTGCGATTTAGCACAGCTCCAGCAGCCACAAACAAGCCAAGCACCATAGAGGCGAAGGATGCAAGAGTTACTCCAGAGGCATCCGCACCACTATTTGGCAGCACTCCAGAAAAGCGCGTGCCAGCAGTCCGCGACTTAGCAGAATCACTTCTATTTTCAACACCGTTTACATTGGCAGCTGCACCATTTTCAACACCGTCTGCCAAGCCGTTCGCAGCACCGTTTAACGTTCTATTGTTATTGACGCTGCCGCCTCCAACATTTAATTCAGGATTATCGCTTGAATCTGGTTCAACAATTCCGCCGCCATTGCTGTCGTCATTATCGCCACCATCATCGCTGCCTGTATTCTTCGTAAAGATGGCATATACTGTCAAATCACTATCAACAGTCGTTGTGCCAGTAAATGCTGCACCCTTACCATCTTCCTTAGTATTCCACTCTTTGAAAGTATAACCATCCTTCGTTGGATTCTTCGGCATGGACTGGTCAGCAAACGCATCCGTATCAATAGCCTTACCAGTTTCCACCTTTACCGTTTGAGTCTTATCGCCGTTCTTGAATGTAACCGTATTGCGAATCTGCTTCCACTTGGCAGTAAACACGGTATTAGCATTCAAAGTATACGTATCACCAGGCTTGTATGTATTACCAGCAGCATCTACCCAGTTTAAGAACTGATAATCATCGCGAGTAGGCGCTTGAGAAAGCGTAATTTCTTTACCAGCTATAGTTACTTCGTCTTTAGTGTTTTCATTCTTATTATTAAACACTCCTCCATTGGCGTTAAAAGTCGCACAAGCATTCCACTGCGCGCGAAGTAAAAATATGCCGTCATACAATGGGTCTAGATTGGTATCATTCCATCGCATCCAATCACGACTATAATCAGAAAATGGCGATTTGCTATTCCAGTAGTAGCGTTTGCCTACAATATTTCTTTGTCTATACGAATCAATATCAGGTAACTCGGTAAACCATCCGCCAAATACTAAATTATCTTTTGTTGGATCAGCTGGAAAATCAACCGTATTATCCTTTTTTACCGTATTGACGATTGCATCTGATTGACCGTCAATATTTCCGCCCTTCAAGTCGAATTTAACTCTCATTTGATCTAGCGAAATACGCACAGGCATACTACTATCAACAACTGCTTGAAATTCAGCATAATTCCTAGTTGGTTTAGGATACGTATAATCAGACTCCCACGAAAGATTATAGCCATCAGGAAGCTTTGAAGTATCAACTTTGATAGTTACTTTTTCGCCATTTGCAAAATTACCAACAGTACGTTCACAACTATTATTTAATTGTTTCGCAACTTCAAGTTCTTTCCCCTGACCATCTATAACTGTTATGGGAAGATTTTTCCACATATTTTCCATTTCAGAGCTAAGCTATCCAAGCGCCCCAGGCGTTGTATGACCTTTGCCTAATGTTGCTGCATAATTCATAGATATGCGTAAAGGATGCTTATTAGCATTATTATCTTCAGCAGCCTGAGCTGTCACTTCTCCAGCAAAAAGTCCAATCGTAGCTACAAAAGCAACTGCTAAACTAATAACTTTTTTTATTATTTTATTATTCATTTTATTCCCAACCAAATCACCAAATTAATGATTATAGTAATAATAATTTTTTATTAAATTCAAAAATTTATATAACGCAAATACAAAACTAAAAATGCATGTAAATATGCAAAACCACTAACCTATTTCAATACAAAATAAACAATGTATAAAGTGGTTAGAATATAAAATTATGTTACAAAAAAGACAAAATCACGCTGTCTGTCTGTCTGTCTGTCTGTCTGTCTGTCTGTCTGTCTGTCTGTCTGTCTGTCTGTCTGTCTGTCTGTCTGTCTGTCTGTCTGAGCATGCTCTCTCTAAATCCCTTTGTCAAGTATTTTTCAAAAAAATAAAATAAATTTATTTTTTCACATTAACAAAATTTAGAATATTCCATGGCCGATTCTCTATCAATGCAAAGACATCGCGTGAATCATAGACAATAAATAATCTTTTATTAACATATTCAAATCCCACACTAACCACATCTAACTAGAATACTCAATATTTGACGCATACATTAGCTTATTTATTAGCAATGCTCACTTACCAGCTCACTTATTAGCTCACTCATTACCATCACTTGCTAGCCTCATCCATTTGCCGCAATTCTTTCTTTAGATCGCGGATTTCATCACGCAATCGCGCTGCAAGCTCAAACTGCAACTGTTCTGCAGCAACATGCATTTGCTCGCTCAAATTCTTAATCAAAGACATAATATCGCTTTGTGGCAATGCAGAAATATTCGCCATACGCTTTTCTTTGTTTTGCTGCCCAAGATTCGGCTCTTTTGGCACGCCATAATGCGAGTTCCCAGCCTTATTAGCATTCCTGTAACCGCCTGCTAGCAAAGTTTGAGTATCAACATCCTCTTTAGCAAGCATGTCGTTAACGTCACTAATCTTCTTTCGCAAAGGCTTAGGGTCAATTCCATGCGCCTTGTTATACGCGATTTGCTTTTCGCGGCGGCGCTCCGTCTCGCTAATTGCCTTGCTCATGGCATCCGTAACAGCATCCGCATACATAAGCACAGTTCCCGAAACATTACGAGCAGCGCGACCAATCGTCTGAATAAGCGAGCGGTAAGATCTTAAGAAGCCTTCCTTATCTGCATCCAAAATTGCAACAAGCGAAACTTCTGGCAAATCCAAGCCCTCACGAAGCAAATTAATGCCAACAATCACGTCAATTTTTCCTTCGCGAAGCTCGCGCAAAAGCTCCACTCTGCGCAAAGTATCAACGTCCGAATGCAAATACTCAACTTTAATACCAAGTTCCAAAAAGTAATCAGTTAAGTCTTCCGCCATTTTCTTAGTAAGCGTAGTAACAAGCACGCGCTCATCTTTTGCAACACGCGCCTTGATTTCCGCAAGCAAATCATCAACCTGCCCTTCCACAGGTCGAACCTCAATTTTAGGATCCAGCAAGCCAGTTGGGCGAATAATCTGCTCAACTACGCCATCCGAAAGCCCCAACTCGTAATCTCCAGGCGTTGCAGAAAGATACACAGTTTGACCAACATGCTCCAAAAATTCGTTCCACTTTAACGGGCGATTATCCATTGCCGAAGGCAGCCTAAAGCCATGCTCTACAAGCGTTCTTTTGCGCGAAGCATCTCCCTCATACATAGCTCCGATTTGTGGCACGGTTACATGCGACTCATCTAAAACAAGCAAAAAGTCGTCTGGGAAAAAGTCAAGAAGCGTATGCGGAGGCGTACCTGCCGCGCGACCGTCAAAATGCCTCGAATAATTCTCCACTCCTGGGCATACTCCAACTTGTCGAAGCATCTCTAAATCGTACGTAGTTCGCATTTCCAAACGCTGAGCTTCCAGCAATTTGTTCTGCTTTTTAAGCTGCGCAACTCTCTCATCACGCTCTTTCTCAATCGCCTCCAACGCACGCTCCATGCGCTCAGGACCTGCAATATAGTGAGATGCTGGGAAAATATGAACACTACTCTCCTGGCGAATCACTTCCCCAGTAAGCGGATGCAACATTGTAATTCTGTCGATTTCGTCGCCAAAGAACTCAATTCGCACAGCTAATTCTTCGTAAACTGGAATAATCTCAACCGTATCTCCGCGCACTCTAAAAGTTCCGCGCGTAAACGCAATGTCATTGCGCTTGTATTGCATGCTCACAAACTTGCGTAATAAATCGTCTCGCTCAAGCTGCTGGCCAACGCTCAGCATAAGCATTCGCTCGGCATACTCCTCTGGGGTACCGAGTCCATAAATGCAAGAAACAGTAGCTACAACAACACAATCCCTGCGCGTAAGCAAATTCGCTGTAGCTGCGTGACGAAGACGCTCAACATCGTCGTTAATATTCGAGTCTTTTTCAATATACGTATCTGTTTGCGGAATGTACGCTTCCGGCTGATAGTAATCGTAATAAGACACAAAATAGCTCACAGCATTATCTGGCATAAGCTCGCGAAACTCCGCGCAAAGCTGAGCTGCCAAAGTTTTATTCGGCTCAATAATAAGTGTAGGCCGCTGCAAACGCTCAATCAGCCAAGCGGTTGTAGCAGTTTTACCAGTGCCAGTTGCGCCCATTAAAACAACGTCGTTTTCGCCGTTTTCAATGCGATTTGCTAACTCTTCGATTGCTTGCGGCTGGTCGCCCGAAGGCTTGTATGGCGCTTTTACTACAAAAGGCTTGTTTGTGCGCTGAATTTTATTCGACATTATTTTTCTCCAAGAGCATTAATAGCATCAAGAGCATTTTATTTATTTTACTAAAACCCAACAATCGCGCGGTTGCTGGCGATTTTTCCTTTGGGTATCTAATGCTCCTTACTCATCCACGTTTTAATTTTTGAATCAACGTTTTTAAGCATAACTTCCATAGGCTTTGTAGAATCAACCACAAAATCCGCGATTTTTTTGCGCTCAATCTCTTCAACTTGATTATTTATGCGCTGCTGCGCCTGATTCTGGCTCATTTTGCGCTCGCTTATCATTCGCGCAATGCGAACATCTTTAGGCGCTTCAACTGTAATAATATAGTCAAAACTAAATGGAATGCTGTCAATTACTTGTGCAAGCAGCGGAATATCGTGCACAATAATCGAACTCATACTGCCTAGCGCACTGTGATTTTCTTCAGTACTGCGATTTTCTTCAGAAATTTTATTAACATATTCGCTTATATACTCAACTTCTAAAGTCTTTGCGCAATCATAAATAGCAGGATGAATAAGCGACTCAAGCTTCTTACGATTTTCACAACTCTCGTCGGAGTCTCCAAAAACATGCTTTGCAATAAACTCGCGATTTAAAGAGCCATCATTCTTAACAGCATCTTCCCCAAAAATGCTTACGATTTTCCGCAAGACTACGCTTCCCGGCTCCACCACTTTACGCGCTAAAACATCGTAATCTATAACAAACGCGCCAAGCGAACGCAAATGGTTTACTACAGTAGATTTTCCAGCCGCGATTCCGCCCGTTACAGCAATACGCATCATTGTCATATTTTGATTATAAACGATACATTTCTCACAATAACGTAAGTTTTAATTGACCCAACTAAAACTTCTTATATAGCACGCAGTAAATAGACCCGTAATAAGATTTCCAATTATCGGTTAATAAACTGTATCCAAGCTTATTATAAAAATCTAAAGCAACAGCATTATTATCTTTTTCTGTAGATAAAATTATTGTTTTATATAATTTAAGATTTTCGACTTTCTTCATAAGCGCACTGCCAACGCCTATATGCTGAAACTCAGGATCTACAAACAACTCATTTAGCTCTAAGCTTTGATTGTACCAATCATAATTTTCTGATAAAAATGGCTTAATTTTATTCGCATACCAATTATCTTGTAATAATTCTATGCCATATAAAACACCGATAATACGATTATTCATTGTAGCAACAAGTAAAAGCGCACTATTGTTATCTTTCAAACTATCTAATATGCGCTCACGAACATTATCTATACGATCCAGTTCTTTAGGGAATGCTTTTAGATATAAATCTAAAATTATATTCATATTATCTTTGGCTTCTAAATAATCTAATTTTTTAATTTCAATATTCTTCATAAAAATCCTTTATACAAGCTACTATCCGTATTACAACACAACATATTTAATCGACATATGCATATTTGATTTTACATAACCATCGTTATATAAGTACTAATTATTATTTTCGAAATATTTTCGCTTATATTCACTTAATCAATATAATTTCTTCTTTTTATCATAAAATTCAACATACGTCACATGTCATATGAATGATTTAGAATCTACAGATACGAGGTAATTGTTCTCGCAAACTATAAAGACAAAGATGTAATTTATAGGTAATTACTTATACGCCTTCAATGAAGAAAGGAATATAATGATTGGAACCGCGCATAAAGTTTGTAAAAATATTTTCTCAGCAATTCTTACGTCTGCAACAATTGTGTCACTTAGCATAGGTATAGCATCAGCAACTACCCCCCCCCCCCGAACAAACTGAACCAGTAACATTTACGATTACGCGTACGGATGATTTAAAAAATGATGTTCGAGTTGGAGATACTCTAAGATATAAGCTGACTTACACAAATAACACTAATCACAATGTGACTGTTTGGCCAACTAAAAGTAATCTCACTGCTGTGGCCGTTGAAGGAAATAGTGGTAACTGTAGATGGAGAGATCTACAACCAGGAAAAACTGTATCATGCACGCAAGGATTCCATATAACAGAGAATTCTGACATTAAAGAAAAAGGTTTCACTCCGTCAACCGATTGGAAAATTAGCAAAGATGCAAATGGTAATGAAGTTATATCTACTCCAAAATTAATTGGCGAAAAAGTTACAAATATTAATCCAGTTCCAAGGCCTAGAAAAGACGGGGATCCTATTAGATTAGCAACAATAGGTCAAACTGTAGAAGGACTAACTGGAAAACCTTATTATAGAATACCTGCAATAGCTGAAGCTAACAATGGTTGGATTCTTACAGCTTGGGATTATCGACCAAATGGTGCAGCTGATGCCCCTAATCCAAATTCTATTGTTCAAAGAATATCTAAAGACGGTGGAAAAACTTTTGAAAAAATACAAATCGTAGCAAAAGGAAAAGAAAACTCAAATAAAGATGGACTCTCAAATAAATATGGATTCTCTGACCCTTCATATGTTGTAGACCAAGAAACGGGCAATATTTTCTTATTCTTCGTAAAATCATACGATGGTGGCGTATGGGATTCTACAGCTAGTACAGATAAAAGTGATAGACATATTTTAGACGCTGCTGTTACTTGCTCAAAAGATAACGGTTTAACTTGGAGTGAGCCAAAAGTTATAACTAAAGACATAACTAAATATCCAAAAAATGAACGAGCTAGATTTGCTACTTCTGGGCATGGCATTCAACTAAAATACGGAAAATATAAAGGTCGTTTAATACAACAATATGCAATAGTAAACAGTTCCAATGGAAGTGTGCAAAGAAACAATGAGAAATGGCAAGCCGTATCTGTATACTCTGATGACCATGGAGTAACTTGGAAAGCTGGAAATCCAGTTGGACTAGGTAAAGAACAAAGCCATATGGATGAAAATAAGGTTGTAGAGCTTTCTGATGGAAGAATTATGTTAAACTCTAGACCACATGAAGGCGGTGCAAATAATCATAGAATCATTGCTTTTTCTAATGATGGCGGAGAAACGTATGGTAAAGCATACAAAGATGAGACACTGCCAGATCCAGGTAATAACGCTCAAATAACAAGAGCATTCCCAGATGCTCCAATTGGATCTGATGCAGCTAAAATCCTCTTATATTCATCTTCTTCTGGTTCTGGAAGAGCAAATGGTTTGATACGTGTCTCATATAATGATGGAGAAAGTTGGACAGAAGAAAAGGGATTCAAGAATGGTGCAATGGCTTACTCCACTATTCAAGCTTTAAGCCAAAAAGCAGGAGGCGGTTATGGTCTCCTATATGAGGGCGATAATAATGACATAATGTATACGAGAATTTCTGCTGACTGGTTAAGTATACGTCCTAACATAACCTTAGGTTCCACAACTAAAATCAATCTATCCACCCAAAAGATAAGTCTTCCTGTGGTAAATCCTACGAGTACTAAATATGAAAATATTAAAGTTACGTCTATAAACACAAGTGATTTTACTGCATCAAGCGATTCTGTAACAATCGAAGCAAATAAAACTACATATATTCCTTTGAAAATTGAAGTGCCTAAAACAGCAAAAGTTGGAGATAAACTTACTGCAAAAATTCGTATTGCGTCTGCAAACAAAAATCAAGATCGTTCAAGCACAGAATTATCATTTGAAACGACTATAACTTTAAATGTTGCAAGTGAAACTAAAAATTCTAGTACTCAAACAGATCCTCTACCTAACAATCAATCACATACTGATACACAAACAGGAAAAGATCCTGAAACAACACAATCCGAAGAGGAGATAAATAAGAATAACAATAAACAGAATAGCAGCACATTTAACATAGATAAAGAATATTCTCAAAATTACAGAAAGGATTATTCTAATACAGACGATTCCAGAACGAATTATCATTACTCTTCAAAAGCAAAACAGGATAATTACAGCATTGATAATGAAAATAATGATAAGCGTTATAGTAAATCTGGCAATGCGTTAGCAAATAATAGAGGAATGATGCAAAAAACTGGAATCAACACAACTATTCCTTATGCTTTAATGCTTCTATTAATAGCTATCTCTACAGCATTAATGAAATTAAAAAATATGAAATATTAAAGAATAAGTGTATTTGCTATATTATTCATTTGTTCTAATGTTTCAGGCATAAAAAATAAAAGATGCGTTTTGGAAATTGAATTCTAAAACGCATCTTTTATTTGTAAAATTACTTATAAATCTTAATACTAAATATTTATTTTTAGTCTTTTAACTCAGCACCATCAGCATCTTGATGCCACTTAGTTCCAGGCTTTGAGCAAAGAATCAAAATACCCTCAACCAATGCCCATATTCCCGTAATAATCAACAGGAAACCAAAAGAAAGAACAGAAATAAGCAGCTGTGCAATCGCCTTAGTCTTAAAACCAAGATAAAAATTGTGAATTCCTAATGTGCCTAAGAAAATCGCTAGCAAACCTGCAACAATTTTATTGCGCGAGCTTTCTAAAGTCGCACCAGTGTTCTCCTCACTATTCCCATCGTACGAAGGAAACTGAGCATTTTGCTGATTGTTGTCAAACGTGCTCATAATCTTCACCAATCCTTTTAATAATTATGATTAATGTTTAAAAGCATCATATAATCATGATTCTTAAAAGAGAATTAATTGTACCTATATTTAATTACAAAATTGCCCCGATGATTACTCACCAGGGCAATTGTTAATAAGCGTCTAGTAGAAAGTAGAAACTACTTCTTTTCGCTCAAAAGCTGTTCGCGCAAAGCTGCGAGCTGATCGGAATCAGCTAAAGCACCTTCGTTAGCTGCCTCAGAAGAATAGTTGGAAGCAACTTCTTCCTTCTTTTCTTCCTTAGCTGGCTTCTTTTCTTCAGCTTCTTCACTCTGACCATCAGCGGCTGCGGATTCTGCTGCAGCTGCGAGTTCCTTAGCGGCGAACACCTTGTGCTGCTCCCACAATTCGTGAGCTGCTGCATACTGTGCTTCCCACTCTTCGCGCTGCTGCTCGTAACCAGCAATCCACTCGTTAGTGTTTGGATCGAAGCCTTCTGGGTACTTGTAGTTTCCTTCTTCGTCATACTCAGCTGGCATGCCGTAGAGAGCTGGATCGAAATCTTCAGAATTTGGATCAACAGCCTCGTTAGCCTGCTTCAAGGAGAGCGAGATACGACGACGATCGAGATCTACGTCAATAACCTTAACGAATACTTCTTCGCCACCCTTAACAACAGTTTCTGGGTTCTCTACATGACGGTTAGCAAGCTCGGAAATGTGAACCAAGCCTTCGATGCCGTCTTCAACGGAGATGAACACACCGAACTGAACAATCTTAGTGACCTTGCCCTTAACAACCTGTCCAGGAACATGGGTACGAGCGAAGCGCTGCCATGGATCTTCCTGAGTTGCCTTAAGGGAGAGGGAGATGCGTTCGCGATCGAGATCAACGTCGAGAACCTCAACGGTAACCTTATCGCCAACCTTAACAACCTCGGATGGGTGATCGATGTGCTTCCAGGAAAGCTCGGAAACGTGAATGAGACCGTCAACACCGCCGAGGTCAACAAACGCGCCGAAGTTTACGATAGAAGACACAACGCCTTCGCGAATCTGACCCTTCTTAAGCTGCGAGAGGAAGGTCTCGCGAACTTCGGACTGGGTTTCCTCGAGGAACTGACGACGAGAAAGCACAACATTGTTGCGGTTCTTATCGAGCTCAAGAATCTTAGCCTTAATCTTCTGGCCAATGTATGGGGAAAGATCGCGAACGCGACGCATTTCAACGAGGGAAGCTGGCAAGAAGCCGCGCAAACCGATGTCTACAATCAAGCCGCCCTTAACAGCCTCAATAACGGTACCTTCAACAATGCCGTCTGCATCCTTGATCTTCTCAATGTCACCCCAAGCGCGCTCATACTGTGCACGCTTCTTGGAGAGAATAAGACGTCCTTCCTTGTCTTCCTTAGTTACAACAAGGGCTTCGATGGTGTCGCCAACTTCAACAACATCATCTGGATCAACGTCTTTCTTGATGGAAAGTTCACGGGAAGGGATTACACCTTCAGTTTTGTAGCCGATGTCCAACAATACTTCGTCGTGATCAATCTTTACGACTGTACCTTCAACTAAATCACCATCGTCAAAATTCTTGATGGTTGAATCGACTGCCTTGATGAAGTCTTCTTCGGTGCCAATATCATTAATCGCAACCTTGGCGACTTCGTTATTATTCTCTGCCATTACTTATTAGTGGTTTCTTCTTGGGGTGGATATTACTCGATATTAAATTATAATTTATGCACGCGCACTATGCACGCGCTCTGTCAATGTTATATATAGGCATAGCCAAAATCGCCGTTTTACTTCGGGCGTGTCGCAGTATTTGATATTTACTACTTGCCACTTACTTGCCGCTTACTTGCCACTCGCTGCTCGCTCAGCCATATCAACAACATTAGCCAACAGCATTGCGCGAGTCATTGGTCCCACTCCACCAGGATTTGGCGAATACGCTCCCGCGACTTCTCTACAAGCAACATCAACATCGCCTTTTACGCGATACCTTCCCACTTCTTCATCAAAAACGCGCGATACACCAACATCAACCAGCACGGCTCCAGGGTTAACATCGCAAGGCTTTACAAATCCAGCGCTGCCCATTGCCGCAATAATAACGTCTGATCGCATCATAATATCGTGCAAATTGCGCGTGCGTGTGTGGCACAATGTTACAGTTGCGTCTACTCCCCTGCGCGTAAGAAGCAGCCCGATTGTTCGACCAACCGTGATTCCTCGCCCAAGCACGCACACATTTTTGCCTTCAAGATCAATGTTATAAGCGTCTAAAAGTGCCAAAATTCCTCGCGGCGTGCATGGCAAAGGCGTAACAATATCTCCCGAAACATGCATAACCAGCTCGCCCAAATTGTATGGATGCATTCCATCGCAATCTTTTGCAGGGTCTACTGCCTCAATAATTTTTTGGGGATCAACTCCCTTTGGCAAAGGCAATTGCACAATAAAACCTGTGCAAGAAGGGTCATTATTAAGCTGATTTACGGCCTTAAGAATTTCGTCTTCGCTAGCGTCTTCTGGCAAATCGCAGCGGATTGAGCGAATCCCCACTTCTTCGCAATCTTTGTGTTTTCCAGCAACATACTTCAGCGAGCCAGGGTCGCTTCCAACTAAAAGCGTTCCGAGCCCTGGATTAATGCCTTTTTCTTTAAGCTTTTCTACTCTATTTTTTAAGTCGCTTTTAATACTTGCAGCTAGCGCTTTTCCATCTAATACAACAACCATGATTCACTCCCAACTCGCATGTTAATTCTTATGTTCAACTTGCAAATCTTCTAACACAATTCGTACGCGTAGGATATTCGTATGGATAGGCTATCGTGAGGTATCGAAGTGCGCGACACAACTGTTAATAACTGAATATTATAATAGAATGGTATTTGTATTGCATAAGAAAGCTACAACAAGACTTGCAAAGAGCCTTACAGCAAGCTACAACGAGTTTTAACAAGTGCTAATGCTAATAACAACTTATGGAAGGGACGCAAAGATGTGCGAAAATATTTTTCATTTAACTCGCGCAAAGAAAATATGCAAAGCTATTTTAGCGTGCATAATTGTTCCATCAATGTTGATTGGTATAGCTGGGTGTGGCGCAAGCTCGCAATCTTCCAAAACTCCAACACAACCCAAAAAAGAAGTTAAACAAATTAAGGTTGTTTCCACTCTTGAATCTTGGGCAAGTTTGGCTAGAGAAATCGGCGGAAACGATGTTGAAGTGCAATCTATAATCAGCAATCCAGATACCGACATCTCTGCATTTAAGCCATCTAGCAAAGATTTGCAAAAGCTGTATTCTGCGCAAGTCGTTGTGTCAAATGGCGCTGGCTACGATAGTTGGGTTGCAAAGCATACGTCTAAAAGCAGCGAGATTGTAAACGCAGCCTCCACAGTCGGAGCGCTAAATGGCGATAACCCTTATCTTTGGTTCTCAAAAGATGCTAGAAACGAGATGGCTTCTAGCATTTGCAACGCTTTTTCTAAAGTCCTTCCTTCAAAAAAGAAGGTTTTTGCTAAAAGACTTGACGCAGTTAAATCGCAAGAAAATAAGCTTGACGAATATCTTGCAAACTTTGCTAAAAGTCACAAAAAGTTTAAGTACGCTTCAATAAATCCTGTTCTTTTCTGGCTTATGTCCGATATGGGAATCAGCGATTCTGCGCCTAAAGCTTATGCTCAGCAAGTAGCGCAAGGCGACGAAGTAGACAAAGCTAATATAGATGAATTCCAAAAGCTTATTGAAGAACGAAAATTCGACGTACTTATAAGCAATAGTCAGCGTAAAGGCGACGATATTAGCATTTTGACGGGAACTGCTGGCAGAAGCTACACATCTGTAATGTGGGTTAATGAACTTATGCCAACGTATGCAACAGATTTAAGAAAATGGGTTATGAAGATTTGCGAAGACATTGACAATGCTAGCAAAACTACGACCGATATGCGTAAAGATTTAGCAAAGCAAGAAGCTAATCAAAAGAAGCCTATTACCGAAAAGCCGACTGTTTCTCAGCCAGATCCAAACAGGTCTAACGAAGGCCAGCAAGATCCTGGAAAGTAGACACGTGCTTGAGCAAGTATAGACAATAAATACTTCATACTATTTATTAGCAATTACTTACGATTATTAGCAATTACTTACGAATTAAAGATTTGCTGGCGATTTATCTGCAATCACTTGCAATCATCTGCAATCACTCGCAACGCAACTTCAATGCCTCGAAGCATATCAGCTAAACTCATAGAACTCGTGCTCGGCTTATTGAGAACCTGCTCAGGCAAATACGGAACGTGAATGAAACCGCTCTTAATTGGCAATTTTTTAGTCTGGCAATAATTACAAACACTGTAAAGCACGTCATTACATACGTACGCGCCCGCAGAAAAAGACACAGCCGCAGGCAATTTCGCTTTATTTAAAGCGTCAACTATGTTCAAAACTGGCAAAGTCGCTTTATAAGCCACATCACCATCCTGCACAACAGACTCATACCAAGGCTTATATCCACTATTATCTGGTATGCGCGCAGCTCTACAGTTAATGCCAACATATTCAACGTTAAAACAAGCAGAACCGCCAAATTGCCCTAGCGAAAGCACAGCATTAGGGTGAACTTCCTCTATTTTCTCAATAACTTTTTGCGCACCCTTGTTAAATTCCGTAGGAATCTGCAAACGAACAAGTTCCACGCCTTCAGGCGCATGCACTGATTGCGCAATCTCCCACGACGGATTTATAGACTCATTATCAAACGGCGTAAAACCAGTAATCAAAATACGCATTACAATACCACCTCATACAACTCTCACTTATTAAGCTTTATCAAACTTTATCAAACTTTATAAAACTTTATCAAAATACATTGCGAAAACTATATACACGAATGTACTTGCATAAAACATTCATGATTCTATTACTTATTTCACTTTTATAGCAAAGATTAAATGGTAATTACAACTTATACAATAATCGCAAAACAACACACCTAGACTCACGATTAGCCAGACTCGTCTTAGTGTAATATGATTAGCTACTAGCGCGTGCTTAACGAACAATGTTGTTAACAGCGCGCATAAAACCATATAAATACAGAAAATACAGATAAATCAAAAGTCAATGACGAAAAGAGATTACCGATGACCAAGATTATTCAGATTGGCGCAAATCATGCTGGCACTGCCTGCGCTAACACCATTTTGAGCTACCCAGGAAACGATCTTACAATCTACGATCAGAATAGCAACATTTCCTTCCTTGGCTGCGGTATGGCTTTGTGGATTGGCAAGCAGATTAAAAGCAGCGATGGCCTGTTCTACCAGAAGCCAGAAGATTTCGTTAAAAAAGGCGCTAAGGTAAATCTTGAAAGCAAAGTTCTCGACATTGATTATGCAAAGAAAGAAGTAACAGTCGAGCTTAAAGACGGATCTGTTATTCACGATTCTTACGATAAACTCGTTCTAGCTACTGGCAGCCTTCCAAACAAGCCACGCATTAAGGGCATTGACTTGGAAAACGTGCAAATGGTAAAGCTTTTCCAAAACGCGCAAACTGTTATTGCTAAACTTCAAGAGCGCGATTTTAATAACGTTGTGGTTCTTGGCGGCGGCTACATTGGCGTGGAGCTTGCGGAAGCTTTTAAGCGCCTTGGCAAGAACGTGACTCTCATTGACATGGAAGAACATATTCTTAACGGCTACTTTGACCCAGAGTTTTCCGATAATTTGAAGAGAATTATGGAAGATAAGGGCATTCACTTTGAGCTTGGTCAAGCTGTTGAAGAGATTGTTGGAGATACTGAAGTTAAGGCTGTTAAAACAAGCAAGGGCACTTACGATGCCGACATGGTGATTTGCGCTATTGGATTCCACCCAAATGTTGCTCTTGGAAAAGATCATTTGAAGCAATACGAAAATGGCGCTTTCCTAGTTGACAAGAAGCAGCAAACTTCCGACCCAGATGTGTACGCTATTGGCGATTGCGCTACAATCTACGACAACGCTCGAAGCCGCGTAAACTACATTGCACTCGCTACTAATGCCGTTAGAAGCGGTTTGATTGCAGGCCACAACGTTTGCGGAACTCCTGTAGAAACCGAGGGCGTACAAGGCTCTAGCGCAATGATGATTTACGATTACAAGCTTGTTTGCACTGGTTTGAGCTTAACGGCTGCTCAAAAAGAGGGCATGGACGTTGACTACGTTGATTTTGAAGATACACAAAAGCCTGCGTTTATGGAAGTTGAGAATCCAAAAGTTAAGATTCGCATTGTTTACAAGAAGGATTCTAAGGTGATTGTTGGATGCCAATTGGCTTCTAACTACGATATGTCTGCCGCAATCCACCTGTTCTCGCTTGCTATTCAAAAGAAAGTCACGATTAAAGAGCTTGCTTTGTGCGATATCTTCTTTATGCCTCACTTCAACCAGCCATACAACTACATTACGATGGCAGCTTACACGGCTTTGTTGAAGGGATGATTAGACTTTTCTGATTAGCTTAGGCTGAATCACTTTTTTCTGATTAGCTTGTAATTAGCTTAAATCGCGTTTATTAAACCAAGCAATTTGTTCTATAATGGAGCAGTTGCTTGGTTTTTTAATCATCCGCGCACAAATCGCGAACCAAAACGCGCATATAGCGTAAGACGTACAAATTAAAACAAAGGAGTCTAGGATGAAGCAGCTCTCTATTAAGCCAACTATTCACAAATTTGAAAATACGCGCGATTTTGCGCAAGAATTTAAGCTTGGCAAAGACGATTTGGTTATTACAAACCAATACATTTGGGAACCTTATTTTGGCAGCTTAAACCTTGATTGCAATGTGATTTTCCAAGAAAACTACGGTAAGGGCGAGCCAAGCGACGAAATGGTTGATGCAATTGTTCGCGATATTCACACTACTCCAAAGCGCGTGATTGGCATTGGCGGCGGCACCGTTTTGGATATTTCTAAAGTTTGCGCGTTAAAGCAAACAAGCCCACTCGAAGACTTGATTGACGGCAAGATTCCTGCACAAAAAGGCGCGGATCTTATTCTTGTTCCAACTACTTGCGGAACTGGCTCCGAAGTTACCAACGTTGCCGTGTTCTCTCTTACAAAGCGCAACACTAAAAAGGGCTTAGCAAACGATGCTTGCTACGCTACAGACGCGGTTCTTATTCCAGAATTATTAAAGAGCCTTCCAGATTACGTTTTTGCAACCAGTTCTATTGATGCTCTTACGCATTCTATTGAGTCTGCGCTCTCCCCTATTGCAACCGAGCTTACAAAAATGTTTAGTTACAAGGCTTGCGGGCTTATTTTGCAAAGCTACATGCGAGTTGTTAAGGAAGGCAGCAGCGCTAAAAGCCAAGTTGTAGGCGACTTGGTTTCTGCAAGTCTTTACGCTGGCATTGCGTTTGGTAACGCTGGCTGCGGTTGCGTGCACGCTATGGCTTATCCACTTGGCGGCACTTTCCATGTGGCTCACGGCGAGACAAATGCTGCTATTCTTACAAGCGTTTTGCGCTACTATGCTAAGCACAACTCTGAAAACAGCACTAGCGCTGAAAATACTGAGCTTTCTAAACTTTTTGACTTTATGGCAAATATTCTTGAATGCAAAAAAGCAGACGTATTAAACAAGCTTGACGAAGTTCTTAACACAATTTTGACTAAGCACAAGCTTCACGAGTATGGCATGAGCGAAGATATGATTCAAAGCTGGGCTTCAAGCGTTGTTAAAGAGCAGCAACGACTTTTAAAGAACTCATACATGCATATGAGCGAAGATGCCATCGCCGAAGTCTATGCATCTACTTTCTAATATATAGTTAACAGTGAGATTTTCAATTATTAACGAAAATTTCTCATCTTCTCAAAAATAGACCCTACAAATCTTGTAGGGTCTATTTTTATTCTCACAGCTTGCTTACTTCGTCAGATTTCCATCCGTTAGATTTCCGTCCATTCGTTAGAATGCTGTTCGTTAGATTGCCGCAGGAGTTTCATACGAATTATCGAAGAACATGCGCTCCAGCTTTACTGCACGCGCAAAATATTCTCGAGCAATATCAGCATCCTTAGGACCAATACGATCCAACTCATCACGCAAGAACCCTACAAACTTGTGGAATCCTTTATAATCATGCAGGTCGATCCACTGGTAATGAACCTTGCGTTCAGGACGCTTACCTTCAGCGTTTGATGCCCACGTAAGATATATCCATTCCGTAACGTTTAACACGGCTAGCACGGCAGCATAATGTCCACTGTGAGCCGCGTCTAAAAACATCTTTTTAAATTCGCGAGTTGCTTCAGTGTCTGGAATTTTATTGCGGAAAGATTCAGGAGTATTAAATTCGTTAAACGCATCCACAAAATACGTATTCTCATCTCCAGCTACCTCACCAATATATTTCGAAAACACGAGACGAGAATCAAGTGTGTCTGCTGTCGTAACTGCAGCACCAAGCAAAGCCAAGAAACTATCTAAAAATCGGTAGTCTTGAATTAAATATCCAGCTAATACAGCATCATGAATAGTGCCCTCAACTAACTCGTTAACAAAACGATGATGAATAGCAGCATCCCATGTTTCGATATTCTCATTTTTTAATTCGTCGGTAAATCGTGCAGTCATTGACACGTCCTTTCCCTCTGTAACTCATATAAGCCCTTAGGTAGCTTAATATAATTGCGCATAGTTGCGTTAGCCATACAAGTTACGTCATATACGGTTCACATATAGTCGTATAGTTATGCACAACCGAGCACTGCTCGTACACCCAGCTGAACAACTACGCTAGTATGAACAATATCATAAGTAGTCATACTTAACTTGGGTACAAATTTGAGCAGCACTCGGTTGCAATTTTTATATTATGGTAACTTCAGTAACTTCAGCAATCACAGTAATTACTCCCTACTCATTGTCGTATTCTCATGCATCCAATGTAATTACAGGATGCAAATCAAACATTTTTACAGTACGCTTCATGCGGAAGGCAATGCTTGTTATAGCAATCGCAATAACGCCGAAAAGCACAAGCATTCCAACGCCAGAGACTATTTCACCACTGTTCTTTCCAGACATTGCTTGACGCAACCCCATAATCGAGTACGTCATTGGCAAATATGGGTGAACAGCTCTAAAGAACGATGGCGTCATTTGTACTGGGAACGTTCCTGCAGAGCTTGTGATTTGCAACATAAGAAGCACAATAGCAACTATTCGCCCTGGCATTCGGAACACCACCATAATCATTTGCATTATTGCCATAAAGACTATTGACGCTATAATCCCCAGCGCGTAGAATGCACCAACATTATCGATTTGGAACTTCAACGCTCCTTGAACAACGCCCATAAGAATAATCGCTTGCACTACGCCCATAATCACAAACGGCGTCAAGCTAACAAGCGCGCTTTTAAGCGGATTCATGCCGTTTAGTATCGCTCGCCTATCCATAACTCTCAAAACGAATGTTGTCATAAGAGCACCAACCCAAAGGGCGATAGAAATAAAGTAAGGTGCAAAACCGGTACCGTAGTTTTCAACGTGCGAATACTCGTGCTCCTCCAAGGAAACTGGTGCGCTCATCATCTTACTTTTTTGCTTAATATTGTTGATTTTGCTAGAGTTTTGTGCGCTTTTAAGACCTTCATGTAACTTTTTAGCTCCATCAGCAAGCTTTGGAGTATTTTCAGAAAGCTTTTGAACTCCAGAATTCAATTGACTTGATCCATCAACTATTTTTGCAGACCCAAGCGCAGCAGAATTAATACCATTATTGAGCTTTTCACTTCCGTTGCTTACAGCGCTAAGACCTTCCGCCAGCTTATTTGCTCCAGCGGAAAGCTGCGATGAGCCACCTCGAACGCTTGATATTCCTTTAGAAACGGCGTCAACTCCAGCTTTTATCTTTAAGCTTCCAGAAGAAAGTGCTCCAGCACCTTGGCTCAATGCCGAAAGATTCGTCTCTAAGAGCTTAGAATTTTCACTTAAGCCTCCTGCAAGACCTTGCAATTTTTCTAACACAATCTCTTTAGTTACAAGCGGATTTTGCGCTTCAACAAGCAATTGAGCAAGCTGATTTTTTGTAGCCTCGTTTCCTGCTTTAACATGTTCTTCAAGCTGCGCACTAGAATCCGAAAGCTTTTGCGCACCATTATATAGTTCGTCTGTAGCGTTATATAACGTTTGCGCTCCACTATTTAGCTGATTTGCGCCATTTGCCAAATCGTTAGTTTTTTGCGCTAATGTTTGCGCTCCATCTTTGCTTTGCGCATTTGCATTTTTAAGCGATTGCGCTCCTTTTTGAAGCTCTCCCAATCCGTTTTGTAGTTTTTGCAAAGATTGAGTAAGCTTGATTGATCCGTCAGCAAGCTTATCTACTCCGCCATTAAGCGATTGCATTCCAGCGCTTAAATCGCCAGAACCACTCACTGCCGAATTAAGAGAATCAGAAGCAGAATTTACTTTTTCAAACATATGCTCCCAATATTCTTGAGCAATCGCCTCGCTAATTTCGCTTCGCATAGTGCGGAAAGCAGTTTTACCGATTTGTGAAGCCAGCATATTGCTTGCTTGATCATACTTTACGTGTAGCTTTGCTTTAGTCGGAGTATCGTATTGCGCAGAAGCAATGCACTTACTAAAAGACGATGGAATAGTTGCTACCATAAAATAATCGCCATTTTTAAGACCTTTGTTTGCTTTAGCGCTATCTACAAAGTTCCATTGAAAACCTTCGCTACCGTCTTTTTGACTCTTCAAGCGATTCTTGATTTCATTGCCAACATTGCGCATTTTGCCATTTATAATCGCACCGCTATCTTCCACAACAACAGCCACAGGCACAGTATCCAAAGTCTTATAAGGATTTGTAAACGCCCATAAATACAGCGACCCATATAAAAGTGGTATTAAGGCTACTGTTCCAATAACAAGCTTTCGAGCTTTACCTTTTATAGCATTATTTAATTCACGAAACGCAAGAACAATAGTATTAACGCGCATTCTTACCATCTCCATTTTTGTTAAGCTCAGAATCTTCGCTGTAACTTGCACGACTTAGCCTTAAAACTTGATCCGCTTGCTTTTCTAACTCGCTTTGCAAAACTCCCACGCAGCACGAGCAAAAGTGTTTGCTAACGTATGCGCGAATGTCTGCAAGCAAGCATTCACTTTGCTCACTTGTAAGCTCAGTTTCTACGCCGTCTACAAAAAGAATCCACGGCTTTTTTAGTAGCGCAAGCGCAATTCCTAATCTCATGCGCTCGCATGGCGTTAAATCACCAATAGCAGTTTCTCTAGGAGATAACACTTTCCAATACGCTAGAACGTTATACGCGTATTGATGTAGAGCTTCGCGATTTTTAACATTATTCTTGTATTGTTCGCGGAAAAGCGGCGATGCACTCGCGAGTTTTAGCTCGCTCATAAGCGCTTCTTCTATTGTTTGAGTGTTGTAGAATTCGTTGATTCCGCTAAATAATCCGAGTCCAACGTATTGGCGTGATTCTTTTGCGTCTGCTGGAAGGCTTAAATCTGCGATTTTTAACGTTCCATTCGTAAACTTCATATAGCCAGACAATGCTAGTAGTAGAGCAGACTTTCCAGAGCCATGTTCTCCCGAGATTGCAACGATTTGATGAGGCTCAACTTTTAATGACACATCCCAGAATGGAGTTCTTGTAAATCTTTTTAATCCTAATTCTTTCGCTTCTATAAGCGTTTGTTCCTCTTGCATAATTTGTTTGCTGCAAAGTAGCGATGTCATACATTTTTAAATGGTATACATTTTTAATGTTGCTATCGAAATTGCTATGCATTCCTCCTTTGTATTTAACTAATATTTTTCAATTTTTAATTTTCAATTTTTAATTTTGTTTCAATTTTTAATTTTTATTGATTTTTTATTTTTGATTGTTGATTTTCGACTCAATCTTCACTTTGATGCTGCTTAAATTCGATTTTTGCAACCACTTATATTGCATTATTGCAACAAAATTGCGTAAAACAAAGAACTAATTATTTTGTTAATTCCTTGCGAACACCTTCATGGTACTCTTCAAGGTGAACAAATACTAACTTATTTTTGAACATTTTGTTCATTTGTCTATATTTTAGCTATAAAAACACGCTATATATAACAAAATCTCACATTTTTGATTTAATCATGTAAATTTCAAGCATACTTAATATTTTTATTCCGCCAATAAAAATATTACGTACGTCTTTATGATATTGTCTTTAATTATTAAAATTTAAAATTATCAAAATTAAAAAACATATTATTACAAACATCAAAATGAAGATAACTTTAAAAAGAGGTGAAACAGTATGCAAATTTTAAACATTCTATGCAACCCAGTAATTGTATCGGTTGTAGTGTTATGCGCGTTAAGTCTTGCAAAACTCAATGTTTTACTCGCAATGATTGTTGCATGCGTTGCAGGTGGCATTGCTGGCCATCTCCCTCTTTTTGGAGATGGAAGCCACACTATTATGGCGCTGCTTTGCGATGGTTTTTCCACAAACGCGCAAACTGCGCTCGCTTACATTCTTCTTGGTACTTTTGCAGAGGCAATTACAGCAACTGGCCTAGCTCAAATCATTTCTAAAAAAATTAGCAAAATTATTGGCACTAACAAATTCATTCTTCTTGCAGTTTTAACAGTAATTGCGTGTATGTCTCAAAATATTGTGCCAGTTCACATTGCTTACATTCCTATTCTTATTCCGCCGATTCTTTCCATTATGAACAAGCTTAAGCTAGATCGCCGCGCTGCCGCATGCTGCACTGCGTTCGGACTAGAAGTGCCATACATTGCTATTCCATTTGGCTTTGGCTTAATTTTCCAAACAGTTATTGCAACTAATCTTTCTAAAAATGGTATGAAAGTTAGCGTTTCAGACGTTAGCGCTGTTAACTGGTATTTGGGTGCTGCAATGCTTGCAGCTTTACTGTTTGCAGTTTTTGTTCTATACAGAAAGCCTCGCGAATATAAAACAACCGAAGCAGATACTCGCGCTGCGGACGCTGTTGTTGGCCCGCTTACTAAAGCACACTACGTAACTATTCTTGCGATTATTGTTGTTGTAGTAGTGCAAGTTATTAGTAAGGATCTTTCACTTTCTTCCCTTGCAGGTCTTGCAACCATGATTATTTTTGGCGCAATAAAGTGGAAAGACATCGACAAGCAGCTTATGGGCGGCGTTAAGCTTATGGGTCTTATTGCATTTATTATGCTCATTGCTGGCGGCTACGCTAACGTGATTCAAGCTACGGGCGGAGTTAATGAGCTTGTACACCTTGGCGTTGCTTGTATGGGTCAAAACAAGCTAATCGCTGCATTCGTTATTACGATTATTGGCTTGCTTGTGACTATGGGCATCGGTACCTCGTTTGGCACGGTTCCTATTCTTGCAGTTTTGTTCGTGCCTCTTTGCCAAAGCATTGGTTTTAGCACTCCTGCAACAATTCTTCTTATGTCTTCCGCTGCAGCTCTTGGCGACGCAGGCTCCCCTGCTTCCGATACAACGCTTGGTCCTACTTCTGGCTTAAATGCAGATGGTCAACACAGTCACATTTGGGATACTTGCATTCCAACATTCCTTATCTTCAACATTCCACTTATGGCTGCAGGCATTGTAATATCTCAGTTTATTTAGCATTTAGCTGAAAGTCACAAACAATACACATCTAAAAACGCTGGTGAAGATTTTTGCCATTTACGGCAATTTTCTTCACCTGCACAAAGCAGCCAACCCACAAAGTAGCCAATCAATGCAAATTCGCGGGCGATTGGCTACTATTGCAGAAAGCGTACTGCGTTAATATTTTTACAGAGCTTAAAATTGCTCAGCACATTTCAACAAGCCAGCGCAAGCCAAGCCCAAGCCAGCCAACATCCTCACATAGACACAGTGTAAAGTGAGTAGAAGTAAGCCTTCTGATTCATAAGGTCCTCAAAACTTCCGCGCTCAATAAGCTCGCCACTTTTCATCACAAGAATCTCATCATATTGCTTAAGCGAATTAGCATCCAAGCGGTGAGTTATAACAAGTCGAAGAATTCCTTGCAAATTCAAAATAGACTGCGTTACGTTCGCGCTCGTCTCGTTATCTAGCGCACTCGTCGCCTCATCAACCAGCAGAATCTCGGACTTTTTAAGCAAGCTTCGCGCAATAGCAATACGCTGCTTTTCTCCTCCAGAAAGATGACTACCATTCTCGCCGCACTGATAATCCTTGCCTTTAGCAGCAATCAAATCATCCAAACCAGCCAAGTGAATCACGCGATCTACCTCTGCGTTCGGGAACGGCTTAAACAGCGTAATATTGTCTAAAATCGAAGCATCAAACATAAACACAGACTGCTGCATAAGAGTCGTCTTATCGTAAAGCGAACTCTTGCTCACATTGCTAAGTTCGTGATTATTCAGCTGCACGCTACCCTTATAATCCTTGTAGTAGCCCATAAGTAGATTAATCAAACTACTCTTACCAGCACCAGAAGGCCCCACTATCGCGTAAGATTTTCCAGCTTGCAAAGTTAGATTTACGTTTTTCAAGACTTTATGATCCGCATCATAAGAATACGAAACATCTCGCAAAACAACACTTTTAATAGAATCGTTAATAATCTCGCCAGAATCTTCCTTAGCGTTACTCATATAATCAGCCATCTTGCTAATAAGCTTCTTAGCGCCCTTCATCTCGCCAAGCATTTGCGGAAGACTAGAAATAGGCTGAAGTACGCCATTCATCAAATTAGTAAAAGCTAAAACCATTCCAGCAGTAATAACACCAACGTGAGCGTTAACCATCCAAGCGCCAACAAGCATCACTCCAAGCTGAGTTCCAAGACTTGAAATTGTGCCAAGAGCAGAAACGGTAGTCATTGTTTTCTCGCGAAGATTCTTCGTATGCTCAAGCTCCATCGACTGATTTTTGTATCGATCAATAACCTCCTGCTCCGCCTTAAAACTCTTAATAACAGAAACTCCGTTCAAAACATCCTTCGTCAGTGCCGTATAAGACTCATTCGACTTAGAAACCTGCTCCTCTCGAGTGGCGATTTCGTTAGCTGTAAGAATCGAGCACGCCATTGGAAGCACAGAAATAACAAGAGCAATAACAGTGAGCAGCGGACTGTAGTAAATCATAAGAGCTAGCGAGCTTACAAGCATAAGAACATCTTGAACAAAGTCAAAAATCTTCTTTAAATACTTTTCTTGAATACGCTCGCAATCATTAGTAAGTACAGAAAGATACGTGCCAGAATTTGCAAGCGAAAAATCACTATAACTCTTTTTTAACAGCTTTTTAATAACAGACTCTTTATACTGATTCATTGCTTTTTCAAGAAAGCGAGGATACGCGCTGCGCTTCAACGCGAAAATCAGGGAGATTGCCAGCATAAAGGAAGTGACAAGCAGCAAAATAGTAGTTAGAGAGAAGTCTCCTTTGCCAGACATATAGTCGAAAATAATTTGCAAAATCCAAGAAATAGCAGTGTAAATCATAGACAAGGCAATAAAAACTATCATCGAAAGAAAAGCTACAAGTTTGTTTTCTTTGAAAAATAGTTTTACGTAATTTTTTACGTCGGGATGCAGTGTGGATGATTGCTGATTTGCCGATGATCGCTGATTCGCCGTATTGTCAGTTTTACTCATTCTCGCTACCTCTCACTTCCTTTATACATCTCTTCTATTTCTACCATCTCTACTATCTCTTCTCTAATATCATTTTCGTAAGCAGCACTTCATAAGCTATTTGCTTATTCACTCACTACAAAGCATTGAAAGCTACACTATCATACTTATCATGATTAGTCACAATTATCTACTTGACAACACCTATAAACGCTTAAACGCATTTATACGTAATGCTCAAATGCGCAACGCTGCTTCAATACAAAGCTCAAGCGCATACGCTTTAGAGTCTCCACCCCAGTTGCGCTCATCGTAATTTTCAACATCGTGCAAAGTATCTGCAGTGTAAAGAATCTCACCCCAAACAATCCCACGCATTTGCGCACAAGCTGCTAAAGCAGAACACTCCATCTCAACAACCGCGCATCCCTCTTGCTTACGATTAGCAACTTTCGTCTTAGTCTCACGGAAAAACCCATCCGTAGTCCACGTTTTAACTTCATGATAAGGCAAATTGTGCGCTTGCAAGGTTTGTAAAATAGCACGTCTCGAGCGCTCTGAAACATCAACATAACGACTTGGAGGCAAATAATGATAAGAAGTCCCCTCATCCCTTAAAGCTTTATACGGAACCAGAAAAACGTTTTCCGCATAATCAACTAGCGATCCGCAAGAACCAGCACTAACAACTTCGCTAACACCGTAAGAAATCAGCCAGTCTAAGATCTGAACAGCGGCAGGAGCACCAACTGGAGCCTGCACTAAGCAGATTTTTTGCGTTTCTTCTTCTACTTCGCTGTTTGTATTTTCTCTTACTTTTTTCTCTACTTTCTCTTCCAAAACATATATTGGATATACTTTAGTTGCAGACTCAAAATTTGCTACAATCGTAGCTTTCCTGCTTAAAGCATACTGATCGATTTCATCGCCTAAGAAAGCAAAAACCGCTTTAGATGGAAGCTGAACAGCAATATTATCGTGATTCGGCATTAAAACCGCACTTTTATCGGAATCATACTCTAAAATCGGTAAATCATATTCTGTCATATAATCAGCTCCTTCATACAATCAGCTAGTTCTACAAGCCATTCAATCCTATATACCAGTATGCGCATTATCGCACAAAAATCACAAAGTAGCCAATCGATGCAAATTCGCGGGCGATTGGCTACTTCATATATGTATATGCCATCTAGCTAAAAATGCTATCTAGCTAAACATTTTCACTAGCCCAGTATGCTATCGATATTCTTCTTATTGCTTAGATCATCTTCATCAAGAAAAGCCATCTGCTTTATTCCGCTTAATTTTGCAATAAGCGAAACTGGGAAAGTAACAATATTTTGATTAAGAGCGCTGATATTACTATTTACGATTCTTTTTGCTGCAGCCAGCTGCTCGTTTTCGTCGTTCACTTCTTCTTGCAAATTCAAAAATTGTTCTGAAGACTTTAATTCTGGGTAAGCTTCTGCCAAAGCAAAAATCTTCCCTATTGCATGATTCTGATTTCTCATTGCTTCGCTAGAATCCGCAGAGTTTAATCCTTCTCTTAAACTCACTAAATCCACTAATGTTGTTTTTTCGTATTTTGCAAACGACTGCGCAACTTTAAGCATTTGGCAAATAGTGTCGTATCTTTTAGCGAGCGCAATGTCAACGTTTTTTTGCGACTCTTCTATAATCACTCTATATTTTCTTAGTCTATTTAACGTACCAATAAACCAGCCAATAGCCACTACAAGCACTGCTGCAATAACTATTAAAATAGTTTCACAATCCATAATGTCTCCTTTATTTTTAGCCTTTTTCTAGTCTTAATTATCTCTGTTTTTGCAATTCACTAGTGTGCAATCTCTACTTTTTCAATTTTATAGCTTCTAATTTTGCAATTTCTCTCTAATTACGCTGATTATTTCGTAATACTCAGCCAAAACATCCCTAAATCTTGCATATTCTCTTGTTAAAGATAGGTCTTCTATTCCAGATTTTCCAGGATTTCCTAATATGTACCGACCAGAGTCAAAAGCTGCAATAATATGCTCACTATCTAGATATATGCAAACTCTCATTCTTTTTTGCAAATTATTCAATGCTTCTATAAAACTTGGATCTAATACAAGCTTTGTATAAAAATCGTCTGTAGAAAAGATTGAATACGAGTTATTAAACTCAATGGATTCTGTTTGAACTTCACTCTCCTCTTTTGTTTTTTTACCATAGTATCCATTTAGTTTTTGCCCCATAAAGTTCTTTCCAGTAACGGGAACAATTCTAATGTGACCATTTATATTGGTTTTTGCGTTTATTAATAAGACTTGACCAATAAAATCAGTTTTTTTGACAGTTTTTCCACTTTCAGTTCTAGAAAAGTGCATTGCTTGCATATTTGAAAATTCAGTTTTAGATTCATCGCCAAAAATTATGTGTTTGTTTGAATAATACCTACTAGATATTGGCAGAAGATTATTAAAAATACTGTTGTCAATTCCTTCAGAATTTTCTAATACCGTTCCAGGCAGAATCGCATTTAGAATCGGCGTTAAAACATTATTCGCATATAGAGCAGCTACATCAACCTTATTTGTTACAAAAAACTTGCCAGCAAAGCAAACAACAAAGGCAACTATTATGAGTAAAGGATATTTATAAGTAGAGTAGTCAAACGAAGGAAGATAATTGCCAACAGCACCAATAATCAGCACTACTGGTATTAATGGGATTAAACGCATTGGGTCAAAAGCGTTATTTTTTATGCCTTCTTTTAACTCATTTAGTTTCCCTTGCATTTGGGGAGATTTTTCTAATTTATTAAGTCTTTCTAAAACTTCGGGATTTGTAAACACGTTACTATGTTTTACATTCATCGTCATCTCCCTCTTATAATCGCCAATATTTTTATAACAACATCTTTATAAAAGTCATAAAAGGCTCTTATATTTTTTATCATAAATAATCATTATTTGGAATAGTTAAATTTGTGATAGCAAAATTTGGAATAGTGAAATAATCAAATAACAAAATAATAACAACTTTGATTTTGATATAAAAGTGATATAGCTGTGATTATTTTCAATAAAGACTTAATACAAAACAAATAACAAAGAACAAAATAACACAAAATAAACAATATAACAATTTATAACACATTAATTTTCAACTACTTTAATAACATTTCTCAAAGCGTATAATGAACTTGAATTTATTCCTTAACTGATAGGAAGTTCAAAAATGGTAAAGAAACTAAAAACTATTTGGAGCGTTAAATTAACTACTGCTTCACTCGTACTAATACCAGCCGCAATCGGCATAAATTATGTTGCAAAACTATTCGCTAGCATGTTAAAGCTACCTCTTTGGCTTGGCACACTAGGCACTTGCATTTCAGCATGCTTAGCAGGACCTGTTGTGGGCGGAATTGCTGGATTTTTAACCAATATTGTCTACGGCTTAACAATTGATCCAATTTCTACAGTCTATAGCATTACAGCTGCAGCAATCGGCGTAAGCGTTGGAATCGCTGCACGACTAAAGTACATGAACAAAGGCTTACACATTTTTATAACAAGCCTTATTGTTGCAGCAATCGCAATAATCATCTCTACACCTCTAAACATGATTTATTGGGGCGGAACCACTGGAAACGTTTGGGGTGACGCTGTTTTTGCAGCAATGGGCTCCAAAGGCTTCTTTGCATCATTCGTAGATGAGCTTGTTGTAGATATACCAGACAAGATTGTTGTTTTGTTCCTTGCAGCTGGAATTTATAAAGTTCTTCCTAAGAGTTTAATAGCTATTTATCAATCCGATGACGAAGATCTTGATAAATAAACGTTTATCGCAAGCAAATAAATCGCATAAACTCTAAGTTCTACAAGTTTTTATAAGCACAATAAGACGAGATACTATGAAAAGCATCAGCCTATTTGAAGATAAGCATTCGTTTCTAAACGGACTATCTGCAAAAACCAAGCTTGCATACGTAATATGCGCTACAAGCACGCCGAGTTTGCTTGGAGGCTATAGTTCTTTTGCTATCTTTATTATTTTGAGCCTAATATTGCTTGCAACATCAAGGGTCCTAGCAAAAATAAAAATCGTAATACAAGTTACTGGTTTTATTATTGTAACTATTTTTATAGTTCAAACTTTCTTTAGATCGGGAAACTACACGATTTTATTCAAACTAGGACCTTTGATTGCTCGCAAAGAAGGTTTTGAAGTAGCAATGAAGATTGTGCTAAATATATTAAATATTTCGTTTGCATTTTGTGTTTTAACGCTTACAACTAAACCTTCTAATATGATGCAAGAGATGATACAAGCTGGCTTACCACCTAAAATGGGCTATGTTTTTGTCTCGCTATTTCAAATCATTCCTCAAATAACACAGCAAACTTCGACTATTGTTGACGCTCAAAGAAGCAGAGGATTACAAACAAAAGGTTCCCTAATAACGCGTTTCAAAGCTTTTTTGCCTTTAATATCCCCGATTATAATGTCTTCGTTTATGAGTTCTAAAGAAAGAACTATAGCTTTAGAAGTTCGCGGATTTTCGTGCAATAATCAAAAAACATTCATAAAACCATTTAAGCCAAGTAAATACAATGCGTTATTTTTATGCGCTTGTTTAATCGTAATAATCGCATCTATTATTTATGCGTTACTTAATAATTTAGGATATGTAGCATGGCAGCTATTCATATAGAGCACTTAAAATATCGCTATCCTTATAGTAAAACTCTTGCGCTAGATGACATTTCCTGCGATATTCATAAAGGCGAATTTATTGGAATAATAGGCGCTAATGGAGCTGGAAAATCAACATTATCTCAAGCTATTTTAGGTCTTGTTCCAAATCTTTACCACGGAGCGTACGGCGGAAAAGTCGAAGTAGACGGTCTTAACGCAAAAACTACGCCAATAGACAGTCTTTGTAAAAAAGTTGGACTGGTTTTTCAAAATCCTTTTAATCAAATTACTGGCTCGAAGCTTACTGTGTATGAGGAGATTGCTTTTGGTCTGGAAAATATTGGCATTGAGAAAAGCGAGATGCAAAGTCGCGTAGAGAAAATTATGGAAATGCTCAACATTGCGCATCTTAAAGATTGCTCTCCATACGATTTATCTGGCGGCCAAATGCAACGCATGTCTATTGCCGCTATTTTAGTTATGCAACCAGAAGTAATAATTTTAGACGAGCCAACTTCGCAGCTTGATCCTAAAGGTTCCGAAGAGGTTTTTAAAGCAGTAGAATCCTTAAAAAATCAGGGTCAAACTATTATTATGGTTGAGCACAAAATGGAAAAAATCGCGCAATATAGCGACCGCGTAATGCTTTTAAGCGAAGGAAAACTCATTGATTTTGATACTCCGCAAAAAATCTTTTCTCGCGAAGACTTGGAAGAATATGGCGTAAATCCTCCTGTTTATACTCAAATTTGCAAAAAACTTTCGTTAAAAAACAATAATGGCTTGTATCCAATAACTCTTGAGCAAACGTCACGAATTTTACGCTCGCACGAAGGGAATCGCTTACAATGACTCCTACTATTGAAATACAAAATGTGTCTTTTTCTCATACTCCAACAACACAAATATTCAACAATCTAAATTTGTCTTTTGCGCCTGGAGCATGCGCTATTGTTGGCCAAAATGGCACTGGAAAAACAACTTTACTTAAAATCCTTAGAGGACTTCTTACGCCGAAATCTGGAAGCGTTTTATTAAATGGTAAAGATATTTCAGAATGTACTGTTCCCTCTCTTGCTAAAGATATTGGATTCGTATTTCAGAATCCAGATGACCAAATTTTTGAATCAACTGTTATGCGCGAAGTAATGTTTGGACTTTTAAAAATTGGAATTGATAAGAGTCAAGCATTGATCCAAGCAAAAGAAAGTCTAAAACTTGTAGGACTTTTAGATAAAAGCGAGGTAAATCCTTACGATTTAAGTCTTTGCGAAAGGAAAATGGTTTCTATTGCGTCGATTTTAGCAATGGATACGCAAGTTGTTATTTTAGATGAGCCTACGATTGCTCAAGACGATTGCGGCAAAAATTGTATTGAATCAATTATTAAACACCTTGTTTTGCAAGGAAAGACTGTTATAGCTGTTCTTCACGATATGAATTTTGTAGCTAGAGTATTTAATCGAGTTGTTGTGCTTTCCAATGGCAAGGTTCTTTTTGACGGCACTACGCGAGACGCATTTATGCAAGATAACATACTTTCTAGCGCACAACTAGATAAGCCAGATGTTGTGAAGCTGTGCGAAAAGTTGGGTTATGAAAATACGTTCCTATCTGTTGAAGAATTTGTGAATTCGTATCGTGAACGAAATAATCGCAGATACTAGCCTTTATATTTACATGTTTATTTTTACATATTTATATTGACGCGCTGCAATAAGCAAGCGTATACTATACACGGCTTTGATACAGGTGGTTAGAGCTTTCTTGTATCAACAAAATACAATATGAATCAGGGGAATACCATGTTACAAAACTTAAGTAACGATAAGAACATTCACTCTAACATGTCTTTGCCATTCAAAAAAATTGTATCTAGCGTAATTGTCTCGTTAAGTGTAGTTGGATTAGCATGCTCACTAAGCTCTTGCGGATCAAATAGTGTACAAAGCAGCGCAACAAAAACAGAAGTCAAAAAGGTAAAGAAAGTAAAAGAATATAAGGTTGAGTTCTTTATTGGCACTAGCGAAGGCTTGGATTCCACTGCATCCCCTGTGATTATGCACTTCATTGGCGATGATAAAGATAATAAGGACGTTGACTTCTATCACGCCGTTCTTGCAAACGATAAGCAAGACGTAATCAACATGAAGGCTGGTCATTATAAGGTAGAAGTATCTGATTGCATGTTGTCTAACGGGAGTATACTCGCAACAGATTCCGATCGATTCGACGGCGGAGTGATCATCGATAAGAATAACAATAATAAAATCGAAGTTCTCTTTGCAGACAACATTGATGCTCGAATAGTCGATGAATCCCGTGTAAACCGTTACGCAAATCTTATTAAGACTGCTCTAAAGAACGGTGACGAATCTTTATCTGGCGAAAACGGTAAAGCTATTGCCGAAATTGTTAATAAGAACATTAAAACGTTTGCCGATATTCGTCATGTAGCAGCACCTGTTGAAAATTTCTCAGTAAATAAAACACCTCAGGGTCATACTGGTAGCACTAATACAAGCAATCCACATAAAAACGCAACCACGCATCAACCTCATAGTAATGCGCAAAATCATAATGAAAGTAATCCAACTCCAAAGCCGCAACCAAAACCAGTTGTTCCTCAACCTAAGCCTAAGCCTGTAACCCCTAAGCCTAAGCCTGTAACCCCTAAGCCAAACCCTTCAACACCGCCGCAACCAAAACCTGTAACCCCTAAGCCGCATCATCATCACCATCATCCAACGCCACATCCGGTTCATCCAACCCCTGTGCCACCTGCACCTCATCCAGTTCCGCCAGCACCACGACCAGTGCCACCAACACCGGTTCCACCCGCTCCACATCCTGTTCCACCAGCTCCTCAGCCACAGAACGATGTGTTTAAGACTGGAAGAGTGATGATTGGCTACCGATTCACATATAGCGTTGAAGATGAATGGCGTGGACATGATGTTATAGCTGATCCTTTCAAATATGGTATAATCAATGCTGGTAATCACAGTGTAACATTTGTGCCGAACACGATGAGAATGTGGTTCGTAGATAATATGCGACCATATATCACAAAGATGCTTCGTGCAAATCTAAACGATTGCTACCACCCACTCTATGGTTACTACACCATCAATATGCGTACCCATACGTTCACCTATGAAGTTATTGGCGAAGCTCAGGTTCCACCATACGACCCAGAAGCTAACCTTCCGGGACATCGTAGGGGTTCGGTTCGTGACGGATTCGACAACTAACCTATAAGATATAGGGGCTTGAACTGTAAAAAGTTCTTGCTCCTATATTTTTTCCCATACAAATAAAAACCGGCGGCAAGCCGCTGCGGGAGGTATTTTGAGATTATATGCTTGAAATTCAAAAAGCATACTATTTCAAAATATTAGTGAAAGGATAATATTATGCCGAATTGGGTATATAATCAACTCGAACTTCAAAATAAAGAAGATACTGAAAAAATCGCTAAATAAGCCAAACCCAAAGTAGCCAATCAATGCAAATTCGCACTTAATGGCTACTGGCGCACGTCTCCCAATGATTTATAAAAGCCAGCACTCACTTAAAGAATTTTAACCCAAAATTCTATTCAAGCAATTTCAATAATGCATCCAAACTCAGTAGTGCACTGCCAAAATCAATATCTTTAGCATAAGAATATTTACGCTGATACAACGTCCACAATAAAGAAAGCTTTTCATCACAAGCAATACTTTCATAAATAGATTTAAGATTATCTATAATATTTTCAGTTTTACGATTTTTGCAAGTTGCACAAAAAGCACGCTTAAGAATTTCCCTATCGATTTCTCTTTTATGCGAAACAAGCAGCACGTGGACATCATAAAAATCTCTCATACGCGTATTAAGAATTCCGCGCGATAATATTGTTTGCAATTTTTCTGCAAACACTGTTTCAATATTGTAAGAAAGAATAGAAATAGAACGGTTTTCCAGCATCAGCTTATAGTCATATTCGATTGCACGTGGCGTAATCGTAGCTCCTGTAGAAACATCAATCTTTATTGGAGTTATCATTCTTCCAATACGCGAGTCAAGCGCAAAACGAATACCTGGATATTCCATATCATCCATAATCTTCATAACGCTTTTAATAGTAAAATCAACACCATCGTCTATGTCTATACGAGATATATCCTCAATCATTCTTTTAGTATTTTCAAGCGATAAATCATAATTTTGAATAGTCGTATCTATATCCATAGTGGATCGCATAGAAATACCAAGCAAAGATGTTACTAGAACACCGCCTTTTACAATAAAATTGTTGCGATATTTTGAAACGGAAACACGCTCTAAGTAGCGTTCCATCATGTAAAGACGCATTAGCACACGAGGATCTGCGTTATTGTGTTCGGCGAGGTTTTTGATTCTACCTCTTATTTGCGCATCAGTTAAATTCACTTACAGTAACACCTCAAAATACTTGCGAACAACATTGTTTACTCTAAAAAGTTTCGCATATTCCATCAACAAATTAAGATCTTTGTCTTGTCTAGCAATATAGGATTTCAAGATTGTATTAAATTCTTGAATTTCAATTAAATTTCTGCTTCTAAACGCATCACAGACACTTCTTTCAAGATCATACATTGGCACTTTATTACCGAGATTATCCGTGACTAAAATCTTTCCAACTTCAAGCAATTCCTTTTTTACGCTATAAACTTTCACATTGCACGATGCTTTCAGTCGGTGAGCATTAAAACCACTATAAACAGTAATAGTGTGAGTAATTGGCTCCATATCAACTAATCCATGATAAAAGAAAGCTTCGTCGTGAGAAAAAACAGCGGATGGTGAACGCTTATGAATAAGAAGCAACTCATCTACCCACGAGTCTTTAGAAGCATATATTCCACCGCTTAACTGTTCTAGTTCATTATCTTTAACAAATTTATAAAACTTATATTTTGACAGTCCGCAAGATTTTGCTTCTTTTAGAGTAACCATATTGCGGCCATTAGCATCTAATAATGTAGCGATAATAGTCACCATCCTTTCGTGCATATATTGTAACTTATATTAGCACGATTGGATGAATTATATTAAATTTCACTATCACGATTACTATCACTATTACTATCACGATTTACGCTAATAGGATTCTGCGATTGCCACACACCTACTTAATGACACGTTTACGCTGATTTAATACGTTATATCAGCATAAACGTATCAAATGCGCAAGCAAATCGTAAAATGCAAATAGCCAAACCACATTTAACCAAATCACAAAGTAGCCGATCAATGCAAATTCGCGGGCGATTGGCTACTATCGCCAAACAGATACACTAACGCAGAAAAAGTAGTACGAATCAAATTTGACAAACACAAATCCATTCGCTATAGTCTTCACTTATCACCATTTCGACGAGTAAAGGAGTGCACATGTATCATACAAATATGATGACAAATTGTTGTTGTAACGTATGCTGTTGCGCATTTCTTAATCGAAATGATGTTTGCAAACACTAAGTATGCATCATCTAGCCTGTGTTAAAAAGCATTTACGTTAAAACACAGCAAATTACGATTCAAGAAACAGCGCGCTGTTTCTTTTTTTATGCCAAAAATCGAATATAACGTTAAAAAATAACAATTTAATACGTGTTAATGTTAAAACGAATAAATATTAAACGAATAATGGCATCTTTAGAAACAACTAATAAATAATCACTTTATTAATAAAAATTGTTTTTTAAAAATTAAAAACAAATTAAACAAAACAAAAACAAACAAGTAAAACAACAAACAAGTAAGGGGAAATATTATGTCTAATATTTACAAGTCCGTGCAAGAACTCGTAGGAAACACTCCACTTATGGAGCTTACACACATTGAAAAAGAGTACAATCTAGCAGCAAAAATCCTTGTAAAACTCGAATACTTCAACCCAGCAGGCTCCGTAAAAGACCGCATCGCAAAGCAAATGATTGAAGAAGCAGAAGCTGCAGGAACAATTAAACCAGGCTCAGTAATTGTTGAGCCAACCTCTGGAAATACTGGCATTGGTCTTTCAATGATTGCTCAAACAAAAGGATATAAAAGCATTATTGTGATGCCAGAAAGCATGTCTATTGAACGCCGAAAACTTATGAAAGCATACGGCGCCGAGCTCGTGCTCACCCCAGCTAAAGATGGAATGAAAGGCGCAATTGCCAAAGCGAAGGAAATCGTTGAAAACACGCCAAACGCGTGGACTCCAGGGCAGTTTACCAATCAAGCAAATGTGCACGCGCACTACAAAACGACTGGTCCAGAAATTTGGCAAGACACTGATGGAAACGTGGATATGCTCATTGCTGGTGTTGGAACAGGCGGCACAATCACAGGTACTGGCACATATTTAAAGGAACAAAATCCGCAGCTTGAAGTAATTGCAGTAGAGCCAGCCGACTCCCCTGTGCTCGCAGGCGGAAAGCCAGGAGCGCACAAGATTCAAGGAATCGGCGCAGGATTCGTGCCAGATGTGCTTAACCAAAACATTTATAATCGCATTGTTCACGTAACAAATGAAGACGCAATCGAAAGCGGCAAGCTTATAAGCAAAAAAGAAGGCGTTCTCGTTGGTATTTCTTCTGGAGCTGCAATCTGGGCAGCAATCCAAGAAGCAAAAAGAGAAGAAAACGCTGGCAAAACCATTGTTGCAATACTTCCCGATTCAGGAGATCGATACTTGTCTACAGCATTATTTGAAGACTAACTAAATTTAGGAGCACTACTGTAAATACGCAAGTTTTGATTAAATAATATATGGATAATAAATGGATAATAAATAACATTATTAGATAATGATCAAAACTGTAGAATAAAGAAAATAATAAAAATAACGGGAGAAATGTATGAGTGATCGCCTTGACCTTATAAATCAACTAAACTCAATTAACGATTCAGACATAAGGCAAGCTACATTCATACCTAATTACCGCAATATTATTGCACTCATACATGCGACTCAGGCTCTACTTTTGCCTGAGTTGCATGTGCGCAATGAAAGCAACGATACTACGCAACTCAACGCTAGTTTGAACAATAACGCTAGTTTGAATACCGTTACTTCAAACGCATTAGACACTATAGAACGCATTATATTTCACGAACTTCAATGCTACACAAGCAACACAATTAAAATTCGAGAAACTTGCAATCAATTTATAAATACTCTTCCTACAATTAAAAAGTTACTTTTAACAGATATTCAAGCCATGTATGAAGGCGATCCTGCTTGCACAAGCAAAGTAGAAGTAACGCTCGCATACCCTGGTTTTTATGCAATGCTTATTCACCGCACAGCTCACGCACTCTACGAACTTAACGTACCGCTAATTCCTAGACTTATGAGCGAATATGCACACAGAAAAACTGGAATCGACATTCATCCAGGAGCAAAAATTGGCGCATATTTTTGCATTGATCACGGAACTGGCATTGTAATTGGAGAAACAACTGTGATTGGCGAGCATGTTAAGCTTTACCAAGGCGTAACGCTGGGTGCAAAAAGTTTTGCGCTAGACGAGAATGGAAATCCTGTAAAAGGCGGAAAGCGGCATCCAAATATTGGAAATAATGTTGTAATTTACGCAAACGCAACAATCTTAGGCGGAGAAACCACAATCGGCAGCGGAAGTACAATCGCAGCAAACGCGTGGATAAACCGCAGCATTCCTGCAAACACAACCTACCACTTTCCTAAAGCCTAGTACACAATCATGCTCTGTCTTTTATAAAACCGCAGCACTCGATTTCTGATAACTCAATAAAACCAGCAGATTTATAAAAAGCAATAGTTTTTTCAGTACAATCCGTGGTTAATTGAATTTGACGAACATTAGGATAAAAATCCACAATCGCATTTAACAAGGCAGAGCCTATTCCCTGCCTTTGATACTCTGGCAAAACAAGAATATCTTGAATAAGAACAACCGTATATCCGTCACCAACAGCTCTAGCAATTCCAACTAGCTCATCATTTTTATACGCAGCTAAAACCTTGAGAGAATTATTAAAGCCATTTTCTAAAGCAACTAAATCATCTGTATACGAAGACCAGCCAACAGAATCATATAGTCTTAAAATATCTTTGCTATTATATTTTTCGTACTCTTTTATTTGAACATCTGCTAGATTCATTTACAATAACACCTCGCAAAATATAGCAAAAGTGCGCGATCTAAAACGTAAAAACGGAAGAACGCGCACTAGTAATAATACTTAACAACAGCTACAACAGCTACTTTTTAAGTTGCACTGGCTCGTGATCCTTGCCCATCTTAAACTTAAGACCTGCACGCTGCCACATGCGATATTCGCCAACTGCCGTAAAGAGAACATCTGTGGAAGAGTTAAGCGCAGTTTCGCACGAATCTTGAATCACGCCAATAATAAGACCAATAGCAACTACTTGCATAGCAATATCGTTTGAAATACCAAACGACGAGCACGCAAGAGGTATAAGCAAAAGCGAGCCACCAGCAACTCCAGATGCACCTGCAGCGCTAACTGCAGAAAGCGCAGACAAAATTACAGCTGTTGGAATATCAACGTAAATCCCAAGCGTGTGAGCAGCGCACAAAGCCATAATCGAAATCGTTATAGCAGCACCACTCATATTAATGGTTGATCCAAGTGGTATAGAAACCGAGTAATTGTCTTTATTAAAACCGAGTTTTTCGCACAAATTCATGTTTACAGGAATATTTGCAGCAGAAGAACGCATAAAGAACGCTGTAACTCCCGAATCGCGCAACGTACGCAATACAAGAGGATACGGATTCTTGCCAGTAAGCGCAAAAACCAAAATAGGATTTACAATCAAAGCAACAACAGCCATAGTGCATACTAACAAGGCAATAACGGAACCGTATTCACTAAAAATACGAAGACCATTGCTTGCCACTGTTGTATAAACAAGACCCATAATGCCAAAAGGTGCTGCGTTAATAATCCAGTGAACAATTTTTCCAATAGCAGACGAAACGTTGTCAAAGAATGCTTTAGTGGAAGGTTCAGCCAAGCGAAGTGCTACGCCAAATGCGATTGCCCAGAATAAAATACCAATAAAGTTTCCCTTAGCAAGAGCATCTACAGGGTTTACAACAATATTTAACACAAGAGAATTAAGAACTTCGCCGATTCCTTGAGGAGATGGCGAAGATGCTGCTTCAACATGCGCAAAGGTAAAGTCAACAGGGAAAATCATAGCTGCGCAAACAGCTATAAGGCTTGCAATAAACGTAGAAAGTGCATACAACACGATTACAAGCTTCATGTTTCCAACACTTTTTGCTTTTGCAAGCGCACCAATCACAAGGCAAAATACCAAAATCGGCGCAACGGATTTAAGTGCGCTCACAAACAGCTTTCCCATAAGATCTAGCACGTAAACGTGAGATGGCACAAAAAGACCAAGTGCAGCGCCTAGAAAAAGACCAATAACAATACGCAGAATAAGGTCAATGCTATTCCACTTTTGAATAATCTTGTGCATGAGAGTCTCCTGTAATTTAGTTTGTGCAGAATATTTTATACTCTTTTATTTGTATTCATACTCGCAAGATTTTCTATTTTTACATATTATACACACGTATGCATACGTATGCAAATCGTTAGGTTTTAGTTATTCAATAATTCAATAATTAAATGACTTAGCAACTCAGTAAATAAAGGCTTCAATAAGTGTTTATGATTAATATAACTTAAGATATAGTAAACATCTACAAGTTCCCATTTAATCGCAAATAAAATGACAAAATGCCTCACTTCGCAAAGTAAAGAAAAATGCAAAGTGAGGCACGTTTTTAATTAATTTAATTATTCTATTATTTAATACTGAGCAAACATACTGAATGCATTTAAGCCAACATTAAGAGGCTCTAAAGCTAGCCGATCTGCAATAGCCAGACCAGCTAGCAAGTATTCTACTTATTGCTGTGACGATAAGCACCGCGACGCCTGCTGCCTAAAAGCGCAGCACCAGCAGCACTAATAGTTGCAGCAAGCAAGCCAAACACAGACACATTACTACCAGTATTACTAAGTTGATCAGCACGACCACTCTTCAAAACCTTAGAACGCACAGAAGCACGAACCTTGGCAGCATTAGACTTAGCATCAGCCAAAGCTTTACGAGCCATAGAAAGGTTGCGAACAGCAGCATCAACCTGAGCCTGAGTTGCATTAGGATCCGCAAGCACACGCTTAGCTTCCGCCAAAGCAGTATTCACATCCGCCTGAGCCTTAGAAACTTGAGCATCTGCCTGCTTAACAGCCTGGTTATTCTCAACAGAAGCATTCACAGCAGCAGAATTTGCGCCATTAGCATCATTAAATCCAGCATTGTTGTTAGCAGCGTTACCGGCATTACCCGATTTTGCTCCAAAGTTTGCACCAGCGTTACCGTTACCAGCGTTTCCAGGCTGCGAATCAGACTCAGCGCTATCAATCTGAATGTCTAACTCGCTCTTATCAACAGTAGTAGGTGCATTATCATTCACACCATAACCAGCTTCAGAGCCAGTTCCAGCATTATCAGTTCCAGCACCAGAACCAATATTGCCGCCTCCAGCACCGCTATACTTATTCGCAATACTGTTCTTCGCAGCCTGAAGATCCTTCAACGCAGAATCAACTTGAGCCTGGGTAGCATTAGAATCCGCAAGAACACGCTTAGCTTCCGCCAACGCCTTCTTATACACATCCAAATCATTAGGCTCACCAAGCGAGTATTCTAACGACTTGCTAAAGCGAGAATCATCATCAACTTCAGCTTGCAATACCGTCTTATTAACACCATTCAAAGCATCTTTAGCATTCTTCAGATTCTTTAACGAAGAATCAACAAGAGCCTGACGCTCTGATTGAGACTTACCAGCAAGATCTTTACTCTCGTCACCAGATCCAGCCAGTTTAGAAACAAGCTCCTTCGCATCTTGCAAAGCCTTATTATATGCTTGCTGCTTTTCAGCAGTATCATACACATACTTTACAGACTCTTTCACCCTATTCTCAAGAGCAATCTCAGCTTGCAAATCAGCAATATCAACACCATTCAATGCAGCTGCTGCGGTTTGAAGCTGTTGAAGCGCATCATTAACAGCTTTCTGTTTTTCTTCAGGAGACTTCTGAGACTGATTGTTATTCGCTTCAGTAAGAGAAGACTCAGCCTGCTGCAGAGCTGCATCAAACGCAGACTTCTTATCCTGAACAGCATTCGTATACTGTACGGACTTCTTCAAAGCATCAGCTTTGTTAACTTCAGCCTGCAACTTAGACGTATCTACAGTTCCATTAAGAGCGCTAGAAGCAGTTTCAAGCTTAGTCTTAGCATCGTTGATTGCTTCCTCAGTCTTGCCCTGAGGATTATTCAAGATGTTTTGAGCAGCTTGCAAAGCCTTATCAAAATTATCTCGCTTATCTTTATCGGCGTTCTTATAAGCTACTTTAGACTTCTTAATATTGGCATCATTAACAACATTCTGCAAAGTAGAGGTATCTTGACCATCTAAACCATTAACAGCATCATTAAGCGCAGTGATAGCATCAGAAATTTCTTTCTCTGTTGCACCAGCTTTCTCTACGATACCTTCTGCAGAGGTTATAGCATTGTTAAGATCAGTTTGCTTCTCCTTAGAAGCATTATTATAAGAAGCATCATTCTTCTTACCTTTTGCTTCTGCGAGTTTTGCTACCAATTGAGACTTATCATGACCATCAAGAGCATCAATTGCTTTGCTTAAATTATCTTTAGCATCATTAATAGACTGCTGTGAAGCATTTTTTTGGTCATAAACTCTCTTTGCACTAGACAGAGCAGTATCAAAATCATTCTTCTTATCTTTAGAAGCATTCTCATACTTTGGATTCTTCTTCTTAGAAGAATCATCCTGACCCTGCTTATTCTTGCCTTGCAATTCATAAGCTATCTCAATTTCATCCTGAAGCTTTGACTTGTCAACAGTTTTGCCACCGAGATCCTTAACAGCTGTTTCTAATGCTTTCTTAATCTCGTTAACCTTGGTACCATCCGCATTCGTACCCTTAGCTGTGTCAACAAGATTAGATGCATTTGTTAACGCACTGTCAAAAGCAGTCTTCTTAGATGTATCATTGTACTTCTCAGACTTTTTAAGGTCTTCTTCCTGCTTCTTGACCAAATCAACAAGAGTCTTAAGATCACTCATCTTCTTGTCAAGATCTTTAGCCTTAGTAACAACATTATTGATAGCAGTCTTCACCTTATCAACAGTGTCTAAATCACTCTTAGGGTCAGTTTCAGGATTTGCAACTTCTTCCTTAAGAGCCTTCTTCTGTGCATTATTAAGATTCTTAAAATTATCTATTGCAGTATTCGCATCTTTTCTAGTCTTTGCCAGCTCAGCTTCCTGAAGAATAGAATCAATGTCTTGTATAGAGTCGGTATTTTTATCATCCAACTTCGTATTGAAGTTCGTAGCTTCTTGATCAGTAAGATCACCATTCTTCTGCAGCTCAACAATCTTCTTCTTAGCTGCAGCTTTAGCATCCTCAAACTCAGCTTTATTTAGAATATCTGCAACTTTATCAAGACTATCGGCCTTACCTACTTCGTCTTGATACTTCTGCTTATCTCGTGCGTTGAGATTAGTCAACTCACCAATCTTCTTCTTAGCATCAGTCTTAGCCTTATCAAGACCTTCTTTATTACTGTTATCAGAAGCATTCTGATTCTGAGTAGCCTTTTCCGCAGCCTGTTGCTTTATAGTATTTATATCATTCTCATCAGCTGCATTCTGAATATTCTCAATAAACTGCTTCTTATCACCAGGCGTAAGATTTTTATAATCTTCACCATTGCGAATTTCATCAATAGCAGCCTGCTTTTGCTTCTCAAGCTCAGCAGCCTTCTTAGCTTCTTCAGCCTTGCCTGTGTCTTGTTGCTCCTGTTGATTCTGCTTCGTTACCTCGCCATCAACCTTCGCATCATCTTTCTGCTGCTGCTGTTGCTTTTCTTTCTCAGCCTGCTGATCAGCTTGTTGCTGCTTTTGATCAGCTTCCTTTTGCTTCTTTTGATCTTGTTCCTTTTGGAACTCGTTTATCTTTTCACGAATCTTTTCAGGATCAGTCTCATGACCAATCTTCTTTTGGAGTTCTTTCTTCTGAGCTTCAGTCAAACCAAGATTACCCTGAGCATTCTCAATCTGCTGCTGAGCATCTTTCTTTTTCTTCTCATCTTTACCATGCTTATCAGCAGACTTAATAATATTGTCTACATCTTCTGGCTTAGTAATCTTGCTGATTTCATCTTGATGTTCTTGCTTAAACTTATTGATTTCGTCATCATTTAAGCCATTTTTCTTAAGAATTTTGTCAATAAGATCCTTAGCTTCCTGCTTAAGTTCTTCAGGCTTAGGAGCGGCAGCATTAGATACAAAGCAGTCGTCCTTAGTAAGAGTAAAAACGGTTCCTAGATTAAATCCATTAAGGCTCTTAACTTCAATTCCGCCACTACCTAGATAAATAGAGACTATTCCATTACCAAAATTAGCATTTGACAAATTAAGTTTGGAACCATTTTTAACTTCCCACTTATCCTTATATTTATAAAGCTGCATTCCACCTGAAGACTTGGTATCAGGAGAACTAAACATAGGAAGTAGAGAAGGTTCACTATTAATAAAATCGTCTGTTATCGAAGATTGACCATTTTTAGCTTTCCAGTTATCTTGAATAAACCTACGGGCAAAAGTATTCCAATCAGCAGGCTGTGGTTTATCCTTATCAGTAATAGCAATCTTAGTAATGTTATATGTATAACTACTCTTATTTACACCAGTTTTAAGCGTTGGCTTTTCTGGATTACCCTTTGTATATACCAACTCAGAATAGTCGAAAGTAGACGTTGAACCGTCATTAAACTTAACAGTCATAGTATTCTTGCTATCATCAAATGTGATAGCGTTAGTTTCATTATTATCTTTTAACTTGCTTTTAAGACCACTATTGGCTTCTAATATAGCTTTTCTAACTTTCTTCTGGTCTTCATCTTTTAAACTCTTAGCATTATCAACTGCTGTACGAGCTGGAAGTGTAATACTCGTCAAATCAGCAAGTGGCTTACTTTTATACACCATCTTGCTGCCATCGAGCTTATCAGTAGACTTATCAGTATAAGTGATAGTCACGTTGCCTTGAGTATCAACAGTAATAATGTTTTTAGTTTTAGCATCAGCAGCACTACTAGGGTTACCAATAGCATTCATGAAGTCAGCTTTAGTTTTATTCGCTTCATAAACTTTATTCACAAGTTCTGTTTGCTCACCTTGAGTCAATTGAGCTGGTTTTCCAACAGCCATTGGAACTGGATAGTATGGCGTAAACTTATCCGCAAGCGAACGCTGCTTCTTTACAAGATACTTGCCTTCAATTGTCTTAGTGGAAGGAGTGCCAATTTTATCATCAAACGTGATAGTCGCTTTGCCGTTAGCATCAACAGTTACACTCTTGATATTTTTATCTTTATTAGCATTCTTAATAGCATCTTCAACTTTCTTCTGCTCTGACTTATCAAGATCAGTTGGTTTCTTTACAGGAGTCAAATCTGGATACGTAATTTTTGTGCGATCCGCTAACGGCACATAGCGCTTAGTCAGATTCTCCTTAGAAATAGTATCCGTAGAGTTATCTTTATACGTAATAGTCGCGATACCATCGTTATTGACTTTTACAGCCTTCTTGAAAGCCTCTTCAGTAGGAGCTTCTGGCATATCTTTAAGCTTTTTCAACACATCGGTATTACTCTTATTAGCTTCCCACAGCTTTGTAAGAATGTTATCCTTTTCGTCCTGCGTAAGGTTCTTGCCATATTTCGCAGAATCAACCTCTACTTTATCTTTAGGATAAGTAAGCTCTAATTCTTTGGAATACTCTGGCAACGTCGGTGCAAGCTCAACCTTGCCAACAGTGTAATGCCAGTTACCCATCACCTGGTACACGCCTGCAGCAAACTTCAAAGGTTTCGTTTTATCGTTCAGTTTAATAACAAAGCTAATCTTAGACTTTCTATTACCTCTACTCTCCCAGTTAATAATCAAAGCGCTAGTGGCTTCCCCATATTCCCTAGAAGTACCGAGAGTATTACCAGATATGTCATAGCCGCCAGCTTCGCCAGTCATTCTTGCCCAGTTATTCTTAAATTCATCGCCTTGCTCTTTATTATTATCAAACCAGAAACGGCTTGCAGACTGATTCCAAGACTCCTTTGTATATGTTGCGCCTGTTTGCTCAGAACTACCCCCACCAGTCAACTGTTCATGCTTATACAAAGTAATGTTGTCACCTACAATTGTGACGTCCTTAGGCACGCTCGCCCACCAGAATGGTCGACCACCCCACCAATCGCCATTAGAATTAAACTGGTATTCAACCTTATAATATTGTCCGTAAGTTTTTCTGTCTGCTGTTTCCTTATTATCGTTTTGTTTTTCATCGCATGGCAATAGTTTAATATCCACATACCTCTGCGCCTTTGTAGAAGAATCACGATTCGCATACCTATAGCTACCATCAGGAAGATTAAAACCATTAGCCCAAGCTTGATGAGTTGGCAAACCAGCACCACAAGCAAGCAAGCTTGCCAACGTTGCAGTCACAGCAATTTTCGGTAAACGTGAAACCGCATACGACTTACATGCTTCTAAACGAGTTCCACTTATATCATTCGCCATTGAACGAAGTACACTCGGCTTCAAATACGCGTAATTCTTAGACACATGTAAAGCATTTTTAGCAGTTTGCGTTTTCTTAACCATTAACAGTCCTCACTTATATATTTGCTCTTCAACTCGCTCTGCAGACATAAACTCACATCTTGCAAAAGAGCTTGTTAATAGAGCAAAGGATACCCCCCCCCCCATGCGGAAATTCAAGTATTATAGATAAAAACTACTATATGATTAAAGTCACAACTATATTGAATATTAAATATTACAAATAATCATGCGAGCACAGCATAACTAGTATTTGGTAATTGAGGCAAAACAACAAGCAATCCTGCTGTGAAAATCAGCGCGAGTATAGGCAAAAGCTGCCATTGGAACGTAGACGAGAATGCAAATCCAATCCAAGAACCAGTAGTAGCACCAATCGCAAACGCAAGGCGCGCCCAACCAGAAAACTTAGCGAGAGTACTTCCCTTAAACAGAATCTGACGCGCAACAATAATCGGCTCCACTAGCAGCATTCCGCCAATTGCCTCAAGTAAGAACGCAAAGCACATTATTGGCAAAAGATTAATAAACATAAAGCAATAAGAAAATGCGCTCACAATAATGCCTAAAATTGCAACTTTTCTTAAACCGAGTTTTTGAGACGAGTGCGCATACAAAACGGATGCAAGCACGCTTCCTACACCAGTAAAAATATACAATATCGTCAAAGAGTTAGAACCATATTGCTTACCAAGACCTAGAAGAATATAAGAAACAGAGCATGCAGGAATAAAAGCAACCAAAAGAGATCCAGCAAGAAGCATGATTTTACTCTTTAGTAATGGATTCGCAGATTGCTTAACTGTGGATTTGTTGGCAACGTCATTTTCTTGCGATACTTGTGATTCTTGCGATTCATTCTCTACATCTTGCTGCGCTTCCGCTACTTCGCAAGACGCTCGCGCAATGTCTTGTTTCATAATAAATCGCGTAGCACAAGCCGCAAAAGAAGTCACGGACGAGAAAATCAAAACAGCAGGAATCGACCAGCTTGCAATCCACGAACCAAGCGGAGAGCCGAGCAAGGTTCCTGTAATACTTGCCAAAACGCTCACAATGCCGCTGTAGTTTACAATCATGCCGTCATCGCCGCCTGCAGCATCAACCTCGAAAACTTCGCTAGCAATATCAATCACTTGACCAGTAATCAGCAATGCGCAAGAAAGAGCCACCAGCGACCACTTCCACGCAGGAGAGCCAAGCATAAGAAGCGGTAGTAAACTAAGCACGCCTTCTACGCCTTCAGTCATTGCAAGAGCGCGAAAACCGCCAAGCTTATCAACAATCCAACCAGAGCATGGCGAAAGAAAATCGGCAACCGTCATAAAAGTCTTACGAAAACCAATCACCCAAGCCGGCAAGCCCACAATAATAATCGAAGGCAAAACCGAGCCTTCATACGCTTGATTGCCTAGCATGGAAAAACAGAAGCCAACCAAAGCCCATCGCAATGCTGGACTAATAGATCTCATACGAATAAAAATATTATTCTTACTAAATATTGACTTCACAGCAACCAACTCTCCCTTAAAGCTCTTGTAAAATCGCAAATCATAATGCAAGCTTCTGCAAATGCATAACTACTCGCAAATCACTATCAAACTTAAATAATTCACTACAAACTACACAAATCCAATAGCTTATTTTACAAATTTAGTAACACTATACTCTTGTTCAAGAAAAATCAACAAATAATAATACAAAATAACAAAAACGCTACAAAAAACAGTGGTTAGCTATAGACCAAAAAACAGTTTAGACAAAAAGTGAGGGTTATAGACCAAAAGTAAAAAAACAAAAAGTGAAAAACAAAAAAGCTTTCGGTTTTGAATGCCCCTAGTAGCAAACAAAACCGAAAGCAACACACTCAACACTCAAAACCCCGCAACCAACGCCCTAACTCTGGGAAGAAAAGAAAATAATAGCAAACCAGAATTAAAACAAAAGTGCAAGAATCAAGAGCAAAACCAGTGTGGCATTTCCCTACAAAACACCACACCAGTCGTTAAGTGCAAACTCTAAAAGAGCATAAGCGCGCACTCACACACTTAGCATAAGTGCGCGCGCAATGCTTAGTGACGAGCCTTGCGAACAGCAGCACCCATGCCAGCGAGCATGGTGGCAGCCAAAGCGGTCAAAGTTACGCCAACACCAGTACCAGTGTGGGTGTTACCGCGCTTATCCTTGCCGTTCTTGTTCTCAACCTCAGTCTTAGCACCAGCAGCAGCAGAGCCATTAGCACCAGCCTTACCAGCGGCAGCGCCGTTAGCACCAGCCTGAGCACCATTCTTACCAGCTGGAGCAACACCATTGGAGGTGCTTGGAAGATCAAGGAAGTCATTATCCAATGGATCTGCAGCAGTAGAAACAACTGGAAGCTTGGTTGGATCTACATCAAGAGACACAGCATGATCGTAAGCAGCGTGATACTCTTTTACAGCAGCCTTCCAAAGAGACTTTGCATCCGTAGCCTTCTGCTTAGCTTCCTTATACTCTCCCTCAGCCTTAGTCTGCTTGGTTTCAGCAGCAGTAAGCTTGGCCTTAGCGCGATCAAGAACATCATTAAGATGGTCTTCACGCTTAGAATCAGTTTCACCGCTCATCATAAAGTCATTCAAAGCATCCTCAGCAGCCTTAACAGCTTCCTTGCAGGCAGAAACCTTTTCCTTAGCTGCATTGTAAGCAGACTTCTTCTTGAGATACTCAGCATAAGTCTTCTGCTTCTTCTCAATCTTAGTCTGAAGATCAGCTGCAGCGGTACGAACACGAGCAATAGCATTATCCTTCTGCTGTTCGTCAGACTCCTCTACAGGATCAGCCGCAGCGGTCTTAACAGCAGTTTCTGCATCAGTCCAGGCCTTAAGAGCAGCAGCAACGTCATCTACATACTTCTTGTGAGCAGCACCAGCATTAAGCCAAGCATTGTGGTCATTGACATATTTTGAAGCAGTACCCTTGTTTTCTACAGTGGCAGTTTTCATGTCAGCATCAGTATCAGCCTTCAGCGTAAGCTTGCCATTAGCGTCTTTTGTATAAAGCTTCTTAACATCTGCACTAGCTGACTCGGCTGGTTCCTTACCAGCTTCAGCAACTGGAGCCTGAACAAGCTTGAGATAAGCCTGCTGCTTTTCTTCAGCAACCTTCTTAGCTTCTTTCTTAGTCAAGACCTTCTTTGCGTCATTGTTTGGAGTCTCAGCAGCAAATGCTGGGGTGGCCATTGCGAAGCCAGCAAGCAAAGTTGCGCCAGCAGCGAAAGCGGCGATAGCCTTCTTATTCATCATTTTATTTCCTTTCTTCTTCTCCCCCACGCGCCAGCGGACAATCCGCAAGCGGCGGGGAAAAATAATCAAACACGCGTTCGCGCATTTCCACCAACGGTTATCCACCGTGTGATGTTGCTATTAACATACCCCCCCCCCGTTTGAAAAAGTCAAGCCCCAGCCACACATGCTAAACCGAAAAAAATGATGTTATACACAAACTAATCCACAATTAAGCCACACTCGCCGTAAAATTTATGGATAAACAACACTTAAACCGTAAAAATACGCATTTCAAGGTTTTTGAAGAATTTTCCCAGGTTTTTTTAAGAAAAGGATTTTCGGGTGTGTCGTGGAACAAATAATGGGAAAAATAAGGAATATCGTTCGCACGGATTAGCCGTGCGAACGTCTTCGCCGCATGTAAAGTCCACTGGACTTTACATTTAAGCGGCTCAGCGAATCGAAGTGCACTCGCGCGCTACGCTATTCCTCACGGCTATTAGTAGCCGTTCGGCTGATTTGGCGCATAAAGTCCACTGGACTTTATGACTTAAGCCAAATCACGCTTTGAAGGAGCTTGAAATGCGCTATGCAATTTCAAGCTCAGTCAAAGCGCCCATGCAAGTCGATTCGCGACACGCCGCCAGTTTGTACCATACGCGACTCGTATGGTAACGTTTTCGCAAACTAAAAACCATTACCCTACCAATAGTCATGTCTTTTCAACGATGAAAGGAATACTCAAATGTCTACAATCAAACGCGTAGCATACGCAATACTACATAATTACGGAAAAATGAGCCACGAGAGACTAGAACTACTCACATACTACTGTCAAGCACAATACTTATCTACAACAAGCCTACAATTATTCCCTAACTCATTCCAAGCATGGAAAAACGGGCCAGTATGCCTAGAACTATTTAACATATGCTACCTAACACAAGACGAAGTAAGCGAAAACAATATTATCTTCAGCCCAGTCGAACTATACAAATCATTTAACTGCTCCCAACTACGCGTAATATACGCTGTTTGCGACGCGTTAAAAGATTACACTACACAAGACTTAGCCGCCAGAGCACGCAGTGAGCTACCATGGGTTGACGCTAGAAGAGGCGTTAACACTAACAACGCATGCGATACTGAACTATCACATAAAATCATCCACGATTATTACGCGAAAAACCCTGTAATTGCAGACGGGCGCGCGAATACAAGAAGTAGAAGCGTTGAAAACGCCATACGCCGTCTAAGAGACGCGCATCTTAAAAAATGCAAGCAAGCAGAAAAAGAAAAACTAGAAGCACAAAATCAAGCACACGCGGTTAATAATCATTGTAAAGAACTCATAGACGCTGAAAACATGGTCATGCGTAAAATCAGAACGCTAAACGAGTTCAAAAACATGTCGGATAATAATATTAAAACTCGAGCACGCATGATAGCTAGAAGCATAGGAAAACAATTATGCGAATACGAGCAAAACGAGATTAAACGCCAAAACTTTCAACATAACCTAGAAGCAGTAAAACAACAAAACACGGCTCAAAACACGAGTACAAACAGCAACACAAACAACACTAGTAGTAACACGACTCAAAACACGACTAGTAAAAGTAGTAGTAAAACTAGTAACACGACTACAAACAGTGGAAACACTGCAAACAACGCAAAGGCTACGACTAGCGGAAACACTACGCACAGCACGAACACTACAACTAGCAGGAATCCTGCGACTAGCGCAAAGAGTGAAGCCAGCAAAAAATCTGCATCCAGTAGAAAATCTTCAGCCAGCAAAAAGTCCGCAAAAAACGAAGCTAGTTAACGCATTTTGCGCGACTTTACAGCAATTCATGATATGTTAAACAATAGAACAACAACAAAAAAAAACGCCACTGTTTGAGCAGTGGCGTTATTGCGTTTGTGGAGTCGCGGGGAATTGAACCCCGGTCCGGAAACCGTACCCTCGGTCTTCTACGTGCGTAGTCTGCTGGCCATTCGGCAGTTTTTCTGCCCCCATGTTATCGCAGACAATTCATGGCGAGCATATCTACAGTAAAAGTCCCTGAACTACCCTGCAGCTCGGCAATTCAAGCAAGTCTTCTAATGACGTTTAGCACCACTCCGAAGACGTGAGTGGGTAAACGGAGCAGCTGCTCGCTGGTTAATCCTGGCGCGAAGCTCAGGCAGCAAGAGCGAACTCAGTGCGATTAGATTTAGCACTTATTCTTTTGCGAAAGGACGTTTACGAGTGGACTTTCGCATTCTCGGCACGCTTCCCCGCGGCGAACAGATCACCGTCGAAACCGATCGACCCCTTTTGATTTATCAAACTATCAATTAGATACTGGCATAAAGCCAGAATAATCATTATAAATAAACGTTTTAACAGAGTCAACCTGTTTTAGAATATTGATTTATTCCAGACTCAGCTAAAGCTCACCTAAAGATTTATTCCAGACTCAGATAAAGCTCATCCAAAGACTAGCCAATAAATCACTTACCTTCAGTCTCACCTGTTTTAACACCATCACTATTGCCTTTGGCAAGCTTCTTCGATTTTTCAACAAATCTTCTAGTAACAACAAACGTACAAATTCCCGCAACACACACGCAAATAAATATTGTAACGTTTCTAGCTCTAGCGTTTCCAAGGCTTTTTACAGCATTAGCATGAAGAGCAACAGCAGATTCCGCATTAATAGTGGTCTCCACTTTGCCACCACTAACGCTCACAGTTTTAGTGCAATCTTTAGACTCATAAACATTGCAATATTCGCCATCTGGCAAGTCAGTCTTATAGCTCACTTTTTGCGGCTTTTCCGTATTGTTAATCGCAAGAAAACCCTTGTTTCCTCTGCTAAATGCAACGTTATTATCGTCGTCATCTTGCCAATTAGTAACCTTAGTGCCTCTAACAGCGTTGTAGAATCCAATCATTCCGCGAATCGAAGTTAACCTTTGCGTGCATTGCCACTTAGAATCCTTCGCACAACTCACATCAGGAATCGAAGTTTGCGTAGATCCAGGCGCTCCCTCGTCTCGTTTTGTAAACTCATAACCCGAAAACACATTTGGAGTTCCGTACGGATACGCCAACATAAACGCGTTTGCAAGCTCATATTTTTTGCCATCTTTATACGTCAAAACTCTGCTTGCATTGTCTCGCTCAGTATCCCAATTTGTAACAAAAATCGCAGCTTTTTTGCTTGGAATCAGCTTATCTGTAATATGTTTAAGATTCTCAATAGACCCATAAAAATAGTTTCTAAGCCTATAGGAGTACTCAAATTCGTTCACTTCACCAGTTTGCAGATACTGGTCTGGCTGAATTCTAGGGTCTTGCTCTGGGAACCCTATTGTTTCTTGCATCCACCAAATCTTATCTGGCGTTGTTCCAGCAGCATCCGCAGCCGCAGCTTTTATAGCCTTTACATCTTGCGGAGACATGTGTTTTGCTGCATCAACTCTAAACCCAGCCACTCCAAGCTTTAGCATATGCGCAAAGTACTCTCCCAAAGTTTTTTGCACATGAGGATTAGAAGTGTCTAAATCCAACAGTCCAACAAGTCGATGCGTCCAAACGATTTCTGCTTTTCGATACGTGTTTATATCTTCTGTTGACTTGTGAAAATCGTCTTTTGTATATCCAGCATCTGGGAACGACTGATTTGCAGCATCATACTTGCTTCCGCCAACGCCAAGTGTGTCTTTGTTTGAAAAACCAGTTGTATGGTTTATTACCGCATCTGCAATAATTCCAACACCCGAAGCTTTGCAAGTTGTAATCATCTTTTTAAACTCGTCTTCTGTGCCCAGTTTTGAATTCAACTTATAGCTTACAGGTTGATAACTTGTCCACCATTGATCGCCCTTAATATGATCTTGCGGAGGCGATACTTGTACGTATTTTACGCCCTCTGGGCCGTACGTTTTTTTGCATTCCTTTGCTATACTTTTCCAATTTTGTTGGAATGCTGTTACGATTACGCCTTTTTGTGTAGTTTTTTGAGATGATTTTGCGCTCTCATTTGCAATCGCTGGGATGCTTGCGACTACTGCTCCAGCCAAAATCATAGCAGCACAAGATGTTATAGCCGCAACTCTTGCCAACACAAACTTTAACTTTACAAGCGCCTTTTTATTGAAGCTCGTAAATACTTCTATGCCGTGGATCATCGTTGTTCCTTTCTGCAAGAATTGCGGCTTTGCTTTGTTCTTACTTCACTCCTTATATATAGGACTATATTAGGACTATATTAGGCTCATCTATTCCCACTCGATTGTGGCAGGTGGTTTAGATGTAACGTCTAACACAACGCGATTAATCTGACGGCATTCGTTTGTGATTCGAGTAGAAATCTTTGCCAATACATCGTAAGGAACTCGCGACCAATCAGCAGTCATAGCGTCTTCCGAACTTACTGGTCGAAGCACGATTGGAGAACCGTATGTTCGCTCGTCTCCTTGAACTCCAACAGAGTGAACATCTGCCAAAAGAACAACTGGGCATTGCCAAATATCGCGATCTAATCCAGCTGCCGAAAGCTCTTCGCGCGCAATTGCATCTGCTTCTCTAAGCACAGCTAAACGCTCGCGAGTAATCTCTCCAACAATGCGGATTCCCAATCCTGGCCCTGGGAACGGCTGACGCCACACAATAGCGTCTGGAAGCCCAAGCTCGGTACCAATTGCGCGAACTTCATCCTTAAACAAAGTGCGCAAAGGCTCAATAAGCTTAAACTTTAAGTCCTTTGGCAAGCCTCCAACATTGTGATGCGACTTAATGTTTGCAGCACCGTCTCCGCCGCCAGACTCAACAACATCTGGGTAAAGCGTGCCTTGTACAAGGAACTTAACTTCTGCTCCAGATTTTCCAGCTTCTTCAATAACTTGACGTTGTGCTTTTTCAAATGTGCGAATAAACTTTTCGCCAATAATCTTGCGCTTGCGCTCTGGCTCACTAACTCCTTTAAGCGCATCTAAAAAGTCATCTTCTGCATCTACTGCAATAAGCTTGATTCCAGTTGCCTCAACAAAATCATGCTTAACTTGCTCGACTTCGCCTTTACGAAGAAGACCATGGTCTACAAAAACGCAAGTAAGCTGATCTCCGATTGCTTTATGCACCAGGGCTGCTGCAACAGCGGAATCGACTCCTCCAGAAAGTCCGCAAATAACCTGCGCGTCTCCAACTTCTGCGCGAATCTTTGCAACTTGATCTTCAATAATATTAGAAGGATTCCAATCATTTTCCAATCCTGCGCACTCGTGCAAAAATGTGGAAATAAGCTTTTGACCTAAAGGCGTATGCTTGACTTCTGGATGCCATTGCACTCCGTAAAGCTTGCGACTTTTGTCTTGCATAGCTGCAACTGGAGCGCCTTGAGTGTGAGCAAGCACCTCAAATCCTTCTGGCGCGCTCTTAACTGCCACTCCGTGACTCATCCAAGTGTTTTGCTCTAATGGCGAATTTGCCAGCAATCCTTCTGCTTCATCAATAGTTGCATGCGTTTTTCCGTACTCACCCAATGCTGCTTTGTCTACAACGCCACCAAGCTCGTGAGCCATAACTTGGAATCCGTAGCAAATTCCAAGCACTGGAACGCCCGCTTCAAAAATCTTTGTGTCAATTTTTGGCGCTCCTGGCTCATAAACGGAGGCAGGGCCGCCAGAAAGAATTATGGCTTTTGGATCTTTTGCCAGCATCTCCTCTACTGGCATAGAGTGTGGAACAAGCTCCGAATAAACGTTTGCTTCCCTCACTCTTCTAGCGATTAGCTGGGCATATTGGGCACCGAAGTCAACTACAAGTACCGGACCGTTTGCCATGATTCTCCTTATATATAAGAAACACATTTATAGGTGATTCAATTTATACTAATGGCGCTTTTAGACGTTGCGTTGTGCGAAACGCCGTAACTTAACAAATTATAAAAATTGTAAAAATAAACAACCTTTACATAACAAGAAAGTGAACATCAAACATAACATAATTGATACTTTTAAGGTGATTTTTGTTAACACTTTAACACATTTTTTCAACAAAATCGCACGTAGTGAGTAATCAAACGCACAAAAGTCAAAAGCTGTTACTATACTGAAAAAGATGGAAAAAGAGGCGAATACATTTGTTTTTTGGCCTCTATAACCAAATGGTAATGATTAAAATCGCACTGAAAAGTGCTTGAGTACAGGAGTACACATGACGAGTCCTGTTATTGGCACCCCTTGGAAGAAGCTTAACGCTCCAGTTTCCGAGGCGGCCATCGAAGGCGTAGACAAGTATTGGCGCGTTGCTAATTACCTCGCTATCGGTCAGATTTATCTTCGCAGCAATCCTCTAATGAAGGAGCCATTCACTCGCGAAGATGTTAAGCATCGTCTAGTCGGCCACTGGGGTACAACTCCAGGCCTTAACTTCCTTATTGGACACATCAACCGCTTTATTGCTGATCACCAGCAGAACACAGTGATTATCATGGGTCCAGGCCACGGCGGCCCAGCTGGTACTGCTCAGTCTTATCTTGACGGTACCTACACTGAGTACTATCCAAAGATTACCAAGGACGAAGCTGGTTTGCAGAAGTTCTTCCGCCAGTTCTCTTACCCAGGCGGCATTCCTTCTCACTTTGCTCCAGAGACCCCAGGCTCCATCCACGAAGGTGGCGAGCTTGGTTACGCTCTCTCCCACGCTTACGGCGCTGTTATGAACAACCCAAGCTTGTTCGTTCCAGCAATCGTTGGCGATGGCGAAGCTGAAACTGGTCCTTTGGCTACTGGTTGGCAGTCCAACAAGCTCGTGAACCCACGTACCGATGGTATCGTGCTTCCAATCTTGCACTTGAACGGCTACAAGATTGCTAACCCAACCATTCTTTCCCGTATTTCCGACGAAGAGCTTCACGAGTTCTTCCACGGCATGGGCTACGAGCCATACGAGTTCGTTGCTGGCTTCGATGATGAGGATCATCTTTCCATTCACCGTCGTTTTGCCGATATGTTTGAAACCATCTTCGATGAGATTTGCGATATTAAGGCCGAGGCTCAAACTAACGACGTAACTCGCCCTTACTACCCAATGATTATCTTCCGCACTCCAAAGGGTTGGACTTGCCCGAAGTTCATCGACGGCAAGAAGACCGAAGGTTCTTGGCGTGCACACCAGGTTCCACTGGCTTCCGCTCGCGATACCGAAGCTCACTTCGAGGTTTTGAAGAACTGGATGAAGTCCTACAAGCCTGAAGAGCTCTTCGACGAAAAGGGTGCTGTTAAGGAAGACGTTCTTTCCTTCATGCCAAAGGGCGAACTCCGTATTGGCGAAAATCCAAACGCCAACGGTGGTCGTATTCGTGAAGATCTTAAGCTTCCAAATCTTGAAGATTACGAAGTCAAGGAAGTTAAGGAATTCGGTCACGGCTGGGGTCAGCTCGAAGCTACCCGTCGTCTTGGTGTTTACACTCGCGACATCATTAAGAACAACCCAGATTCCTTCCGTATCTTCGGCCCAGATGAGACCGCTTCCAACCGTTTGCAGGCTGCTTACGAAGTAACCAACAAGCAGTGGGACGCAGGCTACCTTTCTGGCTTAGTCGACGAGCACATGGCTGTTACTGGCCAGGTTACCGAGCAGCTTTCCGAGCACCAGATGGAAGGCTTCCTCGAGGGCTACTTGCTCACTGGTCGTCACGGCATTTGGAGCTCTTACGAGTCCTTTGTACACGTTATCGACTCCATGTTGAACCAGCACGCAAAGTGGCTTGAGGCTACCGTTCGCGAGATCCCATGGCGTAAGCCAATCTCCTCTGTGAACTTGCTTGTATCCTCTCACGTATGGCGTCAGGATCACAACGGCTTCTCGCACCAGGATCCAGGCGTAACCTCCGTGCTCTTGAACAAGACCTTCAACAACGATCACGTAATCGGCATCTACTTCCCAGTGGATTCCAACATGTTGCTTGCTGTTGCTGAAAAGGCTTACAAGTCCACCAACATGATTAACGCCATCTTCGCTGGCAAGCAGCCAGCTGCTACTTGGTTGACTCTCGACGAAGCTCGTGAAGAGCTCGAGAAGGGTGCTGCTGAGTGGAAGTGGGCTTCCAACGCTAAGAACAATGACGAAGTTCAGGTTGTTCTTGCTGGTGTTGGCGATGTTCCACAGCAGGAATTGATGGCCGCTGCCGACAAGTTGAACAAGCTTGGCGTTAAGTTCAAGGTTGTTAACGTTGTTGACTTGCTCAAGTTGCAGTCTGCTAAGGAAAACAACGAAGCTTTGACTGACGAAGAGTTCACTGATCTCTTCACTGCCGATAAGCCAGTCCTCTTCGCTTATCACTCCTATGCACATGACGTTCGCGGCTTGATTTACGATCGTCCAAACCACGACAACTTCAACGTTCATGGCTACAAGGAGCAGGGCTCCACCACCACGCCATACGATATGGTTCGCGTGAACGACATGGATCGTTACGAGCTTACCGCTGAAGCGTTGCGCATGGTTGACGCCGCTAAGTATGCCGACGAAATCAAGAAGCTCGAGGACTTCCGCCTCGAAGCCTTCCAGTATGCAGTCGACAAGGGTCTTGATCACCCAGACTACACCGATTGGGTATGGCCAGGCGTTAAGACCGACAAGCCAGGCGCGGTTACCGCTACCGCTGCAACTGCTGGCGATAACGAGTAGTTTTAAGCTATCAACGCTAAAATTGCTTAGCTGATTTTTAGGGAGTCAATCGAAAGGTTGGCTCCCTAAAAAAATTAGTCGCACAAAAAAATTAATAATAAAACACATAAAAAATCAAAATTTCCGCTTGTTGTTTTGCAAATAGCCTTAAAATAGCTAAGGATTCTTCGTTCGATATGCAATTTTCAACGTTGAAATACGAAGAATAGTAAAAACGAAAATGCAAAGCAAAATAAAAATGCAAAGCAAAATAGAATAAACACAGACGCATCAAAGGAGAAAAGTCGTGTCGTTAGTTAACGTAACTATTATTAGCGCAGATTGCGCACAAAGTCGCAATGTTGTAGCACTAGGAGTTACAAAAGCTCTCTCTAATCATTATTCAACAACTGTTTTTAGACCATCTGCAAAACATGATGACGCGTTTACAAGCGAATTGATAGCCGCAAGCAACACAAAACCAACGCTGGAACAAGTAATCGCAGCATGCCCATGCGCAGTTCGTAAAAACAAAGACACACTAAGAGGAGACATTGTAGCTAGCTACAACGAGCTGATTAGCGCAACAAACGCTCAAGGATGCGTTATTGTAGCAAGCGATTCCACTTCCGTATTTGACCCAGACTTATTTAGATTCGACGCATCTGTTGCAGCAGACTTAGCTTCCCCAGTGTTCTTAAGCGTTTGCGCAGAAGGCAGAGATAGCAAGCAAATCTTGCAAACAATCGAAGCGCAATGCGCAAGCGTTAGCAAAGAATACACAAAAGTATTTGGCGTATTTGTAACTGATTGCAAAGAAGACTTAGCAAAAGAACTAAAAGAAGACTATGCTCAAAGCAATAATGGCACTCCACTTTGGACTTTGCCTTCTATAAGCGAATCAGAATCAGATAAATTCAACGATTATGTTGCAGATGAAGAAATCATCAACGCTTTGCAGCAGCCATTTGCCGCTCCTACTACCCCATATGCCTTCCAATACAGCTTGCTTGGAAAAGCTAAAGCAAATAAGAAAACAATAGTACTTCCAGAAGGCGAAGAAGATCGCATTCTAAAAGCAGCTGATTACTTGCTAGAGAGAGACATTGTAAACCTCATTATTGTTGGAGAACGCGAATCTATTCTTGCAAGAGCACAAGAGCTTGGATTAAAGTCTCTTAACAAAGCAAGCTTCCAATCTATGAGCGACGAAGAGATTCTTGGCAAAATGATTAGCAAGCTTTGCGAATTGCGTGCAAAGAAGGGCATGACAGAAGATCAAGCTAGAGAACAGCTTAAAGACGCAAGCTACTTTGGCACAATGCTAGTGGTACTTGGATTAGCAGACGGACTTGTTTCTGGCTCTGTTAACTCAACTGCAAATACCGTTCGCCCTGCTCTTCAAGTTATTAAAACTAAGCCTGGATCTAAGCTTGTTTCTGGCGCATTCATTATGTGCTTTAAGGATCATGTAGCCGTGTTTGCAGATTGCGCAATCAACCTTAATCCAGACGCACAACAGCTTGCAGATATTGCTCTTCAATCCGCACAAACTGCTAAAGCTTTTGGCTTAGATCCTAAAGTTGGAATGCTATCTTACTCCACTCTTGGATCTGGAAAAGGCCCAGACGTTGATCTTGTAGAAGAAGCAACAAAGATTGTAAAAGAAAGCGACCCAGACTTAAAGGTTGTTGGATCTATTCAATTTGACGCTGCATGGTCGGAAACTGTTGCTGCGTCCAAAGCTAAAGGCAATGATGTAGCGGGCCACGTAAATGTGTTTGTGTTCCCAGACTTATGCGCTGGAAACATTGGATACAAGGCCGTTCAGCGCTCCAGCGGCGCTTTAGCTGTTGGACCAATCCTGCAAGGCTTAAACAAGCCTGTTAACGACTTGTCTAGAGGAGCATTGGTTCAAGATATTATCAACACTGTTGCTCTTACAGCATTGGAAGCGCAGTTCTAATAATCGCAAGCAATAATTTAATAATTGCAAGTTCTTACAATGATTTGCAAATGTAATAATAAGTAAATACAAAAGCACTCATTGTAGGAACTTGCATGTAAACTTAAACATGGCAATTTACTAGCCTTATCAACACTTTATGGAGGATGCCCTCATGGCAAAAACCGTTCTTGTTATCAATTCTGGTTCTAGTTCTATTAAGTACCAGCTCGTCGATTTGGAAAGCGGCGAAGGCATTGCATCTGGTATTGTAGAAAAAATTGGCGAGCCAGTTGACGGACACTACAAGCACGTATTCAATGGCGAAAAGCATGAGTTTGACGAGCCAGTGCACGATCACGAGCAAGGCTTAAAGCGCGTACTCGGCTTCTTCGAGGAATATGGTCCAAATCTTTCCAAGTCTGGAATCGTAGCTGTTGGACACCGCGTTGTTCAGGGTGGCTTAACATTCCCTAAGCCTGCATTAGTTAACAAAAAGACCATTAATAAGGTGAAGGATTTGGCTGTTTTGGCTCCACTTCACAACGGCCCAGAAGCTGTTGGCGCTGAAGTTATGACTGAACTTTTGCCAGATGTTCCACAGATTATGGTGTTTGACTCTTCGTTCTTCCACGATTTGCCACAGGTTGCTGCGACTTACGCATTGAACAAAGATATTGCAAACCAGTACCACATTCGTCGCTATGGCGCTCACGGCACTTCCCACGAGTACATTGGCTCTGTAGTTCCAAGCGTTGTTGGAAAGCCTGCAGAAGGCTTGAAGCAGATTGTTTTGCACATTGGTAATGGCGCTTCTGCTTCTGCTCAGATTTCTGGCAAGCCAGTTGAAACTTCTATGGGCTTAACGCCTCTCGAAGGTTTGATGATGGGCGGCCGCACTGGAGATATTGACCCAGCAGTAGTGTTCCACCTTATTCGCAACGCTCACATGAACGTAGACGAGCTTGATACACTCTTTAACAAGCGTTCTGGCATGATGGGCATGACTGGCCACGGCGATTTGCGCGATATTCATAAGCTCATCGCAGAGGGCGACGAAGACGCTAAGCTTGCTCTTGGCGTGTACGTTCACCGCATTGTTGGCTACATTGGCAACTACACGGCTCAAATGGGCGGCGTGGACGTAATCACATTCACCGCTGGCGTTGGCGAAAACGACGAGATTGTTCGCGCTCGCGTATGCGAAAAGCTTGCTCCATTCGGTGTTAAGCTCGATAAAGAGAAGAACTTGGTTCGTTCTAAGGAGCCACGCATTATTTCCACTCCAGATAGCTCTGTGATTATTGCTGTAATCCCAACTAACGAAGAGTTGGCAATCGCTCGAAAGTCTGCACAAATCGCAGAAGCTGGAGTCGATTCTTACGGCAACAAGTTTGAGCGCTAAATCGTAGTGTAAAACAACGTAACGTAAAAACGTAACACATAAATAATCCCGGGTTAAAAAAACTCGGGATTATTTGTTATTTAAGCTAACTATTTAGGCTCACTATTTAAGCTCACTATTCGAGCATCTTATTCCACATACCAGGAAAATCAGGGATCGTTTTGCGCGTAGTGGCAATATTTTTTACTCTTATATTAGATATACGAAGACCTAACATTGATGCAAAAGTTGCCATTCTGTGATCCGCATAAGTCTCCATCACTTCCCCATGCATATTTTTGCTAGGAATAATACGAATTCCATCATCTAGCTCATCAGCGCCTATTCCAACGCGATTTAGTTCCGTAACTATTGCACTCAAGCGATTCGTTTCGTGGCCTCTTAAATGCGCAATACCGTGCAACTCGCTTACACCATCTGCAAGCGCAAGAATCGCAGCAATACTCGGCGCAACCTCGCCAGCAGCAGCCAAATCAAGCGACTTAATTGCGTGAATTTTGCCACTACCAGTTACGCACAATGTTGAAGAATCCGCAGCCGAATGCTCAAAAACAATTTCTGCGCCCATTTGCTCTAGAATCCCAGGCAACAATCCCCCAGGCTGAGTTGTTTTAAGCGGCCAATTAGGGATTTTAACGCATCCGCCAGCAATCAACGCTGCTCCAATAAAAGGCGCTGCATTAGAAAGATCTGGCTCTACAACAACTTCATCTGGCAAAGTCAAATCATGCTCTTTAATACGCCATACTCCGCTTTCTGGCATATCTACTACTCCGCCAGCTTTGCGCACATCTTCCATTGTCATTTGAATATGAGGCATACTAGGCAATTTGCTTCCAATATGCTCGATTTGTAATCCTCCTGGAATTCGAGATGCAATTAGCAGAAGCGCAGATATAAATTGAGACGATGAAGAAGAGTCAATGCGAATAACGCGATTATTGCAAGAATTTTGCGCACTATTTACACCATATGATTCAAGATTTTTGGGCGGAATAACGCTAAATGGTAAGAATCCGACTTTTCCGTGATATACGATTTTTGCGCCTAGCTGTTCCAATCCATCTAGAACAGGCTTCATTGGACGAGCATACGCTTGCTCATCTCCATCAAATTTCACACAATTATTTGCAAACAGCGCTAAAGCTGTTACAAAACGCATAACTGTTCCAGCCAAGCCACAATTAACAACCGCATTATCATCTACGCTAAAAACGCCATTTTTGGGCGGAATAACACAAACTGCTGTGCCGTCGCGGCTTAGCGAATCGCATTTAACTCCAAATACGCTTAGCGCGTTAATCATAAGTTCCGTATCTCTTGATCTCAGCAATCCCTTTAGAACAACTGGCTTTTTACCAAGAGCTGCCAAAATCAAGTATCGATTAGATAATGATTTGCTTCCAGGAATATTCACTGTTGCATTCAAAGGAGTATTGCATGATGGAGCTTGCCAAACATCATCATGATTATAAGGATTCATTATTCCGCTCATATTATGAATACTATCTATAAATATGTACGCATTGTAATTTTCACAATGCTTTACATATGAATAAACGCATTATGCCAATATCCTGTTTGTATTGAAGCATATAAAGCAATAGTAGGAACAGCAATGCAAATTGCATAAAATATCCAATCGTATGCTGTTAACTTCGATTTTCGTGCTGGAACACGTTTAATATTACTTCCAAAAGCCCTAGCTTCCATAGCTGTAGCAAGTTTAGTGCCTCTGCGAATAGATAACACGAGCAAACCAAAAGATTGCGAAAGCATACGCTGCAACGCTTTACCATCCGATATACCACGAGACCTTCGAGCTAAACCAAAAGCACGCCAATCATTTTGCAATAGACTAAACATTCTCAATCCAGCTAATGCTCCGTACACAAATCGTGGAGAAAAATGCAAAATCTGCACTAATCCGTCTGCTAAATCAGTTGGATCTAATCCAATGGCTAATATAACGCCTGGAACTGCTACAGATGCAACACGAACAAACGTACAAATTGCCAAATACAATGATCCTTGGCTTATATGCATCCAGCCAAACTTAAATATATCATCTCCAGAACTTTGACCATATAAAAGAACCGATATAAAACTACCCGAAGCAGCAATCCAAACTGGCCAAGTATGGCTTAAAACATACCAAGGAGTTACTCCAGCAATTGCAAATAACAGTATATCTAAACCGAATGCAATAGAAGCTGAAACAATATCTAATGTAACAAACATAGGTAAGCAAAGTAGCAGCGCTCCAATAAAACGGCTTATTGGATTGAGCCTACGAATAAACCAAGAAGGCGAAACTAGTCGTTCACTTTCTAAACGTTTAGAAGATGCAGTTACATCAATATGCGAAACTTTTAATAAATTTTCAAAGTCTTTAACTTGGATTCTAGACGATTCTTCTACACTACTAGTTTTATTCACTTCTACTCATTCCCTTCACTATAGTTATGAGCGGATCCTGCGATTTTTCGTGACTCAACTCTTATTACTCTGGCATCTAAAGACTTTACAAGCTCATCATCGTGAGTAACAACAATCACCGCTGAGCCACTATCGCGTATTTGCGCAATAAGTTTCACCATTGCTGTCCAAGTTTTAAAATCTTGTCCAAAAGTAGGCTCATCCATAATAACAACGCGTGGAGCAGCAGCTAAAAGCGTAGCTACAGAAAGTCTACGTTTTTCTCCTCCAGATAATGTATAAGGATTAGCAAGAGCAAAACGCTTCAAATCCATACGTTCAAGCATGCTATCGGCAATATCGTAAGATTCCTTTTCGCTTTTTCCTTGCTTTTTAGGCCCTACAGCAACTTCGTCTCTTACAGACGATGTTATGAATTGATGTTCTGGCTCCTGAAACACCATGCCAACTCGCCCTAGTAATTCTTGACTTTTCCAAGTAAAAAGATCATTTTTACGTCGTTTTGGCACATACTTTTCCATCATGCACACGCTGCCAGCAATCGGCTTTAATAAGCCTGCAAGCGTTAACGCTAATGTGGTTTTACCAGCACCATTAGGTCCCATTAAAGCCGTTACTTCGCCAAAACGAAAAGCTACATTAACATGTTCCGATAGTGTCAGAGTTCTTCCAAAAGAGCAATCATTCGTATAGAGCGCAACAGATTCTTCCGTATCTTTGATCTCGTCTTTTATTTCGTCTTTGATCTCGTCATAGCAATGTTTAGGAGCAAAAGATTTAACTGTTCTTCCTGGAACCCAAGCACCACCTTTTGCAAGCATATCGCCATACTTTTCAAAAACATCCTCAGGCTTACCGTCTGCAATAACGCATCCTACATTTGAATCATTATTATTTTCATCTTTTCCAATAACAATAACTCTATCAATCAAATCCAGCCACACGTCAATATGATGTTCAACTACAATCATTGTAGAGCCTGTTTTTTTAAGAATATTCGCTACAGCATCATGAACTTGCTGAACACCTTTAGGATCTAGATTAGCTGTAGGCTCATCTAAAAGAAGCAATCCAGGATGCATTGCAAGCACTCCTGCTAAAGCAAGACGTTGCCTTTGACCTCCCGATAAAGATTGTGTTGAGCGTCTAAGACCCTGACTTCCTTGAGTAATATTGTCTAAGCCAACAGCTTTTATTGAAAGCTTTACGCGATTCCAAGTCTCTTCGCTGTTAACTCCAAGATTCTCACTTCCAAAAGCTACATCGTCGCCTACTCTTTCAAGAATGATTTGAGAATCTGGGTCTTGCATAACAAGTCCAACTTTTCCGCGAGCATCTCTAGCATGAACACCACCGACTAGAAGGCTACCTTCTTCCATACCTTCTGTTTCGTCACCTAAAACACCTGCTAAACCAGCCATAAATGTGCTTTTCCCAGCGCCAGAAGCGCCTAAAAGCAACACATGCTCACCAGGCTTAATATCAATATTTACATTCCTCAACACAAAATCTTTGCGAGTAGCGTGTCTCCAACCCCAGTCTTTAGCAACTACGCTCGCTGGAGTCCATTCAGTCTTATTCACAAATTGCATACAAACAAACTTTCATTGCATAGCAAAATTTTCATTGCATAGCAAAATCTAAAATATAAAAATTGCATAACACAATTTCAAAAAATATAAAGTAAAACAAATACGAAATATAAGCATCATACGAGTAAACTACCGTGTTTTTGCATTTTGCGCATTAAACACGATAGTTTACAAGTTGCAATTAGTACTTAGATATAACTCACACTAATGCTTGAGGACGGCCTGATTCAAAACGATCAAGCACACCCGTTGCAGCTAATGCCTTTTGAACAAACCACACTACAACGCCTGCAACAATAAGACCAGAAATAATAGAAGTAATGAGATTTGCAACAATATATTGCGCACTCCAGCCTTGACCTCCGCTAACCCAATTGTAGATAAAGCAAGCTACGCCTGCTAACGATCCAGATATTGCAGTGGAAAGCAAATTCCATGTTTTGTACATAAAGAAAATGAATGCAAGTTCAGCGCCAACGCCTTGAATAATACCGACGATTAACGATCCACCAACACCCCACTGATTTCCTAACATAAGTTCCACAAAGGCAGCAAGAGTTTCGGCAAACAATGCAGCACCAGGCTTACGCACGATTATTGCAGCTAAAGGTCCAGCAAAAAGCCAAAAACCATTAGATAAGCCTTCAGCACCAGGCAACAAACTTGCAAAAAGATTAGTAGGAGCTGCGCACACAATATCCCAAGCCCAGAATAATACGCCAGATGCAACAGCGATAATAGCAGCTATGACGATATCAAGAATACGCCAGCGATTAGAATGTTCCATTGAAACATTAGTCATAATAAGTGCCTTTCTTCAATATTGAAAGATTTGGGCACGGGAAAAGAGCGACATCCGTTGCTAACATTACTTAGCACACGTTCAATCGGTCGAAGCTTTCGCTTCCTCTCAGCCAAAACGGCTCCCGAGTCAAAATATTTATAATCACAGTGTAAGAATGTAATGCAAATAATGCATCAAAAACTCACCTATACAAGAATACACATAGAGTGCTTTTTTGTATAGTAGATGTTCAAAAAACAAGCAGATATAAAAAAGTCGGGGTGACAGGATTCGAACCTGCGACATCCTGCTCCCAAAGCAGGCGCGCTACCAAACTGCGCTACACCCCGATGCTTTCTAGCTGATTACCAGCTCCAAGCACAATCAAATACAATAGCGCACATTGCAGACAAACGCAAATTTGCAACACGCGCGATAGAATAGAACAAGCATTGAAAAATAGGAAACGGATTTTAGAGGTTAATATGGGGCGTTTTCAACGTGCGGAGGCAGCGGGATTAATCGCTTTTCTAGCGTGCGCATTATTTGGCATGATTGTAATGTCTATATACATAAACACAATGCCCGCAATATGGCAAGTTACACAACGCTTGTTTACAATGGCATCTGGAGTGGTGGCCGCTTGCAGCATGTGCACTTTTGTAGTCGGATATTTAAGAACACACAAAGGAATACTTAAAAAGAATTGGTTGCAAATTGCAAAACACGCTTTTGAAATAATCGCTCTTTCTACGATTTATGGCGCAACAATGCTACTTATGTCTTTTGCTCTTCTTTCTATAATCAACAGCATTATTGGAAGAAGTGCCGTAAACACTTATCTTCCTGTTCTTTGTTGCGCATTAAGCGGAATTGTTGGATATTCAACTCTTGTACAGGCAGAACTTTTAGAAGCAAAAACCGTTGCTTCGCTTCTTCCACTATTTGTGATTTCTGGAGCTGCAACTGCTGGATTAACTTCCGACGACCCGTATTGGTACAACAATAACTTCTCTCAACTAGGAGACAGAACAACGTTTGCAGCAAGCATGTTTAATGCAACGCTAATTCTAGCTGGAATATGCATTATTATTACAAGCTACTTTGCTATAACCGAGTTTGTTGCAACACAGCACGAAATCTTGCAAAATAAGGGCAATAACGCTACAAAGCATTTTAAGACTCGAACAACCATTATGGCAGCTTTGCTAATTCTTGGAGGAATAGCGTTTATTGGAATTGGAACGTTCCGCTACACTCCTCACCCAGTTATACACGATTTATGTGCTAGAGGTGTTACTGGTCTTATTTGCACAATGCTTATATGCCTTCCATGGCTTGCTCCTAGGCTTTCTAAAACATTCTACGTTGCTTCGGATTTAGCTGTTATTCTTACTGCCTGGGTTGGAAATCAATGGGTTCACGGTAATAACACTTTAACAAATGTAGAAGCTTTGTCTTGTTTACTATTTTTAGGGTGGATAATAGTGTTTTCAAGACAAGTCGCAGCTATGCAAAGCGACCGTTTAAGGTCTTAAGTCAAATCTTAAATAATGAATTAAACAATGTATTAAATAATGCATTAAATCAAAGTATTAAATCAAGATATTAAAAATGTGACCTACAACCAGCTAAAATCAGCAAAATCGTAGGTCACAATTAATTAATTTGCTTATTTCTTGCTTATTATTCTTGCTTCTCACTCATAAGAAGAAGGAAGCTTCTAGATTGAGCAACAATATTAAAACCAGATTCGTAATGCAATTGCGGACCTTTTGGATTATGAGTGTCTACAACAAGAGTCCACTTTTCGCCATAACGCTTATCTGGCAAAGTGAAAGTTATAGGCTCGTAATGCGCGTTGAAAATAAGAATAAAGTCGTTATCGACCATTCTGCTTCCGTACCAATCGGTTTCTGGAATATCTGAACCATTCAAATAAATCATCACCGAAAGCGCATGAGTATTACTCCAAGCTTCCATATCCATTACGGAACCCGTGTGATCAAACCACTCTACTTGCGGAATCTCTGAAGCATCATCCGAAGGCATACGACCAATAAAGAACCTACGCCTATGCAAAACAGGGTGATCTAGTCTTAAATGAATAAGCTTAGAAACAAAGTCAAACATATCTTTTTGAGTGGAATCAAAATCCCAATTAATCCAAGAAATAGCATTATCTTGGCAATATGCGTTGTTGTTTCCATTTTGAGTACGCATAATCTCGTCTCCAGCGCAAATCATAGGAATGCCCTGGCTCATTAGCAAAGTGGAGAAAAGATTTCGCATTTGGCGCTGACGAAGTTCGTTAACATCGTGAATATTTGTAGGGCCTTCTACTCCGCAATTCCACGAACGATTGTCGTTAGCACCGTCGTTATTGCCTTCCTTATTTGCTTCATTATGCTTTTCGTTATAGCTCACCAAATCGTTCATAGTAAAACCATCGTGAGCAGTAATAAAGTTTACGGAAGCTACAGGCTTACGACCATTTTGCTCATATAAATCGGAGCTTCCCATAAGTCGGCTTGCAAACTCAGGCAAAGTCGAAGGCTGCGAGCGCCAAAAATCGCGTACGCAATCGCGGTAGCGGCCATTCCACTCGGACCAGCTTGGAGGGAATCCGCCAACTTGGTATCCGCCAACGCCAATATCCCAAGGCTCTGCAATAAGCTTTACGCTAGAGATAATAGGGTCTTGCTCAATAATGTCGAAGAATGCAGAAAGCTTATCTACTTCTTGGAATTGACGAGCAAGCGTTGCAGCTAAGTCGAATCTAAATCCGTCTACGTGCATTTCGGTTACCCAATATCGCAAGCTATCTGTGATTAATCGCAAGGCTTTAGGAGATCGCATAAGAAGCGAGTTTCCTGTGCCAGTAGTGTCAAAATAATGACGCTGATCGTTGTCTACTAAGCGATAGTAAGCACGATTGTCGATTCCCCTAAAGCTTAATGTTGGACCTCTATCGTTTCCTTCTGCAGTGTGATTGTAAACAACGTCTAGAATAACTTCCATTCCTGCGGCATGATATGCCTTAACCATTGCCTTAAACTCGTTTACTTGCTCGCCGCGCTGACCAGAGCTTGAATACGAGTTTTGAGGAGCAAAGAAGCCAATCGTGTTATATCCCCAATAGTTGCTTAAGCCTTTATTCTGCAAGAAAGAATCGTTTACAAATTGATGAATAGGCATAAGCTCAATGGCAGTAATTCCAAGCTTTTTTAAGTAAGATATTACGCTTGGATGAGCTAATCCAGCATACGTTCCGCGTATTTCGGGAGGAACATTACGATTTAGATTCGTCATTCCTCTAACATGAGCTTCGTAAATCACGCTATCGTGATACGGAATCATTGGGTGCTGGTCGTTCCCCCAATCAAAATATGGGTTTATAACAGCAGCTTTCATAGTGTGATCTGCAGAATCCAAAGTGTTCATTGCTGCTAAATCATCTGGATTTGCAAACCAATAAGAAAACAGGCTCTCGTCGCCGTCAATATTTCCCTCAATCGCTTTAGCATATGGATCTAAAAGCAGCTTGTTTGGATTACACCACAATCCATGATTTGGATCATACGGACCGTGAACTCTATAGCCGTATCTTTGGCCTGGCTGTATTCCAGATATGTAAGTATGCCAAACGTAAGAATTCTGCTCAGTCATATCGATGCGCGTTTCGTTGTCTTGCTCATCAAACAAGCACAACTCAACATGCTTTGCTACTTCGGAAAACAATGCGAAGTTTACGCCCGCGCCATCGTAGGTAGCTCCAAGCGGATACATAGAACCTGGTCTAATTTGCATAATTCAAGTATTGCATATATTTATATAGTTTTCATCAATACATAAGGCGATTCTTAAAAAAGATTAAACTTTTGCATAATGCAAGCTTTTTTAGAAAATAAAAAAATCCTTTATTAAACAGTATGATTTTTCCCTAGATTAAAGGCAACACGCCGAAGTATAGCCTTTAACCACATTGCTCTAAAAAGCTAGAAAAAAGATTTTGAGCTTGATGAAATTGCATCATGATAAACGAGCAAAACATGATATTAGATATATCGCAAGAAGATATACAACAAGAAAATATACAACAAGAAGAGCTGCTAAGCTGCGTAGCAAAAGTCGAAGAACAACTATGCGACTTTTCAATACCAAATAAAACAATAGGCAGCCTTGGCGAAGAATACACGTCACTAAAACTAATGCTTAAAAATTGGATTTTGCTAGATAGAAATTGGCATAGTCGTTTTGGAGAGCTTGATGTTGTAATGATGAACACAGAAGGAATAATCGTATTTATTGAAGTAAAAACACGACGAAGCATAAGATTTGGTACCCCTTTAGAAGCAGTAACAGAAGAAAAACGCATAAAAACGCATAAAGCTGCATTCAATTGGCTAGAAAATCACAAAATGTTTAAGCATAGAAGAATACGATTCGACGTTGTATCAATCCTTATTTCCAAAAACAAAAACATTCAAATACACCACATTTTAGGAGCATTCTAATGATTATTGGCAACGCATTATCTGTAGGACTACTTGGGTTAAAGGCCTTTACAATACAGTTGCAAGCATTTATATCTAGCGGACTGCCTGGATTCTCAATTATTGGCCTTCCCGATACTTCTTTAAGCGAAGCAAGAGAACGAGTTAAATCGGCATATATGTCTTTGCGATGCGACTGGCCAGACACAAGGCTAACAGTAAATCTTTCTCCTGCTTCTATGCCAAAAAGTGGAGCATCTTACGACCTTGCAATCGCAGCAAGCATACTAAGCGCCAGAGGAATTATTCCACTTAGCGAGCTAGAAAACACTATTATTTTAGGCGAGCTTAATTTAGACGGATCCGTTTTACCAATTCAAGGAATGCTGCCAATCGCACTATACGCTAAGCAAAAAAATATTACAAAAATGATTATTCCATACGGAAATCTTGAAGAAGCAAAGCTAGTAAATGGGATTGAAGCAATTGGGATTAAGCATATTTTGGATTTAGTAGACGAGCTAAATGGAAAATTAGAAGACGAAGCTAGGCTGATTGCCGAAAAGAACAGAGAACGCGCACTAAATGCTATTAACAAGTACGACCACATTAGAGTAGAAGAAAGAGAAAAAGCTGGCGATTTGCACAATGCTAATAGCAACGCAATTAAATGCCCGAGCAAAAACATCGCAGATAGCGTTGAGCCTGTAAATAACGATAAACCATTAAACGAAATTGGTGATATGTCGGAAGTATTAGGCCAAGAGCACACAAAGTGGGCTTTGCAAGTGGCGGCAGCTGGAGGACACCATGTTATGATGATAGGACCTCCTGGGTCTGGAAAAACAATGCTAGCTTCTAGAATGCCAAGCATAATGTGCCCTCTTAACGAGCGAGAGCAGCTAGAAGTGGCATCTATTAGGTCGCTTTGCGGAACACTTCCCTACTACGGAATAACGGACGTTCCGCCTTTTGAAGCACCTCATCACACTTCTTCTGCAGCATCTCTTATAGGAGGCGGCGCAGGTTTAGCCAAGCCTGGAATCATAACTCGCGCGCATTGTGGAGTTTTATTTATGGACGAAGCTCCAGAATTTTCGCCACGAGTTTTGCAAACACTTAGAGAACCATTGGAATCTGGTCATATTGCTGTTTCTAGATCTAAAGGAACAACGCTGTATCCTGCTAAATTCCAACTCGTTATAGCAGCAAACCCGTGCCCATGCGGATATGCGTACGGAAACGGAGAGCGATGCACTTGCAAAGAGAAGGAACGCATACGCTATTTTTCTAGACTTTCTGGACCAATTTTAGACAGGATTGATATTCAAATGGATGTTCCACCAGTAGAAAAAATCATAACTAAAAGAGCCATGTTAGAAAACGGCGCAAATCAAATGTCGGAAAAAATTTTGACTAGTGCAATGATGCGTGAAAACGTAAAGAACGCAAGACTTGTTGCGCAAGATCGTTTTAAGAAACTTGGCTGGAGTTGCAACGCTCAAGCTTCTGGAACGTGGCTTAGAAAATACACATCTCAAAAAGCGATTGAGCTTATAAATAAGTCTCTTGAAAACCACAAGTTGAGTTTACGCGGAGCAGATAGAGCGCTTAGACTTGCTTGGACTTTAGCAGACCTTTGTGGTCACACTTGCCCAGATTTAACCGATATGGCTCAAGCAATTAGCTTAAGGACAAGAATATGATTAGTACAAATAACGCAAATGTTGTAAATATGACCAATGCAGCAAATATAACAAACCCGCAAACAAGCGATATTTATGCAATAAATGACGATACTTTAGCGCGAGCAATACTAACGTTTTGCGTAGATGGAGCAGACGCAATAATGTACACGCTTACTATAGGAACTGTTAATGCTACAAGCATTGTAGATGCGCTATATTCTATTTGCGAATCAATCACTAAAAACACAAGCAAAATAAGCAATAAACAATTAGAGCTTGATTTTCCAACAAATTGCTATCAAAAAGATTCTAGCGAAAATAAACAGCAAGAATGCAATACTGATTCAAGCACAAACGATTTAGACAATGTTCTTACAAACATTGTAAAAAATCACCCACAAATCAAGGTTTTAGAAAAATGCTTTTTGGAAGGTCTTAAAATTTGGGGCGGTAAAAGTGAAAACAATAAAAATGAAGTAAATAATTTTGCTGTATTGCATAAATCTGTTAAAAAATGGTGTTTAAGAATGCAAGATCTACCTTTTTGGGATGCAAACAAACTCAAAAAATGGTTTAGCTCAAGCGGATCGCAATGGATTATATCTCCAAAAAGCAAGTATTGGCCTAAACAATTACAAGATTTAGCAACAAAATGCAAGGTCGCTCCCCCACTTTGCTTATGGGGAATTGGAGACCCAAACGCTCTTATTCAATGCAAACAACCACTTGCAATCGTTGGATCTAGAGGATGCAATGACTACGGGTACGAACTTAGCTTTACTTTCGCAAAATCGTGCGCTAAAAAAGGGCACACAATTGTTTCTGGCGGAGCTTACGGAATTGACGCTGCAGCACATTGGGGAACATTAGACGCATTGGATTGCCACGCAATAAACGCAAGTCCTGTAGGTAAAACAATAGTCGTTTTTGCTGGAGGACTAAACAATATGGGTCCAAGCAGCAATGCTCAACTTTTTAACGCAATACTTGCAAGCGGAGGCGCATGCATAAGCGAGCTTTGCCCCGAAACTATTCCAGAAGCACGCAGATTCTTGCTAAGAAACCGCCTTATTGCAGCACTTGCCAGCAAAGTCATAGTTTCTCAAGCTAGATTAAGGTCGGGAGCATTAAACACAGCAAATTGGGCATTGGAACTAAACCGAGAATTGTATGCTGTTCCTGGAGATGTAACTTTGCCAAATAATGCTGGATGCAACATGCTTATTCATGACGGAAAAGCTATGATGATATGCTCACACAGAGATATAGAAGACATCTACCCTAATTCACATCATTATTTGCCACATTCACTAAGTAATAACGAAAGTATTCCAGACACTTGCAATGATTTACAAAAGCTTATATTAAAAGCGATTCACAAATGCAAGCACAACAAAGTATGTGCAAATATAGACAATATTCATGAAGCTATTGCAAAAATGGAAACAAATGGCGATTTTTCAATATCGCAAATATCAGGAGAGCTTGCGATTCTTGAGCTAGATGAATTAATCAAAAGTCAAAATGGCGTTTTTAGCATAAATCAAAAAAAGACTTAAGTCTTAAATAAAAAGTCCTAAAGTCTTAAATAAAAATGCGAAAAATATGAGAAAATAAGTGTTATGCAATCAAACTTTGAGCAAAGCGAATTAAACGCAAAAAGTCAAGATAAAAGCGAGCAAATAAAAATAAATAACTCGTTTTACAACGTTTTAATTATTGGAGCTGGAGCCGCAGGACTTTCAGCCGCATTAGGCTTAGTAAAGTCTAAAGAGTACCAAACGCTAAAAACGCACGGAAAACAGCCTAAAATATTAGTGATTTGCAAGCTTCAAGCGTTAAGATCTCATACAGGCTCTGCCGAAGGCGGAATTGCAGCATCATTAGGAAACGTAGAAAAAGATTGCTGGCAATGGCACTATTACGACACTGTTCACGGAGGCGACTGGCTAAGCGATCAAGACGCAGCAAAAATGCTAGCAAAAGAAGCTAGAGAAACAGTTATTGAACTTGAGCACTTTGGAGTTGCTTTTTCTAGAACAAAAGACGGTCACATTAATCAAAGATTCTTTGGAGGCCACACTGCTGACTTTGGAAAACAGCCAGTTAGGAGAGCTGCGTACGCTGCAGATAGAATCGGTCACCAAATTCTATACAGCTTGTGGCAAAAATGCTTAGAAGAAAACATTGAAATTAGCGAAGAAATTTACGTTACAGACATTGCAATAAATAGCGAAACAAACAGCGTAGAAGGAGTTATAGCGCTAAACGAAAAAACAGGAAACGTAGAAAAAATAAGCGCAAACAATGTTCTTATTGCAACTGGAGGCGCTGGCAGACTATTTGCAACAACTTCTAACTCCTGGGATTTAACTGGAGACGGAATGGCTTTAGCGCTAAACGCTGGATTGCAATTAGAAGACATAGAGTTTATACAATTCCACCCAACTGGATTAGCACACACTGGAATATTACTTTCGGAAGCTGCGCGAGGAGAAGGCGGAGTGCTTAGGAATTGCAAAAACGAAGCATTTATGAAGAACTACGACAATACGCACGCGGATTTAGCTCCAAGAGACGTTGTAAGCAGGGCGATTATAGCAGAAGTCGATGCAGCGCGAGGAGTGGAAGACACAACTAGCAACGTTGATAAAAAAGATTGCGTTTGGCTAGACATGACTCATATAGAAAAACAGCATATGCTAGAGGCTCTTCCGCAAGTTGTTGAGACGATTGAAAAATATGCGCATTTAGATCCTTCAAAAGATCTTGTGCCTATTAAGCCTACTGCACACTACACAATGGGTGGAATACCAATCACTCTTAACAGCCAAGTCTATAAATTAGATAGAGGGAAAAAACAAAGCATAAAGGGATTATACGCTGCTGGAGAATGTGCGTGCTCGGGAGTACATGGCGCTAATCGCCTTGGCGGAAACTCACTTCTTGACGCTTGCTTATTTGGAAAAATCGCAGGAAAATCTATTGCAAAAAACTTGCAAAATCAAGAAGAATCTCAAAATCAAGAAGAAACTCAAAATCAAAATAATTTGCAAAACAAAATCCAAAAAATAGACGAATTAGCTAAAAAGCGAATCCAAAAAATACGCGCTCTTATGCAAAGCGAGAATGATTCAAAAGATGAGCAAAATCCATACATGCTTTTAAATGCGCTAGAAGAGATTATGGAAACAGCTATTGCAGTAAGATGCAGCGAAAAAAGCATTAAAGAAGCTTTGCAAAAAATCGATACGCTTATTATTCCAAAAGCCAATATGCTTATTTTGCATTCTAAAAATCTTGTTTTTAATCAAGAACTAACAGCTATTTTGGAATTGAAAAACTTGATTACATTTGCAAAAGCAGTTTTGCAAGCATCGTTAGAAAGACATGAATCTAGAGGATCTTTTACAAGATTGGATTATCCACAACATAACAACAGCCAAAATCCGCAACATTCCATAGTGGATTTAAGCGGAAAAGTGCAAAATATTCCAGTTACAGTAGTGGATTTTGACCCAAATCATCCAATTAACGCGCAAAATGCTAGCGAAATTAAAGAAATTATTACAAAAATCAATTAATTTGCAACACGCCGAAGCAAAGAGTTGAAAAAAATGTTATAGTTCTATCTGTTGTCTAAAACACCCGTCCGGGTGGCGGAATGGTAGACGCGCTAGCTTGAGGTGCTAGTGCCTATTTGTACAGGCGTGCGGGTTCAAGTCCCGCTCCGGACACAAAATAAAGTCTTGTTGAGAAATCAGCAAGACTTTTTTGTTTCGTATTCGCAAACACTAATCTCGTAGCTAATCACACTAACTAATCGCGTAGCTAATCACGCTAGTTAATCACGTAATTCCAAGGGTCAAAAGCTCTACCAATCCAAGAAACGTCTAATGATTCACCAAAATTCTTATATATAGAATCGTGAATATCTTTAACAGCATACTTAAACCACAAAGATTCAATAGCGCTATGAGGAGTGTTTATAAGCATAGGCTTAATAATATTAGAGTGCGTTAGTTGCGATTCATAAATAGCTTGCTCGTACGCGTCCGTTGCAGGATGATGCCTTAAATCACTTGTTACATACACGTCTGCGCCACAAGCGCGAACTTCATCGAATAAGGAATCGCCAGAACCTGGAAGAACAGCTATTTTACTAACCATTGCATCAACATCTCCGCACACTTGAACGCCTAGCTTAGTAGCAGGTAAAGCGTTAAAAACGCGCGTAGCAAACTCTTTAAGTGTTATTTTTTGCTCAAGCACTCCAACTCTGCCAAGCCCAAAAGAAGTATCATTATTGCTTGCAGGAACAAGAGGATGCAAATCCTTAAGACCAAAAGCATTAGCTGCAGCATGCGCCACTCCCCTAAAAGCCGCGTCCGCATTAGTGTGACCAACCCATAATCCACAACGATTTTCAATAAGCGTTTGAACTATTTTTCCACGAACAGAAAAACCAGAAACTTCGTGAACCGACTTAAAAAACAAAGGATGGTGCGAAACAATCAAATCCGCTCCCATTTTGCATGATTCTTCAACAGCTTCTAAAGTTGGATCCGATAAGCAAATAATTTTATTAACTTTATGAGAAGGATTCCCAACGATTAATCCTGGATTATCCCAAGACTCAGCAAGACTTAAAGGATATAAGTCTTCTAAAACATTAACAATCTCACCTAAAGTTGCCATTATTCCTATCCTTTACAACAAGCCTACAGTGGTCTTTACAATAATTCTCGCAAACACATCAATGCGCAGCAAGCTGCCAATCAGCACCAACTCCAGTAGAAACACTAAGCGGAACAGAAAGCTCAACAGTATGTTCCATAGCATTTTTAACAATGTTTTCTACAACATCCGACTCACCATGAGCAATCTCAAGAACAAGTTCATCGTGGATTTGCAAAATCACGCGACTCTTAACATTAGCTTTTCGCAAATCATCATCTACTCTAATCATTGCAAGCTTCATAATGTCTGCAGCGCTTCCTTGAATAGGAGCGTTTAGAGCAGCTCGTTCTGCAGCTTCTCTAGATGCTCTGTTCGTAGAATTTAACTTTGGGAAATATCTTCTTCTACCAAACATTGTTTGAGTGTATCCAAGCTTTCTAGCTTTATCTACTAAAGACTCCAAATAGTCGTGTACTGCACCAAAAGTATTGAAATACTTTTCTTTAAGCATCTCGGCAGCCGCAGGACTAATGCCTAGTTGCTTTGCAAGACCGTACGTACTGAGTCCGTACGCTAACCCGTAGCTCATTGCTTTAACATGGCTACGCTGATCTGCGCTAACTTGCTCTACTGGAATCCTATAAACTAAGCTCGCTACAAACTTATGAAAATCAACTCCAGACTGGAAAGCATCAATAAGCGTTTTATCTGCAGAAGCATGAGCCATAATTCTAAGTTCCACTTGCGAATAATCACAACTCATAAGCTGTTCATATCCACTTCCTGGAACAAATGCCGCTCTAATCTCTCTTCCTGCAGCATTTCTATTAGGAATGTTTTGCAAGTTTGGATCCGAAGAACTTAATCGACCAGTAGCAGCAATAGTTTGCTCAAAAGTTGTGTGAATCCTACCATCTTTATATCTTGCAGCATCAATAAGGCTTTGAACGATTTGTTTTAATTTATTAGTTTCACGATACTTAAGCAAAGCGCCTAAAAATTGACTTGGCTTCTCATCTGGATCAATTTTTGAATACAACTCTTGTAAAGCTTCGGCATTAGTAGTATACGAGCCACTTTTTGTTCTACGAGTAGGCTTTAGACCCATGTCTTCAAAAAGTAATTTCTGAATTTGCTTAGGACTTTGCAAATTTATTGGCTTAGCTGCAACGTCTAGCGCCATTTTTTGAGCAAAATTAGCTTCGCTTGCAAAATTATCTCTCATAGACGTAAGTCGTAGCATATCTACAGCAGCGCCCGTATCTTCCATCTTCCTTAAAACTCTAGAAACAGGCATTTCAACGTCTACCATTAAGCCAGTTTGCTTGCGCTCATCTAACTCTTTCGCATATTGTTTAGAAAGCAAACGTATAACCAGAGCTGTTTCTAGCATGCTTTTTTCTAATTCTTTGTTATCTTGACTCTGCGAATCTTGCTCTTTAGAATCTTGCTCTTTAGAATCTTGGCTGCTATCAATATCAAAATCAAGTTTGCCTTGCGTTGGCTCAGCGTTTAATCGCGAAGAGTCTATATGAATATTCAAAACATGCTCAGCCATATCGCAAAGATTTTCGTTCTTAAAATCTGGATCAACTAAGTAAGATGCTAAGCGAGTATCGACTAGCGGGCTAAAAGAGTAATTATCTTCTACAATTTTTAGAGACGTTAAAAGAGCAATATGCTTTTTATAATCGTGCAAAACTACTGAAGACTCATGCTTTTTTATAAAATCTCTTAGTTTATAAGCTATTGCGCTATTGGATTTAAGAACATTCGCATACACAATTGCAGCATCGTTACCAGCTAGGATTATTAATGCTTTTGCAAAAATACCAAACTGACTAGTGTTGTTTTTTTCTTCTACAGCAAACACTACTAATTCTTTATTCTCTTTTATTGTTTTTTCGCATTCTAAGTCGTTTCTTATAAGATTTGCGCTATTTATATACGAGTCAGAAAAGTCGCAAGAATCCGCAACACAAGATTTTGCGATACTAATCCAATTATCTGCATCAGACTCGGAATTAATATTATGCACGTTTATTTTATCTAACAGAGTTTTAACGTCTTCTATATCATCTGAATCATTCGATTCCGTAGAACCGCCATTTTCTGCATGCGCACTTCCAGCAGAAATCATTGTTTTAATATTCTCATCTAAAAGCTCTTTGGTTCCGCGAGTAAATTCTTTTAGAATCTTTCTTCTAGTACGCGTACCAAACTCAAGACTTTCAAACAGCTCTCCAACAGACGCAGCGTTTACATTGCCAAAATCAAGATCGTTAACGCTAACTCCAAGGTCTAAATCTTTAACAAGAGTATTAACTTTTTTGTTTAATCGAATCTGATCAATGCTTTCTCGTAAAGACTCGCCTTTTTTACCTGTGATTTTACTTGCGTTTTCAATAATGCCTTCTAGGCTGCCAAATTGATTAATCCACTTAGCAGCATAACCATCTCCAACTCCTGGAACTCCTGGAATATTATCAGACGTTTCTCCACGCAATGCTGCTAAATCTGAATACTGACTAGGCGTAACATTGTATTTTTCAACAATCGCATTAGGATCCATTTGCTTTAGATCCTTAAAATGCCTGCCTGGGTACAGCACGTTAATAGTGTTATTAATTAGCTGAAAAGCATCGCGATCTCCAGAAAGCACAAGCGTTTTATAACCAGCATTAGCGCCCATAGTTGCCAAAGTAGCAATAATATCGTCGCCTTCGTAGCCCTGCTTTGTAATGTACTTAACACCTAACGCACTAAGCATTTTTTGAATAACGGGCAGCTGAGCTATAAGTTCTTCTGGAGCAGCTTCACGAGTACCCTTATATTGCGGCAAAAGCTTGTTTCTAAAAGTTCCACCTTTAACGTCGAAAGCAACCGCAAGCTTATCTGGTTTCTCTTTTTCTATGACTTGCGAAAGCATAGTAGCAAAACCCCATATTGCATTAGTTGCAAAACCAGATTTTGTAGAAAAATTGTCTGCCGATATTGCGTAAAAAGCACGAAACGCAAGTGAGTGGCCATCTACCACCAACAACGTTCCCTTATAATCCTCATTATTCAAAGAATCCTCGTTTGCAACGATGCTGGTATTCACTTAACACCCACCTGCGTTTTTGTAAAATAAACTTTTGAAATTATTTATGCATAGCTCGCGCAAGAAACCGCGATTACCAAAATTATTTTGACTTTACTACGCTTCGTCAGATGGCTTTTCTTCGCCATACTTAGCGATAATAGCCAACGCAAGACGCTTCTTTGGAATACGCTGATCCATAGAAGTTTTTTGAATCCAACGGAAAGCACCCTGCTCCGAGAAGCCAGCTTTATCCATAAGCAAGCCTTTTGCTCTATCTACAAGCTTGCGCTCTTCGAGAGTATCTTCTGCTTTCTTAAGCTTTTCTTCTGCTTTACGAAGCTGATCTTGAGCATCTTGAAGCTTGTTTTCTGTGCGCTCAACACTATCGAGCAAATCGTTAATCTCGCTAAATCTGCCCATTGCAACTTCTAGAGCCGGCAAAAGCTTTGACTCTTCGTAAGGCTTTGTAACATACGCCATTGCTCCAGCGCCAGTAGCGCGCTTAACAAGATCTGTTTGCGAAAAAGCTGTTAGCATAACAACAGGCGCAATATTTTCATCGCAAATAGTAGCAGCTGCTTGAATTCCATCCACGCCAGGCATTTTAACATCCATGCAAACAACGTCTGGACGATTTTCACGAGTAAGATCAATAGCCTCTTGCCCATTAGAAGCTTGACCAACAACCTTATATCCGTTATCTTCTAGCATTGCTACAAGATCCATACGGTTTACTGCTTCATCTTCTGCAACAACAACAGTTTTAACGCCGTTTTCTTTTTGCTCGCTATTTTTATTATTGCTTTCTACGCCATTCGACGATTCATATGCATTACGCAATTCATCATCCGTAAGCACAACAGACGCCTTCCCCATCTCTTCATCGCTGTTTTCAGCCGACATTCTAACCTCATTTCCTTACCAAAACACAAGGCAACAGCGCTATGCATTCCACTAACACATACATTCGCACACTTAATACTCATACTCGCCATCTTTGCGTTTATTTTTAGGCTAGCATCATGCAAGTTTTATGCACAAACACCAAAAGCACACTGTGCGCGTTGCCAACGATTTTACTCGCATGCGTGTATAAAAATACGCTACAAACCGCTTTTTAATGCGGTAAAGCACATGCAAATAATGACAATACAAAAGTCAAAGCACCGAGCATTGCTAACTGTACGCACAACGGAAAAGCACTAACATAATTCCCATTAATAACTGCGTATATTAGCGAGCACGCTTTTTTAATAAACACGCAAGTAATCAATAGTAACAGAATGCAAGAAACAATAAACACACCTTTATTAAATAAGATATTGCTTAATGCAAAAACAGTTTTATGTGGGTTATTAATACTTAAAAATACGCCTATAAATCGAGAATCGAACACATATAACAGCACATAAGATGATTGTAAAATCGCCACTAAAACAGCAACACAAGTAAATACAACACTACCCTTGCGTTTGCCAAGCAAAGCCATTGCAGTAATCTTTTTATGTTGCGTATCGCTTTCTATATCTCTTAAATTATTAATCATCATAAGGCAAGCAGAAAATCCGCCTGGAATAAAAGATAATAATACGCAAAAAACAATTTGCTCAATGCTTGATGCAGTTATTAAATCTTTAGAAAAACCACTTGCATAAAAAAGAGCACACAATGTTCCTAAAAACGCTACTGGTCCAAAGAACAAAAATGCGCTAAGCTCTCCCCAACCCCTATATCCATATGGGTGTGATCCTCCTGCATAAAACCAAGCTGCTATAACGCAAATTAATCCAAGAGGAATAAACATCCAAATTCCGCTTCTAATCGTAATAACTAGTCCAAAAACGCACGATATTAGAGCAGATATGCAAGCAGCATACAACACTGATTTTGGCTTAATACCAGCGTCTGCAAGCCTCCAAGACACATCGCACAACGCTTTGTTTTCTGCGCTTACAGCTCGCTTAGACCTTTGATTATCTAATCCGCGCAAACCGTCACAATAATCGTTTGCATAGTTTACTGAAATTTGCATAAAAACAGCAACACACAAACACAAAAACGCTTGCAAAGCAAAATTTTCAACATTGTAAGTCTTTACAAGTATTTGACCACTAAATAAATACCTTGCAAAAATCGAAATTGCCATAACAACTGGCACGATTCCAATTGGAAGAGTATAAAGTCTTGCACCTTTAAGCCAAAACTTAATATTAGTCATTAAAATCGCCTAAATTCTAGAATTTTTTAATTGATTCTAGATTAGTTTAGACTATTTTAGATTATTTGTGGAGCAAATATAGACACAAGTATTGGCAAAGCAATCATTAACGCAGACACAACAAAAAGAACAAATCCACGCCAACCAAAAGGATACTTTCTAAAAGAAGACTTACGCGTGCGCAAATAGAATCCGCGCTCTTCTGCTGCCAGCGCACAGCTATCTGCTTTACGAACAGACAAAACTAAAAGAGGCACAATCAAAGGCATCATAAGCTTAATCTTTTTAAAAGGATTCTTAGTATCGAACTCCACTCCTCTTGCCATTTGAGCTTCTGTAATTTGAGACATCTCGTACGCAAAAATAGGAACAAATCGCACAGCTGTAGTGATTGTAAAAGCATAGCAATATGGAATGTGTAAGTATTGAACAACAGCGTTAGCTAAATCGTTTAGCTTTGTAATGCTAAGCACGCTTACAAGAGGCAATGCAAAGCAAAAAAGTCTTAAAGATGCTCGCAATGCAACAGAAATTCCCTTTGTGCTAAACCATAAGAACATGTAGTTTCCGCCTTGAGCAATAACTGTTTGCAAAAAGAACATTACAACGCCAAGAATAAGCATTGCACGCACAAGAGGAAATAGCGCTTTAAGAATACCAGCCATAGCCATGCCAGCAAGAATAAGAGCTGCAATAACAATAAGAACAGTGAATTGTTGAGCTATAAAAGCAGATACAACAACGCTTATAGCTAATATGAGTTTTGCAATAGGATTTGCTTTGTGAAGCAAAGTTGAGCCTTCGTTATACGTTAAGATTTTAGTTTGCATAATTACACCTTGCTTTACAAATTGCAACTCTTTTTAAGAGCATTAACCAACATATCCCTTTTATACAAGCCCTTACAAGCGTCAAAACCATTTTCGACTAAGCCTTGAGATACAGCACACAAAAGTGGAGCGCATAATGCAGCTTCTTTGCAAATCGCATTGTTTTCAAAAACGCAACTTATTCTTCCGTCTTCTAGAATTTTGCCATCGTTTACTACGATTAAGCGCGTTGCAAAGTCAAGAACCACTTCCATATCGTGGCAAACCATTATCACACAGCAACCGTGGTCTCTAAGGTCTTCTACAACTTGCATAATACGCAAGCATTCCATGTAGTCTAAGCCACACGTTGGCTCGTCTAAAACAAGAATCTTAGGTTTAGTTACAACAGTTGCAGCCAAAGCAACCATTTGACGCTGGCCTCTAGAAAGCATAAATGGGCTTGCTTTAGGGTCTAGATTTAGCTTTTCAATAACTTGCATAGCATGATCATTAGCATCTTTAACCGACTCTCCTAAAAGAATGCAACTAAACGCTACTTCTTCTAAAACAGTATCTTTGCAAAGCTGACGATCTGGATTTTGGAAAAGCGTAGAAACATAATGCGCAATCTGACTAATCTTCATATTGCTAGTGTCTTTGCCATCAATAAAAATATTGCCGCCGCTCGCCTTAAGCAAACCATTGATGAGCTTAGTAACGGTTGTTTTTCCAGCGCCATTTCTTCCAACAAGAGTTACAAGTTCTCCAGCATAAGCTTCAAAAGACACATTTTTTAACGCACTAACGCCACTTGGGTACGAAAAACTAACGTTTTTAAGCGAAAGACATGGAGAAGTATTTTTTGATTGATTTTGCGCGGAAGATTGTGCAGAAGATTGTTCGGATACTTGCGATTCGTGGGAAAAATCGCCAGCAACCGCCGATGTGTTTGAATCGCATTCGCTATTATCAAATTCACCATGAGAATCACCATGAGAATTACTATTAGAAGTCAAAGATTTTCTACTATTAATCGTATTAACAATAGTATTTACTGTATCTTCTACAGACACAGGCAAATCGCTTTTAGAGCAAACATTCTCACGCTGTAGATCATTAACCAAATGCGTAGTGCGCGGATAATTTATTCCAATAGAATAAAGCAAATCCATGTTTTTTAGCGCTTTGCTAACAGGCAAATCAAGCGACAAAGTGCCATTAGAAAGCACAACTAAACGCTTGCAATACTCGCTTAAAAGTGCCACTTTTTGCTCAATTACAACAACCGTTATTCCAAAATTCTTATTCAAATCTTTAAGAATCGAAAAAATCATTTTAGAAGAAACAGGGTCTAAAGCGCACGTAGGCTCATCTAACACCATAACTTTAGGCTTTAGCGCAAGAATAGCAGCAATCGCAACTTTCTGCTTTTGACCTCCAGAAAGAGTGTCTAAATCGCGGTTACGCAAGTCACTAATTCCAACAATTTGCAAAGCTTCATCTATTCGACTTGGTATTTCGCTATGTGCAACACCAAAATTTTCTAGCCCAAAAAGAATCTCATCTTCTACGTTTGCAGCAACCATTTGCGCATCAATATCTTGAATAACAGATCCAATTAAGCAAGCAATGTTAGTTAAAGCAAGATTTTTAGTGTCTTGACCAGCAATCTTAACACTTCCTAAGAGTTCGCCAGAATAATGATGCGGAATCGCGCCAGAAAAAAGCGAAGCAAGCGTTGTTTTTCCAGACCCAGAAGGGCCAATAATACCAACGAATTCGCCAGACTCTATGCTAAGACTCACATCTTTTAGTGCAAAAGTGGAATCTTGTGCCTTTGAAGAGTCTAAAGAATCATCTTTATTCCGATTCACATACTTAAAAGACACATCTTTTAACTCAAGCAAAGGCACAATAATTCCTAACTCTTAAAACCAATAAATTGATTACTAATTATTGATTATTATCTAACGATTATATAATTTACCAAACATTCCTAACACATATTGCGTAGTACATATTGCAAACACAAACTGCGCTACTTGTGCAAAACGAGTCGAATTGGAGTGTAAAGAACTTCAACAACAACAGCATTAAACACAGCAGTTCCCAAAATAATTGGAAGCATAACAAGAATCGTCTTAGGAGAATGAAGAACAAAGAAAGATGCAGTAGATGCAAATATTAAACCAGAAACAACTGTAGTTATAAAAGTTGCTATAAGTGGGAAAATACTGAACTTTCTAGCAGCATCCTTAGGGAAAACGTGAACATAAGCCATAATCATCAAAGTCATAACAATTGCTGCTGGAATATCGCAAACATAATTAAGACCAGGAATAGATGCGTTAAATTGCATTAAAGTTGCAGCCAAAGCACCAATAATCGCACCCTGAATAACATTTGGACGAACCAGCAAAATCGCAAGACAGAACGATGCGATTAAGAAGTTTGGTTTAATGTTTCCAATTGAAAGTGCTTTTGCAACTGTAAAGTCAAGAATACATCCTGCTGCAAAAAGAACAGCAACCAACACTAAAGACGTAACATCTAAAGCGTGCTTTTTAACACTTACAGCATTGATCATGCTACCTGCATGTTCGTTAATTCCCTGATTCATAATCTTCTCCTTTATGTTGCGATAATCAAGTTTTAATTATCGACTTTTGATATTTATTTATGTTTACTTACATTCATTTATGTTTGTTTATATTTGCTTACGTTGATTCAAGTTAATTTATTTCTCTTTTCAATGACGATTTATTTGTGATTACTTGTGCAAAACGAGTCGAATTGGAGTGTAAAGAACTTCAACAACAACAGCATTAAACACAGCAGTTCCCAAAATAATTGGAAGCATAACAAGAATCGTGTTTGGAGAGTGAAGAATAAATAAGGATGCGATTGTTGCAAAAATCATTCCAGAAATAACAGTTGCAACAAACGTAGAGATAAATGGGAACACGCTGAACTTTCTAGCAGCATCCTTAGGGAAAGCTTTTAAGTATCCCATAAGCACTAACGTCATAATAATTGCTGCTGGAATATCGCAAGCGTATTCAAGACCAGGAATCGAAGTGTTAAATTGAATCAAAGTAGCAGCTAATGCGCCAATAATCGCACCTTGAATAACATTTGGTCGAACAAGCAAAATAGACAAGCAGAACGATGCAATAACAAACTCTGGCTGAATATTTCCAATCGAAAGCGACTTTGCAACTGTAAAGTCAAGAATGCATCCTGCTGCAAAAAGAACAGCAACCAAGACTAAAGATGTAATATCTAAAGCGTGCTTTTTAACATTTACGCCTTTTAGCAAAGTAGCTGCTTGATTAATTTCGGACTGTGTAGATGTTTGCTCTGTGTTAGTAGCTTCTACGTTAGTTGACTCTTGATTCATGATTTTCTCCTTTACGTAAATTTTTACGTTGTTTGTTTTTCAACAATTTTGGTTTAGATTGTTATTGGTTTTAGATTGTTTAGATTGTTTTAGATTTGGATTAAATCCAAATGGATTTTTGCGTTTTAGGATATAAAAAAGACCCCTAGGTTTACCCTAGAGGTCTTTTATAAGCCTAAACAAGCAGCTTCTAAAACTTTAGAGTAAACTACGCCAAAGAGAAGTCTGCCACCACCACATACGAGCAGCATCAAAAGTATCGCGAGCTTGAGCATTCATGTTACGCATGATAGCCGCCTCCTTAAATACTTTAGCTGCAAAAGCTAAATGCTTATGTGGTCAATCACAAACCTAACACCGTAAAATTTACGATATGCGTTTGTGTTGTGTTCGATGCTAACACTATAAAAGTACAAATGCAAACAAAAAGATAAAATTAGCAAAAAATCACACAAAACACGTAAAAATATCAACACTTAAATCGGCGCAATTCCAGGCAAAACGCCGTAAGCGCATAAAACGCATGTCTAAGCTTATATAAACAATCTCAATCCCTAGCAACGTGTATACTTTCACAAGTTGCGGGCTTGTAGCTCAGTGGATAGAGCGTCTGCCTCCGGAGCAGAAGGTCGTGGGTTCGAATCCCATTAAGCCCACGTTTTGCGTTAATTAACTTCCACAAAAATTAATTTCCACCAAGAAGCGCAAACGTACCGTAGTAAACAGCTGCGATTAATGCAATTGCAGGAATAATTAAGCACACAACCATAAACACATAATCGCGCTTATTTACGTAACTTATGCGTGCATGAGATCTTGGATTTTCTCCACCAAAACCGCGCGCTTGCATTGCTGTTGCCAAAGTACTAGACCTACGAATCGAAAGAACAAGAAGCGCAAAAGCTTGAGGCATAAATGCGCGAATCTTACTATCGTCTCCAAGACCGCGAGATCTTCTAGAAGCAGTAAGAGCTGCCCAATCGTCTTGCAAAACGCTAAAAAGCCTCATTCCCGCTAATCCACCATAAACAAACTTATCTGGCAAGTGCATAACTTGACTAAAAGCATCTGCTAAATCAGTAGCATCAATACCAATAACAGTAACAATTGCAGGAACACCAATCGCTAAAATACGAATAAACGTTGCAATTGCAAGAGTTGTTGAGTGCTCGCTTACGTGAATAATTCCCCAATCAAACAATGTTTGACCGCCAGATTTACCATACAACCACACTGCTAGAGCAGATCCAGGCGCACCAACCCAAACAGGCCAAGAAAGCTTAACAACGCGCCAAGGATTCATTCCAATAATCCATAAAATTATAAACTCTAAAACAAGTGCAATAGTCGAAGAAAGCCAATCAAGAGTAAACAGCAAAGGAATGGAAAGCATAAAAGCTCCAAGCATGCGGTAAACAGGATTTAGAGAAGCCAAAAATGGCGAGCAACTTGCAACTCTTTCTTTCTCATCACGCTTATTTACAGCGCTAACTTTTATTCGAGAAATATTCGTTGAATTAGTTGTAGAAGACAAGCTTTGCGATGATTCTAAAGCTTCTTTTGCTTGCGATTCTTGTAAATCTGATAAATTTCTAGAATCACTATTCTTATCATTGTTAACTGGCAAAAGTTCAACCAAACGCGCGCCCAGAGCGTCTACTAGCTCTTTATCGTGAGTAACAACAATAACACTAACGCCGTCTGCTCTAAGACTTGCAATCAGCTTTATAATTTGCATCCACGTTTTTCGATCTTGGCCAAAAGTTGGCTCATCTAAAATCAAAACCCTTGGAGCTGCAGCCAAAGATGCAGCAACTGTAAGCCTGCGCTTTTCTCCTCCAGAAAGCGTGTACGGATTTGCGTTAGCATATCTGCCTAATCGGAATCGCTCTAGCAATTCTTGAGCTTTTGTTCGAGCATCCTCCTCGCTCATGCCTGTTCTAATAGGACCTAACATAACCTCTTCTAAAACAGTTCCGCAAGCAAATTGGTGTTCTGGATTTTGGAAAACATACGATATTCTTTTAGCAAGTTCAGTTGACTTCCACTTTATAGGATCACTTGAGTCTAAATCTTTACAAAGATCCTCGCTTGCTACAACTTCGCCTTCTATTGACGGAATTAGTCCTGCCAAAGTTAGAGACAAAGTTGATTTTCCAGCACCATTTGCGCCAACCAAAGCCGTTATTTGGCCAGAATTAAATTCAAGATTAATGTTTTTAGCTATTGGAGTATCCGTATGACTAATCGCAAGATTTTTTGTAGATAAAACTACTTTCCCATCTCCTACAGAAGGATCGCAATCAGGCTCTCCTTCAACATGAATCCTACCTATATTGCGATTTTTTGAATCCTTATACTTATCTGGAAGCCATATTCCAAGATTTTCAAAGTCAAGATCCTTGCGATTAAACACCTCGTCTGGAGTTCCGTCAGCTACGATTACTGTTTTAGCACTCTCACCCCTTGCAATATCATCATCGTGAACAAAGTTTTTGCCATCTTCGCTATCTTCGCTATTCTTGCTATTGCCGCTATTACCGCTATTTTCAAGCCCCAAAACAATTACTCGGTCAATTAAATCAATCCACGGTTGAGCATGATGTTCCACAAGAACCATTGTTGCGTGAGTATCGTCGAGCACTTTTCCAACTGCTGAAACAATTTGCTCAACGCCGTCTGGATCCAGATTTGCTGTAGGCTCGTCTAAAAGAAGAACACTAGGCTTCATTGCCAGCGCGCCAGCAAGAGCCAATCGCTGCATTTGACCACCACTTAAATGTGCAGTAGATCGATGAAGTTGCAAGCCATCTAAGCCAACCTCTTTAAGACTTTCGTCAACAATATTCCAAATCTCTTTACGCGGAACATTCATGTTTTCTGGACCAAACGCAACGTTATCTCCTAAACGTTGAAAAATCGCTTGAGATTCTGGGTCTTGTAAAACTAAACCAACGCGTCCGCGAGCCTTATGAACTGGTACATCGTCTACAAATACTGCGCCTTCACTCACTCCGCCATCTTCGTCTTCAACTAAAACATTATGCGAAGAAGAGTTACTATTTTTATCGTTTGAATCACTTTTAAGAATAATATCGCTGCCGATTAATCCAGCAGCACCTTCAAGAATAGTGGACTTACCTATGCCCGATGCTCCTAATAGCAATACTCTCTGCCCTGCTTCAATAGTCAGGTTCAAACCACGAACAGCAAACGCTTTGCGAGAGGCATGACGATAACCCCAATTCTCAAAACGCAACTTAGCAGCACTAAAAGCCGATGGAAGGAAAGTTTCAGCTTTGTACTGGTTAGCATTGTTCAAAACCTGCGTTTTAGATGCATCGGGCATAGCAAATCCTTTATGGCAATGATTTTTATTTAATTATTTATTAAATTATTTTTAGGATTATTAGACTTTACTATAGATTTTTAGAATCTTAACAAATCTTAGAATCTTAGCAAATCCTACAATCCCAAAACGCCTACTTGCTTAGAAAAATCTAAACAGCATACAGCATTTAATTGCTATATGCATAGAAGACGCTTGTTGACATGATTGTGCCTTTTTACTTTTAGGCACGGGAAAAACAGATCTCCGTGCGCCAGTATTACCTGGATTCACGTTCAAGCGGTTTCTCTCAGCTTTACGAATTAACGCAAAGCACCCGTGTCGAGTGAAAATTTTACGGCATTGTGTAGACTCGCGCACAAAATCAACGTGTTCGCGTGCTTTTATGCGCGAGTTATAACTTACAACACTACTTCGCTAAACGGCTAAGAAGCAAAGCTTCCGTTACAATATTTGACTTCAAGCCAGAAAGAGAAATCGACTCGTTTGGGCTATGAGCATTAGACTTTGGATCTTCTGGACCTGTAACCAAAACTTGAGCTTTAGGGAAGATTCTTTGCAATTCTGGAATAAATGGAATCGAACCACCTTCGCCCTTGTTAATAGGATCCACACCAAAAGCGTCTTTCATAGATGCGAGCGCATCTTTAGTTGCAACAGCATCTGGATCCATAGCCCAACCCATGCCATTATCTAAAGGATCTACAGTTACTTGCGCGCCAAACGGTGCATTTTTAATCAAAAAGTCACTCAATGCTTTTTGTGCTTCCTCTGGACGCTGGCAAGGCGCAGTTCTAAGCGAAAGTCGCAAGCGTGTCTCGTGAGCAATAACGTTAAAGCTTTCTTCTACTGGATGAGCGTCCATTCCAATAACAGTCAAGCTTGGCTTAGTCCACATACGAGCAGCAAGCGACCCAGTTCCTGCAAGCTTGTATGAATCAACAACCGAAGAATCGGCTCTAACTTGAGCCTCATCTAAATCGCGTTGCAAACCGCCAACAGGCTCTTGCGATTCAACTCCAGGAACATCTAAATCGCCGTCTTTGTTGTAAAGAGAAGCAACAAGCATTGAAGCAAGCGTGTATGCGTCTAAAATAGGACCACCAAATTGACCAGAGTGAACTTGATGATTAAGAACCTTAACCTTAACGTCTACAGTAGTGTTTCCGCGCAAGCTAGTCGTAAGACTTGGAATTTCTGCAGACCAATTTCCAGAATCTGCAACAATAATTACATCGGATTCAAATTCATCTTTGTGAGACTCAATAAATGGAATAAAGCTTGGAGAGCCCATCTCCTCTTCGCCTTCAATAAACACTTTAATGTTTACGCCTAAATCTTCACTTAAAGCGCGCAAAGCACCATAGTGAATGGCAATTCCGCCACCATCGTCCGCGCTGCCGCGACCATACAAGCGCCCATCTATCTCGGTTCCTTTAAAAGGATTCGTGTTCCACTCGCTTGCATCTGGAACAGGCTGAACATCGTGATGAGCGTAGAGCAAAACAGTTGGAGCACTTGGGTTTACAATCCTAGATCCAACAACCTCGAATGCGCCTGGAGTGCCATCTGGATTTTGAGACTGTTCAACTCGAGCATTAACGCCCACTTCGCGCAATACTCCAGCAACGTATTCAGCCGAAGCGCGCATATGATCCCCAGTAATGCCTTTAGCAGAAACAGCTCCAAGCTCTATCTTTTTATTAAGAACGGATATAACATCATTCCACGCAGCGCTAACACGATTCTTAACATCTTCCACATTAAGATTAGCCATACAAATCTCCTTAAAACAAATAGCCAAAACAAATAGTCAAGCGATTAACTACTATCTAACCACTATCACACTATTAACAACATTAACAGCCAGCAAAATCTATGGAACGCGTCTAGTCTGTTGGGTAATCTGCAAACATGACATGGAATCCATTTGTAAAAAAAGATGCTGATAATAATGCGCAAAATGGCAATAAATCAGCAGCCAATGAAAATAGCGAAAATAAAGTAGAAAATAAGGCAAAAACTCGCACAAAAAACGCTCCAACTCCAAAGCAAAGCGAAGCTGCAGCGCAAAATCTTAGACCGCTAGTTCCAACAGATAGGAAAGCTAGCGCGAAGGCTGCTCGAGCAAGATTGCGCAAAAGAGAAAATGAACAATACGAAGCTATGAAAAATGGCGATTTAGCGCATATGCCAAAGTCGGAGCAGCTTCCTTGGAGAGTTTATATTCGAGATTACGTAGACGCACGCTTTAATATTGGCGAGTTTTTCGTTCCATTTGCAATCGTAATTATGATTTGCATCTTCTTTACACAAAACTTCTTGTCTACTAAGTATATTGCTCTTTATTTTGCGCTTGCGATTATTCTTTACGTGTATCTTTTTGCTGCGATTATTGACGTTTTAATAATGTGGCGAAAACTTAGAAAAGAACTTGTTAAAAGGTACGGCCAGGCTGCTGTTGCTAAAAGCTCTAGGTCTGCAATGTATGCTTGCAGTCGCGCAATACAAATGCGCAGATGGAGGCTACCAAAGCCAAGCACGCCAAAACGCGGTAATTGGCCAAAGTAAAACGCTAGTATACCAACAAAGATATGATTTATAGAAATGTGTGTTTGTAGCATGCTACTTAAGACTACTTAAGTAATAGTTGCACAAATGTGGTAGTAAACCCGTTGTAGAAAACCTTGCAATAAGCACAAAACAAAATTAACGCGAATATCGTATAGGGGATAAACGCAAAATGGCAAACGAAAAGTCAAAGAACACTAAGAAATCGGGCATGATTTCACAAATTGTGCGCATTTACAAGTACACGTATACAGAAGATAAGCAGCTTCCGCTTTGGCTTGGCTTGGCTTTTGTAGCCCCTGTAGTGTTATGCGTTATAGCTGGCGCTATTTTACGCTGGTCCATTTTTACGTGGATTATGATGATTGTAACAGCGCTTATGCTTGGTCTTTTGCTTTTTACTGTTGTTTTAACAAAGCGCGCAGATAAAGTTGGATACGCAAAACTAGAAGGTAAGCCTGGAGCTGCAGCTGGAATTTTAAGCGCAATCAATAAAGGCGGTTTTACTTTCCCACAACAGCCAGTATGGGTTGATCCTCGCACCAAAGATGCGATTTGGCGTGGAACTGGTTTTAACGGAATCTTTCTTGTTGGAGAAGGCAATTACGAACGCCTAACTCATGCTATGGAACGCCAAGAGCATGCTATTAAAAGTGTTACAGCTGGATCCAATATTCCTGTTTACCGCATTTGCGTTGGAAATGGCCAAAATCAAATTAAGCTTAAGGATTTAAGGAGTAAAGTTCTAAAGTCTAAAACTTTGATTCCTACAAATCACAAGTTTGCTCCTCTTGCTGCAATTCATCCAAATCGCAGATTCTTCCTTACTAAAACAGAGCTTGCGATTCTAAACGACCGTTTACGCACTTTGCAAGGAAAGCTAGGGTTTGGAATTCCAAAGGGAATTGACCCAACTCATGCTCCACGCGTGAGCCGCAGAGCTTTAAGAGGAAAATAAATTCTTAAGTTTTGCGTATAAAATAAACCAGACGTTCCAAGCGGTTCGTCTGGTTTTAATATATTTATACGCGATTTTACTTGCGATTTATATGCAAATACTATTCTCGAGTTATACGCGACTGAACCCAATCAACAATGTACGGAGCACACTCCTCCACTTGATCCATTGCAATCTCAAACTCTTTAGGGCCACCATACCAAGGATCTGCCAAGTCTAAAGCAGCTTCACGGCCAGCTTGTGGCTTTTCTAAAGACGGATCAAAAGACCTATACATGTGTACAAGACTACGCTTTTGCGGCGGAATAATCCTAAGCAAAGATTGCATATGCGAAGCCGTCATTGGAAGAAAAAGATTCGTCTCTTCTATTTCGTCTCGCTCAATCCTATGCGCAAAATGGCTTAATGGCAAAGAATATCCCCTACTTTTAAGCTCTTTTTGCGCACGCCTATCAATCGGATTTCCGTATTCTTCGTCGCTTACGCCGCACGATTTTACAGCAACAACATCACTTAATCCTCTAAGCTTAAACTCGTTACGCAAAACGATTTCTGCCATTGGAGACCTACAAATATTACCCGTACAAACTGTCATAACAACATACGGATGCTTAGCATCTACGTGAATTTTGTTTAAAGATTCCATACATATCCTTAATCTAGCTTATTTTTTAGATTTAACTGGCTCATAAACCATAAACTTGTATTTTGCGTTAAATTGATTCGCGCCAACTTTTATAGGCGATTCCTGCCAATCGCCATCGCGCGCAACTTTCCACAATCCATCATCCACAAGTTTTTGAATGTTTGGAGCAAACGTATCTGCTTCTACTCTAGTGTCAATTTGAGTTACATAAGATGCGTCAACAATTTGCGACTCAATCACTTCTCGAAAGATTGCGCCGCCACCAATAATCCAAATTGCTCTGCCATCTTTTGGCAAATCCAAAGAATCTACAAGTTCAATAGGATTATCTTCAATCCACTTTTTTGCGTAGCATATTGCGTCTTCAATATTTGTAAAACTTTTTGCTCCATTTGGATTAAAGTCTGGATTCCTAGAAACAACAATATTTTCGCGACCAGGAAGAGGCCTAAATTTTTCTGGCATAGAATCCCAAGTTCCTCTACCCATTATTACCGGGCAAGAGATTGTCATTGCCTTAAAATAGCGCAAATCTGGGGAAAGCCGCCAAGGCATACCGCCATTAACGCCCATAGCGCCTGTACGGCCTTCAAAATCGTATGCTTGCCCCCAAATTAAACGAACGGGAATATTGTTAGTCATAAAACTCCTACGTAAGCCTACTAATCAATCACTAAACAAAGCAAACAAGCAAACAACCAAAAGCTCACACAGCTACAGGAGCTTTAATCGTAGGATGATGCTTATAATCAACAACCTTAAAATCGCTATAGTCGTAGCTAAAAATAGAATCAGCTTTGCGAATCTCAAGCTGCGGATACGGGTACGGCTCGCGCGAAAGCTGCTCAAGCACTTGCTCAACGTGATTATCGTAAATATGGCAATCGCCACCAGTCCAAACGAACTCTCCGGGCTCTAATCCTGCTTGCTGAGCCATCATCATTGTTAAAAGCGAGTAAGACGCAATGTTAAATGGCACACCAAGGAACATATCGCAAGAACGCTGGTAAAGCTGGCAAGAAAGCTTGCCATCGGCAACGTAGAACTGGAAAAGCGAGTGGCATGGAGGCAAAGCCATATTCTCTACTTCTGCAGGATTCCAAGCGCTAACAATCATTCTTCTAGAATCCGGATGATTTTTAATAAGATCCATAACGTTTGTAATCTGGTCGATTGTGCGATTTGGATTTTCCGCAGTTGGCGCTGGCCAACTCCTCCACTGAACGCCGTAAACAGGGCCTAAATCGCCATTTTCGTCTGCCCACTCATCCCAAATATGCACGCCGTTTTCTTGCAACCAGCGCACGTTGCTAGAGCCTTTAAGGAACCAAAGAAGCTCGTACGCAAGCCCCTTAAAGAACACGGTTTTTGTTGTTATAAGAGGGAAACTCTTGCTTAAGTCAAAGCGAATTTGCTGACCAAAAAGAGATATTGTTCCCGTACCAGTGCGATCTGATTTTAATGTGCCTTCCATAAAGATTTTTCTAACCAAATCCTCGTAAGGAGTAGGAATATTAGACACTGGTTTTTGCGGCACACGCGCACGCAAATTTGCAAGTTCTTGTTGAGTTAAAGCCATACGTTTATTCTATCATTAGCTAAATTCAACACTACCAATGCATGTGCAAATATACTTATACTGTGCATCTCTATATAATTGTTTTAGCTAAGCACAACAAACGCAAAGGAGCAAAAATGGCTAGAAGAATATGGGTTGAGCGTTTAGAAGACGGCTCTTGGATTGCAAAAAGCGAAGACGGAGCAACACTAAAATTTGGCAAAGGCGAAGGACAATTTTCTCCCGTAGAACTAATGCAAATAGCTCTAGCTGGTTGCACAGCTTTAAGCAGCCAATACGCTGTTGAGCATGCGATTGGAGAAGGAAAAGGCGCGCGCGTGGTTGTAAATGGCACTTACGACCCAGAAGAAGGAACTTACTTAAGATTCCAAGAAGACTTAACAGTAGACGCTACAAGCACAAAGCCTGCGCTAACTAACGAAGATGCACAAGCACTAAAAGAGCGTATGGAAAAGCATATTAGCAAAGGTTGCACAGTTAAGCACACTCTTGAGCGCGGAGCACTTGTACAAGTTAGCGTAAATATTCGGCATTAATGGGAAGATTTGCACCAGCGCTCTTAGCACGCGGAAAAATGGCCACTAGCCGATGATTCAAAAACGCCACTAAAGTGGCAAAAAATAACAATTTGTGGCACAATGCTAAACACAATGCTACACTTTTAACGTTGTTAGAGCTATTTATGTAATCGGAGGAAACTTTGAAAATCGCGATTTTTACAGAAACGTATCCACCATACATAAACGGCGTAGCAACACAATCCTACATGCTTAAAAAAATGTACGAGGAACTTGGTCATGAGGTTCTTGTTGTTACAGTTGGCTCCGAAAAACAACGTAAAACCAAGCTTGTAGACGGCGTTGTGTACGTTCCAGGCATTCTTTTGAAAAAGCTTTACAAGTATAGGGTTGCAATTCCAATTGGAAACATGCGCAAAAAGTTCCCGATTAACTTTAAGCCAGATGTTATTCACATTCAAAACGAATTTGGCATTGGAGAAATAGGCCTAGAAGTGGCCAAAAAAGAGCATGTTCCTGTTGTTTACACACTACACACCGAATACGATAAATTCCTGTTTTACATTGGTCTAAAGCATTTTACTGAGTTTTCTAGGAATATATCGGCAAAATATTTTACGCGATTTTCTAAGAACGCAACAATTATTACCAGCATGTCTGCTAAGGCTCAAGCTTATATTGACCGCCAAAAAGTTGATAAAAAGGTTGTTGTTCTTAGCAATGCTGTTGAATACAAAAAGTTCTTGCCAACACCAGAACGAATTGCTTTTAGAGAAGAATTCCGTAAAAAATACGGCATTGCAGATTCTACAAAGCTGTTTGTTTTTGTTGGAAGAATCGGAGCCGAAAAGAACATTAGCGAGTTGATTGACAACTTTATGTATTGTGATTTTCCTCGCGATTTAGCTAGACTTGTTGTTATTGGCGGAGGCCCTGATTTAGAGGACTTGCGCAATAAGGTAGCAAGCAAAGGATTTGAAGATAGAATTTACCTTCTAGGCCCTATTGAACACACGCAAATTCCTAAGTATTTGCACGCAATGGACTACTACACTACCGCTTCCCTATCGGAGATGCACTCGCTTTCTATGCTGGAGGCAATGGCCTCTGGCTTGTTTGCGCTTGTTAAGCACGACGCTCCTAATGAAAATCAAATTATTAGTGGCAAAAATGGTTACCAATGGGATTCTAAAGAAGACTTTAAGCAAGTGTTTAGCCGCGTTCTTAATATGAGCAAAGAAGAGCAAGAGCAGCTAAAAGCAAATGTTCTTGAATATTCAAAAAACAATGACTTTAAAAAGCAAGCTCAAGAGTTAATTAAGATTTATGAGCGTGCAATTAGCATTAACAATCAAGAACTTGCTAAAAAACGCGCTGCTCGAGAGGCAAGACGCGCGCGGTTCTTGCTTAAGAAAAACTAAAAGCATATTAACAATACAAGTTTGAAAAAATCGCGTATAAAACACAATTAGTGCCTTATACGCGATTTATGTTTTAGCGCTTAGCGTTACTACTTAGCGTTACTACTTTAGTGAAGCGGATCGATTGTTTGCTCAATTTGCTTAGCTTCTTCAACACCAGCCTTTGGAACATCAACTTTATGAACACCATTAATAGAGTCAATAGGCGATGCATTGCTACTCGCCATAGACTGCTGAGCTACTTGCGCAGCGCTTAGTTCCACATACTTACGAGGAACAACATACACTGGTCTAGACGAATGCTGAAGCAAACCTTGACTAATAGAACCAAGAAGCAGACCAGTAAATCCACCCCTGCCCCTAGAGCCAACAACAACCAAATCGTTGTTTAAGCTAGCTTGAGTCAAAGCGTTTACAGCAGAACCAGGAACTACAGAACGATGAATCTTTAGGTTTGGCAAGCGTTGCAAAATCGGCTTTACGCGCTCGTCAAGATCTTCCATATAAGACCCCATAACTGCAGTATCTCCCTCAGCTCCTTGAACGCTAGGAACAGCAGAAATCACATCTAATTGAGCATTCCAACTATCTGCCAAATCTGCAGCAATCTCAAGCGCTTTTAATCCCCACTTAGATTCGTCGGATCCAACAGCAATCTTAGAAATCTTATTGTTCAAGTGGATTCTATGACCATCATCATCTGTATATGGCACAACAACAATTGGGCAATAAGCGTATGCTGGAAGCGAAGAACTTGTTGTGCCAAGTAAACGCTCTGCTAATCCACCTTTACCACGGTTTCCAATAACAATAAGTTGATAGTTTCTAGAAAGCTCCACAAATACAGAAGACGGGTCGCCAGTAACAATCAAAGTTGTTGCATCCACACCCTGCTCTAAAGCTACAGCTTTGGCTTTAGAAAGAATCTCCTGAGCGTCTTGATGAGCAACATTATCGTCTCCGATGGCAGTGTAAGTTGCATCAAAAGACACAGCAGCATAACTTGGCAAAGAGTATGCGCAAACAATTTGAAGCTGCAATCCAGCATGCTTAGCGTAGTTTGACGCCCACCAAACAGCCTTATAGCTTGCATGAGAACCATCAACGCCTACAAGAACAGCTTTTTCTTGTGTAATAACATTCTGTGTCATCTAGATCCTCCTAGCATTGCGCGAATTTTGCAATCTTTACTTAAGTACTACAATAGCCGTTTAATTGTTTTGAGTCTATTGCAACACAGAAAATTTGTAACTTATGACTTACAACTTTCAAATTAGCGCTAAAAAACTTGCGACTTACGCCAAAAACTTATGCTAAAAAACTCGGCGAATGGAATAAGCAGATGTAAAAACATAAGGAATAGGGCTATATTTTGTTCCGCCGTATTGCGAATTAATAACCATTCCGTTGCCTACGTAAATCGCAGCGTGAGTACCATTTGCAATAATATCTCCTGGAGCTGCTTGAGCAAGACTTGGAACAGCTGTACCAACTGTTGCTTGCGCGCCAGAAGTTCTAGGCAAAGAAACACCCATATTTGCAAAAACGTATTGTACAAAGCCAGAGCAATCCCAGCCAGCAGGAGTTGTTCCACCAGAACGATACGGCACTTTGTTTAAGAATTGAGCAGCAAAATTAAGCATTGCCGACGTAGAAGAACCATCTGGAGGAGCAACAAAATAGCTTTGCGATGTTCCTCTAACACCAGAACGGCTTGCAGCAGAATCGTAATCGCCATCATTATTGCGAGCAGCATTACGAGCATTTTCTGCAGCCGCCTGAGCCGCCAACTCTGCAGCACTTTTAGTTTGAGGAACATTTAAAGACTCAATCCCACCCCAATGCGAATTAGAATCAACGCTTGTAGAAGTAGATTCTGTTAATAAATCACGCTTAACAGATGTGACTTTAGGGAAGGAACGCGTAGAAGTAACTGCAGACTCTTCTGCATAAGCACAAGCAAAAGGAACCATAGTAGCAAGAAGAGTTGTGCATACAGCTCCCGCAACTATAGAAGAAAAAATCTTATTTTGTTTAATATTTTGATTAATCTTTTGCTCAACCATCACTAGCGATGTTAACACATTAACAATACAAAGCACCTAAAAACGCGTAGTAAACCAACAAAAGTTGATAAATCAAATATTATGCGAGTAATGCTTAAAAGATTTAGTAGTGAATAAACTCAAAAGCGGAAGCATCTTTAGCGCTAACGACTCTTGAATAGGTTCTACCATGATATTCGGCGCTAGATTCAGATGTTTCTATAGAACCATCTTGATTAATCTTTTCCACAATAGCAACGTGGCCATAAGCGCGGTTAACTCCAGCCTGACCACGGCCAAACACCATTATGTCTCCAGCATGACGAGGAGTATTATCTACCCAATAGCCAAGCTTGCGAGCAGTCCGGCCCCACATCCATCCGTCTCCCATATTGGAGCCAACTGGAAGTCCAAGCTGATGCCTGCGAACATAAACCCACCAAGTGCATTGGCTAAATTCGTAAGCATTTCCCGAATCGCCAGAATCGTGATTTGGATTAAAACCAGATGGAACAATCTTTGCATCTGAATCCAAGAAAACAGCAACATTCGGATTATTTGCTGCAGACTTAGACATTTCCGACACCTTAAAATCGGAATTAGAACCCAAATCCCACTTAGACTTATGAGAAGACTTAGTAGAAAATGCGCTTAAATCAGATTCAAGGCCAGCAACTGCGCTGCTAAAGTTCAAATATTTATTAGCGCGATTAATGCTTTCTCGCATACTAGAACGAGACGCTGCTTGAGCAGAAGAATCGTCTACAAAACTCAACTTAGAAGAATAAGGTTTAGAAGCCAAAGAATCCATGCTATTAGGCTTGTTCAACGTCATAGAAGTTAAAGCAGCTCCGACTAATGCAAACAAAGAAGCGGAAATAATCATACGATTCTTACGCTCTTTAGCAACGCGTGCTAAACGAAGCTGGCGACGAGACAAAGAAACAGCAAATTCTTGATTTATATCTTTTAGACTTACAACAGCACCATTATTTTCTAAAACGGCTGCAGCACGATTATTAGAAGATGCATGCGAACCGCGCACAGAAGTAAAAAGCATAAAAGGCGAATTAAACCGCCCCTTTGCTTTAGCACCATGCTCAGCATGCTTCATAAAATCGCTCCTAAAATCTTCTAAATGTATTCACAAATTCACACTTACAAATCTAAAGGATACAATGTGGTACGGATACGCAACACAATACACAACACAATACACAATGTAATTCTTAAAATTGATATTGAACACGCAAAGATGTATGGTTAATCATATGAAGCTAGCACCAATTATTAATCCAGATGCACGCAAAGAAGCACCAAAGCCATTGCGCGTGGACTTGTGCAAAGCATTTATGACTGGAACGATTATTTGGCTCATAGCATCATTAATCACAGTTATTCTTGCGATTTTACACTTTTTATTGTGGTTCTTTGCTGCAATTTGCCTTAGTGGATTTGTAATTGGAATTTTGCTTTTAATCTGGGAACACTTTGATCGCTGGGATTATAGAAGACTAGGAAAGTAAAACGCTTAATACAATTAAGAGAACTATTTTGCACACTACTTTGCAAGCGGAATAGCAAAATTAACAGTAGTTCCCTGCCCAGGTCTGCTCCACAATGTTATGCTACCGTGATGCGTAAGAGCCACGTGCTTAGCAATAGCAAGACCCAATCCAACGCCGTCTTTACTAAAGTCATTTTGATTACTCGACCTATAAAAACGTTCAAAAATACGCGGCTGATCTTTTAGCGGAATACCAATTCCAGAATCAACAACGCGAATCACAGCAAATCGATTATCTTCTGACTTTAAAGCGCAAAGAGCAACAACACTATTTTTGTTAGAATAGATAATAGCATTTTCAACAAGTTTTCTAATCGCACTGCTTATTTGACTAGAATCCGCTAAAACATTAAGTGAAGAATCTGCTTTAATAATTACGCGAATATTTTTACTAGACGAAAGAGCAGAAACAAGATTTTTAACATCTTCCAACACTTTCAAAACGTTTACAACACTAGCTTTTGAAGTATCAATAGGACTTTGCGCCCGCATAAGAAGAAGCAAATCTTCTAACATATGTTCCAAGTGTTTAGACGATTTTTGAGCAGACGCAGCAATATCTTTAATGCGACTTGCGTTAACATCTTTGCTTTGCAAAACATTAGTAAGGCTGGAAATCATGCGTGTTGAGCTAATAAGTTGATTGGAAACATTGTTTATAAAATCGTTACGCGTTTGCTCAAAAAGATGCTCAGCACTGGAATCGTTTATAACAACAACGACTTTGCCTGTTCCAACACTTCCAACTGTAATATTAAGCCAGTTAGGTCTAGAAATTGTAGAAGGACTAGACGCGGAATCGCTAGATTGTGTTGATGAAGAATCGAAAGCAGCCGAAGATTGCAAATACGAAGTTTTATCTACATTATCTACATTATCTACATAACAATCACTATCTTCACTAATAGTTACATATTGTTTGGGAGTAAAAGTCACTAAATCAAAACTTTCATAGCCTCCAGAGAAACGCACATTATTTACAGCTTGCAAAACGCGCGGCTGAACAATCGAATCGTCTAAAACAACTCCAAGAGTGTAGCTTTGTGAACTTGCGCGCAAAACGTCGTTATTTTTATCAACAACAATCGTAGCTCCTGGAAGCATAGCTAAAACAGCGCAAGCGTCGGAGCTAATGTCTTCGGAACTATCGTCTATATCAAAGTCGGAATCGGAATCAAAGTCGGAATCGCCTAAAACTTTTTGCATTTTCTTATGAAAAATGATGCGAAAAATGCGCTTAAAACCACGTCTAAAAGTCATAAAAATACGACTAAAAGTAGAATCAAAAAATGGAACAAAAACATTACGAAATGTTGATAGAACAAAGTCAAAAGCAAACATAACAACAACAATTGCAACACAAAGTGCAATCAAAGCGAAAACAACAAACACCATTAAAGGCGAATACGGCGAATCTTGAAGCATACTCTTAAAGAATACTCTAACGCGCTCACATTTAAGCGACTAATACGTTTAACGCACGTGCGCACAGTAGTCTATACTTGATTAGGGCAATCTAAACAAACGCGAATATGCTCCAATGCAATTTAGCGCGATTGAACGCAAGAAAGGACACACCATGCGAGTGATTTTCAACGAAGAGATGAAGGCAGTTGCATTAAACATTGAACGCATGGCAGAGTTTGTTGCAAGAGCCATGAACGATGCTGGAAGCGCTCTAGTAAACGCAGACTTAGAAGCTGCGCAAACGGTTATAGATAACGACGCAAAGCTAGACGCACTAGAAGCAAACGTTGTAGATCAATGCTTAATATTGCTTGCACGTCAAAATCCAGTTGCAACAGATTTGCGAGAAGTAGTTGCAACTATGAGGCTTGCTGCAACTTTTGAGCGCATGGGCGATTTAACAAGTCACGTTGCGCAAATCGCAAGACGCACATGGCCTGATTGTGCAATACCAAGTCAAGCAAAAGAAACTGTTGAAAAAATGGTTGACTTTTTGCATGTTCTTGCAGGTCAATTAACAGACATGCTTTCAAATAGAGACGTTAATGTAGCAGATGCAATTATTCACGGCGACGACGTAATGGATAAGTTGCACGAAGATATTTTTGCTCTTGTAGAAGGCGAAGATTGGAACGGCACTAGAAAACAGTTGATTGACTTGGTGCTTCTAAGCAGATTCATGGAACGCATAGGCGATCATTCAGTTGCTGCAGCAAGGCAAGTTGTATTTATTGTTTCGGGATTTGACCCAACTAAGAAGCCAGAACCAGACAAAGACACAGTTGTAGCATAAAACACAAGTGGCGTAGAACACGATTTTTGAATAGAAACCTAAAACGTAGCTTGTAAAACAAAAGTAGGCTTGCAATTAATTTTGCAAACCTACTTTTTATTTAAGTTAATTTAAGATAATTAAGCTAACTTAAGCTAATCAAACTCACTTTTGACCTTGAGCAGCCACGGCAGCAGCACCAGCAGCAGCAGCTTCTGGATCCAAATACTCGCCGCGAGGCTTGATTGGCTTAAAGTTCTCGTCCAACTCGTAAAGAAGAGGAATAGCCGTTGGAATATTCACCTTGGAAATCTCTTCTTCGCTCAAGTTGTCGAGCATCTTAACGATTGCGCGCAAGCTGTTGCCGTGAGCTGCAATCATTACAGTCTTGCCAGACTTAAGCTCTGGAACAATATCGGACTCCCAGTAAGGAGTTACGCGAGTCACAACGTTTGCCAAAGCTTCAGTTTCTGGAACTGGGTCGCCTGCGTAACGAGGATCATTCGTTTGAGAATACTCGTCGTTTGGATCGATCTGTGGAGGTGGAGTTGCGTAAGAACGACGCCAAATCATAAACTTCTCATCGCCATATTCCTGACGAATCTCAGACTTGTTCTTGCCTTGCAAAGCGCCATAGTGACGCTCGTTCAAACGCCAGCTGCGACGAACTGGAATCCACAAGCGGTCTGCTGCATCAAGCGCGTAATTCGCGGTGTTGATAGCACGACGAAGCAAAGAAGTGAACACGATGTCTGGAAGAACGTTCTTCTCTTTAAGAAGCTCGCCACCATGCTTAGCTTCCTCAACACCCTGCTCAGTGAGCGGTACATCAACCCAACCAGTGAACTGATTGGTCTTATTCCATGCGCTCTGACCATGTCGGAGCAATACTAATTTATATGTCATAATTACCTAGTCTATTCGTTTCGTACGACTACTTACAAAAAGTAAACAAACACGAAAAATTTAATCAAAAAAGTCGCCGAACACTTGAATAGCATTCAACGACTTTTAAGATTAATTCAACTGATTATAACTAATACAACTAGCGATAATCACAACTAGCGAAGTGGCTTTACGAGTGGGAAGGTAATCGTCTCGCGAATGGTTGCGCCCGTAAGCGCGATTAGCAAGCGATCAATTCCCATTCCCATGCCGCCAGCAGGAGGCATACCAACGCCGAGAGCCTCAATAAAGTCCTCGTCAATATCCATTGCCTCAACGTCTCCAGCCAAAGCATCCTTAGCTTGAGCAACAAAGCGCTCGCGCTGCACAACAGGATCGTTAAGCTCGGAGTAGCCTGTTGCAAGCTCAAAGCCGCGCACATACAAATCCCACTTTTCAACCATTCCTGGCTTTGTGCGGTGACCCTTAACAAGAGGGCTGGTCTCCACTGGGAAGTCACGCACAAATGTTGGCTCATAAAGCTTATCCTCGTAGAAGTGCTCCCACAAGTGCTCAACCAACTTGCCGTGATTCTCTACTTCGTCGCGCTCAACGCCAAGCTTGTCTGCGATTGCGCCCAAATGCTCAACGGAAGTTTCTGGCGTAATCTCCTCACCCAAAGCCTCGCTAAGCGAGCCATACATAGTGATTTGCTTCCATTCGCCGCCAAAATCGTACTCTTCGCCGTTAAGCAAAGTCACCTTAGTGGAACCGAATGCGTCTAGCGCAGCCTTTTGAATCAGCTCTTTAGTAAGAGCACCAATAGTATCGTAAGTGCCGTAAGCCTGGTATGCCTCGAGCATTGTAAACTCTGGAGCGTGAGTTGCATCCACGCCTTCGTTTCTAAAATCACGGTTGATTTCAAACACGCGATCAATACCACCAACCAAGCAGCGCTTAAGGAAAAGTTCTGGAGCAATACGCAAGTAAAGATCAATGTCGAAAGCGTTCATGTGAGTTGTAAACGGACGAGCAGCAGCACCGCCGTGAACCGTTTGCAACATTGGAGTTTCGACTTCCAAGAAGTCGTGGCTGTCGAAAGTGCGGCGAAGAGAAGCCACAGCATGCGAACGCCTACGAACCATATCGCGAATTTTCTCGTCTGCAATCATGCCAATATATGGCTTGCGCGTACGAGTATCGTCGCTTAATTCCTTATGCAAAGCTGGAAGTGGCTGCAAAGCCTTAGCTGCAATTGCCCACTCAGTTGCGAATACAGAAAGCTCGCCAGTCTTAGAAGAAATCACGCGACCGCGAACATACAAATGGTCGCCCAAATCAACCATCTGCTTGAAGCTCTTAATTGATTCTTCACCGATTTCCTTCTTGGAAACCATTGCCTGAATCGTGGTGCCATCTCCTGCAGCAAGCTTAACGAAGCACAAGCCGCCAGCGTTACGCAAGAAGAGAACGCGGCCAGCAATACCAACCTCAGTATCGGTTTCTTCGCCAGCTTGAAGCTTGCCATCAAAATCGGCACGCACTTTTTCGATTGTATCCGTAACGTTAAGATGCACTGGGTATGGTTGTACACCTTCCTTAAGCATCATCGCACGCTTTGCAACGCGCATTTGCACCTGCTCTGGGTGAGCAAGAGGACCAAACTCTTTATTGCTTGGATCAATTGCTTCATCCAGGCTTGCGCCTTCGTTTACACGCTTGGCGATTGCCTCGTCTTGCGCGAGTAGCATTTCAGCATGCTCAACGGTGTCGATTTCGTTGGCGTTATCTGTTGCGTCATTTTCTGCTGCGGCGTTTTGCGCGGCAAGCATTGTAGTATTCGTGTCACTCATAGACGCTAATTGTAGCTACTAGGTAATACAGCTAAGGACACAAGATAAGCAAGCGCAACAAAATATTTGTATGCGCCAGCCTGTAACATTGCGGACGTTGTTAAAGTTTTGTACGAAAATATTTTGTACGAGTTTAACATCGGGCTGTAGCGCAGTTTGGTAGCGCGCTTCGTTCGGGACGAAGAGGCCGCGGGTTCAAATCCCACCAGCCCGACTTTTGATTTTTGCACTAGCGCAAGCGTTTTAGTTAACCACTTGCTAACTATCTGGCAGCGAATTTACGAGTTGCAATTGCAAGACCAGCAAAGAATCCAGCAAACAGTGCAGCAATTGAAGAAATAACCCAACATATTGCTGCAGTTCCAGTAGTTATTAAATACCCTCTACGCGCGCCGTCACTAGAAAAATCATCGCTCTTATTAGGCTTATTTTCTTGAGCATTATGGCATATGCACTTACTTTGCCCTGGCGTATTATTTGGTATTGCAGGCTTTCCGCCAAAACCACTAAATCCGCCAAGATCTGGAGTAGGATCAGGCTTCAACTCTTGTTTTGGCTCTGGAAGAGGCGCTGGAGCAGGGTTTGGAGCAGGGTTTATAATCTGCGGAATGCATGGTCTAGGCTTATCTGGCTTCTTAGCGTTCTTAATCGTTGCAGTAAACGTTGCATCAACCCATGCGTATAAACGCGTATTTTTTACAACTTTATCGTCTGGAATAAACTGTTCAAATTTTGATCTAACGAATAAAGAATTACTACTACTCTTATTTGATGGACTATAAACACCTGTTTCAGAATCTTGCGCAATAAAATCATAAGGAGCAACCTTATTAATATCCCAAACAACAGTATCCTTCTTATCAATTCCAAGAACAGCTTTTACTTGATTAAAAGTCATAGGAGCAGACCTAGAAGACTCTGCTTCTTTGAGAAGATTCTTTAATGCCGAAATAGAACTACTCTTAGAATTACGAATTATCTTAGCGGTATAACTTAAGCCTATGCTTTCTGCATACTTTGCTAATTCTTCCTTCTTTATACTTAAATCTTTTGTATCGCTTTGTTCATCTGTATCTGTTTTATCAAAATTATCATTACTATATTCATGATGACAATTCAAGAATTTAGCTTCATAATCACCACTATGCAATTCATAAGACTTAAGTCTATATCTTGTATTTGAACCTACTTTAAACTGCACAAGACCTTGCAATGCGTCAACAGAACAAACAAGATAATCATTATTATACGTAGTATTGAAGGTAACTTTAATATAATCTCGAACTATGCGAAGAACATTTTGTTTTCCATCATTTTGAATAAGATTTTCACCAGGAGTTTTACCTGATTTACCACCAAATATTCTCCAAATACCAGGAACAAGACCAGATATAAAAGCTTTTGAAAGATTGCCTCTGCTATCTAAAACATCATACGTAGCATTACCAGCCGTGTTTGGATCAGTATAATCATATACTTTTGGTTGCTCTTTTTTATTTGCAGGAAGGGATAAATCTCGAAGCCCTACCGAATTAAACATAGCACCTATAGAATGATGCACTGTGTCATCAGTTCCCTGTTCAGGAATACTTTTATTCTGAAACTTCCACTTACTTAAATCTAAAACTTCAACTCCGCTACCCTGGAACATTCCTTCCATATCTTCAGCTTTTAAGGTATCCCAATCTTTTATGCCATTAATCTCTTTTAGTTTTGAAGTAAAGTAAAACATTTCCTCCATAGTTGTCACATTTTTGGTATTCAATTTTTCTAAACCTTCTACACTTGAAAGCTTAGATTGACCCCTCCAGCCCATGTTGAACATATCATTTATTTTTGTTAACTTTCCACTTTGGGAAGCAAATAACTTAACACTTTCTAAATTAGAACACATTTGAAACATGCCACTAGCATTACTTATATTAACTTTCTGCCACTTGGATAAATCAATTGATTCTAATTTTTTGCAATAAGCAAACATCAAACTAGCGTCTTCAACATTTTCCATATTCCAGTTTTCAATGCCAGTTAAGCTTAGCAAATTACCGCAACTATAAAACATTTTAGAAATGTTTACAGCTTTTTTATCTTTTTTGACGAACTGTATCTTGTTTAAGCCTTTTACAGACTCAAGACTAGAAAAATCAAAAAACATACTCTCTGCATTATTTATTTTAAAATCATTTCCGTCTATAACAACCTTTTTAACACTTTTGTATCTATCATTATTATTAAGCAAATCTTTAAGATTACTTGCATTAACAGAATCATTAGAATTATTTGCTTGTAAATGCAAAACTGAATTACTTTCTCCGCCTAATCCATATTTAAGATTGCGATCAGAATCTGTAGTCCAGTTTAAAGGCTGCGAATCCGCATCTGATGACCTAGATTGGGAAGCAGAAAAAGAACTGCTAGATAAAGTATGAGTAGAATCCGAAGGAGATTGCTGGTCTAATTTCTGCGTAGATCTCTGACTACCAGACAAGCCAACAGCACTAGTAACGGTCGGAACTAGCATTGCCAGAGCAGCAATCACAGACGCACAGATGGCCACAATTTTATAAATCCCGCTCTTATTCCTCATTTATCTTCCTATTCAATCAGCAAGAATACACACTCTTAATATCCATGCTAGCCAGTAGAAAAAAAAAATGGAACAAAAAATGTAAAATTCCCTAAAAGATAATTCTTCTTTATACAAAAACTAATCTTAAACAAAAAAATTTAATATAAAATTATTACAAATTATTAAAAATAAAACAAGAATCTCATGCATTGCAACACTCTTATAAACAAATAATTCGCTATGATTGAGTAGTGAGCAAAACGGAATTTAATCGCAAGAAGCAAGGTGGCTTAAATGTTAAGCGTTTCGCAATTGTATAAAGAACTAGACAGTATGTTTGCTAATCACGCAAGCGCGCAAGAAATCGAAAAATATTTGCTAAATGCTCTAAACCAATCGCAAGCAAAAGCAAACCAAGAAGAATCAAACCAAGAATCAAGCCAAGAAGAAGCGAACGCTCAAGCATTGCAACTATCCGCGTTAAACGAGTTGATGGGATTTTATAGATCTAGAGGAGAACACGCAAAAAACAAGCCAATCATTGACAATGCGCTAGATTTAGCAAAAAAGATGGATTTAGTAGGCAGCGAAGCTGGAACAACCACTTTGATTAACGCTGCTACTAGCCTACGAGCCGCGGGCAGCTATGAGCGCGCAACAGAAATATATTCTCAAGCTATTAAAGAATCATCGAAAACGCTAAAACCAAACGATAGAAAACTCGCTGCCCTTCACAACAATCTTTCAATGCTTTACAGCGAAACAGGCAACACGAGCGAAGCAATTAATGAACTTAATATTGCGCTTGAAATATTGCAAAAATCGAGTATCGATCCTTCAACAGACATAGATATAGCAGCAACTCACACGAATCTTGCGCTTGCGATTTTGCAAGAATGTTCGAAGCCTAGCGAAAGCGTGAACAGCAAATCTACTACTCTTAACTCTGCTTTTGAACACGCTTCAACTAGTATTCGCATGTACATTGCAGGAAACAACCAAAATCAGCCGCATTATGCATCAGCTTTGGCAGGTTTTGCGCAAGTTCAATACGCACGAAAAGAGTATTCCGACGCTGTAGACACATACAGTAAAGCGCTTGATTTGATTGCACAATGCTACGGAAAAGATAGCGAGTCGTACGCGATTACGTTGGAAAATTTGCAGCAAGCGCAGAAGGCAGCAGAAAAATTTACGGCGAGCGGCATGGCGGATGCGATTCAGTGCGCTGCGGAAAAATCGCAAGCAACCGATGATCTGCAGCCAGAGTCAAATAAAACTAAAAAAGCAGAAGATAATCCAAAAATAAAAAACGGCATGCAACTTGCAAAAGAATATTGGCAAACTTACGGAAAGCAACTACTGGAATTACCAAAATTTAGAGACTACAAAAACCGCATAGCTGCAGGATTAGTAGGTCACGGATCGGAATGCTACGGATTTGACGACGAGATTTCGCGCGACCACGATTTTGGCCCAGGATTCTGCTTATGGCTTACAGATGAAGACTATGCGAAAATTGGCGATGATTTGCAAGCCGCTTACAACGATTTGCCGCAAGAATACGCTGGTTTTGGCTCTCGCGAAGAAACTCCACGCGCTAAATCATGTGAAAGCAGCAAGCGAGTCGGAGTATTTAGCATAAGCGAATTTTTTGAAAACATAACGGGATTTGCTACTGCTCCAAGCCAAGACGAGCCGCATTTATGGCTTTCGCTAAGCGAGCCAACACTTGCTGCAGCTACGAACGGCCAAATTTTTGCAGACCCACTTGGAGAATTTAGCAAAACGCGTCAAAGTTTTAAGCTTATGCCAGACGATGTGAGAATCTCGCTAATCTCTAGAAGGCTTGGCATGATGGCTCAAGCAGGTCAATACAATGTTCCACGAATGCTAGCGCGAACAGACGGAGCTGCAGCGTGGCTTTCTATAAACGAATTTGTGCGCGCAACCGCTTCAATCGTATTCTTGCTAAATAACCCAATAAGTGCAGGATATTTGCCATATTATAAGTGGCAATTTGCAGCACTTCGCAAGCTAAGCGCGCGAATGGCGTCTAGGCTTTCTGGCGTAGCAAATCAACTTGAATCGCTTATGCGACTAAGTAGCGCGGCGTGCTTTGGCGGAATCGGATTTGGCGAAGGCACAAAAGGCAGCAGCGAAGCTGAATCTAAAATAAACGAGATTATTCAAAACGTGTGCAACGAAGTAGTGCAAGAGCTTAAATATCAAGGATTGAGCGATTGCAATGAAACATTTTTAGAATGGCAACGCCCGTATGTTGAAGCGCATATTAATTCGCGCGCTGCGTGCTTAAGGAGCTTATGATGTGCAATTCATTATCAAATTCAAAATCGCAAAATCCAAAAACGCAAAAGCTTGCAGAAGAAATTACAAAACTAGAATGGCAGCAATTCCAGCTCACGCAAAACGAAGGCGGACGCGCGAATTGTCAAGGAAACTGGCCAACATTCCACATTATGCGAATGAGCCAATTTTTAACTTGGCCTCTGGATTTGCAAGAATCTTATAAAAAAGATCTTGAGCGCGCAAATAGCAATGGCAGAAATTTGATAACAGAAAAATATGCAAGAATGATGGAGTCTACTGCGCCAGAAATTTTTGAGCGCACAATTAAGCCTTATATTAAGCCGATTTTAGAGCCTAGAAAAAGCGAGCAAGAGAAGATTATTTTAACGCAAGTTAAGTGGGCTAATGATTTTCGCAATCACTACCCTCATTTAGGTCTTGCAATGCGCGTTCTAAAAACAAGCGAAGATACAGAAGAAAATACATCTTTTGAAACGTATTTGCGAGGAGAATTAAGCACGTATTCTGATGATACTTTTGCTAAATATAAGGATTTTATAGAAGATTTGCTTGCAAAAAATCTAAATCTTACTCAGATGATTATTGAAAATACTGTGCATATGTATGGCTACGATTCACTTGAATCAGCCGACAAATGTTGAGGCAACTATAGCGTGAATAGTTTTGCAAATGCACAGTCGATTCTTTGCGCAGTTTTTAAGCTACGCAAATCCGATTCAACAAAAACAGTAGAAGATGCGTTCAAACCATTTTTGCTCAAAAAATCTCTATAAATCATAATATTCGGCTTGCGCAAATGAGATTCGCAAGATGCACTAACGCCATTTATCTCGCCAAGTATTGGGCAAGTTGCGCGCGCGCAATCAATCCACTCTTGCGAAGCGTTTCCCAACGCCCAAACGCGCACACCTTTTGCAATCAAATCGCGAGCAAAAGACGCAAAACGCGCTCGCTCCCCTAAAAATCCGCGTGAAAAATTCTTAAAATACAGGCGATAAAGCCAAGTTACAGCAGGACCGTGATGCTCACTAAACGATTCCAGTGCGCGCTGGCTGCTCCATGCAGCCTCTCGCAAAGCTTCGTGAAACTCAAAACCCCATTCTGGCTCGTAACTAAACAGAACTTCGCCAATATAATCTGGGTAATCTGACTCCAATGTGCGGCGCGCATCCCAATCAACAAGAAGATGCAAGTCAAAAACAACATCTGTTATGCTGTTTTCAACAATTTTTTGCGCGCACAAATCGCAATAATCGTCGCTATTCTTAATAAAATTATCGCTATTCTTGCAATCGTCACTATTCTTAAAATCATTGCAATTAGGCGAAAAATCTTCTGTGCAAATCATTAAAAATCCTAAATTATTCGGTTGGCGAAATTCCGCCAATATAGGACGACATTCCAGAAGCGCCAGAAGCACCAGGAGCTCCAACACCAACGCCAGAAACACCAACCCCAGCGCCAAAGCTAGCAGGCAAATTGTTCAAATTATAACCAAGCGCCTCAAGCTGCGCGCGCCCATCTTCTGTAATATTTTCAACACTCCAACGCGGCTTCCAAGTCCAATCAATCCTAAATTCGTCCACTAATCCAACAAGCGCACTCGCGCACTCGTCTTCAATCAAATCCGTAAGCGGGCAAGCAGGCGTCGTAAGCGTCATCGTAAGAATCGCGCGACCAAGCTCGTCAATCTCAATCCCGTAAACTAAGCCCAAATCAACAACATCAATACCAAGCTCTGGATCCACAACATTGTGCAAAGCCTCTTGAATATCTTCCTCGCTTACGCGCCCAATATTGTTTGCGCTAAGAGTTGATTCTGCTTGATTTTCTGCCATCTTGTTCCTTATTTTTAGCGTTACACTACGATTTTATAAAGCCATATACGATTTTATAAAGCCTCAATAGCCTTTGCAATACCGTCTTTTAAGCCTTCCCACGCAAGCAACGCACACTTGATTCGCATTGGATATTTAGAAACGCCTTGAAAAACCATTGCATCTTCCAACTCATCTTCGTCTTGCTCGTTTTTTAATCCCACTCCCCTAGATTCCATAAGCTTGTGGAAAAGAGCGGCTAATCGCAAGGCATCCGCAACAGTTTTTCCATCAACCAAATCAACCATAATCGAAAGACTCGCTTGCGAAATTGAGCAACCGTGGCCATCCCACTTAATACTTTTTATAAGCGCATTGCTTGAATTATCAACGTTTTTAGCGAGTTCCACGTGCATAGTAACCTCATCTCCGCAAGTTGGATTAAATTGATGAGATTCCCCAAATGCATAGTCTTTACTAGCTTCTACAGCACAATTTTCGTGATGATTTGTAATTTTTATATTAGAATCGTTTTTTAGCTCATCGGTTGCTTGCGACTCTGCTTTAGAAAGGCTCTCCGTGCTTAAAAAATGCGCCTTTCCGTGCGGATTTCTAGCAGCATCTAAAATCACTTCTTGATACATGCTTTCTAATCCGCTACTTGCACCGTTACCGTCATCATCAAAACTCATATCAAACATACGCTCTCCTTGCATTAAAATATTACGACTATGCGCCAAAATATGCGCGAACTTTGGAAACAGCTTCGATTAATTCGCGAGTTTCTTCGATTGTGTTATAAACTCCAACAGACGCGCGATTCGAAGCATACACGCCAAAATGGCGATGAATCGGCTGAGCGCAATGATGCCCAACGCGAATCGCAATTCCTTGCGCATCCAAAAACTGGCCAACGTCATGCGGATGCACTCCTTCAACTTCAAAAGAAACCGTTGCAATGCGCTTGCTTAAATCAAGCGGGCCAAGCACGCGAACTCCTGGAACATCTTGCAATTTAAGCAATTCCTCAGCAAGTTCCTGCTCATGCTTTGCAACTCGATTCATGCCCAACGAGCAAAGCCAATCCGCTGCAACTCCTGCAGCAACCATTTGCGCAACTGGCTGAGTTCCCGCCTCAAAACGGTAAGGCGCTTGCATATATTGCGCTGGCTTGTTAAGCCACGCAAGCTCCACCATAGATCCCCCAAAATTGGCTGGTGGAAGAGCGTTCAAAAGATTACGTCGACCATACAAGAACCCAACTCCCGTAGGTCCGTACATTTTATGAGCACTAAACGCTGCAAAATCAACATCTAGCGCGTGAAAATCAACTGGAATATGCGGAACGGACTGGCAAGCGTCAAGAACAAAAATCGCCCCAACCTGGTGCGCGCGCTTGCAAATCGGCGAAACATCCGTGATTGCGCCCGTAACATTGCTAATATGCGTAACTGCAACGATTTTCGTGCGCTCATCAATAACAGTGCTCAAATAATCCGCGTCTGCGCGCACGCGACCATCTTCACTTACATCGATCCATCGAAGCTCCGCGCCAGAGCGAATCGCAAGCTCTTGGAATGGCAATAAAACGGAATGATGGTCTGCGCGAGAAACAACAATATTATCCCCCTCATTAATCACAAAATGCTGGCGCAAAGTTAAGTTATCTTCCGCAAAACCAGGGCGATTTAACCTAGAGTTAATAGTTGCGTTTCCAATAGAAGTAGCAAGAAGATTCAGCGCTCCTGTAGCGCCAGGCGTAACAACAATCTCTTCGCTGCCTTCTTTGCTACAAGCACCAACGAGTTTTGCAACCTTTGCGCGCGCTTGTTCAAACGCAACAGTGCTAAGCGCTGCCAACTCGTGCGCGCCTCTATGAACACCAGCATTAATCGTTTTGTAAAACTCGCTTTCGGCATTAATTACAACTTGCGGCTTTTGAGAAGTTGCTGCAGAATCCAAGTAAATCAAGGGTTTTGAATGTACTTTGCGACTTAAAATCGGAAATTGGAGCCTTAAATCTTCAAAATCACGCATTAGCGCAAAGTCTGTATCAAGATTTTTATGATTAAACATTCAAATCACCTTTTAATCAAATTTATAACTTAAAAGCCGCTCCCCCAAACAAAGATTGAAGGAGCGACTTTCAAGACTTAAATCTTAGTAATTAGCGCTTTACGAACAGCCAAGCATAAAAGCATAAAAGCTTAAATCATAAAGCAAAAACTAATTAGAATCCAAATTGTGCCGCAGCTTGACGAAGAGTCTCTGCAGAACGCTTCAAAGCAGCAAGCTCGCGATCCGAAACTGGAGTATTCAAGCGAGAATTTACGCCGTTGCGGTTCAACAAAGTTGGAACCGACATGCAAACGTCCGAGATTCCGTGGAAGTCTTCAAGCAAAGAAGAAACTGGCAAAATGCGGTTGGTGTCTCGAAGAACAGCCTCAACAATATCTACGCCAGACATTGCAATAGCGTAGTTTGTAGCGCCTTTACCGTTAATAATCTTGTATGCTGCGTTCTTAACTTCTTGATGAATCTCTTCGCGCTTAGCTTCATCCAATGGCTCATGACCTGGAAGAGCATTCCACTCGCACATTGGAACGCCACCAATAGTTGCAGAAGCCCAAAGAGGAACTTCGGAATCGCCATGTTCGCCAGCAATATAAGCGTGAACGTTCTTAACATTCACACCAGTGTGCTGAGCAATAAGGAAGCGCAAACGTGCAGAATCAAGGTTTGTACCCGATCCAAACATTTGATTAGCAGGAAGACCAGAAAGCTTCATAGAAACATGCGTAACAACGTCAACAGGATTTGTAATAAGCATGTAAATTGCGTTTGGAGCAACCTTAACAACATTAGGAATAATCGACTTCATAATATTGATAGTTGCACCTGCAAGCTCCAAACGAGTCTGACCAGGCTTTTGACGAGCGCCAGCAGTAATAACAACCATATCGGCATCGCGGCAAATTTCAACATCGTCGGAGCCAGCAATAGAAACAGCTGGGTAGAAGCTAGAACCGTGCTGCATATCGAGCACTTCTGCTTCAACACGTTCCTTAGCGATATCCTCAAGCACAATTTCACGAGCAACACCGCGCTGAGCAGCAGCAAACGCAAGCGTAGAACCTACTGCGCCAGCACCAATAATCGCAAGCTTTGTTGGCTTAACCTGAGAATTCACCATTAGAAAACCCCTTTTCCACAAAACAGAGTCAACCCTCTAGCTAATAAATAACTCAAAATATAAGGGCTGCTCTAACAATAGAGATATATGCATGAACAGTTTTTACTTTAATCACACCTAAGGAATTTTGTTTAAAGCGCAATTTGCATAAGTTTTGCAGCCAAAGAATCTCCAACAAAAGCATCTAATTCTATGCCAGAATCCTTATATTCCGCCGATTTTACAATGCCATTTTCTCTAACTTTAGATAGCAAAGATCCAGAATAATCACTATAAGGAAGCTTAACTTTAACGTGAACATGTGGCGAAGGTAACAAATTTTCTACGCGCGCTTTTAGATGCTCAATATTTTCGCCACTTTGCGCAGACACAATTAAAGAATCGGGGTACAACGATTGCAAGCGCAAACGCATTGGCTCTTGCATAACATCCGACTTATTAAACGCAATAATTTGCGCAATGTCTTCTACTCCATCAATTTGAGCTAAAACCTCGTTAACTGCCTCAATTTGAGAAACAGGGTCTGGGTGAGAACCGTCAACAACGTGCAAAATAACGTCTGCTTGGCCAACCTCTTCCAAAGTGGACTTAAACGCTTCTACTAGCTGAGTTGGCAGCCTTCGCACAAAACCAACCGTGTCTACAAGCGTATAAGCGCGACCATCTTTAGTTAAAGACTTTCGAACAGCAGTATCCAAAGTGGCAAAAAGCGCATTTTCTACAAGCTCCTTAGAGCCAGTAAGTCTATTTATAATCGAAGATTTTCCAGCGTTTGTATACCCCACTACCGCAACGGTTGGAATATCTTGACGACGCCTAGATCCACGCTTTGTCTCGCGAGTTGGTGCCATTAGCGCAATGTCGTGACGCAATTTTGAAATTCGATTCCTAATTGCGCGCCTATCCATTTCGATTTTTGTTTCTCCAGGGCCTCTAGAGCCTATTCCAGCGTCTCCAGCAGCACGACCGCCAGCCTGCCTAGAAAGAGCAGCACCCCAACCTCTAAGTCGCGGAAGCATGTATTGAAGCTGAGCAAGCTCGACTTGCGCCTTTCCTTCCCTGCTTGTTGCATGTTGAGCGAAAATGTCTAGAATAACAGCTGTTCTGTCTACAACCTTGACTTTAGTAGCGTCTTCCAAAGCTCTTCTCTGGCTTGGTGGAAGATCGTCGTCTACAACAATCGTATCCGCATCATTTTGAGCTACAACCGCTGCAAGTTCACGCGCTTTTCCAGAACCAACATACGTTGCTGCATCTGGCCTATATCTTTGCTGCAACATGCCGTCACACACTACTGCGCCAGCGGTTTTAGCAAGAGCCGCCAACTCTCTAAGAGACTCTTCTGCTTGGCTTAGAGTTCCGCGAGCGCTAGACCACACGCCTACTAAAACAACGCGTTCCAGCCTTAGTTTTCTGTACTCTACTTCAGTTACGTCTTGTAATTCTCCAAGACCAGCAACTCGTTTTAACGCGTTTCTTGATTCACGCTCTTGCCAAGCTTCATCGTTACTTTCTATGCTTGATCCAGCGTTCGCATCGTCTAGCAGAACTTCACTATGGCCTGAAAGAAAGTCTCTATGCTCATTTTTATGCTCGGGCATATTATTATCACCACTTGCCAAATCACTATTTGCTAAAGTATCTACCAAAACTATGCCCTTTGCTATTTTTCTTTAACTACTTACGTTAAATCCTTTATTAATACGCGATTTACAACGTTTGTTTTATTATTGTGAATCTAGAAGACATAATTTTTAACCAACACTAAAATGACTATTAACACTTTTAATAAAACTAAAAAGACGAGCAGCATTAATGCTACTAAAACAAACAAAAATGCTAAAGAATCTAAGACTAGTGGCGAACAGTATTTTTCCACTAACCCAAATTCTTTAGACTTAAGACGAACTTTGCAAGTTGATTTGCGAGGTCACAAAGTTAGCGTGCAAGTTTCTAACGGAGTTTTTAGCTCTTCTAAACTTGATTTAGGAACTGCAGTTCTTCTTAAACACGCTCCACAATCACCAGAAAATGGGCGATTTTTCGACATCGGTTGCGGCTGGGGCGCTATTAGCTTGGCTTTAGGTTTTGAATCCCCTAATGCGCAAATTTACGCTGTAGACGTTAACGAGCGCGCTCTAGAGCTTACTAATATTAACGCCAAGAATGCTGGATTAAATAACATTCACACTTATCTTGTAGAAGATGCATTAAAAGAAGATTCATCTAAAAACATTGATCTTATTTGGTCTAATCCTCCAATCCGCGTTGGAAAAGACGTTTTACACAATATTTTGCTCACGTGGCTTCCTCGCCTAAAAGTTGGTGGAGCTGCTTATTTGGTTGTTCAAAAAAATCTTGGCTCCGACTCCTTAATCCCTTGGCTTTCTAAAAATCTTGGTGAAGATTTTAGCGTTGAAAAATACGCAAGCTCTAAGGGATACAGGATTATAGAAGTCTTAAGAAAATAGTATTTAGCAGGATTTAATATGAATTTTGACTATCCTAGTGAACTGCCGATTTGTTCCGCACGCAACCAGATTATTGAAGCTATTAAAGAGTCGCAAGTTGTAATCGTATCTGGTCAAACGGGTTCTGGAAAAACCACTCAAATACCAAAGATGGCTTTGGAACTTGGCAGAGGCGGTCGCGGAAAGCAAATTGTTCACACACAACCCCGCCGACTTGCTGCACGCACGGTTGCAGAGCGAATCGCAAGCGAAATGAGTGTTAAGCTTGGCGAAGAAATCGGCTACCAAGTGCGTTTTAACGACGAAAGCTCATCCAAAACAAAGCTTCGCATAGTTACGGACGGTATTCTGCTTGCTCAAATTCAGCGCGACCCACTTCTTACTAGATACGACACTATTATTATTGACGAAGCTCACGAGCGCAGCCTAAACATTGATTTTTTGCTTGGATATTTAACAACTCTTTTGCCAAAGCGCAAAGACTTAAAGCTTATTATTACTTCTGCAACAATCGATTCTGCAAAATTTAAAGACCATTTTGAGCAAGCTTTACACATTAAAGTTCCTGTTATAGAGGTTTCTGGGCGAACATACCCAGTGCGCGTACTTTACGAGCCGCTTGGAAGCGCACCTTCGCTTATGAAGCATGTTCCAGGTTTTGCAGATATTGCTATGGATGATGAAAATATTGAGCAAAGCCAATCTAACGAAAGCAATCGAGAAGATATTTGCGATGAAGACATTGCTTCTGCTGTAACTCGCGCATGCGCTCAACTTGTGATTCATTCAACACACACTCAAGGCGCGCGAGATATTATGGTTTTTGCTTCTGGCGAGCGCGATATTCGCGAGTTTGAAGCATCGTTGCGTTCTTATTTCGGTGCGCGCACAAGCGACATGAATCGCAGTGACGCCATTGAGATTGTTCCACTTTTTGCGCGTCTTTCTTCTAAAGACCAGCATCGAGTTTTTGAGCATCACACGCATCAGCGCATTGTAATCGCCACTAATGTTGCAGAAACTTCTCTTACAGTGCCTGATATTCGCTACGTTGTAGACCCTGGTTTTGCTAGAATTTCGCGATATTCTAAGTCTGCCAAAGTTCAGCGTCTTCCTATAGAACCTATTTCTCAAGCAAGTGCAGATCAGCGTTCTGGACGTTGTGGGCGAATCGCAGACGGCATTGCTATTCGCTTGTATTCTAGGGAAGATTACGATACTCGCCCGCGCTTTACCGATCCCGAGATTTTGCGCACTTCACTTGGCGCTGTTGTTTTACACATGCTCTCTGTTGGCGTTGCTAAAACCGGCGAAGATATAACGAATTTTGGATTCATTGATCCTCCAGATATTAAGGCTGTAAGCGACGGTTTTAACGAGCTTAGCGAGCTTGGTGCAATAAGTAGAAAATCTGGTGTTATAAGTTTGACTCGCATCGGCCGCGAGCTTAGTCATATTCCAATTGACATTCGCCTTGGACGCATGATTATTGAAGCTGCGCGAAACACTACACCAAATACTTTAGCTGCGATTCTTGTTATTGTTGCGTTTTTGAGTTTGCAAGATCCGCGCGAGCGCCCCGAAGACAAGCACGAGGAAGCAGATAGATTACACAATCGTTACGCAGACGAGTTAAGTGACTTTTTAACAGCATTGAATATTTGGGATCGCATATTCCAGGCGGATGGCGAAATCAGCAACAACGCGCTAAGGCGACTTTGCAAAGAGGAATTTTTCCACTTTTTACGCCTAAAACAGTGGAAAGATTTAGTTAATCAGCTTAAAGATTTATGCAAGGAGCTTCATTATAATGTTGGCGAAGCGCTGCCGATTAAACGCGCGTCTTTGCAAATACGCCAATTGCCAAATAATCAACAAGCAGCTCACAGTCTTTGTTGCACTTGGGATTATCAAGGAATCCACGCTTCTATGCTTTCTGGCTTGCTTTCTATGATTGGCATGCAAGTTATTCGCGAGCCTAAGGCTTCGGATTTTGCAGGACTTCGCGGAACAGCCAAAATTCGTGCCATTAAGCGCGCTCAAAAAATGGCAAAAAACGATTATCAAGGCGCTAGAAGCACAAGGTTTGCAATCTTCCCATCTTCATCTGTTTCTAAAACAACTCCTTCTTGGATTATGTGTACGGAATTAGTTGAAACTTCTAGACTTTGGGCAAGGTATTGCGCGCAAATCGACCCTGCTTGGGCGGAGTCTTTAGCCAAGAACCTTACTCGCGTAACATATTTAGATGCTCATTGGAGCGCAAGCAAAGGTGCTGCAATTGCTCAATCGAAAGTGCTTTTGTACGGCTTGCCTATTGTGCAAAATCGCACTGTTCAATGGTCTAAAATCAATCCTTACGAATCTAGAATATTGATGATTCGTCAAGGCTTAGTCGAAGGAAACGTTCAACAGCGTTTTCCATTCAACGATTTTATCTCCTCAAATATTAACGTTTTGAACGATGCCGATAATCAAACAAATCGCACTAGGCAAGCGAGCGAAACTGTAAACGACGAGGATTTGTTTACTTTTTACGATAATAAACTTCCTCAAGAAGCTACGACCATTGCAGATTTGGCTAAATGGTGGAAAAATTATAGGCTTCAAGACCCACATTTTCTTGATTTTAACCCAGATTGTGTTGAGCGCTTGCAATACGCAAATGACACTGATTTAGCAGACTACCCCGATACTTGGCATACGATTGGAACAGACGGCCAGAGAATTAATTTGCGCTTAAGCTACATTTACGATCCGCATAATCCTTTAGATGGCGTAACCGTACACGTTCCACTTCATGCGCTTTTGCGACTTAAGCCTCAAGAGTTTACTTGGAATGTGCCAGGCTTATTAGACGAGCTTATTATTGGCATGATTAAGTCTCTTCCTAAGACTTTGCGCGTGCAATTCGTGCCAGCTCCAGATACTGCGCATAAGATCCGCGAATGGATTGACGAAAACTACGATTATCTTCCAGGAATAAATGAGAACCCGCAAGAAGATTTTATTTGGCAAGACTTTAGCGAAGTCTTTACTAAAGCTGCGATTAGTGTTGTTGGAGCACAAATCCACCCAGAAGTTTTAAGCGAAGATCAGCTACAACGACTATCTCCTTATTTGCGCGTAACTTTTAGCGTTGAGCAAAAGAAAACTAATAAAAACAAACCTAATCAAAACAATTCGCATAATCAAAGCAACAAGCGCATTAAGCCTACTGTTTTAGGAACAGATAAGTCGCTAATAAGTCTTCAGCATCGATTTGCAAAATCAGCTCAAGAGTGTGCATTAAATGTTGTTAATAGCAAAGCGATTAAAGCTGCACAAGCTGGAAATGTTGTTGAGAGAGCAGATTTGTTACACAAGTCTGGTGCAACTAATCTTTCTAGATCTCAAATGGTTTGGCAAGGCGCGCTTAACATGCTTATTTTAGACGATAAGCGCATTACATCTAGATGGCTCGGCAGCGAGGCTTTGCTACTTGCTTCTGCACCTTATAAGTCTTCTAAAGATTTGGCTCAAGATTTGCAAATGGCTGCTATTAAGCGCCTTATACCAAATACGCAAAAAATTACTAACGATGTTGAACTTAAAGAAGCCGTTGGCAATATTGCCGAAGTTTACGAAGACACGGTTTATAGCGTTGCACACAGTGTTATTGCTATTTTGGAGCGATTTGCTAAAGTCGAGTCTGCTGTTAGCGGCAAAGCCGACTTGCCAATGCTTAGTGTTCTTCAATCGATTAAAGAACACGCATCTTCGCTTGTTTTTCCTGGATTCATTGCAAAAGCAGATTCTAGCGCACTTAGTTCAATAGAGCGCTACTTACATGCGGATTTGATTCGACTTAACAAAGCAAAGTCAAACAAAGATCGAGATGTTCAATGGGCTTGGCAAGCAGATGAAGCTCATAAGATTGTACTAGAAGCTCAAAAGAGAGCAGAAAGCTTGCCTGCTGGACCTAATAGAGATGAAGCTCAAGAAAAAGCTCAAAAACTAAAGTGGATGTGCGAAGAATTCTACGTTTCTCTTTGGGCGCAAGAGCTTGGAACAGCATACCCAATTAGTGTTCAGCGTATGAAAAAGATTTGATAGCACGCAAGCAAAATAATACAAAAATGGCCACTAACCAATCAGCCAAACACGACTGCAGCTAGTGGCCACTAACAAATATCGCCTATTCCTTAACCATAAGGCTACGAGCAATATAAACTACTAAGCCAATAAAGGCTACAATAGCGCCCATCATAAGCAAGTTAGAATAACCTGCACCTAAGCCTTGGATTCCAGCAAAAGAGAATCCTTTTAGCAAGTTTCCACCAAAGAATCCGCTGAAAATGGAAATACCGATTGATGCTGTAACATTCATAACTAAATCGTTCATACCGCATCCACGACCCGATTCTTCAACAGGCAATGCGCTAAGAACCGTTGAAACGATTGGCGAATACATAAGTCCGCAACCAGCGTAGTAGACGCATGCGCACAAAGTTAGAACAAGGAATCCGCAATTGATGAATACAGCAGCTCCAACCCATCCAAGAATCATAAGAACAGCAGCTATAATAATGCCAGCTTTACGTCCAATAAAACCGATAATTGTTCCAGAGCATGTTCCAAACACTGCTGCTACAACGAATGCCCATACAAGGTAGGAAGAAACTGCCTCAGTGCTCATATGATACAAAGCTCCACCAATCACATTGTAAATTGGAGGCATGCAATAGTTAGTAAAGTAGAAGATGAAGATCAAAATAATGCCCGAAAGCCAACGCTTATTCTTAAAGAATGCAGGAGTTACAAACGGGTTCTTTGCCTTCATAATGTATCCAGCAAACACAACAAACAGCACGATGGATCCAAGCAACAATCCCCATGCCTTGTACGAGAAGAACAAAGTCAGCAATGCAACAGCAATACCAAACACTGTAAAGCCAAGCTTATCTATCTTTCCACCAATACCGTTCTTTGTAGGCAAGAACTTAACAAGAACTGGCAAGAACAGAATAGTAATTGCAGGAATCAAGAACAAATACTGCCAAGCAATAGAGCTAAGAGCACCAGCAGCAAAAACGCCAATAGAAGCAGAAAGCTGATAAGCAGCAGTAAAGAGTCCAAAGAAAATTACCTTAAGATCGTTGCGCAAATACTTAGTTGCAATAACAAGGAAGGAAGAACCTGCTACTTGCTCGCCAGCTGTTTGTAAAATACGCGCAATAATAACAGTCCACAAGTTTGGAGTGAAGAAGAAGTTTGCAATAAAACCAAACAACGATCCAACAAACAGTGTTACAAGTCCGATTGTTATGAGTCTACGAAGCGACACAAAGTCACCCAAAGAACCGTAAATAAAGCACACAATGCCTAAAACAATAATTGGCAAACTCGTAATAAGAGAAGCTTGATCAGGAGCACCAACAGCTTTACCAATCTGATCGAATACCAGATTAAATCCTTGCAAACACAATGTTCCAAGAATAAAGGTTATAAGAAGTAAAATTAGCGAGTAAATCGCCACTTTGTCGCGGGTTTTTGGATCCTCGTATGGGTCTACCGCACTAGATTTTGCAATCTCAGTCATAATAATCCAATCAATTAATATTTTTAGTTTCTACATTGGCAAATAAGGCACGTCGTATATTGCGGAAAATGTTGCGATTTACGGCGTGTCGAACAACAAAAAGCGGAGTTAAAACTCGTAAAATCCACACTCAGCCAGCGATTTTTGCCAAGCCAGAAATACGCGTCATAAACTCGTTCAAGAATCGTGGAACATCAACACCAACAGCAACTTGCATTGTCTTAACAGGGTCATTCAAGCGCGTAACATCACCAATTGTGCGTCCACGAGTTGGACCTTCAACATCAACTTGCATATTGATTGGAAGCGTTGTAACAAGTGTTGGATCCACAGCTACAGCCACTGCCAAAGGATCATGCAAACCGCATCCGCCAAGGTGTGGAGCCGTTGTTTCATATGCCTTAATGTAAAAGTCGGTCATATCTGCAAGGAACTTGCCAGCCTTTGTACCAAGGTCACGCCACTGCTTTGTCTCCTTGTAGGTAAGCAAAGTCTGTAAAGTAACATCCAAACCAATCATTGTTACTGGAGCACCAGAGCGGAATAGTACATCTGCAGCATCTGGGTCTTGAGATATATTCGCTTCGGTCCAAGCGTTTACGTTTCCATGAATGGTAAGCGCTCCGCCCATAAGAACAATCTTTCCGATTTCGTCTTTGATTTCTGGAGCTTTCTTCAACGCAGCAGCGATATTTGTCATTGGTCCTGTTGGAACATACACCAAGTCCTTGCCATACTTCTTTACAGAATCGATAATAAAATCAACAGCTGATTCATCTTCTGCTTTGCGCGCAGAATCTGGAATCTCAACATCGCCAATTCCGTTATCTCCATGAATAAATGCAGATATTGGAAGAACTTCAAAAGAATCTTTTTTGCTTGCGTGCGAAAGTCCCTTATAAACTTTTACTTCGGGATGCCCAAGTAAGTCTGTGATTGCAAGCGCGTTACGAACACCTTGCTCCATTAAAACGTTGCCATACGTGCCAGTTATGCCAATAAGCTCCATTTCTGGGCTTCCAAGAGCATAAGATATAGCGAGAGTATCGTCAACACCAGTATCAAGATCAAGAATCAGCTTCTTCACTTGAGTTACCTCCCTTTGTGTATTTGGCATGATTTTACAGTCGTTGTAAATCATGGATTGCGCGAATATTTTCAAAATTATTCAAATGCAACCAAGCAAAAATTCTATTCTCATAATTTTGAAAATCAACATTACAATTGGATAATTTTAGATATATCATTGTTTCTTTATTGTGCAATAGTTTGCGATTTTTGTTATAAAATGTTTCAATCTTCAACAAAAGTTAAATTAAATAAACAAACGTTTAAATTATGCTTAGAAACTAGCATTCAAACATAAACATTCAGATATAACAATATGAAAAAATTTTGCGAAAAATGTTAAAAAATAATCAAAGAAAAACCTAAAAATAAATCGCGCGACACGCCACCACAGCACATCGCGCGATTTTAATAGTCAACACAAACTAAATTCGCAAATACGTTGCAAAACCTACAGTCTAGGCAAGTATTTCTCTAGCTCGTAAGGCGTTACTTGGCGACGATACTCTTCCCACTCTTTGTGCTTATTGCGCAAGAAGTATTCAAACGCATGCTCGCCGAGTACACTAGCCACAAAATCAGACTTCTCCATAATCTTCAAAGCTTCATCCAAAGACTCTGGAAGAGGCTGAATGCCCATAGCTTGACGTTCAGCATCCGTAAGCTCCCAAACGTCGTCGCTAGTAGGATCGCACAAAGTCATTTGCTTCTCAATGCCATCTAAGCCAGCAGCCAACAAAACAGAGTATGCAAGATACGGATTCGCAACAGGGTCGAGCGCGCGAAACTCCATTCTGCAAGAATTACCTTTGCCAGGCTTATATTGAGGCACACGCAAAAGCGCAGAACGGTTGCTATGACCCCAGCAAACATAGCTAGGAGCCTCCGCCCCACCCCACAAGCGCTTGTAAGAATTAACGTATTGATCTGTAACAGCGCAAATTTCTGCAGCATGATGCAAAATACCAGCCGCAAATTGGCGAGCAATAAGCGACATATTAAACTCTTGCCCAGCCTCATAGAAAGCGTTTGAATCTCCTTCAAACAGGCTTAAATGCGTGTGCATACCAGAACCAGGCTGGTCAGTTAGCGGCTTAGGCATAAAGCTCGCATACATTCCGCGCTCAAGAGAAATCTCCTTAACAACAGTGCGGAAAGTCATAATGTTATCTGCAGTAGTAAGAGCATCTGCATATCTTAAGTCAATCTCGTTTTGACCAGGACCGCCTTCGTGGTGAGAATACTCAACAGAAATACCCATCTGTTCAAGCATGCTCACAGCACTACGACGAAAGTCCATTGCCGAACTTCTTGGAACGTGGTCAAAATACCCACCTTCATCAATAGGAACAGGAGCTTTAGACCAATCGTCTTGCGCTTCAAATAAGTAAAACTCAATTTCTGGATGAACGTAAAAAGTAAAGCCTTTTTCTTTAGCTTTTGCGAGCGCAGTTTTAAGAACATGACGCGGATCTCCAAGAGACGGCTCCCCATCTGGCGTTAAAACGTCACAAAACATGCGCGCCGTGCCTTCTGGGCCGCCATGCCATGGCAAAAGTTGGAAAGTCGAAGGATCTGGCTTAACAATCATGTCGTCTTCTAAAACACGAGTCATGCCTTCAATCGCAGAACCATCGAAGCCAATACCCTCTTCAAACGCAGCTTCAAGCTCTGCTGGAGCAATAGCAACCGATTTAAGAGTTCCAAGAACATCCGTGAACCATAGTCGAATAAAACGAACGTCACGCTCTTCAACTGTACGCAAAGCGAATTCTTGCTGTCTATCCATATCTACAGTCCAATCAATTTAAGTGTGTAACTATGTGTTTTTCTCTCATACTCTTTAACTAATATTTAAGAGATTAATTTATATTATCTCTTACTTTTCACTTTTATTTAGTTTTATGAGCATGAATTTACTTATTTTTAATGTAGCAATCTAGTAGCAATCTACTTAACGTGGATTACATCTTTTTGCCATATTTATAAAAAATCTCTTTGGCTTGATCATCGCTTAAATCATCTGTACTTGTAACTTCAATCCCAGATTCTTTAAGATCTTTAACACTTGAGTAACAAATCATAAGGTCTTCAACACATCTAGCAGCCATTGCAAGAATCATAGGAGGAACAACGTCTAAAACGCCTCGATTATATTCATAAACTTTTGCATCAATCTTATTAGCGCGATTTACCATTAGAACAGCAGGCATTCCACGAAAATAGTCGGTAAATTTTTTAACTGATTTTTCTGGATTGTCTTCGTCTAAATCACGTAAAACTGCGACTCCACCATTTTCGTCGTTAAAACAATCCGCATTAACTCCAGCCATTTTGCAAAAAGATGCAAGAAGCTCTCCTGGCTCTATAGCTGTTAAGAACAGCGCGCACTTTGCCTTTTTTCCAAGCAAACCTTGCAAATCTTCTTCAAAATCTGCTTGCTCAATCTTTTTTACAGCATCATCGATTGAATCACGATTTTGCTCTTCGCTAAACTCTTTTTCAAAACCAAGCAATGCATCTTCCAGCTCTTTATCGGTAAAAGAAGTACGAACACCGTTGGAATCATTGGAGTCAACGCCATTATTGCCATTAACGCCATTATTATCACTAACGTTATTGTTTTTACTCAAATCGTCGTTATTTTCACACATATCTTTTTACCTTCTAAATCAAAAAGCCTTATTTTTACTTGTTTTTACTTATCTTCACTTATCTTTACTTATCTTTACCACTTCTTAAAACGCTTAAAATCACTCTAAAACACTCTAAGAATATTCTACGCGATTAGCTTATTTTAATCGGCTCATTTTAGGCGCCTGGCAAACAAGCTGGGCCAAACAATATTTTTAGCTCTGCAAAAAGTGACATATCTCGCTTAACTCTAAATCTATCTCCAAAAGCTAAGACTTTTGCGCGCCCCTTAGAGTCAATCAAAGCAAGTCTTACTTCGCAACACCCAGGATGCTCACATAATATAGAACTCAACTTGTCTAATTTAGATTTATCGATACTCATATTAGGAAGAACAATATTAAGAGGTCTTGAATCTATAGATTCCAAAGAAGGTATTTCAAAATATTTACCACGCAAAGAAACTGTTTCATCGCGAACCTCAACTTCACCTCGAATTTGAGCTACTTGATCAATCGCAAAATCATTTGCAGCAGCTTCGTATGCTTTGCTGAAAAACATACATTGTATGGAACTTTCCATATCTTCCAATGTGATTATTGCCCACGCATTACCTTGTTTAGAAACACGTCTATCTACACCAGTAATCAGACCAGCTAAAGTCACTTTAGTGCGATCATTCATAGTTTTTGCTTTATCAATCAATTCAGCAATACTCATATCACTCAAGCTACTTAAAACAGCAGAAAGACCACTCAAAGGATGATCAGAAACATAAAGTCCTAACATCTCACGCTCAAAGTTTAGCTTTGTTTTTTTATCCCATTCTTCTACATCAGGAACATTTATTTCAGCATCGCCTAAAGACAGATTATCTGTATTATCTTTATCAATACTAGAGAATAAATCAAACTGACCTTCCAATTGCCTACGCTTAATAGGTATTACGGAATCTATCGCTTGTCCACAAATTTCCCAAATAGCACGCCTATTAGGATCAATAGAATCGAAAGCTCCAGCTTTAATCAAAGATTCAACAAGCCTTCTGTTAAGAGCATCGAAAGAAACTCTTTTAACGAAATCTTTGAAATTCACAAAACGTCCTCTAGAAGATTCACGTTCAGCAATAATATCTTTTACAGCTTTATCTCCAACGTTTCTAATTGCTCCAAGACCGAATCGCACAACATTGCCTACAGCAGAATACTCTAATACTGATTCATTAACATCAGGAGGTAAAATGCGAATTCCCATGCGCCTTGCTTCACCCAAATACAGTGCAGTCTTATCTTTATTCGTACGTTCGTTTTGGAGTAACGCAGCCATAAATTCAACCGGGTAATGCGTTTTTAAGTAAGCAGTCCAATATGAAATCAAACCGTATGCAGCAGAATGAGCTTTATTAAACGCGTAACCAGAGAATGGAACTAAAACATCCCACACAGCTTGAGCAGCTTCTTTAGAATACCCATGCTCTTGCATACCTTTAAAGAACGGGATTTTCTCTTTAGCCAACACTTCTGGCTTCTTTTTACCCATAGCTCTACGCAAAACATCTGCCTTGCCAAGGCTATACCCTGCTAAAATACGCGCAGCAGATTGCACCTGCTCTTGGTACACAATCAAACCATAAGTTTCGCCTAAAACATCTTTTAGCGGCTCTGCAACTTCGGGGTGAATAGGCGTAATCTTTTGCAAACCGTTCTTACGCTTAGCATAATTGGTGTGCGAATCCATATCCATAGGACCTGGCCTATAAAGCGCAATCAAAGCAGAAATATCGTTAAAGTTATCTGGTTTTAGAGTGCGAAGAAGCGCACGCATACCGTCGGAATCAAGCTGGAAAACTCCTAAAGTATCTCCTCTTGCAAGAAGTTTGTAAGTTTCTTTATCGTCTAAAGGTATTTTCGTATAATCAATTTTTGTATGACGATTATTCTCAACATTTCGAATAGTATCCCTAATAACCGTTAAGTTAGAAAGACCCAAAAAATCCATCTTAACTAGGCCAAGAGTTTCGCAAGTGTGATACTCAAAAGTTGTTGTAATTGTGCCATCAGTGCGCTCCAAAAGAGGAGACGTATCTGTAATAGGCTCCGAACCCATAATCGTTGCACAAGCATGCACACCCGTTTGGCGAATCAAGCCTTCAATACCCTTTGCTTCTTCTGTAATTAGCTTTGTATCTGGGTCATCCTTGTACATCTCACGGAACTCACGAGCCTCCGCGTATCTCTTTGACTTTTCGTCAAAAATTTCATGCAAGCTCATATCTTTGCCATTTTTTGCAGGAGGCAAAATCTTTGTAATTTTTTCTCCAACAGAAAACTCATAACCCATTATTCGAGCAGCATCTTTAAGAGCTTGCTTAGTTTTAATCGTGCCATAAATCACGCATTGCGCTACTTTGTCTTTTCCATATTTTTCGCCAACGTATTCCAAAACTTTGGCTCTACCTTCTGGATCAAAGTCAACGTCAATATCTGGCAAAGACACGCGCTCTGGGTTTAAGAATCGTTCAAAAATCAAACCATGCTTCATTGGGTCAAGCTCGGTAATGCCCATTGCATACGCCACCATTGCTCCTGCAGCGCTTCCTCGTCCAGGGCCAACCATAACCCCGTGCTCTTTTGCCCAATTAATATAGTCTGCAACAACTAAAAAGTAGCCACAAAATTGCATTTGGCATATAACGCCACACTCGTAGTCTGCTTGTTTTAAGACTTCCATTGGAACATTGTTGTTGTATCTGCGTTCCAAACCCTCTTCAACTTTTTTAAGGAATAGCGAAGTCTCATCCCACCCTTTAGGACAATCAAATTGCGGCATAAAAGCGCCATCTTCGCCGTCATCAAACATAACATTGCAACGTCGCGCAATCTCAAGCGTATTATCGCAAGCTTCTGGAAACTCCTTAAAAAGCTCACGCATTTGCTCAGCAGACTTCAAATAATAGCCAGAACCGTCAAACTTAAAACGATCTGGATCATCTAAGCGAGATCCAGAATTAATGCAAAGCATTGCATCTTGCGCTTCTCTATCTTCTTCGTGCACATAGTGCAAGTCGTTAGTAGCAAGAAGTGGAGCATTCAACTTTTTAGCAATCTCAAGCAAATCTTTCGTAACGCGTGTTTCAATAGAAAGCCCGTGATTCATAAGCTCAATAAAGAAATTATCTCGACCAAAAATATCTTGGAACTCACTTGCAGCGCGTAAAGCCTCATCAAATTGACCCAAACGAAGACGCGTTTGAATAATTCCAGACGGACATCCAGAAGACGCTATAACGCCTTTAGAATACGTTGAAAGCACATCTTTATCCATTCGAGGATATCGCATAACGCGACCTTCCAAATTGGCTATAGACGATGCTTTAAGCAAATTTGTTAAGCCTTCATCATTTTCGGCCCACATTGTCATGTGAGTAATCAAACCACCGCCAGAAACATCGTCGCTTCTTTGCGCGTCCGTTCCCCAATGAACTCGGCTTTTGTCTTGTCTGGCTGTTTCTGGAGTCACATAAGCTTCGATTCCAATAATCGGCTTAATCCCAGCTTTTACAGCCGTGCTCCACATCTCGTACGCGCCATGCATATTGCCGTGGTCTGTAATAGCAATAGCTGGCATACCCAATTCTTTTGCACTCGCTACTAGGTCTGGTATCTTTGAAGCACCATCCAAAAGCGAATAATGCGTGTGGTTATGCAAATGTACAAAGTTTGTTTCTGGCCTAGTCATGCTTGCTATTTTATAGATGCAATATGACCTGTTTTGCTAAATATGCTCGCTTTTATAATTGTCGCACGGCTTGTAAAGCGTGTTGCAAATCTAGCGGATACTTCGATTCAAGCTTAACTAATTTTCCTGTTCTAGGATGCTTAAATTCTAGCTTAGTTGAGTGAAGCCATTGGCGTTGTAACTCTAGTTTTTCTGCGAGTTTTGGGTTTGCTCCATACATTTTATCCGCCACTAATGGATGACCAATCGAAGAAAAATGCACGCGTATTTGGTGAGTTCTACCCGTCTCTAAATTTACGCTAACTAAAGTTGCAATTCCAAAGCGCTCCAAAACATCCCAATGTGTTACAGCTGGTTTGCCATTTTTGGTTACAGTAAACCTAAAGTCAGATACTTTTGACCTTCCAATCGGAGCTTCAATAGTCGCTTTGTTTTGCTCCAAATTTCCTTGCACTAATGCCGTATAAGTTTTTTTAACACTATGATTAGCAAATTGCTGCTTCATCTTTTCGTACGCAAAATCCGTTTTGCAAACGAGCATAAGGCCGCTTGTTCCAACGTCTAACCTGCTTACGATTCCTTTGCGTGATTCGTCGCAAAGCGTTGTGTTTATTTTAATCCCAGCGTCTTCTAGACATTCTGGAACAGTAGGCCCGTTCCACCCTTTTGCTGCATGAGACGCCACAGAAACAGGCTTGTTTATTACTACAACATCGTCATCGTTATATACGATTTCTAAATCGCATATAGAAGGCTGGCTTTGAGCATTACTGGAAGAATCGCGAGCACTAGCACAATCGCAAGCACAATCGTCTTCTTTATTTACAACAATCACATCTGATTCTTGCAAAATAGATGATTTTTGCGACTTTCTATTTAGGATTTTTGCTTTGCTACTTTCGATTAGCGATATTGCGTTTGCACGCGATACTCCCATAAGCTTCGACAAACATACGTCGAACCTACATCCTGCAAATTGACTCGTAACTGTAAAACGAATATCACTCATCAGCGCGCTCTATAAGAGGAATCCCAATCAAAATAAGGCATATAACTGCGATTCCTGCAAACATAAGCTCAATATCTGCAACATTTCCAACGGACCATCCGTAGTTTATAAAATCTACGACTTTTCCGTTCAAAAAGCCCTGAGCATATTGCGCTCTATCAATAAGATTTCCAAAAGCTCCAGCAAAAGCTAAAGCAAGCGCAATAGTCCAATATAAGGATTTTGTGTGCTTAATAACAGCAGTCATAGCACCGCAAGCAGCGCAAGCTAACACGCTAATAACCCAAGTAAAAGAAGAGCCTAAGCCAAAAGATGCTCCAGGATTCCTAACAAGAGTAAAAGAGAGCAAGTGTGGAAGAATCTCAATGTTTTTTCCACCACTAAGCGCTGCTAAAGCCCAAACTTTTGTTACTCGGTCTAAAACCACGCCAATAAAAGCAATCAGTGCAAAAACGGCTGCGCGATTACGCAGCCGTTCTACACGCACATAACTATGCGTCAATGTATTTTCCAATCTAAAGGGATTTAGTAAATACTACTAAATACTAGTAAATACTACTTATCCTGCTTATCTTGATTTTCCATAGATGTATACGTGTTTTCGTCGGAAACTTGAGCAACAAGCTGACCCAAGAAGTCGGTCAAGCGAGTACGATACTCAGTTTCAAACTGCTTAAGGCTTTGAATGTTTCCTTCAATAACCTTAGTTTGCTTCTCGAGATTTTCACGTACTTGGCGAGCATATGCGTCTGCAGAAGTGCGAGTAGTGGAATCGTAATCCGCAGCTCTGTGCTGAACTTCTGCTTCGTATTGATCAGCTTGATCGTGAGTTTGCTTAGAGTAGTCATCCGCAGCTTGACGAACCTTGCCCGAGTAAGCGTCTGCCTCGTTGTGAGCACGAGCCGCATAAGCATCGGCATCTCCGCGAGTACGAACCGAATAATCATCCGCATCCCCGCGAGTTTGCTTATTGTATTCGTCAGCCTCGCTGTGCGTGCGACCAGAGTATTCGTCTGCCTTGGCAATTATCTCGTTATAGCGTGCCTGGCTTTCTTCAACAATCTGCTGAGCCTTTGCCTTGCCCTTGTCTACATATTGATCGTGCAATTGCATTGCAAGAGTCAACATAGCAGTAGCACGCTCTGGCTCCGAGCCCTGAGCTTCCGCACCAGCGCCTGCAATCTTTTGCAAGCTACCAGTTTCTGTGCTTGGTTCCATCTTAGAAACTTGCTCGCGAAGCTGTTCTTCTCGCTTATGCGATTCTTCGAGCTGCTTGTTAAGATCTTGAACCTTAGCATTTTCTTGCTGAGTTACAACAAGCTGCTGGCGAACCTCTTCTAGCTCACGACCCAAGTTTTCGCTGCTTGCACGGAAGTCATCGCGCTCGCGCGTAACGTTTTCAAGCTCTTCTTGAATCTTCTTATCAGCGTCTGCCTTAGCATTATCTGCATTTGCAGCTTGAGCGGTAAGCTGATCTACTTGAGCACCCAATCCATCCAGTTGCTCCTTAAGCTGCTGATTTTGCTCGCTCAATGCACGGTTGTTTTCTTCCGCTTCCTTAAGCTTTGCTGCAAGATCGTTATCACTCTTGCTTGCATTGCTGGATGCTTCTCGCAAATCATTATTTTCTTTAGTTAAAGATTCAACCTGATTTGTTAAGTCTGCAATCTTATTGTTTAAGCTAGCAACATCAGCGCCAAGAGACTGCGTAGAAGCCCCGAGTCCTTGCACGGCCTGCTGACCAAGCGCTTCGATTGTTTCTGTAACCTGATCTAAAAAGTCATCAACTTCGTCAACGTCATAGCCTCCCTTGAATCTAACGATCTGGAAGGTATGCTCGCGAATGTCTTTAGGCGTTAACAGAGCCATAATGCATTACACCTCACTTTTGGGCGCGCAGCCCTTTTGATATATCTCTTCGATGCTATCACGTCCATAGAAAAAATTGTGTAAAAAGTAATTATTTTTTACGAAATCTGCCAATATTTTATTATTCAGACTTATTTTTATTATGAAGACTTACGTTTAGTAAATGTTTAGTAAATAATGTGATTAATAGATAATAATACGAACATCGTTGAAAAATAGTGGCGATTGCGCGCGTATAGTGAACATTCTTAAAGTCTTAATAAAAAAAAATCTTAATAGATCATAGATAAAATCACTTGTAAAACAATTATCAAAAAGTAAACAACCATAAAACTTACGTCTAAACTTATATTACCAAGCCTTACGGGTGGTATGAATCTACGCGCAAATCTTAAAAGCGGTTCCGTTAAATAATATATGATTTGAGCAAATTTTCTAACAATCGCATTTGGACTAAATGAATGGAATACGATTGGAATCCAGTCTAAAATTGCGCGAATAAATAGCACTGTTAAGTATGCGCTTAGAAAAAGATTAATGATTAATATTAAGCTGTTAAAAATCATAAACTCACTTCCGTAAATAAACTTTCTTAAAACAATCACAAGTAAACAATCATCACAATAAAAGTTAAGAAGATTTTTGTTATTAGATAATTTTTATTCGATAATTGATATTAGATAATTTAAGGCAGAAATCTCAAAGAGACTCTGCCTTAAATCTAAATAACGCATAAAGCAAATGCTATAAGCGGTCTTTGTTACTAAGCTTGTATCTTTACGAGAACAATTCTCTAGCAGAACCGCCATTAGGAGCGTCTTCAACCTTTATGTTTACTTGCGAAGGACTTAGAAGAAACACTCTTGGCGTTACTCGCTCAATAGACCCACGAACACCAAATACAACTCCAGCAGAAAAGTCAACAATGCGATACGCAACAGATTCACTAACACCAGTAAGATTCAAAACAACTGGAGTTCCATCTCTTAACGCACGCCCAACTAATTGAGCATCGTCATAAGACTTTGGATGAATCGTTGTAATGCGACTCATGCGGACTGCTCCAGCACGAGAAGCAGTGCCATTACCCAACTGCGATTCTGAATTATGCAGACTTATAGGAGCAACGTTGTGATCGTTGTCAAACGAAGTTTCTTGCGCTTGAGAATCAACGAAATCATCGTCGTCTTGAACATCACTCATGCCTACGTAAGACATCATGTTCTTCATAAAGCCAGCCATTAAGCTGCCCTCCTATCGCTATGCTTAACGTAGAAAATCAGGAATATCCAATTCGTCTGGTTCGTCTTGAGGCTTATCTTTAGAAGCCGATGCTTGATAATTCTGGCTTGGTGCAACAGAATCAAACATAGAAGAAACAGGCTGCGAAGATTCTTCAGCAACAACAGGCTTTGCGGAAGGCGCGACTGGAGTTGTTGACTGAGCTGGGGCAACAGAATCAACTCCTGCTTGCATATCTACAAAAGCACCAGCCTTATCGTCTTCCACCTTAGGGTGGGAATCAAAACCAGCAGCAATAACAGTAACGCGAACTTCGTCTCCGTAAGAATCGTCCAAAGAAAGACCCCAAATAATCTGGGCTTCTGGATGAATTGCCTTGCGAACAAGTTCTGTTGCAGCGCTTGCTTCTTGCAACTTCAAATCGCTTGGACCTGCAATATTAATCAAAGCACCGTGAGCGCCTTCAATGCTCTCTTCAAGCAATGGGGAGCTAATAGCAATTTCAGCAGCTTGAGTAGCTCTGTCTTCTCCCTTTGCAGCGCCAATTCCAAACAGCGCGGTTCCAGCACCACGCAAAACGGCGGTAACATCCGAAAAATCAACATGAATATAAGAATTCATGGTAATCAAATCGGTAATACCTTGCACGCCTGCAAGCAATGCGGTATCTGCCGTCTTAAAAGCTTCAATAATTCCGATAGTTCGATCTGAAATTTCCAACAAACGATCGTTTGGAATAACAATCAAAGCATCGACTTCTTTACGAAGATTTTCAATACCAAGTTTTGCTGATGCAGCACGCTGAGGGCCTTCAAACCCGAAAGGACGCGTAACTACTGCGATTGTTAAAGCACCTTGCTGGTGTGCAGCTCGCGCAACTATTGGGCTTGCACCTGTACCAGTTCCACCGCCCTCGCCGCAAGTTACGAACACCATATCGGCGCCCTTTAATGCTTCTTCAATGTCGGATTGATGATCTTGTGCAGCTTTTGCACCCTTTTCTGGATCAGCACCAGCACCGAGACCACGACTTGAAGCATCAGATAATGAAATCTTTACATCAGCGTCGGAACGCAACAAATCCTTAGCATCAGTGTTGATAGCTACGAATTCTACGTTCTGCAAACCCTCGGTGATCATTCGGTTGACGGCGTTACCACCGGCTCCACCGACGCCGACTACCTTGATTATGGTTTTGTCGTTGAAATTGTCAGTCTGGGCAATCTCGCTCACCGTTGTCTCCTGTCACTCACACGCACGTTTTACGCAATACTTTAGCGCAAAACGCTCGATAATGGCGACGTTTTACAAATAAAAACTTAAAAAATGTCACCGATTCGATAATACACCGTGCTATACGCAAATATTTAAGGCGTTTTATCAACAAAAGTTTGGAACATTAAGCAATAGTTTAGACGCCATTTTTAACAGCCACTAAACCCTAGAAAACTCTAGAAAAACGCTAGTAGCTAGCATCCATTGGATCATTGCCAAAAAGCTCTTTGCGCTCCTCGCTAGTAGTAATTCTTGAATCCAACCAGCCATATGGCAAATGAACTTTTTTAGCAAAACGAACTCGACCACGCGGCGTGTCTAAAATCTGCTCAGGAAGCTTAAGTGACGAATCTAACGCATCAATATTGCGTTGAACGTCATCAATAGACTCGCATTCCATAAAGCTTTTGCGAGTTCCTCCTCCAACTGGGAAGCCTTTCAAATACCAAGCAATATGCTTTCGCAAGTCATGAACTGCCATTCGCTCATCGCCATCATAAAAGTCAACAAGAAGCTCCAAATGCCTTAAAATCACCTTGCAAACTTCGCCAAGACTTGGATTAACGCGATTATCGCTGCCATTGCAGGCAGAGCGAATATCTGCAAAAATCCAAGGACGCCCCTGGCAGCCTCTACCAATAGCAACGCCTGCACACCCTGTTTCTTTAAACATTGCAAGAGCGTCGTCCGCGCCCCAGATATCACCATTGCCAAAAACAGGAATATCTAAAGCCTCTACAAGCTCGCCAATACGGCTCCAATCGGAATGACCACCATAATATTCTGCAGTGGTACGCGCATGCAAAGTAACAGCCGCACAACCCTCTTCTTGCGCAATATGGCCAGCTTGCATAAAAGTCTCGTGAGCTTCGTCAATTCCAACACGGAATTTAGCTGTAACAGGAATTCCCGCTGGATTACACACGCTTACAACGCGATGTAAAATCTCTTGAAGCAAATCTGTTTTCCAAGGAAGAGCAGAACCGCCGCCGCGCCTTGTAACTTTAGGAACTGGGCAGCCAAAGTTTAAGTCAACGTGATCTGCCATATTTTCGTCAACAACAATTCGAGCAGCTTGCTCCACAATTAAAGGATCTACTCCGTAAAGTTGCAAGGAGCGCACTTTCTCGCTAGGCGCAAAACGGCATAAACGCAAGGCTTTTGGATTTCTTGCGACTAGTGCGCGTGCAGTAATCATTTCTGCAACATACAAGCCATCTGGCCCGTACTCTCGGCAAATCACGCGAAAAGGCCAGTTAGTAATACCAGCCATTGGAGATAAAACAACAGGAGTTGCAATATGAATTTTCCCTAAATCCACTGGTTTAATAGAAAAATCCATATTGCTTTAACTCCGTTCACTTTAATATTTTTGCTAGCGATTTTACGCGATTTTTTACTAGCGACTTTTACTAAATACTTATTAGTACAATCCGCCAGCTTGAGCAATCTTTACAGGCTGCGACTCGTCAACGCCGCCTTCCTTAGAAACATCCACACCGCCATCTGCAGCGCGAGTTCCAACAATCTCTACAGGACCTTGCGGATACTTAACGCGCTTTTCATTAATGCGGCTTGCTACGTAATCTGCAACCTTATCTAATGAAACACGCTCTTGTTGCATAGTGTCGCGCTCGCGAATTGTAACAGCGTGATCTTCCAAAGTATCGAAGTCAACTGTTACGCACAAAGGAGTACCAATCTCGTCTTCGCGGCGATAGCGGCGACCAATAGCGCCAGCCTCATCGTAGTCAATAACCCAATCATGCTGTCGAAGATCCGCAGCCAAATCTTGAGCAACCGATTGCAATTCTGGCTTCTTGCTCAATGGCAAAACAGCAGCCTTAACAGGAGCCAAACGAGGGTCAAGTCTAAGAACAGTGCGCTTATCCACTCCACCCTTAGTGTTTGGAGCCTCGTCAACGTCGTAAGCATCAACCAAGAACGCCATAAGCGAGCGCGTAAGGCCAGCAGCAGGCTCAATAACGTAAGGCACGTACTTTTCGCCAGTTGCCTGGTTAAAGTAGCTCAAATCCTCGCCAGAATGCTTAGCATGAGCAGACAAATCGTAGTCGGTACGGTTTGCAATGCCTTCAAGCTCTCCCCAGTCAGATCCTTGGAATCCGAATTTGTATTCAATATCTACAGTGCGCTTGGAATAATGGCTTAGCTTCTCTTTAGGATGCTCATACATGCGCAAATTCTCTGGCTTTACACCCAAATCAACATACCAATTTACGCGTGTATCAATCCAATACTGATGCCAAGCTTCGTCGGTTCCAGGCTCTACAAAGAACTCCATTTCCATCTGCTCAAACTCGCGAGTGCGGAAGATGAAGTTTCCAGGCGTAATCTCGTTACGGAAAGACTTACCAATGTTTGCAATGCCGAATGGCGGCTTTTGACGCGTAGAAGTCATAACGTTCTTAAAATCAACGAAAATACCCTGCGCTGTTTCTGGTCGCAAGTAATGCAAGCTGTTTTCGTCTTCTACTGGCCCCAAATGAGTGCGAAGCATCATGTTAAAATCGCGAGGCTCCGTCCAATTTCCGCGAGTACCGCAATCTGGGCAAGCAATGTCTTTTAAGCCATTCTCTGGCATCTTGTCGCCATGCTTTTCGGCATAAGACTCTTCCAACTTATCTGCACGATGGCGCTTATGGCAATTCAAGCACTCAATAAGAGGATCGTTGAATACAGAAACGTGACCAGACGCAACCCAAACTTGAGAAGGCAAAATAACAGACGTATCTACGCCAACAACATCGCCACGAGTAGTGACCATATAACGCCACCATTCGCGCTTAATATTATCTTTTAATGCAACGCCCAAAGGGCCATAATCCCACGCGGAGCGAGTTCCGCCGTAAATCTCTCCAGCTGGAAACACAAATCCACGACGCTTAGCCAGCGACACAACTTCATCAAGTTTTGAAACAGCCACAATACACCTTTTTCGCAAATCTAGAAAATTCGGGTGAAACGGTGTTTATTATAGAAAAACCCTGTGACGCTAATAGAAACGTATAAAGCTACATAAACGTATAAGGCAACATATATAAGCTAAGCGAATACAATAAAGTGTAAGCATAATTTTGAACACACATTTGCATTTTGAAAGGATCTAAAATGAGCGAAAACAATGTTGAAAAGACTAACGATAACAAGACTTGCGATACTTGCAATAACAAAAATTCCCACAAAACTAACACAGTTGCAGCATTATGCATTGCTCCTAGCGGAGTTGGCGAAGAACTTAGCGAATACGTAGCAGATTGCGTTAAAGTGATTCGTGATTCTGGATTAAAAAACGAAACAAACGCAATGTTTACAAACATCGAAGGTGAATTCGACGACGTTATGCGCGTTGTAAAAGATGCAACTATGGTTCTTGTTGAAAAAGGCTACCGCACAGGCGTTATATTAAAACTAGACATTCGTCCTGGTTTTAGCGGCCAAATAGACGCAAAAGCTGCTCTTGTAGACAAGATTCTTGAAGAACGAAATAAAGAAAAATAAAACTAAAATCAAATAATCTCAAAACTCAACAAAGTTATAACAAAACAAAAGAAAGCAGGAATTTATGCTGCAACTTACGGCAGTTCAGAAAATATTATCCGATTTATATGAAACCCAAGCAGAACGAGAAAGACAATACAAATACTTTCATCAACATCCTGAACTGTCAATGAAAGAAGATCATACAGCTCAAACAATTATTGATATTCTTAGCAAAGCTGGGATTGAAACAAAGCGAGTTGGCAAAACAGGCGTTGTGGCAGAGATTAAAAACGGCGAAGGTCCTGTTGTTGCTATGAGAGCGGATATCGATGCGCTTCCAATTAAAGAAAATTCAGGAAAAGATTACAATTCAACAGTTAGCACGCAAGACGAAAATGGCAAAACGGTCGGAGTTTCACACGCTTGCGGTCACGATTTTCATATTTCCAGCCTACTTGGTGCATTGAAGGCTTTTAACAAGCATAAAGATGCTTGGAGAGGAACGTACATTGGTGTTTTTCAGCCTGGAGAAGAAACAGCTCAAGGCGCAAAAAGCTTGGTGGAAAATGGCATTACACGCATTATTCCAAAGCCTGACGTTTACCTTGGTCAGCATGTGTTGGGCGCTATTCCTGCAGGAACAGTTGGTATTCGATCGGGCGCGTTCTTAACTACTGCAGCTTCGATTCGTGTGCACATTTTTGGTAAAGGTTCACATGGTTCTATGCCTGAGTTGAGTGTTGACCCAGTGATTGTTGCTTCGTCAATTGTGCTTAAATTGCAAACGATTGTGTCTCGCGAACTTGCAGCTAAAGATTACGCAATAGTTACAGTCGGCGCAATAAACGCTGGAAGCAAGTCAAACATTATTCCAGACGATGCGGAACTTTTGATTAATACTAGAACATACAGCGAAGATACTCAAAAATTTGTTCACTCTGCCATTGAGCGAATTGTGCGCGGAGAGTGCGAGCTTGCAAGATGTCCTAAGAAACCAGAATTTACATACTATGACCGCTATCCGCTTACGAATAATGATCAGAATTCATCTTTGCGCGTGCGTAAAGCTTTTGATGAATACTTTGGAGAAGACTCTGTAAATATTTCGCGCGCTTCTGCTTCAGAAGATTTTTCTATAGTCGCGAACGCTTTCAATACACCTTACGCATACTGGGGATTAGGTGGATTTGAAGACATGAAAAATGCTCCAGGAAACCACAATCCAGCTTTTGCTCCAGATTTGCAACCAACTCTAAATCGTGGACTTGAATCAGCTGTTGTTGCAGCTTGCGCATGGCTAGCTTGCGACTAATAAATTAATTCTACTAACAGATAAGTTTAAGCGGTTTTTACGCCACCAAATCTGCGGTCGCGATGCGCATAACGGTCGATTGACCTCCACAGCGCTTCGCGACCATAATCTGGGAAAAGTTCTGGCACAAAATCAAGCTCCGCATAAGACGCTTGCCAAGGCAAAAAGTTGCTAGTGCGCTGCTCTCCCGAAGTGCGAATCACAAGATCGCAATCTGGAATATCTGGATTATACAAATGTTCTGCAATCATCTTCTCACTAATGCGATCGCCCTTAATTTTGCCGCTTTTAACTTCCCTAGCAATTGCTGCGCAAGCGTCTGCGATTTCCGCGCGACCACCATAATTTAAGCAAAAAACAACATCAATCGTAGTGTTATTTTTTGTAATCTCTTGAGCTTTTTCCAACTCGTCAATAACAGACTTCCACAATTTCGGCCGTCTTCCAGCCCAGCGCACGCGCACTCCCCACTCATTCATTTGCGCAACTCTGCGGTGAATAATATCTCTAGAAAATCCCATCAAAAAATGCACTTCTTGAGGAGATCTTTTCCAATTTTCGGTAGAAAACGTGTACAAGCTTAAGTAGCGAACACCTGCTTCTATTGCTCCTGCAATAGTGTCAAAAACCACTGGTTCCGCCGCTTTATGCCCTTCTGTGCGAATCATTCCGCGCTCTTTGGCCCATCTGCCATTGCCGTCCATAATCACGCCTACATGGCGAGGAACTTTACCTTTAGGAAAATCTGGCACACGGCTAGGATCACTAAATGGAGCCGCTGGAATATTTAACGAAGTGTAGTCAACGTTTTCAAAACTCATAGTTAAAATCTAACAACCCCATTGAACGAATAGCTAAAGCGTTTTGCAAAGCTAAATAAAAGCATGCAAAATCAAGTAAAAAATCAACTAAAAAGTCCGCTATAAAGCACACTAAAATCCGCTATAGTTCTTGTAAAGCTTCCAATAAATAATTCAAATATCTTTTCCCAAAGCAAGATTTGTACCATCTAGCATGCTCTAAGAATCCAGTATCGTAGCCCCAAATCTTAAAATCGTAAGATCCATTTGACTTTAAGTAATAGTCTACAAATTCTACGCATTGCTCGATTTGACTTACAGATAAAACAAGCGGAAGCAGCTCTTTTTCAACATCTGTTAATGATCGAACGCTAGCATATCCTTGCAAAATTGACTTAACTAAGTCCGTTCTAAATGAATCTTTTTTGCCATTCGCAATATCTACCCATTGAATTGTGTTGCGTTCTAAAGTCATTGCCAAATCGTAGATTGCTGTGTTTTTATACGCCATTCCAAAATCAAACACTGCACTTGGAGCGCTACCTTCCCACATAAAATTAGATATATGCGGATCTCCATGAGTCCACTGCTTTTTTAGATTCGCATACCCCAAATCGTAAATTTTTTTGCATGTTGGAGCAAATTCACTTAAATCTTTTACAAAATCACGATTCTGCTCTTTTAAGAATTTCGCTAAATCAGGTCTATTTTCCAACCAAACTTCTGCAGCTTTTTGCACATCTTCGCTTGCACAAAGACTAAATCTTGATTGAAAAGCGTTGATTTCCTTAGGATTTGGCTCGTCAAAACTTTGCGAAGCTAAGGCGATTTTTGCCATCATTACTCCAAGATTTTTGGCTTCTTCACACGTTTTAGGCGGATCCCAAGTGTACGCGTCTTTGTATCTATCTTCTCCGCCAGCTTTTAAAGTCACTTCGTAAGCGCAATCACCTATTACAAGAAGAGTGCCGTCTACGTAAATATTGCCAGAAGTATCGTCACAAGTATCGCCAGAAGCATTCTTTTCTAAACCTAAAAACTCGCTATTTTTGTTAAAATACAAGTACTTTGGCGTGCTTATTTTGTCTTGTAAAAGATGCTCCGCAAAACGATGATACGGCCTAATTGTGCTTGCTTGCCTAACTTTTGTGCTGCATCTTTTAATATAAACGTCCAAACTTTGCGATTTCTTTGACGAATCATCTTTGTAATGCACACGAATCAATGAACCTGCAGCCATTGGACGCAAACTATGACTTAAAACGCAATCAGCTTCTAGCGGATCCTCTAAAAGAGAACACACAATATTTGCCTCATCTAAATCAACATTTGCCCATCTTTGAGCAACAATATCTAGCTGAGGGTCGTTGCTTTCGTTTTCCATATTCGCTCCAATTATTGCCACAGGTTCATTGAATTGTGATATTTATTTGCGATTGTAATTGCGTTTGCAATCGTTATTATGCTTGCGATTCAAGCACATGCTGGCCGACTATTCTGGCAAATACTCGTTTGTTACACATCCGCTTTCTAGGCTCTTTAGCGCGCAATCAAGAGGCACACTTAAGTGGCCATTTTCACCCATCCAACGAGTGTAGTTTTCCACCAAAGCCATGTCTGCTGTACCCCAACGACCATTCTTGTCGTACCAAGACGGAATCACTTCGTCTAGCGAGGCGCGCAAAGCCTCTGGGCTAATATGGCAAAGCGCATTTTGCAAAGCATCAACGCCAGCCTGCGGGTCTTTTCCTGCAAGTTCATAGCCCTTAACTGTTGCGCTTGCAAAGTTGCGTATTAATTGCGGATTTCGCTCAATCATCTCTTGGCGAGCGCAAACATAGTAAGAATGATGAGGCGCTACGCCAATAGAATCGAATGGAAGAACAACAACTTGGTCAAATGGAAGCGAACCCTGGTATGGCTCCCACCAAGCTACGTTAATAAAAGCGTCGCACATTCCGCGCTCTACTGCTCGAATGTCTGGCTCCCATGGGCCTGGATCAATTGTAATCAGCTTGCTAAAATCGCCTCCGTCGGCAGCAACCGCCTGCTGAAGCTCTGTGTATAAGCGCTTAACACCCATAGGGATTACTACGCGCTTTCCTTCTAGATCTTTGAATCGCGTAATACCCGTGTTCTTATTTGTTATGATTCCACCAATTTGCGATTGATTCATTACAGCAAATGACGTTAGCTTATTTGCACCATTTTGATGAGCCAAAAGCTGATTTAAGCGAACAAGAGCTATGTCTACTTCTCCGCGCTCCAAGCATGCTGGAACATCTCCGCGCTCCGTATCTGTGCTTGTAAACTCTACATCTAATCCGTATTGTGCGTACAATCCGCGCTTTCTTGCAAGATACATACCTGCGTGATTCGTCCATGGATGCACATATTCAAGACGTACTCTTAGCATATTAACTCCTTTGTTTTATAGTGATTTGTGATTTTATTTTGACTTTTATTTGCGACTTTTGCGCGCTGCTAACTTGCGACTTTATTTGCCACTTTTATTTGCGACTTTACAAAAGTGGGCGAGGTAATTCCCCGCCCACAAATCAAATCTTACTAGCAAAAGTTAAGACTTAAGCGCGTACTTCTTTGCCAGAAGCAAAACGGCTCAATGCGCCAGTAGCAGCAATACCCTTGTACAAGTACCACATAACTACACCACCAATTACAGCACCAGAAATCATGCTGCAAAGTGTGTGAATCATCATGAATGCGCCGAAGATTGGAACACCTGCGTAGTAGAACGGATAGGTTGAAACGATTCCACCCAAACCAGCTAACGCGCCAGAAAGTGCAGTCAAACCAACGTTCCACTTGCGATACATAACAAACAAGAATGCAAACTCAGCGAACAAGCCCTGAACAAAACCAGGAAGAACGGTACCAATACCGCCCCAGTGGCTACCAACAGTCAACTCAACCATTGCAGCAATAAACTCGCCGAATAGTGCAGCGCCTGGCTTGCGAACCATAATAGCAGCTAAAGGACCAGCGAAGTAGAACAAACCATAGTACAATGCGCTAACGCCTGGAACTGGAATAAGCTTAAGAGCAGCAGAAATAGGCTCACTAATCAAGCCGATGCCCCAGAAGATAATACCAGAAGCTACAGCAATAACAACCGTGAGCGTAACATCGGCTACGTTCCAACGCAAGGATGGACGCACGGTCTCTTCTTCAACAGATGTACCCATTAGGGTCTCCTTTCATCTTTAACCAATCAAACAAAGGCGACCCTGCAGAAAACTCCGTACGTCGGCATTACCCGATTCACGTTAAACGGTTAGACAGTAATCTTCTCAGCTCTTAAAAGAGCACCCGTGCCTGATATCATTCATATTGCATCAGACAGCGAGGACAAATTTTATAAAATTCAAACATAAAATTAACAAAATCGCTCATTAAGATAATAGAAACTCTAATCAAAATACAGCGAATTAGAATTTTTTTCACTTAAACGCATAGATCTAATAGGCTTTTCTAACCAATATTCACACCATTGTTCAACGCATTTAGATGTTAAATCGTCTATACTTGTTCCGTCTAAATTTTGCCAATCACCATTAATTAATGAAATCATTTGAAAACGCGCTAAATCATTGCACTTAATAGACTCTAAAGCATGATCTTTAGAGCACATAACTCCACCACTAGCTGCCGAGAAATAGTCTAAATCATTGCGTGTTGAACAAATAACGCACTCATTTAACCTAGGAGACCATCCAGCTAATTGCAATGCTCTTAAAACGTACGAAAGCGCGATTGATTCAGCACTATGCAAACTTTTAGAAAGAGCAGACAAAGCAGCTATAAGAAGATTGTATTGTGAGCAAGAATCCGAATATTGTGCGCAAGACGAGACTAAATCGTCCGCAATCTCTGCAATCATGCTAGCACAACTATACAGATTGTAATCCGCACAAATGCTACCAGCATAAGGCGAAACTAAAACCGCTTGAGAAATAACATCAAAAGTTTTGCCAGTTGCAAAAAGTGCATTAACACGCATAAATGGCTCTAAGCGCCCACCAAATCTAGATTTTAACCGCCTTACACCTTTTGCAACAGCTCGAACCTTGCCATGCTTTTTAGTGAGCATAACAATAACTCGATCAGCTTCCCCAAGAGGAAAAGTCTTAAGAACAACAGCTTCATCGTTATATAACGGCATTAATCAATAACTCTTAGCTTGTATAATCCCTAAATCTAAGTGAAAAATAGATTATTAATTATGATTTGGGTTTACAAATCCGCCAAAATTAGATTCGCCAGTATCGTCAAAATCATCTGAATCATTATTTGCTTCGCGAGAAGAATCTTCAACCGAAGTGTCAAAATGGTTCATAACAGGGAACGAAAGATCTGGAATATCTAAATTAAGACTTTGCGAAGGCTCGAACTTAGGCGAAGCAAGAAGCGAAAGATTCAAATCTCCAATGGATTTAGAATCATTTGCATTGCTATTACTTGCATTGTTAGCATTTGCATTATTTACACCATCAGCATTCGCACTAACAACATTCGCGCTATCTTCCTTCTTTTCTGCATCTTTAACTTTTCCAAAATCATTATTGTTAGTAGCAAAATTGTTGGAAGCAGCATTAGGAGCATAAGACGGAGGGAATGCTGGAGGCATAACAGTAGACGCTTGCGACATTTCGTCGTCTGTATCGTCACTAGCTTCAACACTCGCAGAGTGAGGAGTAAAAATCGCCTTCTGCGCATGATGCTCAACAGGAATAGATGGAGGAATTGCTGGAGGCATTAATGGAGATGGAGCTGGAGCTGCCGCAGGTTCAACAACACTAGGTTCAACAACACTAGGCGCAGAAGATGTTTTAGAAACAACATTTTCTTGTAAATCATTATTAGACTTAGCAGAAACGCCAAAATTAGCAGAATCAACAGAATCACTAGGATCGAAGTCTGTATACTTAGCAACTCGATCATAAGACTCAAGTCTGCTTAATAAGCGAACGCAAGCATTTAGATAATAGTCCACTTGACGCTCGTCATATCCTCGTTTTCCAGAACGTTGAGTAAACAGAACATTAGAAACAAACATTGCGTCAATTTTGTCTAAATCGCTTAAACTGCTTCCCCAAACTGGATTATATCCAAGAAGAACAGCAATCTTATCTAGCGACTTATTTACAACATTGTCTACTTGTTTTTTATCGTAAGAAGGCTTACGCGATTGCGCGGAATCAAAGCGCATTTTATAATCGCGCTGGGAATGAGAAAGCAAAACTCTATATTCTTCGTCTGCTTGTGCCTTCCAAACAATCTTGCCGCGATTAGAAATCTCGTACTGCGTAGTCTTATCTACAACTGCACGCTCTAATCTAGAAAGAGCAGCATCTACTTGAGGAATAGCATATCCTTCATCTTCTAAATCGAAAGATACGTCTTGAATATCTTTTTGAGTAAGACTAATGTCGCTAGATTCATACAAAGAATGAGCACGCTCAAGAAAATCATTAACTTGCTCTACGCTGTAACCCTTCTTGCGCTTACCTACACGCTCAATACCCGAAGAATTACGCGCGGTATCAGGTTTACTCGCCATAAACAATAGACCTCCTGAACAGATTCGTATTCAATACACTTTACGCGATTGTTAAGACGCATAAACAAAAAACACGCAAGACACGCAAATGATATATGCGCAAAACACGCCTAAAACACAAATCAACGTTTCTAGTACACACCATACTGTATCTTGTTTCAAGCGGGCGATTAGCTCAGCTGGCTAGAGCGCCACCTTTACACGGTGGATGTCGGGGGTTCGAGTCCCTCATCGCCCACTTTCCGCTTTACAAGTTCTTAAAGAATCTAGATTCTTCACAGCCTTTATTTTTGCTAACGCTTTGTATGCGTCGTCCAAAGTTTTTACGCTTACAACTTTTAAGCCTTGCGGAATATTCCCAACAACTTCATTGCAATTGCTGTTTGGCGCCAAAAACCATTTAGCTCCATCTCTTTTTGCAGATATCATCTTTAATCGAATACCGCCAATTGGACCAACTTTCCCAGAGTTATCAATGGTTCCCGTTCCAGCGATTATTTTCCCACCAGCCAAATCTGTGTTTGTAAGCTTGTTCAAAATACCCAAAGCGTACATCATGCCTGCAGAAGGTCCACCAATATCGTCTATATGCAACTTAATTTTTACATTTTTAACATCTACACCAAGTTTGCTACTAGCATATTTTAGAGCAGAAACTTGAGCAGAAGACTGCGAAGAGCGCATTTGCATTGTTGTTTCTTTCTTATAATCGCTTGCGTTTTGATTTACTGGAACAAGAACTTCTCTAGGTAAAACTTGCTTTTTAGAATCGAACCAAGATGCAATCGCATATATATTTGGAATCTCGTATCCTGGTATTCCAGACGTATTTACTGTTACTAAAAGAAGCTTTCCACTTTTTGACGAAGATTTATAGTCAGTATTCTTAACAGCGCTATTTTTAACATTAATCACATATTTTCCAAAAGACTTTCCTAGAACATCTTGAGTTGGCCCAGGTTCTTCCACAACATATGCACTTGGTAGAAAAAGCGCGATAATCGACATAACTACAATAAATAACCCAACAAAATATCTAAATGACTTAGCGGAAAAATATTCAACAAGATCCCCAACAGTATTTTTAAGAGTAGTGAATATATTTTTATTGATTTTATTAAACATGTACGTAATCTTATTAGGCATACTATTAGGCATCTTATTAGGCATAAAATTAATAGTATATGTAAATGTGCATAACCTACACTCTAAAAACCCTCACAAGATGCGGTTTTTGAAAAAATTTGAAAAAGTTATACACATTATTAATTTATTAGCAAAAATCACCATGTATCGAGTAGAATCTTTTATACGTGGTTAAAACTGTATAGTTAAAGACTATGTAAACAAACATAAAATATACGCAAATATATTTAACTTAGGTACAAACTTCATAAGGATTGAATATGAGCGAAGAAGAAATTCACCAATGGCTTGTTAGCTGCTTTGGCCCCGAAGAAGGAGAAAGAGCTTGGTCTAACTTTGAAAATCTTCCTTTTGAAGTTCGCGATGACATTCTTACAAGATGTTCAAACGGAGGCCTTCCATCTCCAGAAGAAGTTCATTCGTTAATGAGTGCCTTTGCTAATGGCGGCTTAAACACGCCTTTTGAGATGACGGAAACACTTAAAGAAGGTCCAATCAATAAAAGACTTGCTCAATTGCTTGCTTGCCAAAAAGCAACTGGAGACGGCGGTACAGTAAACGCACAAGTTGCAGATGCAACAAGAAGAGCGCTAAGTGAAGCAAACTTATGGCTAGACGCGAATTGCAATCTAAATCCAGTATCTGGAACCCCCGATGTTCTTTCAAGAGAAGACTGGGTTAATGGAACTATAGATTCGTGGATTAAGTTTGCAAATCCTGTTGCCAAATCGGTTAGTAACGCTTTTTCGGATGTTATTGCCGAAAAATTTGGAGAAGACCAAGACTTAGAAGTAGAAGGATTATACGACGGCGTTATGCCAATACCTATGCCAGATGGCGTAAAAAAGCCAGAACAAATGATGAGCCTTCTTGCTAACACGTCTTTTGCAATGCAATTAGGATATGCTGCTGGAAATTTATCTCAAGAGATTCGCGGAAGCTTTGATCAAGGTATTTCACTTCTTAAAAACCCTGCAGGCGGTCTTGTTCCTTACAATTGCATAGATTACGCAAAAAAGTGGGGATTAGACATTAGCGAAGTTATGAATTATCTAGCATTGCGAGAGCTTGCTCACGCACGATTGTTTGCATCTGCACCTTGGCTTATGCCTCGTTTTGAAGCACTAATAATAAAGTATGCAGCTGGAATTTCTATCGACTTAAGCGCTATGGAAGAACAGCTTAGAGATATTGAAGGAATGAACCCAGAGTCTATTTCGGGAGCTGTTGACTTATGTAATATTGCTCGAAACGATACAGAAGGCCAAAAACAAGCATTAAAAGGGCTAGAAACACTTCTTGCGCTTAGTGAAGGTTGGGTGGATTGCGTTATTTGGCGTGCTGGAATGGCACACATTCCACACATTGAGCAGCTTAGAGAGATGACTAGGCGAGAACGCGCTGCGGGTGGCCCTTCCGAAATGACTTTCCAAGCTTTAACTGGATTAAAGTTGCGTCCTAGAGCAATGCGCGAAGCTGCATCAATGTGGGATGCAATTACAAACGAAAAAGGCATTGAGGAACGCGATGCTATGTGGAATCACCCAGATCTTTTGCCAGAATTACCAGATTTTAGCGAAGATAAAGAAGATACTAAGGATAATAAAGATAAAGAAGATAATAAAGACAATAAAGACGATACTAATAAAGTAAATAAAAATAACGAAAACAACACTAATAGTCAAAACAATACGAATAGTCAAAACAGCGATAATACAAATAAAAAAGAATCTGAACAAACAGATAGCAATGATTTAGAAAACGCAAATCTAGAAGAATTAAGCAAGAATATGCTTGATTTAGAAGATTTTAAGAACAGTGACGATTTAGAGCAAAAACTTAAAGACGTTAATTGGGACGACGAATTAAGTAAATTATTGGCATCTAGCGATAGTGACAGCCAAAACGACGAGCAAGACTCAAACCAAGATTCCAATGCGAACTCTGGCGAAGATTCTGGTACAGACTCTGGCGAAGACTCTAATCAGCACAAAAGCGACGAATAAAGTCATAAACTAATTTATAAGCGATTTACGTTAGAACAATTGCATAAATGCATTTATTCTAAAAAGTGGCTTACAGACCTTTGCATTCCATTGCCGTAGTCTTTGCAAATTGCATAAGACATGTGCAAGGTTGCTTCCGCGCGCGTTATTGCAACATACATAAGTCTGCGCTCTTCTTCGTCTGTATCTTGAGTTCTATTAACGCTTCCAAATGGAAGTAGTCCTTCGCTGCAGCCGATTAAAAACACGTGCTTAAATTCCAAGCCTTTAGATGCGTGAATCGTAGAAATCGTTACAGGAAGTAAAGATTTTTTGATTAAATCTACTTTTTCGCGCTCGCTTTCGCTTTCTTTTGCAAAGTCAATGTCTTTTGCATCGCCACTTTCAACGTATTTTTCTAAATCACTCAAATCGCTAGCGTTTGAATCTTCAAAATTGTTTTCTAAAACATCAATCTGCAAACCAGCATCTTTTCTAACAGAAAAATGTATTCCTAAATCACCCAAAGTTTTGCAAAATATATTCTGTTGAGCATTAGTGCGAGTTAGAATAGCAAAATCCGTAGGACACGCTTTACCTGATTTAACAGCATTATAAATTCGTTGAGCAACATCAACAGCTTCGTCGTAATCCGTGTTGTAAACAGTTTTAGTAACGCGAGCGCCACCCTTATTTTTTGACACGAGTCTTAAATAATCACATCTAAAAGCAGACTTAGAAAGAACCCGATTAGCAAGCCCTACAATACGTTCCGTAGATCTGTAATCCGTATTTAGACTAATATCTGCACAAAGCGGCGCAAACTCGTTAGGAAATTCAAGTAAATCGTAGCTGCTTGCTCCTGCAAAAGAATAAATCGTTTGCGCAGGATCTCCAACAACGCAAATATTTCGATTATTGCCAAGCCAACATTTAAGAAGCTCATGTTGAAGAGGAGAAACATCCTGATACTCGTCAACAGTAACCCAGCCGATTTTGCTACGTATTTTCTCACATGCTTTAGGAAAAGTGCGCAAAACATGGCATGCAAGAAGTAGCAAATCGTTAAAATCAATAAGATTCCTTGTGTTTTTTTCTAACTCGTAAGCTTTATATGCTTCAACAAATTGATTAACGTCTAGAGCTGCAGGAAGATCTCGACTAACGCAAGAATATGCGCGCGCGTAATCATCTGGAGCAATAAGACTAACCTTTGCCCAGTTGATTTCTGCAATAATATCTCGTATTTGTGCAGAAGTCATATCTGCAAAATCTGTGTAGTGGATTAACGCTTGCTCAGTAACGCTTTTTGGATCATCCATTATATTTGGAAAAGGAGCTTCGCAAACGTCATTCCAAACTCGTCTTAAATGCTGTAAAGCTGCAGAATGAAAAGTTGCAACAGTTGCATTATTTACGCCTAATTTTTTAAGGCGATTTTGCATTTCTTTAGCAGCTTTTACGGAAAAAGTAACAGCTAAAACGCGATTTTCGTCCCACTCTCCTTTTGCACACGCATACGCGATTCTTCGTGTAATAGTGCGAGTCTTACCTGCTCCAGCGCATGCAGTAATGCGCACTGGTCCTTGTAACGCCATTGCTGCTTTGCGTTGAGAATCATCTAAACCTTCTAGCAAAGATTGCGCATAATCTTTACCATGATTTTCGTTAGATTCGCGCTTTTTGCTTTCTAAAGACTCTTGAGTAGAAATCATAATTCTATTGTTACAACAATTAAAGAAAAATAAAAGCATAAAACGCTAATGTGGTTAAAGGCTATTTAGCTATATCTCGTTGCTTTGTATTAATGTTGAACTGTGACACAGATAAGCAGATTCAAGTTGGTAGCGCTGGCCTCATCGGTCATGCCAGAAGTACAATTCGCCGGAACGCGCCAAAGCGAGCAGGCAAACGCCACCGATGCCGCTGCTGGCATATCTCACGCTGTTATTCAAGACGTTTCGGGCAGACTTTACGACATTTTTGTTAGCTCTAACGCTAAAGGTCAAAAACGTTTGCACGATAGGGCGCGAGCAGCATGGGTATTGCAAAAAACTAAGGGGCTTGCAGCTCTTGGATTTGCTCACGAAGAAATGCTTAAGTTTGTTCCTGGGTCGCTTTCAAATAAGGCAAATCAAACTAACCAACAGAACCAAGCAAATCAACAAGATTCCACTAATAGTCAAAATCAAAACGAATTACATTTTGACTCAATAGGAGAAGCTGATTTTAACAATCCAACAGTGCTTATTTGTAATCATCTAAACGGAAATGCAAGAGAACTAAGTCTTCTTACAACAGATGATTGTGTAAACGCTGGAACTGCAATAGGCGCGATTCATAGACTAAGTCCGTCATTTTTAACTAAAAGCGATTATCCTTCTTTTACTACTGGTCAAATTCGCACGCAATTAACATCTTGGATTAAAAGATTGCGCCAAGCAGGCCATATTCCTACAGAAATAACAGATAATTGGTCTAGAGTTTTAGAAACTGATGGATTGTGGTCATTCGACACTTGCCCAGTTCACGGCGGATTCAAAGATGGTGATTTTCTATTTTCTGGGTCTACTATTACAGCTATAACCAATTGGCAAAGCATGCAAATCAACGATCCTGCTCGCGATTTAGCGTGGATTTTTGCAAAGCTTAACGAGCAGCATAGAAACGCTTTGCTAAGTGCATATGGAAGAATGCTTGGGTCTAGGTTAGATAGCATGATTATGCTTCGAGCAAATCTTTGGCTGCAAATGGAGCAAGTTGGAGACTTTATTCAAGCTTTGCAACGCGCAGATACAACTGGAATAATGAGATTCAAAGCGCAAGTGGAACGTCTTGCTCACGAGCTTACTCGCATAAATAATTCTAGAGCAGCCAGCGCAAATCAAAACAATAATAGCGCAAATCCAGCGTCTTCTCTTACTGTAGGAGATATTGTTAAAGACGATATTGTTAAAGATAATTCTATTAAAGATGATGTTGTTAAAGACGATACTATATCTTCGGATGCTACTAACGAAAAAACTGTTGTAACACTCAAGCAAGAAGATCAAAAAGACTATAAAGATAATACATACGAACAAACTATAACTATAAACGACAACACTAATTCCACTGAAGCTGCCACTAAAACCGCCACTATTGCAGACGGCTTAGAAACGCAAGTTATAAGCAGCGTTAACAAAACTAACGATGTGAATAACAATGCAACGAACGAAGTTAGCGATAGCAATAATGATTTTGCAGATAAAGCTAATGCAAATAATAGTGTAGAAAGTGCAAATAGCGGCGAAAGTGTAGACAGTACCAATATTGTTGAAAATGTCAATATAAATAGCAACGATGGTAATGGCAATAATAGTAATGGCAATAAAAATGAAGATTTAGATAAGCCAGCAACGATTATTATTCCAATGCTAAAAGATGCAGAACTTGCTATTAAAGACGCAAAAAACAAACTAGAAAATAATACCGAAAACAGCGAAAACAATTAAGGAATAAAAATGAAGGTAACAATTGGCGTTAAGCACGTAAAAGACACTATTAGCTTTGAAAGCGACCAAAGCGAGCAAGATATACAAAACATTATTGAAAGCGCTATTAAAAACGCAAAAGCAATTAATCTTACAGATAAAAATAATCGAAAAATTTTTATTATGGCAGACTCTTTTGCATATGCGATTATAGGAGATACTCCAACTCATACTGTTGGTTTTAATGCGTTTTAACAGCGCTAGAACACTGCTGAACACTGCTAGAACACTTAACACGTTTATAACGTTTTAACAGCACAATTTTAATTCATCTGGTAATTTAGGATTTTAGAAACAACATTGCAACTTGTTGTTTCTTCTCCGATTTTATTTGGCTTGCCACTGCCATGCCAATCGGATCCACCAGTAACAAGCAAATTCAAGTCTTTCGCTAACTCCAATAGTCTTTGTCTTTGCGTTAAAGAGTTGCCACGATGATATACTTCTAAACCGTTAAGACCAACGCTTGCATAGTGTTCTATTTGAGAATCCGAAAGAATAACAAGATTCCTACTATAATCCGCAGGATGCGCAATAACGCTTACTCCCCCAGCGTGTTTAATAACTTTAATAACCTCATCAACACTTGGAGATGGCGTTGGAATGTAGTATGGGCCGCGTGGAGCAACAGGACCTGCAAAAGCTTGCGACCTTGTTTCAAAAACGCCTGCAGCAACAAGAGCGTCTGCAATATGCGGGCGACCAATCGTAGTTAGCGCACCTTGCCCTGCTTGTGCAAGAACATCTTGCCAAGTAATCGGAAAGTCGTGCGACATAAGGTCAACCATTTTGCGCGTGCGTTCCAATCTGCGTTTTCTTGTAGTTGCAAACATTTCATTAATGCACTCGTCGTTTGGATTGTAGTTATAAGCAAGCATGTGAACCGATATATTTCCCTCTACAGCTGTTATCTCTGATCCAAAAATAACTGGAAAATCAGCGTTTTTAGCAGCTTCTTCAAAATCATGCCAACCAGCAGTAGTATCGTGATCGCTAATAGCTACTCCACTAAGACCAAGATTTTTAGCTTCATCTACTAATTCTTTTGGAGTTTTAGTGCCATCGGAATATAAAGTATGACAATGCAAATCCCACCCTAAATCTTGCGATTTAGAATCCAAATTAAAATCGTTATTCGCACTACTACCTATTACAGTCATATAATTATCGTAAACTGTGGCATGTAACGTTTTAAGTCTAAACAATATCTAAATACATTAGCGCTTTGAGGAGTGTTTATGGGTAGCCACAATAATCGCATGAATTCTTGGCGACACTCTGCCGCTTGGGTTTACATGATTATGCTTATTTCATCCGCAATTGCACTTTTAACATCGCTAATACTTTCTTCCGAGACTTTAGCTCTTGCACGCGCACCGCACAAGGCGCTTGGATGCGATGTAAACACCGTTGTTTCATGCTCTAAAGTGGCGCAATCTTGGCAAGCGGAATTCATAAGATTTGGAGAACTAAGCTTCCCTAATGCTTTCTTTGGAATTGCAGCAGAAAGCGTTTTCGTAACGATTGCTGTAGTTGGAATAGCAAAAGTAAAACTTCCAAAATGGCTAGCAACTTTTAGCTGGATTGGCGGATTAGGCGCACTCTTGTACGCTTATTGGCTGTTTACGCAATCTATGTTTGTTATACAAATTCTTTGCCCATGGTGCCTTGTTTTAATGTTTTGCACAACTGTGCAATTTATGTCACTTACACACGCAACATTTAGCGTGCAAGAGATTGGATTAAAAAATAAGATTTTAAGTGCTTACTACCGACTAAATTACGATTTAATTGTAGATTTGCTTTGGATTTTTGCTCTTGTATTGCTTATTTTAGGCAAATACGGAAATGCCATATTTGCTTAAGTCGCAAGTAATAAGACGCAAGTAATAAGACGCAATTTAATTTTCAATCAGAAATCACCATTAAGCAACGATTGCGATAGCTTAGCAATACGATTACTTGAATCGGAATTAGTAAGCAGAACACTTCCACTATTTTCGCTCGGCGCAAGCAGATCCTTAGATTCTAAAACGCTTTTAAGATGATGAATAGTGCCATCATTACCGTCTACAATATTCACGCAATCAGGCAAAAACTCACGGAAGTAGCTTTTATAAAACACAAAATGAGTGCATCCTAAAACAACTGAATCAATATTCGTTAAATCGTAAGAATCAAAATACTTGTGCAAAGCACTCATAACAATATTTTTATTGCCTAAATCGCCATTTTCCACAATTTCTACCAAATCGGGGCAAGGCCTAGAAAAAATCTTGTGATTTTGCGTAAAACGATTCATAAGTTCTGCAAACTTGCGTTCTCTAAGAGTTAAAGGCGTAGCTGCAACGATTACGCGCTGAGGCTTGCCGCCACCCAAATCGCAAGCAAGCTTAAGAGCAGGCTCCATGCCAATAATCGGCATATTGTAATGTGCGCGCAAATCTTTTACAGCAGCAGAAGTGGCGGTATTGCAAGCAATTACAACAGCTTTAACATTAAGACTTGCAAAATGCTCAACAATCTTAAAACTAAGATCTCGAACTTCTTGAGGAGTTTTTATGCCATAAGGCGCGTTTGCAGAATCGCCAAAATAAACAATGCGCTCGTTAGGCATAGATGCGTGAAGTTGACGAACTACAGAAATACCACCAAGACCTGAGTCAAACACACCAATCGGAGCGCATGAAGTCATAAAAACCTCCTAATAGACTCTTATTATGTTACTTTTTAGCACAAACATAAGCTTTACAAAACGGAGTCAATAAGATTGCGCGTGTAGAAATTCTTAGTGAAACGCAAGCAGTGGCAGAGATAAACCTAGTAGCTAAGTACCACGGGTTTACCAATGCCCACTGCGCTGCGCACATATGGAGCGTCCCCACTAATGCAATGGCGAATTTATGCCCAAAGTGTTGCATGTTTTCTTATAAAACTGACAAATACAAACATGAGTAAATTTGTACTGTTGTTATAACGAATCTATAGGAAGGTATGGAAATCGGAGTGTCGCATCACCTTGCTTTTTCACTTGAGCGTAGCATGAAAAAGCAAATTGATGCGATAGCGCTTGCTCAAAGTGGAAAGCCAATGCGCTTTCCACGCAAGCGCGACCCCGATTTCGCCTACACTTAGGCGAAATCCGAAGACCAACAAAACGCACGCCACAAAACAAATAAACGCCTAATTGCTTATATATCCAAAATAAAATTGCCTCCGCGCTAACTACATAACGCGAAGGCACACTATACAATACTTAGCTTTTACGCACGCTTAAGACTTACGCTAAGCTCGGTTGCACTAGGATCAGCCTCTGTAACTTCTAAGCTTGTAGCCAAAGTTTCTTCCGCAATCAAGTCACGGAACTGATTAACTTTAGCAACGTCCACAGCTGGCACGCTCAAAGTCAAAGAGATTCTATCGCTAATATCTAAACCGTTCTCCTTGCGAGCATCTTGAACAGCACGAATAGCGTCGCGAGCGTAACCTTCCGCAAGCAAATCGCTAGTCAAAGCAGTGTCAAGCATAACGAAACCGCCAGTTGGCATTGCAGCAGAAGCAGTATTTGCAGCCACTTGAGCATCCGAAGACTCAACGCGATTTACAAGCTCATATTCGCCTTGTTCAAGCGCAACTTCGCCATTTGGAGTATTAACAACAGGAACACCAGAGCCGTCAACACGCCAATCACCACTCTTCGAAGCCTTAATAGCAAATTGCACCTGCTTACCCAAACGAGGACCAGCTGCGCGCGCATTCACCTTAAGCTCGTGAACAATCTTCAAACCGTGGTCGCCTGCATCTTCCAAAGTGCAGAATGTAACATTCTTAACGTTAAGCTCGCGCTCAAGCACCTGCTCGTAAGGCTCTACAGCAGCAGTATTTTCTGCAACAACAGTCAAGTTTGCCAACGGCTGACGCACGCGCAACTGTTCTGCCTTACGCAACGAAAGCGTAGAAGAAACAACCTCGCGAACCTTATCCATAGCAGCAACCAAAGCATCATCGTGAGCAAGAACAGCACCAAGCTCAGTGACTTCGCCAGCCTTAGGGTTCTTCTCGCCATCTGAAAGCATTTGCGGCTCAACCAAATAAGGCCAATCAGCCAAATGCACGGATTCGCCGCCAGTAAGACCACGCCACACAGCCTCCGCTTCCATAGGAGCAAGAGGGGAAATCGTGCGCATAAACACTTCCAACACAGTGTAAAGCATGTTGAAAGCAGTCTCGTCTTCATTCCAGAATCGGTCACGGCTGCCGCGAATATACCAATTCGTAAGCACGTCAATAAAATCGCCAACTGCCGCGCAAGCATCGCTAATCGCAAACTCGTTCAAGCACTTTTCTACGCGCTCAACAAGCAAACGCGTGCGAGCAAGCAAGTAGCGATCCATGTTACAAAGGCCTGCAACCTCGTCTGCGCGAAGCATACGAGCATCGTAGCCCTTACCACCATTTGCAGCGTTAGCATACAAAGTGAAGAAGTAGTAAGAGCTCCAAACTGGAAGCATAACCTGACGAACCGTATCCCTAATGCCGTCTGCAGTCACAATCAAATTGCCGCCGCGCAAAATTGGCGAAGACATGAGGAACCAGCGCATTGCGTCCGAACCGTATTCGTTGAAAACGCCATTAACATCTGGGTAGTTGCGCAAATGCTTACTCATCTTCTGACCGTCGGAACCAAGCACAATGCCGTGGCAAATCACGTTCTTAAAAGCTGGGCGATCAAATAGAGCCGTAGCCATAATGTGAAGTGTGTAGAACCATCCACGAGTCTGACCAATGTATTCAACGATGTAATCGCATGGGAAGTGCTCTTCGAAGAAGTCCTTATTTTCAAAAGGATAATGGAACTGTGCAAAAGGCATAGAACCAGACTCAAACCAGCAATCGAGAACGTCCGTAATGCGGTGCATTTGCGACTTTCCAGTAGGATCGTCTGGGTTTGGTCGAGTAAGGCGATCGATATACGGGCGATGCATATTAACATTGCCATCGTCGTCGCGAGGATAGTCGCCAAAATCAGCCTTAAGCTCATCCAACGAACCATACACGTCTACGCGCGGATACTTTGGATCGTCACTCACCCACACTGGGATTGGCGAGCCCCAGAAGCGGTTACGGCTAATCGACCAATCACGAGCGTTAGAAAGCCACTTGCCGAACTGGCCGTCTTTAACGTTTCCAGGAATCCAATTAATCTCTTGATTAAGCTCAAGCAAACGCTTCTTAATCTTTGTAACAGAAACAAACCAGCTAGAAACAGGCTTGTAAATAAGCGGAGTTGCGCAACGCCAGCAATGAGGATAGCTGTGCACGTAGCTTTTTTCTTGGAACAGCAATGCGCGCTGATCTTCTGGCATTTGAGCAAGCGGGCCGTCTCCTGCACGCAAGTTGCGCAAAATTGGCAAGTTGGCATCGAAAACGTACAAGCCTTCGTAATCTGGGCAATCACTTGTAAACTTGCATCCTGCGTCAAGCACGTCAACGCTGCGAATTTCGTGCGCGTTAAGCGTGTTCATATCGTCCTCGCCGTAAGGAGCTTGGTGAACAAGGCCAGTACCTTCTGCAGTGTCAACATAATCTGCTGTAAAAATCGTAAAAGCATTAGGACCAGGAGTACCACCTTCGGCGAGCGCAGATTCGCCAGCAAAGTATGGGAACACTGGGTAGTAACGCCAGCCTGCCATTTCAGCGCCCTTAAGTTCGCGCACAACCTCGTAGTTTTCGCCAAGTTCCTTAGTGTAAGATCCAAGCAAAGGCTTGCCAATGTAGAACTTTTTGCCTGCAAACTTGCCTTCAGTTGGACGAACTTCCACGTAGTCAATGTCTGCGCCAACTACGATTGCGAAGTTTGTTGGAACTGTCCAAGGAGTGGTGGTCCAGAATACTGCGTAAGCGTCGTCTTCGTCGCGAAGCTTAACGGCGACGGAAACAGTTGTATCCTGGCGGTTTTGGTACACATCCGCATCCATGCGAAGCTCGTGAGCGCTAAGAGGAGTCTGGTCCTTTGGGCAGTACGGAAGAACGCGGTAGCCCTTGTAAGCCAAGCCCTTATCGTAAAGCTGCTTAAACGCCCACATTACGGATTCCATGTATGGAATATTCAGCGTTTTGTAGCCGCGCTCGAAATCAACCCAGCGAGCCTGACGATGCACGTAGTTTTGCCACTCATTTGTGTACTTCAAAACGCTGGCACGGCAAGCATCATTGAACTTTGCGATGCCCATTTTTTCGATTTGATCAACCGACTCAATGCCAAGTTCCTTCTGCGCTTCCAACTCTGCTGGAAGTCCGTGAGTATCCCAACCAAAAACGCGGTTTACTTTGCGTCCGCGCATGGTTTGATAGCGCGGAACAACGTCTTTTGCATAACCTGTAAGAAGGTGACCGTAGTGAGGAAGACCGTTTGCGAATGGAGGGCCGTCGAAGAACACGAACTCGTTTTGGCTACCCTTGCCAGACGGGCGGTATTCGATTGACTTGCGGAAAGTGTTATTTGCATCCCAATATTGAAGAACGGACTCTTCAAGCTTTGGGAAGGAAGGATTTGGTGCAACTTGCGCTCCAGCGTTTTCTTGCGTTGATACAGAAACACTTGCCTTTGGATATACGTTATTTGTAGACGTATTTTCGGATGCGTTTGCGGCTGGACTAGTGGATTCGCTCACTGTGCTCTCCTCGCTCAACAGGGTGAATATTTCCCTGCGAGGACGACAGTTACTGCCGCGGTACCACCTCGCTTGCTGCAAAAATGCTTATGCAACTCTTGCAGCCTCTCGTGTTTGGCTATGCGGGCCAACCCCGTCGGTTCTAATAAGCAAGAATCTTACGAATCCTCGCCGTTCTTCCGAAAACTCCCCGCCGATAACGGATCATCGCTTAAGTTAGAAATAATCTAACACTATCCCCTAACATTAGGAAGATTTCGCGACTCGCGAATAATTTTCATGACATTTTCATGACATATTATCCAAAAATGCTTTAGCTTCATTAGCATTACTAAAAACAATGCCATCTTCAGCAATTTTGCCATCTATAATTTGATTAGCGTGATTCATAGCTTTAAGCGTTGGTTCGTTGGGAACAGGCAAGTTACTATTCAAGGTAATATTTTCTTTAATTTTATTTTTCCAATCATAAAATTCATTAATACTAGACATTCCAATGCATTCAATAACATTTTTGGAACAACTTGGCACTTCAACGCAAAGCGCACTTAGTAATTTCTCAATTTTCTCTAAAAACTCTAGATAATAGTTAGTGTCTAAGAATAAGTCGAAATCTTTAATAAGCTGAAAAACTGTTGCATTGAAACTATGTGGTCTAGCACAATACAAACGTTCATCATGCGCACAAATATTTCTGAACTCTTTAATTCTTCTATAAGTAGAATCAATTTTTATTGACGTAATATCTTTTTGAGAACAGTGTGAAGAATTATAAAGTTCAGTATATTCCCTAGCAACCAAACCTCTCATGCATCTAGTTTGAACTTTGTAAAACCAGAATATCTGTCCGAAAGTTAGGTCATTAGATAAAACCCATAATGGAACCTGACCATCGTGATTATTGATACAATGCCGTATGTATTCTTTCCCTAGATTTAATTTTTTATTATTTGACGTATTATTTTCTATAATTCGATTAAATGCTCTAACTAAACCGCGCGATTCCTTTGGATCTTCATAATTAGCTTCATTAAGGTAAGCATTGACTTCATTATCGTGAATCTGGCTAAAACAATATGAACATGATGATCTTAACAATGCTTCTGTTCTAGTTGTAGCCGCAAAAATAATACCACGAAGTTCGCGATCAAATTTAAAAAGATAATAAATGTGTTCAAACTTTGTTCCTTGAACATATTTATTCGAATTTTTTGATTCAAGAAATGGATTTTTATACCCATTCACAACGCTATAGTAGCCTTCTCTTTCAAGTATTTCCATAGCTTTAAGCTCATCAGAAAACACTACTCCTCTAGACTTAAGCAATTTTATTTGCTGCTTGATAGTAGTAAAAGGCTTATAAATCACCATCATTCCCACCAAATCCCCCGCCATTAGATGCACAAAGAGCCAATCAATCACTTGATTGGCTCTTCGCGAACCAGACACAGCCTGGCTTCACCACGTATCTATTCTACAAAAGAAACTAATATTTGTCAAAAAATAAACAAACTATATACAGCACACAACCAAATATAGCTATACACAAAAAGTGCCCCGAATCAGAATCGAACTGACGACACCCACTTTAGGAGAGTGGTGCTCTATCCACTGAGCTACCGAGGCAGTTTAGTTGATTGCAGCGCGCAACACGCAAAACGAAACATGCGCACGCTTCTTGCAAAGCAACAAATGGCAATTATACACCATGGCGTGGTTTACGCGCTATAACGCACTCAAGATTCACGATTCAAGATTCGACTGCGTTCCAGCAGTTGCTGCTGTAGCCGACTGCTCCGCTTGAGCCGCGTCCAACTTAGCGCGAACCGATGCAAGCAAGCCCTGCGCACGCTTTGCTAACGCCTCTCCAAGCTCCCATTGATGCATAGACTGATCTAAAGTCAAGCCGCCAGCCTCAAGCGCTTTAACAGCTTGCACAAGCTTTTCGCGCGCCTCTTCGTAAGGCATTGCGTCAATCGCAGCTCGCTCTTCGCTGCTAAGCGTGCTAATCGCATCAACTTTTGCACCATTTTCGCGCGTAGTTTCGTCACTCATAATCATCCTTTTCTAATTTTTATTTAAAACTTTTTTTATTTTACGACTTTACAGCTTTATAACTTTACGACTTTACGACTTTACGACTTTTCTACAGATGTAACATTAGCTGTGATCAAGCCACTTTTAAGAGTAACTGTTATATCGTCGCCAGTTTTTACACGACTAGAATCGTCAAGCACTTTCCCGCCGCTAATTTGCACAACCGCGTAACCGCGATTAAGCGTTGATTGCGGGCTAAGAGCTGTAATGCTGGCATGTGCCTTTTCAACAGTCAAACTAGCGTCATCCAGCAGACGCACCAAACCATGCCTCATGCGTTCAATTGCTTGCTGAACAAACAACTCGTGCGGCTCCAACATAGTGGTTGGCTGAGTAATACTTGGCCTATTCGCATATCCCTCAATAAGCTGAATCTCGTTGCTAACTCGCGCAGAAATCCTCATGCGCGCGTGTTGCAAGGCGTTATCAATCAACTGCCATTGCTCGTTAACATCTGGAACAACGCGCTTTGCTGCATCTGTAGGCGTAGAAGCTCGCATATCTGCCGCCAAATCAATCAGCGTCCAATCGTCTTCGTGACCAATCGCAGAAACAATCGGAGTTACGCAAGCAGCCGTAGCGCGAACCACGCCCTCGTCCGAAAATCCAATCAAATCTTCAAAACTACCGCCGCCGCGCGCAACAATAATCACATCAACCTCTGGGTCTGCGTCTAGCTGCTTAATGGCCGCAATAACGTCCGCTGGGCATTGCACACCCTGAACATGCGCGTGAACCACCTTAAAACGCGTTACAGGCCATCGCAAATTGACGTTTGTAATAACATCGCCCTCTGCGCGAGCTTGAGGCGCACACACCAGTCCAATGCACTTTGGAAACTCGGGCAGCGGCACCTTATTTTCCGCGTCGAACAAGCCTTCGCCTTTAAGCTTTTTGCGCAACTCGTCTATTTGCGCTTTTAAGTCGCCAGCACCAACACGCCTAATTTCGTCGGCAACAAAGCTCAATCGTGTTGCTTTTACCCAAATATCTGCCTTGCCGTGAACAACTACCCTATCGCCCTGCCGCAAATCTTTCGCTTGCTGAACAAACTTGCTAAAGCCCATTATGGAGATTGAAACGTCTTCGTTGCTGTCTCTAAGCGTTACGTAGCCAGACGTAGACCTTCTCATGTTGATTTCAACAATCTGACCTTCTACCCAAGCAGCAGGCCACTTTTCTACAGCACCATGGAACTTTTGGCTTATAACGCTTACTGGCCAAGGATTTTCTGCACTTGTTTCGCTTGCACGCAAAGGTAGCGTGCGATTAGATTGCGCTTTAGGCTGCAACTCTGAGCCTTGATGCTCATTTTGCAATTCTTGCAACACCATACTTAATGTCATGCTTACAGCTTGACTGTTAAGAAGGACAAACATGCAAACACGCCAATTTAACAAATGAGCATACAAAACATAAAGCGCACTAACCAAATATTCCCCATGCTGTTACACATGGGGAATATAACTATTTAGACTTAAAGGTAACTAGTTAACACTTTACATGCGCATTTTGCGAACAAAAAGTGCAAAAGTGCCACTTAGCAGCAACAAAGCCAATGTAGCCAGTGTGAATACTATTCCAGCACCAGTCACACCTAACTTTGAAAGCATTCCCTCTGTATTAGTGTTCTTTGAAGAAGATAATGAGTTACTTAAGGAAGAATTAGCATTATTATTAGCATTCTTACTATTGCCATTAACATTGCTATTAGCATTACCATTAGCACCTGCATATGCTCCTGAGTTAGTCTCAGAACCATTTACCTCATTATTATCTGCAATATTACTTGCAGATTCATAATCTTCATCACTAGACGCAAAAGTAAATCCAGGATGACTTTCAGAATGTATCAAGTTATATTCTGCAATAGTCTCATCGAATGAAGTTGCATTAGCTGGAATAACCCACACATTAGTCCAAGCAATTTGTAATCCTCTGTTATCAATAAGAACAATTGTATGTTTACCCGAATATCCTTCTGGAATCTCAGCATAAAAATGAGGCTGACCTTTATCATCCAAAACAACCTTTACGTAGCTAGCACCATCTTTGCCATGCAACAAAACAGGAAGAGAATAAATGTACGCATATGCATATACAACTTTATTCTTCTTAAGCTGCTCAATAATGTCACTATTTTGGCTAAGTCGAAGCTTCATAGGATTTTCGACACCTGCACGAGCAACATTGTTTTCATATTTACCAACTAAAAGATTGCTCTTAAGAGCTTTTGTTAATTCAACAACACTCTTAGGAGCTGCTGGAACATGAGCGTTTGCATCTGGAGGAGCAGGAATTTCTTGCTTCTTTGGAACATTTGGATTCACATTATGACCAGGCACATCTGGCTTAGAATGATCAGGCTTAACTGGTTCAGCATGCTTCTTTTTAACAAACGGAATGGAAGTTCGCTGATTATCACCAGCAGCTGAGTTTCCAGCATAATCAATAGCTTCTACGCGAAGAATATGATTACCTTCTGCCAGATCTTTAGCATGAATGACTGCCTTTAATTCCAAATGATCCTTTTCAGGTTTATCTACTTCAGTATAGGAACTATATCCTTGAGTTAACGAAAGCAATGTACTTTCTACAGGATGAGGAGCTAAATTCGTATTAGAAACAGCACCGATTGGCTTGTCATCAACATATGCAGCTACAGATTTAAGATTTGCATCTTTAGCTTTTACAGCAACAGTATAGTCACCTTCTACTGATTCACCGTCTTTCATGCTCACATCTACAGTTGGATTTGTTTTATCAACAACAACTGGAATGGAACCATAAACAGATGAATTAACCTTGTCTTCAAGCTCAAGAAAAACATGATCTCCATCTTCTACATCAACATCACGCTCAAATTCTTTTTTGTTTGCTTCTGGGCCATCACCATTTTCCAGAGAAGTAAACTCTGCAACAACAGAATGATTGATAGAAAGCCTATATCCAGAAGCGTTATCTTGAGCACTACCCTTAAACTTTACGGTATCTTTGTTTGTAAACAATGTATGACCATATAATTGTGGATTAACAAAAGTAGCTTTTGGAGCTTCTTTATCAAACAAGAAAGCAACTGCAAAATCCATAAGCTTATTACCATCAGCAGTTTTTACAACAGCACGGAAATCATTAATTCCAGTATGCATTGGCAAATCAATAGAGAAACTATGCGCTTGACTGTCTATCTTTGCAGCAATAGCTGACTCTAACATATACTTGCCATCTTTATTAAGACGCGTAGAAGGAGTAAATTCTACACTCTTTATATCTGGACCAACAGTACCTTGCAAAGTAAAGGAGTCTAAGCTTGGTCCTGCAGTAATAGGATTAATCATCCAAATATTTGCTCCAAGTGGAGTTACATTACTTGGATAGAACACGCCATTGCTTACTTCCATAAAGTTCGGCTCGTTACGGCCTTGAAGCTTAACAGACTTAATTTTAAGATTCTGACCATTACTTGCGCAGAGAGTAACCTGATACGCCTTAGCAGAAGGCTTTACTGTTACTTCAAATGTTCCATCCGAATTAATCGTTACTGGATCCTCTTTTGTCTCAGTGTCATCTACATCATCAGCAGATTCGCTGCTTGAATTAGAAGAACCAGGATCAGTAGAACCAGCTGCTTGCTTCACTTTATCCACTTGGTAACGAATTGTTAGCTCAAGCTTTTGCTTAGGTTGTGAACTATCTTTTACTTTGCCTTTTACAGTTACACTACCATCACTCAAAACAGGCAAACTTCCATCACTATCGCCACTATCCGTATTAGTAACACTAATACGCGGACGCTCTGGATTGTATGTTAACGTAAACTCTTCGCTAGCTATTTGCGTTTTGCATTTATCATCAGAGAATCCAAGCACCTTTACAGTGTTTTCACCACGTACTATTTTTATATTACTAGCAGTAAACTTTGGTGCTTTATTTAGATTCACTTTAACTGTTGTTTTAACAATTGATCCATCGTATTTCTTGTAACTTGCTAGAACTTTCATGGATTTAACATCATCAGAAACATAACCTTCAAGATTTAACTTATTGTCATGCACTACAGATGTTCCAACCATCTTCCCGTCCATTTCCTTTCGACGAGAAATGAAGATTTTATGATCTTTATTAGCAAACACTTTAACTACACGAGTTCCATTCATTCCTGCGTCTTTAGCAACAACAGAAATAAATGGCGTTGTGTTACCAACATTTATTTTGCACACGCGCTTATGATGTACTTTATCTAAAGTGCAACCAGTTGCATCATCATACTTAAATACATCATCATCACCAACACGGCGAATAACTGGAAGACCAGGATCTTCACTTAAGTTATCACTTAAAGTGATTGTTACAACGCCATTAGAATCACGGTCGGAAACATTCACATTAGGACCATGCGTATCTAGAGCAAACTTCATGTCGTAGTTTTGCCACTGAAAGCCTTTGCCCAAACGAGCTTGAATGCGATACACGTAATTTCCATCCTCAAACCGCACAAACTGCGCGATTTTCGGATCATAACGCTTACCATCAAAACGACCATTCACACCTTCATGGCCCATTGAATCTGCTGCAGAAGGCAAAGTAGGTCTAGAAACATTGTGGTCTTCACCTAAAACTCGTAATACCTTGCTTGCATTTTCATCCATAATCTCGTAGCGAATATCTGCCGCACTACGCAATAATGGCACATATGGTGTGATTAAATCATACCATCCATCATCATTAGGTGAGAACATGAATCGTTTAGATCCATTTATCTTAACTTGCATACTTCCGTCTGCTGAATCAGACATAAGGGCAGTAGTTGAATCAATTTCACCATTACTTTCATCGGAAGACTGGTTCGGAGCTGCAGGAGAAGGATTTTGTGCAGGATTAACAGGCTTAGCTGGTTTATCAGCATTCTTATACTTTTCACCAGGTTTAACCAAAATCTGCTCAGCATTCCAATTACCAACAAAACCAAGATATGGAACAGACAAATCAGGCTGACCTTTAGTCTTAGACTTTAAGCAAGCCCATCCTTCAATGTAATGGTTTTCCCCATATTGAGGATTCAATGTGAAAGTAATATCAACTGTTTTACCAGCCTCTACAATTACGGAAGACTTATCTGCAGTTAATGTTTCTTTATCGTTCACAAATGTGGATGTTTTTTCACCAGGTTTATTTGTCTCGTTTACAACAACCTGATTCGGTATGCTATATTTAACATTCTCAGAACCATAATTGTGCAATGTTACATTAAACTTGCGTTCACCCTGCTTTAACTCATAAAGAGAAGCATATGCTTTACTTTCATTGCTGCGACTATCTTTAGTAGTTGCAACAACATCCGTCTTAATGGCTTTGTCGAGCTGCGCTAAACCAGCGCCAATTTGTCTAGGAGCATACGGAACTTTTTTATTACCATCATCCCGAGTAAGAATCTTAGCTGTATTCATCAACACTTGCTCAATACGATCAACTAATTCAGAAGGTTTAAGTTCTTTGCCCTTAAAACGCTTTTTATAATTTTCCATCAGCAGAGCAGAAAGACCTGATATATTTGGGGCTGCCATAGAAGTACCAGACATACTTCTGTACTTATTATCATTCTGAGTAGACCACACATTCCCACCAATACCAGAAATATGAGGCTTAAAATTAAGATCTGGAGTTGGACCCCAAGACGTAAATCTAGATGGCTTTAACGAATCTGGGTTAGCAATAGCAACGAAATCATTGGTGAAAGTTACTTCCACTTTTCCATTATTCTTTTTGATTGCTTGATAGATTGCCTCACCATCTTCATAGCGTATTGATGTTACAAAAACATCTTTAATCTTATCGACGCCTGCCATATCTAGGAATTGAGTAGGATCATCCTTTACATTGTATACAACAACACCTTCAGCACCTTTTTCTTTTGCGTTATTAACTTTTTCTGTAAACGCAATATCTCCGCGTTTAACTAATGCATATTTACCCTTTAAGTTAAGGTCTTTAACATCATCTTTTTTACCAAGGTTAATATCAACAATTTCATGTGATTTTCCATCAGCTACACCTGTAGAAAGTGAGTAAGGAAAATCATTTTTCTTAGCATCATTAGAACCAGAGTTTGTAGCAGATGCATTATTAACAAACCATTGCGCCTTGGTTTGTGTAACTTTTGAATTTTCAACAGAAGCAACACTAAAAGCATCTGGGAAGGAAGATGGAGACCCCAAAGTGCCATCATCCCATTTTCCAAACACATCATCTAATCCACCAGAATTCGAGAAGTTCAATCCAGAATTTCCAGCCGAAACAACAGGCAACACTCCAGCTTTTCTAGCCTTCATTAACGCTAACGCAGCAATACTTGAAGTAGAATCAAGTCCATTATCGGAGCCAATAGACATGTTTATAACGTCGGCACCAAGCTTAACAGAATCTTCTATAGCTGCCACAACATCCGCATCACGGCATCCAGGCATATCTGGGTTGTTAGAAAACACTTTCATAGCAAGCAGCTGCGCATTAGGAGCTATGCCATTAACACGATGATTGCTAGCTGCAGGAGCATTTTCTTCATCTCCATTAGCTCCAACAATTCCAGCAACATGCATGCCATGCTGTTCAGCATGATTATCTTTCACTTCATTAGTTTCATCTGCATAATTAAATCCTGCAGGAACTTTATCTGTAAATCCTGGTTGTGGATTTAACTTTTTTGCACTTTTAGCAGATGAATCCAGCTTCATATCTTTACTGTTAATATCAATTCCAGTATCGATTATTGAAACCAACATGCCAGTACCATCTAAGTTTTTATTACTTTCTCGGAAAGCCTGCGTAAGACCCTGAAGCTCACGAGCAAAATTTTCCAGCGGATAATATAAACGCTCTTTTTCTACAGATCTAACTTCTGGCTCATGGCGTAAAGCTTGCATACGGTTTGCTGGAATTGTTGCTTCAAAGCAATTCATTAAATATCCAAGCTGACGACGAACACCCATATTGTACTTTTTACGCCATTTAGCAATTAAACGATTTTGCTCGTCTTTATTTGATTTTTCAGAAACAACTGAAGGATGACTCGGCTGCTTACGCAGAGTAACAATAACAGCAATAGGCTTATTAGGCACACTAGCACTGTTCTTTATAGCATATTTTTCAAGCAATGCAGCTTTATTTGAATCTAAGTATAAATTCTCATCTCTAGTAAGCTTATGGCTTACAGAGTTATTTTTATACATTCTAAACTGCTTTTTAATAGAAGATGCATTTGCATCATTTACATAAGCACTGTTATTACTAACTGAATTCTTAGTATCCGCAGCATTCGCTGCACCAAATGGCGCAATAAGGGTTGCTGTAGCAACTCCTAATGCAGCTAAGCGAGTTAAATATGATGCTCTTTTGAACTTCATAAATACGCTCTCCTTCAATGAAATACTTATAAAATATTTTTCACAAGCCTAGCATTGAGGAAAATAAAAAAAAACATAAATATGTAAATTTTTATGCATAAACAGTTAACAAATACGAATCAACCCACAAAGAACGGCGAAATATAGCCATTTCTAAAGAGAAAATTTTTCAGAACTGCGTTGATTATACAACTATAAATTAACATGTTGTTCACACAAAAGATTGAAAAACTCGTTTTTTGTTACTATTTTCTATAAATATTGCTTATATTTATAAACATATGTTACTTTAGATAAACTTCTTATCGAAATTTTTCCGAAATATAAAATGTGAAACCAAAAAAGCGTTATAGCACTAATAACAAAACACGACACGCCGTAACTTGCAAATAAAGCGATTCTGAGTATAGTTATTACTCGGCTCAAGAAAACGCCAACGCCCCTTTAGCTCAGTTGGCTAGAGCAGCTGACTCTTAATCAGCGTGTCCAGGGTTCGAATCCCTGAGGGGGCACAAACAAAACCCAAGCTTTGCGGCTTGGGTTTTTTCGTATTTAGGCACATCTCCTACTGCCTACCTGCTTTGCTAATTATTCCTGTAAATACGGAGATTCAAGCATAAAACTTATGCATCCATATTTACAGGGTTACACACAATTACATGCTTACGCATACTTACAGGCTTGCGCCCACACACCTATTTTTACAAAATATATTGCTTGAATTTGCATTTACAAATAGCAACAACTCCAAGCAATATGCTAAGCATTGCAACAATCGCTATTAAAGACGACTCAGAGCCAGTTGCTGGAATAGTTCCACGCGATTTATGCGATGCGGAGTTAATTCCAGCAGCAGTTTTGTGCCTATTAGCAGACTTAGCAAAAGCTACACCATTTTTAGATGCACCATTCCTAGAAGCATCTGGCTTTTGATTAAGGTACGGATTAGGCGTATTGCTATTTTCTGAACCAGTATTAGGCGTTGTGCCTATGTTTGAATCAGGTGTTACGTCTATGTTCAAATATGGCTTAGGCAATATCTCTGGTTCCGTCATGTGTGTTTGACCCGAAGGGGTTTCAGGCTGATCTGGAGTTGGCGCAGGTGCAGGCGTGACAGGCGGATTCTGCGGATCTGGCGTTGGCGTTGGCTGCGGCGTTGGCGTCACTGGATGCGGCTGCGGCTCTGGCACTGGCTGAGGATGAGGCTGAGGTTGAGGCGTCACTGGCTGCGGCTGAGGTTGAGGCTTAGGCGTTGGCGGATTAAGCTGCGGCTTTGCCTTTACAGTAAAGCTTGCTTTAAACGTACACTTAGACCCATCAACGTAACTTACCGTAACAGGAACTTCAACAGTCTGATCTTTATCAGTCGCTTCAGGTATTTTAAAATCATCTACCGTAACCGTAGGTGCCTTGTAATAATACTGTGTAGTACAAGCATCTGGATCATCTACATTATAACAACTTTTATAGTAGGAATCACCAATCTTAATTGGATAAACCCTATCGTTATCGTCATTATAATAATAAGGTCTGGAATCAGAACTAAATCCATCATCTGGATTATCATCATCATTTTGACAAGCGCTTGAACATCCATCTTCAGATTTATTAGGATCACATAAATCGCATGCACTAGGAGTTTTACCTTCAGGAATCAAAGGATAGTTAAGTCTACTTGTTGTTGTAAATAATCCCTCGACCTGCTTTTTAACGTCCGTTTTAATAGAATCTACAGTTGGCTGTTTAGCAGGCGGATTTTTGCTAGACGAATCAATATTATCAATTTTCACATCACTGCTTTTAGCAGGCCACGTTTGAGCCATTGTTTTCGCGGTAACTATAAAGGTCAAATTATCAGCAGGAAAGTAGCCTTCTATATGATTATTAAACTCACCATTTTTGTAACATACAGGAAATTCAAAAGTTTCTTTACCAGGGAAAAAGGCTGTCCAATCGTCAGGCGAATTAGAATTGGTGTAACCTGCCCAGGGATCATATCCACAAAATTCCAATCCTAAATCGCTTATTTTCCCACTGTAGCCCGATAATTTACTATTTTTTAGCGCATTCCTAAAATCAATTGACTGACCAAAATTAACTTCTATATTTATACGTTTAATTACATATTGACGTATAAGAAGCCTTCCATTAAATCTAAAGTCTGGACCATAATGAACCGTACTGGTTCCATTGTAACCATTCTCTCCCAGTTTTTTATTTAAATCAAAATCGATTAATTTAACTCCATCATTTTTATCAATATGAATTAACTCATTTGTAAAAGTATATCTACTGTGATAGATGTCAAAAAAATTCATATAAGCATACCGATAATTAAAGATGTAATCGGCATCTTTAATTTTTGTTGGTTTCACAATTTGATTAACATTATACCCATTTATAGCATCACTAGGAGTTATATTTTTTTCAATATGTTGGTCAGAAAAATCGTAAGAACAGTTATATTTATCTCTATCTACATTATTATTCCAGCTTATATTCTTTTTATAAGCAATAGTGTAAATATTATAAACGTTGCTAATATTATTTGTTTTAGCATTAATTGTTTTAAGTTTTCCGTTACATAGACCAACAAGACTATCTACATTACTAATTTTGTTTGTACTTATGTCTAAAGATTCAAGATTTGTTAAACCAGATAATTTCGTAATATCACTTATATTATTCCAACTCAAATTCAAATTTTTAAGATTTGTTAAACTAGCTAACTGGGAAATATCACTTATCTTATTCTCACTCAAATTCAGATCTTCAAGATTTGGAAAATACTTTAAAAAGCTAATGTCACTAATACCCTTACCGCTTATTCCAAGCTTTTTAATATTCTCCATACCTTTTTTCGTTGGATGCCAATCGTTTACAGAACTAGGCAAAGTAACATCAGTGTCATACTCTTTTATGCTGTCATACAACGCTTGTTTAAGTGTTGGGTTATTAGCGAATAAATTATTTGTATCTTCTGTTTTTTCTGCATCTGCAGCACCGTTGGCATTTAAACTAGCTGACTGGTTAGGGATACCCCCCCCCCACTGGAATATTTTGCGCAAAAGCTGCGTGAGATTCGCAAGCTGGCATTATGCCAAAAAGCATGCAAACAGCAATAATCGAAGCAACAAACAGCTTAAAAACTTTAGCCGTTAAACCACTTTTAATACGATTAACCAACATGCCAATAACCCCAGGCATAAACTCAACCTTCTTATTTAACAACTCAAATAAATGTTAACTCGTAAACGCAGCCACAAGCCGCAAGTCACTATTTTAGTAACCATCTGGAACAATTACATAAAAATGAATAAAATACGAAAAACACAGAAAACAAAAAGACCCCGCAAGAAAACTTACGGGGTCTTTTCTAAGCCTTAGCTAATATCTTCAGATTAGAAAATCGAAAATACTAGGCAAGAATCTTGGTCACACGACCAGAGCCAACGGTACGGCCACCTTCACGAACTGCGAAGGTCAAGCCCTCTTCCATTGCGATAGCCTGGATCAACTCAACAGTGAAGGTTGCGTGATCGCCTGGCTGAACCATTTCGATGCCGTCTGGCAAGGTGATAACGCCAGTAACATCGGTGGTACGGAAGTAGAACTGTGGACGGTAGTTGGAGAAGAATGGCGAGTGACGGCCACCTTCGTCCTTGGTCAAGACGTAAACTTCTCCTTCGAACTTGGTGTGTGGAGTCACAGAACCTGGAGCAGCCACAACCTGACCACGCTCAACGTCGGTACGGTTGATACCACGGAGAAGAAGACCAGTGTTATCGCCAGCCTCGGCCTCATCCATCTGCTTGTGGAAGGTCTCGATAGAGGTGACGGTGGTGGTCTGGGTATCGCGCAAACCAACGATCTCAACTGGGGTGTTGATTGGGAGCTTACCACGCTCAACACGACCGGTGACAACGGTACCACGACCGGAGATGGTGAACACATCTTCGATTGGCATCAAGAATGGCTTGTCAAGATCGTGAGTTGGGGTTGGGATGTACTCGTCAACAGCCTTCATGAGTTCCTTGACGGTCTCTACCCACTTGTCGTGGTCTGGAGCGTCATCATGCAAAGCGCCGTAAGCGGAAGTACGGATGACTGGGCAATCGCGATCGAAGCCGTTTTCGTCGAGGAGGTCACGAACCTCTTCTTCAACGAGGTCGATAAGCTCTTCGTCGTCAACCATATCGCACTTGTTCAAAGCAACAAGAATTTTTGGAACGCCGACCTGCTTAGCAAGCAAGACGTGTTCACGGGTCTGAGCCATTGGGCCGTCGGTAGCAGCAACCACGAGGATTGCGCCATCCATCTGAGCGGCACCAGTGATCATGTTCTTAACGTAATCAGCGTGGCCTGGAGCGTCCACGTGAGCATAGTGGCGTGCAGCCGTCTGATACTCGATGTGGGCGATGTTAATGGTAATGCCGCGCTCCTTCTCTTCTGGAGCGGCGTCGATCTGATCGAAGTCATACTGAGGGTTCAGATCTGGATATTCGCCATGAAGCACCTTAGAAATAGCCGCGGTCAAGGTAGTCTTACCGTGATCAACGTGACCAATGGTACCAATGTTAACATGCGGCTTAGTACGCTCGTACTTTTCCTTTGCCATGTGTTTGTCCTCCTGGACGTCTCGTAGTTCGCTTCACACTCTTATGTGAAGCCTCTAGCTACATATTTACTGGGTTTCTGGGTTAGGTGCCACTTCGGTGCCAGAACCCAGTCAACGTACGAAATTCTAGCGTTGACTAGGGACACAAAACACCGAAGTAGCGTGCGCTTTTACTCGCCGCGCTGGGCTTTAATAATCTCGTCCGAAACAGCCTTTGGAACTTCCGCGTAAGAGTCCATTTGCATGGTGAACATTGCACGTCCCTGAGTCTTGGAACGAAGATCACCAATGTAGCCGAACATCTCACTCAGTGGAACCTTAGCGTCAATAACCTTAACGCCAGTAGCGTCGGTCATAGACTGAATGTTTCCACGACGGGAGTTCAAATCGCCCATAACGTCGCCCATGTACTCTTCTGGAGTACGAACTTCCACGGCCATAATTGGCTCGAGGATTACTGGGTGAGCCTTAGGAGCAGCTTCCTTGAAGCACATGGAACCTGCAATCTTGAAGGCCATTTCCGAAGAATCAACGTCGTGAGTCTGACCGTCGGTAACGGTTGCTTTAACGCCAACCACTGGGAAGCCAGCCAAAACGCCAGATTCCATAGCTTCCTGCACACCTGCGTCGATGGAAGGAATGAATTCCTTAGTAATGTGGCCACCAGTGACCTCGTTAACAAACTGATAGACTTCGCCAGATTCTGGATCGATTGGCTCGAAGTTCATCAAAACCTTTGCGAACTGACCAGAACCACCAGTCTGCTTCTTGTGGGTGTATTCCTGGTTCATAACAGCCTTGCGAATAGTTTCGCGATAAGCAACCTGTGGCTTACCAACATTCGCTTCAACCTTGAACTCGCGGCGCATACGATCCACAATAATGTCGAGCTGAAGCTCGCCCATACCAGAAATCAAAGTCTGACCAGATTCTTCGTCGGTCTTAACCTGGAAGGTAGGATCTTCGTCGGAAAGCTTAGCCAAGGCCAAGCTCATCTTTTCCTGATCTGCCTTAGTCTTTGGCTCCACAGCAACCTCGATAACAGGATCTGGGAATGTCATGGATTCCAAGGAAATTGGGCTCTTCTCGTCGCACAAGGTATCGCCCGTGCTAACGTTCTTCAAACCAACGAAGGTGTAAATGTTTCCAGCTTCTGCAGAATCTACAGGATTTTCCTTATCTGCGTGCATCTGGAAGATCTTACCAACGCGTTCCTTCTTGCTCTTAGTGGAATCGTACACGGAATCGCCTGGCTTAACTTCGCCAGAGTACACGCGCACGAACACAAGCTTGCCGTAGAACGGATGAGTGGAGATCTTAAAGACCAATGCAGCAAATGGATCTGTATTTACTGGCTTACGATCAATCTCAACGGATTCGTCGCTTGGATCAAAGCCCTTAATAGATGGAACATCTTCTGGGCTTGGAAGGAAGTCAACAACAGCATCCAGCATTGGCTGAACGCCCTTATCCTTAAATGCAGAACCGCAAGTTACTGGGAAGGCTTCGCGAGCAATAGTAAGCTTGCGAATACCCATGCGAATCTCTTCTTCGGAAAGCTCTCCCGATTCAAGATACTTCTCGAGCAACTCTTCGTCGGCTTCTGCAACCTGATCCATAAGCTCGGCACGATATTCTTCTGCACGCTCTTGCAAGTCGGCAGGAATGTCAACGGTGTCGTAGTGGGCACCCATATCGTCCTTAACGTCATTCCAAACGTAAGCCTTCATACGAATCAAGTCAACAACACCAAGGAAGTCGTTTTCAGCGCCGATTGGAAGCTGAATAACGAGTGGCTTAGCGCCAAGCTTTTCCTTAATGGTCTTAACAGAATAGTAGAAGTCTGCGCCCAACTTATCCATCTTGTTGATGAAGCAAATACGTGGAACGCTATACTTATCTGCCTGACGCCAAACGGTTTCGGACTGAGGCTCCACGCCTTCCTTACCGTCGAACACTGCAACAGCACCGTCGAGAACACGCAAAGAACGCTCTACCTCTGCGGTAAAGTCAACGTGTCCTGGTGTATCGATGATGTTGATTTGATAGCGGTCATCTGTGTCATGGGTTTGACGCTGCCAGAAGCAAGTGGTTGCAGCAGACTGAATAGTAATACCGCGTTCCTGCTCCTGCGCCATAAAGTCCATGGTAGAAGCGCCATCGTGAGTTTCACCAATCTTGTAATTCTTACCAGTGTAGTAAAGAATACGCTCGGTGGTAGTAGTCTTACCAGCATCGATGTGCGCCATGATGCCGATGTTACGAACCATATTCAGGTCGTTAAGCACATCTTGTGCCATATTATTATCCTTAGCTCTTTAAGATACCGATTATCTTGTGGATTACCAGCGATAGTGAGCAAAAGCCTTGTTTGCTTCTGCCATCTTGTGGGTATCCTCGCGGCGCTTTACAGAAGCACCCAAGCCATTGGAGGCATCGAGAATTTCGTTAGCTAAACGCTCAGCCATAGTCTTCTCACGACGAACGCGGGAGAAGTCTGTAAGCCAGCGCAACGACAAGGTGTTTGCACGAGCAGGCTTAACTTCGACTGGCACCTGGTAGGTTGCGCCACCAACGCGGCGGGAACGAACCTCGAGGCTTGGACGAATGTTATCGAGAGCGCGCTTCAAAACAGAAACTGGCTCCTGCTCGGTCTTTGCCTTCACCTGCTCAAGAGCGGTGTAGACGATGTTTTCTGCGATGGACTTCTTGCCATCGAGAAGAATTTTGTTAATCAACTGAGCCACGACGGTCGAGCCGTAGATTGGATCAGGAAGCAGCTGATGCTTTTTTGCAGGTCCTTTACGTGACATGTTTTACTTCGCCTTCTTTGCTCCATACAGGGAACGACCCTGCTTGCGGTCCTTAACACCCTGGGTATCGAGAGCGCCACGCACGATGTGGTAACGCACACCTGGGAGATCCTTCACACGGCCACCGCGCACAAGCACAATGGAGTGCTCCTGCAAGTTGTGACCTTCGCCTGGAATATAGGCGGTTACTTCAATACCCGAGCTGAGGCGCACACGAGCAACCTTACGAAGCGCAGAGTTTGGCTTCTTAGGAGTGGTTGTGTACACACGAGTGCACACGCCACGACGCAACGGGCTACCTTTCAAGGCCAAAGTCTTTGACTTCTTAGGCTTGGCCTGACGTCCCTTACGGACGAGTTGTTCAATCGTAGGCAACTTAAGTTCTCCGATTCATTAATGTCTTCTATTTGGTGAAACCGCAGCACTGCAGCACACCTTAAACCTGAATCGGTTAAAGAGAAAAGCCACAGTCCACCGGCCCGATGGCCCTTGCACCTCCAGACGCACATTACTGCGCGCTATCTTTGGCACTTGGGATATCCCAACCAGCACGCCTATTACATAAGGCACGCCGTTGGCACACACAAACTATTATTATACACATTTGCTTGACAATTAAAAACCGCTTAAGCAACTATGCACTGGAGCTACTCAAGCAAACTACTTAAGAATCGGCCTTGCAGGAGCAGAAACATCCAAAAGCTGACGATTGCTGATTTTACTTGGATCGCTAATAATCGTTTCCACAATCGCCTTTTTAAGCTCCAAATCCGAAGAATCTCCCCAAACAACAATCCTATGAACTTCTCCGCTTGGGCCAGGGTAAGAAACCTCTGTTTCAACAGAATCCTGCGTTTTTGCACTAACACGAATAACGTGAGACCTAAAATCTTGAGAAAGCGAGCTTACAATTTTCAACGCTTCCTTAACAGCCCTGCTGTTTAGACTTTTATTAACGTCGCTAACTTCTATAACTGGTATTCCGCTAGTAGAGACGTTTTGAACAGCGTTTAAGACTCTACCCTTAACATCTACAGCAGTAAGTTTTTCGCCATCTTTTGCTTTAAGCATTGCAGCAGGCTTTTGCGCACGAACAGTTATTTGCAAACCGTGCGGAAATTGTTTTACAACCTTTGTTTCTGTTACGCCAGGTATGTTATTTAATTGCTCAATTATTTGTTGAGAAGAAACTAAAAACAGTGACTTATCTACCTGATTAGACGCAATTAACGCAATTTTCTGTTCACTCACCCATTCATTAGAGCCAAAAATGCGTATATTTTTAGAATCAAGACGGAAAAATGGAGATAAAAACAGCATCCAACAAAGCAAAGCGATTAACGCGAACGCAAGAAAAGCGTAGGCAAATCGCAGCAAAATGGTACGTATTTTAGCAAAATTCTTTTCTTTTTCGCGAGCGCTAAAATCTATTACTTTAGGTCTAGATGCAATTCCAAGAGGACCAGAACTAGACTTTAACGTTTGCTTTACAAAATCAACTACGGAAAGTCTTCTTGCATCTACAAAAGCATTTTTAGCAGATTGATTTTCTAACGAGCTACTCGTAGTCGCCTTTTTGCTATTAGATAAATCATTTTTAGCTAATCTTGTAGAATCTTGTGAGTTTAGATTGGATTGAATTGACCTTTTATGCGCATCAAGATTAGAAGACTTAGAAAAATCAGTAGACTTAGGGAAATTATCAGTTGCAGCAAAAGTATCGGTTGTAGCAAAAGTGGATGTAATAGACCTAGTATTTTTAGAACTAGCAGATTTATTAGGCTTATTAGGCTCGTTGGGCTCGTTGAATTCGTTATTGACGGCAGACTTGCCAAAAATCATTCGACCCATAGCTATTCACTCACCTACTTCCACTTGCATCTATACGCGACTTTATTTACTACTTTATTTGCGACTTTACAGTTTGCTTATTATCACTTTTACCGACTATTATTGCCAATTTAGCTTATCGCTTTAATCGCAACTCTTCTAGCATAACAGACGTCATAGTGGTAATGCTTCCAGCACCAACCGTAAAAAGTACATCTCCACTATTAGCTCGGCGAGCAAGAAGCAAAGCACCATCCTTCATGTCTTCTACAGCTTCAATATTGCAATTAAGCGCACATTCTTTAGCTGCGTTAACAATAGTCGAAGCGTGAATATTTGGAAAATCTTCTTGCTTTTCTCGAGCTGGGAAAATGCCCGTAACAATAACATCGTTTGCAAGAGATAAAGCAGAAGCAAATTCGCGCGCAAAAGAGCGCGTCCTAGAAAACAGATGTGGTTGGAAAAGCACGCGAATCGTAGAATCTGGGTATCTTCTTCTTGCGGCGTGCAAAAGAGCGTCGATTTCTGTAGGATGATGCGCGTAATCGTCTACAACCGTTACTCCGCCAACGCATCCGCGAATGTCAAATCTTCTAGAAGCACCAAGGAAGCTCGAAGCTCCATCTGCTGCATCTTTAGGATTCATGCCCAAAAGTGTTGCTGCAATAATCGCAGCACACGCGTTTCTAGCATTGTGCAATCCTGGAATCATAAGATTAACGCTTATAGAATCGCCGTCAAAGTCAATAGCAAACGACTCACTACCACTACCCGTCTGCTCGCTTTCGTGATTAATAAACGCAAACTTTACAAGGCTTTTTACTCTATTACTTAAGCAAGAAACACTATTCTTACTACTTGCATAGGCGATTGTTTTTTTAAGAGAGTCATCGCTTAAATCCTCTAAAACAGCGCGAGCGCCATCATCGTCTGCACAAATCACAATATATCCAAGAGCGTGGCTTAAATGCTCAACAAACGCTGCGCGATAATTTTGCGCATTCTTATAATGGTCTAGGTGGTCCGCTTCTACGTTTGTAACAATTGCAATATATGGATTGTATTTTTCAAAGCTGCCGTCGGATTCGTCCGCCTCCGCAACCATAACGCTTCCGCGCCCAGCATGACCTCCGTCTAATTCTCCGCCGCCCTGCGCTTGAATCGAACCGCCAATCGCATAACTCGGGTCTGCTAAATCGCCTTTACCGCAAACTTTTAAAATGTGAGCCAAAAGAGAGCTTGTTGTAGTCTTACCATGCGCTCCCGCAACAGTCACACCTTTTTTAGAACTTAAAAGTAAAGATAAAATGTCACTTCTGTGAACAAGTTTTACGCCATTTTCGGCGGCCGCCACCACTTCTGGATTGTTTGGCTTAATCGCGCTAGAGTACACAAGAATATCTGCATTTTTTACGTGGCTTGCACTTTGACCAATCTGTACACTTATGCCGAGTTCCTCTAAACGACTTGTGTGGTCGCTTTCTTTACTATCGCATCCGCTTACACTAACGCCTTCTTCGTGCAACATCTCTGCTAAAACGCTCATTCCAGCGCCACCAATGCCAATAAAATGCACAGAACCTAAAGAATTTACAGTCTGATCTTTACTAAAAGCAGCACAAATAGGATTCATATTAATTTCCATGATTATTTTTTGCTTTCTTTTGCAATCTTAAGAATATGCTCTGCCATTACTCTTGCAGCATTACGAATGCCGTATTTCCAAGCTTTTTCACGCATTTGGCAAAGCTCGTCTGGGTTATTAAGCAATTTCAACACGTTAGCGCGAATCCAATCATCGCTAAAATCGCAATCGTTTACAATAATCGCTCCTCCTGCGTTTGCAACAGGCTGCGCGTTAAATCGCTGTTCGCCGTTTCCAATTGGAAGCGGCACGTAGATTGCAGGAACGCCAATCGCCGAAACTTCTGCAACAGTTCCTGCTCCCGATCTGCAAATCACTAAGTCCGCGCAAGCAAAAGCCCAATCAATTCGTTCTAAATATTCACAAATATGGTAATCACCAAGGCCTGCATGCTCTGGCTTAATGTCGTTTATTTGATTAAGACCAGCCGAACGCTCAACATTATCTTTAACTTCTTTAGATTTTCCGCTACCCGTAAGATGAATAATCTGCGCGCATTTTAGTAAATCGCCAGCAGCAATAGAAACAGCTTCGTTAATGCTTTTAGCACCCAAAGACCCGCCAGTTACAAGAATAATCGGCCTGCTAGGGTCTAGTCCAAGATTTTTAGCGCCTTCAAATCTAGCTAAATCAATGTCTTGAGTAATCTTTGCGCATAAATCAGATATGGATTTTCTAAGAGGAAGACCAACTCTTATAGCTCTGCTATTCGACGCCGCCCTTGCGACTAAACCAGTGCCTTCGTAAACACACCCAATCATGCTTGCCCAACGCGCTCCAAGCTTATTTGCCATTCCAGCACGCGCATTTTGCTCATGAATCACAATAGGCAAATGCATCTTATGCGCTTGTGCATAAACTGGCGCAGACGCGTAACCGCCAAATCCAACAACAATATTCGCATGCCTTTGCTCAAGAATCTTAGCAACCTTGCGCGTTTCGCGAATCCACTTAAAAGGAAACTTAAGCATGTACAAATTAGGTTTTCTAGGGAATGGGACTTTTTCAATAACGTCTAATGGCAGCCCCGCTTTAGGAACTAGCGTTTTTTCTAAACCAGCATTAGTGCCAATAACACTGATTTCTACCGACTCATCTAAATCTTTTAACGCATGCGCTACAGAAAGAAGAGGATTAACATGACCAGCAGTGCCCCCGCCTGCTAGAACAACATGCAAAGAATTGCTATCTTTATATTGATCTTGCGCCAATTCGCCACCTACAATCTGCTTATTTAATAATCCCAATCAGAAATCCCAATCAGAACTAATCTACTTAAAACTTTAATATATGACTTAACAATTAAATATAAATTAAACAAAATTTTTACGAAAAGCGGATTTTATAATTTTATAATTTTATAATACTTTCCCAATTTTGATTAACACTTATTTTTGATTAACACTTGTTTAGATATTGAGCGGATTAATCACCACTTTGCTGCCGCGATTTTGCACGCTTTAATGACCATTTATTCCCAAATTTTATGTTCGGATTGCTCTTAATAAAACTATCCGCAACACCCATCGCAAGAAGACACATAACAAGAGAAGATCCACCTGCGGAAACAAATGGCATAGGAACGCCCATAACTGGCAAAACCTGAACAACAACCAAAATGTTTATTAGTCCTTGGCCAACAATCCAAGTAGCAATGCTAATAAGAGATATTGAAACAAGCTTATTTGTTGATTGCAAGGCAGAAGTTAGCAAGCACCATCCAATTACAATGTAAAGAAGGATTACGCAAGAAGCAACAATAAAGCCCATCTCTTCGCCAATAATTGCAAAAATAAAATCGTTGTGAGCATACGGCAAATAATTCCACTTTTCTCTAGAATTGCCTATGCCAACGCCCATTATTCCACCAGACGCCATTGCGTATTGCGCATGAATCGACTGAAAACAAACGCCTCTAATCGACTTTGCATCGCATCCATGAATCGTAGCAAGAATACGACGCATACGATTTTGGCTAGTCACAACAAGCAATAAAACTGCTGCACAAGCCGTTAGAAGGGCCACAACAAGCCATTTTGTAGGAAATCCTCCAACATAAAACGCCACAACAGCAATAAGCAAAATAATAAGAGCTGTACCAAGATCCTTGCCTGCAACAACTAAAAGAACCGAAACACCCAAAGCTACAACTGTTGGAATATATGCGCGCATAGCAACACGCTTATAAGCCTTTTTTGCAAGAATAAGTGCCATTGGTAGCCAAATGCATATAGCAAGTTTGGTGATTTCTGCTGGTTGCATTGTAAGCGGGCCTATTTTAATCCAGCTAGCATTACCATTAACCTCGTGCCTAATACCTGGAACAAAAGTCAAAAATTGCATAAAAACCGATATTGCGTAAATGGTAATAATCCTGCTTTTATAAAAATCAACAGGAAGATGCGAAAAAATCAAATATCCAGCAAGACCAATAACGCAATAAAACAGTTGGCTCATTCCAGAACCCCAAGGGCCAGCTCCGTAAGTAATCATCGTTACCGACGAGCTTGAAAACACCATAAATAAGCCAAAAACGGTTAATATTACAACAGATATTCTTAGTCCAAAAAGACACCACAATGGGTTAAAAATACTGCGAATACCAACGTATTGCTTAAAAGCCTTTGTATTATCACTAAATGTTTCTTTAACGCCAAAAGCATTATTTGAAGACTCCACTTTACTGCCAAAAATGCCAAAACCGCGTTTTTTAAGCTTTTTAGGGCTTCTAGAACTTGATGAGCTAGCTTTTTTATTGTTCTCATTCATGGCTCTTAACCCATCGCTCAGATTCTTTAGCAAAACGATTGCCACGATCTGCGTAAGAAACAAATTGATCCATAGAAGCGCATGCTGGTGCCAGAAGAACAACATCTCCAGGCTGCGCGTACCTTCCAGCAGCTTGAACAGCTGTAGAAATAACTTTTTGACCCAAAGTAGAATCCGCGCTAAGAACTGGCGACTTTTCAACCTCTTTAAGAACGCGATCGTCTACAGAATCAAAAGATTCGAAACTTTCGCCATTCGCAGAAACTATTGTTACAGGAATACCCTGGCCTTTAGAATTAAGCGCTTCTACAATCGGCTTTTGATCTAGTCCAATAACAACAACAGCCTTAATAATACTACGATTTTGATTAACTAAATCTTCAAAATGACCGCCTTTTGCAAGACCTCCAGCAATCAAAATTACGGATTTTTTACCAAAACTAGAAATAGAAGCGGCAGCAGCATGAGCATTAGTAGCTTTGGAATCGTCCACAAAACGAATCGCGTGTTCTGGAAGACTATCTTTAGCATTTAACGTTGCAACAGTTTGAATCCTATGCCCTCCTGGAGCAAAGTTGCACAATGCTTTAACTGCGTTTTCAACGTCTTGTTTTAAGCCAAGAGTTAGAGCTAGCGCAGTTAGTGCGTCTGCAAGAAGATGAGGATACACGCTTCCATCTGGCTCACATAAGTGTTTTAGTTCTTTTAGCGCTACTATTTTGACTGGATCACCAACTTTTGCGCCAGAAACGCCACTTTTGTCTACAATCCAACCATTTTCAACGCCTATTTCTCCGCATTTTGGCGCGCAAAGTGTAAAACCAATTTTTTTACAACCATCTTTAACTTGTGCAACTTTTGCTAATTCGCTAACTCGTGAATCTTGAGCATTATACACAAGCGCTTTTTTAACGCCATTAAAAACTTTCGACTTATCTTTTGCGTAAGCTTCAATGCCGCCGTGCCAATCCAAATGGTCAGCCGCAATATTAGTAATCGCAGCGCAATCCAACTCTAAGGAATTAGTAAAATGAAGTTGGAAAGAGCTTAATTCAACACATAACGCGTCGTGTTCTTTTTCTAACGCAGCGTAAGAAACAGACTTGCCAATGTTGCCAACCGCAGGAGCATCTAGACCGCAAGCTGTAAGCATATCGGAAGTCATCTCTGTTGTAGATGTTTTGCCATTTGTTCCAGTAATTCCAATCCATGCAGCTGGAAGATTTGTTTTAAGCGACTTTACGCGCACAAGCCACGCAAGCTCCACTTCGCTGATGACTGGAATATTGCGCTTTTGAGCCTCTAGAATAAAAGGCGTTCTAGGGTTAAAAACTGGCGATGTTACAACAGCATCAATCGTATTCCAATCGATTTTAGAAAAATCGTGGATTTGCGCTTCTTCCTTACGCTCGTCTGCGCTAATCGCATTAGCGCCAACAGTTTTAAGCACTTCCATGGCTCCTATGCCAGAAACACCCAATCCTGCTACAAGAACATTATGGAACGGGAACTCATTGTGCAAAGAGAACTCCTTGCACAAATCATTTGCAACATTGCTCATATAATCACCCTAAATCAACAATCCAGAACGGCCTGCCCAATCCGCATAGAACGTCATCAACGCAGACAAGACAAACATAAGCTCAATCATCCAAAAACGAACAACAACTTTGCCTTCTGCCCATCCAACAAGCTCAAAATGATGATGAATTGGCGCCATTTTGAACACGCGCTTATGCGTTAACTTAAAACAGCCAACCTGAATCACATCACTGCAAGTTTCTGCAACGAACAGTCCGCCTAAAATAACAGCCAAAAACTCTGTGTGAGTAGCAATGGAAAGTGCAGCAAAAAGACCACCTAAAGCCAAGGAACCAGTGTCTCCCATAAACACTTGAGCAGGATTTGAGTTGTACCACAAGAATCCAAAGCAAGCAACGGCGGCACAAACAGAAATAATTGTTAAATCAAGCGGATCCGATACAGCATAAGAGAATCCAAAGTGACCGCCGCCTTTAACATGGTAGCTTTCCCAAAAAGCAATAAGCGCATATCCTGCAAAAGCAATCATAGAAGATCCAGCAGCAAGGCCGTCTAATCCATCTGTAAGATTTACTGCATTAGACCATGCAGCCATTAAAAAGTTTACCCAAACAATAAAAATTACGATTCCTATTGCTTTGCCAAACATAGAAAAATCAAAGAATGGCTTTTCTATAAAACTCATGCCAGGCTGCGCGCTTGCAATGCCCGACTGAGTTGGAAGCATAAGAGCTAAAAGCGCATAAATGCTTGCAAAAATAATCTGACCAAACAACTTTGCACGCACAGAAAGACCAAGATTTTGCTTTTTTCTAACCTTTGCAAAATCATCAATAAAACCTAAAAAGCCCATTGAAAGCATTGCAAAAAGAACAAGAACTGCAGACCAAGAAGGCGTTCTGCCAACAGAAAAATACCTGTACAAAGCAGATGCAGCCCATCCAACCACAACAGCAAGATTAATAACAACACCGCCCATTGTAGGCGTGCCTCGCTTAACTAAATGTGATTGCGGACCGTCTTGGCGAATGTATTGTCCGTAATTTAATCGGTGTACTAAGCGGATTAAAAGCGGCGTGCCAACAATAGTGACTATTAGCGAAACCACTATTCCCACAATAAGCGCAATCACAGGTTAACCTCCGTATGTTTGTTAAGGCTAGCGTTAAGACTCTTACTAAGTTTAGCCCAGCTTTCAGCCAAAACACTCAGCCCCGAAGCATGAGACCCCTTTAACAACACAACAGTACTAGAATGCTCACCCACAAGACTCCAAACAATATTATTCGCCTCAATACAATCATGCACAAAGTACACGTTGTTTTTAGCATCAACATTGTTATTTTGATACTTATTTACAATGTTATTTATGTTATTTCTGTTATTTTGCCAATTATCTCTAGCACCTTTAGCTATGCAAGAAGCTAATTCATCTAATTTTTCACTCGTGGAAGATCCAACGGAAATTATTGCGTCAATATTCTTTTGTGCAACATATTTTCCTATAGACTCATGCATGTTATATTCGTCTTTTCCAAGTTCCAGCATTGAGCCTAAAACAGCGATTCTAAAAAGTTTGGCAGATGAAGACTTGGCAGAATCGGCAGAATTTGCAGAATCGTCGGAGTTAGAAGAGTTAGCGGAATTAGAAGAATCATTGGACTCATAAGAGCATAATCCGTCAATTCCTGCTTTCATAGAGTCTGGATTTGCATTAAACGAATCGTCAATAAGTGTAAATTTTTTATCATCTTTGCAAATAACAGAAATTTGCATACGATGCGGGCTAATATGCGAAACTTTATTCAAAACTAGAGCAATGTTTTTAAGACTCATTCCAAAATATCGTGCAACATTTGATGCAGCAAGAGCATTCATAACATTGTGCGCGCCAGGAAGCGCAAGATGTAGTGTTGTACTATTTTCACTAATTGCACTATTTTCACTAGTCGCGATTTTTTCGCTTTCGATAATCGTAAATTTTGCACAACCACTTTCGTCTAAAGAAATATCTTGCGCGCGCAATTGATAATTACCATTATTCGATGCATCAAAATTGCCATTATTATCAACATTTAAGCCAAACCAGCGAACTTTATCTTGATCAGCCAGCTTGCTCATAGCTGCAACGCGAAAATCATCTGCATTCAAAATTGCAACACCATGAGGCAAAAGTCCCCTAACAATCTCACTCTTAGCTTGCGCAATTTTTTCTACAGATCCAAATTCGCCCAAATGAGCAACACCAACTTTTAATACAACCGATAAGTCTGGAGGCGCAATAGTTGTGAGCATTGCAATTTCTCCAACATGATTTGCACCCATCTCCGCAATAAGGAATCGCGTATTCTCGTTTACACGCAAAGACGTTAATGGCAATCCAATCTCGTTATTAAAAGACCCAACGGGCGCAACTGTATTACCAAGCGTTGAAAGCAAAGCATTAAGCATATCTTTTGTGGTAGTTTTTCCAACGGAACCAGTTATGCCAATAATGCTAAATGGCGTATTTAACGCGCGGCGGCGAACTAAATTATGTTTTGCTAAAAGCCCAAGCGCTTCAACCGAATTTTTAACAACGATTTGAGCAATCTTGTTTTGCACACTTTCATCTAGCAAAACAGCATGTTCCACAATCGCAGCTTTGGCTCCAAGTTGAGCTGCTTTTTGAACAAAATCGTGTCCGTCTACTCGCTCGCCCTTTATAGCAATAAATACCGCTCCGCAAGCAACGTTACGCGAATCACTTGTAGCGAAATTAACAATATCGGTGCCTTTTACCGAATCGCAAGATGCCGAATCGCACGACGCCGACGAACCGCATAAAAGCTCGCTTGCGTTAACAGCATCTGCTACCTCTTTAATGCTCATAGGCATCATATGAGTGCTATCTTGCGTAAAAACAGTGTCTGTAATTTTATTTTGCTTGCTATTTTGCTTGCTATTTTGCTCTATTGAAAACATTTTCTGCTCTTAAATATTGGTTTCTATTTTAGTTCGTGAGATACTCGCAACGCGCTCTTAATTGTTCCTCTTCTAACACCAGCAGCAAGAACCATTGCGATTGAAAGAGAAAGATGTTTACTAACACTTTTGCCGCCGATTTGATCTGCTAATGCAGCTAACTCATCGGATTCCCTAGAACGCATTACACAATAAGATCTTTCGTGACTTATAAATCCATACCTTTGTTGCAAATTATAAAAACTCATTACAGGGCGCGCAGATTTTATGCTTGATTCGTCAATCTTGGAATCGTTCTTGTAATCAATCTTAGAATCATCTTTTTTATTACTATATATAAGTGATTCCGATGATTCTTTAGACTTAGACTCATGCGAATCTTGCGAATCTTCTGAATTAGCATCCACTTTAGATTTGGCTTCTAATGTGCCGCTTGCTTGCGACTTATCTTTTGAATTTGCCAAACTTGAATCATATGCCAAATCGCCACCACTGTGTTCAATAGCTTGCGAACTGGAATCTGACTTATACAAATCAAGACTTCCTGCCATTGCTAGCGCATTATTGCTTTCAACTCCAAGAACATCAATGTTTACAGATTGCAAAGCGTCTTTTTTAAGAGTTGCAGAATTTAGCGCTATAACAACAGCTGCAGCACCATCTTCTACGCATACCGACAAATTGTGCTGAATATCAACTATTCCAAGCGGATATTCTAAATCCAGTTCTCGCTGAAGAGAATTAGACCCTGCAGCGCTTATAACACCAATTGGATTGCCAAGCATATGAAGAAAATCAGCTAATCGTATAACATTTGCATAGACTTCGTCATCATCGTCGCCAGCAACCGCAAAAGTCGCTATAAAAGAAGATGGATCATTATTAACATCGCAAGCAAGTTTACCCAAAGTTACTGGATTGTTGGAAGAAACTAAAAGTGGAATACCAACGCTCATAGCTTCGGACCTAAACTCTGGAGTAACCATTGCTGCATATGCTCCAGCATCTCTAGCAGCTTCCAATTGTCTTTTATCTACGCGATTTGCAGGAATAAAAAGACACCCAGGCTTAACATTCCTAACATCACACGCTAAAGACGTAATTGTTATTCCAGAAGCAAAAGATGGTATTACTTCAAAACCGTATTGTTGTGCAGCAAAACCAAGAGTTACTCTTGTTCTAGAAAATTCATCAACAGCATTCATACTCGCACTCGCCCTCGCTCGCTATCTATTACCATTGTACAGCAATAGGATTGGTGCGAGGCGTCGATACTGGAACGTTGTACTTTTGCATTAGGAACTCGCCTATTGTTTTTATAATAGGCGCCGCAGTATAAACACCGAATGTACCTTCTGGATTGCTTAATGCTACAGTTATTGCAAAACGTGGATTATCTACAGGCAATATTGCTGCGCAATCTGCAACTGTAGAGCTAAGCGCTCCGCCAAATCCAGCAACTTCTGCAGTACCACTCTTTGCAGCAATTCGATATCCATTAACAGATATGTAGCTACCGTAATATTCTGCAGTGGACTCCATAGCGTTTAACATTTGATCAGCTACATGATCATCTAAAACGCGAACTCCTTGAGGTCTTTTATGCTCATTAACTCTTCCGTGTGAGTCAATTACCGACTTAATAATAGATTGCTGCAACCTTACGCCCTTATTTGCAATTGTTGCAATTGCATTTGTAATTTGCAAAGCGTTAGTTGCGTATCCCTGACCAAAAAGTACAGTATTTTGCTTACGAATATCCCAAGCTTGAACACTTGGTAGCAAACCTTGCGATTCGCCTTGCAAACCCAATCCAGTGTATTGGCCAATTCCAAACTTAGACAAGAATTCGTAACGCTTATTATTCGGATATTTTTCGCCAGCAAGAATCATACCTACGTTAGATGATTCCTTTAAAATGCCAGCCAAAGTAAGCTTCATAACACCATGGCTATGAGAATCATGGAAAAGCTGACCGTGGCTTTCAATACTTCCAGGAACAGAGAATTTATCTGCTAATTGACGAGCACCAGTTTGAACCATGCCTGCAACTGAGAATACTTTGCCAATAGAACCTGGTTCAAATACTTGGCTAACTGCTTTAGAAACAGATGCCCTAGCCTCAGTACTTCCAGCCTTAATGCTGTCACTATCTTCAATGGCAACAATCTCTCCAGTGCGAATATCTTGAACAACAGCAACGCCCCATCCAGCTTTATACCTATTCATGCCGTCTAGAAGAGCCTTTTTAACATACCAATCTACATCGCTATCAACAGTTAGCTTTATGTCGTTACCGTTTATGGCATCTTTATATTCGCTTACAGTTCCAGGAATTTTCTCGTTTCCAATATTATTTCCTTGATATTTTTGATACCCATCTTTACCAGTCAAAACTTTATCTTGAGAAAGCTCTAGTCCAGATTCACCAATTTCACCTCTTCTACCCTTTGCTTCCTTACGAGCACTTTCTTCAGCATCTTTAACAGAGCCGATTAAAGCACCAAGAATAGGGCCGCTAGAGTATACGCGTTCGCTACTGTTTTCTGCATAAACACAACCAGAAAGATTAAGTTTGTCTATTGCACGCTTAACAGAAGGCTTAACATTTCGTTTAATAACAGCGTAACGTCCTACGCCTGCAATCTTGCCGCCAATTTCCACAGAGCTCATATGCAAAATTGGAGCTAAAAGACGAGCCACCGCCACAGCACCCGTACCTTCAACATCCTTACCATTAATCGCATGACAATTACCAGCAGTTTGCTTTGTGCAAGGAGTTGGCTTAAAGGATTGCGCATTCATAGGATCTGCGATTATATTGTATCTTTCAACACTTTGAGCTAAAACAGAACCATTTGCATCTAAAATACGACCTCTACGAGCAAGTATTGGACGAGTTCTGCTACGTTCTGCCTGCGCCGCCTGAGCAGTAGAACGTGCATTGATTAACTGTATAAAGCTAAGTTTTACTATTGCTACAGATGCAATAAACGCGAATATCATTGCAACAGCAATACACTTTTTTGCAAAAACCGTGTTTCGTATAACGCTAGTTTGAGCGCCATAACGTGCATTAGCTCCAGAAGAAGCATAACCAGAACCAGAACGCGCGGCATTACTGCCGTATGATCTGTACAACTTACTCGTATTGAATCTGCTCTTGCTGATTTTGCTCACTCTGCTTGTAATAGAGCGCAACTTTTTACCAGCAAGTTTGGCATAATACAATACTGTTTTCATTTTGCCTGAGTATTTGGCGAAACGTTGCTTGATTAGGCGGTTCATCAATGTTTCTCCTTATTTTTTTGTTCTGGCTGTTGTTTAGTTTGTTGTTTAGTTTTGTCTGATTTAGTTTTATCTGGTTTAGTTTGTTGTTGTTTAAGTTTTTGCTGTGCTTGCTCTGGCTTAGCTTTTTGAGCTTCAATAGCAGCTTGTTCTGCCTTCTTTTTATTGGCATAAGCACTTAAATCAACTGTTATTGCTCCCTGTTGTGGAATCATTCCCATATCTTGTGCTTTTGCTGGAAGATCCGCTTCTAGCGCATCTAACTTTGTTTGCGCAGTTTCCACATCTTGACGAAGCCTAGAGATACTTGATTGAGTGGCAGCTTGTTCAAAAGATATCTCCGCCATTTTTGTGCGCAATAACAAAGACGTAGTAGGCGTAACAAAAAGGAAAATAACAACAATAATCAAGTTGAAAAGAGGAGCCTTACGAGTGTTACTCCACTCTATAACTCTATGTAAGTTATTCATTACTGTGTAAGACCTACGGTCAGAGGCACTAAACACTAATGGAATCGACTTTAAAACACGATTTTGCCTTGAATTATTACCAGCTGCTTTATCATTTACTCGCCCAGCAGGAGCAGATGAACTTGCATAAGACGCAGCAATCCTAGAAGCACGGTTTTTACTTGGCTTATCCATTAGAACCTGCCTCCTTTGCTGTTATTTACACCATTCGCTTTAGAAGAAGAACGATGCAAAGATGAATCTTCTCCTTGAGCAATAGCTGTAAAGTCTTTAATCCACCTATCTGGAATATCTCTAATAAGCTCCACTGCGCGTAAGCGAACAGAAGAAGACCTTGTATTATTTGCAATTTCTTCTTTAGATGCTTTAATAGCTCCGCGAGTTAAAGACTTAAAGAAAGGTTTTGCACTTTGCGGAATAATTGGCATATTTGCTGGAACATCTACTTCTAAGCCTTTATTCATAAAACGCTTAACTGTAATATCTTCCAAAGAATGATAAGACTCAACAACAATTCTGCCGCCGTTATTTAAGCGCAAAGCAAGCTTTGGCAGAGTCCTAGAAAGCTTATCTAATTCTCCATTAACTTCGATTCTAAGAGCCTGAAAAACTCGTTTAGCTGGATTTCCTGGAGCACGATGAGCACGCGGAATAACATGATCCACTAAATCAACAAGTTGACCAGATGTTTTTATTGGATTCTCTTGTCTAACTTGCACTATTTTTCTTGCGATTGGCCCAGAAAAACGTTCTTGACCATACTCACGGAATATTTGAGCAAGACTGGATGCGCTGTAGGTAGCAAGAATGGTTTCAGCAGTAACACTTTGAGTTGTATCCATGCGCATATCTAAGACTGTGTTATGAGAATAAGAAAATCCTCTATCTTCCTCGTCTATTTGCAAACTAGAAAGACCCAAGTCCATAAACGCTGCGTCAATCTTATCGATTTCTAAATCTTCAAGAACTTTGTCAACTTCATCAAATGCAGCATGCACTGGAATAAAACGATTTTCTAATCCTTCTTCGCGCATTCTTCGTGTAGCTAATTCAAGAGCTTCACTATCTCTATCTATTCCAATAAGAGTTGCAAGTGGAGCAGCTTTAAGAAAAGCTGTTGCGTGACCCGCAAGCCCAAGAGTGCAATCAACAACAATAGAATCTTTGTAATCTAATGCTGGAGAAACAAGATCTACGCAATCTTCCAACAGTACTGGCGCATGAATTGTAGATAAATCTTTCATTGTGCCACCGCCGGAAGAACATCATTTGCAATATCTGCATAATCTTGCTCTTTATCTGCAAGATAATTGTTCCAAGCAGATTTGTTCCATATTTCTGCGCGAGTTCCAACACCAATTACAACAATCTCATCTCCAAGATTGGCATAATCTCTTAGCATTGGAGGAACCACTATACGTCCTTGCTTATCTGGCTCCTGATCAACAGCGCCAGAAAGGAAGACTCTAAGGTAGTCTCTTGCAGACTTATTACTCATAGATGTGAGCTGAATCTGAGTTGTAATACGCTCAAACTCTTGCATTGGAAGAACATAAACGCATCGCTCTTGTCCGCGAGCCATAACAAAACCATCGCCCAACTGGGATCTGAATTTTGCTGGTAAAGCCACACGACCCTTTGCATCTATTTTTGGAGAATAAGTTCCAAGAAGTATCGGATTCTTTACGTGATTATTAGCCTGACTTTGCAAATTATTAGCACCAAAAACCGCGTCTTGAGGCAAAGGAGTGGATGTAAAAGCCGAAGACGTAGGTTGAGGTTGCATAACAGGCTGCATAACATGCATTTGCGGCATTTGCTGCGCTTGATACATTTGCGGCATTTGCGGCATCACATAATAAGGCTGAGCGTACGCTTGAGAATTTTGCATTGGCATATGCGCATCTTGGGCATTAGCTTGAGCCGTATTTTGAGAATCATAACCAGATGGATTTTGAGCATGCTTAAAGGAGGAATTGGCTTTATCTTGCGCATTTGCGCCAGCATTGTTACTAGCCATAAATCCACCTCCTTTTCAACATGCAATATGCCACTTGCACATCGTTCACCATTTTACCCCATTTCTCACCAAAAATCCCCACTTTTTTATAAAAAAATAATATTTTTTTAACTTAGATTGGAAACATGCAACGTGTATTAGCCTCGAGGTATACTTAAACGCCTAGTTTTAGCCCAACTTTTAAGAAGAACGGACACAAATGTCTACGTACTCCTCACAACTCAGCGAAGAACAACAAGCTGTTGATTGCGCTTACAGCCGATTAGATAACTTGCGTTCAACAATCCGAGCAAGGCTTGATTCTGTACGCGCTGCAGGCTCGCATGGCTCACCAACTCAGCGAACAGAACGAGATTCTTTTGCAACAATGTACGAAGATCGTTTAACGCAACTTAGAGCTGTAGAAGATAGACTCGTGTTCGGCAGACTAGACGACCGAGAAGGCATAAGACGTTACATTGGAAGAATCGGTTTACTAAGCGAAAATCACGACCCAATCTTAACTGATTGGAGAGCAGAAGCAGCCAGACCATTCTACGAAACAACTCCTTCAAATCATGGAGACATTGTTATGCGTAGGCACATAACTCTTAAATTCCGAGAAGTTGTAGGAGTTGAAGACGAGATTCTAGATATTCATTCAGACGAAGTAAACAAAGCATCTAAGCAAGGAACACTTACTGGCGAAGGTGCATTGCTTGCTTCTCTAGGTTCTCGTAGAACTGGAAAAATGACGGATATTGTTGCAACCATTCAGGCAGAACAAGACCGCATTATTCGCGCTCCTCTAGACCGTACAATTGTTGTTCAAGGCGGACCTGGTACAGGCAAAACTGCAGTAGCTTTGCACAGAGCAGCATACTTGCTCTACACGCATCGCAGAAAGCTTGAAAGATCAGGCGTTTTGATCGTAGGACCAAGCTCCGCATTCTTAAGATACATAGATCAAGTTTTGCCATCTTTGGGTGAAACTGGTGTTGTTAGCAGAACTATAGCGGATCTAATCCCAAATATTCATGCAACAGTGCAAGACACTCCTCATGCAGCAAAACTTAAGGGAATGTACCGCATGAAAAACGTTATTCAAAACGCTATTTGCGCAAGAATACGCATTCCTAAAGATTTGCCAACACTACGCATAAATGGTTTTGCTGTGCAATTAAAGAAGGAAGATATAGAGCTTGCGCAATTAGACGCTCAGCGCACACACCAGCCTCATAACCAGGCGCGTAAAACCTTTGTAAAGTCAGTTATAAGTTCGCTTAGAAACAGGTATCTAGAACAGCTTGATTATGTTCCTTCCCAAGCGGAGATATCCGATATTACTTCGCAACTTAGAATGGAAAATAAGCTCAAGATTACATTAAATCTTGCTTGGCTACCTATGAATGCCAATTGGCTTATAGACCAACTCTTTTCTAAACCTGAACAACTTCGCATATATGCTCCTTGGTTAAGTGAAAATGATATTCGTGCATTAATTAGACCAAAAGGAAGTCCTTTAACTCAGTCCGACATCCCACTTCTTGACGAAGCTATGGAGCTACTAGGCCCAGATCCAAAGATTGAAGCACAAAACGCTGCCCTCGCTCGTAAAAAACTCGAAGAACAGCAATATGCTTCCGATACTCTTGCACAAAATGGCATAGGAAATGGCATTATTACCGCCGATATGCTTATTGAGAATATTCAAGGTAACGATGCAAGTATGGTTGCAAATCTTGCCGCGTCGGATAGAGAGTGGACTTATGGTCATGTTGTTGTAGATGAAGCGCAAGAGCTTACTGCAATGGATTGGCGAATGCTAATACGCAGGTGCCCTTCACGCTCATTTACAATTGTTGGCGATGTTGCACAAACCTCCTCTTTAGGTGGTACACATAGTTGGCAAAAAAACATGAGCTCATTGTTTGGAAACGAAAACTGGGATCTTTATGAACTAACAATTAATTACCGTAATCCTAAAGAAGTTTCTGAAGCTGCAGGAAAAGTTGCAAATAATTCTGGCTTATATATATCAACAGTTAATGCAGTTAGATCTGTTCCAGATTCGCTTGTTACACATACGGTTCAGAATCAAAATGAGCTTAATAATATGCTTGCTAAATATTGCATTGATCTATTTAACGAATTTGTTTCCGAAGACGGAAGCGGACGCGTAGCAATTATTGTTCCTCAAGAACTAATAGAGCATGCAAACAAAATCGTTAAAAATACTCTTAGCAAGAATCTTTCAACTAAGGAATATGCACGCATAATTCAGCAAAACTTTGACGATAGCCAAATTAGCGTTTGCAGTGCGGAAGATGTTAAGGGATTGGAATACGATGCGGTAATCCTAATGCAACCTTCTGCTATAGAACAAGAAGCAGCATCCAGACTTAGCGCAGCGGCAAATCTATACGTTGCAATGACAAGACCAACACAGCGTCTTGTTGTCTTGCGCACACAAGACGACGCCAATTTTTCAAAGTAATGATCGCGAAGTAAAAGTACTGAGTAAACCCAACTATTAACAACCTTGTTATTTGTTTGACCCTTTAATTGGGTCAAACAAATCAGGTTATCCCTCACACTATAACCATATTTATTCTAAGACTCAACGATTCGCTAACAAACAGCAAATCAACATTCACACAAACTCAAATACTCAAACTTATACTTTTAGCAATATTCACAAAGTGTTCACTCAATGTAAAACATTGCACAATCACTTGCTTTTCTTAAGATCATCTATTGAACGTTCAAAATCTTCCAAACCAGTAAAATTCTGATATACGCTAGCAAAACGAAGATACGCCACCTCGTCTAATTCACGCAACGGCTTTAATATTGCTTTTCCAACATCTTCGGATGTGATTTGAGCTAATCCACGAGCACGTAAATCAGCTTCAACTTCCATTCCAAGAGTCTTTAGCTCCTCAGAATCTATTGGTCTACCCTGGCAAGCTTTTCCAACACCAGCAACCACTTTTGCTCTATCAAAAGGTTCCACAGAACCAGAACGCTTCATAACAAGCAATTGCGTAGTTTCTACTGTTGTAAAACGATTACCACACATCTGACACTCGCGCCTACGACGGATTGAATATCCATCCTCGCTGATTCTAGTGTCAATAACCTTAGTATCGGAATTCTTACAAAAAGGACAATGCATATATACAGCATACTAAAAATTAATTAAATATGTTATATATATTTCAATGTTTTATATAAATAAATCGATTTTTTCATATTTTTCCTCGTATATTTTATAAAATTTATCGCAAAACACTCGAATAGATGGATATATAGATACATCCATAACAACAAGTGGTTCAACAATTGGCTTAACGCTTAGATCATTACAACTGCAACATGCAGAATCATCGCAATAATATAATGCAAACAAATCATATGAGTCTGACGAATTATATTCATAATCTGAACTCATAAATACTCCATTCTAATAATATTTGTAATAACAAAATCAGTCGTCAATAAAAGGTACTCGTATAGACTGCCCTACTTCTAAATCTGTAGAATCAAGATTATTTAATTGCATAAGGTAATCAACAGAATCAGAAATATTGCCATTTTTATCTGTTATTGATTTTGCATAACTCCACAAGGTATCTCCAGGTCGAACAGTATACGTTACAAAGGATTTTGATACGGCCGAAACAGCTGGCTTTGGCATAAAAATAATCCAAACAAAACAAACTAACGCAGAAAAAACTATAAAACGAATAAATAATTTATTTTTGCGTTTTTTGTAACCCTTATTAGCCAGAGCGGCACGATTTAGCGTTGAATAACTAATACCATTAGAAGAGTTCGAGTTCTTATACATAACTATCCTTTCTTACTCTTTAATTGACATGAACATTTGTTCTATCGAACAAGTGTATTAATCTTGACACATTTGTTCTAAAGATGCAACGGCGTGTCGAACATATGTTTGATTTTTTTAGAAAAGTGTATTAGAATGTAAAACAACGAAAGGAGACACCATGAATACCACCCAAAACGAGCTTAGTGATTCTGCGGCGCACAACGCTGAGCCACTAACAGATCGCCAGAGAAAAATCATGGATGCTATACAGCAATGCCTCGAAGAACATGGATTCCCTCCATCATTTAGAGAAATAGGTGAAGCTGTAGGCTTAAGAAGTCCTTCTTCCGTAAAACATCAATTACGAGCACTCGAGATGAAAGGATTAATACGAATAAGCGCAAATAAAGGTAGAGCAATTGAAGTTATTGGAGATTTTATACAAAAGAATAAAGAAAAAGCCCATGCATTGCTTGAAAAACAATCAGCTATCGATGTGAGCATGTATAACAGTGAGTCTTTGATAAACTCTCACGATGTTCCTCTTGTTGGAAGAATCGCTGCAGGAACACCTATAACAGCTGAACAACATGTTGAAGATGTTATGCGTTTACCAGAAAGACTTACTGGAAGCGGAAATCTGTTCATGCTAGAAGTACACGGAGATTCAATGATTGACGCAGCAATTTGCGACGGTGATTATGTTGTTGTGCGAGAACAGAACGAAGCAACAAATGGAGATATTGTTGCTGCGCTGCTAGATAACGAAGCAACTGTAAAGACGTTTAGAAAAGAAAATGGTCACGTTTGGCTTATGCCTCACAATCCAGCGTATTCCCCTATAGATGGGTCTCACGCAAAGATAATGGGCAAAGTTGTTACCATTTTAAGAAAAATTTAATGATTTAAGAGATTTACAAGATTTACTAGATTAAAACAGCTAAAGAGCAATACTGTTAAACGGATACAAATAAGCATATAAATAAAATCGCTGTGACCTATAAATCATATAGATTCTAAATCACAGCGATTAGAGAAAATAGATAGATAACAAGTATGTGCTCGCTTATTAAAACAAATTCATTGTTTAAGCGAGTGGATGAGAATCCTTAATGGTTACAGAAATTTGGCGACCATTTGGAGCAGAGTAGCTAACAGTATCACCCGCTTTAGCGCCAATAATTGCAGCACCAATCGGAGATTCTGGACTAATAACATCGTAATCGGTAGCAACAGCAATATCACGAGAACCAAGAACATAAGTCATCTCTCGACCAGCAAGATCTAAAGTAACAACAGAGCCATTGCCAACAAGGCCTTCCTCTGGAGCCTCAAGAATCTTTGCGTTGCGTAGCTTAACAATAAGCTCGTTAATACGACCCTCGTTCTTGCCCTGCTCTTCGCGAGCAGCCTGATAGCCACCGTTTTCAGACAAATCGCCTTCGGCGCGAGCAGCAGCAATACGCTCGGTGATTTCATCACGATATTCACCCTCGCGATGAGCTAATTCTTCCTTAAGCTTATCGTAGGCCTCTTTAGTTAACAGAATTATTTTTTCTTCAGCCATTTTGCAATCTCCTTAACAAAGAATAAAGAATAAAAGCAACAAAACAATCACTCGCGTTTAGCGAGTAGAAATAATATCAATCACAAAAACGAGGGTGTCCGAACCACCAATTCCAGCCTGCGGAACACCTCGTGAACCATAACCATACTCAGGCGGAATAGAAACAAGTAAGCGGGAACCAACATTATGTCCTGGAACAGTACGATCCCAACCCTGAATAACCTGACCAACACCAATACCAAAGCTGGCAGGAGTATGACGAGCAAAACTAGAGTCAAAAGGCTCACTTGCTCCCCAAACAACGCCATGGTAATTAACGGTAACAGTGTCTCCAGCACGAACCAAAGGCCCATTACCTTCTACCAATTCAACAACCTTAAGCCCTGCTGGCGGCTCAAGCGCTGGGAACGTCACCGTTGGCGTAGTACCAAATTCCGCAACTACTTCTGGCATATCCTGTGCCATTTTGCCTCCTTTATAACCTCTTATAATCCCTTACAAACATGTGTAAATGCTTGCAAAAAGCCACTAACACTTACAAACTATTCATTAAAAACTTTGAATATTATAACATTTTTGCAATTTTATAGCGTGTTTTAGATTAGCACTCAACCGCTACCTATGCCAATACGCATATAACTTGCATAACAATATAGCAACACAATGCAAGCAAATACGCAAAACATGCTTAAGGAAAATGCAATAAAAATAGCTATAAATGCAACGACTATAACTAGCACTCAACTACATTTACAGCTAAGCCACCCTTAGATGTTTCGCGATATTTAGACATCATGTCTTGGCCAGTTTCCTTCATAGTTTTAATAGCACTATCTAAGCTAACAATATGAGAGCCATCACCTAGAAGAGCCATTCTAACAGCGTTAATAGCAGTGTTGGCAGCCATAGCATTGCGCTCGATACAAGGAATCTGAACCAAGCCACCAACCGGATCACAAGTGAGACCAAGATGATGCTCAATACCAATTTCGGCAGCATTTTCAACCTGCTGCGGAGTTCCGCCAAGAACTTCGCACAAGCCTGCAGCAGCCATAGAACACGCAGAGCCAACTTCTCCCTGGCACCCAACTTCTGCACCAGAAATAGAAGCATTGCGCTTAAACAAATAGCCAACAGCTCCAGAAGCAAGAAGGAACTTTATTATTCCCTCCTCGCTAGAACTGTCTACAAAACGCCAATAGTATTGCAAAACAGCCGGAATAATACCAGCGGATCCATTAGTCGGAGCTGTAACAATACGACCACCTCCAGCGTTTTCTTCACTTACTGCAAGAGCAAAAAGATTTACCCAAGCAGAATCAGAAGCTTCCAGAGCGCAATCAGCTCGCCTACGATTTTGCTTAAGCATATCGGAATTCGCAGCAAGACGAGCATACATACGCGGAGCACGCCTATGAACCTCAAGTCCGCCTGGAAGAATCTGCTGCTTAGAGTTACATCCATGTTCAACACACTCTTCCATAACTTCCCAAACATGCAACAAATAGGAACGAACATATTCGGAATTACCGTTATGCAAAGCAAGTTCGTTTTGCCAAACAATGTCACTTATGCTCTTATGCTCTTTTTTGCAAATCGAGATAAGTTCTTTGCACGTTGTAAAAGGATATGGAACAGACGAGTCTTCATGCAAATCACTAGAAGATTCAGAATCTTTATGACTAGAATCTTTAGTTTTATCTTCACTTTCTTCCACATTTTCATCAACGCGGTCATGCAAACCAATCATCTTATCGTTTGCATTGCCTTTGCGAATAAATCCGCCACCAATCGAATACCAAACTTGCTCATCAACAGTATTACCAAAGGAATCCAAAGCAACAAACCGCATGCCATTAGGATGTGCAGCCATGCGCCGCCACTTTTCAAAAACAACATCGGAATCGTAGTCAAATTCGATAGTATGACTATGCGCAAGTGTTAAAGTTCCGTTTTTCTTACAATCTTCGCGAATAGTCATCATGTGTTCCGTATCAACATCGTCTGGAAGGTTACCTTCAAGACCAGCAACCGATGCACGATCCGTACCATGCCCCAATCCAGTAAGAGACAAGGAGCCATACAGTGTGACTCGCACACGCGAAACGTCTTTAAGCTTTCCATTCTTTTGAAGAGAAGTCACAAAAGCATTCGCTGCGCGCATAGGTCCAACCGTGTGCGAAGAACTAGGACCTACACCAACCGAGAACATTTCTAAAATACTGAACACATATCTATTGTAAGCACAATTGTTAGTAGGCACGACACGCTACGTCAACGATCACTATCATAAGAGTGCAAAACACTACCATCGTTTACATTATCAATCCAGTTTTCAATCAAGTGACTAACAAGATGTAAAACTAACCAGATAACAAAGGCAAAAATTACAGCACAAATCATAACAAACATTGCATTTCCGCTCACAGGAACATGCAAATCAAAGAAATGCGCAACAAACGGTATAAATGCACCAATAACGCCAGCAGCAGCAAAGCATAAGACCATAATTCCACGCCAAGAAATAAGTGGCTTAGAAACTGTAGCCAAAACTGCAACACCGAGCACAAAAACAGTAACAGCACAAATAGTGCGAGTTACACCAACAGCGTGCACAGATTCAACAATAAGCCTAGAAGCGCTAGCGTTAGAAGAATCAAGACCACGCGCAAGCATTAAAGGAGAAAGAATGGACACAACCAAAACAGACACAGCAACAGCTATGCCATTTGGTAAAGCAAAACGAACAACACGATGCAAGAATCCAGGAACGTAGCGTCTTGTATTAGGAGCCAAAGCGAGCAAAAATGCTGGAATACCAATGGTTAACGAACCGATATAGGTTATGTGACGAGGCAAATATGGGAAATTAAGACCGAGCAAAACCACACCTGCAGAAATCAGTGCAGAATACACGGTTTTAACAAGGAACAGTCCTGCAACACGTTCCATGTTTGCCATTACTTGACGACCTTTAGCAACAACGTCTGGAAGATGCGAGAAACGTGAGTCAACAAGAACAACTTGCGCAACAGCTTTAGCAGCTGGAGCAGCGTTACCCATTGCAACGCCTAAGTCTGCCTCTTTGAGCGCAAGCGTGTCGTTTACACCGTCGCCAGTCATAGCAACAACGTGGCCTTTAGAGTGCAAAGCTTGAACAATCGCCTTCTTTTGATCAGGCAAAACACGACCAAGAACATCAATGTTTTCAAGAACTTCGGCAAGTTGATTTATATCTTTAGGCAACTGCCTTGCGTCCATCGAAACAGGCTTTGAGTTACCAGTTAGACCAACTTTTTCGGCAACAGATGCAACGGTTGTTGGATTATCGCCAGAAATAACGCGACACCTAACACCTTGCTGTCTAAACCAAGCAAGAGTTTGACGAGCATCAGCACGTATTTTCTCTGAGCATCGAACTAAAGCAACAGGGCGAGCGCTTGTAGACACTACTGGAGAACTTGAGAACGTTACGTTATTAGAATCGCCAGAATCACTATAAGCAACAGCTAGAAGAAGAACACGATTACCCTGCTGAGCGTATTCGTTTACACGATTCAAAATTTGCTTAAACGAATCCGTTAAATGGCAATTATCGAAAGGAGAATCTCCAGAAACCGCAGAATCGCTGATTCCGCCTTCTGCAACCGCTGGAGCAATAGAACCGTGCAAATCGCCAGAAGCAACGCTAGATTTGCGTGCACAAATCGCAGTTGCCAAAACCTCTGGAGCACCCATATACCACGTTTCAAATCTACCGTCTTTTAGCGCATAGCGTATTGCGCTCCACTTTCTTGCAGACGAAAATGGCAAGCGAGCGCTAACGCTAGAAGCAGAGGAAACACCTTGATCTTTAAGGCCTTCCATAATGGCAGAACCTGTAGCATTTGGATTTTCTTCGTTAGATAAGTCAAACAAAGCTTGATTCACCAAACGATTCGAGTCACCACCAATCAAGTCAACACCAACAAACGCGATTCCACCATCCGTAATAGTGCCCGTTTTGTCTAGATTAAGGCAATCCACTCGAGCCAAAGTTTCAACAGATTCAAGCTCCTGAACCAACGTTTTTTTACGCGCAAGACGCATTGCAGCAACAGCAAAGTTAAGTGAAGTTAAAAGAACAAGCCCTTCTGGAATCATGCCAACAACGCCAGCAACCGCAGAAACAACAGCACTCTTCCACTGCCCTGTCTGTAAAGCTACAGCAAATCCGCCAACCTTATTGATTTGCGACCAAACAAGCAAAACGCAAAGAGGAACAACAACAATCGTCATCCACTTTAGAATCGTGTTAATTCCACGACTCAAATCGGAGATTGTTTTTGTATAGACCTTTGCTTGTGCAGCAAGCTTAGACGCATAGCTGTTATCTCCTACAGCCGTAACGCGCATTAAAGCAATGCCAGAAACCGCAGTAGAGCCAGAATAAACAAAGTCATCCGCAGCTTTACGAACAGTAACAGATTCGCCCGTAAGCATGGACTCGTCCATCTCTAAGCCCCAAGATTTAACAACATTTGCATCTGCAGGAACCTGGTCGCCAGAACGAACCCACAACAAATCACCAAGCACAATACCGCTATGATCAACATAAACATTTTTGCCTTCGCGCCGAACAATCGATTTGGAAGCAACAAGAATCGAAAGACGGTCGAGCGTACGCTTTGCGCGCAACTCCGTAACAACACCAATACCCGTGTTAATAAGAATCACAAAGCCAAAAACAGCGTCTTTCCAAGAACCAGTGGCAAGAACAACAACCATTGCTGCAAAAATAATTGCGTTAAAAAGAGTAAACACGTTTGCGCGCACAATAGAAAGAACGGACCTAGATGTGCGATTATTTGTAACATTTACAAATCCGCGATTTACAGCATCAAAAACTTCGCTTTGCGTTAAGCCTTGTTCGCTAACCTCTGGCAAATCAGGGAAATCTGAGATATTCACAGAATCTGTAGAGTTTGCAGAGCTTTGCGAATCATGCATTTTTTGCAAACTCGTAACGTTAGAGCTAATCTTTGTCATTTATAACCACATCCCTACTGTGAGGCGTATTGTCAATCACAGATTGAACAATTTTTAGAAGACTAGAATGTTGGATTTTACCGAAACCCTTAATTAGATTTGCGTCAAACAAATTCTCGCCATCTAAATCCTTAAGAATATAAAGCTTTGCTGCATACAAAGTGCGGTCCTTAGGTGGATTTTGCGGATTAACAAGCACAACAGGAATCCCAGCAGAGCGCGCATATTCAAGCGCATTAGTCCAAGCTTTGCGAGCTTTTAGATCAACGTGCGCACCGCCAGCATTGCTTTTAACGCTAGAATCAACGCGATCTGCTCTATCAACATTAATGTTGTTTATAAAAATAATAGACACGGGCTGATTTGAAGCGTCTGTAATTGCCTCTTGCGAAGCAAAATTAGCATTTTTGACGTCTGCAATCGAAGTATATGATGCATGCAAACCAGATTTCTCACACATATGCAAAAGCTTAGAATCAAGAGCCGCCTGCCTGGATCCAACTACAAACAATTTTATGTCTTCTACATCAATGCCATCATGAACAATGTCGTCCAAATGCCCGCTATCGCCAACAGCATGGCCCTGAGGAGTGCAAGCACTTAGAGACGCAAATAAGAAAATCACCAATGCGGACGCAAAAGCCGAAACAACATAATTACGTTTGCACAAAACAGCACGAATCGCACGCATAAGAACGTGTTTTGTTTTGCGCATAAAGACCATAAGACTTTTATAGCACAAATCACGCACGAAGAGTATCAAAGAACAGCGCAAGAGTTAAGGGTAAGAGTTAATAACTCTGGCCTATAACCCAACTTTTTGGCCTATAACCCCACAAGAGGTAAACATCGTAGATAACAAAAACGCCGCTAAAACTAGCGGCGCAAAATTTGTACCCCCTAAGAGAGTCGAACTCTTGTTGTCAGATTGAAAGTCTGGTGTCCTAACCGTTAGACGAAGGGGGCTTTAACCAAACCATATAATGTTAACACTCACGCGCAGTTCTTGCAAATTACGGCGTGTTGAAGGAAGACAACGCGATTCTAACGCCACGCCACACACCACGCCGCGCTCAACGCACCACACGCCACGCCACGCTCAACAATCAAATTCACAACTCACTTTTTAACAACATACGCAAAATCGTGAATCACGCGACCAGCTTCTAATCCCTTGCGCTCAAAATTCGTCAAAACACGCCCATCAAAGCGACGCGACTCCACAAAATCCGCATGAGGCAAATCCGCAGCATCTTGCGCATTACCCTTTCCAACATGCTCCGTAGGCAAACTCACGCGCAAATCGCCATCGTTTTCAAAGCACGCCAAAGAATCCATAACTTCGTGAACATGCAATGCGTAATCCTCAATATCTGTAGCAATTCGCCAAACTCCGCCTGCAACAAGCGCATTATGCACAGACTTAGCCAAAGATGGCTGAACAATTCGGCGCTTGTGATGACGCATTTTAGGCCAAGGATCCGGGAAAAATGTCCAAACCTCTGCCAAAACACCACTTTTGCACGCCGCAAGAAAATCAGGAGCGTTCACTTGAGCAATTCGCAAATTACGCAAATCCTGCTTACCAGCCAAAAGCATAGTGTGCGCTACGCCTGGGTCATAAACTTCTAGCGCAAGAAAATTCGTATTCGGGTTTGCTGCAGCAGCTGCCACAATGTTTTCTCCCTGCCCCGAGCCGATTTCGACTATAAGCGGATTAGCATTGCCCCAATTGGCTTCAATCCATTGCGAATCCACACACAAATCGCTTTTTACGCGCAAAGACCCATCGCCATCCGCAATGCATAGCAAATAAGCGCCTGAGTAGCGTTGCTTGGCTTTCTCTAAGCGCGCGTCGAGCCTGGCAGATCTTCGTACAAAAGAAAGAATCGCCCTAGCGGATGCGTGAGGCTGTTGAGGTTTGGAAGAGTCGCAAGCAACCGCGCCACCATCCTCGCCATCAGTCAAATCGCCAAAAGAGTGGCCACCATGCAAATCGTCACTTGCACTATCTACATTAAAATCGTTCATTTTTAGCCAATCTTCCTTATTTTCTTGCATACGCGATTGAATCACAACTCATCGCATAATATCAAACGCGCAAAACACTGGCACAAATACCAGCACAAACACAAACAATCACAAACACTGGAACAATCACAAACACTGGAACAAACACAAACAATGCCAAAAACACAATATGATTCAAGCGCTATAATTTCCCTATAACATTATGCAAAAACAGCATATGCAAGAAAGGTAAACGGTAAACAATGACTATTCTAGTTACAGGCGGATGCGGCTACATTGGCGCACACGTTGTACACGCTCTTCACCAAGCAAAGCAAAACGTTGTAGTTGTAGACGATTTGAGCTACGGAAAGCCTACAAGAATTGAAGGCGCGCGACTTTACGGAATGGACATTGCTTCCCCAGACGCTGGAGCGCGACTTGCGCAAATAATGAAGGAAAATAACGTTGACTCTGTGATTCACTTTGCTGCGCGAAAGCAAGTTGGAGAGTCCGTAGAAAAGCCACTTTGGTACTACCAGCAGAACATTAATGGCATGCTTAACGTTCTAGAAGGAATGCGCCAAAGCGGTGCTAAAAAGCTTGTTTTTTCGTCTAGCGCGGCCACGTATGGCGAGCCGCCTGTAGAAGTTGTGCCAGAAGACGTTGTGCCAATGCTTCCGATTAATCCATACGGCCAAACTAAACTTTTTGGCGAGTGGATGGCACGCGCTTGCGAACACACTTATGGAATTCGCTTTTGCGCACTTCGCTACTTTAACGTTGCGGGATGCGGGCCTGTGGAGCTAGAAGATCCTGCGATTTTGAACCTGATTCCTATGCTTTTAGATAGGTTGCAGCAAGGCAAAGCTCCTGCGATTTTTGGCAACGACTACCCTACTGACGACGGCACTTGCATTCGCGACTACATTCACGTTTCTGATCTTGCAGACGCGCACATTGCAGCGCTTACTTATTTAGATCGCGATGAGCGCAAATACGACGCTTTTAACGTTGGAACAGGCAAAGGCACTTCTGTTCGTCAAATTGTAGACGAAGTTAGGCGCGTTACTGGATTGCCATTTAGAGAGGCGATTTTAGGGCGTAGAGCTGGCGATCCGCCACAATTGATTGGAAGCACAAAGCGCATTAACGAAGAGATGGGATGGCACGCGCGCTACAGCGTTAAAGATATTGTGGAATCTGCATGGAAAGCTTGGCAAGCAAATCCAGATCATCATATTGATGTTGAATCGTGGAAGCAAGTTGACTAATGACTAAGCGAGTTGACTAGTCAAGTCAGATAAGCAAGTCATATAAACAAGTCATATAAACAAAAAACGCGCGGCAAAAATGCTGCGCGTTTTGTTATTTAGTTTTGTTTATTTACTTGTGGCTCCGAGCGGGATCGATCCGCTGACCTAGCGATTTTCAGTCGCTCGCTCTACCAACTGAGCTACAGAGCCATGATGAATAAAAAACCCGGGCGAACCGGGCCTTTACTAATCGCGACCCCGGCCGGACTTGAACCGGTGACCTCCGCCGTGACAGGGCGGCGCTCTAACCAACTGAGCTACGGGGCCGTGGCTTTGTTCCATTGAACAGCCGAGTTACTATCTTACAGAATCCACGCCAAAATGCAAGCTCAAAAGCGTGTTCGGCGTGTTGCCGCGGAATATCAAGCAAACGCACATTATGTTCAATACGTGCAAACACACAACGCTGGCTACTCCAGCTCCATTGCACCCGTGCAAAGTTGATAATATTCTCCGCGCTTTTTCATCAAGTCTTCATGAGACCCACGCTCAACAATCCTGCCATGGTCCAAAACCATAATCACATCCGCGTTTCGCACTGTGGAAAGCCTGTGCGCAATCACAAACACGGTTCTATCTTGCATCAAAGCATCCATCGCGCTTTGCACAAGCGCTTCCGTATGCGTGTCTATCGAAGAAGTTGCTTCGTCTAAAATCAAAACAGGCGGATTCGCAACAGCAGCGCGCGCAATCGCAATCAGCTGCTTTTGGCCCTGCGAAAGCTCTGCTCCGCCGTTTTTAATATGCGTGTTGTAGCCGTCTGGCAGCTTGGAAATAAAGGAATCCGCATGCGCAAGAGTGGCGGCAGCAACGCAATCCGAATCGCTAGCATTAAGACGTCCGTAGCGAATATTGTCCATTATGCTTGCACTAAACAATCCAACATCTTGCAAAACAGTTGCAACAGCATGTCGCAAGTCGCTTTTGCAAATATTGCGAACGTCAATTCCGTCATACAAGATTTGACCATCTGCAATGTTGTAAAAACGCGTAAGAAGATTGGCGATTGTGGTTTTGCCAGCGCCAGTGGCACCTACAAGCGCAACTTTTTGACCCGCGTGCGCATACCAAGATATGTTGTGCAAAACGGTTTTAGAAGGCTCGTAGCCAAACGTAACGTTTTCAAAGCGAACATCTCCCCTAACAAGCGTATAAACGCCGTCTTTAGAGCAAATCGCGTGTTTTTGGGCATCCGTGCAAGAATCGTAGCTTGAAGAATCTGGATTTGAATAATCGCAACTTGAAGAATCGTAGCTCGAAGAATCGCAATTTGAAGAATCGCAACTTGACTTTTCAGAGCAATTTTTCCACGCCCAATACACGTTATTTCCGCAAGAATCTTCGCTTACTTCACTAAAAACTTGCAAATAAGACTGTTTAGCGTCTGTAAAATCTACTTGCGATTTATTGCTATTATCCCCACTATCTCCACTACAAAACTCAACGATTTTTGCGCGAATTTTAACAAGCTTAACTGTTCCATCATCTTTTTCAACAGGCTCATCTAAAAGCGCAAAAATGCGATTCGCGCCTGCAGCTGCCATCATAAGCGAATTTAATTGCATTGTTATCTCGCCAATCGGGTTTATAAACGCGCGAGAAAGCGTAAGAAGCGATATAAGCGTGCCGATTGTAAGCGTGCTTGAATTCACACCAAAAACGCCGCTCAATCCAGCAGAAGGCACGCCAGCATTTACAGCCCACGCTCCAAAAATCGCAAGCAAAACGTAAAAAAGATAGCTCGCGTTACTAATCACAGGCATAACATTATTTGCGTAAGAATTGGCGCTAGCAGAAATTTTTTGCACGCGAGAAGCCAAATCACTTAATTTTTTAACCGCCGCACGCTCGTGATTAAAAATCTTAATAACTTTTCTACCAGAATCCGCCTCTTCTACAAACTCGTTCAAATCACCCAAAGCTGCCTGGAATTGCACAAAAAGCTTGCCCGAACGCTTAAGCATAAAACGCACTAGAAGCAAAAGAATTGCAGTAAAAATCACAATAAAAATCGCAACAGGAATCGAAAGCCAAACAATCGCGCAAAACGCAGCCGCAATAGACATTAGCGCGCTAAACGAATCGGGAAAAGACCAAGAAATCGCTTCATGGAGCGCTTCCGTGTCGTTTGTGTATCGGCTCATAACATCGCCATATCCGTGAGCGTCTAAGTACCCAAGCGGAAGATCTTGATGATGCTTAAACATTTGATTTCTAAGGTTTCGCATTACACTTTGCGCGATTTTTACAACCAGCCTGCTCCAAAGCCAGCTAAAGAACACACCAATAGCGCACACGCATGCCATAATTGCAATCATTCGCAAAAGTGGCGCAAAATCGGGATTACGCTTGCCGATTAGAGGCAAAATGTACGCGTCTACAAGCGATTGCAAAAACATTGCGCTTACAGCTTGAACAATGGAGCTTACAATAATTGACACAATAACAACAAAAACTTGCATCTTGTAAGCCATAATATAAGACGCTAAGCGCTTTAGAACGCGCCAATTTAGAGCGGATTTTTCTTGCGATTTTTGCTCTAAGTTTTCTTGCGATTTTTGCTCTAAGTTTTCTTGCGACTTGTGATCTAAGTTTTCTTGCGATTTTTGCGAAGATTCTTGTGCAGACTTTTGCGCCAAGTTTTCTTGCGACTTTTCATTATTTTTCATTGTTAATCCTGCCGCCTTCGCTACCTTCGCCGTCTTCACTGCCTTCGCTGTTTTTAGACTCAATCATTTTTACACCTTGAGAAATCGCCATTTTTCTATAAATTTCACACGATTCCATCAACTCGCTATGCTTCCCTTTAGCAACAACACGCCCATCTTTAAGAACAACAATCAAATCCGCATGCATGCAAGAAGACACGCGTTGCGCAACAATGATTTGCGTGGAATCGGGCATAAAATGCCTTAAATTCTCGCGAATCTTGGCGTCTGTTTTAACATCTACCGCACTCATTGAATCATCTAAAATCAAGATTTTTGGCCGCTTTAGCAATGCGCGCGCAATGCAAAGTCGCTGTTTTTGACCGCCCGAAAGATTCTTACCGCCTTGCTCAAGATTCGTGTTATATGCATGTGGCAAATCGTTTATAAACTCTTGAGCGCAAGCGATTTTGCACGCTTCGCGCAAGTCGGAGTCACTGGCATCCTCATTGCCCCATCGAAGATTTTGCGCAATAGTGCCGCTAAACAGAATATTTTTTTGTAACACAATTCCTATCTGGTTGCGCAAACTTTTGGAATCATAAAAACGAACGTCTGATCCGCCTACAAAAACAGTGCCTTTTGTTACATCGTAAATGCGAGCAATCAAATTTATAATACTTGACTTTCCGCTACCCGTTGCGCCCACAATCCCAACAGTAGAGCCAGAAGGAATGTTTAGATTTATGTTGTGTAAAATTTCCTGACTATCTTTAATTTCCTGATTGCCTTTCGACAAATCGCCAGCAGCCGAAGACAAACCGCCATTTACGCGCGCAAAATCATGCTCAAAATCATTCGCAGAATCATATGCAAAATCAACATTATTAAAGCAAATCGAAGCATCTGCAAGCTCTGTAATAGGGTTTTTATGAACATACTCACTGTTATGCGATTGTAAAACATTTGCAACACGATGCATTGACGTGCGCGCAGTAACCGTCATAACAAAAATTACAACCAAGTTAGCCAACGCAAACAAAATTTGCAACGCATACACAACCAGCGCCGCAAGATTTCCCGTAGTCAAGCCAAATGCAGGATTATTTCCCGAAGCAACGATTTGCTTAGAAGCCATCCACGCAATAAGAAGCAAACACGCATAAAAACACAAGTTAAAAAGCGGAATACTGCAATTTAGAACATACTCTGCTTTTAAAAAATAGCTGTAAATCTTATGCGATATGCGCCTAAAACGGTGGTTTTCGTAGTCTTCCCTAACATACGACTTAACAATGCGAATATTGCGCAAATTTTCGCTAACCATGCTGTTCATGATGTCAATCGTGCCGTAAATTCGCGCAAAAGTAGGCGCAACAATCTTTGCACCAATACCACAAATAACGCCAACAATTGGAATAAGACTAAGAAAAACCCAAGAAATAGAAGGGCTTATGCAAAAAGTAAACCACCACGCTGCAACAATAATCACAAGGCTGCGAACGCCTGCGCGAATAACCATTTGATACGCAAATTGAATATTAGAAACGTCGCTAGTTAAGCGCGTAACAACAGTGCCAGTAGAAAAACGGTCAAGATCGCAAAAACTCAACGATTGCAAGCGACTAAACATCTTGCATCGCAAATTTTTGCCAAAGCCAGCGCTAGAATAAGCGCAACAAACTCCAGAAATAACGCCGAAAATCATTGATATTGCAGCAAAAGCTAGTAATTGCAAGCCGTAGTATTTAACAGCGTTTTGGGATTTTGCGGCAATTCCAAAGTCAATAAGACTAGACATTACTGTTGGAATCGCAATTTGCATAGACGCTTCTACAAAAATCGCAACAGACGTGATTACGCCAAGCATGCGATAGCGCTTTAACAGCGGCATTATTGTGCGAAACGCATGAGGCGCGTAATTCTTAGGTTTTTGCTGCGATTTTGCTTTCATGCGACCTCTCTAATAAATGAATTTATACGCTTAATCATATCACCTCTGACTGTTTTGACTTGTAGTGCGATTGTACTGCGACACGCCGTAAATCAGGTACATGGCAGGTCGTGTCGTTCGCGCGGTCTAAGCGCGCGAACGTCTTCGCCACGCAGAAGCAGTGCTTCTGCCTTGAGTGGCCCAGCGCTCCGAATTGCCTTTTCGCGCTACGCTCTAAGCGAAAAGGCAGGTCGGAGCGCACTATTTCTAACAACTATTAGCTAACTCGCGTCACCTTCGCCAACTGCTCGATCCTTGCCGTAGATTGATGGAATAAAACGCTCTTGATCGTGAAGCTTTTCCCAGATTACAGGCGGATCAATCGGATTTTTCAGCGACTTTGGCACGTCAATAATCCGCTGATTACTAGATCCGCGGAATTGCAGCAGCGAATCGTGAAGATCCTTCATATATCGCCCGTCAACAAGAATGTCAATGTATTGCAAAAGCTCAAGTTTATCTGGCGTCTCGCCTTTGCGCATAAGCTCTTCCCAAGTGTAACCAGTCCAGCTCCAAATGTCTTTTGTATTACCAAACTCGCTTCGAATACGCTTGCAAAGTGGCAGCAAAATACCAGTGTTAAGAAGCGGCTCGCCGCCAAGAAGAGTCAAACCTTGCACGTACGGAAGCGCCAAATCTTCCATAATCTGGTCTTCAAGCTTTTGCGTGTATGGGTAGCCTGCGCGAAAATCCCAAATCGACTCGTTATAGCATTCAACGCAATGGAACGGGCAGCCAGAAACATACAGCGAGCAGCGGATTCCCTCGCCATCTGTCATAAGAAATCGCTTATAATCCGCAATCATGCCCTTGCTCATGCGCTCACTGGACCACTGCCCTGCGCGCGGATTATTAGAAAGAGAGGTTGGAATCCAAGGCCCGCGGTTAACGTCTGCAGGTGCAAAATCGTGCAAACTTATACGAGCCATGGTTCCAACCTTTTAGTAATTTAGCCTAGCTTTTACTTTATTTTATGCGACTTTATGCGACTTTAAGCCGTGATTTTACGCTGCGACTTTACGCGATTACACGCTCCGCAATTTTATACCGCATTCCTACGAGCTACTTTGTCTCCTCGTACCACTCGCGCGACTCGCCATTGTTAAGAACAACATGGCCAGTTTCGCCCGACATGTGCTTTACGCGGTGAGCAATCTCCTCGTGGCGTCCGTGAACCATTGGTCGCTGAACAGGATTGCCCAAGTATCCGCAAGTGCGCTTAGTCACATTGCACTTATCTGGATCGCTGTTTCCGCACTCTGGGCAACGGAAGCCTTCCTTAGTTGGCTCAAAATCGCCCTGGAATCCGCAAACAAAGCAATGGTCAATCGGAGTGTTCGTACCCAAGTAGCCAATGCCAATCTTATAAGCATAATCCCAAACAGCCTCCAAAGCCTTAGGATTTGCTTGCAAGCATGGGAACTCGCAGTAGTTAATAAAGCCGCCGGAAGCAAGATACGGGAAGTCAACCTCGTAGCGGAGCTTCTCCATAGGAGTTGGCTGCAACCACACTGGGTAATGGAAGGAATTAGTGTAGAAGTCGTGATCGGTAACGCCTTCAATGCTGCCAAACTTCTGGCGATCCATGCGGTTAAAGCGATCCGTCAAAGACTCAGCAGGAGTGGAATATACCGAGTAATGGTATCCCTCCGCCTTCGACCACTGCTGGCAAAGCTGATTCATACGGCGAACCATAGAAAGCGCAAATTGCTTGCCATCCTCATTCCAGCTGTGATCTTGCATCCAATCCTTGCCAAAGAACACGGATGTAGCTTCATACAGGCCAATATAGCCAAGAGACACAGTTGCGCGCTCGTTGCGGAACAGCTGATCCACGCTCTCATTAGCGCCCAAACGGCCAAAAGCACCGTAGCGGAACAGAGTTGGAGCGTTTACAGGAGTGGCCTGCTTGCAACGCATAATGCGGAATCGCAAAGCTTGATGCGCCACTTCCATGCGCTCGTTAAAAAGCTTCCAGAAGCGGTTTACGTCTCCGTGAGACTCCAGCGCAATGCGAGGCACGTTAACTGTTACAACGCCAAGATTCATGCGGCCGTCTTCCACGTCTTTGCCAGTCTTTGGATCAACCCAGCCCTGAAGGAAGGATCGGCAGCCCATAGGCGCCTTAAAGGAGCCTGTAATCTTAACAATATTCTCGTAGAACACAACGTCTGGGTACATGCGCTTTGTAGAGCACTCAAGCGCCAGCTGCTTCAAATCGTAGTTTGGATCGCCTGCATCTGCGTTAACGCCGTGCTTAATAGTAAACACAAGTTTAGGGAAGATAGCAGTATGACGGTCCTTGCCGAGTCCGCGAATGCGATTAAGTAAAATAGCGCGCTGAATTTCGCGAGCAAACCAAGACGTACCCAAGCCAAAGCCAACAGTTACGAACGGAGTCTGACCGTTAGAAACGCGGTTAGAATTGATTTGATATTCCATTGTCTGCATAGCGTCGTAAATCGCCTTGCGCGTCATAATCTTTGCGTAAACTTCGCGAAGCTGATCCAACTCACTCAAATTCTCGTCAAAAGGAGTGTCTTCTGGAAGAGGATCCCTATCTGAACAATGAAGATTCTTAGGCTCCTGAGCCTTTAAGCCGTCAATCATGGCCTTAGCAACTTCGATTGGCGTGGAATCTGGAATCATGGCCTGAGCCATAGCAAGATTCTTGTCGTAATCGCACTTAGCGTAAGGCTCAAGCATCTCGTCTGCGCGGTTTACAGTTTGGCCGCCGTACTGCGCGCCTGCAATATCCTTAATAATCTGCGTAACTTGAGTAGCCGCCGTGCCAATCGACTTTGGGCTATCCATCATTGCGTTTCCAAGCGCAAATCCCTTAGCAAGCATATCTCCAAAATCTGGAAGCGAGCAATTGCTCATGCAAGTAAATGGCGAATAATCAGCATCGTGGAAGTGAATATCGCCCTTCATATGCGCGTTAGAAACCGCGTGAGGAAGCATAGAAAACGCGGAAGCCTTAGAAACAGCGCCTGCAAGAAGATCGCGCTGAGTAGCGTAAACGTTGGAATCCTTGTTAGCATTTTCGCGCACAAGCGACTCGTCTCGGTTTACAAGGCGATTCACAGCTTCGTTAATGTCGGTTGCCTTAGCGCGGTCGATATCTCGGTTTAGGCGGTAGCTTGTGTAGCAACGCGCAACCTCGTAAAGGTGATTTTCAATAAGACCATGCTCAACAAGAGTCTGAATATCTTCGATTTTTGCAGGGCCATTGTAACGGTCTTGAATCTCGGCCTCAATATGATCCGTAATATCGCGAATCATCTGCTCTTCTTGCGGGCCAACTTCTTTGCGCAAATCCTTAAACGCAGCTTTAATGGCCATTATTATGTTCATCTGATCGAAGTCAACAACGCGACCATCGCGCTTTTCGACTTGCACGCGAGACTTCTTAGAAGAGTCGTTTGAAGCTACATTAAAATCACCCAAAGTGACGGCTTCTTCATCTTGCAAAGTGGCATCTTCTAAAGTCATATCAGAGACCTGCATTCTACAGACCTTTCTCAATCTACCGTGTATTTTGCATCGCAAATCGACTTATGATTCGCAACAACTTGCTCTACTATAACCCATTGCATGCACAATATCTAGGGCAACTTACATAAATAACAAACTATATATAGTGATTTTGTGGTTTCTGGCGATTTTCCAGGCGTGTCTCAGCGTGCCGTGCGCGCGGCTAGGGCGAGTCGCGCAAATTCTTGACGCTTTGATATATTGAGTCACGTGGAACAGACAGCTTTTCAACATGCAGAAGAATTTGGATTCCAACCTGGAGACATCGTACAGCAGTGGCTGTGGGACGATGACGTTGACGATGCGATTTGCAGCAATATCGAAGAATTGACTGGCGAAGAACTTGTTGACGAAGATTACAGCTCCACTGTTGACGGAGTGATTATTTGGTGGCGAGACGGCGACGACGAAGACGAGCTAGCAGACACCATTATGGATGCAACAAACATGTTGAACAGCAACGCGCCTATGTGGGTTTTAACACCTAAGCCAGGGCGTGCTGGTTCTCCAAGCTCTAGCACTGTTCAAGCAGCAGCAATGACTGCTGGAATGAACGCCGCAACGCCTTTAACAGTTAGCGAAGATTGGAATGGTATTCGCTTGCGCGCATTCGGCAAAGGTCAAAGCAAGTAACGCAGTTAGTCGGCACTTAGTTAGTTAGCCGACGCTTTTTGTACCAAATTTGACCTAAATCACGTACATTCTCAGGAAAACAACTCCGCTTTTTGTAGCAATTTACGGCGTGTTGAACAACAAAAAGCGGAAAAAATTGACGCACTTTGTACCAAATTTGACCTAAATCACGTACAAAAAGCGGAAAATTATGCGTGACGTTGCGAACTATGCGAGTCACGCGAACTGCGCGAATCATGCGAACGTCCGCGTCCTCTACCTCTGCCTCGGCCTCTACCCCGGCCTTTGCGCTTTGGCTGCTCTGGCTCTGGCATACTCCAGCCCTCTTGCAAATCCGCCAAATCGCCAACAATCTCTTGCAAAATCGGCGACTCTGGCTTAACGTCTTGCGCTTTAGCATTAATGCCAGCACGCCTCAACATAGTGTGAGCCATTCGCTTTTGATTAGGCAACACAAGAGTCACAACATTGCCCGACTCGCCTGCGCGCGCAGTACGCCCCGACCTATGCAAGAACGACTTTGGATCCTCTGGTGGCTCCGTTTGCACAACAAGCGCCACATCGCTAATATCAATGCCTCGCGCAGCAACATCCGTAGCCACTAGCACACGCACGTCTCCACTAGCAAAAACGCTCATATGCCTATCGCGTTGATTTTGAGACAAGTTTCCTTGCAAATCAACTGCAGGAATCCCCTGTTGCACAAACTTCTTTGCCATATTCTTGGCTTGATACTTTGTGCGCGTAAAGAATATTGAGCGTTTTTTGCCCGAAGCCAGCTTTCTCAAAACTTCGTACTTATCTGCCGCAGAAACGCCAAAAACGTAATGTGTCATTGTGTCTACTTGCGAATCCGCGTCATCAACAGCGTGAACAAGCGCATTTGGCAAAAAGCGATTTACTATAGTCGCAACTTGCTTATCTAAAGTAGCAGAAAACAGCATGCGCTGACCGTTTGGATCAGTCTGCTCAAGCAAGCGCGTAACGGCTGGCAAAAATCCCATATCCGCCATTTCGTCGGCCTCATCCAAAACACTTACCATCACTTTTTCGAGCGTTAAAGCGCCTTGACGCAGCAAATCCTCTAATCGCCCTGGGCAAGCCACTACGATTTGCGCTCCCTGCTTAAGAAGCGCCATTTGCTGCTTGTAACGCACGCCGCCATAAACAGTTACAGTTTTCATGCCGTAAGCAGACGCTAGAGGCGCGATTACGTCGTCTATTTGATGCACCAGCTCGCGAGTCGGCGCCAAAATCATTGCGTGAGGCGCTGGAACATCGTCTTCTTTGCGATTCTTGTTTTTTCTAGAAGCTCGACCCGAGTTGATTAAATCAACAAAGTTTTCTGCCAATCGTGCAACAAGCGGAATAGAAAATGCGAGCGTCTTGCCACTTCCCGTTCGTCCGCGTCCTAGAATATTCGCGCCTTGCAAAGAGTCTGGCAAAGTCGCTTGCTGTATTGGAAAAGCCGTGGTTTTGCAGTCTGCGCGCAAAACTTCCACCAAAGGCTGCGGAACTCCTAGCTGCGCAAAAGTCACGTCATCGCTGTAGTTTTCGCGTGATTCCACAGCTGTATCTGGAATCATTACGGAGTTTTTTTCGACTTCTTGATTTTGCTTATATGAATTTTGCTTATTTTGATTACGATTATTTATACGACGATTCTTAAAGTCGCGCTTATCAAAATCACGCTTGCTAAAGTCCTTAGAACTAAAGTCCTTCTCTCCAAAGTCCTGTTCAGCTTCTTGAATTGCCATCTCTTCGTATTGCAAAGCTTTTTCTCTAGCGCGACTTCTAGCTTTATCTGCCTTACGATTGCGGTTCTTACGCGCGTTAAAATCGTTATTCTTACGATTTCTTCTATATTCAAATGGATTTTCTTTGGACTTATAGCCTTTTTTAGAAAAATTCTTATTATCTTTTTGACTTACAGCGGATTTTTTACTATTCGATTTTCTAGCAGCAGTTTTCTTAGAGCCTTGCGTTTTACCAAACGCATCATAATGAGTATGTGGCACAATAGCCTTTCGTATTTTATGATTGAACAATTCGATTGACGAATCGATAAAAAGTCATGAACTAACCGAGACTAGCACACGCCCCACACAAAACTGTTGCGCTATGCGCGACGACCTGCCTTTTCGCTTAAAGCGTAGCGCGAAAAGGTAATTCGGAGCGCTGAGCAGCTCAAGGCAGAAGCACTGCTTCTGCGCTGCGAAGACGTGAGCGCGGCTAATCCGCGCAAGCGACATTTCCGCATTTTGTTGCTCAACACGCAGATTAGAGCAACATTTTCGGTAAGACATAAGCCTCGCTCGGCAAAAGACCAAACGAGGCTTATGAGTATTGCTATAAGCACTAGCAAAGCTAATCAGCTATCAGTAAAACATCAGTCAAGCTAAATAGCTTACAGCCAAGCATTAATCGCGATTAGCGTGCTTTGTGCGCATGCGACGAGTTGCAAATGCTCCGCCGATTGCTGCAATCATAGTTGCAATCAATCCAGTAGTCGCAACGTTTGCACCAGTCGCAATGCCTGCATTTCCGCGAGAACGCATGCCCTTTATAACGCGGCTGCGAACAGCTGCACGCACTTTTGCTGCATTGGCTTGAGCATCCGCAAGCGCCTTACGTGCATCCGCAAGCTTAGCTGCCGCAGCGTCAACTTGCGCTTGCGTTGCATGCGGATCTGCAGCAACACGCTTAGCTTGTGCCAAGGCTTCGTCTAGCGTAGCAGCAGCTTGCTTAACAGCAGCATCCGCTTGCTTAACTTCTGGAGCGTTTTCTACAGCGTTGTTTACAGCCTTGTTGTCAACACCTGCACTGGCTGCGCCCGCAGCGCCAGTGCCAGCAGCACCAGCGCCTGAGCCTGGAGTTACAGCACCCATACCAGCGCCTTGCGCACCTGCACCTGGTGCGCTTGGATTTGTGCCAGCAGCACCAGAGCCTGAATTAGCACCACCTGGATTTTCGGTGGTATTAATCTGATTAATCAAATTCTGCTTATTGACGCCACCGCCCGTGCTTGTGGAAGTGCCAGAGCCAGAATCCGATTCCGAACCAGAGCCAGGATTGTCATCATCGCTTGGAGGAACTGGAGTTGTATCCTTGCCGTCAAGAGCCTCAGCCGCATCGCTCAACGCCTTAAGCGCTGCATCCAAAGCCTTCTGCTTATTCTCCTTGGTGTCAAGATGATCGTCTGCGCTAGCATCCTTCTTACCAGTTAGCTTATCTATAATCTTCTGAGCAGCATCAAGAGCATCGTCATACGCCTTCTTCTTAGAATCAGAAGCCTTAGTGTACTCTACAGACTTCTTAATATCCGCATCTTTAGCGATTTGTTGCTCAAGAGGCTTGGTGTTAACGCCATCCAAAGCAAGGCGAGCCTTAATAAGCTTGTCTAGAGCTTCATCAACAGCCTTCTGAGCTTTTGCTTCCTGTTCAGGAGTTCGCGGCGTGGCACCTTCCTTCTTATAATTTGCATTATCGTCGTTTGCAGTCTTCAAAGCTTGCTCAGCGGCAGTCAAAGCGTCATCAAATGCTTTTTTCTTATCTGCAGAAGCAGTGGTATAAACAGAATCGCCTGGAGTCTTAGGATCAGTTTCACTTGGCTTCAAGCCCTTATCAGAGCCAATCTCCGCAGCAAGAGCATCTGTCTTAACGCCTGCACCCTTAACAGTGTTGTCAAGCGCTTGCATTGCTTTAAGAAGATCCGCGTAGATATCGTTTACTTCAGCAGCGCCCTTAGCATCGCCCTTATCTCTGTCTAGCACGGCACCAGCGGCAGTGGCAGCATCATCAAATGCTTTCTTTTTGTCATCGCCGTCTTGCAGACCCTTATACTTGTCGCTCTTAGCAAACTTATCCGCAATAACCTTCAAGTCTTCAAGACGAGCCATAGCATTATCGGTGTTTGCAGCGTTAGCGAGCGCATCGTCAATGTCGTCAACACCAGTGTCATTGCCATCATCATCCTTGTGATTACCAGCATCAGTATCTTCAATAATCTTCTTGAAAGCTTCCTTCTGCTTATCATTAAGATGCTTGAACTCATCAATCTTCTTTAGAGCATCCTCAATCTTTTGGGCCTTTTCTGCGCGGTTTGCAATAGCAGTTGGGTCGCCAGACTTTTTACTATCGTCAATCTGTTTATTGAACTTGTCCTTTTCTTCCTGAGACAAATTAGTAGCATTGACCCGCTCTTTGGCCTTCTGCTTTTCCTCGTCAAGTTTTCCATTTTGTGTTTGACTTGGATCACTAGCATTTGTCTTCTGCGCGTTAGTCACCTGAGTGTTGATTTCTTTAAGCGCATCATCAATCTTCACGCCATCAACAGCAGTCTTGATGTCAGAAGGCTTCTTAGCATCTTTTATAGAAGTCTTAGCACCGTTGATTGCAGTCTTGGCAGCTTCAACCTTCTGCTTAACAGCTTCTTTCTGAGTCTCATTCAAGCCATTTTCAGCGTCGGTCAGCTGCTGCAAAAGCGCATCAAGCTTCGCAATACCAGCATTCTTAGCATTTTCTTCGTTAATCGCATTCTGGCGCTTGGCTGCGTCAAGAGCCTTGTTGATACTATCAGCTGTAGCGTCAGTAGCCTTTAGAGCGGTCTCCAAATCGGTGAGCGTTTGATCCTTAGCAGGAGTTCCTCCGAGCAGCTCGTTAAGAGCAGCATCGTCGGCATGGGTTGTATCGGTTTTACCCTCAGCACCCGTACCATGATCAAGGAACGGAAGCGCGCCGTCCTTCAACGCACCCTTAGCACCATCAATAGCCTTAGCCTTGTCGAGAATCTTCTTTACGGCTTCAGGTGTTGTTGCGCCTTGTGGATCTCCTGACGTTCCCCCACCATTAATCTCTTTCTTGAGAGCCTTTTTCTCTTCATCACTCAGATTATTGAGCTTGTCAATCTCATTAGAAGCATTCGTTTTATCGGTTTGAAGCTGCTGGTTTTCCTTATCCTTTTTATCCTTCTCGCGCTCCTCCTTTTCCTTCTTCTCCTTGGCGTTATTACCACCCTTGTTGTCGGTTATGGTCTTCTTAGTATTAGGGTCAGTAGATTTTGCATTCTCTTTGCCCTTATTATTAGCATCACTCAAAGCTTTCTTGACACCACTTTCATCCGTAGCATCCTCAACTTGCTTCTCGTACTGCTTCTTCTGCTCATCAGTAAGGTTTGGATTGCGCTCAATCATCTCCTTCGCCTGCTTCTTCATCTCTTTGAGTTTATTCTCATCAGGATTTGGATTTGGCGTAGGTGTCGCGTCCTTCTTCTTGTAGAGCTTGTCTGCAGGCACGGTGAACAGAACAGTATCACCATTCTTAAAGTCGACACTCTTGCCATCACCATTAATAGAAACAGTAGTAATGCCATACGTTGCAGAATCGGACTTAAGCTCCAAGCAGGAAGTACCAGCTTTTGGCGTCCAGCCCTTACCTGTTAGCGTTGCAGTGTTTGCAGTGAAAGTAAGATTATCAATCTTCTCGGTTGCGCTACTATCATCATAATTGGCTTTCAGGAATTGCTTAACTGCAGCTTGGAAATCATTATCATTCTGTTGCGCAGTTGGATCACTTACCTCGTAAGGATTTGTATTGTACTTATAATCAGCCTTCTTGGCATCAGTAAGCTTGCGAATAAGATCGCGAAGATCCTTTTCACTCATGCCGTCAATCTTGTCATTATTGAGCTGATCAGCATCTTTGATACCTGCTCGCGTGAGGTCGTTGTTGCTTAACTTGTCAGTATCACGCTTCTGTGTAAGCAAAGCTTTCGCTTGCTTCTTCAAATCCTCAATCGTGTTGTCTTTTTGAGGTTGAGGGCTGTTCTTTTTAACATACAAATCTGTTAAAGGCACATCAAACAGTTTCCTCGAACTATTCTCACCAGTTTCAAAACCTTGAACAGCTATGGTTCCGTCCGCATTAAGGCTAAACGATACAACTCCTGCACCATTATTTTGGCCCAGAACATATCGTTGCATATTGGTCACACCTGATACAGGCGTATTATTTTCCTTAAGTGAATATAGGCCAGCAGCCAACTCACTTTCGTTTACGTTAGTATAGTTTTTTTGTATAAACTTCTTAAACGCCGCAATCTGATCTTGTGGCGAAGGAGAATTAACGTTATCTACTTCAACTGGATCTACATAATAATTATATGCAGTCATCTGACCTGGATGATGCAAAGTGGTATCTGGAGTCGGGGTTTGCTTATTAGCTTTCTGCTTAAGGAATACGCTCATTGGATAGGTAGCGTCTTTGTAGTCGTCAGCGTGGAATACTACTACACCCTTACCCTCTACTATCTTAAATTCAACATCTTTGATTGTGACAGAGGTATTGTTGTCCTTTGCATCTTTTGCCGCGCACTTTTTAATCGCATCTTTAAGTGCATTAAGCTGCGTCTGATTATCAGTTATGTCTTTTTGTGATGCATTAAACGGATCAAAATTAACATTTAACTGCGTCTTAGGAGCTTCAACAATGAACTCTTTTTCGGCGGTAGGAGTTGGAGCAGGAGGCTCTGGAGATGGCGTAGTCTTTGGCCTTTCCTTAAGGAATTGCCACGCGGCAATAGTGGTTGTTGAGCCATCTGCCCACGTGATTGTTGCATCGCCCGTATTAGAATCAACCGTAACAGGAGCCTTCTTATCGGCATTCTTGTTCTTTGCCTCATCATACGGCGTAATACCAGTGTTGGCTGCATCAAAAGCATTGACAATCTGCGTTTTTTCTTGTTCCGTTAAACTAGAAAGATTCTCAACCTCAATTGGATCAGGCACAACGTAAGGCGCCCAGTCGGAGATCTTTGGCCCTTGGAACACAAGCTCAGACGCAGGGATTGTAATCTTTGAGCCATCTTGGTATTCAACACTTACATCACCATTATCCGCAACCTTAAAATCGTAGCCACCAGTGCTATCTTTCTTAATATGCTTCAAGAAATCGTTTGGAGTTTCCTTACCATTGGCATCAATAATCGCTTGACGAATTTTAGTTTTTTCGTCAGGCGTGAGCTTATTCAAATTAACTACAGGAGTGCGAGTTGGCAAAGTTGGCTTGTACTTATCTTTATCAGTCTCGTCTTTTGTTACAAGCAAGCTAGCTGGCATAGTGCGAGTCGTATTATCTTTGAAGGTGATAGTAGCCACACCCTTTTCGGATACTTCTACTTTTTCTACCAAATCCGAGTAATACTTTGTGTTTGCGTTTGCTTTTTCAATTTTTTCTTTAACAGCTGTCTGTTCGTCACCAGTGAGCTTTTCGGTATCCTTCACCTTAGTCACAGCTGGATACGCAAGCTTCAAATAATCCGCAATCTTTGGAGTATTGTGCTTTTGACCAACCGCATAGTGCCAATTTCCAGCAAAACGATACACGCCAGCAGCAAAACGAAGCGGATTCGCGTCGCGATTCTCCCAAGCTGCCTTAGTCATCTCGCCAACGTAAGTCATATCGTAGAAGCGCTGCCCTGCAGACTCCCAGTCTACAAAAATGCCCTGTAAGCCGTCGGTTTCCTTCTGATAATCACCCCACTGACTCTCAGTATTTCCAGTGTTATCGTACTTTCCGCCATTAAGACCAAGCAGCTGCTTCCACCCCTTACTTGCAAGCACATTTTGTTCATCAAAGTAGAAGTTGGAGATGCCTTTCCACTGCTTTGGAGTAGGATATGTTTTCTTAGACGCAACGCCGTAACCGTTTGTATCTGTAAACGTAAACTGCGATGAACCTGCTGGCACAAACTGCTGATTACCGCGCACATTAGTCATTTTTTCAACGCGCGTATACGTAATATTTTGCACGTTCTGCAAACCTTTTGGAACGCCAAACCACCACATTGGACGGAATCGCCAGTCGTCAGCTGTGCCGCCTTCTTTCTTGCAATTAGAAAGATAATGAACGCGAACAAACTTGCCTAGAGGATCTTTTCCTTCAGTACCACCGTCTATGGCGTGATCAAGAGTATCGTAATAATCCACTTCTATGTGGAAACGAGCTTCTGTATAACTTGCGTCTGTTTTATAACCGTAATAAATGTTGTTGCCAGTGCCGTCTACATAACCATCAGCATAGGCAGGTGAGGAAACGAATACCCCCCCCCAAGCACCATTGCGCCAGCTAGCATTGCAGCGCAAACACTCTTTGAAAGAACTGGCTGAGAATCAGCCCCAACACCAGAATAAACGCCAGAATAGTGCTTAACTACACGAATCTTCTTAGACATACTCTTACTCCATTATCTTTTTCTTTGGATTAATACGCCAACCAGACCGCAAAATCCATATAACTATGCAAGGCATATTTTACTAATTGTTTTATACAATTTAAGATTAATTCGTATGATGAATTTTGTGTGATTAACGCACTTTGTACCAAATTCGACCTAAAACACATACAAAAAGCAGCGAATCGACGACTTCGAGCTTAAAGCGTAGCGCGAGAAGTCACCTCGATTCGCTGAGCCGCTCAAGGCAGAAGCACTGCTTCTGCGCGGCGAAGACGTGAGCGCGGCTAATCCGCGCGAGCGATATTGACGCACTTTGTACCAAATTCGACCTAAAACACGTACAAAAAGCGGAAAGACTCGTGGGAAAAACAAAAGCGACTAGCCACACAAAACATGCAACTAGTCGCAAAAGCGCCATTAAAAGCTATTAGAGCTTTAGGAGTTAAATACTACTCTGCCTTAGCAGACTCACCTGCAGCCTCACCTGCAGACGCAGCATCTGCCTTATCCGCATCACTCTTAGCCTCTGGCAAATCATCCCACCTGCCAACAAACTTCTTGTAAGCGTCTTGGTCAACAACAACGTCTAACTCGCCAATCCAAGTAAACGGATCATTCGCTCTGCAAAAACCGTTCTTAAAGAAGTAAAGGCCTTCGTCCATGCTAAGCGAATAAGTTCCGCCCATATTGAACCACTTTAAGCCAAGCTCCTTAGTGCGCAGAATCAAATTCCAAATGCACGTATAGCCTGGAGCAACCTTTCCGTGCATAGTCTGAGTTGCGCCGTAAATGTACCACAAAGTGTCTTTATATGGGAACGAAAGCATGCTTGCAACTGGCTCGCCTTCGTACTCGCAAGTGCAAATCTCAATCTGCGGGTATGCAGCAAGCAAGCGCTCAAAGTATTCAAATGGCCTATATTTAATGCCGTGCCTGTTGGCCATAATCTTTGTAAGCTCGTAGAAGGTTTTCAAGTCTTCTTCCGACCTACTCCAGCGAGTTACAACACCAGCCTTAATGCCCGCACGAATATGCCTTCTTGTAAGCGTGCTAAAACCAGCCATAAGCTCTTCTTCGGTTTTGCCTTCAACCTTAAGCATAATCTCGTGAAGCGGGTTGGAGTAAGACTTAGGGTGGAATCCTTGTCCTCTAAACGTGTAGCCAGCTGCCCTGTACTTTTCTATAAGAGCCTCGTCGGTTTGAACGCAAGGGTCCATTCTAAGCAAAAACGCGTTGTACTTTTCAAAAAGTGGCTTTGCTTCGTTGATTAGCTTTTTAGTGGTTTCAACGTCGTAAAAGTCGCAAACTGGGCCTCTAGGAGCGTAAAACAGCGTTTTATCGTCTACAGCCTTAATGCCAAGAATAGAGACTGCAGCAGTAATCTTGCCGTTTTCTTCCAGATAAACGTATTCGCTAGACCAGTTGTTTTTAACCTTTGCCCATGCCATGTCTTGCATTGCATTAGTGTACGGAGAATTTTTTACAAAGTCCTCGTATTCCTTAACTTTAGCAGAATCATTTTTATCTAGTATTGGCATTTGCACTCCTTTTTTAGCTCAATACACGATTTTAGCGCGACTACCGTTTAAGATATTTGCTTTAGCGTTTTACAAGGTGATTTAGGCGATTTACACGATTTATACGACTTGCGAGTAGAAGCTTGCGACCAGCGACTAACGACTTGCCACCAACAGCTTGCGATTAGCCACCAGCCGCAACAACCCACAACTTCTAACGCGTAAGCTTTCTGTGCAAGCGATGCGGGCGAGCAGCTTCCTCACCAAGGCGCGCAATCTTGTTTTCCTCGTACGCTTGGAAGTTACCTTCAAACCAGTACCAATTTGCAGGATTCTCGTCTGTGCCTTCCCAAGCAAGAATATGCGTTGCAACGCGGTCTAAGAACCAGCGATCGTGCGAAACAACCACAGCGCATCCTGGGAAGTCAAGCAAAGCGTTCTCTAAGCTTTCCAAGGTCTCAACATCTAAATCGTTAGTAGGCTCATCAAGCAGCAGCAAGTTGCCGCCCTGCTTAAGAGTCAAAGCCAAATTCAAGCGGTTACGCTCGCCGCCAGAAAGCACACCCGTAAGCTTTTGCTGATCCGAACCCTTAAAACCAAAGCTTGCAACGTATGCGCGAGTAGGAATCTCAACGCCTGCAACCTCAATAAAATCAAGTCCACCAGAAACAGCTTCCCACAGATTCTTATTTGGATCCAAGCCTGCGCGATTTTGATCTACGTACGAAATCTTTACAGTGTCTCCAACAGTAAGCTCGCCGCCAGAAAGTGGCTCCAAACCAACAATCGTCTTGAAAAGCGTAGACTTACCAACGCCATTCGGGCCAATCACGCCAACAATGCCGTTACGAGGCAACGTAAACGACAAGTCGTCGATTAACACGCGATCTCCAAAAGCCTTGTGAATATGTTTCGCTTCCAAAACTTGCGATCCCAAGCGTGGGCCTGCTGGAATTTGAATCTCCGAAAAATCAAGCTTCTTGGAATTGCGTGCCTCTTGCTCCATTTGGTCGTAACGCTCCAAACGAGCCTTATTCTTGGCCTGGCGAGCCTTTGGCGAGCTGCGCACCCAGTCAAGCTCATTCTTTAAGCGCTTAGCAAGCTTTGCATCTTTAGCGCCCTGAATCTCCATACGCTTGGCCTTGGTCTCCAAGTAAGTGGTGTAATTGCCCTTGTATGGGTAAAGCTGACCGCGATCCACCTCGCAAATCCACTCTGCAACGTTATCCATAAAGTAGCGATCGTGAGTCACAGCAATAACAGCGCCTTCGTACTTGTGCAAGAACTGTTCCAGCCAAAGAATTGACTCCGCATCCAAGTGGTTTGTAGGCTCGTCAAGCAGAAGCAAATCTGGGGCTTCAAGCAGAAGCTTGCACAATGCAACTCGTCGTCTTTCACCACCCGAGCACACAGAAACAGGCGAATCTGGGTCTGGGCATTGCAAAGCGTCCATCGCCTGCTCAAGCTGAGAATCCAAATCCCAACCGTTAGCTGCATCAATCTCCGTTTGCAGCTTGCCCATTTCTTCCATCAATGCATCAAAGTCGGCATCTGGATTTGCCATCTCTTCGCCGATTTTGTTGAATCGATCAACCTTTTGAGCAATCTCACCAAAAGCCATCTTAATGTTTTCGCCAACGGTTTTAGTCTCATCCAGCGGCGGCTCCTGCTGCAAAATGCCAACGGTGTAGCCTGGAGTAATCGAAGCTTCGCCGTTTGAAACATTTTCCAATCCAGCCATAATCTTTAGCAACGTTGATTTACCCATGCCATTAGGGCCAACAACGCCAATTTTTGCGCCCGGCAAGAAGCTTAAGGTAACGTCGTCTAGAATTACGCGATCTCCGTAAGACTTGCGTGCCTTAATCATTTGGTAAATAAATTCAGCCAAAGTAATACCTTTCTTAAAATTGTTAAACCGCTATTTTAGTTGCTATTTTGATTGCTATTTTGATTGCCACTAAGCGCCGTTAGTTGCCATTTTCTACATTAATCGCAGCTAAACGCCATTAAACCGCCGCCGCTTTCTGCGCTCGATCCGAAGAATCGCCAGCAGCATCCGCTCCATCTTCCGGAGGAATCTGACACATCCATTCTCCAACAATGCCAATAATCATGTCTATAATGCACACAATTCCAGCAATAACGCATTCGCGAATAACGTTGGAATAAAGCGGAATATCCGCATGCGGCCAGCAAACAAAAATCTGACCTGCATACCAGCCCGTTAAAATAGCGCCAGCCATTCCAAGCGATTTTGCAAGCATGAGTGCCGAGACTGCCATTTGCATGTTAAAAGGCTTGCGATCTTTTGGCTTAGAAGTAGCGTATTGATGCGTTTGCCAAGCAAGAACAAACGTTACTATTCCGCCGATTATCATAACAGCCAAAACAATCCAAGGAGCGCCCGAAAGCGATATTGCGCTCGATTCTGTAACCGACACCAAAAACGCGCCGAATACAAATCCAAACAATAGTCCAAGCGCAAAATACCACCAAGGCGTACGATAAGCTTTCATCAGCACTCCCCAATAATCCAGCGCTCAGAATAAATGCCAACTTGCGAAGCATCTTGCAAAAGCGCAAGTTTGTAAGAGACTGGCTCTCCATCAATTGCAGCATCTGGCTCAACTTGCATCCACGGCTCCAATTGCGCGGCGCTTAAGTGCAAAGGATTGCTAGAATCCATTGACTTTGTAGACGCACTGTCTAAGCCGTATTCTCTTGTTCCAACAACGTTTAATCGCAAATCCAAAGAGTTTGCAGAATCGCCAGAATCGGCAGAATTCTGATCGCGCTGCATTTGCTCGATTCTTTGCGCAAATTCCTGATTGCTCATTGTTGTAGACGCCACTACAACCGCGCAAAAATCTTCACCGTTTGCATTGCTTGCCTGGTAAAGCGCCGAAACGCCTTCAACTTGAGTTACGCTATGCGAATCTTTATACTCAAGTCCGCTTAATACGTTTAGCATTGCGTGCATTGTTGAATCGCTTTTTTTGCCTTGCATAGAGATCACTGTGGTTGTTTGCATTGGACTATTTAGGGCATTTGTAGTATTTGCGATATTTGAGTTATAGGAAGACTCGTGCGATTCTTGCACTTCTGCGATTGCTTGCACTTCTGCGGTTGCTTGCGACTTTTGCACTGCAGAATCAGCTGCAGCATCCGCCTTAGAATCCGCCTTAGAATCCGAATCCTTAGTACTCTTCTCTAAACGCGCATCTGAAACATTCCTCTTTAAGCTTTCTGGAATTTCTACAGGAGGAAGCGGCGAATCTGGGCGATCCGCATTAGAAAGCCACAAATCGCGCTCTGGCGCCTTACGAATCTTAGAGAAGATCTGCTCAAGTTCCTTCTCGTTAAGAGTCTCCTTAACAAGAAGCTTGCTAACAAGCTCATCCAGAATATCGCGATTATTGTTAATAATCTGCCAAGCCTCGGTATGAGCCGTTTCAATAAGCTTATGAACCTCTTCGTCAATCACTTCCGCAGTCTTATTAGAGAACTTACGCGATTGCAAAGAATCCAAAGAACCAGAAGAATCCTGATCTGCATCCATCCACTTTACGGCACCAAGCTTAGACGAGAAGCCATATTCAACAACCATCTTGCGAGCGATTGCTGTAGCCTTCTCAATGTCGTTAGAAGCGCCAGTAGTTGGATCGTGGAACACAACCTCTTCCGCAGTGCGGCCGCCCATAGCATACGCCATTTGATCAAGCAGCTGATTTCGCGACTGAGAATAGCGGTCGCTAGTTGGCATAACCGCCGTGTATCCAAGAGCGCGGCCGCGAGGCAAAATCGTAACCTTAGTAACAGGATCCGTGTGATGCAAGGCCGCAGCAACAAGCGCGTGACCACCTTCGTGATAAGCCGTGTTACGCAACTCATCCAAAGCCATGCCCTTAGACTTCTTTCTAGGGCCAGCCTGAACGCGGTCAATAGCCTCGTCAATAGCGCGATTGTCAATAAGCTGAGCGCCAGAGCGAGCGCAAAGCAAAGCCGCCTCGTTAAGCACATTAGCCAAATCTGCGCCTGTAAATCCAGGAGTTCGAACAGCAACCATATGAAGATCCACGTCTGGAACAAAAGGCTTGCCCTTAGCGTGAACCTTAAGAATTGCCTCGCGGCCTTCCAAATCTGGAGCTTCCACAGCCACCTGGCGATCAAATCGCCCTGGGCGCAAAAGCGCAGAATCAAGTACATCTGGTCGGTTTGTAGCGGCAATAATAATCAAATTAGTGTCGTTATCAAAGCCATCCATCTCTACAAGCAGCTGATTAAGAGTTTGCTCACGCTCATCGTGGCCGCCAGTCATGCCACTTCCGCGGCGGCGTCCAACAGCGTCAATCTCGTCAATAAAGATGATTGCTGGAGCGTTCTTCTTAGCTTCATCAAACAGCTCGCGCACGCGAGACGCGCCAAGACCAACGAACATCTCAACAAAGTCCGAACCAGCCATTGCGTAGAACGGAACGCCAGCTTCGCCTGCAATAGCACGCGCAAGAAGAGTTTTACCAGTTCCTGGAGGGCCATAAAGCAGCACGCCACGCGGAATGCGCGCGCCCAAAGCCTTGTATCGAGAAGGATCCTTAAGGAATTCCTTAATCTCCTCAACTTCTTCTACAGCAGACTGCTCTCCTGCAACATCCGCGAACTTAGTTTTAGGAGTCTGACCTTCCAAAAGCTTTCCACGGCCGCGGCCGCCACCCATGCCAAGCATTCCGCCGCCTGCGCTTGCCATTCTGCCAAACATAAACCAAACAAGTCCAAGCAGAATCAAAATCGGCAGCATAGACGTAATCAAGTACGAGAAAAAGCTAGAAGTTTGTATGCTAACAGTCCAACCGTTTGCTGGCTTAGCCTTTTGAATCTTTTGCACAACTGTCTTGCTTTGAGCAATCGTGTAGTAGAACTGAACGTCTTTTCCGTAATCGTGCTTTTGCTTATCTCGCTTATCTGACTTAACGTACTTATTGTTTAGAGTAAGCTTAACAAGCTGCTTATTGTCTATAACCTCAACGTAATTTGCACTACGATTATCGAGCAACTCTAATCCGTCTTGAGTGTCGATTGTTTGCGAACCATTATGCACAAACATTTGGAATGCAGCTACAGAAAGCAAAACTAAAATAACAATCCAAGTCCAAGGCGACTTAAAGAATTTACGATTGGAATCGGAATTATTGCCATCCTTTGGATTGGCGTTATTCTGATTTCCATTATTCTTATTACGATTCTTGTTCTTATTCTTATTTGAATTGTTTCCGAAATTAGGAGGCAAGAACGGATTGTTGCCGTTTCCTCCCATAGGACTTTTCATAGGTCCACCCATAGGTCCGCGAGGCGACATTGGAGAAGCGCCCATACAATCAGACTCCTTTCAGGATTCTAACTAACAACACTCGTCTAAACACGTAATCACTAATCGCAAGCAACCAAAGCGTAATCGCTGTAATCGCTGTAATTAATCGCTTGAATTAATCCCTTTAATTAATCGCTGTAATTAATCGCTGTAATTAATCGCTAAATAAATAGCATGTAATCAATCAAGATTACTCAATTGCAACCATCTAATCAAGACCGCTAATAAAGAACCAATCAAGACTCATATACAGAAGGCTTAAGAACCGCAATAGAATTAAGATTTCTGTACTTTTCGTCGTAGTCCATGCCAAAACCGACTACAAACGCGTCTGGAATCTCAAAACCAGTGTACGCAATATCTACTTCCACTTCTCGGCGAGCTGGCTTTGTTAAAAGCGCAAACACCTTTACACTTGCAGCTCCCCTGCCCTTAAGCTCCCTAACAAGCCAGTCCAAAGTCTTGCCAGAATCAACAATATCTTCTACGATCAGCACATCTCGACCGCGAACATCTGTAGTTAAGTCCTCGCGAACCGTAATCTGGCCGCTGGTCTTAGTGCCACTGCCGTAGCTAGAAAGACTCATAAAGTCCATCGGCGCGTTAAGGCTAAGCTCCTGCGAGAAAACAGCAAGCGTGTTTACAGCGCCTTTAAGCACTGCAACAAGCAAAATATCGCGGTTTTTGTAGTCTTTGCTAACTTGAGTAGCAACCTCGCGAATGCGCTTCATAAGCTCTTCGTGGCTGATTAATTCGTAATCAATATCATCTCTTATATCTGCAACTTGCATGCTAACTATAATTGCATAAGAGAATGACGGACATGTTACAACTTACACATTAGGATTTAGACTATAAGCATGGTGTACTCATCTTGTTGGCGCAAAGGAATCGGCCAAGTAAAACGTTGCTTTAATAACATAGGGTTAAACGTGCAAGACCCGCAATTCTTGCAACACGGCGAGCATGCAACTTTGCCATCCGCTCCTATTGTGTTGGTCGCATGCTCTGGCGGTCGCGATTCACTTGCGCTAACGGCGCTTGCATCAAAAGTGTGCGCAAGCAGAGGGATTCAATGCGCAGCAATAATCGTAAATCATAATCTTCAAAAAGACTCCAGCAAAGTGGCGCTTAATGCTGCTAAAACTGTTGCAAAACTTGGAGTAGACGAGTCGCTTGTATTTGTTAAATCTGTGCAAGTTAAAGATAACGAAAAGGGAGAAGAAAGCGCAGCCAGAGATGCTAGATACGCTGCGATTATTGAAGTTGCAAAAGACTTGCGCGCGTCGGCGGTTCTTTTAGCACACACAGCAAACGACCAAGCAGAAACGGTTTTAATGGGATTGCGCGATTCTGCTGGCTTGGAGGCCGTGGCTGGAATGAAAGACGTTACAGTTAGGGAGAATGTGCTATTTGCGCGGCCGCTGATTAATCTTACGCGGCTTGAAACCACGCAGATTTGCAAGGATTTGGGCGTTGAATGGTGGGACGATCCAACAAACGGCGATTCATCGCCAATCGATGTTGAGCTGCCAAAATCCTACCCGCTGCGCTCTAGAATCAGGCATACACTTATGCCGTATATTTCGCGATTTTTTGACTCAGATATGACTTTGCTGCTTGCAAAAGGAGCAAAATTTGCTCAAGACGACCTAGACTACATAAACTCGCAAGTAAATCTTGTAGAAAAAGAGGCGATTGTAAAAGAGGATTGCAAAGTCAAAATCAAACTTGCGACTCTAGCAAATAGCCACATCTCGATTAGGCGGAGAATCATAGCTCGCGCGCTAAGTGCTGCTGGAATACGCTTTTCGTCAAATCATATAGAATCAATCGACGAGTTAATAACAAACTGGCATGGTCAAAAGCCGATTGCGCTTCCAGGAGGATATGAAGCAAGCAGAAAATCGCAGACTATAACGATTTCCTCACACGCGTCTAATCCGCGCGAGTGATTTTCCGCACTTTGTACCAATTTTGGCCTAAATCACGTACAAACTCGGGAAAAACTTCCGCACTTTGTACCATATTTGACCTAAAAATGGTACAAAACCCGGAACATCAGACCATGTCGTTCGCGCGCTGTAACGCGCAAACGTAGAAACACCCAGCCCTCGCGCAACAACAAGCAAAGACGCGAGCAACTAAAGATTAGTCAGCTCCGCCATCATCTTATTAACGCCAACATAAGTGTAGTTAACATCTCCAGGAGGATTAACAACAACCGCAAAGGTTAGCGCGCCTCCCGACTTTCTAGAAACGTTGCCAACCATAGACGAAACATCACCCAAAAATCCAGTTTTAACACGCATCAATCCAGCGGCCGACTTATCAACAAGACGCTTTCTAGCAGAAGTACACCAAACGCCTGGCAAAGCCAAGCCTTCTGCCGCAGCAGCACCAAGCCCCGCCTTAAGATTTTGCGCTTGAACCTGAATCAAAGTAACCGCGCGAACAGCTGATTTAGGCGAAAGTCCCGAGCAATCCGACATGTGCAATCCGTTTATATCAATACCTAAATCACGCAAAACATCTTGCACAGCCAAAGTCGCACCCTTTGGAGAATTCGGCTTGCGCATTGCGAGCGCAGTTAAACGCCCGAACTCTTCTGCAAGGGAATTGTCGGAATGCCTAAGCATATACGCCATTATCTCGCTTAGCGGAGCAGAACAAACGCGCGCAATCGGGCTAAAATCGGCGGAAATAAGCGGTTTTTTGTAACTAACATACATGGAATCTGCGCCAGACACCTTAGCCGCCTTAGCGATTTTTGCAGAATCACTCTTCCATTCGCGAACGTCAATGCCAGACTTTTGCAGCAAATTTGCAAAAATCAAACCCGCACTAACAGCAGGATGCCTGTCTAAAAGCGGATAATCGTCGGTATCGTCCGCGTCGTTTCCGTACGAAACCCACGCCGCAAAATCGCGATTTCGCCCCTCATCTACTGCAACAGACGAAGTTGGAGCGTAGAATCTACCTTCTTCGTCGTTCTCGTTAATAAGCTCAGGATATCTTTTTGCTCCAAATAGCGAATCGTCAACAGCAAACTGAACAATCTTAACGCCCCGCTTTTTAAGAGCTGCAGCCGTTTTATTTGCAAGAGTTTCTAAACCTGCTCTACCGTTTACGTGATTCGGGTCGCTTTGCCCAGCCCCAAGCAGCATGTCTCCGCCGCCGCGCAAAACAATTCGCGCAACACTCCCACCTTCGTCGCAGCTTGCATAAACCAGTGTATCTAGCGTTGAAGCCATGTCTAAAGTATGCGAGGCAGCTAGTGCTGTAAGCGTTTTCATTGTAGACGCTGGTTGCAAAGCAAGATCTTCGTTTTTTGCAGCAATAATCTTCCCGTTTGCATCAGCTATAACAGCCGCCGCATTTGGCCCAAGCGCGGGATTTTCAAGGAATGTTTGCAAAACCTTTTCCGCAGCAGCTTTGTCAACTGGCTTGTTTTTATCTAATTGCTTTATTAAAGACGCGTAATGCGCTATTTTCTTAGGTTTTGGACTGCTTAACTCTTGCAAAGATTTATTGTTTTTAATTGCCATTCGCGACTGAATAAAATCGCGATTTTGCAAAAGATCTTTGCTATCAAACAGGATGTATCCGCACATTAGTGATACAACGCTTGCAGCTGCGATTAAGCACACAACAGCGCGATTACGTGACTTTGGCGGCTTTTGCGCACCTAAGCTAGACGTAAATCCAGCTTTTTCTCTTGATTCTTTAGACGTAAAAGCATCTTCTGGAATCTCGATTATATTATCTGGATTCTTAACGTTTTCATCGTCTTGCATGCGCACGCCGCCTGTTTTACCGATTAATTGCAACTCTGTATAACTATACAAGCCGTGCAGACTATATAAGAACTACATAAAGCCTACATAAGCTATACGCTTGCACACATAAATCGCAGATCTTACGTGCGCATTAATACTCAAGCAGTAATCGACGCAAATCTGCGCAAGTTTTCTACAATACGAATCATGCGCTTATCCATTACTTTGCCGCCAATAATTACGCCAACAGCCAACACAATTGCGCCGTTCACTACGAACAGAATGCATGCAATCCACAGCAGTTGCGGCGCAAGAATAATAAACGCAATCACAGCCGCAACCGAAGGAATAATGCAAACTACAGAAAGAAGCATAAAGCCGATAGCTGCAAAACTTCGCCCGCCAGCAGAACCTTGCGGCCTAGAGAATGGCTTTTCGATTGACGCTACAGGGTACATTGCAATGCACGAAGAAATTAAGCCAATGCCTATGGTAGCAAAAGCTACTCCGATTGGAGAAAGAGTTTGGAACATAACTGCATTCATATTTTGCTGGACATTTGCTACAAAGAAAAGGAAAGCGTAAACCCCTATTCCAAGAATTGCAAAGTACACAGCGCAAATCACGGACCAAACTATTGCGTGCGCTAAACGATCGTGCAAACCTTTTACGCCAATAATCGCATGCATAGTAAAAGCTGTTCCATCGTATGCAATATTGTTTCCAACAACCATTCCCATAAGCGTCGCAGCATATATCATCCATCCAGAAACGCCTATGTCCTGTGCTATAGAACCAAATCCTTTAGCATTAAAACTAGTTCCTCCTGCAACTACCAGCATAAAAAGCGGCGCAATAAGCAAAAACAGTTGACGCATATCTCTTCTCATAACGCTAACAATTCGAGCAATAATAGCACCAACTATGTTGTCTGGAACTGCTGCAAAGAAGCCGATTCCCTTAGTTTTAACAACTGTTTTTTGCTCACCGCGAAGTAGCTTAGGCTCTAATTTTGCGCAAAATACAGAGATTGCAAAGCAAGCAGCAATCGTCACAACGCAAATAAGGAAGCGAATAACAAGCGCAAGCCAATTGCCATTGATGGCGTCAAGAGGCAAAGCAATAGCCGCACTTAATGGAGTAAAAGCAGACACAGCGCAGAAACTTGTACCTAGCGAAATTACAATTTGCGAGGGGCTATGCGTATTCATTGACGCAACAAAAAGCATATACGCTACGAAAATAACAAAGTAAAAAATGTTTCTTGAACGCTTGTTTATTAAAATAGTGTCCAAAAGCTCAATAAGCATTTTGCTTAAAGACACGATTGTTGCAACGTAAAGCGGAGCCGCAATTACGCTTACTAAAACCGGCACAATTCCAAAGTTTCTGTACGCTAAAGACCACAAAGCAAGCGCGATTGTGCAACTTATTGAAATCGCTCCAAAAAGGGAGCCAAGAAGCATGCCAGCTTGCTGCTTTACGTGAGGAATACCGTAAAGCGCAAAACTACGCGATTTTAGTGTTGTGTCGCTGCCTAACATAAACAAGTTTATAAACAGCGTAAAAATTGAAACAATCGACGCAATCATTATTGGAATCAATTGGAATTCCTGCCAATCTTTAGCGTCTGCAAGCATTCCTGGATTAAGATACTTTCCTGCTTCCCAGCCTGCAAAACCAAGAGCGCATATAATCGCAAGTCCAAAAACAATTGATATACCAAAGCCGATTTTTTGCCAAATTGACTTTCGCATAACAGAAAAAGTAAGCGCCCAACGAAGGCGAACCATTGTAAAAATCATAGACATGATTACTTACCGCCTTTCGCTCACGCGTTGTGGTTGCTTGCGATTGGAGTTGCGTTATAAGACTCGCCGCCGTTAAGCCAATCAATGCGCGCAGCAGAATGACGTCCACCAACAAGCTCCATAAAGCGATCTTCAAGATCTTTGCCTTGAGCAACTTCTTCAAGCGTGCCAGAAGCTGCAACGTGGCCTTCGTTAATAATCGCAACGTGCGAGCACATTTTTTCAACCAATTCCATAACGTGCGAAGAAATAATCACCGTACCGCCAGTAGAAACATACTCGACTAGAATATCCTTCAAATTTGCGCTAGAAACAGGGTCCACTGCCTCAAAAGGCTCGTCCAACACAAGCACGCGAGGGCTATGAATCATAGCTGTTGCAAGGCAAATCTTCTTAGTCATACCAGTTGAATAGTCCGAAACCATAGTGTTTTCAGCTTCTGTTAAGTCGAAAGCAGAAAGCAAGTCGTTCGCGCGCTTTACTGATTCCGCGCGACTCATATCGCGAAGCATGCCAGCGTAAGTTAAAAGCTGAAGGCCAGTAATCGTCTTAAAAATCTCGTCTGCTTGAGGCATTAAACCGATTGCACGCTTAGCGCTATTTACGTCACTCCAAACATCGTTGCCAAAAATCGAAGCCGAGCCAGCATCTGGCATAAGCAAGCCCGTAAGCATTTTAATCGTAGTAGTTTTGCCAGCACCATTAGGGCCGACTAATCCATAGAAGGATCCTGCTGGAATATCTAGCGAAAGATTATCTACAGCAACTTTTTTGCCAAAAGTCTTAACAAATCCGCGAATAGAAACCGCAGGAACTTCTGCACTACTATCACTCGAATCGCTCGAATAAGTGTTTGCACCAAAAACTGGAACAGAATCCACCATATAAACCTCGCAACATACAGATAAACGCACGTATTGCGCCACATTAATTGCGCAATCGCATGTTTACACCAAGGCTTCCATTATCTCATATCTTGCGTATAAACACACTACAAATTCGTTAGATTTGTATCACTCATAAGACATTTGTAACGCTTTTTATCTGATTTTCGTTATATTTGCATCATCCGTGAGACATTTGTAACGTTTTTTAGCCTAAATTCGTTATATTTGCATCATTGATGAGACAAATCTAACGAATCTGAGACAAAGATCGAAGGCAGATCGTCGTTCGCGCGTTACAGCGCGCTATCGACCCGTGTGATGAATCGGCTTCCACTCGCTCTTAGAGAACACAGCTTGGAACGCAATCGGCACATACGAAAGCATAAAAATCGGGAAGCTAAGCACGTACGCAAAAAGCTCTTTGTTAGTGGCTCCAAGCTTATCGTGTTCTACAAGAATAGTAAGCGAAACAAACACCATCATGCCCAAAACGCTTGTAACAGTAGTAGTTATAAAGCTAAGCGTTGAATCAATCTGACTTGCCCACGTAACAAATCCAAATGCTGCAAATATAAATCCGAGTATAAGGCGAATAATCGCAAGCACCATAAACGGGCAAAGCATAAGCGTAAAATCAACCGACGAAAAATCGCGTTCGCGGATTCCGTGGCGTATAAGAGCCGCTCCGTAATATCGAAATACTTGCAAGAAGCCCTTACTCCAACGCAGCCTTTGCCTCCAGCTTTGCCTAAACGATACAGGCTGCTCGTCGTAAAGAACAGCCGACCCGCAATAGCCCACTTTGTCGCCGTGCAAAATCGAGTCCATTGTAAACTCAAGATCTTCGGTAAGCAGGTGGAACTTCCACCCACGATTTCTGTGCATAATCTCGCGCGAAAACATAAATCCCGTTCCGCCTGCGTGGCAGCTAGATCCAAAAAGCATGCGCGAATTGTTAGTAAATCGCGATTCGCGTATAAACCACAATGCAGACCCAGAAGACACCCAATTATCCGATAAATTAACGGAATTTCTGTAGCTTGTTAAAATCTGATACCCAGCATGGAAGCCCTTATTCATCTCTTCAAAATAATGCAAATCCAGCTTATTGTCGGCGTCAAAAACAAAGTACGCGTCGTAATCTTTGTCTTTTCCAAGCTCCATTATGTGGTCCAAAAGGTAGCTAAGCGCGTAACCTTTGCCAATATGCTGCTTATCGAATCGCTCTATAACATTGCACCCATACTTTCTTCCAACTTGCGCCGTGCTGTCTGTGCAATTGTCGGCAACTAGCCAAATATCTATTAGCTGTTGGTTATAAGTTTGATGCTGTATGCACTCTATAAGATTTCCGATTACAGCTTCCTCGTTTCGCGCAGATATTAAAACCGCGTAATGCTTGTCCATTGGAGCATTCGGAAACACTACTGGCTTTGCAACAAGCGACGCCACTGCGCAAACGCCTTGGTAAATAACGCTGCTAACGCCGATTATGATTACTAAAACGTCGAAAATAGACAAAAGAATCATTTATTCCACCCGCTTCGTGGATTTGTGTTTGTGTTCGATTTTTTGTTTTTACTTTCGTTTGGAATTGTACCAGATTTATTTGTTTTTGACTTTAATTGTTCCTTATCTTGATTGGTTGCTTGCGACTTATCTTTAGCATTTGCATGCAACCCGTCGGCTGCTTGCGATTCGCGATCCGCTTGCCCACTATCCAAATCCGCATTTTCCGCGCGTTTCTTAGCAATATCGCGATTAACTGCATCTAGAACATCGCGCGAAATCGCCATAGTAGCAATATATCCAGAATCTTCTTGAGAATTTTGATTTTCACTAGAATCACTAGAAGAAATGCTAGAATCACTAGAAGAAACATAAGCTTGCTTATACCAATACATAATGTCTTCATTAATCGAAACTCTAGAAGATGAGCCTTTCATAACTCGAAGAACCTTGTCTTTAACAGGCTTTACAAAACTATTGCCAATCGCTTCAACACTTGTAACCATAATCGACTTGCGATTAGGCTTTGGATCGTTCATTAATGGAGAATCAACAAGCTTGTATTGCTTTGTGCAAACCTTAAGAATGGCTTGCAAGCTGGCAGTAACAGGAAGCGCCAAAAATGCGCCAAGCGCCCCAAAAACAGCACCCATTACTAACACCGACAAAAATGCTACAGCAGGATTTAGGTCCATTGTTTTTTCGGAAATCTTAGGAGAAATCACCATGTTTTCAATCTGCTGATAGATTGTAACAAAAATAAGAACAGCCAATGCCGCTGCAAAACCGTTGGAACTCCAAGCAAACACAATTGGTAAAGCTCCGCCCAAATACGTACCAATCGTAGGCACAAATTGCGAAACTATTCCGCAGAACAGCGCAAGCGGAAGCCAGTACGGAACTTTCATAAATATTAGGAAAACCGCAGTACCCGTTGCGTTAATCGCAGCCAAAATTGTGCGCGAGAACAAGAAGCTCGATATTTGCTCTTGAACAACCGACCATATAAACAAAAATCGCCTTTGAGACTTAGGATTTAGCAAACGGCAAACACTTCTACGCATTGCAGGACCAGCCGCCGAAATATAATAAGTAACCATCAAAATGGTAAGCAAATCAAGCAAAGCGGCCATCAAACCCCAGGTAGTGTTAAGTGCAAAACCGCCAAAATCCACAACCCACGATGTTTGAATGTTGCGCAAAATCTCCATTCCAAGCTGCTCGATATTTGGCATCTTAAATCCAGTGGAATTTAACACAAAATGCGCAAATTGGTTGTATAAATCAGGCAAACCAAGAACCATAGAAACAGCTTGTTGCACAAAAAGATTGCCGAAAAGAACAAGCAGCAAAATAATAACCGCAAGCAGCCCAACCAAGCTTGCCAAAGATGCAAAAGCCCTACTCCAACCGTGTTTTATAAGGCGCACAACAAGTGGCTCTATTGCCAACGCTATAAAAATGGAGATTACAACGTCGAAAATTATAAAAGCTATACTTCCCCACGCAAACCAAACAAAAATCGCAACAAACGCGGCGATTACAGCATACATAAGCGCGCGACTTAGCCAATCAGGAGGCCTGCGATTATCTCCCTTAGCTGGAAAAATCGAAGCTAAGTCGATTTTGGCGCTTGTGCCGTTGCTATCCATACGGCTTTCGTCGTTTTCTTTATTTGTCATAAATTCCATTGTACTTTACAAAGCGTGTAACACAATCAACAAAGCGTGTAACACAATCGTAACCAGATAGTCGAGTCGCTGAAATCCAAAATCATATACAACAATCTAAACTATTTACTGAGATTTTTATGAAAGGATCGTGGCATGACCACTTTGCAAACTAAAGAAGATGCCGAGGCTTTGATTAAGCAAGAAGGCATTGAGTACGTATCTGTTCGATTTACTGATTTGATTGGCGTTCAGCAGCATTTTACTGTGCCTGCAAGCGAGTTCTTAAACAGCGCATTTACAGATGGAATGGCCTTCGACGGCTCTTCTATGCAAGGATTCCAGGCTATTAACGAGTCCGATATGAAGCTTATTCCAGACGTAGACACCGCTTACATTGACCCATTCCGCAAGCACAAGACTTTGAACGTTGCTTTTTCGATTGTGGATCCTGTAACAGACGAGCCTTATTCTAGGGATCCTCGCCAAGTGGCAATTAAGGCAGAAGCCTACTTAAAGGCCACTGGCATTGCCGATACCGCAAGCTTTGCTCCAGAAGCCGAATTCTTTATTTTCGACAAAGTGCGTTTTGCAAACGATATGCAGCGCTCCTTCTACGAGGTGGATTCCAACGAGGCTCCATGGAATTCTGGCATAGACACCGAAGACGATGGCAGCAACAACATTGGTTTTAAGAATCGCGTAAAGCATGGCTACTTCCCTGTGCCACCTGTTGATCACAATCAAGACTTGCGCGACGACATGGTTTACAATCTTCAAAAGGTTGGTTTGATTCTTGAGCGCTCTCACCACGAGGTTGGCGGCGCAGGTCAGCAGGAGATTAACTACCGTTACAATACGCTTGTTCACGCTGGCGACGACTTAATGAAGTACAAGTACGTTGTTCACGAGACTGCTGCTTTGGCTGGCAAAGCTGCAACGTTTATGCCAAAGCCAATTGCTGGAGACAACGGCACTGGCATGCACTGCCATCAGTCGCTTTGGAAAGATGGCAAGCCATTGTTCTATGCGGAAACTGGTTATGCTCAGCTTTCCGATATTGCGCGTTGGTACATTGGCGGCTTGATCAAGCACGCGTCTTCTGTGCTCGCTTTTACGAATCCTTCGCTTAACTCTTATCACCGCTTGGTTCCAGGCTACGAAGCTCCTGTAAACTTGGTCTACTCGGCTCGTAACCGTTCTGCAGCTATTCGTATTCCTCTTGCTGGAGAAGCTCCTGCTGCTAAGCGTATTGAGTTCCGCGCGCCAGATCCTTCTTGCAACCCGTTCTTGGCGTTCTCTGCTCAGCTTATGGCTGGCTTAGACGGCATTATGAACCACATTGAGCCTCCTGCTCCTGTTGATAAGGATCTCTACGAGCTTCCTCCAGAAGAGCACGACGGCATTAAGCAGGTTCCTTCTTCGCTTGGTGAGGCTTTGCAGGCTTTGGAAGAAGATCACGACTTCCTTATGCAAGGAGATGTTTTTACTAGCGACTTGATTGAGACTTGGCTTAATCTAAAGCACGAAGAGATGGATATGGCTCGCTTGGCTCCAACGCCACTTGAGTACGAGCTTTACTTCCATATCTGATAGTAACTACGTAACAATGCGTAATAAATCGCGATAAGCGATAAGCAAATCCCCCGCAAGAAAACTTGTGGGGGATTTTATTTTGCATTCGTCTTTTATTTTAAATCGCAAAGCCTAGTGTTCTAGCAGCGTTTACAGGAACAGCCTCATCTGCCCAATAATCCTCAAGGTTTTCGTCGCTAGAAAGCGAGCGCATTTCTGCGCGATCAATGTAAAGCTCACCGCGTAAATGATCCGTCTCGTGCTGGAAGATTCGCGCTGGCCAACCGTGCAAACGCTGCGAATGTTGCTTTCCATCCTCGTCTTGCCAAGTGGCTTGAATGTCTAGCCAGCGCTGACGAACAGCTTGATACCCTGCAACACTTAAGCAGCCCTCATAGAAGCTGCGCGTTTGCGTGCCAATTGGCTCATAATGCGGGTTAATAATCGCCCTAAATGGCAATTCCGCAATATCTCTAGGGTCGTCTTCGTCGTCTCTAACGTGATCTTCTACAACCGCAATCGCTAAGCCAAGACCGATTTGCGGAGCGGCCAAACCAACTCCTGGAGCGTCTAGCATAGTGCTGTGCATAAGCGAAATAAGCTTATTAAGCGTTGCGCGCGTAAGCTGACCATCGTAAGCAACCGTGCGCTGCCTTAAAACAGGCTCCCCTGCTTGAACAATCGACAAAACGCCATCTTCTGTAGCAGAATCCAAAAGGCGCCCTACTGCGCGGCTAAGCTTAGTGTCGACACTTGCGTGATGCGTAAACATAGGACTCCTTTACAAGGCGATTCTACAAAACTTCTAACTCTATAAGTCTAAATTTGACTATTGCTAATGGCATATATCAACAACAATACCAAAAGAGCTAGTATATCAAGATTATCCGCTTTTTGTAGTTCTAGACGGCGTGTTGAGCTACAAAAAGCGGAACCAATTGACGCATTTTGTACCAAATTCGACCCAAATCACGTACAAAACCCGTCAAACAACTCCGCACTTTGTACCAAATTTGACCCAAATCACGTACAAAGTCGGTAAAACTACAACTTAAGATTATCCGTTACAACTTGTGCAAGTCGCGCGCAAACCTCATCTGCTTGCTCTTGCGTTGCAGCTTCACACATAACGCGCACAAGTGGCTCCGTTCCGCTTGGTCTAAGAAGAACGCGACCCGTGTCTCCCAAAAGCGCACTTTCCTTCTCTACAGCATTAAGAACATCAGCATTAGTTTTAGCAGCCATCTTATCTACGTTTGGCACATTTACTAAGCATTGCGGAAGCTGTGGGAAGTCGGCAGCCATTTGTGAAAGCTTCTTGCCCTCTCGCACAACTTCTCGACACAACGTAAGCGCTGTAAGAGTGCCATCTCCCGTGGTTGCAAACTCGCGATTAATCACATGCCCCGACTGCTCGCCGCCAAGAGAATAATCGCCTCTAAGCATCTCTTCTAGAACGTAACGGTCTCCAACGCTTGTTTGAACAGTAGAGATGCCCATGTCTTTTAGCGCAAGCTTTAATCCAAGATTGCTCATTACAGTAACAACAAGAGTATTGTGATTCAGCTTGCCTTCGGCCTTCTTAGAACGCGCAAGAATGCCCATAATTTGGTCGCCATTAACCATGTTTCCGTTTTCGTCTACAGCCAAGCATCGGTCTGCATCTCCGTCGAAAGCTACTCCTAAATCGGCCTTAGACGCCTTAACCATAGCTTGCAACTGCTCGGGATGCGTGGAACCAGCATGATCGTTAATGTTGTAGCCATCTGGAGAAGCGTTAATAACAATCACTTCTGCGCCAGCCCTGCGCAATGCTTCTGGAGCTACTACAGACGTTGCGCCATTTGCGCAATCTGCCACTACTCTAAGACCTGCAAGAGGCTTAGGACGAGTAGAAGACTCACTGCTTAAAGGCGCTACAGAAGAAACAAGATGATCAATATAAAGATTCGTAGCTGTAGTGGTATCGTGGCTGATTCGCCCAACACCACTGCCCGTAGGACGCTGCCAATCCTTGCCTAAAACCGCCTCAATCTCGTCTTCTTTACTGTCTGGAAGCTTAAAACCACCGCGCGCAAAGAACTTGATTCCATTATCTGGCATTGGATTATGCGAAGCAGATATTACTGCACCCATCTCTACGTTTAGCACAGAAGTTAAAAAGGCCACGCCAGGAGTTGGGATTATGCCAGCGTCTATAACGTCAAATCCGCCTGCACTCATGCCTGCTGCCAAAGCGGATGCTAGGAAATCGCCAGAAACGCGAGTATCGCGACCAACCAGCGCCCTTCTCCTAGCGTGCATTTTCTTCCCTGTATCTTCGCTATTTGAATCACTGCTATGCGTTGCTTCTCCTAAAACGCGAACGGCAGCATCGCCTAAATCTAGCGCTAATTGCGCGGTTAAATCGCGATTGGCCAATCCCCTAACACCATCGGTACCGAACATATTTGGCATAATCAGACTCTTTCAATTAGATTTCAAAAAACACACTGTGCTCCATTTTACTCTGCAATGCGCTAGACGCGCCACAGTTTCACGCTACGACTTAAGCACTTAATAATTAAACACAAAACCAGGTTATGAACCTAATATATGCACAAAAACAATTAAGTCCGCCTAAAAAGACGGACTTAATATTTAATGCTATTTAATGCTTAAAGTGATTAAATCACTCAAATAAAGCCTATAAACTAGAATCAGGCTTCTACTGGAGCATTAACATCTGCAGGCAAAGCAGCCTTAGCAGCTTCAACGATTGCCTTAAAGGTCTCGACGTCGCTAACAGCAAGCTCTGCCAAAGCGCGGCGATCCAATTCGATGCCAGCTAAGCGCAAACCCTGAATAAAGCGGTTGTAGGTGATTCCTTCTGCGCGAACAGCAGCGTTAATGCGCTGAATCCACAACTTGCGGAAGTCGCCCTTGCGAGCCTTGCGGTCGCGGAAGTTATAAGTAAATGAGTGAAGCAGCTGTTCCTTTGCCTTGCGATAAAGGCGGGAACGCTGACCGCGATAACCCGAAGCCCTATCAAGAACAACGCGACGCTTCTTGTGAGCATTAACTGCGCGTTTTACTCGTGCCATAAGTATTCCTCAGCTTTCTTAAAAATTTTTAATTGCGTCTTCGTTTTACTGCACTTACTTAGTTAGCAAGCCCTTCAAATTCTTGCTCTGTGCTGTAGCTAAAACCTTATCTGCAGACAAAGCACGACGCTTACGAGCAGACTTATGCTCCAAGTTGTGGCGCATTGCGCTACCATCGTGCATTACCTTACCAGTGCCGGTGAGGCGAACGCGCTTGGACGCTGCGGAATTAGTTTTCATCTTCGGCATTGCTGCCCTCCTTATGATTCTGATCAGATTCTACAGAAGCTTTTGCGGACACATCGGCCGCTGCCTGAGCTCCTTGCTTTGCCGCAAGTCGTGCTGCTTGACGAGCTTGACGCTCTGCGCGCGATTCAGCGCCTCTACGACGCTGCTCAGACTGAGTATGAATCTTTTTACCCTTAGGCGCAAGAGTCATTATTATGTTACGACCCTCCTGCTTAGGGGCAAACTCCACGGTTCCACTTTCGGAAACCTCATCTGCAAGCCTACGCAATAACTCAACTCCGCCTACAGGCCTCGACTGTTCGCGGCCGCGCAGCATAATGGTGACTTTTACTTTGTCTCCACCATTTAGGAATCGAAGAACATGACCCTTCTTAACGTCGAAATCGTGATCGTCAATCTTGAGTCGGAAACGAATTTCCTTAATCTCGGCCGTACTTTGATTACGACGCGCTTCACGAGCCTTAATCTTCTCGTTGTACTTGTACTTACCGTAGTCAATAAGCTTGGCTACAGGAGGCTTAGCAGTAGGCGCAACCTCTACAAGATCGAGGTTTGCTTCCTTTGCTAGGTTCAACGCTACCGAGGTCGCAATAACACCCACCTGCTCGCCTTTCGGACCGATAAGGCGTACTTGTGAGACGCGAATCTCTTCGTTAATGCGTGGTTCGTCGCTAATGATGACTCCAATCCTTGTTAAAACAGTGGAACAGCGCACCAAAAGGTCAAAGATAAATTCAAGTTCAAACATCAATCAAATGCGCTCAAGAATAGCGCTATAGCAAGCATATTGCTACGTGACCGAAGTCATGAACCCGAAACCCTTTAGGCTTCCAGGTGGGATATACCACTTTCTTGATTACTCAAGCCAAATGTCTATTTTACTTGGAGCCTTGACAATAATCAACCATGCTCAAAAATACTAAACAAGTCGCATCAAATCGCAACAAAACACGCGATATAATCGCAATTCCGCGCGCGCGATATTATATGACTATGGAGCCTTTGAAGCGCTGCGTTGTTTTAGCAGCTGGAGATTATTACGACCATACGCGCGAACACGTTCCTGATCGCGCTTTAACTATTGCTGCAGATGGTGGCTGGGATCATGCGTGCAGGCTTGGTTTGCACGTTGATGCTCTAATTGGCGATTTTGACTCTGTGCGATTAAAGCTCCCAACAGACGCTGCGATTACGCGACTTCCTGCCGAAAAAGATGACCCTGATTTGCTTTCTGCTCTTAAAGTTGGCTGGTCTAAAGGCTCTAGAGAATTCCATATTTTTGGCGGCTTAGGTGGCCGCGTTGATCACACGATTTCCAATATTCAGCTTATGGTTCGACTTGCAGTTAGAGGCGGAATTGGATTCTTGTATGGAGACGGCACGATTGTTACAGCAATTCACAACGGTTCCCTTGACTTTCCTGCGTCCAATGGGCCCGAAGGCCGCATGGTTTCTGTGTTCTCGCACACGCCTATTTCTAGCGATGTAAACGAGATTGGTCTTAAATATCAACTTCAGCACGCAACTATGTATGGCGATGCCGTTCAAGGCTTAAGCAACGAATTACTAAACGACACTCCTGCGCACATTGACGTTCACGAAGGCACTCTTGTAATCACATTCCCTATAGACGCTCCACTTCCGCAAGTCAGCTGGTTTAAGCGACCAGTTGGCGATTTGGGAGATATAAACACTAGCATTTCAAGCGCTCTCGCCGTTTCGCCAAAATAGTGCGAATAATCGCAAATGCGCGATGCAGCAAGGCAAAATCTTGCGCAAGTGTAGTACAAAATGATGCACTAACGTAGTACATACCGCACATTAAAATGGACACGTTAGTTTAATAACGAAAACCGAAAACGTATTGTTAAAAATCGCGAAAAATCGCAAAACCGTGCGTTGAGGTTTCACTCAAGGGAGATTCCACATGACAGTCAAGATTGGTATTAACGGCTTTGGACGTATCGGCCGTTTGGCATTCCGTCGTATTTTTGAGCTTCAAGCTCGTGGCGGTCAAGCTGGCGATATTGAAGTCGCAGCCATCAACGATCTGACCACTCCTTCAATGCTTGCTTACTTGCTTAAGTATGACAGCACTCATGGCACTTTCCGCCACGACGATGGCACCCCAGTTGAGGTGACTTCCACCGAAGACGCAATCGTAGTAGATGGCAAGACCTACAAGGTTTACGCCGAAAAAGACGCAAACAACATTCCATGGGTTAAGAACGATGGCGTTGAGTTCGTGCTCGAATGCACTGGCTTCTACACTTCTGCAGAAAAGTCCCAGGCTCACTTGAACGCTGGAGCTAAGAAGGTTCTTATCTCTGCTCCTGCTAAAGACGAAACAACCCCAACCGTTGTGTTTGGTGTAAACCAAGAGATCTTAAAGCCAACCGATAACATTGTGTCCGCTGGCTCTTGCACCACTAACTCCATGGCTGCAATGGTTAAGCTTTTGCAAGATAAGTGGGGCATTAAGTCTGGCTTTATGACCACTATCCACGCTTACACTGGCACCCAGATGATTCTCGACGGCCCACGCGGCTCCAAGCCACGCAACAACCGTTCTGCTGCTTGCAACACAATCGAGCACTCCACTGGTGCTGCTAAGGCAATCGGCAAGGTTGTTCCAGAAGTTAACGGCAAGCTTCAGGGTCATGCTCAGCGTATTCAGGTTCCAGATGGATCTGTTACCGAGTTGACTACTGTTCTCGAGAAGCCAGCAACCACCGAAGAAATCAACGAAGCCTTTAAGAAGGCATTCGAAAACTGCGATTACTTTGGCTACAACGCCGATAGCATTGTGTCTTCCGACATTATTGGCGATACCCACGGTGGCGTTTTCGATCCAACTCAGACCGACGTTAACACTGTTGACGGCGTAACTTTGGCTCGTACCGTTACCTTCTACGACAACGAGTATGGCTTTACTGCTAACATGATTCGCACATTGCTTTACTTTGCTGAGATTGCTGAGTAAAATTAGCGAAACAAATAAAGCTAAATAGGCTAGTCAGGATAGCCTAGTAAAGCTGAATAAAGCTACAAACCCCTTGCGGTGACTCATCGCAGGGGGTTTTCGCAACGCATTGCACACGGGGGTAAAAATGGGCAAAAAACATGCTGCAACAGGCAAAGCAACGCCAGCAATCGCACAGCTAGAAAATGCTGGAATCACATTCCGCGTTGTTGATTACGAGCACGATGCAGATCACATGGACGACGGCTACGGCATGGAAGCAGCGCAAAAGTTAGGCGTAAATGCTGAACAAGTTTGCAAAACGCTTATGGTAGACACAGGCGAAAAGCGCGTAGTTGGTATTGTGCCAGTAAACGCTCGATTAAGCATGAAGGCGATTGCGAGCGCAGTAAATGCCAAAAAAGCCAGCATGACAAGCCCAGATGTAGCTCAACGAGAAAGTGGCTATGTTGTTGGCGGAATCAGCCCATTTGGTCAGCGCACTCATCACGAAACTGTGTTGGACGCTAGCGTTATGCACTTTGACGAGATTCTTGTTTCTGGAGGAAAACGCGGACTAGACGTTGTTCTAAATCCAAACGATTTGGTTAGCTTGCTTAACGCGACTGTGGCAAATATTCTAGCTTAAAGATATCAAACGTCGTGGCAACGTGCGATAATCCGTAAGGTTGTTCATTTTAATCGTTAGGAGTTTATTATGGGTATGCGTGGACGTAAGCGCAAGGCTCGCCGCAAAAAGGCAGCAAATCACGGCAAAAGGCCAAATGCTTAATGCAAATGCTTAATACGTTTGATTTGCGTATAAATTTGTAACTAAAAGCCCACGGATTTATTACCGTGGGTTTTTTGTTTACGTGATTTTTAATCAAACAACCAAACGACTCAAAAACGCACGCAAGGGTCTTCGCTGCATTCTAGGATTATTGCATGGCAAAGAACATAGATGAGTTGCTAGAAGCACTAGAAAAAGCACCGCAGCAAGATAAAAACACAACATTGTGCAAATCAATGCTGCTTGGCTTCGACACAGAAACAACGGGCGCAATTATTGGCAGTGATTCAATATGCTCTGCAACGCTCGTTTTTAGAGACCCAGCGCGTGGGCGTAACAATGACGTTATTGCAACGTGGCTTGTAAACCCGCATAAGCAAATCAACCCTAAAGCAAGCGAAGTAAACGGCTTTACAAACGAGTTTTTGCAAGAAAACGGAGGCGATCCAACTCAAGAAATCGAATTGCTTGGAAAAGCCATTAGCCTTGCACAAAGCAAGAATATTCCACTTCTTGCATACAATGCGCCTTTTGACGTTAAAATGCTAAATCATGATTTGCAAAGATGGAGTCTTGACTCTTTGCAAAATCGCCCAAAAAGCACGATTAATGGCGGCGAGATGCTTGTTGTAGACCCGCTTGTTATAGATAGAGCCATTTCTAAGCGAACTGGCAAACGAACTCTTACTTACACAACGCAATTTTATGGAGTGGAGCCAATTGGCAATTTTCACGATGCTACAGCAGATACAGTTGCTGCAGTTGATTTGATTGAGCCTATAAGCGAGTTGCACGAAAACGTTGCAAATCTTAAGTTATGCGAGATTATGGCTTGGCAGCGAGACGCTTACGCAAAGTGGAAATTAAGCTTTGATAGCTGGCTTAAGTCTAAAGGAAGACCAGCTAGCGAAGGAAGCTGGTTGTGATTAATGGCGATTCTTGTGCAATTTGCGCGCGGAAAAATCGCAAGCAGCCGCACATAAAATAAGCACAACTAAAATAAAATAAAATAAAAAACGCAAATAACAGAAACAACACGGAAAATAACACGGAAAAGCGAAATGTCTTTACAAAAATTATCTTTAGACGAAGCAAGCAATATTTTGTTAAAGCAAAATCTTTTGCGAGAAATAATACAAAATAAAAGTGCACAAAAACATGACGATTTAACGCACGAAAACGACCAAACTTGGTCAATAGATGCTAGCGATTTTAATGGCCACTCAAAGCCGTACAACCACATAACATACGATTCGCGCGATATTAAGCCAAACACATTGCTTTTTATTAAGGGCAATTTTAAGCCAGAATACCTTAAAGACGCAGATAAAAACGGCTTAAATGCATACGTTGCGCAGGATTGCTACGCGGAATACACAAATGCGGTTGGGCTGATTGTAACAGACGTTCGTAAAGCAATGAGCGTACTTTCGGCTGCATTCTTTAACAATCCGCAAGAAAAGCTTACGACTATTGGCATTACGGGAACAAAAGGCAAAACAACCACAGCATACTTTACTCATGCTATTTTGAACGCACATTCTAATGGCAAAGCTGCGCTATTCTCTTCGGTAGACAATTGTTTAGATGGTAAAACATATGTTGAGTCGGACTTGACTACGCCAGAAAGTCTAGACGCGTTTAGAATGATGAGCCAGGCTGTAGAAAATGGCATGAAATACCTTGTTATGGAGGTTTCGTCGCAAGCGTACAAAGTCAACCGCGTGTATGGATTGCACTTTAATGTTGCGGCATTTTTGAACATTAGCCCAGATCACATAAGCCCAATCGAACACCCGACTTTTGAAGATTATTTGTATTGCAAGCGTCAAATCGTAAAAAATACGGATGCACTTGTGCTTAATGCGGATTGCGCGCATGCGGATTTGCTTCTTCAAGACGCACAAAAAAATGGCGTAAAAGTCACGACTTTTTCCAGAATACACAAAGAAGAACTAGACGGAAATACTTGCAATTGCCCAGAATGCAGCGATTATTCCGATATTCATCCTTACGAAAACAGCGAAAAATACCCAGAGCTTGTTTTGCCAAGGTATGTAGCGATACCAGAGCCGCAAGGGTTGAAAGAATCGCAAGAATTACCAAGTTCGCAAGAGCATTGTATTGCGATTTTGGAAGGCGAAGCTAGCGAGTACGTAAATCAAGACATGCCTAATTACAGCGCTATAGACAAATTCAATCTAAAGATTGCTGGCGACTTTAACTACGAGAACGCATTGGCTGCGATTGCAATTGCACAAAACGCGCAACCAGATTTAATCAACAATGTTGAAGCTTTGCACGCGATTGAAAACGTTGAAATTCCAGGGCGCATGGAGATTTTTGAGGATCCAAAATCCAACACGATTGCAATCGTTGACTACGCGCATAATTACGTTTCTGTAAAAGCGCTACTGGACTTTGTTGAAGAAAGATACGCAAGCCAGAGTTTATACACTACTCTTGTTACGGGGTCTGCTGGAAACAAAGCTTACGACAGACGCAAAGAGATTGTTCAAGCTGCGCAAAATCGAATCGACGAGTTTGTGTTTACAATCGAAGACACAAACACCGAAGATCCAATGGATATTTGCAACGATATGCAATCTTGCATAACAATCCCAAGCGTTAAGTCGCAAATAATAATCGATAGAACGCAAGCGATTGAGCACAGCGTAAACGAAGCTAGAGAGCGCGGCGAGCACAGCAAACGCGATGAAGATAACGACTTATTAAGCGTAATCCTCATTATTGGAAAGGGCGACGAGCGCTGGATTAAGCACAACAACAAGCACGTTCCTTACGAAAGCGATTCGCTTGTTATTAAGCGCCTATTTAGCTAGTTTAGCTAAGCGCCTATTTAGCTAGCGGCTCTTTAGCTAAGCGCCTATTTAGCTAGCGGCTCTTTAGCTAGCAACTCTTTAGCTCAAGTCAATCCGTAGCTAAAGTCATTCCGCAAGATTTGGATGAACGTTAGCGCGTTGATCTTTTGGCTTCTTTAAGTCTGGATTAACGCGCTCAATCAGCATAGTGCGCGCATCTCCTGCTGTAACAAAGCTACCGCAAATCAGCACTCCGTGACCATACCCAACTCCAAGCTCATCGTCTTCGTCAACAAGATTCACTGCCGTTTGAATAGCGTCTGGAAGATCGTCAACGCGAATCACGCGATCTTTACCAAACACGCCAATCGCAATCTTCTCTAGGTCTTTAGGGTCCATCACGCGGTCGCGCCAAGAGTTACGCGTAACAATAATCTTAGTTAAAATCGGCTCAAGAACACCTAAATATTCTTCAACTTGCTTATCTGCCATCATTGCCACAACGCCAATAAGCTGCTCAAAATTATAGTTTTCTTCGATTGTTTTACGAAGAGACTCAGCAGCATTAACATTGTGGCCGCCGTCAATAATAATCGTTGGAGAAGTGCGAACTTGCTCAATTCGGCCAGGAACCTTAACTTGACTCAAAGCCTCGGCAACCAAATCGCCGTCTAAAGCGCCATTTACAGGCAGAACAACCTCCGCAGCAGCAAGCGCCGCCAAAGCATTATGCGACTGATGCACACCAAACTTATCTATTGGAACATCTTCATAAGTGCCATTTGGAGTTCGCAAAGTGGCAACTTGACCACCAACAGCTGGAGTGCGCGAAACAACCTCCAACTCGCCGCTTCCGTCACTAAAGTCGCGTAAAAGCTTGGCATTATTGCGATTTGCCACCTCTTGAATAATCGGCAAAACTTGCGATTCGTGTGGCTGCGGCCCCAAAATCACAGTGCAATTTGGCTTAATAATCCCAGCCTTTGTGCGCGCAATCTCTTCAACCGTGTTTCCAAGCCATTGCATGTGGTCCATGTCTACAGGGCCAATAATCGCAGCATCCGCGTTCATAACATTAGTGGCGTCCCATTCGCCGCCCATGCCAACTTCCATCACAGCAACATCTACAGGAGCGTCAGCAAAAGCCCAAATCGCCATAGCTGTAAGCACTTCAAAAAAGCTCATGCGCGGCTTGCCATCAGCATCCATGCGAGCGTCAACCATGTTTATAATGTCTTTCATTTGATCAAACACGTCAACAAACTGGTCATCGCTAATTTCTTGACCGTCAATCATAATTCGCTCATTTACGCGTTGCAAATGCGGCGAAGTGTAAAGACCCGTGCGCAAACCGTACGCGCGGCAAATCGCCTCCGCCATGCGCGCCGTGGAGCCTTTGCCATTGGTGCCAGTAATGTGAATCACGTGCATAGACTGCTCTGGATGCCCCAAAATATCAAGAATTAAGCGCATTCTATCTAAATCAAGATTTGTCTTGTTATGCTCTGGAGCGCGGCTCATAATATCTCGCTCAACGTCAACAATTCGCTCATTGGTGCGATTTGGATGTTCCATCGACATTTTGTGCTCCCCTATTTTTGATTTACGTTTTCGGATTTACGTTTTCAGATTTACGTTTCGCTAATTTTTCCAACTATCTAGATTAATAACTGTAGTGTTTTTGTACCTGATTTACGGCGTGTCGTGGTACAAAACACGTAAAACAACTCCGCACTTTGTACCACATTCCACCCAAATCACGTACAAACTCGGGAAATATCGCTCGCGCGCTACGCTTCTCAAGCGAAAAGGCAGGTCGTCGCGCGAACATGTTTGCTTGCGTTGAATAATCGGTTTTATAGCGCGTTATAGATTTCTGCAATAATCAAAAACGTTACAAATCGCACAAAACTAGCGCATAAAGGCGTGTTAGTGGCTATTAAATGGTAAAGTACACGTTGGCGTTTCTGCCCAGGCTGCGTAGGTCGAGAAACGCTCAAAGAAATTACAATGCGCAGCAATCAATAGTTAGGAACACTAATGAGTGATATTCTAAACAACGAATCCGCAAACAATCAAAGCGAAGAAAACGCACAATACTCCGCACAATCCGAAACTCCAATAACCGACAAGGCTCGTGCAAACGCAAATCCTGCACCAACAACAATCGCAAGTCTTAAATGGCGCGTTGCAGATATATCGCTCGGCGCCGCTCTAGCCGCCTTGTTTGGCATAATCTACTGGGGCTTTACCATTGTGTTCTTCTCCCAAATCTCCCCTATTTTGCGCACAGTTTTGCCTGGATTTGGCAGCATTTTGCACGGCGTTTGGTACATGTCTGGTCCGCTTGCTCTTCTTTTAATCCGCAAGCCTGGTGCTGCAATTTACGTAAACGTTGTTGGCGCCGTGTTTGAGAACATTCTTGGCCAGCAATTCTCTGCATTTATGGTTTTAGCTTCTGCCGCCTTGCAAGCCATGTTTAGCGAGCTTCCTTTTGCTATCGCTCGCTACAAAAAGTACAATCTTACTTTAAGCGTAATTTCTGGCACTCTCACTGCGCTGGAATATGGTATTTACTTGATGTTTGTGGTCTACCAGGGCAAGAGCGCAAACTATCTTACAATTCACATGATTTGCGAACTTATAAGCGGCTTTGTGATTGCAGGCATTGTTCCTTGGCTTCTGTTCGTTGCAGTTCGTAAGACTGGAGCTTTGAGCAATTTTGCTTCTGGAAGAGACCAAGAAGTAGTAGCATAACTATTTACTCTAAAGCTGCTTGCGACTTGTCTTGCGCGCACCCATGCGATTTGCGCGCTAAACAACGCGTTAATCGTAGTGTGTTAAACAGCGTGTTAAACGTTTATGGGTGTGTGCTAATCTAGTCGTTGCTAACTTTGTTAGCGTGGGGCTTTAGCTCAGTCGGTTAGAGCAACGGACTCATAATCCGTCGGTCCAGGGTTCAAGCCCCTGAGGCCCCACTAAATAACTCAAAATGGCTTTATTTCAACGTTTTCAGCAAGTCACAAACAGTAACGACACACCAAACGACACACCTAGACTACTATGTTTAAGCATGTTTAAGCGATTAAACTGCTCTTAAAACCGCGTGTGACACGCCAAAAAGAACCTACTTCTATTATATCATTTTCACAAAAAGTTAAGAGTATAAAAAATTACCCCCCGCATGGAGCGAGGGGTAATTACTAATTTTCAACTTGTATTCTCAATTAGAGAATACTTTGAGCATATTGCGCGCCACTTATTTTCAGTAGTAGTGTCGTCCAGGATTTTGCCGCGGCCGTCCAGCTCTTAGAAGCCTTACAGCAGTATCAATGTCTGGCGCATCATCTGCTGCGCGCATAAACATTGCTTGAATCATCTGCTCGGATTCTTTGCCATCATAGTGCTTAGCCTTATTATCGTCCCAAACAAAATCAGCCATGAGCATACCTTTATATTCTTTGCAGCCTACAGTCCTGCTTTAGAAAGATAGTCTGGGATTTCGCTCGGGTACTCTGGCCACGCTCCTGCTTGAGTGCAAACGTACGCAGCGGTGTTGATTGCAGCACGATGCGCGTCTTTAAGCGAATCGCCAGCTAAAATCCTTGCAGTAAACGTGCCAGAGAATGAGTCTCCAGCGCCAACCGTATCGTTAACTTCCACATGAGGAGTTGGGTAGGTAGAGCTTTCGCCATTCTTAGTAAAGATTGCGCTAAAAGTAGATCCGCCAGTCAAAATCACGTAATCCAAACCATAGCGAGCTTGGAACCATTTGCAAGCCTCATTGTCGGAAGTTTCGCGAATATTGAACATATCTCTAAGAAGAAGCAGCTCGGAATCGTTAAGCTTAAAAACAGTTGCCTCTTTAAGAAGAGCGTCAATCAAATCCTTTGAATAATGATCGCTACGAATGTTTATGTCGAAGAACTTCATGGCGTTTGGCTTTGCATGCTTTAAAAGCTCCAAAACAGTGTCGTGCGTTTCTTGCGATCTTAAGCTAAGAGTGCCAAAGCAAATCGCGTCTGCTTTGCTAACAAGATCCACAAGTTCACGCGTATAAACAATATGATCCCACGCAATGTTTCGCACAATCGTGTACTCTGGAATGCCATTTCTAAGCGAAACATCTACCGTACTAGTTGGCCAAGCATTGCGCTGAATAACATGCTTAATCCCTGCTTTTTCAACTTCTTCAACAAGTTCATTGCCAAGAGAATCTTCTCCAACAGCACTAATAACGTAGCTTTCTGCACCATTGCATTGCGCGTGATACGCAAAGTTTGCTGGAGCACCTCCAACTCGTTTTCCTTGGGGAAGCAAATCCCACAGTAGTTCTCCAAGTGAAAGAACGATTGGCTTAGTCATTGTATTCCTTTCGAGAGTATCGATGATTTTGGCTGCGACTCGTTAATCAACATCTTTATTGCAACAAGTCACATAAATGTATAAAACACAAATGTATAAAACGCATGAAACATATAAAGCATATGCAGCACACAAGACACATAAGCCGCAATAAAGTAATGTTGTTATAACAACTAAGTGCTATAACAACATTATTGCGTAAAGATTAGATAATTAATTTAGATAGTCTTAGATGATTCTAAATAATCCTAGATAATTCGTTTAGATAGCAGCACACTATTTAGCAGCGCGCTGAGCCATCCAAGCTTCAACATCTTCGATTTGCTTAGGAATATCAATAGAAAGCCATTCAGGACCATTCTCCGTCATCAAAACATCATCTTCAATGCGGATTCCTATTCCGCGCATTTCTGGCGGAAGCATAAGATCATTGGCAGCAAAGTACAAGCCAGGCTCGATTGTAAAAATCATTCCTGGAGTAATCTTCGCACCCTGATAAGCCTCGTAGCGAGCTTGAGCACAATCGTGAACATCTAGACCCAAATGGTGAGCAACACCACACGCATGCCAGCGACGATGCTGCTGACCTTGCGGAGAAAGCGATTCCTCAACGCTAACCTTTAGAATGCCCCACTCGTGCAAATGCTCTGAAAGCACGCGCATGCAAGCGTGGTGAATATCGCTGTAGGTAGCACCTGGCTTAGCAGCCTCAAAACCAGCTTGCTGAGCGTCGAGAACGCACTGGTAAAGCTTCTTTTGCAAATCCGTAAACTTGCCATTAGTTGGGAAAGTTCGCGTAATATCTGCTGTGTAAAGGCTGTTGACTTCCACACCTGCGTCAATAAGCAAAAGTTCGCCGCTAGAAACCACGCCCGTGTTGCGCATCCAGTGCAAAATTGGAGCGTGCTTGCCAGAAGCAACAATTGTATCGTAGCCAACTTCGTTTCCAACTTCTCGAGCAACGGAGTTAAAAGCGCCTTCAATCATTCGCTCAGAATGATCCTTGCCCAAAGCTTGAGGCAAACGCGTAAGCATGCGATCAAAGCCTAACTTTGTAGCAGCAACAGCTTTGCGCATTTCGCCAATCTCGTAGGCGTCTTTAAGCATTCGCGCTTCGGCAGCCACTTCGTGCAACTTATCGTCTGCAGCAATATTTGCATCTTCGTCGCTAAATCCGCTCGCTTCTCTTAAAGCATCTACGCGCGCAGTTAGATCAGCATCCGCTTCTCGCACAATTCGCACGCGCACGCTTTCGGCAGAGCTATTATCGTCGCTAACGTTTTTTGCAATCGCGTCGTCAAGCTCGGCAATATCGCGCGTTTCAATGCCAGTCATAGCCTTAAGCTCTTTAAGTCCTGCGCGAGGGCCAACCCAGTATTCGCCGTAGTGCGGGTCTTTATAGAATGCTGCAGTGCTATTGTCTGCGCGAGGTGCCACAAAAAGCTGCGGAACGTGGGTTTTGCCCGCCGCTTCCTCTTCGCTGCCTGCTTGCACTGGCTCAAGCACAAGAACAGCGCCTGCCTCGTAATCCTGGCCCAAGCCAGTGTAATATGCGAAAGTTGTGTCTGGCCTAAAAGCGTAGTCGCAATCGTTATTGCGCACTTTTGGCTGGCCTGCTGGAATAACAAGGCGCTCGCCTGGGAATCGCTTGCCAAGCGCCTCTAGACGCGCTGGTGTGTATTTCGACGATTCAAGCGGTTCGATTTGAGGCTCCTGGTTATCCCAGCCGCTAGTCATAAACTCTTTAAAGGAATCGCTGTTTGGGCGCAAAGATCGATTATTTACGCGGTCTTGTGCTTTTTGCGTGCCATCCGCGTTTAGTTGCTCACCATGTATTGTTGGCGTTGATTGGTGCATATCTTCTGCCATCTTGCGACTCCTTGAATTAATCTTTAATCAACCTAATCTTTAATAAACTTAGATTCACAATCTACATTTCCCTATTTTCTTATTAGGAATGTACATTGAAAATTGCTATTTGATTGCAAAAAACTAGAGCGAAGCGTTGTAATGCTGCACTTTAAGCGTACGGCGAGAAGAATCAAGCTTGCCGAGCACCATACGACGCAAAGCAAGGTCGGCATCCTTATGCTCATCAAGCCAGCGCTGTCCGCGCTCAACCAACTCGTCTACATCCGCATAATTTGGATACAAGCCTTCAATCAAAGTTTCCGCCATATGGAATGTGCGATTCTTCCAAATCCACTCAACTTCCGCAAAGTAGCGCTCAACATAAGGCTTAACCAAATCACCTTTAGCAGTGCTTGCAAATCCAGCAACAACAGCACCCATTTGCATATTAGTTAAATTGAGATTGCGCAAAGCCTGTTCAAAAGCCCAATCCTTAGCTTCTGCAGTTGAGCGAGCCGCACGAGCCTGGTATGCGTATTCGCGATTCTCGGTAGTATCACGCTTAGCGAGTTCCGCATCAATTCCAGCTTCGTCCAAAACGTTCACGCCTGCAAGAGCAATAAGAATACTCCAACGCAAGTCGTTGTCGATTTCCAAACCTTCTAAGCGCACAGAACCGTCAAGCAATCCATTAGCGATTTGCACAAACTCACTATCTCCAACTTCGCCGTAGCCAAGATAAGCCTTTAGCAACTGGAACTGCTCGTCCGATCCTGCTTTAGCTGCCAAAGCCAACTGCCAGAGTTCGTGAGCAACATGCTTTGCAACTTCTGCTTGACGCTCAGGCACAACATAGTGGCTTGCAGTTACCTTTACTTGACCAAGAGCATAGCGGAAAGTAGTTGATTCGTGCTCTGTTGCCAAGGCCTTAAGGCTAAGTTCCACAAAGCGCTCTGCTGGGAATTCTGCATCGCGAGTCATATCCCACAATGCAAGCCAAATAAGCGAGCGAGTCAAAGAATCCTTAAAGCGGTAGAGATTTTCTGCAGCAAATTCAAGCGACTTTTCGTCAAAGCGTAGCTTTGTGTAAGTCAAGTCGTCGTCGTTTACAAGAATAAGCGCAGGCCTTTGCAATCCGCGCGCTTCCGCCACTTCCGTCACTTCGCCATCAACATCTAGTTCGATTCGCTTTGTGCGCACAATTTCGCCACTTGCTTCGTCCACATTGTAGAATCCAACAGCCAAGCGGTGTGCGCGCAAAACAGGATGCTCAACTGGCGCGCTCTGACGCAAACGCAAAGAAGCAATAGTGCCGTCGCTAGCTTCTTCGACTTCCGTAGAAATCGTGTTAATTCCAGCCTTTTCAAGCCATTGCGCGCTCCAAGCCTTAAGATCGCGGCCGCTTGTAAGCTCCAACTCGTGCAACAAATCAGCCAAAGTTGCGTTGCTATAGGCGTGCTTGCTTAAGTAGTTGTGAATTCCTTCAAAGAACTTTTTACGTCCAACATACGCTACAAGTTGTTTCAAAACAGAAGCACCCTTTGCGTAAGTAATGCCATCGAAGTTAACGGAAGTGTCGTTCAAATCGTTGATTGGAGCCACGATCGGATGCGTTGTTGGAAGCTGATCTTGATTAAGCGCCCAACTCTTTTCGCCAGAATTAAACGTGCTCCAAGCGTCGTGCCATTCGGTTGCTTCAGCCGTTGCAAGCGTAGACGTAAACTCAGCAAAAGACTCGTTGAGCCAAAGATCGTTCCACCACTTCATAGTTACGTAGTCACCGAACCACATGTGTGCAAGCTCATGCAAGACTGTTACAACGCGGCGCTCAGCGTATGCGTCCGTAACTTTAGATTCAAACACGTACTGGTCGCGAATGGTAACCATACCAATGTTTTCCATAGCGCCAGCGTTGTATTCTGGCACGTAAATCTGATCGTACTTTGCGTATGGGTATGGCACTCCCCAAGTCTTAGCGTAGAAAGCAAAGCCCTTCTTTGTAATGTCAAACAAGTAGTCAACATCTTTTGCAAACGCGTCTTTAAGTGCTTGACGGCAGTACATTGCCATTGGAACTACGCGGCCGTCCTCATTGTTGTAAGACGTGTGCCATTGCGCGTAAGGACCTGCGCAAATCGCAGTTAAGTAGGAGCTCATTTTTGGAGTTGACTCAAACACCCAGCGCTTCATGCCTTCTACAGCGCCATTTTCCAAAGTGCCGTCTTCCGTCTTACGGCCTTCAATCGCAGTTTCGCTTTTAACTGGCATGTTGGAAGTAACAATCCAACTTTCTGGAGCATCCACACTAAAGTCAAAAACAGCCTTCAAATCTGGCTGATCGAACACTGCATAAACTCGGCGAGCGTCTGGAACCTCAAATTGCGTGTAAAGGTAAACGTTGCCGTCGGAAGGATCAACGCTTCTGTGCAAGCCTTCGCCCGTGTTGGAATATTGGCAATTTGCTACGACTTCTACTGTGTTTTGCTCGGCCAAATTTGCAAGCTCGATGCGACTATCTGCAAAAACCTTAGAAACGTCAAGAGAAACGCCATTAAGCACAACGGATTCAACACTGTTTGCAATCAAATCGAGGAAGCTTGTTCCACCAACTTTTGCGCCAAACTCAATTTTTGTGTGCGACTTAAAATCGCGGCCACCCTTGCCTAAATCAAGTGCAACAGTGTAGTGAATTGGCATTTGGATAGCGCTAAAACGTTCCGCAGCTTCTACGCGAGTCAGATTTGCTCCTGGCATATTAACTTCCTTATATCTTCCTTTATTTTTTCTTATATTTTTGACTATTTTTCTGATTCTTGATTAGTTTTGATTAATCGCAGACTAATCACTTGACTAATCCTTTTGCGCAAGATCCGCAACAACAGGCACAATCATTGGCTTTCTACGCAACGCGCGCGCAATCCAACTTCCAAGCGTTCTGCGCATAATCTGCTGAAGCTTGTGCGTGTCTTTCTCGCCGTGCATCATGGCATCTTGAAGCTGGAAAACAATCTGAGATCGAACCTTTTCAAAATCAGATTCGTCTTCTGCAACAGCATTCAAGTAAATCTTTGGACCTGCTACAACGTCTGCGCTATCTGTATTTACAACTACAAAACTAGACACAAAGCCTTCTGTGCCAAGGATTCTGCGCTTTTCCAGTTCTTCGTCGGTAAGCTCACCAACGGAATCGCCGTCAACATACACATATCCGCATGGAACAGAGCCAACAACAGCGGCATTTCCGTGGTACAAGTCCACAACATCGCCATCTTCTGCCAAAACAACATTCTTAGGGTCCACGCCCGTTTTAACAGCAATCAAACCGTTTGCAACAAGATGCCTGTGTTCGCCGTGGATTGGCATAGCGCACTTTGGCTTAACAATGTTGTACAAATAGAGCAACTCGCCCTCATTGCAATGACCAGAAACGTGAATCGCAGCATTGTCTTTGTTGATTACGCGAGCGCCCATTTGCACAAGCTTGTTAATAACCTTATAAACTTCGTGCTCGTTTCCTGGAATTAGAGAGCTTGCAAGAATAACGGTATCAAACTCGTTAACTGTAATATCTTTGTGTATTCCGTCTGCAATTCGCCCAAGTGCTGCCATTGGCTCGCCTTGAGACCCTGTACACATATAAACAAGCTTGTCGTCTTGAATATCTTTTGCTTGCTTTAGATCTACAACAGTATTTTCTGGAATATGCAAGTAGCCAAGATCGGCCGCAATCGACATATTCCTAACCATTGATCGCCCAACAAACACCACTTTTCTGCCATACTTGTGCGCAGCATCTACCACTTGCTGAACGCGGTGAACATGGCTAGAGAAGCTTGCTACGATTATCTTGCGCGATGCGTTAGCAAACGCTTGATCCAAGGCTGGGCCAATCGAAGTTTCTGGCTTAACAAAGCCTGGAACCTCGGCGTTTGTGGAGTCTGCCATCAATAGGTCAATTCCTTGCTCGCCAAGCTTTCCAAATTCAACCAAATCGGTGATTCTATGGTCTAATGGAAGCTGATCTAGCTTAATATCTCCCGTATCTATAATCGTTCCAGCAGGAGTTTTTACGCATACAGCAAGAGCGTCTGGAATCGAGTGCGTTACGCTAATAAACTCCAAATTGTATGGGCCAACTTTTAGCTTTGAGCGGCCTTCTACTTGAATTGTTTTTGGCTTAATCTTGTGTTCTTCGCACTTTGCTTCAACAAACGCAAGAGTGAGCTTAGAGCCGATTAGCGGAATATCTGGGCGCATTTTAAGCAAATACGGCACGCCGCCAATGTGGTCTTCGTGGCCGTGAGTTAAAACTAGCCCGTCTACTTTATCTAGTCTGTTTTGAATGTAGTGGAAGTCTGGCAAAATCAGATCCACGCCTGGCTGCTCTTCTTCTGGGAACAATACGCCACAATCTATAAGCAAAATATGGCCGTTATATTCAATAACGTTCATATTTCGGCCAATCTCACCCAAGCCGCCAAGCGGAACGATTCGCATTGACCCCTTGCGATACTTTGGAGGCGCAACAAGCGCGCCCTCTCGCTGATCGTTTACAACTGGCGGAAGCGCATTGTAAGTGGCTTTAGAGCTTTTAGGAGACTTAAATCCTTTAGATGCCCTACTCACCTTATTCGATTCAGAGTCTTTAGTTTTTTTAGTTTTTGTATTTTTATTTGTAGTTTTATTTTCTTTTTTCACAGTTTTTATTGACTTTTTATTGTTTATATCTGGGGATTGAGGAATTTTTACAGAGTCTACAATCTCTGCAAGAATCTTATCCGTCGATTGCGTCGTTGTATCACTCATCTGCTCTATTGTAGCGTTAAGCCTCAACGGATTTACAAAACTGCGACTTCGCGCGTGCAATAAAAAATGGCAATCACAAAAATACCGTCTTAAAAGGCTGCCTTACAAGGCTGTCTTACAAGGCTGTCTTAAAATGCCAACAAAAATGCCGCGAAAAATGAAAGTCAAAAATATTAAGCTAAATCTAGTGCTCTAGCACTCTAATACTCTAATGCTTGCCGTATTTTTTCCAAATCTTAATTCCAATACCAACAAGAACAACCACGATTGCAAAAATCATGGAGCCAAGTATTGCAGAACCCGATTGAGTGTTAGCGAATCCAGCTGCCGAGCAAATAAGTGAACCAAACATTTCTTGCCTTCCCAGTTTGTTTGAAACCTATAACACAATTCTACAATACTTTTCTTCAAAAGATAATCGCTATATACAATCGCAAAAATCGTAAAAACAATCACATCACAATAGACGCGACTAATCTGCGGAATCGCTTTTCCGCACTTTGTACCACATTTGACCTAAAACACGTACAAAAAGCGGAACCAATTAACGCACTTTGTACCAAATTTGACCTAAAACACGTACAAAAAGCGGAACCAATTAACGCACTTTGTACCAAATTCCACCCAAATCACGTACAAAGTCGGGAAGAAACAAAACAACATCGGCAAACTTTGACGCCATAATGTAGACTAGAAAGACACTCAAAAATCAATCATGTTAATCATGTTAAACATGTTAAGCGCGTACAAATTTAAGGGAAGTGAATATGTCATCGAAATCGGCGCAGCCAAAGTCTTCGCCTATGTCAAACTACGTAAGATTGTTCTCTTTTGAAGGAACACGAGCGTTTTGCATATCTGGAGCAATAGCAAGGCTGCCTATTTCGATGATGGGCTTAGGAATTGTTCTGGCATTAAACCACATTTACAACAATTGGACAATTGCAGGCACAATGAGCGCAGCATACGTGCTATCGCAAGCAGCTGTAACGCCATTATACGCAAAGCTTTTTGATAGATTCGGCCAGCGAAAAGTGGGCGTAATCGCCCTAAGTGCGCAAGTTGTTTGCATGCTGTCGTTTGCAACCGCCGCACTTTTCCACATACCTTTGCCAATATTATTTGCGCTTGCAATTTTAATGGGTGTTACACAATTTGCGTTCGGCGCGCTTGTTAGAACTCGCTGGGCATATACGCTTAAAAATCAAAGCGACGACACTTTGCTAAACGTTGCATACGCGCTGGAATCTGGAATTGACGAGATTGTGTTTATATTCGGACCAATTCTTGCTGCATGGCTTGCCACTAGCGTTCACCCTGTATCTCAGCTTTTTGTGCCAGTTCTAGCAAGCGGACTAGGCGGAGCATGGTTCTTATCGCTTAAAAACACGCAGCCTGCGGTTGTTAAAATCGTGCAAGTAGAAAGCGCACCCGCAAATGATGAAGATGTGCAAGTCGCGCTGGAAAATGGCCCTTACACAGCAAGTGAGGACTCATCGAAAAATGGCAAGAAACTAATCGCAAAAAATCTTAGAGATAGGCTTTCACTAAAACAGCTGAGGAACACAAATCGCAAAAACAAGCCAAAAAACGTGCTTCTATACCGCGGAATTATACCGCTTGTTGTTATGTTCCTTGTTTTTAACATGAGTTTTAGCGCCTTTGACGTATCTGTTACAGCAGCAATGCGCGCGCAAGGATTAGACAAACTGATTGGCTTGCAACTTGCGCTGTTTGCATGCGTGTCTTTAGTTGGAGCCGTTATTTTTGGCTCGCATAAATTCCGCGGATCCAACTGGTCTCATCTAATCGTGTTTCTAAGCCTGCTTACTATTGGCTTTATTCTTATGAACATTAACATAGATAGGCTTGTGCTTCTAAGCATTTTTGAGCTTTTAAGTGGACTATGCGTTTCGCCGATTTTTGCAACTGGAAACCTTATTGTTAAAGACACAATTCCCGAGCATTCGCTTACTGAAGGATTATCGTGGCTTCCAACAGCATCCGCGACTGGCGCCTCGCTTGGATCCATGGTTGCGGGATTTGCGATTGACGCGTGGAGTTCGCGCGGAGGAATGATGGTTCCGTGGATTTCTACGCTTGTTGCGATTCCAATCGCGTCAATTGGGTGGATTATTGTAACGCGCAAGCGCAGTTAATACGCGCAAGCATTCTTCCGCATTTTGTACGCGCGACGACCTGCCTGAGCACTTAGAGCGTAGCGTGCGAGGGCAATTCGGAGCGCTGAGCCGCTCAAGGCAGAAGCATTGCTTCTGCGCTGCAAAGCGCTTTGACTGAGCTTGAAATTGCATAACGCATTTCAAGCTCCTTCAAAGCGTGATTTGGCTCAAATGTAAAGTCCAGTGGACTTTACATGCCAAATCAGCCGAGCGGCTACTAATAGCCGCGAGGAATAGCGCGCTTAGACCGCGCGAACGATTGGTCAAATTTGGTACAAAAAGCGGAGTTAATCAGCGCGACCGATGCGTGCGTCTGGTGCGGTTTACAAACGGCTCGCCAGAGTATATGTACAAGTCTTCAACAAGGTCTTTTACGCGATCCGCGTACTTTTCGTGATCTTTTTTAGCCCACGTAGCATCTCGCCTAAGCCCGTGATAATCGTAAAAACTAACATCGCAAGCTGTATCTGTGTGCAAAAAGTAGCGGTTCACTCCGCGGCTGCGCAAATGTTGCATTGTGCGCTTCCACAATCCGCCGCCGACTCCGTGCCCGCGAGCGTCTGGAGAAACAATAAAAAGCTCCAACTCTGCTTGCGTTAAGTCGTTAACATGGCTCATCGCCTCTAACTTGCGCTCAATCTGGCCCATGCCAATCGCAGAATCCAACGCTTTTGCGTGCAAAGAATCGCCTTTGCTAGACATCTTTGCTTCTTGCTCTTCTAACATCTTCTGAACTTGCTTAAACAGCACTTTATCTCCGTACACGCGCGCAAGAAGCAGCCCCATAAATTTGCCGTTTATTGTTGCAACAGTTCCGTAAGTAGAAGGCTCCAAATAGTGCAGCACAAATCGCCTAGAAAGATTGCGCGAAGCGTCTGCTCCAACAGCATTCGCGATCCCCCATGTGCGCTCGTATTCTTCTACGATTGCGTCAATGTCGTTAATTTTAACTGGACGAAACTCAACCGTCATTTTGTCCTTCTTTTACTTTTACTAACTTTACTTTTACTAACTTTACTTTTACTAACTTAAATCGGCTTATGCTCTACTTTTAGATTACCAAATACGTTGATTCTAAAAAGACGCCTCGCTCAAAATCTCGTCACGAGTTTTGCACAACGCGTGAATCTCGCGATTTTCCGCACGCGCCTCGCTAACATAGTAAAGAGTGGCGTCAATGCATCTTAAATCAACGTTTGTTGCGCGCGCAAGCAGCAGCCTATACCAGTCAAGCTGCTCAAGTTTTAGGCGAATATCTTCCGCACTTTTTGGCCGCTTACCCGTCTTCCAGTCAACGATTGTGTAGAGTTTTGATTCGTCGTTAGCGTCTAATCCCCCTGCAAAAACAGCATCCAAAGTGCCATTGATGATTCTATTTGCAAATTCTGCATTATCGATTTGCATTAAAATCGGCGTTTCTGCGGCAAGCGGCACTCGTTTTGCCCAACGCGATTCTATAAGCCGTTGCTTCCATTCGTCTAGTTGAGCGTCTTGAGATTTGGCCAAATCATTAGCAAAGTACGCATTCTTGCGACTTTGATTAAATTCGTAAAGCAAATCTTTGCGAGTCTGAGGAACAAATTGCTCATCTAACAAAGTTCCGCTTTCTACAACTGACTGCCACTTAGCACACTCGCATGCGCTAGAAGGCACTGCAGAGTCTACAAATTGTTGCGCCCAAGCGTGGAACTTGGTGCCAAGATTTGCATCAATTGACGAAATGGACGGAATTGGTCGAATGCAAGCCAATAGATTGTTGTAAACTCGATTGTTTGCGCGCGCGCTAGCGTTTGCGTTTACACCAGGCGCAACTTTGCTTATTTTTTGCAAAGACGTTACGTTAAGCCTAGATCCGTTGGAAATCTTTTCCACCTTTTTTGCCAAGTCTTCTAGTGAATAATCGCCAGCATTTTGCGCAGTTAAATCGGCATCTTGAACAAACGCTTTTGCGCGGCAATAAAGAGATTTTTGAGAAGATATTAAGGAAGATTTGCCATTAAAATCGCCAGTAAAATCTTCACTCTTAACAAGCTTTGCAGATTCTTGAAGCGCATTTTCTACATCTTCGCTCAAAGCACAAGGCCATTCAAGCACGCTTTCTTTAGTATGCGAATCGCTTTGAACTTTAATTTTTCCAAAATCTTTAGCAAACTCATGCGCAAAATCGCCTGCAATAAAGCCAAAAACGTCTTCACTGGAAACGTCTTCACTGGAATCATCAGAATTACTAGAATCCACAGAATCCACAGAATCCGCAGAATCGCCAGAATTTTCCGCCTCGCATCTTTTAACCTCAATCACACCATTAAGCGACTTTATAGCTTCCATCGACTCCTTAAGAAACACCGAAGCTGCACGCTTTCGCCCATTTTCTTCCGAATCTCCCGAATTTGCTGAACCAGTTAAAAGCGCTGCAAACTTTGCGCGAGTAAGAGCAACGTACATAAGGTGTCGCTCGTCCATGTGAAGCTGAATTCCGCGCTCCTCACTTTGCGTAAATGGCATAAAATCAACGCTTTGCTGGGATTTATACGCATTATACACACGGCGAGTTTCTTCGCTCAAAAAATCGCCAGAATCCGAAGAATCACAAGCATCCGCAGAGCCAGCATCCACCTCTTGAACAGCCTGCGCAAAATCACACAAAGCTTTGATTCTATCTGGCTTAATCTCGTCAAAAATCTTTTGCACACTATCCAAGTCTTGCATTGCTTTTTCTGGGTGCATTGCCTCCGCGCGCGTTACTGTATGCGGAAAATGCGGCAAAATATTGGCATCCACGCGCAACGCAGAAGGCACGCTTGCAGCAAACTCAATCGGTATGCGAGCGCTGGCTTGCCCATTATCATCAACTTTTAGCGAATCGCCTTGATTGCTTGGAAAAGCGCCCTCGTTTAGCCCAACTACAGCAACTGCAGGCCATTGCAAACCCTTTGATTGGTGAACTGTCATTAAAACAACTTGCGCGCTATTTTGCTCTGTTATAGATGCTTGCGAATCAAGCGTTTTTGCTGAGTCAATCCAGCTTATTAGTCCACGCAAACTAACATCTTGCCACTCGCCCATCTCTTGCACATACGTTTCTACAATCGCGTTTAGCGAATCTAGCACATTGTGCATGTCGTTAAGCATTGTTTGATTGCTAAAATCCTTGTATTTTAAGGCCGCTCCAACAGCGCTATCAATGTCTACGTTAAGCGCTTCAACAGCTGATTGCATAACGCTTGTTAGCGAATTTCTTTGCACGCGATCAACTTTATTTAGGATTTTACTAAGTCGGCTTACGGCAGCGAATGCATGCTCGCTCAGCTTCTCTCGCATTCGACTAACCCAATAATCGCCAAAATCGCCAGCAACCGCAGACTTACCAGAATCGCCACTCGCCCCAAAATCGCGCATAATCAAATCTGCCAAATACACTCCGCCATAAATATTTATGACTTGCCCAGATATTTCCCCACTATTTGTCTTATTTCTAAGATTGCGAATAGCAGAATCCCACTGGCTTCTAGGCAATCCCTCCTCAACAAGCCCAGCCGATGCATACACGTTGTAAAGATATTCCATATTCGCACTATTTGCGATTGATGCCAATGTGCTCAAATCCGCAGTAGATAGCGCAAAACGAGGAGTGGCAAGAAGACGCATAAGCGAATTTGAATCGCTATGATCTTGAACAACTCTTAGCAAACTCAAAACGTCTTTAACTGCAGGCTTTTCAATAATCGAAGAGTAGCCAACTATGCTTGTGCGAATCCCAGCATCCTCCAGTTTTTGAGCATATTGTGGCATTTTTGCTTTACTTCTAAACAGAATTGCAAGTTGCGGCTCGAGCGGATTTTCGCCATATTTTTCAACGATTTTCTTAGCGAATCGCACAACTGCATCAATTTCTTCACCTTGATTTGGCATAAACAACGCACCAACAGTGCCATTTGGCGCATCATCTTTTGGCTTTAAGGTTTCCACTTGCACTTCGCGATCGTCAATGCTGCTAAACCTACGACTTGCGTTTTGCGTTGAAGTATCGCCATTTTCTACGCGCATTGGCTCAGTTAGCGCGTTTGCAACTTTTAGTATAAACAGCGAATTTCTGCGCGTAACAGTTAGCGAATACTTGTTTTGCGTGCTTATGTTAAAGTCTTGTTCAAACTTGCAAAAAGCTCCAGTTGAAGCGCCTCTAAACGAGTAGATTGCTTGGAACGGGTCGCCTACTGCCATAACATGCGTGCGATTCCCCTCTGCAGCATCAAAATCGTCATAAAACAGCGTATTTATAAGCATTGCTTGCGTTGTAGAAGTATCTTGATACTCATCTAAAAGAACTTGCGAATATTGATTCCTGTATTGCGCACAAATCGAAGGAAAATGCGTAACCAAATAGTAAGCTGCAATCGTAAAATCGCTAAATTGCGCCATGTTTACGCGCTTTTTTTCGGCGTCAAATTGTAAAACAAGATCTAGCAAAATGTCTCGTTTTAGGCAAGCGTTGTATAGATTTATGCAAAATTGCAAGCACGAATCATCCCAATATTTTTCGTAACTTTTACACGCATCCTTAAATTTTTCCGCAGACGCTTTCTCCACGTCTTGCTCGCTCATTCCAGCTGTTTTTTTGACTTTTTTGTATTTTGGAATTGCTGGAGCTTTTGCGCTTAGTGGCGATTCTACTTTTTTATCTGCAATAACGTTTTTTAAGTGTTTTGCAAACTCATTATTCCACTCGCGTATTTTTTGAACAGCTTGAGGCACGCTTGAGCACGTTGCGCCTACACTATCTACTCCAATCATCGAGCACGATATTTCGGAGCAAAGATTAATAACATCAGCGCACAAAGTGTCAAAATTGTATAGCTTACTTAAATTTTTAGCGTTATTTTGTGGATTATCTAAATATTTTCCGATTATACTTTTTATGATTTCCATCGCGCCAGCATCGCTTAATGGCATTGTGTTTTGATTAAAGCCAACCAAAAGCCCGTATCTTCTTACGATTGATTGAAAGAACGCGTCGTACGTCATAACTTCTGGCTTTAAGAATGACTTTGCGCCGCTTGCACCATTTGCTCCGCTTGCACTAACCTCCGCCGAAACGCGACTTAGCAATTCCGCAGCAGCTTTATTTGTAAAGGTTAAACCCAATATGGACTCTGGCGGAACTTTGCTTTTAATTAAATGTATTACGCGACGAGTCATAGTGTACGTTTTGCCGCTGCCAGCTCCAGCAACTATTAGCACGTCTTGATTAATCGGCGCTTCTATAACGTTTTTTTGCTCTAAACTTGGACCACTATTAGGTGTGGATTTTACGGCGCTAACGTTGTTATTGCTCATTTTTACCTTCAATCACTTCGTAAACAGTGTCCACTTTTTCCGCACACGCAGGGCAAACGTCTAAACATCTACAATAATTTTTATGATCCGCTTTTGGCTCTACAGCAAAACTTGTTGACTTAACAGCAGCAGCGGCAAAAAATACGCGAGATATCATCATAAGCGACCATTTTGCGCGCATTGGCAATTTCACAAAATCCGCCCACGCACTTTGACTTACGCCTTGCGCAGGATTTTGCTCATCAATACTTGGAAGATCGTAAAGTCGATTATTGTTAGAATATCTGTAACGACTTATGATTTCACTAGCGCTTAGCGAGCCATCTTCGTCAAACAGCGAAGGCTGACAAATATTCTCCGCAACACCATTATCTTGCGCAGGAGAATCCTTATACACAACGTGGAACAGCGCACTTCGCGCGATTTTTGTGTGCTTAAGCTTTAGCAGTTGCTCATAATCTTTGTTGTTTTCGGAGCAAAAAACAATTCCTAGTTGATAGCAAATAAGTTGCAAATCGTTAAAAACTTGCTGTGTTTTAGGAACTTTTCCTGTTTTATAGTCGATTAGGCGAATTTGTTGCGTGTTGTCGTTTAACTTTCTAAGCTCCATGCGGTCGATTCGCCCCTGGATTCTAACGCGCAAATCGCATGAGCCGCCATTAGGCCATCCGCCTACCAAAAATCCCATTATTGAATAAAGATCTTCCAAACTTGTTTGCGATTTAGCAGCAAGATTGTACGCGTTTAGAATATCGTCAAAGCCAAAAGTGGCGTTTATTTTGCACTCGCAATAAGCTTTCTCAAGACTACCCAAAGGAACATCTGCAATAGTCGGCTTAGCTGTCTTTGACTTTTCGGGTGCAGGCAGAATCTTTGTTACAACACCATCTTCGTCTTTTTGCACAAGAATCGGGTAATTTTGCCCGTTTAGCGAGCCTACAAAATATTGAGCAATCGTGTAAAGCGCGCGGCGAACATTCAAATCGTTTTTTATAAAACGGTAGCGGTCTTTTACGTTAGAAATACTAGAATCACTCGGGCAAATCGAGTAATAATGCTCAATCATCTTATTTGCAACGTCTTCAATCGCCTTTTTTTGCAAAGCGCTAAACGAATCAAACGAAAAATCAAAGTCCGCAGATTCCTGCGCGCGAGTGCCAACAAACCCGCTAACAAACGCTTGAAGCTGTGGGTAGTTTTTGCGCAAATAATCGTTGTCTAAATGCTCATCTTGACTTGCCCACCTTGCAGTTTCGTGAATAAGCGTACCGAATTGTGCTGCCGTACTTCCTACGGCAGGCCCCGCAAATTTACTTTCCAAAAGGCAACAAACTGGGCAAGACCAAAGTTTATCTACCATCGAAGGAGATAGAGTTACAAGATTTTTATTAGTGGAGACTTTTTCTTGTGACTTTTCTTGTGATTTTAGTGGCGATTCTTCTTGCAATTCTGCGGTTACTTGCGACTTTGCGGTTGCTTGCGATTCTGGCTTCGCAGAATCAATCGCAGAATCAATCGCAGAATCGTAATTTTTACGCATAAAATCCCAATTATCTGGATTTGCTGCATCAACTCCGTTGTTTTTCAACAGATTTAACGCATCTAACGCATCTTGAATCGTAGAATTTTTTGCCAATTTATGGCCATCATTAGAGCCACACTCCTCTTTAGCAAGCGTGATTCTAGACGCACAAACAAGACCTCTTGCATCGGCATCAACCGCCGCAAAATCGCCACAAAAATCTGTGTAATCGCAGCTTCCGTCTTGATTTCTCCAATAAATCTCTGGCAAATAGTAGTACAAAAAGTCCGAAGGAACGCAATCATCACTATTAACCGCACTTATGCAAAGATGCTTGCGAGCGCGCGTAATTGCCATTAGCAAACTTCGCTGTTCGCCAGTAAAAATCGCTTGTTTATCGCTTACGCAAATGCCATTAGGATTTTTAGAATACGCGTCAAAGAAGTACGTTATATCGCTAATATCATTACTATCGCTGCTCAAAATCCTGCTATTTAGCACAATATCAACAAGCGTTTCCGAAGCAAACATAGTGCTTCTAGCGGCAGTATTTGGCCAAACTCTCTGCTGAACAGCTGGAATCCACACGTAATCCCAAAGTCTTCCAACCGAACCAGAAGGCGTTGTAAGAGTCACAGCGTCTGGAAGAGGGGCCACGCTTGCAAGCGAATCCGCTTCGATTTCCATTTGGCAAACTTGATCAATAAACTCCGCGATTGTCGGAGCAGCCGAGACTCCATTAGGCATCTGCTGGCTTTGCGAGACTGTATACGAGAACGAATCCGCGTACTCAAAAAGCCGCATTGCAGCGTCTAGCCTATCGTTTGCAGCGCGACCTTCATCGTTGTTGCTAAGCGCTTGAATTTGCCACTTTTTAGCGCAATTGCAAAGATTCCAAGCTTTACTCAAAACGTAGCTAACTTGATTTTCTCCGCTATTTTTAACTTTTTCAAGGTTATTTTTTAGGTTTTTAGAAAGTCTTAGCACAATATTAAACACGCGCATTAACGCACGCGTATGAACACTGTTTGGGCGCATTTTTTGCAAAACAGAAAAGATTTCTGTAGATTTTGCGCCTTGAGTCTCTTCGTCTTCTAAATCGCCAGAATCCACGGAATCGCCAGAATCGCCAGCAACCGAAGAGCAGCCGTCAATAAACGCCTTAAGAATCAAAATGTAGCACGACTCAATGCTAAATTGCGTGCTATTTGCGTTTGGTTGCGCGTTAAAAACGCGATTGTCAACCGTAACGTTTGTGCTTTGGGCTGCAGATGTAGATGGCTCATTTGCGCTTAAAATGCGATTGCTAAGCACTTCCCATTGCTCTATAAGCTTACTCAACGGCGAATTTGTGCCACTTGCATTTGCGCCTGAAATCACTTCGCTAAGTGAACAGATCGAGCGCATAAGCGAGTCAACAGCCGCCAAATCCGCGCAATTGTAGTCGCCAGAATCCACAAGCGGACTTTCCAAAACGGTCTTTATTCTAGAACGAACAAAATGCGCAATCGAATAAAGCGTGTAATTGCCAGAATGCACGCTTTTTGCTAAATCGTCAACACTTTTTTGACTAAATTGCGCTAACTCAATAATCGCAAAAAGCGCTTTAATAAACAGCTCGTCTCTAAGCGCGCGCGTGACGCTCGAGTAGCGCACAGGAACTCCGTCTTTTCTAAGACGCTCGCCAAACGCGCGAACTGTTGCATTATCGTGCGCAATTAAAGCCATGTCTTTCCACGGAATCTTATTGTCTAGATGAGCGCGCTTTATTTGCCAAATAACGCAATCCATCTCTTGGCTAGGAGTTCTGTACAAATCGCCAGAAACCGAAGAATTTTCTGTTTTTTGCAAATTTAATTCGATTTTTTCTATAGGAAAAGCACCTTGAATATTGGCCATTTTCCAAGCCCTGCGGGCCATTGGCGTTTGCGTTGGCATAAGCGAAGCAATCGAAAGAGAAACGCGTGCAGAAAAAAGATTTAGCGCAATTGAGCGATTGGAGTGGTTTAGAAAATCGCGTATATTTTGCGATTCTTGGCGCTTTACATTTTGCGATGTCTGTTTTGCAAAATCTTCGCCAAATCCTTCGAGCTTATAATCGCAAATTTTAGAAACAGCAGCTTGCATAACGCCATTTTGCGCTGATTCAACAACGTAATCTGGGTACGATCCGCGGAAGGATTGAACGGATTCGTCGGGATTCGCCGTTAAAACAATTTTCACACCCAAGCGCGCTAGCGACTCAAGAAAAGCCAAACCAGCAAGCGTTACGTCGTGAAAATCGTCAACAACTAACATGCGCGGAAGGAAGAGCTTAAGAGCGTAAAATTCAAGGGAAGAATCGCAAGATTCATTAGCACTATTGCAATGTAAATTATTAAAAATATCGTTCAAAATTTGAACGCCACTTGCCAAAAGCCTAGAAGAATCAAGCCTAAAAGCGTTCGGATACTTTTTGAGAACGCAATCCGCATACTCGCTTCTAAGAGCAAAAGCCAAATTCCATTGAGTTCTAATGCGGCTAACAATAATAGACGATACAAAATCCGAGTTAACACTAAGATGCGAGTCCAAACTGTTCAACATATTTTTTTCCGCAAAATCGCTTACAATGCCCATCTCGTCTAAGCGCGCGAGCATATCTCGAAGTTGGTGAATAAAAGCGCTATTTACAGAGATGTTAGAGATGTAATTAGAATCTAGCGAATCAGGTGAATCGAGCGAATCATCGCTATTTTGCGCGTTTTGTAATTTAGAAATTGTGTAAATCCAAGAATTTTTAGAAGAATCGCTAGAAGAATCTTTAGAAGAAGAATCTTTAGAATAGTCGCTAGCAAAATACTCGCTAAAAAGAGCGCAAACTTTGCAATTGCCACTATCGCCTTGCAAAACGTGATTAACGTGTACGCGCACAACTTCGCGAAGAAGCGCATCTTGCTCAGCGCCATTAAGCAACTTAGGTGCAGGCATGCCAAAAAGCTTGTTTCGCGCGGAAATCAAACTAAACGCAAGCGCGGAAAGTGTGCCAACTGGGCGCGATTGATGCGAAACACCCAAGTTTTGAATCACGTAATCCGACATTCGTGCAGCTGTAGAGCGATTTTGAGCAGCGGCAACAGCTATATCACCACGAATAGCGTTTTTTAGCAAAAGCTGCGCAGCGCGATTATTGAGCGAGCAAGGCGAATCAGATGCCGCGCTCCAATCAAAACGCAAACCCAAAAGCAACGCGCTAAGCGCAAAGCTTGACTTGCCAGCGTTTGGTGCTCCAAAAACAAGCAAAACATTGGTGTTGCGTTCATGCGCGTTTTTAAGAGTGCCTTCAAGCAACGACTGAACGTCTGTTAGCGCAGATTCTTCCGTACACATAAACACAATTCTACCAACTGGCTTAGTTTGTATGTAACTTAGTAGTGCGTTTGTACCAAAAAATGCCCAAATTAGATACAATCGCACTACAAGGCAGGTCGTCGTTAGCGCAGATTAGCTGCGCTCACGTCTTCGCCGCACGTAAAGTCCACTGGACTTTACGTTTGAGCCAAATCACGCTTTGAAGGAGCTTGAAATGCGCTATGCAATTTCAAGCTCAGTCAAAGCGCCCATGCAAGTAGATTCGCGCGCGTGTCGTGTCGCTTGATTCCGCACTTTGTACCAAATTTGACCCAAAAATGGTACAAAACGCGGAAGGTCGCTCGCGCGGATTAACCGCGCTCACGTCTTCGCCGCGCAGAAGCAATGCTTCTGCCTTGAGCGGCTCAGCGCTCCGAATTGCCTTCTCGCGCTACGCTCTAAGCTCGAAGGCAGGTCGTCGCGCGATCGTTTTTAATCGCAAGAAATGCTATTCCAATGCCAATAAAAATCAGCGTAAAAATGGCAAGCAAATAAACAACACCAACTCCAAGAGTTGTGGAATTAAACGTGTTTAGCGCAAAACCAAACCACCCTGCAGGCGCTTTGTAGTTCAAAAAATTGTACGGCGCTGCCATAGCATGCTCTCCCCAACGCACGCCAGCAAACTCGCTTAGAGCAACAGCGTACGCAACGTAAGTGAGCGGCGGAATCGTAGCAAAATAAACGTGCGCACGGCTGGACTTGTATTTGTAGTCAAAAAGAATAAAGTCAAAAATCGCAAGCAACGGCGTTATAAAATGCACGCATAAGCTTGAGCACCCATTGTTCATGTACGCGCCAACAAATCCGAGCTTATTTGTAGGAGCCAAAAAGCACAGATACAGCGTAAACGTGACGGCAATCGAAATCGTCATCATAAATTTAAAAACGTACCATGCGTTTGGCTTTGAATCTACCCAGCCGCCAGTGCGCTCAGCCTGCACACCCTGCTCATCGCTTTTAGACTTAAGCGCACTTCGCGCGTCTAGAATCAGCGAGCCAAGCAGCGCCGCGCAAATCATCAAGTTAGAAAGATTCGTAAAATACGTTAGCGCCATTGAATCCCAAGACATTGCCATTCCGTAAATGGATGAAACTATTGCAATAACTCGAATTATGGTTCTTGTAACGTAATCTTTGCGCGTTAGGACTAGTGTTTCGCTCATTTTAAGCTCGCTTTCAAATAAGTTTTAATTCTTATTTATGTTCTTCGATTATTTATGTTCTTCGATTTTTCACATAAACACATTTCGTTTTACATAAATAAGATTTACTATACTTGACTCCGATCTATAAATAGCAAAACGTGCAAAATTCAATGGCGATTTTTGTAGATAATGCCAAACAATCTGCCGCAACGCCACGACCTACCTTGTAGTGCGTTTGTACCGAATTTACGGCGTGTCGCCATACAATCGCACTACATAAACACGCAAATCTGTAGTGCAGCTAAGCGCGCGAGCGTCTTCGCCGCGCAGAAGCAGTGCTTCTGCTTTGAGCGGCTCAGCGCTCCGAATTGCCTTTTCGCGCTACGCTTTAAGCGAAAAGGCAGGTCAGAGCGCACGGCTATTAGTAGCCGCTCGGCTGATTTGGCACATAAAGTCCACTGGACTTTATGCCTGAGCCAAATCACGCTTTGAAGGAGCTTGAAACGCGTTATGCAATTTCAAGCTCAGTCAAAGCGAACAAAAAAGCCGCTGCAAGATGCGTAAAACAACTTGCAACGGCTAGTCGAAGCAGATTTGCTTGATTAAGCAATCACACAATTAAGCAATCACATGATTACTCAATGTCATCATCGTAATCACTCTGACCACCTTGATCGTCAAGATAATCATCTGGATTAAAATCATCACCGAGCTTCATGTCTCCAAAATCAATGTTGGAGAAGTCAACATCTGCCATGTCGCTTTCACCAAAGTTTGATGGAGTGCTATTTTCAGCAGTCACAGCAAGATTTGGATACATAGCGTCACGAACTTCTGGATCCGCAGACACATCCGCATTACGGTAGCGCGCCAAACCAGTACCAGCTGGAATGAGCTTACCAATAATCACGTTCTCCTTTAGACCCTTAAGATCATCTTCCTTCTGGCTCAAAGCAGCCTCAGTAAGCACGCGTGTAGTCTCCTGGAAGGATGCGGCAGAAAGCCAAGAATCCGTAGCCAAAGAAGCCTTGGTAATACCCATAAGCTCTGGTCGACCAGCAGCAGGCTTACCGCCATTCTTAACGGCAGCAAGATTTGCCTCGCGGAACTTTGCCTGATCCACAAGCTCACCTGGAAGAAGCTCAGTGTCTCCAGAATCAATCACCGTAATACGGCGAAGCATCTGGTGAACAATAACCTCAATGTGCTTATCGTGAATATCAACGCCCTGAGAACGGTAAACGTTGTGAACTTCTTCCACAATATTCACCTGAGCTGCACGCGGGCCAAGGATTCGCAAAATCTTCTTAGGATCCACAGAACCCTCAATAAGCTGCGTGCCAACCTCAACGTGGTCGCCATCCTTAACAAGCATTGGAGCACGGCGAGTTACTGGGTAAACGATTGGCTCAACGGTTGTATCGTCTGGAGTCAAAGTGACTTGACGACCGTGATCCGTATCTTCTACCTTTACAACGCCTGGGAACTCTGCGATTGGAGCCTCGCCCTTAGGAGTACGAGCCTCAAAAAGCTCGGTAACACGAGGAAGACCCTGCGTAATATCGCTTGCAGAAGCAACGCCACCAGAGTGGAAGGAACGAAGCGTAAGCTGCGTACCAGGCTCACCAATGGACTGTGCTGCAACAATACCAACAGCCTCGCCAACATCCACGAGTCGGCTTGTAGCCAAAGACCAGCCGTAGCACTTTGCGCAAACGCCACGCTTAGATTCGCAAGTAAGCACAGAGCGAGCCTTAACCTCTTCAACGCCGTGAGCAACCAAGCTGCGCAAAACGTCCATAGAAAGCGCGTCTCCACACTTTGCCAAAACTGTTGTACTGTCTGCTGGATCGAGCACGTCTGCAGCGAGCAAGCGCGAGTATGGGCCACCATCAGCAGCCTTAACAAGCGTCAAATTGCCATTTTCGTCGCGGTCTGCAATCTTCATAACAAGACCACGCTTTGTGCCGCAATCTTCTTCGCGAACAATAACTTCCTGAGAAACGTCCACAAGACGACGAGTCAAATAACCAGATTCTGCTGTACGAAGTGCGGTATCTGCCAAGCCCTTACGAGCACCGTGCTGCGAGATGAAGTACTCCAACACGGAAAGGCCATCGCGGTAGTTTGACTTAACAGGACGAGGAATAATCTCGCCCTTAGGATTTGCCACCAAGCCTCGCATACCAGCAATCTGACGAATCTGCATCCAGTTACCACGTGCGCCAGACTGAACCATAATGTTCACATTGTTGTCGTCGTGGAAGTTCTCACGCATTGCGTCTGCAACCTTATCGGTGCATTCAGTCCACAAGTTAATCAACTCTTGACGGCGCTCTTCGTCTGTAAGAAGACCCATATCGTACTGGGAGTTGATCTTTGCAGCCTGATCCTCGTAATCTTGCGCAATTTGCTCGCGATTTGGAGGAAGCACAATGTCGGAGAATGCCATTGTAACGCCCGACCAAGGTGCGCGCGTAAAGCCAAGATCCTTCAAAGCATCGAGGCTTGCGGCAACCTGAGCGGTGGAATATCGCGTAGCAATGTCGTCAACAATCTTAGAAAGAACACCCTTTGGAACCTGCTGGTTTACAAACGGATAATCCTCTGGAAGAGTGCTATTAAACAGCACGCGACCGCAAGACGTTGCAAACAGAACAGTTCCATCCTTAAAGCGCTCTTCACGCACAACATCTGGGCTGCCTGGCTCTGGGTCTACAACCTTAAGATCGCTAGGCTGCCAATCCTTTGGCAAAACAAAGTCTGCAGGAACGCGAATTAACACCTTAGCTTGCATGTCAATCTCGTGCTTGTCGAGCGCCATTTGCGCCTCTGCAAGCGAAGAGAAGATTCGGCCTTGACCCTTTGCACCGTCGATTACGGTAGACAAGTAGTACAAGCCCAAAATCATATCCTGAGATGGCATTGTAACAGTGTGACCATCTGCTGGCTTTAAGATATTGTCGGATGCCATCATCAAGCTGCGAGCTTCTGCTTGAGCTTCTGCGGAAAGTGGCAAATGCACTGCCATCTGGTCACCATCGAAGTCGGCGTTGAATGCTGCGCAAGCAAGTGGTGGCAAGTGAATTGCCTTACCTTCAACCAAGATTGGCTCAAATGCTTGAATACCCAAGCGGTGAAGCGTAGGCGCGCGGTTAAGAAGAACAGGATGCTCGGAAATAACTTCCTCGAGCACGCCCCAAACCTCGGAATCTCCGCGATCCACAAGGCGCTTGGCGCTCTTCATGTTCTGTGCAAAGCCCTGATCTACCAAACGCTTAATAACGAATGGCTTAAACAGCTCCAACGCCATTGGCTTAGGCAAACCGCATTGATGCATGCGAAGGCTTGGACCAACAACAATTACGGAACGGCCAGAATAATCCACTCGCTTACCGAGCAAGTTCTGGCGGAATCGACCCTGCTTACCTTTAAGCATATCGGAAAGCGACTTTAATGGCCTATTGGATGCGCCAGTTACTGGGCGGCCACGACGACCGTTGTCGAAGAGTGAATCAACAGCTTCCTGAAGCATGCGCTTTTCGTTATTAAGCATGATTTCAGGAGCGCCAAGCTCAATCAACCTCTTCAAACGATTATTACGGTTGATTACGCGACGGTACAAATCGTTCAAATCAGATGTTGCAAAGCGGCCACCATCAAGCTGAACCATTGGTCGCAAGTCTGGTGGAATTACTGGAATAACGTCCAAAACCATTGCTTCTGGCTTGTTTCCAGTAGTCAAGAACGCGTTCACAACCTTAAGTCGCTTCAAAGCGCGCGCCTTGCGCTGACCAGTACCATTGTCGATTTCTTCGCGAAGTTCTACAGCAGCCGACTTAAGATCGAAGTCTTGCAAGCGCTTCTTGATTGCTTCCGCGCCCATGCATCCTTCAAAGTAGTCGCCATAGCGGTCTTCCATCTCTCGCCAAAGATCAACATCGCCTTCCATATCTCCTGCACGCAAGCCCTTAAAGCGATCGAAAACTGCGTTCAAACGCTGAATTTGCTCGTCGTAGCGAGTACGGATAGCAGACATTTCGCGCTCAGCTCCAGCACGCAACTTAGACTTTGCGCTACCTTTTGCTTCGCCCGATTCTTCTAGCTCGTGAAGATCTTCTTCTGCTTTCTTTGCACGCGCATCAATCTCGTTGTCGCGGCGCTTGCGAAGATTGCCAATCTCGGTATCAAACTCGTCTTGCAAGTCTGGAAGATCCTGGTGACGCTGCTCTTCATCTACCTTAGTAACCATGTAGGCTGCAAAGTAGATGACCTTTTCCAAGTCTTTTGGAGCAATGTCGAGCAAATATCCCAAGCGGCTTGGCACACCCTTGAAGAACCAAATGTGTGTTACAGGAGCCGCAAGCTCAATATGACCCATGCGTTCACGGCGAACGCGGCTGCGTGTAACTTCCACGCCGCATCGCTCGCACACGATTCCCTTAAAGCGCACGCGCTTATACTTGCCGCACGCGCACTCCCAATCGCGAGTAGGACCAAAAATCTGCTCACCGAACAGACCATCCTTCTCTGGCTTAAGGGTACGGTAATTAATGGTTTCTGGCTTCTTAACTTCGCCGTGGCTCCAGCTACGGATGTCTTCGGCAGTGGCCAGTCCAATCCTCAGTTTGTCAAATGCGTTGACGTCCAGCACTATTATCGTCCTGTCTCATGAAATTGTTTTTCTAAGTTTCTTAATGATTAGTGATTAGTGATTAGTGATTAAAACACTTGTAACACTTGTATCACTGGTATTCAGGTTCTTGAATAACTTGGTCTTCTTTGGCAGACGAATCTGGTCGTGCACCAATATTAAAGCCCAAATTTTCAGAAGACGACACCGGATCATCATCTTCATCCTTCATGTCGATTGCCACTCCTTCGGAGTTAAGCACCTCAACATTCAAGGAGAGCGACTGCATTTCCTTGAGCAACACCTTAAAGGACTCAGGAATACCAGCAGGTGGAAGATTATCGCCCTTAACAATAGCGCCATACACGCGCACGCGACCGTCAACGTCATCAGACTTTGTGGTCATCATTTCGTGCAATGTGTACGCAGCGCCATAAGCCTCAAGCGCCCACACTTCCATCTCACCAAAGCGCTGGCCGCCGAACTGAGCCTTACCACCCAACGGCTGCTGGGTAATCATAGAGTAAGGACCAGTGGAACGAGCGTGAATCTTATCATCAACCAAGTGATGCAGCTTCAAGATGTACATGTAACCAACAGAAATTGGCTTAGGGAATGGTTCACCAGTGCGGCCGTCAAACAATGTTGCCTTACCGTCGGAGCCAACAAGCTTATTGCCATCGCGGTCCGCAAGCGTAGTGCTCAAAAGACCCTTCAAGGTCTCTGGGCGCACGCCGTCGAACACTGGAGTTGCAACAGGAGTGCATGGATCGCCGTGCTCGGCGCCTTCTGGCACGTACTTCTTCCAAGCGGCCTCAAGGTCTGGATCCAAGTTAATATCCCAGCCTGCGTGAGCAATCCAACCCAAGTGAAGCTCGAGCACCTGGCCCAGGTTCATTCGAGAAGGCACGCCCAGCGGGTTAAGCATAATGTCTACTGGAGTACCATCCTCCAAGAATGGCATATCTTCTTCTGGCAAAATGCGAGAAATAACACCCTTATTACCGTGACGACCAGAAAGCTTATCGCCTTGCGTAATCTTACGATGCTGAGCAATGTACACGCGAATCATTTGGTTTACGCCATTTGGAAGCTCATCGCCATCGTCTTCAGCGTCTTCACGAGTGATTTCCTTAACAGCAATCACAGTACCAGTTTCGCCGTGAGGCACACGAAGCGAAGTGTCTCGAACTTCGCGGCTCTTTTCGCCAAAGATTGCGCGAAGCAAGCGCTCTTCTGGAGTAAGCTCGGTCTCGCCCTTAGGTGTTACCTTACCAACCAAAATGTCGCCAGCTTCCACCTCGGCACCAATGCGAATGATACCGCGCTCGTCGAGGTTTGCAATAGCGTCTTCGCCAACGTTTGGAAGGTCGCGAGTAATCTCTTCGGCACCAAGCTTGGTTTCGCGAGCATCAATCTCGTACTCTTCAATGTGAATCGAAGAAAGCGTATCGTCTTGCACGAGTCGCTGAGAAATAATCACAGCGTCCTCGTAGTTGTAGCCGTTCCAAGGCATAAACGCAACGAGCAAATTCTTGCCGAGTGCAAGCTCACCCTTGTCTGTTGCAGGGCCATCAGCCAAAACAGTTCCTGCTTCCACGCGCTCACCATCTTTAATAAGCGGCACCTGGTTGTAGCAAGTAGTCTGGTTGGAGCGCTGGAACTTAGAAAGCTTGTAGCTAGATTGAGTTCCGTCATCGTTCATAACGCGAATAATATCCGCAGAAACGTAGGTTACAACGCCTGGCTTTTCGGAAAGAATCACGTCTCCAGAATCAACTGCAGCACGCCATTCGGAACCCGTACCAACAAGTGGACGCTCCGACTTAATAAGAGGCACGGCCTGGCGCTGCATGTTGGTACCCATCAAAGCACGGTGGCCTTCATCGTGCTCCAAGAATGGAATCAAGCTTGCGCCAAGGGAAACCATCTGACGTGGAGAAACATCCATGTAGTCAACAGTGCTTACAGGCACATCGACTGCCTCTTCTTCGTCCACGCGAGCAAGCGCCTGCGTGCCAACAAAGTTGCCATTTTCGTCGAGTTCCTGGTTTGCCTGAGCAATAACATGCTCTGCTTCGCGGTCTGCAGTCATATATTCGACTTCGTTAGTCACATGACCGTTAACAACCTTACGATAAGGCGTTTCAATAAAGCCGAATGGATTAATGCGACCAAAGGTTGCAAGCGAACCGATAAGACCGATGTTTGGACCTTCTGGGGATTCGATTGGGCACATACGACCAAAGTGGGATGGGTGCACGTCTCGAACTTCCATAGATGCGCGGTCTCTAGAAAGACCACCAGGACCAAGAGCCGAAAGACGACGCTTGTTCGTAACGCCTGCCAAAGGATTGTTTTGATCCATAAACTGGCTGAGCTGGGAAGTTCCGAAGAACTCCTTAATCGTAGCGTTAACTGGTCGAATGTTAATCAATGACTGTGGTGTAATAGCCTCAGCGTCTTGAGTTGTCATGCGCTCGCGCACAACGCGCTCCATGCGGCTTAAGCCAGTACGAATCTGATTCTGTACAAGCTCGCCAACCTGGCGGATTCGGCGGTTTCCAAAGTGATCAATATCGTCTACGTCTACACGCAACTGCACATCTTCGCCATCGCGCTTGCCTGGGAAGGTCTTTTCGCCAGCATGCAAAGTAACCAAATACTTGATTGTGGCAATAATGTCTTCGCGATTCAAGCTGCGATCGTTGTAATCCGCTTCCAAACCAAGCTTGCGATTAATCTTGTAGCGACCAACGCGCGCCAAATCGTAGCGCTTTGTGTTGAAGTAGAAGGATTCGAGCAAATTGCGACCCGCGTCGGCAGTTGCGGTATCTGCTGGACGAATCTTTCTGTACAAGTCTGTAAGAGCATCGTCTTGAGTATCGATTGGCTCTTTTTCTAGAGCGTCAAGAACAAGAGGATAACCCTGGAATGCTTCGGCAATTTCTGGCTTAGTCATGCCGATTGCCATTAAGAATACGATTGCAGACTGCTTGCGCTTTCGATCTACGCGCACGCCAAGAACATCGCGCTTATCAATCTCGAACTCAAGCCACGCTCCGCGACTTGGAATGATTTTTGCGCCAAAAACGTCTTTATCGGAAGTGCGATCTTGCGTGCGATCGAAGTACACGCCTGGGGAACGCACAAGCTGAGACACGATTACGCGCTCAGTGCCGCCAATAATGAATGTTCCGTGTGGGGTTTGTAATGGGAAATCACCCATAAAAACAGTCTGGCTTTTAATCTCGCCAGTTTCGCCGTTTTCAAACTCTGCATTTACGTACAAAGGAGCGGAATATGTGTAATCCTTCTCTTTGCACTCAAGCACAGTGTGACGTGGCTCTTCAAAATATGGATCCGAGAATGTGAGGCTCATTGTCTCAGCAAAATTCTCGATTGGAGAAATCTCTTGGAACACTTCTTCTAGACCAGAGACGTGTGGCACAGTGTGAGTGCCATTTGCCTCATCTTCTTCGACGCGCTTCTTCCAACGCTCGGAGCCGATCAGCCAGTCAAAGCTGTCGGTTTGCACACCGAGGAGGTATGGCACATCGATTGGCTCACAAATGGAGCCGAAATTCACACGATCCGACGCTTTGTGCAACTTAATGCTGTGCTCGTCGGCACGCGCGATGACTTTGGTGGTGTTCGTCGTAGCTTGTTCAGCAGCCAATGGACGTTCCTTTATCGCTAGCTAGTTTTATTAATCCTTGGGAGCTTTAGAAAATCGCAGCAAACGCGCTTAAAATCAATGATTTTGGGTTTGCGGGCGCCTTCTTCGGTTCCTTGAGTATGCCCGCTATATGACACACCGTGTACAAAGAAACGATTTTACCCCTTCGCTTCGACTTTTTAGCGTCATTTATGCAGGCACTAGCGAACAGAAATAACCACGGGATTGCTTTGCAACCCTGCTACGTCTTTATGCTCGATTTGCGCAATGTATGTTCCGCGCGAAACTTTAGGCAAATCGGAGTCATTCGCGCAATTTTCTCCACTTGGCGTGCCAATCGTAGCGTTTGCATTCCAAGTAAACTTTTTATCGTACGAATCGCCTTTTGCCATAAGTAGCGGCTTGAGTGGAATTATGCACATATCTGATTGCCATTGCGGAACAACTGCTTGTGCAGACTTGTCTTTCGACTTATTCGACTGATTCGACTTATTTTGCTTATTTTGCTTATTTGACTTATCGCCTTTTGCGCCAGAAGAATCGCCAGCTGCTTGCGATGAACCGCCTGCGCTTTGGCCTATATTCAACACCATTCTTCCGCTCGAAGCGTCAATCCTGCATGAATCATCGCCTTCGTAAACAATGTGAGCGTTAAACTCTAAAGTTCCACCCATTGGAACAGCTTGAGACGAAGAAGATAGCTCAATTCTAACGTCTTTTGCACTGCATTTTTTTATGACTCCAACAGGCCTTGGATCTGGCACAAGCTGTTTAGATAGAGTAACGTCTGAATGTTTGTTTATAGCGGTTCCGATTGCGCTAATGCCCTTAAAAATGCTGACTATGCAAAAAATGCAGAATACTAAAACAGCCAGCAGCCCCACGCAAACTACGATTCGGCGGCGAATGTACATGCGGCGGCGCGCAGCACTAATCTTCCGCTTCGGTTTACGTTTTAACACAGGCATATTAACCATTGTAATGCATGAGTAGTTTTAAGACTATTTTTGGCTATTTATGACGATTTCTAGCTATTTATAACTACTTCCCGCCCTCAAATCCAAGCTGACGCCACGCCTCATAAATGGCGATTGATGCGCAATTCGTAAGATTTAAGCTTCTAAGCGAAGGTCGCATTGGCAAGCGAACCTGTTCCGCAACATGCGGGCCTGCCATAATATCCATTGGATCTGGAATATCTCCTGGTTCTGGTCCAAAAAGCAAAATATCGTTCGGCTTATACTCAATATCTGTGTAAAGTTTTGTGGCGTTTGCAGTAAACGCAATTATGCGAGAATTTGGCATTGACTCAACAAGGTTTTCAAAATTCGGATGCATAACAACGTGTGCCATATCGTGATAATCAAGACCCGCGCGACGAAGCTTTGTGTCTTGAAGATTAAATCCAAGCGGCTCTACAAGATGCAAAATCGTACCAGTTACCGCGCAAAGGCGAATCGCAGAGCCTGTATTCCCTGGGATTCTAGGCGAATAGAAGCACAAGTGCGGAGTCTGAGTTTGCGCAGTGCTTGCATCTTGAGCGCTTAGCATGGCATCCATAACGCTGATTGGATTTCCGTGCGCGTCTGTTACAAGCTCGTCTGGGCCGTAGTTTGACTTTCGGTAGCCGTACTCATACATCTGCTCTACTCGATTGACTGGGTTTTGCGCATCTGGGTTTTGTAAATCCGTGTTTTGTGCATCTTGCATATTCGTCATAATCACCTCAATAAAATCATCATAATAAAAATAAGCGCAAATCCTGCAAAATCAGCCCACGAGAACACAGCTCCCGTAAACACAACAGCCGTGATTGCAGCCATAACAGGCTCGCTCGCGCCTAAAAGCGTTCCGCGCACAGATCCAACTCGCATAATGCCAGCCAAAAACATCCAATATGCGCCAAAAGTTCCGCCAACAATTGTAAAAGTAAACAGCAAATACGCGCTCAAATCTAAAGGAGGCATTGTTTGCCATGGCTTCACAAATGGCAGCATAATAAGACCTGCAATAATAAACGTGATTCCGTTTACAGTAAGATTTCCCCATTTTGCAATCAATTTAACTGGCATAATCGCAAGCGCCGCCGTACTCGCAGCATCTGCTAATCCCCACAAAAGTCCCATCAACGGCAGCGAAAGCGAGCTAAAATTGCCGCCCGTTGCCATAAGCGCAGTTCCTGCAAACGCAAGCAAAACACCAATGTTTTCGCGCAAAGTCGGAGTTCTTTTTGACCGCAAACACACGTAAACAAGAACAAAAAGCAGATTGAGGCTTTGCAAAACGGTAGCTGTTCCAGAGTTAGTCCAGTCGATTGTAAAAAGATACGCAACTTGCGTTAAAAGCACGCACACAATACCTGTTACGACTAGCATTGGCCATGATTTTTTTGTGCTTAATGCGCCAACGAGTTGCTTGCGATTAACAATTGAGGCAACAATTACGAATAGCACGCCTGCAGCAAGCTGACGAACGCACGCGATTTGCAGCGGACTTACAAGGTATTTAGACATTAGAATCTTAGAAACAGTAGCGTTTGTGCCCCAAAGCGCGCCGCCAAGAATTGTTAAGATTATGCCAATCATCATTGTGCGCGGACTATGATCAACTGCAGGATTCGGTTTTTTAGGTTTTATTTTTTGGATATTCTTTACAAAACCAACATCCATGCTAAACACCTTCTAAACTTAAATCCTGTATTTGCTAATAATCCTGTAGTTTTGCGCATCTGTAGTAAGTCGCAAATCGCAAATCGCTTACTACATATGAAAAATCTACACTATCATATAATCAACAACACGCACATAATCAACAACACGCGATTTTGCATTATCCGCACACTATGTTATCTTATTTAAGTTGTCTTTTGTTATGCGATTTAGCACAATGATTGACGTGGAGAATTCGCCTAGTGGTCTATGGCGCACGCTTGGAAAGCGTGTTGGTGTGACAGCCTCACGAGTTCGAATCTCGTATTCTCCGCGAGTAGGGTTTCTAGCCAATCGCTAGAAGCCCTTTTTCATACTTATATACTTTGCGCCAGCCTTACTTACGCTGACTTTTACTTACGCTTAACGCGCAATAAGTGGCGCTACTTGCGATTCGTAAGCGCGCAAAGCCATATCAATCACATTGTGCATATCGTAGTAACTGTACGTTCCCAATCGACCACCAAAAACAGTGTTCGGCTCAGCCACTGCAAGCTCCGCATAGCGCGCATACAATGCTTTATCTTCCTCAGTATTCACAGGGTAATACGGCTCATCCTCGCGGCTGGCTGCGCGAGAATACTCCTGCCAAACAACAGTCTCCCCAGCTTTAACGCTTTTACCTGGCACAAAATCAGCATCGCAGCTAGCTTCACCGCTAGCCTCCGTAGAAACCTCCTCGCGCTCTGGATTAAAGTTCTTAAACTCAATCGCGCGCGTAAACGGAACATCAGCATCCGAATAGTTCATAACTGGGCAGCCAAAGTGGTCGCTCTCCTGGTAACGCACTTCCTTAAAATCAACGGTACGCCACTTTAACTCGCCAAGCGCGTAGTCAAAATACCTGTCCACTGGCCCCGTATAAACCACTGGCACTCCAGCTTCCGCCAGCGCGCACTTGTTAAACGGCTGCGATTCGTCGAAAAAGTCCACGCCAAGCGAAACATGAATTAGCGGATTATCAATCATGCGCTGCATCCAAGCCGTATATCCGTCCGTTGGCAATCCTTCCCAAGTGTCTTTAAAGTAGCGATTATTGTAGTTAAATCGCACAGGCAAGCGCTTAATAATTCCAGCAGGCAGCTTAGAAGGATCCGTTTGCCACTGTTTTGCCGTGTAATTCTTAATAAACGCCTCGTAAAGCGGGCGCCCAATTAGGCTAATACCCTTATCGTTTAGATTTTGCGGATCTTTACCAGCAAACTCCCCTGCTTGACTTGCAATAAGCGCCTTTGCTTCTTCTGGCGTGTAATGCGCGTGGAAAAATTGGTTAATTGTACCTAAGTTGATTGGCAACGAATACACTTCGCCATCATGCGTTGCATAAACGCGATGCACGTAGTTAGTAAACGTTGTAAAGCGGTTCACATAATCCCACACGCGCTTATTGCTTGTGTGGAAAAGATGCGCACCATACTTGTGAATTTCAATTCCCGTTTGCTCGTCAAAATACGAGTAAGCGTTGCCGCCAATGTGATTACGCACGTCAATAATCTCAACGCGAGCGCCAGCGCGTTCTGCAGCCTGCTGAGCTACAGTTAAGCCGAATAATCCTGCTCCAACAACCACTAAATCTGGGTATTCGCTCATTTTCCCACTCATTTCTTGCTTTCTGATTTACACTTTACTCTTCGATTTTTAATTGCATTACTTTATGTTTTTAATGCATTACTTCATATTTTTGATTTTGCAATCGTAGATTATTTTTTCAAGATTCCTAACACACGCCATCGTAAAACATTGCGCGCGCTGTAAAATCGTAAGCTTTTTAACAGCTGATTTAGCAAATTCTACGTCTTTAGCATAATTTTTTTCGTATATTTTTTGGATTTCTGCGTCGCTATTTTTTCCGCCATTAAGCGTATTTTCTCCGCTTTTCATCGCGCATCGCTCGTAACGCAAATTCCCAACCATTGTGTAGTAGCTTCTTGCTGGCAAAACGTTGTGCTCTAAGCACAAATCCCAATTTGCTCGAACTGCGTCTATATGATCGTGGTAAAAGCCCGCGTCTCGCATTTTATGCGTTACGGAATCCGTGCGTTGCAGCCAGTAATACAGCACTTCGTCCACATGTGCCACGCAATTCATGCGCGAGTACAGCACGCTTGCCATCGCCGTGTCTTGCGCAAACTTTCCTTCTGGGAATCGCACTCCCTGCCAAACCTCTCGCTTGTACAGCCTGCACCAATTCGCTTCGTTAAAGTAGAGCGCTTCGCTGTTTTTGCCCAGCTTGTTTCCGATTATTCTAAATATTTTGCAAAATACAGTTTGATACGCTTTTAGCGGATTTTCTACGATTTTTATTTGAGTCGCGCTCTCTAAACGCGCGGTTGCTTGCGATTTTTCCGTACCTAATCCGCTCGCGCTCAAACCGCGCGCACCCAATCCACGCGCACCCAAGCCACGCGCACCCAAGCCAGCTTCTCTTTTAATCTGCTCTAAGCTACTTATCCCAAATTGCTGCCATTTTGCTTTGCTCATGCTAGCTCCGCTTTGCAAAAGCGCGTTTAACAAAATCTCAATATTTTTGCAATCTAGAATATCGTCATTGTCTGCAAACGCTATAAATTCCCCACTTGCTGCATCAAGCCCTGCGTTTTGCGCGCGCGATATTCCGCCATTTTGTTGGTGTATTACTTTAACTCGCGAATCTTTTGATGCGTATGAATCGCAAATTTTACCCGAGTCGTCTTTGGATCCGTCGTCTACTAAAATCAGCTCTATGTTTTTGTAAGTTTGCGCAAGAATCGAGTCCACGCATCCGCTCAAATATTTTGCAGAATTGTAGACTGGCACGATTATAGAAACTAGCGGATTTTCGTTTTTAGCATAATTTTCCATTGCTATCATTGCTATCCTTTCAAACCGCGTTCTGCTCTGCTTTACAAGATGAGATTTTGCGCATTTGACGAATCTTTTGCTGCCCATCCTTAAATCCGCGTATCATCGCGTGAATCTTAGCAAATTTATTCTTTTCCCACAGCGCAACAAAAATCATATCTCGCACAACTGCACGCAACGACTTAGCGTACGAGTATGTTCCCATTTTGTAGTCCACTACTTGCATATTTCGCGCTATGTAGTACTTGCGATTTGCGTTGTGATTCCACACGATTGGGTGTTTTATAATCAAGTTTATTGAGCGCGCTTTGCCGATTTGGTGTTCCATTATAACGTTTTGGCACTCTACGATTTTCCACCCAGCGCGCACTAGTCGCCTTGAAAAGTCGAAGTCTACTCCGTCAATTTCCAACCATTCGTCAAATCCGCCGATCTTAGCCCACGCTTCTACGCTTGTTAAGCTTCCAGACGTTATGCATTCGTCTTCGTGACACTTGCTGTGTAAAATCGTGCCGTCTAAACGGTTTTTTAGCAAAGAGCATACAATTGCGATTTTTGCATTTTTTGCATTTTTTTGATTTACAAGACTTCCCTGATTTTCCAGGATTTTCTTGTATTCGCTAATCATGTTGTTTGGCACAACAGAATCGTCGTTAAGCGTTAGAACCCAGTTGAAACCTTGCGATTTTGCCCATTCAAACACTTGCGTCAATGCTTTTGCAAAACCAATATTTTGACTGTTTTTAACTAAAGTCACGTTTGCGTATTTGCTCACAACTTCCTGCAAACTTTTAACATTTTTAGACGCATTGTCTACGATTATTACGCGCTCTACTTGATTGCATAGCGCTTCTAAACACGTGCTTACGTCTGTTAAAGTTGGATTATAGGTGATTATTCCAGAACAAATACGCATCTTAGTCCAAACTGCGATTCGTGCTGCTACTATCACTGCGATTTCTCACAGCACTTTCAACACGATTCTTGCTACTACTTTTCACGCAATATTTGCTCGCAAAACCAACAATCAAGTTTGTAAAACGCTTGAGCATTACAGAAAGCACAAGAATCACCACAAACTCTGCGATTAGCAATCCGTACGCTTGCCAGCGATTAAGCCACACAGGGTATATTACTGTAAACACTTGCATTATTAACACGTGGTGAACCAAAAAAATCGGGTACGAATATGCGGATATAAACTTTGTACACGCGCTTAGTGGCTTAAAACTTTTAACAAGTTCGCCAATATAAGAAAGCAACAAGAATGCAAATATTCCTACAATCGTAACGGCAATATTGCCTTGCAAAACATGCGTTAATTGTTGTGCTGCAAGAATCACAAAAGATACTGCAGCAAGCCAATGCGGCACTTTCTTTATGAACTTTACAAAAATCATGCCAAATACTAATTCTGGCAATCTTGTTGTTAAAAGAATGTCGGACGGCACTCGCGGAATCTGGTAAAACATAAAGAACACAACTGTTACAACATATAGAGCCAACACAATGCAAACAGTTGCTATTGGCATTTTATTTACGCCAACTCTTAAAAGTGGAAACACTATGTAAAACAGTATTATGAACCCTAAGAACCACTCGCCTAGAACATAAAAAGTGCCTACACCGAATGCAGAAGCGTAGCCATCCATTCCAAAAAGCGAAAAAATTGCTGTTATTTTATGCCTTGGTACAAAAATATAGCCATTATTGCGAATAAACAGTAAAATATTCGCCACTACAAATGCCACCCAGAACATTGGATACAACGTTTTTGCGCGCTTTGTGTAGAATGTGCGCAAATCCAGGCTTTCTCTATCGCCATAGTTGTACATAAGAGCAGCGCCAGAAATAATCAAAAATAGCGATACTCCTAATCCGCCAATGTAAATTCCAAATGGCCTATTTACAAAGAATCGCGTAGGCTCCAAATACGGATTGTTAAAATGAGTTACAACAATCAAAATCGCAGCTATTGCGCGAATCCAATCCAAATAGAAAAGTCGCGGTTTTTTTGCGCGCACGAGTTTTGGCAACGATGTTTCTACGCTTATATCACTCATCTTCTTTACCTTTACGACCAATGTGTACAATTCTTTGAGCTATGTACAAAGCCTTATAAAATACGCGTTTTGCAATACTTTTTAGCACTCTTAAAACAGTGTAGCGGAAGCGCTTTCCGCGCATTACTTCTCTACAAGTTTCTTCCAAATTGTGCTTAATCCACGGCGTGCTAACAGATTTTGATAGTTCTCGAACATCGAATTCTAGATTCGTCATTTCTATTCGCGCAAAGTGGTCGGAGAATATGTATGCGTCGTAATATCCGTTGGCTTGCGGCACATACCCGTATGCTCGCTCTATAAAGTGCAACAACGTTCCGTCTATTTTTAGCGGTTCTGCTGGGAAATCTTCGTAAGTCCACTTTCTATCCAATAGCCCGTGAAGTGCTTTTGTACGGAACCAAAACATTGTGCCAAGCGGAGCTATAGCGTCTTTGTTTTCGTCTAACGGAACGCTAATTCCTAACGTTTTTTCTAGGAATTTCTTTGTGCCTTCAAAGTTTGGACCCCAAGTGTATGTAAATCCTGGGAAGTAGTCTGCGTGATTTGGCGGCGTTGGCATTGCCATTCCAAGTCGCGGATGCGTTTCAAATAGATTTATAACGTTTTGCACATACTCTTTACTTGCAAGAATATTCTCAAAGCACTTGTATGCGAATCCGTCGCCTATGCTTCGAGGAGATAATTGCGTTACTTTTTTATCGTGAGCAAAGCATACGTAATCGTACTTCATAAGATCTGCGCCGCCGCCCACTAAGAATGCGCTCACATCTCTACCGCGATTTTCAATCAACCGCACGTCTACGTTATACGGAAGTTGTTTCACGCGTTGTTTCACGATTTGCTGGTTTTCTTTCGATCCTACAGTTAGGATAATATCCGATCCTTCTGGCATGGATTGCACATATTGAATCGTTTTTTCAAGCAAATCCATGTAATACAAATGCATACACAACGCGACTTTTGGCTTAGATGTAGGCTTAGCAGCAGTTGCAGTAGATGTTGATGTAGCTGTTGATGAGTTTTCTACAATCTGATTTTGCGGCAAAATGTATCGCAAATGAAGATTCTTCATCAAATCTGCCATATTCATGCTTCGCAAAGCATTTTCCCAAATCAAATCCGTGTTGTAATCGGTGTGATCCCGCAAATACTCGTATAAGTCTAATGCTTGGTTTCCAACAGATTGCGTAGAAACATCGGAATAATCGTGGAAGAAAGACCTGCGCTTAAAAATCGGGCAACGCTTATATTCCACAATCTGCCTTGCAGCATACGTTATTGGACCGTAAGAGTAGCCTTCTAAATCACTCGTATCAACGTATACAGACCACTTGTAACCCTTATCTGCAAATCGCTTTGTAAACACAGATTCATGTAATCCAACCGACTCAAAGTAGCTGTTGATTGGTGGAAGATTATTCCAATAATCCTGAAAATCTTTGGATTGAACAAAGCTTTTTCTGTATGCGTGAAAATGCGATTGAATATGCTCTGGCAAATATCCGTACGGACTGTATCCAAACGGGTCTCCATTAACCTTATGAAACTTTGTTATGCCCCAAAAATCAAGGTCTTTTGCGTTCATAGCGTTAAACATTTCGCTAAACGGATAAACTGGCCCCATAATCGTAGCGTTAAATAACACTACTTCGTCAAACTTTTCCAGATTCTCCCAACCGTAAGAATCCATTGCAGTTTTGTACGCCCACACGTCAAAACCCTTGTTTTCGCGCAAAATAAACTTATTCGCATAGCTTTTAAGCATTGCTTTGCTTGGTTCGTCGATTTTGCCGTTTACTACAATCGCAAGCTCGTTAAAGAATGGTTTGAATCCATCAAGCAACGTAGACACATAACGGTCTGCGTGACCTTGCGCATCGTAGAAGAAGAAAATGCCCAAGCGCTTTGGATTTTCCAAAATCATGTTATCTCCCGATTTACCTTTAATTATCCTTGATTATTCTATTGTGTAATTTTGTAATTTGTTTAATCGCAAATTTATTTATTTTTTAACTTTTACTTATCATTATTTGGTTTAGTTAAGTTTTTAATTGACTTTTTTATCTTTTTTGCAAAACGCTTATACGCTGGCATTGCATCGTAACGTTTTTGCGCTTCAATTTGCAAACGCTTTTGTTCTTCTTCATATCTTTGCTTATGAACCTGCATAATATGCAAAGACATTAAGTCTACTTGCTCAGCATAAGTTGCGTTCTGTGAACCATTAAAACTATCTGGTTTAATGTTTCGGTAAACGTTAAGAAGAGCATCACAAACGGAGCCGTGTTTTATTACGCAATCATCTTCTACAACTTGATTCATAAGGTGCACAAGCTCTTCGAGCACAATCAAGCACGCACGCTCTAATCCCCATGTTTCAATAACAGCGTTTATGGCTTCTTGAAAATCCTCGACTTTTAGACGTGTAAAGAACTCATCTTTTACTATTTTCAAAGCGCGATTATTAAACCATTTTGCAGCTTCTTCAACGGTTTGCTTGTGACTTTTCATCGAAGACTCTTTAGCAAAATCGCCAGCAAAATCGTAAACAGCGCTTACAACATCTTTAATGTATTGCTGTTCCGTGCTAAATCTTTCAACGCTTATTTTAGATCTTCCAGAAATTCCTCTGCCAATATGGTATTTAAGCGCGCGGAACGCCGTTAAGTCCTTCAAAGTATTAGCAGAAGATGCCGTTACAAAGTATTCGTATGCGTCTTCGACTTTAGTGAGTCTAGTAGAAACTGTTTTTTCAAAAGAAGCGCGTATTAAATCGCCATTAAAAAGTGCTGTTATTACATTCCAAGGCATCCAATGCGGAAAATCGCTAGAGAACGACGATTTTATAATATTGTCTCCCGATTGATCCCCATTGGTTTGCGCATACATTTGATCGTAACTGTATGCAAAATCTTCGTCCGATTTGCCTTCTGGATGAATAGAAACACCAAAATGCAATATATCTGCGGGATGACTACTAACGTACGAGTAAAGAACTTCGCAAGTTTTAAGCTCAATCTCATCGTCTGCGTCAACAAAAAGAACGTAATCTCCGCTAGTTGCCTTAACAGCGGTTTTACGAGCCATGTGCAATCCGCCATTCAAAGCCTTAGCAATAATTTTTACTCTAGAATCTTTTTTCTCGTAATCGCGAAGAATTTGCAAAGTATTATCTGTACTAGCGTCGTCAACAACAATAATCTCAATGTCTTTAAGAGTTTGATTAATAAGTGAATCCATACATTGCTTAATATACGGCTCCTTGTTATACGCAGGAACAACTATGGAAATTGCAGGATTCATAAATCGTCTCCATTGCACACTAATCAGTAAAACAGCACAAACCATGTCTATTGTACTACTAAACGTAATCCTTATAGCTTGTTGAGCATGTATAGAATCTTATAATACAATTGTAAGTAGCGCATGTAGATTAAACGCATAGAAGGGTTGTAGTATGAATCAAGCAGACTCTAGTTGTATTAAAGAATTAAACACTAATCAACTACAAGATTCAGCTACACTTGCAAAATGCGGCAAAAAAAGCAACTCAACTAGCACAACTAGAGCAATTATAGAAAAAACATATTCTTTTAAAGACTTCATTTATTTTTGTAAATCTAATGTTGTTGAACTTGCAATAAGCGCAATTTTTTTGATTATTGCATACGGTCAAAAAGCTTTTTCTAATACTTTTTCTATAGACACAGAAGAGATGATCTCTAGATCTAAGGCTCTTTACAATTCTTGGATACGCCTAGAACGCTTTGGATTGCTAGCTTTTAAGTACGTTACAGGAAGATACTGGTATAACAATTCATTAGCTGGAATCTTAATGATTCTTGCGCTTTTTGCCTCCGCAACAACATGGGCATATTTGTTTAGCAAAGCGCACAATTTAGGAACAAAATTCCACCCAGCTTTATTTATGATTCCGTTTATAAGCGCTCCTATTCTTGCAGAAATGCTTGGATTCTTGCTTATGGGAGATGACGTAGCTTGTGCGCTAATGTTTGTTAGCATATCGCTTATGTGTGCGCATAACGCGTACCAAAATCGCAAGCAACTTAAGACTCTTTTAACGTACACATTAATGGCACTTATTTTTGCAATTTTTGGTTTTACTCTCTACTTAGCAATGACTACTGTTTTTGTTGCTGGAACAGCAATGATTGCATTAATGGTTAAAGGAAGCTATGCATGCAAATTCAAGAACATAGTAGCCTACGTTTTTACATATATTTGCGTGTTTATAGCAAGCTATGCATGCTATGCGATTTTGAACAAAATTGTTATCGCCACTAACCACACCTTCGTTGATCCGTACATTAAAGAACAAATGCGTTGGGGTAAAGACCCTATATCAACAATCATTCATGCTATACTTTCGCATGCAAAAAGCATGTATCTAGGAAGAACAATATTCCATAGCGTATTTATAACAATCGCATTAATCGCTTTAGTGTTATTAACTATTGTTCAAGTGATTCGTAAAGAGCTTAACGCTTTTACTATTATTTTTGCTATTGCTATAGTTGCAAGCCCTATGATGATGAGCGTAATACTTGGCACATCTGGAATAGCACGAACGGAACTAACCTACCCTCTTGCTGGCGCTTTTGCATGCATGTATTTGTTGCATTACATTATGCAATTTAGCAAAAAGACTTTAACAACGATTATTGCGTGCGTTCTTCTTGCAATTATTGGATTAAGTCAGTCGTTTACAGTAAATCGCTTGTATTACACGGAATACATGACTTACAACCAAGACTATTACATTGCTCAAGATGTTGCTAGAAGAATAGAAGCAATACAAGCAAATCATAAAAATCCGCTTAAAGTAGTATTCGTTGGCAATCACATAGCAGACTACAATCCTAGTGAATTTAAGTCAGATCAGCTTGAACTTATTGGGCGATCAATGTTTGAGATTGGATTCTCAACTCTTCACGGCACATGGGTAAAAGCTGGTTTTATACGCTCAGCTACTGGATTTAAGATGGAAACTCCTGTATTAGAATCCGCTTATATAAACGCAGAAAAGGCCGTACAAAATCTGCCTTCTTGGCCTTCAAATAAATGCACTACTGTTTTAGATAACAAGTATATAGTCGTAAAATTCTCTGAACCAGTGCAAAATAAGCACTAAGTAGAAGTTAAGAATTTAGATACCTAGATACCTAAATACCTAAATAGTAGTTTCAATCTCGTAACGTGGGCGATGCTTAGATTCCATATAAATCTTTCCAATATATTCGCCCACAATGCCGATTGAAAGCATAATCAATCCGCCAATAAACCACATTGAGAACATAACAGAGCCCCAACCAGCAACTGCTTTCCCTTGCAAAACGGAAACTATTACGTAAACAAATACGCATAGCGAAACTAAAATAGACGCGAATCCTGCAAATGTTACAAAACTCAAAGGCTTAGTAGAAAAAGACGTAATGCCGTCTACAGCAAACGAAATCATCTTTTTAAGCGGATACTTAGACACACCAGCTTTGCGCTTACCGCGTACATACTCAACTTTTGTTGACTTAAAGCCGATCGACGGCACTATGCCACGCAAGAAAAGATTAACTTCTTTGTATTCCAAAAGAGCTTTCAACGCATTCTTGCCCATAAGTCTATAATCGGCATGATTTGGAACGGTTTCTGCGCCCATCCACTTAAAAACACTGTAAAAAGCTAATGCAGTATTGCGCTTAAACCACGTGTCTGTTTCTCTAGACGAGCGAACGCCATACACAACCTCGTAGCCTTCCACATATTTTGCAATAAATTGATCAACAACATCAACATCGTCTTGCAAATCAGCGTCCATGGAAATTGCAGCATCGCAACCCGATTTATATGCTGTAGTTAAGCCAGCAAGCAAAGCATTTTGATGACCGCGATTATGCGCAAGCTTTACACCGCCAAAAAGCGAAGGATTCGACTGGTGTAAATCGCAAATAATATTCCAAGTTGAATCTCTAGAACCATCATCCACAAAAAGAATACGGCTAGAATCCGAAATAATCTTATTTTCAATAAGAAAAGTAACTTTGCTTAAAAGAATACTAGAAGTCTGCGGAAGAACAGGCTCCTCGTTGTAGCAAGGAAGAACAAAATATATGCATGGGCGCTTAACGTTTTGCAATGTTTCACGCAATGTTAATCCTTTCTAAAAACCATAATTTAGCATTAAAAATCCAGAAAAGTTACGATTTGCAATAACTATTTTAGAAAATCACTCATAATATTTTGGATTTTGCTATTATCTCCCCAAACTGCTGGAGAATCGTATGGTCTATCTGGGAATGCGCCATACTCAAGCGAAATATCAAGATTATTCTCGCGAATGTAGCGCTCAACGCGATCCGCAAGCGAAACAGGCTCACCCGTGCAGCAATTAATTACGCCATTTACTTTATCTTGCAAAACGGTTGCAGCAATTTGCTTAGCCAACACGTCTACATTAATAAAATCGTACTTGTTTTTTCCAGTAGTAAACGGAAAAGTCTTCTTTCCTTCAAGAGACGCTTGAAGGAGCTTAGAGAAAATAGAGTTTCCACGAGCGTCGTCGCCAACAATGTAGTACGCACGAATCCATTGAACAGTGGCATCATACTCTTTGCCCAAAAGCAAAGTAGCTTCACGCAAAGCATTCTTAGAAATGCCATACATAGAAGCTGGCTTGCAAGGCGTGCTCTCGTCAATAGCGCCCTCCCAGTAGCCAACTTCGTGCATAGAACCCATAACAGCAATCTGCTTTAAGCCACCCGAAAGCATAAGACGAATAAATCGATAATGATTCGATAAATCTTCCATGTGAGTGTCTGCAGCATGCTTAAAACCGTTGCGCCAAGCCATGTGCAAGCAAACGTCTGGAGACCCAAGCTTTGCAAACAAATCAGCATCATCGCTAAAAATATTCGCTTCAATACGCGTTGCGCGCTCATCAACACCATCTAAACGCAAGTCGGAAGCAATTACGCTAGCGCCTGCATCTAAAAGAGCTTTAACAACGTGACGACCAATATATCCACCAGCACCAGTAACAAGAATTCGCTTACTCATAATTTTTCAGTTTAGCAGCGTATAAAAACTTTCAAACATGCCAAGCACAGTAAAGCTATAAACAAAAGCAAACTAACACAAAACACGTGATAGTTATTAGCACAAATCAATCCCCAAATGTAAACTTAACAAAGTTATACGTGCATGCACACTGCAAATTTTGTAAGAAAGGCAGCGATGACAACAAAGTCTGACGCCATCTATCACCCTGGTAGAAGCAAAGGTCTGATTGACATTCCAAGATACCTTTATTTGCTTGGCTTACTTGTAAAAAAAGAAGTACGCATAAGATATCGCGGTTCTTGGCTCGGTATGGCTTGGACGTACGTAAAGCCAATAACACAATTTGTAGTGTTCTACGTTGCAATGGGAATTTTCTTAGGACTTGGCCGCGGAGGTGGCATTCAAGCCTACCCACTGTACCTTTTTAGCGGAATCATAGTAACAAACTTTTTTGTAGAAGCATTCTCTAATTGCACAAGATCAATACTTTCTAATGCTGGCTTAATACAAAAAATCTATCTTCCTAGAGAACTATTCCCACTTGCATCGCTACGAGTTGCTTTTGTACACTTTTTCCCACAAGTAATCGTGCTTATAATCGGAGCATTATGCATGGGGTGGATTCCAGATTTTGCAGGCGTAATAGTGGCAATAATCGGATTTATTAGCGTGTGTACGTTTGCGTTTGGTCTTGGATTATTCTTTGGAGCAATAAACGTTTTTTATAGAGATGCAGAAAACATTACAGACTTGGTAGCAATGGTTGCTGTATGGCTTGCGCCGTGCTTCTACACGTGGCAGATGGTTGCAGCTCACGCACCACGATGGGTTTTAGAGATGTATTATGCAAATCCTATTGCAATAAGCGTTGAAGCATTCCACCGCGGATTCTGGCTAAATGCCACAGATCGCACTTTCCAATTTGCAGGAGCTTGGTCTTTAAGACTTTGCGAAAGCCTTGTAGTTGCATTTGCTGTACTACTTATTGGCGAAGTTACATTTAGACATCTTGAAGGCAAGTTTGCTCAAGAAATTTAAGCTTACTAAGATTTTGTGGATTTTACTTTTAAGAGCAGCAGGAGTTATATATGAATAAGCCTTATAACACACTTCCAGAAGACGTTGTGTTAAGCGTTTCTAACGTTACTAAACGATTCTCGCTGCGAGCAAATCATTCGATTAAAGAGTCGATTGTAAACTTGCTAACACCGCCGTCTAAAAAGCACGAGACACAAAACTTTACAGCTTTAAGCAATGTTAGTTTTACTATTAAACGCGGCGAAACTGTTGGACTAATAGGCATGAATGGCTCTGGAAAGTCCACTATGCTTAAAATGCTTTCTGGAGTTATGCAACCAGACGAAGGCGAAGTTTGCGCGCGCGGAAGAATCGCAGGACTAATCGAAGTTGGAGCAGGATTTGCTGCCGACTTAACTGGTCGCGAAAACGTGTATCTTAACGGCGCAATTCTTGGAATGACAAAAGAAGAAATAGACGATAAATACCAATCAATAGTAGACTTTAGCGAAATAGAGCCTTTTATGGACACAGAAGTTAAGTTCTACTCTTCTGGAATGTTCTTACGATTGGCGTTTTCTGTAGCAGCGCACAGCGATCCAGACATATTCTTAATCGACGAAATTCTTGCAGTTGGAGACGAAGCTTTCCAACACAAGTGCATTACTAGGCTTAAAGAGCAGCAAAAACGAGGGCAAACAATGGTAATTGTTTCGCACAGCGAAGATCAGATTAAGCAACTTTGCTCTCGCTGCATAGTGCTGTCTCATTCACACATGATTTACGACGGTGAAGCCGAGCCAGCATTTAACGCAATGCGAGAAAGCTTAAACAATAAAGCATAAACGAAAATCTTAAGCAATAAAACTTAAAAAACATAAACAATAATCAAAACTAAAAAGCAAAAGGCATATAAGAGGATATTATGGAAAACATGAGTAACACAACAAACTTTGAGCCAAAAAACATAATTGTAACTGGCGGATGTGGCTTTATTGGGTCTAATTTTGTGCACTACGTAGTGAACAATCACCCAGAAACGCACGTAACAGTATTAGACGCGTTAACGTACGCTGGAAATATTGAAAATATTGCAGGATTGCCAGAAGACAGAGTTGATTTTGTGCACGGCAATATTTGCGATGCTGAGCTTTTAGATAAGCTTGTTCCAGGGCACGACGCGATTGTGCACTACGCTGCAGAATCGCATAATGACAACAGCATTGCAGACCCTGAACCATTCCTTAAAACCAACGTTGAAGGCACTTTTAGACTTCTAGAAGCAGTTAGAAAGTACGGCATTCGATACCATCACATTTCCACAGATGAAGTGTACGGAGATTTGGCATTAGATGACCCAGCCAAATTCACAGAGGAAACGCCATACCACCCATCCAGCCCATACAGCTCCACAAAAGCTGCAAGCGATATGCTGGTACGCGCATGGACCCGCACATACGGTTTGCACACAACAATCAGCAACTGCTCAAACAACTACGGACCATACCAGCATGTTGAAAAGTTTATTCCTCGACAAATCACAAATATTTTAGAGGGTATTCGACCAAAGCTATACGGCCAAGGATTAAACGTGCGAGATTGGATTCACACTGAAGACCACAGCAGCGCTGTTTGGACAATCCTAACAAAGGGAGAACTTGGAAACACATACCTGATTGGCGCGAACGGTGAGAAAAACAATATAACAGTTTTGCGCATGATTCTAGAAATGATGGGCAAAGATGCAGACGACTTTGACCTTGTAAAAGATCGCCCAGGCCACGATCGCCGTTATGCAATCGACAGCACAAAATTGCAAACGCAGCTTGGATGGAAGCCAAAGCACACAGACTTTACAACAGGCTTAGAGCAAACAATCAAATGGTACACAGAAAATCGAGCATGGTGGGAAGGCGCTAAAAGCGCAACCGAAGCGAAATATAAAGCACAAGGACAGTGAATCGCATAAAAGTCAAGCTTGCTTGTACGAAGATTGCATGCAACTTGTATGTAATAGTTTGCAAATCTAGCCAAAAATAGTCATAAATCTAATAAAAATAAAGAATTTGCAGGATGCTATGGAATTTGAAAAAGAACTAAGCGTTACAAAAACCAATATTCCAGGTTTAATCGTGTTCGATCTTCCAGTGCACGGAGACAACCGCGGATGGTTCAAAGAAAACTGGCAGCGCGCCAAAATGACGGCTCTAGGTCTCCCCGACTTTGGACCTGTGCAAAACAACATTTCGTTCAACGAAAAACGCGGAGTAACCAGAGGCATCCACGCAGAACCATGGGATAAATACATAAGCATTGCTACTGGCGAAGTATTTGGCGCATGGGTAGATTTAAGACCAGGGCAAAGCTTCGGTCAAGTGTACACAACCACACTAAACCCAAGCAAAGCAATCTACGTGCCTAGAGGCGTAGGAAACAGCTTCCAAGCTTTGAAAGACGGCACAGCATACACTTATTTAGTAAATGCACATTGGTCGCTAGAGCAAAAGAAAACATACACTTTTGTAAACCTTGCAGACCCAGATTTACACATTAACTGGCCAATACCGCTCGAAGAATCCGAGCGCAGCGAAGCAGACTTACACCATCCAATGCTAAAAGACGCAAAGCCAATGGCGCCAAAGCGCACTCTTGTAACTGGATGCAATGGTCAACTTGGTCGCGCAATACAAAACTATGCTAAAGAGCATGATTTAGAAGGATTTGAGTACGTAGACTTAGATAGCTTCGATATAGCAAATAAAGACGATTACAACAGCTACGACTGGGATTTGTACGGAACGATTATTAACACTGCAGCATACACGTCTGTAGATGGCGCGCAAACGCCACAAGGGCGAAGAGCCGCGTGGAATAGCAACGTTAAAGGAGTGGCAAATCTTGCAAAAATTGCGCAAGAACACCACATTACTCTTGTGCATATTTCAAGCGACTATGTTTTTGACGGCACTCAAGAAAATCACAAAGAAAACGAAGACTTTGCGCCACTAGGCGTGTACGGCGAAACAAAAGCTGCAGCAGATTCTCTAGTAGCAAATGTTCCACAGCATTATATTATTCGCTCAAGCTGGATTGTTGGGCAAGGACGAAACTTTGTAACGCGAATGATTGACTTTGCAAACCGTTGCAAAAATGGCGAATCTGTTAGTGTTCAAGCACCAATAGATCAAACTGGCAGACTCACTTTTGCAAGCGACTTAGTAAAAGGCATGTTCCATCTTCTAAACACTCAGGCACAATACGGAACATACAATCTTACAGGATCTGGCAAAATCGCGTCTTGGCACGATATTGCTAAAAAAGTGTTTACACAACTTAATGTAGACACAAGCAAAATCGAAGCAAATCGCGTAGACGATTACACGCGCATATCTAATGGCTCTCCTAGACCACACAAGTGCGCACTTGACTTGCAAAAAATCGAGTCCACTGGATTTACGCCAGGCGATTGGGAAGATTTGCTTGAATCTTACGTAAATAGAATTGAACAAAACAACAAGTAAAGGATGTTTCAAAGATGAAAGGCATTATTCTTGCTGGCGGTTCTGGCACACGCCTATACCCACTTACTACAGTAACGTCTAAGCAGCTTTTGCCAGTTTACGACAAGCCAATGGTGTATTACCCTCTTAGCGTGCTTATGATGGCTGGAATCCGAGATATTCTTGTGATTTCCACTCCTCAAGACTTGCCGAATTTTGAAAGGCTGCTTGGAAGCGGAGAGCAATTTGGAATCAACTTATCTTACAAAGTTCAGCCATCGCCAGACGGACTTGCTCAAGCATTTATAATCGGAGAAGAGTTTATAAATGGCGATTCTTGCGCGCTTGTTCTTGGAGACAATATATTCTACGGAAATGGCTTGGGAGCAATTCTAAAGCGCGCTGCACACGTAGAACACGGCGCTACAGTATTCGGCTACTACGTAGACGACCCAGAAAGATACGGCGTTGTGGAATTTGACGAAAATCACAAGGCCGTTAGCATAGTAGAAAAACCGGAACATCCAGCATCGAATTATGCTGTTACAGGCTTATACTTCTACGATTCCAGAGTTACAGAGTTTGCAAAACAAGTTAAGCCGAGCGCGCGCGGAGAACTTGAAATTACAGACCTTAACAAAATGTACTTAGAAAATGGCTCTCTAAACGTTATGACTCTTGGCCGCGGATACGCGTGGCTAGACACTGGCACAATGGACTCGCTTTACGAAGCGGGCGAATTTGTGCGCACAATAGAGCGAGCGCAAGGGCTGCCAATCGCAGTGCTTGAGGAGATTGCGTACGAAAATCAGTGGATTAGTCGCGAGCGTTTACTTGAGTCTGCAGAAAAATATGGTAAAAGCAACTATGGCAAGCACTTAAAGCAGGTTGCTGAAAATCGCATTATTATATCTAAAGATTTGTTTGAAGATTAGTAAAATAAATTAATAACTTAATTTAACAAAAAGACCGAGCTGTTTACGCACGGTCTTTTTATTTTATTTACTGACTTTTTCTATCTTTACATAAAGTTACATAAAGATTAAGAATCACACTCCAAAAGCATAAGTCTTAGTGTCTTGAAGCTTACCATCTTTTGAATACGCTTCGAAATGAGTCCAATAAATTCCAGGATGAGGACTCCACAAAGCCCATGGCCCCTTAAATTGGCTCACCCACTGCTTAGCGTTGTAATCGTAAATCTTAATAATCGTATATCCACTAGGATTATTCGTTACAGCGCCTAAGAGAACGCTACTTCCTTGCCAAGCTGCGTAAGTTCCAGAAACAATCGTTTTTCCAACAAACTCAGGCTCAACAGGATTATTTACTTGGTAGTGGAAGGCAATTGTTTTAGTTCCAAGAGACTTATAAGTGTAAGCATCGCGAACTTCGCAATGAAGCCAATAATCGCCATTGCTTGTTACCCAAGATGCCCAATTGCCAACACTCCAATCAGAGATTGTATTCCATTGCTTAGTGGATAAATCGTAAGAAAGCCAACGATATTCCAAGCGTCTATTCAAATTGCCTGTAACAGCAGCTCCAACAGCAATATCGTTATTGCGAATAATCCACGTAAAGTCTACGCTAGTTTGCGTTACTGGAGAATTTGGACCAGTTCCAAACGCGCTAACATCAACATTTCCATCAATACCAGATATGCGAGCCTTAGACGTGTACTGCCATCCGCGCAACGCCGTTCTAATGTTAAATAGCGGAGTTGCGCCGTAGCTAGCAACCCAACTTGCTCGATCGTGAATGTATTGAGAATTAAGCGGGCCTTTCAAATAGTTTGCATACGAGTAAATGCCAAGATTTGTGTATCCTGCGTTATACAGCTGATTCCACCAAGACGAAACAATGTTTTGGTAAACGTATGGGCTAGTTGGAGCAGTGTGGCCAGCCCAAACCCATTTTTCAAGATCGTAGTAAACAGGATAAGAAAGGTCGCCTGGGCTAACGCCTGCACGCCTAAGAAGACTTGCAACGTCTGCGCCCTCGTTAGCACCATCTTCTGGTTTTTCGGCGTAAGAATACATGTAGATTCCAAATGGAATACCTAAACGCTTGCACTCTCTAATATTTCGCAAAGCGTATTTATCGTAGCCGTTTTCCCAGCCGTAACTAATACGTATAATCGCGCCTTCTACGCCAGCTGCCTTAGCTGCAGCCCAGTTAATTTCTTTTTGATGTTCGGAAACATCAATCACGCCACTAGCATTGTATGCAAACAGGCTTCCATTGCCATCATAGAATGCCTGAGTTCCGTTGTAGTCTCCCCACCTAGTGCCAAAGCCGTTTGTTGGCAAAGAAATCTTACGCACCGATCCATAAGTTGTATACGTGGAGGTTCTAGATTCTAAAGCTTGTGACTCCTGGCTCTTTTCGTTTGAGTCAGTTTCTTCGGGATTTTTTTGATTAGAGCTTATAAGAACAACCTTGTTTCTTCTAAGAGAACGCTTATTTTCAACACGCTTTTTGCTAGAAATCGGAGTGTTATTGGTGGTAGAAGAATCAGCATTAGTGCTGCCCGAATTTTCGCGCTTTATCTCTTTTCGCAAATCGCCAACAGTTATAGGCGTAAAGCGCTCACCGTTACTTTTAGCTAGTGGATCTGGCTGCTTATCTTTAGTTCCAACAAGCTTAGAGTCGGTAACAGTTTGGCCAGTTTTAAGTGACTTTAATTCTCCATTATCTGCAATCGCATACTTTGAAGAAACAACTTCGTCTTTGTTTGTAAAGGAAGATGCCACTTTTTTAGGCAACTTAGAATCATTGCGTGAATCGCCATTAGAAAACGCATTTAATTGATCTTCTTCAACAGTGTTAGTGCCATTATCTGACAATTCCGCACTATTTTCACCATCTGCGACATCTGCGACTTTGGAAGCAACATTCTTAAAATCCAAACGATTTTCTACTTTAAACGCAGGAGCAGAATTTACAACAAGAGCTGTTGCTATAGAAACTAAACTTGCAATTACACGTACAATAAACTGTCCCAAAATCCCTCCAGACACATGTTTTACGTGTTTAACTGTTACAACAATACCAACATGCGCAAACAGCTTAAAACATGTGTGTATGAAAACAAAATGGAATCAAATAAGAACAAAAGTAAGAATAAAAGTGGAGCGGATGACGGGAATCGGACCCGCGTCATCAGTTTGGAAGACTGATACTCTACCATTGAGCTACATCCGCAATATGCAAATTTTGCAAGCTATTAATACCTTGCAAAACAGCAACTCGAACAATTATACAGACTACTTAGACCTAAATCAACTTTCGACACTCCACTTAGATACTCAAGAGCGTTGTAACACACGATGACATGCCTGCTTTTGTTTACCATTTGACCCAAAAAAGGAACAAACGCGGGAAAAGAAACAAAACCAGGCAGTGCAAATCGCAAAATATCTAAGCTATTTCTAGAATCACAAACGCAAAGGCGATTGCAGATGCGTCTTCAAGCAAACCATCGTGACTCAAAGAAACATGCCATCTAATAGAAAGACCATTCTGCGTCTTAATCATAGGAACCGTGCTCAAAGATTGCATAAGCTTCTCGTTAACAGCAGTATCAAGATGAACGCTTGGGCATCCATGCGAATCATCTAAAATCTCAATACTTGCCCAAGGAGTGTTGTCTAAAGTATACGGATATTGCAAACCAAGAGTGCTCATCGCTTCGCACCACGCTTTTATAACCGCCTCTTTACCAGCCCAGCGAGCCGCAATATGAATCGCCTCAGCGTCGTTTTTTAAGTGTGCTCGCATAGCGCACTGCCTAAGCTCACGCGTAGAAAATAGCGAGCGCCACCCATTGCCATCTTGCATTTGCTGCGCAAAATCCGCAACATTAACAACATCGCAACCAATGCCTGCAATCATTGAACTCACTTCCTAACTACTCTGGGCACTACACTTGCGTTATATTTGTCTCATCAATGATGCAAATATAACGAATTTTGGCCAAAAAACGTTACAAACGTCTCACGGCTGAGACAAATATAACACAAGCGTAGAGCGCGAATGATGTGACGCACTTTGTACCAAATTTGCCCTAAATTTGGTACAAAGTGCGGAAACGCAGTCAAAGCGCTTTGCTCTAAAACCCAAAGTCACAAATCTATCTAAATGCAACTTTATAGCGAACAATAATTGCAGCAAAAGCAAGCACAATGAATACCGCAAATACAGCAATAACACTACTGCCAGTTTGCAAATGGAAACTATCACGTCTCGAATCACTATTGTTAACAACAGTAATATCCGTCCATGCTAGCTGCTTTCCATGTTCGTCTACAAGCAAAACAGTGTGTTTACCAGAGTACCCAGATGGGAATTGAGCATCAAATTGAGGCTTGCCATTCACCATGCGAACAGCAACAAACTTTGAGCCATCGGCACCCTTAAGCAAGCGTGGAGACGAGTAAATGTACGCGTAAGCATAAACTACTCCATCACGCTTCAAACGCTCAGTAAACTCGCTGTTCACAACTTTAATTTTCACACTGTTAACAACTCCAGCAGTTGCAACGTTATTGTTACCAACACTAAGAGTTCCCTTTAATTCTGGATTAAGCTGCTGAACTGTTCGTGGAGCAACAGGCACTGGAGCAGATTCTGCTGGTTTAGCTGGTGCAGAATGATTTTGCTTATCTTGACGAGTTTGCTTTGAGTTAGCTGTCTCAGACTGTTCAGATTTAGCTGGTGCAGAATGCTCAGCTGGAGTTTCAGTCTTAGACTGACCTGGCTTAGTCTGACCTGGCTTAGTCGGAGTTTCATGCTCAGACGGATTGTGCTGAGGCGTTGGTGAAGGAGACGGAGCAGGAGCAGGCGTCACTTGACCAGGCGTTTGCCCATGCCCAGGTGCCGGAGCTGGCGCTGGATGAGGAGCCGGCTTTGGACCAGGCTCAGGAGTTGGAGTCACAGTACCAGGCGTTTGCCCATGCCCAGGCGCAGATGGATTTGGATTCTGCGTACCAGGCTGCGTACCAGGCTTAGATTTATCCTTCAACTTATTAATATCTAAAGGATTCATCTTATATTTGAGAACATCATCAGCCTTAAGATTTGCAAAAGGATTATCGTCCTTCTTTTCAGCATCCTTCACAAGCACAGCAGTCGAAAGAGCAGAAACCTTGTAATTTCCATTGTCATCTACAGTAATTTCAGGACACTTTGATACTTCATCGCTGTTAGCTTTTCCATCGGCAATGCGCACACGATACTTTCCTTTGCCAATATTCACAGTAGATTCACTACTATTAGCATTGAAAATAAACACATACGTTTTATTGTTGCTATCAACGCTAAACGCATTAATTCCATCACTGCTCTTAATCCAATGCATATTCTTATTAACATCAGAATATTCGGAATCGCGTAACGCTGGAATCTCGTTTCTTAGCTTTATCAACTCTTTGAAGTACTCAACAGCATCGGAATTCTTATTAACCAAATCCCACTTAACGGAATTGTCGCCGTCGCCAGCATTGTAACTATTAGCATTACCATTCTTGCTTCGTAAGAACTCTTGACCAAGCTCGAAGAATGGCATACCATGCGCAAACATTACAAGCGAATTAGCAAGCATTACTCGCTTCTTAAGATTCTCTTCTGTCTCATTAGGCAAGGATTTCTTCAACTTATCGTAAAGATTAAGATTGTCGTGAGCTTCAACATATTGCACAGTCTGACCAGAATTCGCGTAGCGCCTACCAGTGCAGCTTGCATTTCCAGGCTGGCAGCCGTAAAGATTTTGCATTACCAGATTGTCGCTATATCTGTTTCCAGACACGAATCCAGTAACACCATCATCTCCCTGGCCTTTTACAACATCACGGAAGGAATCGTTAAAGAACGCAACGCCATTATTGCCAGCAAGCTTATACGCATTAGGCTGAATAGTGCGGTTTCCATAAGGCAATTGGCTCATATCCCAGCCTTCGCCAAGAATAATCGAGTTCGGGTCAATTGCATAAACAGCTTCACGCACTTCCTTAATGGTTTCAAGGTCAATCAATCCCATCAAATCAAAACGGAAGCCGTCAATACCGTACTCTTTAGCCCAATACTTTACAGAGTCAACAATATACTTTCGCATCATTTTGCGCTCTGAAGCAGTATCGTTTCCGCAACCAGATCTATTAGACAAGCTGCCGTCATCGTTGTAACGGAAGTAGTAACCTGGCACAGTTTGGCCAAAAGCGTTCTTTTGCGCGTTATAAACATGGTTATAAACCACGTCCATAATCACGCGCAAGCCAGCATCATGCAGGCCTTTAACCATTTGCTTTAGTTCCGTAATGCGCTTAGCAGGATTTGCTGAATCAGATGCATACGATCCTTCTGGAACATTGTAGTTTATTGGATCATAGCCCCAGTTTTGGTGAGGATTATCTTTGTCGTTCTTCTCTACATAGTCAACTTTAAAATCTTCATTCACAGAACCAAAATCATACATTGGCATGATTTGCACGTGAGTGATGCCGAGAGACTTCAAATAATCCAAACCAGTTGGCTTGTTCCCATTCTTAGTGTCAGATTGGATTACACCAAGATACTTTCCGCGCTTTGCAACATCTACTCCAGAACTTTCGTGAATTGAGAAGTCGCGAATATTCATCTCTGCAATAGTCGCATCAGTTGGGCGCTTATCAAACGATGCCTTACGAGATACAGGTGTTGCCATATTGCCACCGAATACAACGGATCTCATTCCGTTTCTAACGGCAGCTTTTGCATAAGGGTCTGGAGAATTATTTACAGTGCCATCTGCAAAATGAACCTTGTATGTGTAAGCAGTGCCAGCTTTTGCATCACCTGTAGTAATACTCCACACGCCAAGCTTTCCAGCTTCTGTACCAAGAGTCAGATCTTGCGTTTTATCTTCTTGTGCTTTTTCATCAGTTGACTTATAAGTTACTAACTCCACTTTTGTAGCAGTTGGAGCCCAAAGCTTGAAAGTCGTAGAATTACCATTTACAACAGCACCCAAGTCATCGCCTGTGTACGCATACTTTTGATCGAACTCATCAGTGCGAACAATCTTAGAGCCTTTAACAGTTGAAGCAGAAACTGTCTTAGGCATTCCACCAACACCCTTAATGTTGATTTCATACATTTTCTTAAGATCTAATTCGTTCTTTGCAGTGATTACGATCCTATTATCCACAACAGCAACTTGCGAAATATCTATTGGCTTGTGGCTATTGGCATCTTTACTTGTAACATCAGTTACAGTAACATTTTCCTTCTTTACTTCTGAAGGGTCGCCGCTCACATTTACAGTAAATTCCTTAAAAGACGTAATATCAGCGTTAAAAGCATTAGCCTTTGTGTTGATTACGTTTGGGCTTAAGTAAACTCTACTATCTCCCTGCATAAGCCAAATTTCAGCGTTACCAGTTTGACCATCTTGGCTTAAAGTGATTGCCTTTGCAGGAATCGAACGATCGCCTTCGCCAGGATCTTTAGCAACCCAATCGTTTCCTTGCATGGAATAGCGCACAATAAACTTCGGATCTTTCACACCAGAATCATTGTGGAACGTATATTCTGCAATCTTTCCGAAATCATCATGAGCCGTAAAATCTTGCTTCACACCACTCTTATCACTATACCAAGTCCAAAGATTCCAACCAGCGTAATCCTTGTTTGTTCTGCGGTAGTGAACAGTAACGTTCAAGGTTTGAATCTTGTTAAGCTTTTCAGCAACTTCAGATGGCGGTTCAGCAAAAGTATCTTCATTCCCGCTTATAACCCAAGCTTCGCCAACACCATCTTCGATTTGCCAGATATAACGATCTTTGTTTCCGTCTTTATGCCAATTTTTATTATCAGATCCTGGATCAGCGGTAATAATAAATCCAACTTTTCCACCCTCGTAAGTGCCATCAGCCTCAACTGTGTAAGTCTTACCAAAAGCGTCTTGACCATTGAACTTATGCCAAGCACCATCTATTTCATTACCTTGAGCATCTTTAAGACCCCAAATATAGACACCTTTATTCGTGTTTTTTTGATTGTAGTGAATAACAATCTTCGTCTTTAATGCAGAAGGTTTTGAAGATTCTGCTTTGCAAGGAATTTCAGCAGATTCAGAACCTTTCAAATCTGCATCTACTACATAATTCTTTGCGCCAGCTGGAATAGTAAAATTACCATTATTTGAATTATTTGAATTATTTAAGTGATACCACTTATCTCCACCGTCATTAAATACAGCAGTAATTTGCTTGCCATTATTAGGAATTGTTCTTGCAAACCAATCATTGCAAACTTTGCGCATTGGTCTACCAGGAACTGCAGTCCAAGATCCATTGCCGATTTGATAATGAATATTTACTGAGCTTGGATTACCTGCTTTATTTTTAGCATTAAAATAGACAGTTGTTGACTGGTCTTTAGCATCGTCAACATTGTATTTTGTATCAGATTCATCACGTGCTGTATTAGATTTTACTTTTTCATAAATATTGTCCTTAAGCGCATCCACATGCAAAGCAATTGCAGAATAAGGAGCAATAGTCGCAGCAACTTTGCCATCTGTAACTTTAACAGTCTTAGAGCAATTTCCAGCCTCATAAACGTTGCAATAGTCACCATTTGGCAAATCAGTATTATACAAAACTTTCTTTGCGTTTGGCGTATTGTTTATTGCTAAGAATCCCTTGCCTGCACGACTAAAAGCAATGTTATTATTGCCGTCATCTTGCCAATTAGTGACTTGAGCACCATTTACAGCATTAAAGAATCCAATCATTCCGCGAATAGAAGTCCAACGCTGAGTGCACTGCCAACCAGTTGTTGGGGAACAATCTACATCTTCAACTTTATCTTCAGTCGCTCCAGGCGCACCATCATCCTTACGACCATTCTCAAACCTATACCCCGAGTAAATGTTTGGATTCCCATACGGGTAGCCAAGCATAAACGCGTTTGCAAGCTCGTAGCGAGGACCATCCTTATAGGTAAGCGTGCGCACATAATTTTCTCGAGGAGTATCCCAATTAGTAACAAAAATTGAAGCTTTATCGCTTGGAACAAGTCCATCAGTAATATTCTTTAGATTCGATATTGAGCCATAAAAATCACTCTTTAATCGGTACGAATATTGGAATTCGTTAACTTCGCCTTCCTTTAAATGCTGATCTGGCTGTATTTCTTTAGCTTCAGAAGGATCACCAATCGTCTCCTGCATCCACCAAATCTCATCCGCATTTTTACCAGATTGTTTTGCAGCTTCAGCTTTAATCGCAGCCATATCTGTTGGAGAAATATGTTTTACTGCGTCAATACGGAAGCCAGCAACACCTAGCTCTAGCAAATAAGCAAAGTACTTACCTAAAGTCTCGCGCACATTCTGCTTTGATGTATCCAAATCGAGCAAACCAACAAGCCTGTGAGTCCAAACTTCCTCAGCATTCGTATAATCTTTAATATCTTCAGTACTCTTATGGAAATCATCCTTTTTATATCCAGCATCTGGGAAAGACTGATCTTTAGCGCTATATTTACTTCCACCAACACCCTCTGTATGAGTGTCACCAGCACCAGTCATGTGATTAATAACAGCATCAGCAATGATCCCAACACCTGCAGCATTGCAAGCAGTAATCATCTTCTTAAAGCCATATTCATCGCCAAGCTTTGACTTTAATTTATAGCTCACAGGCTGGTAAGAAGTCCACCACTGAGTACCACTTACATGCTCATTTGGAGGAGACACCTGCACATAACTCACGCCCTCAGGACCATAAGTTGTTTTGCACTCTTGAGCAATACTCTTCCAATTTTGCTGAAATGCAGTAACAATAACACCCTTACGGTTAAGAGTTAGATTGCTAGATTGAGAATTACTAGACTCACTACTAGCGCTTGCATTGCCAACAACAGCAAAACCTGTTATTAACATTGCACTCGCTGCAATCATAGAAACTATTTTCGACGCAAGGTGGCGATGAGCGACCATCTGCATATCCTTTCCTCCGTTGGCACAAACATGCTTCTATATTGTTTTATTGCCATGCAAAACATGAAAATTAATGGTGACACAACTATGTTTCACTTATTATTACAAACCAACTTTGGTTTACGCATAAGATTGCTTATTTTGAACGCAAATCGCCATAAGCACCTTGAATTTTCCGCAATTTTGCACGTAAGGAGCCATTATAACACTTTTGCAATTTTTACAAAAGTCAAAAATATAACTGCCATATTAGCTACGCTCTAAGAGCGAAGGCAGGTCGTCGCGCGCGAACGCCACGACCTACCTTCAAGATTCTATCTGAGCGTTAGCAATAATAGCCGCTTGCATCTAAGCGAGCATCTGGGTTTAGCAGCATAGCTTTTTCTGCTTCATGCCCATCGTAGCGCGATCCATCTGGCATGCGCGTGCCGTCTTTAAGCAAACGGCGATTTTCCACAGGCTCAAACAGTTGCACATGACCCATCATGCCCTCTTGCAAAAGTCGATGACCCGCAGCCAAACGCGCATTTGCCTTTGCTCGCCACTCGTTAAGCGCATCCACGCCAGCGCTAGCTGCTACAGCCGCCTCAAACGCGCCAGGATGCACAAGCGCCACAAATCCGCTAACATGCCCGAATCCAAGCGATGTAGCAAGAGCCGCTTTAACAGAGCCAATGTGAATCCTCTTTCGCAACCACACCATGTGGTCGTCGCGCGCAAGCTTAGGATCCACGCAATCAAGCGAAGCGTTGATTGGAACCCAACCACTTCTAAACAGCTGAGTCAAGCCATTAATCTGGAACACGCATGCGCCACCCTTTGCGTGGCCAGTAAGCGACTTTTGGCTAATCACAAATAGCGGATTTCCGCTTGTGCGCCCAATCGCGTGTGCAAGCGTATTGTGCAACTCAGACTCGTTCGGGTCGTTTGCATTTGTAGACGTATCGTGCTTAGAAACAACAGCAATATCGTCTGGAGTAACACCAAGAGCCGCCAAATCGTGCACAAGCTTGGAATCGCGGCCGCCCAATCCTGCAGCGAGCGCACCCAATCCTGGAGCTGGAATCGAAGTGTGAATACCATCCGCGTATGAGTGAATGAATCCAACTACGCCAGCAACAGGCAAGCCAAGCTTAAGCGCAATATCTCCTCGCGTAATAAGAATCGTGCCGCCGCCTTGCGCTTCCAGGAATCCTCCGCGCCTGCGATCGTTGGCACGCGAGAAGAATCGCGGATTTATGCCCTTTTCGTACATTTCCTCGCTGTTTGCAGTAGCGTTCATATTGCCAAAGCCAACAACGGACTCAACGCCAATATCGTCAATCGCGCCTGTTACAACAAAGTCGGCTTTGCCAAGCGCAATCTTATCAACGCCTTCTTCTAGCGAAACTGCAGCAGTGGCGCATGCCGATACTGGCTGAATCATGTTTCCATAGCCGCCAATGTACGTTTGCATTACGTGAGCTGCAACAACATTTGGCAACGCTTCTTGAAGCACGTCTGTAGGAATTTCGTGATTTAGGAATCTATCCAAATACAGCTTTCGCATAGACGTCATTCCGCCAAATCCTGTGCCTTGAGTCGATGCAACAAGAGACGGATGCACAGCTTGCAAAATTTCCGAAGGCGTAAATCCTGCGCAAATGTAGGCATCAACAGTAGAGACTATGTTCCAAAGCGCAATCGGATCTACGCTTCCAACCATCGAAGCTGGAATACCCCACTTTAATGGGTCGAAGCCCTTAGGCAATTGCCCACCAACAGTGCGCGTCATGGCTGCTCGCCTTGGCACGCGAATCATGGATCCAGCTTTGCGCGTAACAATCCATTCGCCAGACTCTGGGTCGCTAGAAATCTCGGTGTGCTCTTCGTCTAGCGCCACATATTCGCGCGCAATTTGCTCTGTAGCAACGTTGAAAGATACATCGTGGTCGAGGAAGATTTCGGCTTCTTCTTCGTCTGCTCCGTCTTTGTAGTCGCCGCCCATACCAGTCTCAAACGGCCTTATTCCCGAGCGAGCCACTACTTCGTCGCGATACTTTTCTGCAATGTCTTCTTCTGGCACAAGCGTGCCTTCCGCATCGTACCATCCTGGCTTTGGCGAATCTTGCCAAGTGAGCAAGCCCATACTCCAAGCCAATTCCAAAACAGCGCCTGCACAAAGCGAAACCGTTCCGTCATCTTGGATTGACTGCTCGGCACTAAAGCGCGTACGACCAGAGCCCCACGGGCCAATCTCGCCAACAGAAACTATAACGATTTGGTCTTTAGGCTTTGCTGTTACGTTCTTCCAATCTTCCAAGTTAACGATTGCTTGAGTTGGAATATTTGGAGACGGAAGCGCCTTGTTAATAGACTTGATTTCAGACTTGATTGAAGAATCGTTTGAAGCATTCTGATTAGCCTGCTTACGACTATTCTCTTGCAAAGCTTGAGCTTTAAGCTCGTTCAAGTCAAGAGGCTCCGAGCCTAATCCACCTGTTAAATCAACGTCTAGAGGCGCCTTTGCAGCAAGCTCGCGCGCATCTTTAGTGCACAAGTCAAGCAAAAGATTTGCCATCTGGCTTGTTGTAAAGGTTTTTAAGCCACGGCTTTCAACAGCCTCCACAAGAGGATCATTTGCACCCATTAAGCCAGTTCCACGCACCCAGCCAATCTTTGGATGAGCAAAAGTTACGCGATTCGACCACACTTTTTCTGCATGCGCGCGGTTAACAATGGCATCAAATGCGCTCTTGACTTCGCCATAAGCTCCGTCGCCGCCAAAAATACCACGATTAGGCGATCCTGGCAACACAACGTGCATACAATGCTTTACATCTGTATCTGCTCCGATTTGCGCAAATCCTGCGATTGCGCGCTCAACACCCCAAAGCATAAGCCTGGATTGCGATTCAAAAAGCGCACCAGAATCCGCCAAAGTTCCACTAACTGGCGGAGCTGCAAATGGGAAGAACAGAGTTGGATTGTAAGCAGGCTTCAAAATGGTGGTTGTAGCGCCACTAACCTTCTTAGAAACTGTGCCAACCCACTTTACAAGAGCGTCAACATCTCTATAACTAGACAAGTTTGCTGGAACAAGCCACAATTTAGCCGAAGCTGTTGCGTGAAGTCTGTAAGCTTCTTTAGCCCACTTTTTTACACTCGGCTTAAAGCTGTGAGAAGTGGAAATAACCGTAGCTCCGCCTTCTAGAAGACCAGTCACAACTCGTGCTGCAATCGAATTTGGCGCAACGCCTGTTACAACAGCAACATCTCCTTCAAAGCAATTTGAGAAGATTTGCGAATCGTCTCCATAATGCTCATGATTACGCGACTTTGGCAAATCGCCAGTAGACTTTAGCGCATCTTTTGCAACTTGCTCAAAAATAGAAGACAATACGTTGCGATTATTACCGTTGAATTTATTATCTTTGCACTTTTTAGCAAACCACTCAGCTTCGCGAGCGGTTGCGATCCCTAATCCAACAAAGCTACCGTAGCGGTTCAAAATTTCGCTAACTTGCTTAAGATCTTCGGAATTATTCGCGCAAGAATCATACCCAGAATTGTAGTAGATACGCGCCAAATCTTCGCGAGCGCTAGCCCAGCGGTCATCGAAAAGAATCGCCTTGCGCTCATCAAATCGAGGCTCCACTTGCTTTGGCCAATCTGCTCCAAGCTCAGCTTCTACAGCTGCAACAATAGCCGCATTTTCATCCGCTTCATCTTTTACTTGAGGAGCCTCAACACCAAGCTTTGCTAGCACAAACTTAGCAGTGGCAGCCAAAACGCCATCCGCGCCAACAACCTGCTGCGCAAAAGCGTCAAGCGCTGCAGAATCAACAACCGCGCCACCTGCAGTGCCAGATCCTGCAGAACCTGGCTGAGCAAGAGTAATTCCATGCTGTTTAGCAACTTGATTAATCGCAGAATCAATCAACGCTTGAGCTGCAGAAGCGTTCTTTGCTGGCTGCGTAGAGAGCTGCGCCAAATCGCCTCCGCGAACGCTTGCGCCAGAGCGCGTTTGCAAAACAAGCGCCGCCAAAACGTGCGCACGCCAGCCTTCGCCAAGCTTATAGACTTCCGTAATTCGCTTATCTACTTGAGCAGGCTTTACACCAGCTGCACCAAAAAGCGACCTCAAACTTTGCCTTACAATGTCGCTAAGAACGGCACCAAAAGCCTTGTAGCGAGGAGCTGCAGAGTTTACTAGCTTGCTAAGAGCACTCATTGGAGCTTCCGCAGCGCCGTCCACGCTAGGCACGCCAAGCTCGGAGCTTATGTCCATTAAAAGCTGGTTTCGCCTAGAAGATACGCCGTTTGTTAACGTATCCGTTGTGTCGGCAGCGCCAATTTGGTCAGCGCGAATCTTAGCACTGTATGCAATCAGCATTTCAATAGCATCCGACGCCTTAAATGCAATATCTTCAACAGAATCAGATGGCACATTTTGCACAGAATTATTTGCATTATTATTTGCATTTATTTGAGCAGACGCAGCACTTGCCGTTGCGGAAGCTTCCGACTTTTGTGCGGCCTCTTGGGAAGAATCGCCAGCAACCGACGCATCATTAGACGCGCTTTCATCGTCTTCAAAAACTTCTGGCACAAGCGAATCTGTATCTGTTTTATAAACACGACTCTCGTCTCGTCCAACGTTATAAACAGCAACACGCTGACTACTAAACTCTGGCAATGCAAGCGTTTTTGCGCCAAGATTTGCCAAAGTTGGAGCATTCGCTAAACCAACTTCAACGTATTCTTCTACACCTAATCCGCCGCAAGAAGTGCTAGAGAACATAAGCGCTTGCGTTTCAATCCAGCGAACAGGGGAAGCAAACTGCCAAGAAAGAAGCTCCGTAAGAAGCAATCTGCCAAGCTTTTGCTCGTCTGCAGCATAAGAATCCCAAGTTGCATCATCTTGCAAAGCCGCTTCAATTCGCTCTGAAGGCACAACGTCTAGAATCTTTTGCGCAAATTCGCGCGTAAGCTCAAACGGGCACGCAACCAAGTTTGGAATGTAGCGGCCAACAAGCACCGAGTAATCAATATGCTTTGGAAGAAGCGAATCCAACTTATCGCGGAACTCTGGCACACCTTTTCTAAGCAGCTTGGAATGGAATGGCACGTCAATTCCTGGAACCAAAATAAACGGCGGCTTTCCACCATATTCTTTAGCACGCTTAGCGGAATCTTCGGCCAAAGCTTTAAGACCTTTTATTGTTCCTGCAATCGCATACTGCTGACCTGCCAAATTGTAGTTTACGATTTGCAAGAATTCGCCAGTTTGCTTAGAGATCCCTTCAACATACGCGTTTACTCCATCGTCTCCTACGCCAAACTGGTTTGGACGCAAAGCTCCCATTCTATAGTTGGATCGGCCTTGCGCATCTCGCTCAATCAAATGATGCATTGTAGATCCGCGATGGAACACGAGTTCCAACACGGTTTCTAGCGGAATAATTTGAGCGAAAGAGCTTAGCGCATTGTATTCACCAAGCGAGTGGCCAGCAAAGTAGGCAGGCCAAATATCGCATCCAGCTTCACGCAAGCGAGCAGTTTGTGCAAAAGCAACAGTAGCGAGCGCAACTTGCGTAAATTGCGTTAAGTTAAGCAAGCCTTCTGGGTGACGATACGTTACGCCATTTGCTGTTAGTTCCTTAGGATTATCTCGAACAACAGCAAGAATTGAGAATCCGAGCTTTTCGCGAGTAAGCTTATCGGCGCGCTGCCAAGTTTCGCGCACAGCTGGCGATTTTGCACGCTCATCTAGCGACATACCTTGCTTTTGAATACCCTGACCTGGGTATACAAAGGCGGCGCGCGGCGAGCCTGTAAGAGCGCTGGCCTTAGAAACAACTTGCCCATTTACGCGGCATGTTACTTCTAGCGCAAGTCCTGCGCGTCGAACTTTTCCTACGCGCTCAACAGTTATCTCAACCTTATCGTTAAGCTGCACCATGCCGTACATGTTGTACGTCCAGCCAATCAACTCGTAGCGCGCGCCTTTTTCATCCAAGGCTTGCGCAACGTGCTGAGCTGCTGCCGAAAGCCACATTCCGTGCACAAGCGGCGCTTTAAGCCCAGATATTGCAGCGCCTCTGTAAGAAGTGTGAATTGGGTTAAAATCGCCAGAAGTGCGCGCAAACGCCGTCATGTCTTTAGGCGCGCTCAAAACAACTCTTCTAAGCATTCTTCTAGGAGTTGCATCTACATCATATTCGTGCAAATCCGCTGCATCTCCGTATTGCGCAGCAGGCTTTGGCAGCGCCGCACTGTAGCTGCGACCGCGAATCGCAAATCGTTCTGTTTCGTGAGCTAGATGCGTTCCGTCTTGCGCATTGTGAATTATGTGTATTGTCACTACTCGCCCAGAAGCTGATTCGGCATAATCTTCTGCCCAACCAGTGAGGTTTATGCGTGTTCCAACATATTTTTGCAGGTCGTCTGTAGATACATCTAACTCTATTAAATGGTCTAAATGAACCGCGTTAAGCAAGCCTTCGATTACTGGGTACCCGTTTACCATTACGGATCCCAAAGCAGAATAAATTGTTGGCCAAGCAGGACCAACTAGCGCGTCTGGAACAATTCTAGACGGCTGCAATCCGCCAGAAAGTCGCCCAGCTGTAGCAGATTCGTGATCGATTCCAAGATTTCTAGAAAGCGTGTACGAAGACTTTACTACGCCAAATGGCGCTTCTTGCGATTTGCTGCTTTCATCTACTTTAGGCATTTCGCTTAAAGCATCTCCCGTAATCGCAACGTTTCCAATGCCTGCTGTAGCTGCAAGCATCTTATAAACGTGCTTTGGCAAGCGATCTCTATCTACTACTGGCACGCCCCCTGCGCGATTCGCATCTACAATAAGCGGAATCACAATGCTTCGCACAGCGTGATTCTTATTGCTATTATCAGCCTTACTTGAATCGTTAGCACTTGAATCGTTAGCACTTGAATCATTGCCGCTTAAATCATCCCAGAATGTGTCTAATTTAATATCTAAATCAAGCTTAATTACGCTATCTTCTTCACTAACAACGCTTATAACGTAGTTTTCGCTATTATTTTGCGTTTTATAAGCAGGATTAGAAGTTAGGTGACCAATCCAAGATATATTCGGGCATGCGCGCACGTATTCTTCAACATTTTTTGCGCACGCGATTTGACTAAACGCGCTTTGACTAAACGCGCTTTGCGCAAGAGAAACTCTAGAATCGACAGCAGCCGAACGTTTTATAACCGCATCTTCAAATCTTCCCAAAATATCTGCGATTGGCTCGTCCATTGTTGTTATTCCAGCAACAGAAATCGGTCCTGGAATTACGCGAACAGCGTCTGCCGAGTAGCGCGAATCTTCCGACTGCCAAAGCTGATCTTGGCCCCACCAGCGAAGCAAATCATTGTCGATTACTGGCACAAACGGCATTGGCTTAGGGTATTCGCGCACCAAAGTTGGGAACCATGCGGCATCCATTGGAATAACGTTTGTTTGCGCTGCATCTGGGAACTTTTCAATAAGATTGTTCAAAGATTCTTGAGGATTTTCAAAAATGATTTTAGAAGAAGGCAAGCTTGACTCAAATTCGCCAGAATCTTGCAACGCAAAACGCGCTTCGATTCTTTTAAGCAAATGAGCATATCGATCCGCATACGTGGAATCTGCCCACGGGTAGCATAAGTCGAGGAATCGCTGAGCAAATTGCTTGTATGTCATGCTTTCAACATTGCCAAAATATGGCTTTGCTGTTGTGTTAAGAGCAGCAATAACCTCGTCTTTACGTGACTCAAGCTCTTCTGGATGCTTCATTATATGCACAAGAAGCCTTCCACAGCGCGCAGACGCATTCTCAATCTCGTAAATATCTGCGTGCAAATGGCTTAATCCGCTTGTTACTCCGCCAACAACCTTTCCAGACGGCACCCAGCGCTCGCCAATCGGAGCAAACGGATCGTCACTCGCACCAAGACCTTCCACGCATGCATCATTTGCTTCTGTGATTCCAGGAGTCTCCACCAACATGCGCTTAACTTGCGGACTTGTGTGCGCTTCCTTTGCTGTCATTACTGCCGTGCCAATCATCACAGCATCTACTGGCATATTTGGCAAGTCGTACTTATTGGACCATTCGCCACTAATGTAGTCGGCAGCGCGCGAAGGAGTGCCGATTCCGCCACCTGCTACAAGCACCAAATTATTGCATTCGCGCACTTGAGCATAAGTGCTAATAAGCAAATCGTCTAGCGACTCCCAAGAGTGGTGGCCGCCTGCAGATCCGCCTTCTACTTGCGCAATAATCGTTGCTGGCTTAACAGCTTTTGCAATGCGAATAACTTGACGAATCTGCTCTACTGTTCCTGGCTTAAAAGCAACATACGGGAATCCATCTTCTTGAAGAGTTTTAACAAGTTCCTTCGCTTCGTCTAACTCTGGGATTCCTGCAGATATAACAACGCCGTCGATTGGCGCTCCCGAAGCGCGCTTTTTTGGAACTATACGCTTGGCGCCAAATTGCAAATTCCACAAATAGCGGTCCATAAACATGGCGTTGAATTCTACAGTTGCTCCCTCTTTTAGCTGCTTTTGGAGCATTTCAACATGCTTGTTAAACACTTCTTCTGTTACTTGGCCACCGCCTGCAAGCTCCGCCCAGTATCCCGCGTTTGCAGCAGCCGCAACGATTTGCGGGTCTACGGTTGTTGGAGTCATGCCTGCAAGAAGAACAGGAGCCTTGCCTGTTAGCTTGCTAAACTTTGTAACTACTTTGCGCCCTAATGGCGTTTCTACTACGCGTGGTGCAAAATCCGCCCAGCATCCCGTTCGCAGAGAATTTGCGGAAGAAGCATCCATTGTAGACGCATTAGCGCGATACGCCATTGTTCCAGCTTCTACAATTCCAGCGCCACTTCCCTGAACTAGCACGCTTGTAAGCTTTCCAAGCACTTCTCCAGGGCCCATGTCGATTATACACAAATCTTTAGCAGATTCGCCCAGATTTGCCAAAGTTTTTTTGATTTGACTTGCCCAATCCACTTGTTCTACTAAAACTTGATTTGCAAGACTTCTAGTAAGCTCGGCATTTAATCCAGCTTCTTTTGCCCATTTTTCAGCGTTATCTACCGCTTTGCTCATCATTGGCGAATGGAATGGCACTGTAACGTCTAAGTACTCTGCGATTGGCGCAAAAACAGATCCGCCGCGCATCTTCATATCTCGTAATTTTTTAGAATGAGCCGCTTCTTTTTGCGCTTCGCTTAAAACGGCCTCCATGTCTTGCGGATAGCCAGATAACACCATGTGATTTCGCGAATTTTTAACTGCTATCGAAACTTCAGCACGCTTACGATCCACGCGCGAAATCAAAACTTCTGCCTGTTTTTGAGTTACACCTTTTAACGAAAGCATTGGAGTTGCAGAGCCGTTTCCGCTTATTTCCAAAAGCCGCGCTTCGCGATCTGCAGCCGCTCCAATTATGTATGCAATCGCCAAAAGTTCCGCGATTTTGCCTTGCGCTGCCTGCCAAGAACCAGCCTCTAATCGCGCTTCTACCATTTTTGCAGCAATCACGCCTTGAGAATGACCAAGACTTGCGATTGGCTTGCAAACTTCAAAATTGTACCCAAGATTTGTAAAATCACTAACAGCTGCAAGCTGCGCCAAGGCGATTCCTGGAACGCTTATTTGCGCGTCTTGCGTGCGCTCGTTTGCAGATTCTAAAGCGTCGAATACGTTTATGTCTTTTCCTGCGTTTGCTAAAAGCTGCGCATATATGTTGTTTAGAAGTTTTTTGGCGCAATTGTTATACTCGCGAAGCTGCGCGTTTAAGTCTTCATCTTTTTGCGCGTCTTTTAACGCTTGAACCCACGGCGTGGATTGCCCTGCAAAAACTAAAATATGTGGATTTTGTGCAAGCTCATCAAATAAGTATTTTGTCATTTTATTTCCTTTGTTTGTGGGTTTACGTTTTAGTTTTAAGATTTGTGTTTTGTGTTTTGATTTATTTGTGACTTTGATTATTTGTGACTTTGATTATTTGAACTTGTTGCTAGTCGCGTCCGCGGCTGCTTGCGACTTTTGCGCGGCTGCCAAATCATTCTCAAATCACCCTAAAATCACCCTAAAATCACATTGGCTGGTTTCCATGATGCTTCCCCGTTCTCGAAACACGTTTTTTACTTCTTAAAATCTTCAAAGAATTAGCAATAACATCTCTTGTTTGCTCCGGATCTATCATTGCGTCAATCTGGCCAGTTTCCAGCGAAAGATTCGCGTTTACAGTGGTATTTTCGTAATTCTCAACAAGCTTTTTTCTTAAAGCGTCAACATCTTGACCGCGCTCTTTTGCTTTTTGCAAATCCTTGCGATGAATAATGTTCACAGCTCCTTGAGCGCCCAAAACCGCTATCTGGCTGGTAGGCCAAGCGTAGTTAAAGTCTGCGCCCATAGACTTTGAGCCCATTACAATGTATGCTCCACCAAAAGCCTTGCGTAAAATCACGGTAACAAGCGGAACTTGCGCGTTTGCGTACGCGTAAATCACTTTTGCGCCTCTGCGAATAATTCCAGCATGCTCCTGGTCCGATCCTGGCTTGTATCCAGGAGTGTCTACAAGAGTTACAACAGGAAGATTAAACGCGTCGCACAATCGCACAAATCGCGCTACTTTTTCGGAAGAATTAACGTCTAAAATTCCCGCGTTTACCTTAGGCTGATTTGCCACTATTCCAACAGGATGTCCGTCTATGCACGCAAAACCAACAACCGCGGATGCAGCATAAAGCTCCTGAACTTGCACAAATTCGCCATAATCTACGATTGCGCGAATAACGTCTAAAACGTCGTACGGCTGGCGATCATTGCTCGGAACAATAGTCGCAAGCTGCTTAGCAGTTTCTCTGTCTGCGCGAGTGGCAGCGTATGCGAATGTTGGCGGATTTTGATTGCAATTTTGCGGCAAATAAGCAAGGATTGTGCGCGCGTAGTCAATGGCGTCTGCCTCGTCTTCGCCCAAATAGTGAGCAACGCCCGAAGTGGAGTTATGCACATATCCACCGCCCAAATCGTCCATGCTAATCGATTCGCCTGTAGCTGCCTTAACAACATCTGGACCAGTTACAAACATGTTGGAATGCTCGCGAGTCATGATTATAAAATCCGTAAGAGCAGGGCAATAAACTGCGCCACCAGCACAAGGTCCTAAAATCAAGGAAATTTGCGGAATTAAACCGCTTGCTTCACAAGTTTTTTTGAAGATTCTGCCATATTGCGTAAGCGCGTTAACGCCTTCTTGAATGCGAGCGCCACCCGAGTCGATTAGCGCAACAACTGGAACTGCAAGCTGCAACGCCATGTCTAGAAGATGGCAAATTTTCTGGCCTTCAGCGCGTCCAAGCGTGCCGCCACGAACGGAAAAATCCTGCGCATACACGGCCACTTTTTTTCCGTACACTTCGCCAAAGCCAGTGATTACAGCGCATCCTGCAACATCGTTATTTATGTCTCCGCCGTTAAAGCGGCCGATTTCTTCAAACGTACCCGTGTCAAAAAGCAAATCCAAACGCTCTCTGGCAGTGGATTTTCCTTTTGCATGCTGGCGTTCTAGCGCATTCTGCTCGGCGTTTCTAGCAAGGCGAGCCGCGTGTTCTACGGCTGCTTTTCCGCGCTGAGGCTGCGTATTTTGCGTAGTTTGAGTAGACTGAGCAGACTGCGCATTTTTATTAACTTGCGTATCATCTCTATTAACATCTTTTGCAACTTGTGTAGCATCTTTAGTAAGCGCACTCATTTTGCACTACCGCCTTTAGTTACGTCAATTGTTACAAGCTTTTCGCCTGCTTCTACACCATCTCCAGGCCCTACAAAAATGCCAGTAACTACGCCAGCTGCAGGTGCGTAAACGTAGTTTTCCATTTTCATGGATTCAAGAACAGCAAGTAGGTCGCCTTTAGCTACGCTCTGACCTTCTGCAACGTTTACGCGCGTAATCACAGCTTGCATTGGAGCAGAAATCACGCCAGGAGCGTCCTTTGGCATTTCCGACTTGTGAGTATCTCCTCTTAAGCCTCGCCCTCTAAGCGGCTGCGATGCGCGAACCGTGCTTCTAACTCGTGCAGAGCCAGTAAGATTGTCTACAATATCTTGCGGAATCGTAAGTTTTACGCGCTTATTATCTACTTCTATTACAAAAGACTCCATTTTAGTTGGCTTATTTTGCGCGTCTTCACCATACTTATTGGAATCCAAAGAAGCAGGCTGTCCGCCATTTGCCGCTGCAGCAGTGCGGTTCAAATACTTGCGTTCAAGCCATTTTGTAGAAATATCAAAATCGTGATCTTGAGCCGTAAAATCAGGGTCGTTAAAAATTTGCTCAAAAAGCTTAGCAGGAGTAGGCACGCCCTCAATGCAAAGCTCCTTAAGCGCACGCCTTACGCGAGCAATTGCCGCATCGCGATTTTGCGCCGTAACAATAAGCTTGCCCATCATGGAGTCGAATTTTGGAGACACGCTATCTCCAACTTCTACGCCAGAATCCACACGAATTCCAGGACCAGATGGCCACTCTATTTTTGTTAGCGTGCCTGCGCTAGGCGTAAGATTCGTTGCTGGGTCTTCCGAAGTGATTCTAAGCTCAAAACTATGCCCGCGCGAAGGGTGATTTTGCGTAAGCTCACCGCCGTCGGCAATCGTAAGCTGTTCGCGCACAAGATCTAGTCCGCTAACTTCCTCACTAACCGTGTGCTCCACTTGCAATCGTGGATTCACTTCCAAGAAGTAAACTTTGTGTTGAGATGTCACCATATATTCGCACGTGCCCAAACCAACGTAGTCAACAGCTTCAAATAGGTTACGAGAATATCGGTGAAGCTGCGCGTTCTCGTCATCGGTAAGGAATGGCGCTGGTGCTTCCTCAACCAACTTTTGGTTTCGGCGCTGCACCGAGCAATCGCGCGTGGAATATATGGTGAAGTTTCCATGCGAATCGCGGCCAACCTGCGTTTCCACATGCCTAGCCTTGTCTATAAAACGCTCAATAAAGTACTCGTCAAGGTCGCCGCCTTGCAAAGCGTCGTGGTTCATGTAGAATCCGCGAAGCTCGTCATCGTTGTGCACAACGGTTATTCCGCGGCCGCCGCCGCCATCTGTGCGCTTCATCATAACTGGGTAGCCGTGTGTTTGCGCAAAAGTCAACAATTCTCTAATGTCTTTTACAGGCTCCGATATGCCTGGCACGGGCGGCACTTTAGCGCGAGTTGCAACGCGCCGCGCGGTTATTTTATCCCCCAAATCAATAAGCGCTTCTGGCTTCGGGCCAATCCACACAGCGCCAGCATAAATCACCTTTTGCGCAAAACTCGCTACTTCCGATAAAAATCCGTAACCAGGGTGTACAGCATCTGCGCCGCTTTTATGCAAAATGTCTATAATCGCGTCTTCGTTTAAATAAGTGTCTCTGTACGTGTCTCCAGAAAGCGCGTACGCTTCGCTTGCCATCTCAACATACTGCGCTTGGCGGTCGGATGCCGCATAAATAGCTACAGTTTGTATTCCCATCTCTTGAGCAGTGCGAATCACTCTAAGCGCGATTTCGCCGCGATTTGCCACAAGTATTTTTTTGATATTCGTAACCATACGTTACAAGTTATAGGAAATTTGACTTATAGTATCCGTGAATTTGAACAAAACATTATGCGATTTTTTGTAAACTTCTCCAACGCGCGGCTGGTGATTTTTGTCTAATCTTTGATTCAGCAACGAAAAACAATACGAAAGAAGGATATCGTGGCTAATTTTGAATCTAACTCTGGTGCAAACACTGGTGCAGGCTCTAGCGCAGTTGCATCTAAGGCTTTTGATGTTAATCGTTTGGCTGTTCCATTTGCTAAGGCGTTTTTGTTTACTGTTCTTATTAGCGCTGCCACTATGGCTGGCGCATTGCCAATTCCTGGAACTCCTGTTCCTGTAACTTTGCAAACTTTGGTTTTGGCTTTGGCAGGTCTTACTTTGACTTGGCGCCAAGCCGTTAGCTCTGTGCTTATGTACCTTGCGATTGGTGCTGCTGGAATGCCAGTGTTTGCAGGCGGAAAGAGCGGCGTTGTGGCTTTTGCAGGTCCTAGCGTTGGATTCCTTGTTGGATTCGTGTTCGGTGTAGCTGCGATTGCGCTTGTAAAGTCTGCGCTCGAAGGCGTTGTTAATGCTGCTATGCCAGAGGATTCTGTTGCTAAGAAATTTGCACGATTTGGCGCGTATTTTGCAGCATCCGTTGTTGGTTCTCTTGTGATTTACGCATTTGGATTTGTAGGCCAATCGCTTATGATGCACTTGCCTGTTTGGGCAATCGCCGTGGCTTCTACTGGCTTTATTGTGGGCGATATTATTAAAGCTGCAATCGCTAGCGCCGCTTACGCAGGATTGTATGGCGCGTTTAAGCACAACACCAATGCATGATTAATCGCAAGCGCAACGCGCTAACTATTCTAAGGCCGCAGTGACGAGACTGCGGTCTTTTTTGTATCAAAATCAATATCACTTTGCCGCGCGACGACCTGCCTTTCCGCTTTTTGTACCAAATTTGACCCGAAAATGGTACAAACTCGGGAAAAAACTTCCGCACTTTGTACCACATTTGACCTAAATCACGTACAAAATGCGGAAATATCGTTCGCGCGGTCAAAGCGCGTGAACGTCGCCCGTGTGCACAATCGCAGATTCTCCCGAGTCTTTAAGAATCAAAAGCGAAGCATCATCATTAATGCTCTGCGCAACGCCTTCTACGCATTCACCGTTATTTAGCTCACTATTAACTTCTGGCGCATACACGCTAACTTTGCGCCCAAGAGTCCAACAAACTGCGCTAACTTCCTCACGCAAGCACAATGCGCTTTGCGCAGGATTTTGAACAAAACTCGCTAGTCTATTGTTTAAGTTTTTCGCTAAACGCTTAGCAATAATATCCCTTAACTCCATAGCGTCTGGAAGATTCGCGTAATGCATTTGTAAAGATGTTGCCTGCTCAATTGGAAGCGACTCTTTAGACACATTAAGATTAAGGCCGATTCCAAAAATCACGCCAATATTTTGTTGTAAAGAGCTATGATTTGCAATAGCTGCGATTTCGGTTAAAATTCCGCCTTCTTTGCAATCGCCAATAAAAATGTCATTTGGCCATTTGATTTTTATTTCTTGACCAAAATCGCAAATTTTATTTTCGCAATCGCCGATTTCGCCGACTTCGCAGATTTTGCGCGCACCAACTTCTTTAAGCGCGCCAATCAACGCGTCTCTTGCGCAAAGCCCTGCAATCATAGGCAGCCAACCGTTGTATTTTGAATCCATAACAACGCTTTTTGGCAAAATAGCACCATAAGATGCTAGAAAGCTTTGCCCCGATTCGCTAACCCACTTGCGACCAAGACGGCCTCTGCCAGCACTTTGATTGTTTGCAATAATCGCACAAACAAGCGGATTCAAAATTGAAGAGCTTTCAAAATCGCAATTAAGAAGCTCTTTTCGCGCAATATTTTGCGTAGAATCAACAGAGTCTAAAAAGATAAAATTCATCGAGAATTAAATCCCTTAAAATCCATAAAATCGCCTAAAAGCCTAAACCTATTTAATAGCTATTTAAACAACAACTATCAAACAATAGGCTCTACCTGGTCAAAGCCAAGCTCCACAGGGGTCTCTCTGCCAAAGATAGAAACAAGAACTGTAAGCTTTTGCGTTGTAGGATCTACGTCCGAAACTACAGCAGCCATAGTTGCAAATGGGCCGTCTGTAACTGTAACTTGATCGCCAACCTTGTAAGCAACTTCCACCTTGCGCTTGCGAGCAGCAGCTGGCTTATCTCCAGCCTTCTTCAACGCCTCAGACGCAATCATAGGAGCCATCATATCAATAACTTCCTTGCGGCTAAGAGGCGCTGGATCCTTAGATGGGCCAACAAAACCAGTAACGCCTTCAGTTTCGCGCACAATGCGGCGAGCATTCTCGTCTGGCCACATGCGAATAAGCACATATCCTGGAACGCGCACACGGGTAATAACCTTCTTGCCCTTGTCTGTGTGCTTTTCAACCTCTTCCATTGGAACTTCAATCTGGAAAATCTTATCTTCCAAACCAAAGCTTTGAACGCGAGATTCAACGTTAGTTTTAACGCGCTTCTCGTAGCCAGAGTAGGTGTGAAGAACGTACCACTTGCCTTCAAGAGTTCGCAAAGTCTTGGAAAACTCGGCGACTGCAGCGGCGCCAGCGTCTGTAGGATTTACGTCTGCAGAATCTTCGGAATCTTCAGCAGAATCAGCAGAATTGTCGGCAGAATCAGCGCTATTTTCCACTGGCGAATCGCCAGCAACCGTAGATTCAGCCTGCTCAGGCGCATCTGCAGCAGCAGAAGCTGCATCTAAATCAGCAAAATTCTCTACAGACTCAACATTTTCGAGATTCAACTCGTCAGTCATATTTGCACACCCTCAAAATTCGTTTAAATCAGCCAAACAGCCACATAACGGACTTGCCTAAACCGAAGTCCATAACAGTGACAAAAACCATCAAGAAAATAACAAAAATAAACACGGAAGCAGACCAAGCAAACAACTCTTTGCCGTGTGGAGCTACGACTTTGCGCGTTTCGTCAATAGTTTGCTTAATGAACATGCCAATACGCATGAACAAATTTGGCTTCTTCTCTTTTGCCTTGGCCATGCTTGAATCCTTCGTTTGAAAATTGTTAACAATAAAACTGGCAGGGACGGCGGGACTCGAACCCACAACCTACGGTTTTGGAGACCGTTGCGCTACCAATTGCGCCACATCCCTAGGTGAACTTGCTAATCATACCTTAAAAAGATTGACTTGGCAAAACCGCCGAATATTCATGATAGCGGAAGGGCAAGATTTAAGGGGTTTTATTATGATTAGCGAGTGTCGCTAAACGCGCGGAAGCTTCCGACTTTAAAGCGCGCTACCGCCTTCAATCCACTGCTTCATGCGCCTCATGCCCTCAGCAAGCTGACTATCCGCCAAAGCGCACGAGAATCGCAAGTAACCAGGCGCGCCAAAAGCCTCGCCAGGAACAGCAGCAACATGCGCTTCGTCAAGAAGCATTTGTGCGAACACAGACGATGTGCCTGGAATCTTAGAATCCTTGCCAAGTGGGCGCTCAAGCAGCGCCTCAACGTTTGCAAACGCGTAGAAAGCTCCGTGCGAAAGAGGGCAAGTTACGCCCTCCATGCTGTTCAGCGCTTGCACAATCGCCTTGCGACGAGCGTCGAAGGAATCACGCATTTTTGCGACTTCGTCTAATGGTCCGCCAACTGCTGCAAGAGCTGCGCGCTGCGAAATATTAGAAACGTTAGACGTCATGTGACTTTGAAGCTTAATCGCGGCTTTTGCGGCCTCAAGCGGCGCAACCATCCATCCAACACGCCAACCTGGCATTGCGTACGTTTTTGCAACGCCATTCAAAACAAGAAGCTGGTCGCGCACTTCTGGCACTTCCACGCCAATGTACGAAGTTTTTACGCCATCGTAATGCAAATGCTCGTAGATTTCGTCGGAAAGCACCCAAATGTGGTGTTTTACAGCCCATTCGCCAATCGTGCGAATTGTTTGCGCGCTCCAAATAGCGCCTGTTGGATTAGAAGGCGAAGTTACAATAATCGCACGCGTGCGCGGTGTGCGAGCCGCCTCAATCGCCTCAATATCTGGCTCAAAACCGCGATCCGCTCCAGACATAACAGGCACAGGAACGCCGCCTGCAAGTTTTACTGCCTCTGGGTAGCTTGTCCAATATGGCGCTGGAATTATAACTTCGTCGCCATCGTTTAGCAAAATCTGGCATGCTTCGTAAACAGCCTGTTTGCCGCCATTCGTTACAACAACTTGATTTGGGGAAACATCGTAGCCAGAATCGCGCTTAACTTTGCGCGCAATCGCATCGCGCAGCTCTGGAAGGCCAGCCGTAGCTGTGTACTTGTAGTTTTTTGAGTCTTTGCATGCGGCGGATGCGGCTTCAACAATGTAGAGTGGCGTTGGGAAATCAGGCTCGCCTGCGCCGAAGCTAATAACGTCGATTCCTGCGGCTTTCATCGCTTTTGCTTTGCCATCTACAGCAAGCGTTGCACTCGGTGCCACTTTGTTAATGCGATTGCTCATAGAGCGCCATTGGGAGTTTGATGTATTTGCTGCGATTTGTTGCGAACCTTCTGCGACTTGCGATTCGTTTTCTGCAATATTTGCTGCGATATTTTCTGCCATACTTACAGTTTAACCATTACACGTTATTTCCCGATTTTGCGCATAAATTGGGTAGAGATTCGAGATTTTTCGCAGCGGATGAAGCGTTTCTCTCGCGCGGTCTAAGCGCGCTCGCGTCTTCGCCGCACGTAAAGTCCACTGGACTTTACGTTTGAGCGGCTCAGCGAATCGAAGTGCATTCGCGCGCTACTCTTTAAGCGCTCATGCAAGTCGATTCGCAGTCCTCCGATGGTGATTCGCTGAAGTAGCAAGAAAAATCGAGAATCTCGGCGATTAAGCAATACGCAAAAGTTCTAGATATCCAGAAGGTTTGATGTATTTCTCTACGAGCAATAAATAGCGCCATACTGAGGCCTTAGAATATTAACGTTCATAAGCTATACGTAAAAGTGTTTCGCTCGCGCGGATTAGCCGCACTCACGTCTTCGCAGCGCAGAAGCAGTGCTTCTGCCTTGAGCTGCTCAGCGCTCCAAATTGCCTTCTCGCGCTACGCTCTAAGCTCGAAGGCAGATTGGCGCGCCTGCGAGGAGAGAAATACTCAAACCTCGCGCAACACCAAATAGGAAGCCGCGCAACAAACACAAGGAGCATGAAGAAAAGCAAGCAAATGCTATAAAAGCACAAGATTGTCGCGATGCACCACAGGATGCGCGTATTGCCGCCCCAAAGTGGCCTCTAAATCGTCCGTAGTAAGACCCATTACCTGAGGTATCTCGTCTGAATCAAATGCAACTAGCCCTTTGGCTAAGTGGTTTCCATGCTCATCATCAATCCACACTGGGTCGCTCGCACAAAAATCGCCAGTAACCCCTACGATTCCAGCAGCCAACAGGCTTGCTCGCCCTGCGCAAACGGCTGCAGCAGCACCAGAATCTACAATAATCGCACCATGCGGATTAGACGCAAAACCAATCCAAAGTCTTCTAGAAGACGCGCGCGAGTTTAGTGGCGCAAAAACGGTTCCAACCGAATCGCCAGCTAGCGCACTCTCCGCGCTACTCGCACATGTCAAAAGCGTTGGGATTCCAGAAACAGCAGCAATATGCGCCGCATCCATCTTGGTTACCATTCCGCCTGTACCAACGCCCGATCCGCTTTCGCCAACTTTAATATCGTCTAGCGCGCGCGTAACATCTGCAACAAAGCTAATCCGCTTGGCACCTGGCTCGCTGGGCGGAGCAGTATAAAGCGCGTCTACGTCTGTTAAAAGCACCAGCGCATCTGCGCGAACAATGTTTGCAACAAGCGCCGCCAGCCTATCGTTATCTCCAAAACGTATTTCGTTACTAGACAAAGCATCGTTTTCGTTTACGATTGGCACAACGCCTAATTCCAGCAGCCTAAGCATTGTGCGTTGAGCATTGCGGTAGCGCGAAGGACTTATAGTAACGTCTGCCGTTAGCAGCATTTGCCCTACTTTTAGACCATATTTTGCAAATGCTTGCTCGTATTGCGCCATAAGCAAACCCTGACCAACCGAAGCCGTAGCTTGCTGCGTTGGAACGTCTTTTGGCCTAGAATCAAAGCCGAGCAGCCCAAATCCTGCTGCGATTGCGCCAGAAGACACAAGCACAACATGCGCGCCGTTAATTTGCGTGCGACTAATGGCATCTACTAGCGAGCGCAACTTTTGCACATCTAAGTGACCATTTTGCGAAGTTAGCGAGCTAGACCCCACTTTTACGACTATTGTGCGCGCATTGCTAATTGAACGCCGAACCCCGTTTTCGGTAGGCTCAATTGCTTTATTAACCATTATTAATCAATTACTCTCCACGCCCAAATAGGCTCTGCTCATCGTGTTTATCGTCATCTACCGATGGATCTGCCCAATGCCCTTGCTTGCGTTCCGCCATCATAGCGTCTCGCACGGCACTCTTTGCATCCATCATTGTGTGGTAGTCGCGGCGGCGCTCCGCATTAGTGCGCCTTGCGCCACGCGGGTCATTTGCCTCAAGTCGCAAGTCTTTTCCGCGCGCACCAAGGCTTGCGCCATCCAAACCTTCCGCGCCTGCTGCAATGCTTGGATCCCAGTCGAAGCAAACCATGCGGTTTCCGCGGCCAATCCTAATCTCGTCTCCTGGTCGCGCGCCCTTCTTGCGCAACTCGTCTTCTACGCCAAGCTTCGCTAAGCGATCCGCCAAATAGCCCACTGCCTCGTCGTTGTCGAAGTTTGTTTGCACAACCCAACGCTCTGGCTTAGCACCCGTAACAGTAAACCAAAAGTCGCCATTTTTGTCTTCTTCGCGCTCGATTGTAAAGTCGCTAGCACTTCCGCGTCCATCATCTCTGCGGCGTCGTAATGCTGGCTGCTCAAGCGGCTGAATAACAACGCGTTCTTCTTCTCGCGCAGCCTCTTGCTCGGCAAGCTTTTCGCGCATACTAGCCACCATCTTTCCAAGCGCAAAACCAAGCTCTTTCAAGCCTTCGTGAGAAGCAGTAGAAATCTCAAAAACTGGCATGCCCATTTTTTCAAAGTCGCTTCGCACAAATTCTGCCAACTCTTTTGCTTCTGGCACATCAATCTTGTTGAGCACAATAATTCGCGGACGCTCGGGAATTGGAATCGCTCCAAGCGGCAAATCAAGCTTGTTTGCGTATTGCGAAAGCTCGTGTTCCAAAGCCTTATAATCGCTGATTGGGTCGCGATTTGGCTCTAGCGTTGCACAGTCGATTACGTGGGCGATTATTTCCGTGCGCTCAATGTGACGCAAAAATTCTAGACCAAGTCCTTTTCCTTCGGAAGCACCTGGAATCAATCCTGGCACGTCTGCGATTGTGTAGCGGTATTCGCCAAAGCTGACTACACCAAGATTTGGAACAAGAGTTGTAAACGGGTAATCTGCGATTTTTGGCTTTGCAGCACTGATTGATGCTACAAGACTTGACTTTCCTGCAGATGGGAATCCAACTAGCGCCACGTCTGCTATCGACTTTAGCTCTAGGATTACGTCTCGCTCTTCGCCAGGCTCGCCAAGCAGCGCAAATCCTGGAGCGCGACGCACCTTGTTTGCAAGAGCTGCGTTTCCAAGGCCGCCAGCACCTCCTGCTGCGACTACGAAAGTGTCTCCTACGTGTTGCAAATCCGCCAAAACGTTGCCAGGCTTTTTTTGCGCGCCCGATGCGCCCTTTGCCTCAAAAATCACGGTTCCAACTGGCACTGGCAGTATAAGGTCTTCTCCTTTGGAGCCGTCTTTTGTATCTCCCAAGCCCATTGTGCCACTTTGCGCTACTCGATGTGGCATAAATCGGTAATCAAGCAAGCTATTTGCATTGCGATCGGCTACGAATATAACGCTTCCGCCGTTGCCGCCGTTGCCGCCATTTGGCCCTGCAAGTGGCTTGTATTTTTCTCTACGCACGCCTGCGGAACCGTTGCCGCCGTCGCCGCCTTTAACATGTACTGTTACTCGATCTACAAAATCGCTCATAACTTTTACCTTACTTGATACTCAATACTCGCCAGATTTGCCTGCGCTTTGACTGAGCTTGAAATTGCATAACGCATTTCAAGCTCCTTCAAAGCGCTGAGCCGCTTAAGCGTAAAGTCCAGTGGACTTTACGCGCGGCGAAGACGTTCGCGCGTTGTAACGCGCGAACGTCTTGACCTGCCTTTCCGCATTTTGTACGTAATTTAGGCCAAATTTGGTACAAAAAGCGGAAAACACTTACGCACTTTGTAGCTCAAAACGCCAAAATCAACAACAAAAAGCGTCAATACTCGCCAGATTTGCAAAAACAAAAAAGCCGCACCGAACGGGGTGCGGCTAGAAGATTATTGGTTACTCAGGCGGTAACTACGTCTACAACCTTGCGATCGCGACGAATGCCAAACTTCACATTGCCGTCTACCAAAGCATACAGCGTGTGATCCTTGCCCAAAGCAACGTTCTGTCCTGCATGGAACTTGGTGCCGCGCTGGCGAACAATAATGTTTCCAGCCACAACAGCTTCTCCACCGAACTTCTTAACGCCAAGATATTGCGCCTGCGAATCGCGACCGTTGCGCGAGCTGGACGCACCCTTCTTATGTGCCATCTTGCTGTCCTTTCAGGTTTATAACACCGTCAATCAGGCGATGGCCGTGATCTTGACGAGAGTCAACTTCTGACGATGACCCTTGCGGCGAGCCACGCCAGTCTTGTTCTTATACTTCATAATGCTAATCTTTGGACCCTTAGCTTCGTCGTTAAGAACTTCTGCCTTAACTGTGATCTTTGCAAGATCCTTAGCGCTTAAGGTCACCTTAGCACCGTCAACAACGAGCGCGACCGGGAATTCCACGGTATCGCCCTTCTTTGCATCGAGACGGTTTACGAGGATGGCGTCTCCAACCTCAACCTTCTCTTGATGGCCACCGGCCTTCACAATCGCGTACATAATTCGTTCCTTAGCTAAATTGAAAGCTTTACTTTTGCCTCGCGCGCAGCATTGAACATGCGGCAAGACACCGACTATCAAAAATACACCTACCCCTGTACTAACGTCAAGAGCTAATCTATAAAGTCGAGCTAAACAGTAGAAACTATTGTACTCAAGCCTTATACTTTGGGCGTTTTTAGTTTTATGATTCGTCTGTTTTTTCTTGCGACTCGTCTTTTTCTTGCGACTCGTCTGTTGCTTCTTGCGATTCAACGGTTGCTTGCGACTCTTCCGCTGGCTTATCTACTGGCTCATCTACTGAAAAATCGCCAGCAAACGCCGCATTCGCAGCACCCTCAGAATCCACACTAATCGCAGAATCAGCAACATCCGCAGAATCCGCATCATCCTTACCGCCGTCCAAACTTCTGCGCAAAGACTCCTCAAAGAACGCCGAAGACGCAGCCGCAGCCGCAATCTTCGCCAACTTAGCGCGAACATCTGCACTAGACTCCTGCTTAACTGTAGGCGCAGTGTCTGCAATGCTTCCGTGGCCGTGCTTATTGGTCTTAATAAACGGATCTCCGCCCTTAAGCGCGTACGGATCGGCGTATTCCGAAGACACAGTCGGCTCGTCGTGAAGAATAAACCCACGGCCTTTGCACGTTGGGCACTCCTCCGAAAACGCTTCAACAAGCCCCTGCCCAACACGCTTACGCGTCATTTGCACAAGACCAAGAGAGGTAACCTCCGCAACCTGATGCTTTGTGCGGTCTCGCGCAAGACACTCAACAAGACGGCGCAAAACAAGATCGCGGTTTGCTGGCATAACCATGTCTACGTAGTCGATCATAACCATGCCGCCAATATCGCGAAGTCGCAGCTGGCGCGCAATCTCTTCGGAAGCTTCCAAATTGCAACGAGTCACAGTCTCTTCCAAAGACTTTCCGCGGCCAATAAAACGACCCGTGTTCACGTCAATCGTTGTCATTGCTTCCGTTCGGTCAATAACAATCGACCCGCCTGCAGGAAGATAAACCTGGCGCTCCATGCCTTTTCTAAGCTGGCTGTCGATTTGCCACTTGTCAAACACGTCTTTACCTTCATGCTCTGCAGGATCCCAGTACTCAATCTTGCTTTGCAAATCAGGCGCCATCATCTCCAAGTATTCGCAAATGCGGTCGTACGCGCCCTTGCCTTCCACAATCATCTTTTGGAAGTCGTCGTTAAAAATGTCTCGAACAACGCGAATTGCCACGTCTGGCTCGCCTTGCAACAGCTTTGGACGCTTTCCATGCAAGAATTCCTGGCGCTTTGCTTCTATGCGATCCCACTGTTTTACAAGCGACTCAAGGTCTTTTTCAATCGCATCTTCACTAGCACCATCGGCAGCAGTTCTAATGATTATGCCCATGTCTTTAGGCGCGATTTTGCTTACGATTGCGCGAAGTCGGCTTCGCTCGCGGTCGGATAGCTTGCGACTTACACCCGTCATCGCTCCAGACGGCACCAGCACCAAGAACCTTCCAGCAAGCGTTACTTGCGATGTTAGTCGCGCACCCTTATGGCCTATAGGGTCCTTAGTAACTTGCACTAGAACAGGGTCTCCCGCCTTAAACGCAAGCTCCATTCTTCGCGGCTGACCTTCTAGCCTGGTTGTATCCCAGTTGACTTCGCCAGCGTAAAGCACGCCGTTTCTAGCCTGACCAATGTCTACGAACGCAGCCTCCATGCTTGGCAGCACGTTTTGCACGCGGCCAAGGTAAATGTTCCCAACGGTTGCAACTTCTTGAATGTCGGAAACGTAATGCTCTACAAGAATGTTGTCTTCGATTACAGATATTTGCGTGTGACGATCGCGTTCGCGCACAACCATAAGTCTGTCAACGTTTTCTCGCCTTGCCAAAAAGTCTTGCTCCATAAGCAAGTTCTGGCGGTTGCGCTCTCTGCGATTATCGCGGCGGCGCTGCTTTTTGGCTTCCAGCCTTGTGGAGCCTTCAATATCTGTGATTTCGTCAATATATTGCTGTTTTCTAGACCTTCGACTTTGCGAATCCGTCTCTGCAGAGTCAAATCGCGATTCACTAGCGCTTGAGTCATCTGCAATCTTGGATCTGCGACGCCTGCGCCTACGCGTGTAAACTTCTTCGTCTTGAGATCGCAATTCTTCTGGGTCTGGAATCAAATCTCGGTCTTCTTGAGAAACCTCAATTTCGTCTACGCTGTACTTGCTAGACGTTGAATTAAAGGAAGAAGATTCTTCGGATTCGGCAGATTTATTGGCATTATCTGCTCTATCTGCCCTATCTACTCTAGAGGAGCGCCTGCGACGCCTGCGCCTTGTTACAACGCCATCCTCGTCGTCTTGCAAATCGGATTCTTTTGCGTAGACTTCATTTGAATCTGCGTTATCTGCGTTATCTGCGCTATAAGCATCGTCAACGCTATCAAAGTTATCAACGCGATTTCGGGCAAAATCTCCACTAAAATCATCCTCAAAATCGCTATAGTCAAGTCTTCTAGAGGCTTTTCCAGCTTTACGATTTTCTATTGGCGCGTAAGTTATGTCGTCGTATTCAAGGTCTTCTTCGATTTGCTCAACCTCGGCAGCAGCTCTGCGCTCTGCAGCGTTAAGTCTGCGATTTTTGCGCGATTTTCGGGCGTTCTGGCTTCCATACTCGCCGCGCTCACTTGCTTGCGATTCATCTTGATTCGCATTTTTATCTCGCTCAATTTGCGCGTTTTTCTCGTCTCGATTTGCTCTAGAACGCACACGAATCAATTGCGTATCGTCGTCTTGCAAATCATAATTATCGTCAAAAGTTTCGCGGCCGCTTTTAGCTTTGGCATAAGACTTGTTCGAGCGAGTTTTACGCGATTTTTTAGAATTGCGATTTGTGTCTTCACTAAAATCGTCTTTGTTTTCAAGTGATTCGCTAAAGTCTAAACTGTTGTCTGTTGACTTGCGATTATTGCGTGACTCTCGGCTATTTCGCCTACTCTCGTCTTTGCTGCGCGAATCGCGCGAATCGCGAGAATCACGAGAATCACGACGGCTGCGCGAATCGCGCTTACTACTGCTTGAATCTTCGTAATCCGAATCCGTCTCGCGGCTTTCAGCAGAATGCTCGCGCTGAGGCAAAACTGGCTCTTGGAATAAAAGCGATGTTATTGGGCGTAAATGCGCTTGAGATTGCTGCTGCGCATAAGAACTATCTGCCGCAGAATCCGCAACAAAAGGAGCAGAATCCGCCGCCGCTACGCCATTGCGCAAATCCTGATTATCTCCGCCTTCAACGTGCAACTTCATCGATTCGCCAGCAGCTCCTGCAACTCTGACTACACGCCTTCCAGTGCGCCTGCGACGAACTCCGTTAGCAGCATCGTTAGCGCCAGAAACAACATTAACAACGCCGCCAACTCTAGCGGAAGTAGCATTAGGATTTACGCTAACATTAGCACCAGCATTCTCGCTAGCACTAGAATTAGCATTTTCATTTTTATCTTTTTTATTATCGTCTGCTTCAAATACGTTGAAGCTTTCTCGCGTTACTCTGGGCACAATGCTCCTAGCGAAACGCTGCAATCGTCTCGCGCTCTTAGCCTGGAATGGGCACGCTTGTGCGAGCCACCCCTCGGGCTGTTAATAAAGTCTAGCTGCGCGACAGCGGACACCTGCCTCGATTAAAAATCATGCGATAAAACGCGCGAGGGGATCGACGCCGTCGAATGCTTTGGCGGCTTGCAGCGCCACCGTTCTCTAGTATGCCATATTGCAACGTCAAACAACATACGCGTGCGAATCATAGCGCTGCGAATCGTTGCGTATGCGCGGAGCCACACATTACCCCATTTGCAAAAATCAGCGCTAGAATCGTTTACATGGGTTTAATCAGCGCTATGCAGGGCTTTTGCGTAATCGGTATCGTGATTGCCGCTGGCTACGTAACTGCGCGTCTTCGCATCGGCGGATCGCAAGCACAAATGGTGCTTAATCGCGTAAGCTTTTTTGTTTCTAGTCCTTGTTTAATGTTTGCAATCCTCGCAAAAGAGCCAATTTTTGAGATTTTCCACTCGTCAATTTTTGTTGCGTTTTTCTCCGCAATGATTGTTGGTGCTGCGTTTATTCTGCTCAATCGCCTGTTTTTCCACCTTCCTGCGGCAGATTGCACAATTGGCGCGCTGAACTCGCTTTACTTAAACTCAAACAACATTGGCTTGCCAGTTGCAACCTATATTCTTGGAAATCCCGCGCTTGTAGCCCCGATTTTAGTTATGCAACAAGCTGTTTTTACGCCTGTTGGACTAACGGTTTTAGACGTTACAACCACTGGAAAGTGCTCGCTTAAGCGCATTGCTCAGCAGCCACTTAAGCAGCCGCTTTTAATCGGATCGCTTGGAGGAATTATTATTTCGGCAATTTCCGCAAAAGTTGGCTATTTCCCTGTTCCGAATTTTCTTTATGACCCAATCAAGATGATTGGCGATTCCGCGGTTCCTATGATTTTAATGGCGTTTGGCATGTCGCTTTACGGCAGTAAGCCTCTACAAAAAGATTCTAACCGAGCTGCGATTGCTACAGTTGCGATTCTAAAAAACTTGATTATGCCAATTGTTGCGTTTTTGCTGGCTTATTTTGTTATGGGCTTTCGAGGCGCCACTCTTTACGCATGCGTTGTGCTGGCGGCTCTTCCGACTGGCCAAAACGTATACAATTACGCTGCAAGATACAATGTTGGCTTGAGTTTTGCGCGCGACGGAATCCTGTTTTCTACCACTACAAGTCCGATTTTTATTGCGCTAATCGCAGCAGTTTTAGGGTGACTATGGCGTAAGCAACAAACTCGGATTATGATACAAACACACTTCAGAAAGCGCAAAGGGCGACACGAGAATACTTAGTTCGTTCGCGCGTTACAGCGCGCGAACGTCTTCGCTTGCGTTGAAAGCACACTGTGCTTTCAACCCTAAGCAAGCTCAGCGCTCCGAATTGCCTTTTCGCGCTACGCTCTAAGCGAAAAGGCAGGTCCTGTCGTTAGCGCGGTCTAAGCGCGCTAACGTCTTCGCTTGCGTTGAAAGCACACTGTGCTTTCAACCCTAAGCAAGCTCAGCGCTCCGAATTGCCTTTTCGCGCTACGCTCTAAGCGAAAAGGCAGGTCGGAGCGCACAAAAACAAGGTAAATATCAGTATTAAGTGCAGAATTAAAAAGTGATTAAACTCAATTTTTTAGCACGGAATCCAAACTTTTTATTCCAGAATTATTCAAATTCTCAAGAGATAAAATCTGCGTTCGCGCCAAATTTCTAAGTTTCACCATTCGATCTGTCTGCGGCAAACCCTTAGAAATCAAAACAGCATTATAGCTTTCCATATTCGCCAATACCAGAAGTTCATTAATACTCGCCTCGTCTCGAATGTTGCCTTTTGACTTAGGATTTACATCTCTCCATTGTTTAGCAGTCTTATTAAACAGTGCAACATTTAACAAATCTGCTTCATTTGCATACTTATACATCAACTGCTCAGGAGTCAAATCCTTCAACAAATATTCTTTAATAGCATCCGTATGAATCTTGTAATTAATCTTCGAAATCTCACGGTTCAAATTCCAATTCAGAGAAAGCCTTGAGTTCTCATCAGATTTAAGTCTTTGATAATCTTTGATAATATATAGTTCAAATTCTGCTGAAATCCAAGCTGCAAACTTAAATGCTATATCTTTATGAGCATAAGTTCCACCACCTCTACCGGATTTTACAAGTAAACCTATTGCATTCGTGATTTCTGACCATTTTTTAGGAGATAGCGTAAAAGCATTGCTACCAGCTTCTTTCAAAAACCCCTCGAATTCGATGGGTTTAAAATTCGGATTGTTTAGTCTCTCCCATATGCCTAAATACTCTATTGTACTGTAATTTCTCATCCAGTTTGCAACAACCACATTAGGCTCTTCTTTGTTTTTATATCTCGCAATATCGGTTAAACTAACGTAATCATTCCTAAAATCTTCCGTATAAACCTGAATTGCAAAGCCTTTTGCTGTAATAGTATCTTTTTTAATATTTGACGCATTAGACATAATTGCCCCCTAATTTTTACGCAAATTTACGCAATTAATTGCTTTATTTGATTTGTTTACTTTATTTCTATGCGCTTAACACAAAACCCATGAATCACAAGCAAAATTACAAAATCAAGCACAAGCCATATAACATCTAACAACTAGCAAAACTATCATGCATCAGCGCATAAATACGATTTTATAAGATTTCATAGATAAGAATCAACAAACTCGGATTATGATACAAACACACTACACAAACACACAAAACCGTAGTGCGATTGTACTGAATTTTGGCGTTTTTTAATACAAACGCACTACAAGGCAGGTCATCGTTCGCGCAGGTTAGCTGCGCTCACGTCTTCGCCGCACGTAAAGTCCACTGGACTTTACGTTTGAGCGGCTCAGCGAATCGAGGTGATTTCTCGCGCATTATGCAGCTCGAAATCGTCGATTCGCGCTACGCTCTAAGAGGAAAGGCAGGTCGTCGCACAGCTACCTTTGCGAAGCAAGCAAATCAAGGCGAGCGCGGAAAGACGGCCAATCCGTGCGCATTGCCGTAAGCAGCTTGAGCTTCGGCACATCGTCAATCGGCACCCACTTAATTTCCATACTCTCGTCGTCGTGCGCGCACGGATTCACACAATGCCCTGGCTTTTCAAACGCAAAAACCGTTGTATAACGCCAATTCCCGTGATTTTCGCAATACGCTCCAACAACATCAATGTCTTGAGACGTTATGTTCGCTTCTTCAAACGACTCGCGCAACGCGCCCTCAATCGCAGTTTCACCATCAGATATTGCGCCGCCAGGAATCCCCCACGTGCCGCCTTCCGCGCTCCAAAGCGCGCGATGTTGCATAACAACATGAGTCACGCGCCCAGTGGTCTCGTCTCGCCTAGCAAGCAGCACGCCAGCCGCGCCATTATGACCCCAATGCTTGCGCCCACAATCGCACATAACCCATCCGTCTCCTGGCTGATGCACGTTTTCTTTAGGTACTTCTTTGGAAGCTGGATCGTCTTTAATCGCCTCGCCCTCTAGCTTGCGACTATTCCACAAATCTGGCCAAGCGTACCCAAGATCGCAAACCATCTGCCTTAGCAGCGGCAAGCTGATTCCAAGAACTCCATGCGGATCTCCCTGAATCCCCTCAATAAACGCACCACCAAAGCCTTCTAGCGTAAAGGATCCTGCCACTTCCAGCGGCTCGCCAGTTTCTACGTACGCGCGGATTTCCTCATCGCTCATATGTGCAAAAGTCACGCTTGCGCGACTCACCTTGCACACTGTTTTGCCACTTTTTGCATCGATTAAGCAATGGCCAGTAAACAATTCTCCAGTTTTTCCGCTCATTTGCTTAATCCGCTCAAATGCCACTTCAGGAGTATGCGGCTTGCCGTAGCATTCGCCGTCTAGCAAAAACATGGAGTCGCAGCCAACAATAAGCACGCTGTTGCAATCGTTACAAGATTCATTCATATGCGCAAAATCGTGAATATCAAAAGTCTTAGTAGGCACTTTTACGCCAGAAAAATCGCGAGTTTGCGCAGTATCTACGTTATGCGTTACGTCTGATTGCGAATCGTCTGCCAAAGCGCTACTAGCAGATTCAGAAGATTCAGATTCTGCATTCTCAGACTCAGCCTCAGCCGCCAGCGGATACCCCACAACCAAATCGCCACTAGCCGAAGCTGCTGCATCTGACACAAGCTTCCACGACTCATACACCGCAAAAGCCTTTGCTCGCGCCAAAATCGAAACGCGCTCCTCGGCGCTCATCTGCTCCACGCTAACACCTTGCACATTTGCAGCATTACGCAACGCCGCTGGCTCATCCACCTCGCTCACATGAATCACAGGAATCACGCCTGCAGCAGCCAGCACAGCTCTTCTTGCAGGAGACTGAGAAGCCAAAATCAATGAAACTTTCATATTCCCTCTTTTTGCGATTTCACTCATAACTTCACTTACAACTTCACACAAATTATTCGCGAGTTATTGCAACGCCTGTAGAATCAACATGCACGTGCAAAATTTTCCAATCGAAGCCATCTAAAAGCGGCTTTGCAATTTTTTCTATTTTTTCGCTTATATTAGTAGCGTTATTTTCCTCTTCGGAAGCTTGCGACTTTTCCTCATAGAACACCGCTGCGCAAGATCCAGCTCCCGAAATCGCAGCCGCAAACCCCTTGTCTCGCAAAGCTTTTACCAAATCCCAAGTTGGTTGCATAAGACTTGCTCGGTATTGCTGGTGAATAGCGTCTTGAGTAGCTGTAAAAAGCAAATCGTTTCTAGAAAGAGTGGATTTTACGCAAGAATCGCAAGCATCGGCAGAATCAGCAGAATCGGCAGAATCGCAAGCATAACCAAAATCACCAAACGCAATCGGCAATAAGCAAGCGCGCGAAACATTAAACACAGCATCTGCGTACGGCACTTTTTCTGGAAGAGCTTGACGAGCCATTTGCGTTGAAAGAGTAAAGTTCGGCACAAAAATCGTTGCGCGAATTTGCTTAGAAACGCCGTATCGAACTGTGTGGAACTCATCGCCATTCTTCCAGCTGGTTGTTAATCCGCCAAAAACTGCTGGAGCAACATTATCTGGGTGGCCTTCAATCGAAGATGCAAGCTCAAAAATAGCTTGCTTATTAAGATCTCCATTATGCGCAAAAGCCCAAGCTGCAGCCACGCCCGAAACAATCGCACTGGCAGAAGACCCCATTCCGCGCGCTTGCGGAATGCGATTATGCGCTTCTAGAGTAAATCGCAAACGCGGCAAGCCAAACGCTTCGCACGCTTTGCGAAACGCGCGAACAACAAGATGCGTCTCGTCTTTTGGCAACGTATCTTCGCCTTCGCCATGAATAATCACGCGAACATCTTGCGAATCATCAAGCGAATCATCAAGCGTAAAAACTAGCGAATCCGAATAATCAAGCGCAATTCCTGCAACGTCAAATCCAGACCCAAGATTTGCGCTTGTTGCTGGCACGCAAACTGACACACTGTTGCATACTGGTTTCATTTCGCACCTTTTCCACTCGAGCAGCCTACTAAATTACTTAATTAATTAACTATTTAATAATTACTTAACTACTTAACTACTCGATTACTAAATTATTCAATTACTAGATTACTCAATAATTCGCAAAGCGAGCGGCTTTGCGCACACAGCACCCACCTTTTGCAAATCCGCAAGAATTGCGCTCAAATCCGCCTCTGTGCAATCTTTTACAAGCACGCGCAAATCGCCAGGGCCGCCGATTCCGCAAGCTGGGCAATCGCCTTCGCCATCGTATTGAGTTTGGCAAAGCATAGGCAATCGTTCCGCGTTAACTCCATGCTCCTCAAACACATCCATCACTTCGCCGCAAAGAGCAAGCGAAGTATCCTCCATATTGCATCGCACAACAAAGTCCGCACGAATCGAGCGCGTGGAAGCCAAAGATTTGGCGTTATACATTGGCACACTAGCATCGTTGCAGCCGCGCGCTATGTTTCTAGCAGCTCCAACAATATCTCCAACAACCGCGCTTGCTGTTGGCGCGCCGCCAGCGCCGCGGCCGTAGAACATAAGATCATCCGCCGCTTGCGCTTTAACAAAAACGGCGTTAAAACTGCCATGAACGGAAGCCAGCGGATGCTCTTTGCTAACCAACGCTGGGTAAACGCTTGCGCTCACTGCGACACGCGTGTCGCTTGCAACCGCCGCAAGCAACTTAATCACACGATTTTGCGCACTTGCTGCCGCAATATCTTCAGCCGTGATCGCGCTAATTCCTTCAACACTAACGTCATCAATGCTTATTGGCATTTGGAATGCAAGTGTTGCAAGAATCGCAGCCTTGTTTGCTGCATCAAATCCTTCAACGTCTCCTGTAGGATCCGCCTCCGCATATCCCTTTTCTTGAGCTGCGCGCAAAGCCGAATCAAAATCAAGCCCGCGAACCGTCATCTCGTCAAGAATGTAGTTTGTAGTTCCGTTTACGATTCCAAAAATTTGCGTGATTTTGTCGCCCACAAGCGACTCTCTAAGTGGGCGCAAAATTGGGATTGCGCCTGCAACAGACGCCTCAAAGCTTAAATCCACTCCGTTTTTTTGCGCGCACTCGTAGAGTTCTGGGCCAAACTTTGCAAGCAACGCTTTGTTTGCCGTTACAACCGATTTTCCGCATTCTAGCGCAGTTTTTACAAATGTGTGCGCTGGTTCCAAACCGCCAATTAGCTCAACTATTACGTCTATATCTTCGCGTTTACAAATCGCTCCTGCGTCTGCGCTTAAAAGATCTTTGGAAATCCATGGCGCGTCCACTTCTTCTGGATGCAAGCACGCAACCGCAGCAAGCTCTAGCGGAGCGCCGATTCTTGCAGATAGTTCAGCGTTTTCTTCCACTATTAGACGCGCTGTTTGCGATCCTACTGTTCCAGCGCCTAAAAGACCCACGCGGATTGGATCTGCGGCAAAGCAATCGTCATTTGCGCATTGAGCGCTTTCTAAATTGTTTTTGTCTAACATAGACGCCTCCTAACTTAAATCAATATTCAATTAAATAAATTCAATTTACACAAACAGATTCACACTACACAAACAGATTCAACCTACGCAAATAACCTACACAAACAACATAAGCAGATTCAGCAAAACGGACGCAATCAAGAATCCCATAACTCCAACGGTTCCGTACAATGCTTTTGTTCCAGCACTTCCGCGAATCTCCAGCGGCGAATCGTAGAATTCAAGATACCTCTTGCGGCGCGCAAGTAGCACAATTCCAAACACAAACATAACAATCATAAACATTGCGTAAAGGCCTATAAACATAAACCCAGGAGCCAAATCCGCAATCTCTTGCGTGTTCAAGTTTTCAACCTTAATAAGATCTCCATTTGAATCCATCATGTTGTTTGAAATCCACATTGCTATAACGCTTCCCTGGAAGTTTACAATCATGTGCAAAAATACGCTGTACCTAAGCTGCGACGTGCGAACGTACATGTATCCAAACACAAGACCAAGTCCAAAAGCGTAGAAGAACTGGAACATGTTCATGTGGAAAAGCGCAAACGCCAATGCAGAGAACACAATCGCGCGCTTTTCGCCATACACGCGCAACCTGTCTATAATTTGCTTTCTAAATAGCCATTCTTCCACAACTGGCGCCAAAAATACCACAAAAAGCAGCGTTTCCCACACGTTTCCGCCTGCTACAACGTCTGCAATCCTGTTCTCGGCTTTTCCGCCAGAAATAAGCGCAGAAGCAACAAGCCCAATGTAACTTCCTGCATACATTATTGGCACGCTAACGGCAAAGAATCCGCCAAATTGGCGCAAAGACATAGTAAACTTGCGAGTTTCTATTGCTGGAGTGCGTCTTAGAACAAGCATTGCAAGCGGCAACGCTATTAAGTATTGCGCAACGTCCGAAGAAACAAAGGAGCTTAGCGAAGGACTTAAAACACCTTTTGGAACAAAAATGCTAATCAACTCGCCAATTAAAAGCGTTGCAAGAATCCACGTAAATAGGAACACGCACAGCGACACTCCTACAGATCCTTGACGTCTGCGCGCAATCGTGTACGCGTCTGGATGCTGCTTGTTTGCAAGCTTACGCTGTTTACGCATTTTTACCTCCGACTAGTCTAAAATCACGCCTTCAATAAGCTTTGTGATTAAATCGCTATAGCTTATTCCTGTTGCTTCCCAAGCTTTTGGATACATGGAAATTGGCGTAAAACCAGGCATTGTGTTGATTTCGTTAAGGATTACGCGGCCGTCTTTAGTTACAAAAGAGTCCACGCGACTTAGCCCTCTGCCATCTGCCGCCTTAAATGCTGCGAGCGCCGTTTTGCGAACGCGTTGCAAAGTCTCTTCTGGCAAATCTGCTGGCACTTCAACGTGCGAAGCCGCAGAATCCATGTATTTGCTGTCAAAATCGTAGAACTGGTCTTCACCAGCCTGGCGCTTGTCGAGCACAACTTCTCCAGGCCAGCTGGCTTTTGGCTCTTCACCATCGCGCGCTGCAAGAACCGCGCACTCAATTTCTCGCGCGTCAATTCCTTGCTCTATCAATACTCGCCAATCGTGCTTTGAAGCCTCAAAAACAGCATCTGCTAAAGCTTTAGCATCGCGCGTTTCTACTTTTGTAACTCCAAAACTAGACCCTGCTCGGCTTGGCTTTACAAAAAGCGGATACTCTAGTTTTGCTTCTTCAACTTGCTCAAGAATTTCGTTTGCGTACGCTACGAAGCGATTTGCCGCGTCACTTTCAAACTTGCGCGCGTCCAGTGCGATTCCAGGAGCAACATTAATTCCTGCTGCCTTAAAAAGCTGCTTTGCGTAATACTTATCCATGCACGCAGCAGATGCCAAAACTCCGCAACCAACGTATGGAACTTGCATCATTTCTAGCAAGCCTTGCAAAGTGCCGTCTTCGCCGTTTGGCCCGTGAAGAACTGGAAAGACTGCGTCAATATGCCCCAGGCTTGTAAGCGTGCCATCCGCCTCTCGCACCAAAAATCCGTCTGCGCCCTTTGCTGGGTCTAGCACAACATCGCGCGTTTGCGCGGTTTTTGTGATTACTGGCAGTTCGCCTTGTTCCATGCGGAAGTTTCGCGGATCTTCGCCGCCAACAATCCACTCGCCTTGCTTTGTGATTGCAATGCGTACAATATCGAATCGACTTTCGTCTACAGCACTGAGCACTCCAGCAGCCGATATGCAAGAAATCGAATGTTCGTCTGCTTTACCGCCATACAAGAACACTACACGCTTTTTCGTCATTTTTTTCCTCTATATATTTTGAATTATTTTAGCTATCTTAGATTATTTTAGTTATTTTGAATTATTTTGAATTATTATTTTTGCTTACGATTTACGCGACCACGACTAACGCACTTACGATTTGCATGCTTACGATTAACACGCGGCTTTCGCAACTGCTACTTTCGCGCTTCGCTACTCCTCGCAAACATCGTTATCAAAAAGCAATGCAAGCATCTCTTGGCACGAGATTCCTTCTTCTAACACGCGAGCCATTGCACTCGCAAGCGGAGTTGCAACTCCCAAACGCTTGCCCATTGCCACAACCGCGCTAGTAGTTGGAACGCCTTCCGCAACGCCATTGCTCACAGCGGTTGCTTCTTCAACGCTCATGCCTTTTCCAAGATTGGCGCCAAAAGTGTAGTTTCGACTTAGCGGAGACCCACAAGTTGCAACTAAATCACCAAAGCCTGCAAGTCCTGCAAATGTGCGCGAATCTGCGCCTTCCGCAACGCCCAATGCCGTCAACTCTGCAAGACCGCGAGTTTCGATCATCGCAGCCGTGTTTTCGCCGTAACCAGCTCCTCGAGCCATGCCAACTGCAAGCGCAACAACATTTTTAAGCGATCCGCACATTTCTACGCCGATTACGTCGGTGGAAACAAACGCCTTAAAATAGCTGTTTGAGCAAGCTTTTGCTACAACTTCGGCATTCTCGCGATTCTCGCACGCAACTACCGCCGCAGCATGCTGCCTTAGCGCCACTTCTTTGCTTAAGTTTGGCCCAGATAGTGCCGCAAAACGGTTGCGCGGTAAGTTCAAGGCCTCGCACACAACTTCGTCCATACGCTTGCCTGTAGCTCGCTCAATGCCTTTCATAAGCGAAACAACAATCGCATTTTGCGGAATTTTGCCAGCAAATTCTTCGAGTGCAACGCGCGCAAATTGTGCTGCAATCGCAACTACTACAATGTCTGCGTTTGCTACAGCTTCTGCGCGATCCCCCGTAGCTGTCATGTTTTCTGGCAAACGCTCTACGATTGGCAGTCTCACTTCGTTGCGGTGATTATCTCGAATGCCTTCAACAATTTGCGGCTCTATTGCCCACATTGTCACTTGATTTCCCGCGTCTGCAAGCACCTGCCCAAACGCCGTACCCCAAGCTCCAGCACCCAACACCGTAACGTTCATGTTTACGCCTAGCCTTTCGGTTTATTAGTGTAAACCGCTTTGGCTTTAAGCCATTTGTAGCGATTTACAACTAGTCAACTCATAGTCAACCTAGTCAACTTAGTCAACTTTTAATCACACTATTACATAATTCTACACAGTGCGCTTTACGGGCATTTTGTGAAGACTTTATTAGTGATTTATTAGTGACTTGCTTACGATTTTCTAATAACTTATCACTGATTTATCAACGATTTACTTACGACTTGTCAACAATTTACGACTTATCGAATCGCAAATTTGCAACCACTATTCTTTGACTCTTTTCATAAGCTTGTAATCGAAGTATCCTTCTGGCGATTTTTCGCCGCGAATCTCTTCCATAATTTCCGTCATGCGCACGCGTACGCGACGAGCCAATTCGGCAGCAGACTCCATTGGCGGCAAATCGCCCCAATGCTCCATATCTTTTAGAAGATCCGAATAGTCAAGACGCGCATCGTAGCACATTACAACGTTCTTCCTTGGCCACGGCCACCAATGATTAATGCTTGCAGCACCCCATGTAACAGCGCAAAATAGCGGAATTTGATGCCCCAGCATGCGCGATGCTTCGAGTGCAATAACTCCGATTCCTGGCTTCATGCTCATAGGCCATTTTTGAGGGTCGCGCGTAACTGTTCCTTCTGGCCATACGCTAAGCGGCCTGCCGTTTGTTAGGATTTTAATCGATTCTTCTTCGATTTCGCGCGCTTTTCCGCTTCTGCGCGGAACTGGTTGCATGCCAACAAGCTGGAACCATTTTCCTAAGATTGGCCAATGCGCAAGTTCTGCTTTCGCCATGTATCGCGGACGGCGGCCTTGGTGGAATAGAGACGTCATTGGCACAAAAACGTCGAACATTGTAACGTGCGTGCAAGCGGTTATAAACACGCCTTCTTCTGGCACGTTTTCTAGTCCCCATGCGCGCACTTTACAACGAGATCTAAGCACTCTAGACGTTCCTTCGAGCAGGCGCTCGGTTGCCTTTGGATTTTGCGCGTTGATTTCTGCCGCATTTGGCGTACGCGCGCCAGTTGGGTAGTAATAAGTAGGATCAACTAACTTGTGTGCGCGCGCTAAGCGTTCTACTTGCTCATCGCTGAGCGGCTTAACTGCGCTTCTAGGCGAAGGTTTTCCTTTAGATACCATACGTCTATTGTGCCGCAAAGTATAAACCGCGAAATATTCCATAAGCACACTACATGATTACGCCAATCTGTGTAGAGATTCGAGATTTTTCGCAGCGAAAGAGGCGTTTCGCTCGCGCGGTCTAAGCGCGCTCGCGTCTTCGCCGCACGTAAAGTCCACTGGACTTTACGTTTGAGCGGCTCAGCGAATCGAAGTGCATTCGCGCGCTACGCTTTAAGCGCTCATGCAAGTCGATTCGCAGTCCTCCGATGGTGATTCGCTGAAGTAGCAAGAAAAATCGAGAATCTCAGGCGACTAGTGATACGCAATTGTTCAAGCATGCAAGAGGGCTGGGTGATTCTTGGTCGAACAGTATAAGAGCGGCAGCCGATACCCAATAACACAATGGCACACGCCTACAAACAAGCTTCAACCAAAAATAAAATCAAAGCCAAATCGGAACAACCGCAACAACAAACTACACGTAAGAGGCGGAGCGTTGTGAGACAAGAAACACCCAGCCCTCCTGCACACCAAGCGAGGAAAACCGCTCGCGCGTTACAGCGCGCTTATGCAACGACTGATCGTAGTTTCGGCACAATTCTCGCTACCAACCCGTGTTTAGGCGAGCACACCCACGCTAGAACAAACATAAAAGTCGCAACCAAAACGATTGTTCCGCCAGTAGCAGTGTCTAAACTCCAAGACAAGTACATTCCAAGAATCGAAGAAGCGCACCCAATAGCAGGCGCCAAAATCATCATCTTTCCAAGTCGGTCAGTAAGCAATCGCGCAGTCGCCGCAGGCGTAATCAAAAGCGCTAAAACAAGCACGTTTCCGATTATTTGCACAGATACTACTACAGCAATAGCAACTAAAACGTATAACATTCCATCCAACCACGCTACTGGCAAGCCCATTGCGCGGCTTGTTTCTCGGTCCATCGAAACGCATACTAGCTCTTTGTGGAACATCATTAAAAGCGTTACGATTATTAACCCTGTTATTGCCACTACAGCAATGTCGGAGTCTGGTATTCCTGTAATGGAGCCGAATAGGAACGATTCCAGGGATCCTGCATAGCCAGAAGCTTTTGATATTACTACGATTCCGAGCGCAAAGGCAGACACAAAAAATACGCCTATAAACGAGTCTTCGCGAAGCCTGCGATTTTGGCTAAAGATTGATACGATTAGCGCAGTTGCAACTCCTGCGAGCGCGCCGCCAAACAGCAAGTTTCCTTGCAGAACAAACGCGATTGCAAGTCCTGGAAACACGGAGTGCGCCACTGCGTCTCCAATAAACGCCATTCCGCGTAGCACCACGTAGCATCCAACTACGCCGCAAATTACGCTAGAAAGGCACGCCACTATAAGCGCTTTGAGCAAAAACCAAAGGTCTGGGTTTGTAAGGTCTTGTATAAAGTCGATTGGAGATAGCATTATTTTTCTGCCCCACTTTCATGCGCCATAACGCGCTCTACAGCTTTGATTAGTGGATTTTGCGCATCCACATGGAATGTTTGCACCCATTGATTTGCGTTTAACGATTCTGGAGCGCCATCTCCTACTATGCTTCCGTCAAAAAGCATGATTCTAGAACACGAGTTTATAGATCCGATTATGTCGTGCGAGCTCATCAAAATAGCTTCTCCCGACTTTGCTAAATCCAAAAAAAGACTCGTGAGTAGCTCTTGAGTAGGCATGTCTAAGCCTGTAAATGGCTCATCTAAAAGAAGCAATCGCGGCTGCCCTGCAAGAGCGCGCGCAACGAGTACGCGCTGCCTTTGCCCGCCCGAAAGCTCGCCGATTGTGCGATCCCTAAAATCCGCCATTCCTGTGCGCTCAAGAGAAGCGAGAGCTATCTCGTAGTCTTCTGTTTTTGCGCGACGAACGTAGCCAATGTGACGAATGCGACCCATCATTACTACGTCTAGTACAGAAAGTGGAAAATCCCACGCAATATCGTGGCGTTGCGGCACGTAACCAACGTTGTTTACTCGCGAATTAATCAAAGATTCATCGCTTTTACTAGCGTGCACTTCGAGTTTTCCAGAATGCGGTATTAGCCCCATAATCGCGCGGAAAAGCGTTGTTTTACCAGCTCCATTTGCGCCAAGAAGCCCAACAAATTCGCCGCTTTTAATCGTAAATGAAACGTCTTTTACAATCGTGCGGCTGCCGTAACTTACGCTTAAGTTTTGCGCATTTATAACAGTATTCGCGTCTATATTCGCATCCATATTTCCCTCATTAATCTTCATAAATCCAACATCAATCTCACTTAAATCTCACTTCAAGCACTTTGCCAAAGAATCCGCATTCGCTCGCATCATATCCGCGTAAGTTCGCACTTTAGAGTCGAAAGCATCTCCATAAATCGGGCAAACTTTTACGTGCGCTTGCGCAGCAAGCTCTTTAAGCACAGACGAACGCGAGATCAAATTTGGCTCCAAAAACACAGCTGGAATCTCTAAATCGCGCAAAATCTGCTGCAATCTACGCCTATCTTGCACGCTCGGCTCGCTCGAAGGATTAATCGTTACAAATCCTGCAATATTCACGCCGTAAGTCTTACCCAAGTACGCAAAAGCGTCGTGCGTTGTAACCAAATTGCGCTTCTCTTTTGGTATTGACGCAACTTTTTTGCGCATATAAGCGTCTACATCTAACAACTTGTTAATGTATCGATCCGCATTTTCGCGATATTTACGAGCATTTTTCGGGTCCACTTCGCAAAGGCGATCTGCGATTGTGCGCACGTATGCTATGCCATTTTTTACGGATTGCCACAAATGCGGGTCAATATCTCCGTGAACGTGCTTTCCTAAAACTGCTTGCGGCAGCTGATAAATCTTTTGCCTTGCAGCTCCCAAAAACCTGTATCCGCGTTCGGCTGGTATCTCTTTTAGCGCGTTAGTTGGCACTTCTACAACAACATCTTGCGGCTTGTAATACACGCGTTTTGGCGCAGCGGAGCGTTTTTCTTGCAAAGTATCTACGCGGTACACAAATCCACGTTTTGCTAAGTCGTAAGCCAAATCTGCATGACCTTTGTTCAGCACTACGCTAGCTCCACGTTTTTTGGCTATTTTTTGCGCGTTTACGCCTACAGCAAATCGCATTTTAGCGTTTCCAAGACTAGAAACTACCTCGTTTTGCGCGTTTAGCATGTCGGCGTGCAATTCAAGCGTGTATTCGCCTGGCTTGCTAAACGCCCAGCTTAAATGCGTGTGCGCGTCTGCTGGCAAGTCTATGTGGTCTTCTGCGCTTATGCCGTTTGCGCTGTTAAAGTATGTTTCTACGCTTCCAAAAGTGCCAGTCAAGTATGCGAATAGCGCGCCAGGCCCTTTTACTTTCGTTGCTGTTAAGCGTATTCTGTCGGAGCGCTTCATGTTGTATGAGTTAGGCTTTATTACAGTTGCGCGACCTTCTTTTGTTGCGGTAGAAGGCGCATTTGATTGCAAAGATTGACCTGACTTTTCTAGTTGGCTAGCTTGCTGTGAATTTGTTTTTGTTTTATTGAGATTGTTTAGCGAAGCTAACTCACCAGCCGCCGCCGAGGGCGATTCTTCCGCACGCTTTTGCGTATTTGCACTTGTAGCGCCTTGCGCGCTATGCGCTTCCTCGCTCGGTTGCGCAGCCATGCGTTCTGTAGCAAGCCCTAGCCAAATCGTGTCTAAAGACACGTCTTCTATCATCGGAATAATATCTGCCGCGTGCTTAACGCTTTCTTCCGCAAGTTGCACATTTGGCACACCTTTTCGCAAATTCGCATCTAAAGCTGTAATTACGCCGTGTTCTTCAAGCATCATGTAATTGCTAAAAGCAACATCCGCGTACACAACGTCTCTAATTGAGCGCAAACGCGGCTCGTACGAATGCGGATCCGCGTTGTCTGGCACAATCGCACTCACATTTGCTGCGTCTCCTGCAACATTCGCAACCATATCTCGCAAAACGCCCGTTGTTGTTACAACGTTAATTTTGCCAGACCTTGAGCTATTTGCGTGAAGTACACTATTAGGCGCACCGCACGCGCCCATCGGCAGCGCTGTTAAAACAGCTAAAGCAGCCGCAACAGCACGCATCGCGCTCTTTTTACCTACTAAATCAACGAATTTCATTAATTTTACCAACGTTTTCTACGCACTATTTCAAACCCATAAGCGCGCTAAATAAGCCCCCTGCAGGTATTAGTCCGCGTTTGCGTAGAACAAACAATCCAGCTGCGCAAGTTCCAGAAATCGTTGCAATTCCAAGGCTTAAAGCAGTGTATGCAACTACTGGCTTGCGTTGGAACAAGCCTATAATTCCACTAGGTTCTTCGCTTTTAACGCCGCTTCTAAGGCTTTGGCTTAATCCTTTAATTCGCTTTGCGCCGTACTTTGATTGCAAGCCCTTTGACTTTCCTAAAGTGCTTCCAGAAAGACTTACAGACCTGCCAGTTTTGCCCGTTTTAGCAGACTTTGCAAGACCAGAGCCAGACCCAAAGAACGACGATCCTCCGCCAGAATAAGATCCAGCTAACGCAGTTGAACCGCCGTTATTGTTGCCATTGTTACCATTATTTGCATTTGTATTTACATTGGTGTTATTGACGTTACCATCATTCTGGACATTTTCCTGGCCATCTTCCTGGCCATCTACATCTTCATCATCACCATCGCCATCATCGCCATCTTCATCGCTTCCAGCGCTACAACTCATAGGCTTTTCCATTGGATCCACACCAATCGCAAAATGGAAGTCCTTTGCAACTGTTTTTCCATTAGCGCTTACAGCAAGACGAATCGTGTAGTACCCAGACTTTGAAAAATCCCAATTCAAATGCATATGCGTGTTTGCTGGAATAGTGTACGTGCGGTTTCCGCCGCTAGACATAAGCGTTTTAGCTTTTCCGCCTAACGAACCTTGCAACCAAATGCGCACACTACCTGGCCCTTTTACAGATTTAAGGCTGATTTTACTTGGCTTGTGTGGTCTTAAATTCTGGTTACTCCAGCCAACCCATGGCACGCTATTTTTTTGCGTTTGTGGCAGTCTCCACACGCTACCGTCTTTAGCTGATTTTCCAGCATAAAACACAACTTTGCTAGGGTCACGCTTTACGTGGCTTCCAGTCACGTCTTCTTGAACAGCAAATCCTATTCCGTTACCAGTTGAATATGTTGCTAAATCAACGTGACCATGCTTTATGACCAGCTTATTGCCTTGTAAATCCTTAAATTTGGAGCATTTTTTACTTGACTTTTGCTTTTTATTTTTGGATTTAGATTCAGCTTCAGACTCGCCACTACCACTATTTTCGCCATCTTCACTGCCATCTTCACTGGAGCTATGATTTGCTAATCCATCTTTTGGCTTTGCACCAGGCCATGGTGTTACGTAAACTCTGTTGTTGTTTCCGTTTATGACTATCGAAGTGGAAGAATCTTCATCATCTTCATCTTCGCTATCTTCAGATTCTTCATCTTCATTGCCATCATCTTTTTTATCTGAATCAGAATGCATAAATTTGTTAAATCCGCTGTAATCGTTAAAACTATTGTCGTCCGCAATAGCTGATTCTCTACTATCTTTACTATCTTTAGAATCCGCGTTTTTCATATCCACTTCAAACGTGTAGTCTTGAACGTCTTTAACAATACTTCCACTTTCAGTTATTGCAGCGGCTTCCATGCTAAGAACATACTTGCCTGCTTTTGTAAACACCCAGCTAACGTGCATATGCTTTTCTGCATCTACATACATTTTGTTCGGAAACTTTGTATTAGGCGTTCCTATAACAGGCGTTATTTCGCTATGAGCGTCTTCTTGGTACGCATACACAGCTCCACCCTTCGGCATAACTGCCTTTTTTATTGCAAAGCGAACAGCAACTATTCCAGCTTTTTTGTCTAATGTTTCTGTTGCAAAACCAGGCCACAATTTACTTGTATCTTGTGTTTGAGGCAATCCCCAAACTGGCAAATTTGCAGCATTTTCTGGCAAGAATTTTAAGCCTTCACTAGACTGCTTAGTGTTACTTCCAAGTACAAATATCAATCGACTTGTACTAAACCTAATATGATTACCACTATTGCCTGGGAAGTCATCTCCGCGCGTAGATAAAACAAACTTTCCGCTTTTGCTAATATACGTTGCAAAAGCGTCTGTATGACCTTTGTATACTCTACATTTTGCAATTATGGAAGAATCATCGACCTTTTCATCATCGTCTTTCATAGAAGCATATTTGCAAGCTTCTTCATTTTCAGATTGATTAGAATCTTCATTCTTATTGTCAGAATACTGATTGGAAACTGTAGAAGAACCTTCTTGTGCATCAGATGTATCTTGCCCGTCTTGTTCAGCAGACTCCTCTTGCGCAGCTTCACTCGCATATGCACTACCACAATTGCAGCAGCACATCGATGCCAAGAATCCAAAAGATATTATTGCGCTTATAATCGCGCTTATTAGCCTAAAGCAGATTAAGGTTTTATTACGCAAAGTTTTATTACTCAATGTTTTATTACGCATTGTTCTGTCCTAAATTATTAAAAATCGAAGTGTTTTGGTGCGAGTTGGAATCATGCTGATTAATCGCCATTTGGCGCGCACGCTTGCTCTTTACTACAGCGAATGCAATAAACGCAATAATTATGATTGTTAAAATCGCAAATACAATCATCACAATTTGCGCGATTGCTACAGTGTCGTCAGAGCTGGACTTGTGCTTTTTTCTAGAGCTATTTGCAAATTTATTGCCATTATTGTTTTCGCTATTAGCTGCGTTTCCGTCGCCATTACCATCCGCGTCTTCGCTGCCATTAGCCTCATCTTGCGCATCCGTTTGCGAAGCTCCGCCTTGATCTGCACTACCAGCACTTGCGCTTGGCAAAGCCGCTTGCGCATCCGTTTTATCTCCTACAGCAAAGTTAAGAACGCGAGTATCGCTTACAGCGCGGCCGTTTTTAAGCTTTCCAGAAAAAGTGAGTTTTACGTGGTAGATTCCAGGCTTAGAGAACACCCAATTTACATGCGTGTGCGCGTTCGCTTCAATCCAGCTGTTTTGCGGATATCCTTTAGTGCTATCCCATAATTGCTGTGGAGCATTATTGCCATTTTCCAAGTAAACATGCAATTTTCCAGGGCCACTTACACCATCAAGCGAAAGATTTGCTCCGCGGTCTAGCTCGTTTAGCACTCCGCCTTCTTGAGTGTTCCACCCAAGCCATGGAACGTCAGGATTTTGAGTTTGCGGAATCACATAAAGCTTTGTTCCTGGCTTTTCGCCAATAAAACTGTAGGTAGAATCGTTTGGCATTGGAATAATCGAGTTGCTGCCAAGCTTAAATACCACATTTTCTGGGTCTCTCCAAACTGGCTCATCGCCAGTATCATCGCGGATTTTCATCTTCCAGTTACCACCCGAAAGCGTTGGTCCAAAATCAGCGTGACCCGCTTGAATCATCACTGGCTGATTGCTTGTTACAGCATTCGCTGACCCAACAAGTGGAGATGGCATTAAAACTGTTGCAATCAACGTAATCGCCGAACATATTGCAGCAATAAGTGCGATTGCTACGTGATTCTTATTTTTACTCATTTTTTATCCTTAAGTCCTAAATTTGATTTTGTTATATTAGTTTTTCTAAAGTTTTGCGAACAGCTTTCTACAACAGCTTTATGCGTGGCTTCATCAAGAATGCGCCAGCTCCTGTTATTGCACACAAGCTCACACTTGCAGTTCCAACAGCAGCTGCCACCCACTTTGTTTTATGGCTGTTTTCTTCGCTATTTTCTTGCTCGTCGTCTAATTCACTGTCGTTATAATCGCTAGAATCATTAGAATCTTCGTGACTATTTTTTACCTTCTTGTTACCACTCTTAAGTGGCTTAGACTTTTTTATCACTTTAGATTTCTTTGACTTTCCAAAGCTGCCAAGCCCTGCGAATCCACCGCCTAATCTTCCTGATTTTCCAGCGTTAACAAGCCTTCCGCCAGAAAGAGGTCCAGCAGCAAGCGGCGTTACACTCTGTATTTTGTTTTCGCTTTGATTTTGGCTTCCGCTATTATCGTCATTTTCATCTAACTTTTTGTCGGAATTCTTGTCTAACTGCTTTTTATTCTTCTTGCGATTCTTTTCTAAATCGCTATTGCTGTTAGAATCTTGACTATTTTCATCTTCCGTATCGTTTTTGTCGCCATTTTCATCGCCATTATTATTTTCGTCATTCTCATCCGTTACAGATTCATGACTCTTATTCTTCTTGCGATTCTTTGTATTCTTACGATTTTGCTTGCGATTCTTTGTGTTCTTGCGATTCTTATGCGACCCAGAATCGCCAGAATCGCCAGCTTCCCCATCCTTCCTATCTCTCTTTATGTTTACATTCCAATCGCAAAAATCGTCGTATCCAGCATTCCTATACAAAGTTCCATTATCCAAAACAAGCGAAGCGCGTATAACAGCATCTTGCATGCTCTTATCAATCACTAAATCAAGTGTGCTTCCTTCTGCCATTGGTATGTTCTTAAACTCTTTTTCGCCGTCTTTTTTAATCATCCACCTGTATTTTTTGACTATGGATGTAACAGGCTTTTCTGGTTCTCCTGCCTTACCATTTACAACAGGCACGCGAGGCGAATACAGCTTTGCATTAAGATGTACGGTTTCGCCAATCTTAACCTTGTTTTTGCCCTTAATTGCAACAACTGGCCTACCGTCGGCTCCGTGATCTTCTACAACAATTTTTGCAGTTGCGCGTTGTTTTTCATAATCAAAAGTGCCTTCAAAAGCCGTAACAATAACAGAAACTTGCATATTATTCATTGCAGGCTCTGGAGGAAGTATAAGCCTTTCTCCAATAAAGCAAGTTCCTTCCGTACCCTTTTGCTCATCTGCACGCGTTATGCACCATTCATATGTAGGCCTTTTTATTTCTCCACTTGCGATTTTTTCCTTTAAACCATCCATGTATGTGTAAAGGTTTACGTCGCCGCCTTCTTCGTAAGAATGATAGTGAGGATGAGAGCCCGTTTTTCTAACTCCTAGAATGCATAACTGACCATCTTGGCACTCAGGGTTATCGATAGGGTCTTCGTCTTTAGTATTTGCATCCAAAACTGGGATTTCCGCTTTTCCGCGTTCTCTAACAACCGAATCGCTCGAAACCATATGGCTGCTATTTGCATCAACTTCAAAAGTATATTTAGCAGTGTCTGTTTTAAGCGTTTTTTGAGTTACTCGATTCTTAATAACCGCATAAACCTCTAAAGTATAAGTTCCAGGCTCTGTAAATACCCAATTCGTATGCTGATGCGTAACCTGCGGCTGATGAATTACGCCTGGAAGCTCAAAACGACTACCTTCTTCACCTTCAACATCGTCTTTATCTTTGTATTCAAAAGACTTAGCTATATGCTCACCCTGCTTATTTTTATCCGTCTCCCATACTAAGACTTTTCCGCCTTTAGGAGCTGTTACTTTTTGCACAACAATGTCTGCAGTTGCTCCATCTGGATTTTCTGCGTCAACAGCGTATCTTGCTATAGACGTATCCCATCCTGGGAATAGCTCTTTATCTTGTTTATTACCAGATTCGTCTAAAAGCCAATAACCTTTTGATGCATCGAATGGTAACTTGTTTTTGTAATTATCAAAAGGCTTAGTGCTATACGAAGAATTCCCAACCTTCATTGTTACGTTTTCTGGATTGTAAAGCATTGAGTTGGCTTCAAAACCCATTATTAGCTTGTCATTGTGCATAAACGGATAAAAAATATCCATATGACCTTTTTTTAATTCATCCGTTTTATTTTCATAATACTTATAAGACGTTTTATGATCATCCGCGTACGCAGGATTTGCAGCACTGAACCCCGATACCAGCACCGCAAACGCAAGCACCGCAACGCCGCACATCGCGAACGCGCGTTTTACCATATTCTTAATGACCTGAGTCATATTACTGTTTCGCTCTCTACACTTCATCTTCTCTATTTCGCCTATTCGCGCTCTTCTTTCACGAATGACTATTGAAGATATCCATACAACGTCTAACAATAATAATAATGATTCTCATTAATAGTCAAGTCGACACTCCGATAAACAAAAACGCTGGCAGCTCAAAGCAACCAGCGCAATTGTTCTTAATAGCTATTTAATAATTATTTATATTTTTAGCTAAGATCTTAGCCTTCTACAATATCTGCATTAAGGCAAGTCTTAAAATGACGAAGCGCCCACTCGTGACCTTGCGGATCAAAGCTTGCGACTGCATCTTTGTGAACTACGATTTTGAATCCAAGATTATACGCGTCAACAGCAGTGTGAAGCACACAAATATCCGTGCAAACTCCCACCAAGTGCAGCTCCTCAATATGACGTTCGCGAAGCTTAATCAGCAAATCCGTGCCATTAAACGACGAGTAGCGCGTCTTATGAATGTAATAAACGTTGCTTTTATCTTTATTTGCTTCGTAAAAATCACCAAGCGTGCCATATAACTTCTGGCCATGAGTTCCTGCAATATTGTGAGGTGGGAAAAGCTTAGTTTCAGGATGATACGGATCGTTTAGATGATGCGTATCGATTGCAAAAACAACGAATTCGCCAGCGTCTAGAAATTCTTGCGATATCTCCGTGATTCGCTTCTCGAGCTTTTGTGCAGGCTCTCCTACTGTAAGAGAGCCGTCGCTTGCCACGAAATCATTCGTATAATCAATGTTAATAAGAGCCTTTTTCATACATACTTCCGTTTTTAATTGTGTTAAAGCTACACTTACACACTACTCTTTACGCTAACAAGATTCTTTACACTAACATGTTTCAGCGCAATCGCACTACAGATTTGTTATATTTGCATCACGCGCGCGACGACCTGGTTTTAAATAATAAAAAAGCGGGGAACAATCAAGTTCCCCGCTAGAAGAATAATGCGGCAGCGTGTTAGTCTCCCACACCCTATCGAGTGCAGTACCCTCACCGTATCAGGCCTTAGCTTCCGGGTTCGGAATGGGACC
>NZ_QJUV01000002.1 GCF_003397585.1 Gardnerella piotii
GGTCCCATTCCGAACCCGGAAGCTAAGGCCTGATACGGTGAGGGTACTGCACTCGATAGGGTGTGGGAGACTAACACGCTGCCGCATTATTCTTCTAGCGGGGAACTTGATTGTTCCCCGCTTTTTTTATTTAAGTTTAGGTTATCGTTCGCGCGGTCTACTCGCGCGAACGTCTTCGCTTGCGTTGAAAGCACACCGTGCTTTCAACTTTGAGCAAGCTCAGCGCTCCGATTTACATTTTCGCGCTACGCTCTAAGCGAAAAGGTAGGTCGTCGCGCGTGTAAATAACGTCATAACGAACATATATAGTCAAATATGGGTTCGGGGTGCGCATAAGCGCTGAGATTATACCCGTTGAACCTGATCTAGTTAGTACTAGCGAAGGGAAAATCATGACTACTGTGTCGTGCTCTAAAAATAGTGAATTCTCAACTAATGCTCGTTGCAAGCAATTCATGCAAGATGTACGTGAATGCATCGAAGCTTTACGCGCAAAAAATCCGCTAACACATTGCGTAACGAATAATGTTGTTCAAGAAATAACAGCAAACGTTCTGCTAGCTGCTGGAGCATCGCCAGCAATGGTCGTAGATGCAGAAGAAGCTGAAGTCTTTGCTCAAATCGCATCTGGTGTATTAGTAAACATTGGAACATACAGGCCAGTCGACAAAGAATCTATGGATGCTGCGATTCGCGGAGCTGTAAAAGCGTACACTCCATGGGTTCTTGATCCAGTTGCAGTTGGTGGTTTAGCTCCACGCACGCAATACGCGCGCGAAATTGTTAAAAGTCATCCTACTGTAATTCGTGCAAACGCTTCCGAAATCTTAGGTTTAGCTGGAGAAGAAAGTGGCGGTAAAGGCGTAGACGCTGGAGACTCCGTTGATTCAGCAGTTGCAGCAGCCAAGAAGCTAGTTAAACTCTATGGCTCGGTAGTGGCTATTTCTGGCGAAAAAGACGCTATTTATGGGCACGGATGCTCTGCGCGAGTTTCTGGCGGTCACGAAATAATGACGAAAGTAGTCGGCACAGGCTGTTCTCTCGGCGCATTGGTTGCAGCATACGTTGGAGCGAATCGAAATCGACCTTTTGCAGCAACAGTTGCCGCTCACGTACACGCTGCTGCAGCAGGAACTTGGGCAGCACAACGTTCAACATCGCCAGGGTCATTTAGAACATTATGGATGGATGCGCTTATGGATTTGAGCGCAGACGAGATGCTGAAACTAGCGAATATTGAATTTGAACTCGACCCTGTTGATTGGTCTCTATACTTTATAACAGACCCAAAGATGAGCGACCGAGCCGAAGAAGATATTGCAGTTGATTGCGTTAAAGGTGGAGCAAGCGTAGTCCAATTGCGCGATAAGTACGCAAATAGCGAAACTTTTAACAATAAAGCTCAAAGCTTGCGAGACAAAATGCTTGCTAATGGTTGCGGAGACGTGCCGATTTTTGTTGATGATCGTATAGATTGCGCTAAAAGATTAGGACTCAACTTGCATGTTGGTCAAACAGATACGCCTTATATTGAAGCGCGTAAGTCTATTCCTGCAGAATGGATGGTTGGACTTTCTATAGAAAAGTTAGAACAGTTAGATTACGTTTATAACGAATGTGCTAAAGAAAATGTGGCATTGCCAGATGTTATTGGAATAGGTCCGATTTGGCCTACTGCCACTAAGCCAGACGCCGCTCCTGCTTTAGGTGTTGAAGGAGTAGAAAAGATTGCTAAACGCGCTAAAGAACTCGGCATTAGTACGCTCGGAATTGGCGGCGTTAACGAAAATACCGTGTTCCCTATTAAAAGCACTTCAATAGATGGTTTATGCGTAGTATCTGCTCTAATGCTTGCGCAAAATCCTTGCGAAGAAGCGCGCAAATTACGCGATGCTATTACGAAGGAATAAAAATAATGAATAATCAATTTTCTCAAGCTCAAGCACCTTTGCAATCAATTTCTAAATTATATGATTCAAGCCTAAGGCCATCTTCTTTGCCATCTTTAGAAGACCCGATTATTCCACGCGTACTAAGCATTGCTGGAACTGATCCAACAGGCGGAGCTGGAATTCAAGCTGATCTAAAATCAATCACAGCATCTCATGGATTCGCAATGTGTGTAACAACTAATTTGGTTGCTCAAAACACTTGCGGTGTGCGCGAAGTGTACACTCCTCCAACCGACTTTTTGCAAGCGCAATTAGAAGCAGTATTTGATGACGTAACTATTGATGCTGTAAAAATCGGCATGCTTGGAGATAAATCATATATTAGTCTAGTTCAAGATTGGCTTAAGAATCATCCTGTTCCTGTTGTTGTGTTAGACCCAGTGATGGTAGCAACTTCGGGAGATAGGCTGCTTGAAAAGTCTGCAGAAGACGCAATGCGTGAATTTGCGCCTCTTGCGGATGTTATTACGCCAAACATACCTGAGCTCGCAGTATTATGCGATAAACAGCCTGCATCTAATTTTGAAGAAGCTTATGCTCAAGCAAGCGAGTGGAGCGCAAAAAACAATACTATTGTTATTGTTAAAGGCGGTCACTTAACAAGCGAAGATGCTGGGAATACTGTTGTGTTCCCAGATGGCCACAGAGTGCACGTTCCTTGCCCTCGAGTTGATACAACAACAACGCATGGCACTGGCTGCTCGCTATCCTCTGCGCTCGCTACGCGCATAGGATTAGCGTTGCGAGAAGGGAAGAATCTTAGTGATTACAGTACTGTAGCGGATGCTTTAGCATGGTCGTCAAGATGGCTTAACGAAGCTATTGCTTGCGGTAAAGATTTGCATGTTGGCAAAGGTCATGGGCCTGTGAACCATGCGGCTCGTAATTATCGTTTGGAATTAGATTCTTCGTCAACTCCTTGGGAGCATATGCAAGCGAATGGCTTAGATGGATTAACTCCACAAAGCGTAGTCGTAAAAGCTCATAGCAAGGCTAGAAAGCCAAATGTGGAGCCTTGTGGCCCTTGGACTCAAGCTTTATGGGATGCTAGCGCAGATGTTGATAACAACATTATGAAAATGCCATTTATTAAGGCTTTAGGCAATGGAACGCTTGACTCCGACTTGTTTGCTTTCTACATAAGTCAAGATTCCGAATACTTGAAGCGTTATTCGCGTGCGCTAGCTGCTGTTGGAGCTAAAACGCCAGATAATGAAGCTGGAGTGCATTGGGCTACGGGTGCAGCTATGTGTATAGAAGCAGAATCGCAGTTGCACAGAGATTGGCTTGGAAGTAGAAATATAAGCATTGATGCGCCTTGCTCTCCAGTAACATTAGCTTACGTAAATCACTTGCTTGCTTCTACAATGGCCGAAGACTACGTGATTGGAGCTGCGTCCATATTGCCATGCTATTGGCTTTATGAAGAAGTGGGGCAAATTTTAGTCAAAAATAATACTCCTGAAAACCCATATTATGATTGGATTTCAATGTATTCTTCTCATGATTTTGAGTCAGGAGTAAGAATGGCAGTTAAATTTGTTGAGAGAGCTTTTGAGGAAGCTGGACCAAAGGCTCGAATTCTTGCTGCTCAAGTATATATGACTTCATGCATTTACGAGTATGAGTTCTTTAATCAAGCTCATAGAGCATTGAGGTAGATGGTTTGATAGCTTGATAACTTGATAGCGCTGATGCATTGACTTCGTCTTTATTAACAACATCTAGAGGATTTGAAGATGAGTCAAAGCGTCAGCGCATTTTTTTTTTTAATACGCATGTCTCTTATTGTTGATTTTTCTATTTTTCTATTTTTCTATCGTCTATCTTGCAAAACCCAAAGTACTTTGGAAAATATCAGATAGAATTGCCAAATATGCACCATTTTCGCTAATTCTATCTTGCAAAACCCAAAGTACTTTGCTAAATTGAAGATAGAAGTGGAAAGAAAAGGAATGCGAATGATTTTCAATCGTCAAAGGTACATAAAGAAACTGAACCAGCTTAGTTGGAATGGCCTGGTTAAAATCATTACTGGTGTGCGCAGAGCAGGAAAATCGTTCATTCTTAATGAGCTGTTCTATAATTCTCTTATTTCTCAAGGTGTTTTGCAGAATAATATTATTCGGTTTGCCTTTGATGCAGATGAAGATATTGATCGTCTTGAGCCATTTGCAAATGGCGAACCGGTAAAAATCGCAGATAAAAAACTTGGCTACGTTATCAATGCTAAAGTGTTCCGTCGCTACATTGCATCGCAAATAAATGATAGCGACAAGTTTTACATTTTCCTCGACGAAGTGCAATTGCTTGATAATTTTGTTGGCACACTTAACAGTTACTTAAGGCATGCAAATTTAGACATATATGTTACTGGATCTAACTCCCGTTTTCTTTCATCGGACATTGTTACTGAATTTAAGGGGAGGAGCACAGAAGTTCACGTTCAACCTCTTACTTTTGCTGAATACATGGAAAGTTCTAGCAAAACGGTTTCGGAATCTTGGGCAGATTACATTGTTGCTGGCGGGATACCGCTTGTAGCTAGAATGCAAAATGTTGAGGAACAAATAAAATACCTTGAAAATCTTGTTAAAGAAACTTATTTGAAAGATGTAGTTCAGCGAAACGGCGTGCGAAAAGAGCAGGCGCTTTTTGAAACTTTGCAAGTAATAGCTTCGTCAATAGGCGCTCCTGTTAACCCAAGGAAACTTTCTAACACGTTTATTAGCCACGGATATGGAGAAATTACTTCAGCAACTGTTAGTCGTTTTATAGACTACTACAGTGATGCTTTTCTTGTAAGCAAAGCTCAAAAGTACAATATTAAGGGCAAAAAATACATTGATTCCTTGTTCAAGATTTACTTTGAAGACATTGGAGTACGCAACGCTTTGCTTAATTTTAGGCAAATCGAAGAGTCGCATATTATGGAAAATGTTATATACAACGAGTTAAGATATCGCGGATATAACGTGGATATTGGCGAAATGAATATTGCTGAAAATACTGGTCGAAAAGATAAAAATAACCATGATATTTATGCGCAAAAATCTTTGGAAATAGATTTTATTGCTACTTTGGGAAGTGAAAAATATTATATACAATCTGCGCTCGCTATGACGACGGAAGAAAAATCATTGCAAGAAAAGCGCTCGCTTTACTATATTGATAATTCTTTCAAAAAGATAGTAGTTACGAAAAATGGATTGCATGCTACAAGAGATAATCGTGGGGTAGTCACCATGGATCTATTCGATTTTTTGCTTAACGAAGACAGTCTTAAGCGGTGACTTAATGCAATATGCTTTAGTCTTGGCAATGGCTGAGTGAAGAAGCGTCATGTGTGCTTTATAGCTTCATTGTGCTGATTTTGTATGCAATGCCTATTTACTTAATTGATAAATAGGCATATACTTATATGTGTGAAGCGAAAAGAGTTGGAGAAAAGACTCAATCAATGAGTGCCACTGAGCATGATAATGCAACGACTTGTTTGCAAATGGTGACCGCTATAGCTCGCAGATGCGATGACTGGTGGGCTATAGAAGTGCCGGAAATACCAGGATTGTTTACTCAAGTGCGTAGGCTGGATCAGGTTGCAGCAATGGTAAAAGATGCTGCTGCAACTTTAAATGTTAAAGTCAATGGCGTGAAAGTAATTCCGAAACTTAGTGAGCAAGATGAGCTTATGCTTCAGCGCATGCTAGATGCAAAATCTGCAGCTATAAAAACTCAGCAAGAAGCATCTATGCTTATGCGTGAAACAGTTCGTATACTAAGGAATCAGGGATTGACGGTTCGTGATGTTGCAGAGCTTACGGGGGTTACTCCGCAGCGAATAAGCTCGCTTAAATCTTAGTGATTCAAATCAATGTGGTTGAGGATATGCGCAAGTAAGTCGCTCAGTAGTGTATAAACTCTATGCAAAAAAATCAATAGCGGATAAATAATCAAAGGTCAAGCCGTAGGATGTGTGGCTACAACTTGACCTTTGAAAATTGCGATATTTTTTTAAGTTAAAATCGCAGTCTAAGGCTTTTATTTATTCTTGGCAATTCCAAGAGCTTTTGAACTTTCATCCTTATCAAGGCCTATAAATAAAAGCACAATTATGCCAATAATCAGCGGAACATAACCGTATCCAGATCCGTGGATTATGCCGAATATTTCCATAAGTCCATTTGCTATTACGGCTAGTGAAGATACTATAAAATATAGTTGCGCGCACCACGGTTTTTTAATGAGAAACATGGTTGCAAGACCAAATAATCCAGCGATAATTTGAGGTACTCCCCATAGATAATCATTACGCATTACAATCAGCGCAATTCCGCTAGCAAGAAATACACCATTGGCTATTGTCCAAAATACGGATGGAATTTGTGCTTTTGTATCTTCTAAATTACTCATATTCTTCTCCTTCTAATACAAGAAAATAATTGTGTATATCAAACCTTTACAACTTATAAATTAATGGCGTGCTAAAAGGTAAACAATATCTTGTCTAGGAAAACCTTTACAAATAATTACTATCTAAAACTGCTTAAGATTCATTAATCTTTTAAACTGAATCAGTAAAGTATACTATCTATATAGTTATGTTTATTTTTTAAAGGTATCACTGCATTACATTCCCAATACTTACCAAAGGCTCGAAAATAAAGTGAACCGCCTAAATGCTTTAGGGTATCGCGATGAAGCAGAAGCCCTTTTTGAGATACTGCGCGAATCACATCTTTACTTTTCTTGCCCAAAAATCGAACATTGAACTGTTTTATAACAATTTGTTTTTCGCGTATCGAAATTCTGATGTAATAAACTAAAGAAGCATATTTTCGAATGTTCAAATATAGTTCTTCGATTAATTCAATAACTTCACAGATGATTTCATCGCTAATGTCTTCAGGAATATCGTTACTAGATATATTGCATATGGATCTTCCTTTTAATCCACATGATTCATTGATTGAGTCGTTCATTTGTAGCGTATCTTCAATGCGCTGAATGAACTCGCTTCGAGCATCATGCTTAGCAGTATTTCCACGTAGAATGTCGATAATATTATGACCTTCTTCAAAAGCCTGATCTGCCAAATCATTTATTTCTTCAATAGCTTCTCGTTGCTTTTTAGAAATAGACTTGTCAAGTAATGCTATTTTACTTTGTAGTGCAATATCTGCAATCTTATTAGTTAATTTATCGTGCATTCGCACAGCCAAATTAAGATTATTAATTGTTTGCCTATCTTTTTCATAAAGAACCATTTTTTGGTGATAAATGCGCAAAATAATACCAGTGCAAACGCAAAATATATTTATTAAAAGGTAAGCAATAAGATACTTGAAAGACAAAGTTGATAGGTATCGGTATGCAACGTAGTGTAATGCATCTATTACTAAGAATAAAGGTAGTGTAAATTGAATCGGATATAAATATGAAATAAAAACAAATGATATGATGAGCCCGAAAGTTACTGGTGGAAGATTCAGACTAGGAATAACAAGAATGCTGAGGTGCACAAAAATATAGCACATGCTCATAAAATGCGGGAGCAAGCAAAGGAACAGATTCATAGCAGCAAGAATCATGTAAACTATAACAAGTTGTATTGTGCTATTGTCGCTATTTGAGTAAATATATGCATCCATTGCGCTCGATAAACATCCCAATAGTAAAAATGTTTTATTGTCAATAAGCTTTTCTCGTAAACGACGCATTAAGAAAATAATCATTGTGTATCATTTCCTAAATATTCATCATGCAGCCATGTAGTAATAAGTTGTGAACGATTTGTCACATTCAATTTTTTGAATACGCGACGAAGGATAGTTTCCACAGTACAAGTTTCAACAAATAAACGTTTAGCGATTTGCGCATTAGTCATTCCTTTACTGCACAGCTTTACAATTTCAGTCTCATGATCCGTTAAAGCAAGGCGTCCATTTTTTGGTTTATTTTGCAAACGTTGAAATGCTGTCGTCGTGTCGTCAAAATGAAGATCGCCTATTATTTGTGGCTTGAATGTGCCATGGGCAATACTGCTAAGCATGGCGCAAATAGTTTCTGGGTGGTTCTTTCCAACAATGCCTTGCGCGCCTGCTGTTGATGCTTTTAAAGCATAATCGTTGATAGGGAATGAAGTTATAGCAATTATTATTGGGAGTGAGTATCTTCTTCGCAATTCGTATAATATTTTAATTCCCGAAACACCAGACATATACATGTCAATTAGTAGCACGTCTGGGCATTGATTTTGACAAAACTGAATTGCTTGATCGGCGTACGCGGATAACCAGCAAATACTGCAGGACGGAACAACCTGTTCAATATATGTTTTTAGGCCGTGTAGACAAAAACAATCATCATCAACAATGCCAACAGTAATATGCTTTGCTATCATATTGCTCCTTTAGAAAAGCATTATTTAAGTAATAATAGTACTTGAATTTGTATGATGAATATCTTGTCTATGAAAACCTTTACAAAGCAGATTGTATAAAAGTAGTTGCTTAAAGCTTACGGGGGTTACTCCGCAGCGAATAAGCTCGCTTAAAGCTTAGTGATTCAAATCAATGTGGTTGAGGATATGCGCAAGCAAGTTGCTTAGTAGTGTATAAGCTCTATGCAGAACAAATCATTCTCTGGTACTACGCAATCTCCAAGAATCATAAATAAAATCATCATTTAGTGTGATGCAAACTCTTTACGGCGATTATAGGCTATTAAGCAAAAGCTGAAATCCTCAATAAAGTGTCAATCATAAAAGCGTTAATCGTAGCATTATCAGGCACTTTATTTATTTTGGATCAGTTTGAGAGGCTTGTTTCGACGCATACTATGTGTCTACAGGTTTGGCGAGTAAGGAGATTTGTGTTATGCGTAAGTTTACGAAAGTACTCTTGCTTGCTGCTCTGCCAGTGTGTTTGCTTACTGCATGCTCTGGTAGAGCAGTTGATAATAGTCAACAGCAGGCATCACATGATTCAGTCCCACTTGTTTCAGTCAAAAAACAGCCTTTAATACAAGTTGTGTCGGGTAAAGCAGCAATAGAACAATCATCTACCTTTGTTATCACTGCTGTAAGTAGAGGGAATTTTTCTCCATCGGTAAAAGCAGGAAGTGCTGTAAAAGCTGGAAGTGTTCTAGGCTACAATGCTGGTAACAAAATTATTGCTCCCGTAGACGCTAAAGTTGTGTCAGTAGCTGAATCATCTGCGGACGTGCCTAAATCTTTCCCACTATTCACTCTTAAATATGAAGGTTTTTCAATAAGCCTTAATGCAAAAGCTTTACTTCGTTCTGCGGATATTACAGATGTTAAAGGTCGCTTCCAAGTTGAAGATGGTGTTGGTCCAACCAATTGTTTGCAAATAGTACAAAGCGGTGGAGCACCTACCGATATTGCAGCCTCGGGTAGTAGCAAGAATGATAGTGCTGATTCGACTCAAACAGATGAGTCGAGTTTGCAAAGTGCACCTAGTGTATCGTCAAAAGTTTTAACGTGTTTAATAGATAAAAGCGCAGAAGTAGAATCAGGTCAAAATGCGACGCTTGTTTTTAATGGCAAGCATAAACAATCAGTTCTAACACTGCCCGTTAGTGCGGTTGCTGGAAGAGTCCAAAAAGGCTTAGTCTCATACAAGAAAGGCGATAATTGGGAGCGCAAAGAAGTTGGTCTTGGAATCAGTGACGGCGCTAATATTGAAATTACGTCTGGTTTGCATGAGGGTGATGTTGTAGCAGGTGTTTCTCCTGATCTCATTCCAGGAGTGCAATGATTATGGAGAACAATACTGTTCCGCTGGTTGAACTACAAGACGTGTCAGCGCGTGTAAAACTAGGCAATGGCGAATGGCTTACCACTGTTAACTCTGCTTCTATGTTACTTAATCAAGGTGAAACATACGCGGTAGTTGGCAGGTCTGGATCTGGCAAAACGAGCCTTATTTCTATTGTTGGATTTTTGAATAAAAATTTTACTGGAAAATACTATTATTCTGGCAAGTCAATCCAAAAGTGTAGTGATAATACAGTATCGCATATGCGCGCTCGAAATATTGGTTTTGTTTTTCAAAACTATTCTCTCATTAAGCATTTAAGTATTAGAGAAAATGTTGAGTTGCCGCTTTTATACGCAGGACTACAACAAAGCAAGCAGACAAGAAGAAAAACTATAGAAGAAGCATTATGTGATGTTGGATTGCAAGATAAACTAAACGAATACCCTGGAAGGCTATCAGGCGGTGAACAGCAGAGAGTCGCGATAGCGCGTGCTCTCGTCACTAATCCCGAATTACTTATTTGCGATGAGCCAACTGGTGCGCTCGATAGTAGTACGGGAGAAAAAGTGCTTCAAGTGTTGCATGATCGTGTTCAAGAATCTGGAACAACATTACTATTAGTCACTCATGATATGAAAGTGGCTCGTTCTTGCTCTCACATTTTTACTATGGAAGGCGGTGTTCTTTATGATCATGCTGCTTAAAGATTTGCGCCTGTCTCCTATGAGATCCTTCCTCACAGGTTTTTCAATGTTTATAGGCATCATTGCCGTTATTGCATCAGTGCTTATCGGCACGGTTGGTAAGGACTATCTTATTGCAACTAACGAACAGCTAAACGGTCGTAGACCAACATACGAGATTACTTTTTCAGCACAAAATTTTGACGAATATTCAGTATTTAACAAATTCTTAAATCGCATTGAATCCGCAAACCGTAACGCTAACGTTATGCTACAACCAAACACTGGACTACTGTTTAGCGCTTCTATGCCAGCCTCGAAGAGTGTAAAAATAAGCAAAGAATATAAGACTGGCAATCTTCAATATACTGACGCTGTTTACACTACGGCAGGATACAACAAAGTTTATAACTTACCTATTGTAAGTGGAAGATGGTTTATTAATAGCGATAAAAGCAACGCATTAGAAATGGTAGTAAACCAATCTGCCAGCAAAAGATACAAGATTGGTGAAGTAGCATTTATTACTTCTCGCAAAACAACACAAATGAGTCCTATAAGGATTGTTGGAGTTGTGAACGATGGTGTAGACTCAGCAAAAGTATACGTGAATATTCTAGGATTATTACGTTATGCTCCAACTCTTTGGGAATATTCTGGAAAATCGTCTCAAGGCTCAATCTACTGGTTGAATAAAGAAAATCGTTCTCAAAAATCAATTAAATCTTATGTTTCAGATGCTCTTTATGACTGTTGTGGTGGACAAGTAAACGAAATTAGAAGACATGATAATAGTGATGATTACGAGAATGTTATAACAGTATTGCAATTAAGTTTTGCTATCGTAGCAGCATTATTGCTTTTTGTTTCCGCGCTAGGTTTAATCAATATTGGTTTAGCATCGTTGGAGCAGCGCACACATGAACTGCTTATACGCAGAGCTTTGGGTGCTACTAGATGGTCGATTGCTTCACTCGTGTTAGGCAGCGCGATTATTTTAGCGCTGATAGTTTCGATTGCTGCTGTTGCTGTTTCTTTTGGCCTTGTGTCTATAGCATCAAGTTTTTGGTATGCAGCAAGCCCAGTTAGTCCGCCAGTTTACCCATATGAAGCCGCTATTGGAGCTGTTATTGCGGCTTTTATTACAGCGCTTGCTGGAAGTGCGGTGCCAGCAATAAAAGCATCGCGTTTACAACCAGCATTAGCATTGCGTTAATTTTCAAAAAATAAGAAAGAAGGAATAATGAATAATCATAATATTGGTAAAGCAACTCTTATTGTTGGTGTGCTTAGTGCGCTTCTTATGTTTAATGCGTGTGGAGGAGTGGGCAACAATAATGCGAGTGGTATGGGTGGCGCGCGCTCGCAAAATAGTTCACCTAGAGAGACTGTTGATTTTGCTCATATAGAGAAGGAATATCAGGAGTCCGTTGCAAAGCTTAGTTGGCCTGAAAAATATAAAGCTCCTGCAAACTTGGTTGGAGAAGAAAAAGACGCTCAGTTCCAGAGTGGATATGGCGATACGCAAGCATCTAATTATTATCAGTGTGCTTGGGAGCGGCAATGGCTAGACACGTATGCTAGTGATGAACAAGCGGCAAGTAAAGCTTTGCATGAGCTTGAAAAAGTGCCTAGTATGCCGTTTATGGGTCCAGACCGTTGTGATGATGCAACGCGAAACTTTTTCAAAGAGCACATGCGCAAAGCAAAACTGGGAGATCCATCAGGATTCCAACAGGATGTGCAAACTAATTGTCCTGTGATGTAATTGCTTGCATAGCTTCATTTGCTTTCGCGCTAAATAGCTTGTTATATGCTTCTTTTTACCCATGTTGATGGTGTCCAATAATCTTTGGTAAGCATTGATGGGTATGTTTGTTTACGAGCTTGAATAATCCATAAGGCTATACCTGTTGAAACAAGTATTACGCCAGCTGCAATCATTATGAATAATGATGAATTTAGATTTCCCCATGCTAGTACGCTTGCATACCCTACGATAATGCCGCATTGCTCCATAATAGAAGTAAAAGTAGTAGTTGCGCCGAGAATGCGTGTTGGTATGCCGTCGAGAAGAGCTGTTTGCCCATAGACAATAGTTGCGTCAAAAATAATACCTGCAATGAAAGCAGAGCAAAGAAAAAGAGCAATCCAATTATTGAGTGCAAAAATAAGTAAAGGAATAGAAAGGAATCCAGGTAGTAAAATAGAGTATAAAATTTCATAATGCAGCACAATATATTTGCATAATAGCGAACCTACAATCATGCCAATGTTAAATATGCTGACTATTGACCCCCAAGTGTATGCTGAATGAAAAAGTGTAAGACAATGGTGTGCTCCCATTAGTCTAAATGCAGCAAGCCATGATCCCGATTGTAATGCGGATACTACTCCTAAGACTATTAACCATGGTGTAGATTTCATATAGTGTAGAGAGGCTGCAAAACCAGCAGTTTTATTGCTTTCTGTCTTCGTATTGTTTGCGCTATTTTGTGCTTGCTGGTTTAGATTAACTAACAGTAGAGGTAGTGCCGCTAGTATCATCACAACAGCAATGCTCGTAAAGAAAATGAGCGGATTGCATATATCAACAAATATGCCAGTAATCGCAGGTGCAGCAAGCCTGCTGAGATTAATCCACATGCGCATGCTTGCTAAAAACTTGGTTTTTTCGCCAGTTGGTACGCTATATGCCATCAATACTTTTTGATTAGGCGAAGAAAATGCAGTAAAGAACCCGAATATTATGCCGAGTAGTGTAACCGTAATAGCAATAAGATTATGCTGTGCTACTAAAGCGAAACCGTATCCAGTACACAACAAGGCAAAACAGAACGTTAGCGCTATAAACAATCTAGTTGGTGGATATTTATCTGCGATAATGCCGCCAAGCGGTGCTGCTATGCAGGTCATAAGTGCTACGGACACTGCGTTAAGCGCTGCGTGAGATAAGTCGACATGTATTAAAAGATATAGGCTCACGCCAAATCTACAGCTTGTTAAAAGAAAAGCATTAAGCGATAAAACGGATATAACCAACCCCGATCGTACTCGTGCTGCAGTGTTCATTGCTTACTCTTCTTACTTTTCTTTCTTTCATATTATGAATGATATGTGTCTTTCGATATGTACACCTTTATTTACACCTTTTTATGGACTGTGAGCGAAATGAGTGTTTTATTGCAGTTTGCAAGCAAGATGCATAAATTACTGGCGATAGTAGGAGAGGAAGCTGGAGAGTTTGCCCATTGCATCGCGAAGCGTTTGCAAGCGCGGCAAGTAGACTACGCGGAAGTAGCCTGGAGTCTGCCAATTAAAGCCTTTTCCATGCACAATCAGCAACTTCTGATCGCGCAGCAAATCAAGCGCAAACTGTTCGTCGTCGTGAATGTTGTAGCGAGCAGGATCGAGCTTTACAAACATGTAGAAAGCAGCGTCTGGCCGCTCAACGCTTACGCCATCCATCTCCTGAAGCGCGTTATAGCAGTACTCGCGCTGCTCGTACACGCGTCCGCCCGGCTCCAAATATTTTTCAACGCTCTGGTATCCGCCCAAAGCAGTCTGAATAATCGATTGCGCAGGAACGTTCGAGCACAAGCGCATATTAGACAGCATGTTAAGACCCATAATGTAGTCGCGAGCCTTGGACTTATCTCCCGAAAGACTCATCCAACCAATACGGAAGCCAGCAATCATATGCGACTTAGAAAGTCCGCTAAAAGTTACGCAGAATACGTCTGGAGCGAGAGAAGCAATCGAAATATGCTTCTTGCCGTCCATAACAAGACGGTCGTAAATCTCGTCCGCAAAAATAATCAAATTAAACTCGCGCGCAACCTTAACAATCTCTTCCAAAATTTCGCGACTATACAGCACGCCCGTGGGATTATTCGGGTTAATAATCACGATTGCTTTAGTGCGAGGCGTGATTTTAGAGCGAATGTCGGCAATATCTGGGTACCAATGCGACTTTTCGTCACACATGTAGTGCACAGGAGTGCCGCCAGCCAGGCTCGCGCACGCGGTCCACAGAGGATAGTCTGGGCTTGGTATAAGAATCTCGTCGCCGCAATCAAGCAACGCTTGCATAGAAAGATTAATCAGCTCGGAAACGCCGTTTCCAGTGTAAATATCTTCCATTTGTACGCCTGGAATACCCTTAAGCTGGTCGTATTGCATAATCGCCTTGCGCGCAGAGAAAAGTCCGCGGCTATCCGAGTAGCCTTCGCAGTCAATAAGCTGCTGTTGCATATCGTAAATCACTTCGTCTGGAGCGCAGAAGCCAAAAGGCGCAGGATTTCCAATGTTGAGCTTTAAAATATGCGTTCCGTTTGCTTCCATGCGGTTTGCTTCTTCTACAACAGGGCCGCGAACGTCGTAGAGCACGTGCTCAAGTTTGGTGGATTTGTTGAAGTTTCTATTTTTGAGTGCTTCAGAAAGCTCATCTTCTGTTAATGGGCGATTTTCCTCGTGCTGATCGCTGCAATCTGCTTGCGACTTTTGCGCGGTTTTTGCGCAATAATGGCCACCTTTGATTCCGTCGTCGCTAATTTCAAGAATTTGTGCAAGCATATCTCGCACGTCTTTGCGAGGTTCAGTTTTGCCGCTTAAATATTGACTTAATTGGCTTTTGCCAAGCTTATGGCCGCTTTTTGCTGCAAGCTCGATTACGTCAATCTGCTTGTATCCTTTGATTTTCATGGCCTTTTTAAGGTCGTTTGCAAAATTTTGTGCCATAATCCGTCTTTCTTTATGCCATTTTATAGAAGCTCATAAAATCAGCATTCTTAAATTGAACAAATTTACAACAAAGTTCAAAATAGAAGCTATAAATTGAACTTTGAGGCGATTAAAAGACAATTTTACGCGTCAAAACTCATTTTGCAAGCATAAAATTGAATTTATTTTGAATTTTGACAAAATTCTGGCTGAGTAATCATTAAGAATTGAACTAAAAAGACATTAAATTGAACTTATTTTGATTTGCTGGAATATGATTGTTTGCTAATCGTCGCAGTTTGTTGCGGTGATACTATGGGTTACATGTATTTCTTTACTCCGCGCAGATGTGAATCTACTCAAAAAATAATGTATGCCAACAAAGGGCAGGCTCTTATGGCAGCGGATAAAAGTTTTACGGAACGCGGAGCAAAGCTGTGGGTTTATAAATGCGATTATTGTGGAAGTTGGCATTTAACGCATTCAAATCCTGCGATTCGTAAGTATTGCGATATGCGCTCGCGGTTTGAAACAACCAAACCTAAGTCTAGAAAACGCGGATATAAGCCGCGTCTTCGTTAAATAATTATTGCTTAGTAATTAATGCTTAAAAATCAATAAATCAGCAAGTCAATAAATCAGTACTTGAAAGTAAATCCTTGCGCATTAAGCTGCGATTCGCAACTGTGGTTTTTGGCCCCAGAATCTACAGCAAGCTTTGCGATTTGTGCACTGAAAGCGTCCACTGGCCTATCTGCATTGCGTAAATCGTAGTATTTATGCACTCTTTCATCGAATTCTGCAAGTTTTTCAAGCAAAACATCATCGCTGCTAGGGTATTCATTTTCAAAGAATTGTATACTCGAGTCCATGCGCGGCTTTAATTCTGGCCTTTGATCTGGCTTGCCAATTGCAAGCCCAAGAACTGGATACGTGTATTTTGGCAACTTCAAAAGTTCAATTAAATCTGGAATATTATTCAAAATTGAACCAAGGATTACGCAACCGAGTCCAAGCGATTCCGCGGCTGTTTCCATTGCGTGTAGTGCAAGAACAGCGTCGTTTTGCGACTGCGAGAATCTGTAGCCTGTTTTAAGAGTAAAATCGTTTCCGTCTGCATCAATGCCGTTTTTACGTGCTATAGCAGCATTTCTGTGCTGGTCAATAATAAAAACATACAAAAGTGGCGCTGTTGCTATGTAAGTTTGATTTCCAAGCTGGGAAAGTTTTTGTTTAAGATCTTTGCTAGTGATTTTGATTGCAGACCAATCGTTCAAAAACTGGCTGCAAGCTGCGCGCTGTGCTGCTTCTTCCAACGTTTTTGCAATATCTTCGCCAATCGGCTCATTTTTGAAAGCGCGTATAGATCTGCGATTAAGAAGCGTTTGAATAGTTTGATTCGCATATGCATTTTGCGCGTTGTTTTGCGTATTATTTTGCTCGCTGTTCTGTGCGTTGCTTTGAGTTGACGTCATGTTTTTATATTAATGGCAACGAAATACCAATTAGAAATTGACATGTAAAAGTGTTATAAAAGTGTTATAAATGTACGAGTGAACAAGTTGGCAGCGAAGCCGCTTGATGAATGCTTGCGTTAATGCACCAAGCGCAAGCTAAGAATGGTGGTGCTAAGGCGGCGTTGGGTATGCTGAACGGTTTGAACAATATTGACATTGAAGTTAATGGCGATTTGTGCACAACGGATGCAACAGATACAACGGATTCGTACGAGATTCAAGACGTTCCAGCAACTTGTGGCGGAGCTCCCGAGGGCAGACTTGTTCTTTTGCGCCACGGTCAAACTGCTTGGAGTGAATCTGGACAGCACACGGGCCGCACCGATATTCCACTAACGCAAGTTGGCCGCAATCAAGCTATAAGCGCAGGCGCCAGGATTCGTCAAGCTTTTCCAAACGGTTTTAGCGAGGATTGCCAGTTTGTAAGCCCTCTTGTTCGTGCTCGTCAAACAGCTCAGTTGGCAGGATTTACGCATTGCACGCCGCTAGAATATGCTGCCGAGTGGGATTACGGCTGTGCAGAGGGGCGCACTCGAAAAGATGTGTCCGCTCTAAGCGGTGTTGAGTCATGGGATGTTTGGAAGGATGGCCCTAAAGCTCTTCCAGATTTTATGCAGGATTCTTGCCAAGAGATTCTTCCAAGTGGCGAAACAGTAAAAGTCGTGCGTTCTAATGGCGAATCTTTACAAGAAGTTTCTAATCGTACTCAAAAAATAATCGACTCTGTTTTGCCAAAACTTAAAAGCGGCAAAGATGTGATTATTGTAGCTCACGCGCACATTCTTAGGATTTTAGCAACCAGATGGCTTGGTGTAGATGCACAGCAGGCGCGCTTGCTTCGACTAGATACCGCTCATTACAGCGCTCTTGGAACTTATAAGGGCGATCGTGTAATCGTTCGCTGGAATTGCTGATTTGTGATTGTTGTAGATTATGCGACACGCCATAATATCAACACTGCTATCGTTTGCAATATCTTTGAATTTGAGGCATAATAAAAATTGTCGAAAGGGCACCTAGAGGTGCGGCGGCCAAAAGGTAGGCCGACGGCATAGGAGAAAGGTTCGATGATGAATCGTACAATTAAGTCAACAATTGCGCTTGTAGCTTGCTCAGCAATGGCATTCGGTGCGCTCGCTGCATGTGGTTCTAGCTCTTCGGATTCTTCCGATAAGGGCAAGGTATACTTCCTTAACTTCAAGCCAGAATCTGCTGATCAGTGGAAGGAAGTTGCTAAGGAATACACCAAGAAGACTGGCATTCCTGTAAAGGTTCAGAACGCTGCTTCTGGCACTTACGAGCAGTCGCTTAAGAGCGAAATCAGCAAGGGCGACGAAGCGCCTACACTGTTCCAGGTGAATGGTCCTGTTGGCTACGCAAGCTGGAAGGATTACACTGCAGATCTTAAGGATACCGAGCTTTACAAGCAGCTTCAAAACAAGGATATTGCTCTTAAGGATGGAGACAAGGTTGTTGGCGTTCCATACGCAATGGAAACTTACGGCTTGATTTACAACAAGGCTTTGTTAAAGAAGTACACGGAGCTTAAGGATGCTAAGGTAAAGTCTGCTGAAGAGATTAACTCCTTCGATAAGCTTAAGGCTGTTGCAGACGATATTCAGGCTCGTAAGGGTGAGCTTGGTGTTGATGGCGCATTCACTTCCGCTGGCTTCGATTCCAGCTCTGATTGGCGCTTTAAGACTCACCTTGCAAACATTCCTCTGTACTACGAGTTCAAGGCAGACAAGGTTACCAAGCAGCCAGCAAAGATTAAGGGCACGTTCCTTGATGGCTACAAGAAGATCTTCGATCTTTACATTACTGATTCCACCACTCCTGCAACTCAGCTCAGCTCTAAGACTGGCGAGGATGCAAACTCCGAGTTCTCGCTTGGTAAGGCTGTGTTCTATCAGAATGGTACTTGGGCTTGGACCGACTTGCAGAAGGCTGGCATGAAGGCCGAAGACCTTGGCATGCTCCCAATCTACATTGGCGCTAAGGGCGAAGAGAAGCAAGGCTTGGCCACTGGTTCCGAGAATTACTGGTGCATTAACGAGAAGACTTCGGATGCTAACAAGAAGGCAACCAAGGACTTCTTGAAGTGGGTTCTTACCTCTGATTACGGCAAGGAAGCTATGTCTAAGAAGATGGGCTTCACCACTCCGTTCAAGAGCTTTGCAGATGTAAAGTCTGATAATCCTTTGACTGCTGCTGCTGTTGAAGATGCTCAGTCTGGCAAGACTCCTGTAAGCTGGAACTTCACTATGATGCCATCTGACAACTGGAAGAACGATCTTGGCTCCGCTTTGCTTGAGTATGCTCAGGGCACTGGCAAGTGGGATAAGGTTAAGAGCGCCTTCGTTGACAATTGGGCTAAGGAAGTTGCTCAAGCTCACGAAGATCAGGATTAATCCGATTAATCCTAAGAATTGGGTTAAAACTGGATTATTAAATTCATAATTTAATATATGTCATTTTTGTAATTGCATTAGCACAGTGCATTAGTGGCAAGTAAAAGAGCTTCAAGCCTAATGGTTTGAGGCTCTTTTTGTTTTGAGAATTATCTTAGTAGGGTATGTTTGAGTGGGATATGTTTGAGTGGGATATGTTTGAGTGGGATATGCTTGATATATCGCTTTGTTGTAAGAATGACCTTAGTTTAAGACAAGAATGACTTTAGTCTAAGAATGACCTTAATTGTTTTCAAGCTGACTTGTGCTCGATCTAACTATAAGCTGTGCTGGAATGGTAATATATTTGCATTCTTCGCTTAAATAATCGCCATTAATCAGAGACAAAGTTATTTTTGCTGCGTCTGCTGCCATTTCTGCAGGGTCTTGGCGAATAGTCGTAAGCCCTGTTTCTCTAGCGTAAAAACTATCGTCAAAACCAATAATCGAAACGTCTCCAGCTGTGCTGTATCCGCTTCTAGAAAGCTGAAACATAAGCGGAATTGCTATGCCGTCTTCTTGGCAGGCAATCGCCGTAGGAACATTTACGTTACTTAAAAGCGAAGAGACGATTGAGCTTATTCTGTCTAATCCTTCGGGGGCAACGATTTCTGTAGGCGTAATGCCGTTGATTTTGCATTCGTCAATAAAAGAGTGGTAGCGCTGCAAAACGCTAAAATGCAGTGAGATATCGCGGTTTGTGCGAATGTAGGCAATGTTTTTGTGCCCTAGTCCAATAAGATGACGTGCCATAAGTCGCGCGCCTTGATCGTCGTCTATATTAATCGTTGCGTCAAAATCGCAATCCATAGGATTCAAACAGTTTATACCTAAGACTGGCACGCCTGTGGCCTTTAGAGAAGCAACTTCCGACTTGTTTACGTCGAAGGAGCAAACGACTACAGCGTCTGCGTTTCGGCGAGTTGGCAGCATGCTAAAGAACTCTGCGCGCTCTTGGCTGCTGGATATTTGGAAGATTGAAAGGTCGTAGCCTGCGGGGTGAAGAACTTGATTTAGGCCTTGTATAATCGACGCGCTAAACCATAGCCGAATGCTGTCGCTAAGAAGAAGTGCAACTCTTAGTGTTTTGCCAGATTTTAGTGCTGCTGCGGATCTAGATATTGAAAAGTTTAGTTTTTCGGCAATAGCTAATACTTTGTTGCGCGTTGCTGCGGAAACCAAGTCTGGGCGCGTAAAAGATCTAGAAACAGTAGATACAGATACATGCGCCTGATCGGCCACGTCTTGAATATTAGCTGGCATTTGAACTCCTTTATTCGCGCAGCAAAATGTTTACTCAATATCTTCATTAATATTGTTGAAACATATACAACGCTAGTATATGAGCAGTGTTGCATATGAGAATTTTCACGTGCTTATTTGCGCTCATTACACAAACGTTTGCAATACGAACAATAATAGCAGGTTTTGCCGTAAAATCGCCAAAAATAGGGATTTTTTTCACATTTGATTTTTGCCTTCTTAAGTTGCGACATGCAAAAAATGACAACGTTTGACATTGTGGTTGCATGTAGTAAGATAAAAGTATTGGTTCGAGCGCGGCCGCTCGTACAGGCGCGTACTCAAGGAGGAGAAAGTGACGAATCATGATTAATATGAGTGGAAAAGCAATACGCAAATGGTGGGCGTTATTCGCGCTACCAACGTTTGCTGCATTTGTAATTGGCTTTTTAGTGCCATTTGTAATGGGCGTGTATCTTAGCTTTACTAAGTTCCACACTGTTACTGACGGAAAGTTTGTTGGAATCCGCAATTATCGCAAGGCTTTGCGAGACCCGCACTTCCTTCATTCGCTAGTATTTACAACAGCTTTTACGGTTGTAACAACAATTGTTATTAATGTTATTGCATTCGCAATTGCTTACATGCTTACAAAAAAGTTCAAAGGCTCCAACCTATTCCGTACGGTATTCTTTATGCCGAATTTGATTGGTGGCATTGTTCTGGGCTACGTTTGGCAGGTAGTGCTTAATGGCATCTTGGGCTATTTTGGCCGTGCTATTACGTATTCTGCAACGTACGGATTCTGGGGCATGGTTCTTTTGATATGCTGGCAGCAAATCGGCTACATGATGATTATTTACATTGCTGGCTTACAAGCGCTTCCAGGAGACGTTATTGAGGCAGCTGCCGTTGATGGCGCAAGCCCAACGCAGACGCTGTTTAAGATTACAATCCCGCTTATGATGCCTTCTATTACGGTTTGCACGTTCTTAACGGTTACAAACGGATTCAAGCTATTCGATCAGAACTTGGCGTTGACTAATGGTGCTCCTTCCAGAAAGTCGGAGATGCTTGCATTGAACATCTTCAACACATTCTATGGAAGACTCAATGGTGAAGGTGTTGGTCAGGCTAAGGCAGTCATATTCTTCATTATTGTGGCTGTAATTGCTTTGATTCAGAACAGGTTGACAACGTCTAAGGAGGTGGCAGCATGAACGAGAAGACTAAGCATCCTGTGCTTTGGACCACGCTTTTTGCTGTAGTGAGTTTGCTGTGGATTTTCCCAATCGCGTTAGTGTTTATGAACTCCTTTAAGTCAAAGGTGTATATTGCTAGCGAGCCATTTTCACTTACTCCAAAGTCGTTTATTGGTTTTGATAACTACGTTCTTGGCATTAATCGCACGAATTTGTTGATGAGCTTCTGGTGGACAATTGTTGTAACAGTTGGCGCTGTGGCTTTGATTCTGCTTTGCACTTCTATGTGCGCTTGGTGGATTGTGCGAGTTAACAATTGGGCTGCAAAGCTGCTTTACGTGTTGTTCTTGTTCAACATGATTGTGCCATTCCAAATGGTTATGTTCACTCTTTCCAACATCACTACAAAGCTTGGATTGAATACCCCTTGGGGCTTGTGGATTATCTACCTTGGCTTTGGCGCAGGCTTGGCTGTGTTTATTTTCACGGGCGTTGTAAAGGGCATTCCTCAAGAGTTGGAAGAGTCTGCAATGATTGACGGCGCTTCTGTGCCGCGCATATTCTTCCAGATTATTGTTCCTATTATGAGGCCTGCAATTATATCCGTTTCTATCTTGCAAACAATGTGGATTTGGAACGACTTCCTTCTTCCATACCTCACTTTGGATTTGAACAAGTACAAGACGGTTTCTATTGCAGTTCAATATTTGAAGGGCGGATATGGCTCTGTTGAAATGGGTGCAATGATGGGCTGCCTGGTTATGGCAATTGTTCCAATAATAGTCTTCTACCTAATCTGCCAGAAGTACATAATTAAAGGTGTTATGGCAGGTGCGGTAAAGGGCTGAGGTTTTTTCTCCTTCGAATCTCGGCATGCATGATGGTGGTTGCAAGTGTTTGCAGCCACCATCATTTGTGTTTAAGCGTATCTTTGTGTTTAAGCGTATCTTATAGTGTATTGTTATTTTAGATTTGTTTAAGTTTGCTTAATTAGGTGGGAGTAGTTGTAATGATCTCTTTTGGAAGCCCTGATTCTAAGTTCGCTCAAGGAATGGAATCGTTTGCAGATGCGGTCTGGCTCACTGTTCTAATGATTATTACCAGCATTCCGCTTGTAACGGTTGGAGCGTCTATTACGGCCGCTCACGAGACAGCTAGACGGATTGAGCGTGGCGAGGCGCACACAACAGCAATCTACTTTAAGTCGTTTAAGAATAATTTTGTTAAGGCAACTATTATTTGGCTTATTTTAGGGCCACTTTTAGTTGTAATTATATGGTCTTGGATTTTTTTGCAACTTACTCCGCTTTTAATAATAAAGTTTGCGATTAGCATATTGTGGATTCTGGTTGCGCAGTGGGTGTTTGCATTGCAAGCGCGATTTGAAAACTCGATTGGCAGAACTCTTATTAATTCGCTGATTTTTGGCGTTAGCTACGCTAGCACAACGCTTATGATGTTTTTGCTTGATTGCGTGTTCTTTGCGCTCGTATACCTTTCTCTAAGGTATTTTTTGCAAGGATTACCGCTGTTGATTTTGCTTGGGTGGGGGTCTTTGATTATGCTTCACACGCCGCTTTTGGAGCGCGTGTTTGCTAAGTACGTTGCGGCTAATACGCAGTGAGGCGAACATCGCCATAGATGCTCGCCTCACTTAGGACATCAAAAACATAGCGCGTAAGCCGTGTCTACAGGCGACCTACGCGCTATGCGAGAGAGAAAGAAGTTACTACATGAGTAACAATCAATATTTATTATACTCTTAATTCAAGTGTTTGCAAGTATTTTCAACCTTTCTTTTTACATTTTTTGGTGGTAATTTTACAGTTATTTGCGCTTATTGGTTAATTTTTTTCGCCTCGCATAATCGCGGCCATATTGAGTACGCGCTGAGACTTAAAAACGTCGCCTGTGTGAACAACGTTTCCATCTTTATCTGCAAGAGGAATACGCCAATTTGGATACTCCGTACTGGTTCCAGGCTGATTTTGCGAACGCTTTTCGCCAACTGCGTCAACAAGTGCCACTTGCAAAAGCAAAGATGGGGAAGTGCGCATAATCGCGTGCATAGCTTCTACAATCTCTTGCACATGGCCTTCTACGTTTTCGGCAGCATCCTTGCTAATCCATCCGCCATCAAAAAGCATCTTCATCATGGCGTCTCGCTCCGCACTAGCAGCCTTTTGGAAGCTTTCTACAGAATCGGTAAGAAGGTGCAGCTCTTCGCGAATCTTAACATGCTCAAACGCAAGATAGCCTGCTGTAGGAGGCATGTCGTGAGTAGTAACAGATGCCAAAGCGTATTCGCGGTATGTAGAAGGATTTGCAAATATGATTTCCTTCTTTCCAGCCTTTTTAGCCGCTTTTTCGGCCTCATCATTATGCGTAAACCATTCAACAACAGTTCCAAGAATGCCATGCGAAGCAAGCACCTTGGAAACGTACGCTGGAACAGTGCCAAGGTCTTCGCCAATCACCAATCCGCCTGCGCGAGTGGCTTCAATACTAAGAACTGCAAGCATTGCGTCCACATTGTAGTAAACGTAAGCGCCGTTCTTTGCGCCCTGGCCTTGCGGAATCCACCACAAGCGGAAAAGCCCAAGAACGTGGTCAATGCGAACTGCGCCAGCGTGCAAGAACACGTTGTGAACCATGTCTCGGTAGGCAATGTAGCCAGTCTCGTCTAAGTAATTAGGATCAAATGGCGGCTGGCCCCAATCCTGACCCTGCTGGTTGTAGAAGTCTGGTGGCGCGCCAACACTAACGCCGTTAGCAAAGCGCTCTGGGCTCCACCACACGTCTGCGCCGTATCCGTGCACGCCAACAGCCATGTCTTGCATAAGTCCAATCGCCATTCCTGCAGCCTTAGCTTCGGCGTGAGCAGCAGCAACTTGTTCATCTGCAATCCATTGCAGCCAGCGGTGGAACTCAAGCAAATCAGCATGATCTCGTCTAAGCATGTCTATTTGAGGAGTGCCTTTGCCAGTTGTATCAAACCAAAGATTATCTCCCCAAGGAGCGCCCCAAACTTCAAAAGCTACGCACCAAGTAGCAAAAGCGTCTAAGTCTTCTCCAGAGCGCGCCTTAAAGTCTGCGAAATCCTGCTCGCGCTCGGCGCTTCTAGGCTGCTTAAAAATAATCTTTAAGGCTGGAAGTTTTGCGTTCCACGCGGCGTTAATGTCCATTGGATTTGGATTGTTATTAAGCGCTTCCACGCCCTCGTGCAAAATCTCCACCTCTTTGCGCTGGCTATCGCTAAGCTGCGCGTACTCTGGAATATCTTGCGGACGAATGTATGTAACGTTTAAGAACCTGCGCGATTCTGGCAAGTACGGCGAAGGCTCCAAAGGTGCCACTGGCGCGCATGCGTGAATCGGGTTTATAAGCATAAAGTCTGCTTTTCCAATGTTTCCTGCGTCTTTAAGCAGTCTGCGCAAATCGCCATAATCGCCAACTCCCCAAGATTCCTTTGAGCGCACGGAATAAAGCTGAGTCATGTATCCCCAACGATGCCGTTCTTGAACGCTTTGCGGAAGTGGTATTTTTGCTGGCGCGCAAATCAAAGTTGATTGCGCATGAGCAATGGTTTTGCCATTTTTATCTTCGACTTTTGCAAGAAGAGTGTGGTAGCCCATTGGCAAGTCTTGCGGAAGTTCAAGAGTTAATCCGTCTTCTTCGCTTGTTTCAAAGTTGTTAAGAGGCTCTTCGTATTCCGACCCATCTTCTAGCGTAAGCGTTATATGTATTTTTTCTGGGCTGCTTGTGGCTTCTTCAGCATGAATAGGAACAATCGTTTTTGCGCCAATAAAGCACACCACGGTTGGTGGCAGCAGCTCGCTATCGCGCTTTTCTTGAACGCGTTTTAGTGAGTTTTCAATGTTTTCGCTTGTGGTTGCAGGGTAGCCCAGCGCGTCTAGAACGCCTACAAGCGCTTCGTCCGTAATTTCCGTATAGTCGCCTAGTTGGTCTATGTAGAAAGTTGCAACTCCGCATGCTTTTGCAAGTTTAACTAGTGGGCGAGCAAGCCTTTCTGCGCTTTCTTCTACGGGCACAGTCGTGGCAGCCTTTGTTTTGCCATTAGTTGTGCCATTGTCTGTTGTGCTCATGATGCTCCTTTGTTAATCGTGGCACATGTACGAGCATCGAATTGATTGCAAACGATGCTAAAGGGTGCGGTTCTCAACACATCACTGGATTGAGGCACGCTCTAGCTAACCATTATATTAAGTATTGATATCGTTTGCAATATTGGCGATTTTGGGGTGACTTATGTGACTTTAGGGTAATTTGTGTGACTTGAGTATGCAAAAACCGCAGAAAGCTAAATGCCAACTGCGGTTTTGTTATTTGCGATTATTTGCGATTATTCGCGCATGTTTGCTGCTAGTTGCTACTTACTTGCGACGGATTCGCATAAAGTGCCAACCAGCGCCGATTGCTGCGATTCCAGCAGTGATGCTGCCAGCAACAGCTGCGATTAGCGTTGTGTTGTTGCCAGCGGCGTGCTCACCGTTGTTTGCGCCAGATGCCTGAGCGCTCTTATCGCTGCTCTTGTCTTCGCTCTTGGAGTCTTCGTTCTTGGAGTCTTCGTTCTTGGAATCTTCGGATTCCTTCTGATTTTCATCTTTTGCGGAATCGTTAGATGTGTTCTTGGACTCTTCGCTCTTTGTTGCGGTTGCGGAGCTTGCTGCAGGAGCAGATGCAGGAGCTGCAGCAGATGCTGCAGCACGAGGCGTGCGTGCAGGAGTTTGTGCGGTTGCTTGCGACTTATCGGTAGCGTTTTCTACGAGTTCTTCTGCAGCTTTAGCTGTATTCGCAGGCTCCGTTTGGTTCGCTGGAGCAGCACTGTGCTTAGGGGCAGCCTGTGGAGCAGAAGGAGCTGCTTCCATAGAGCCTACACCTGGAACAACACTCAAATTGCCACCATTTTGCTTAGCGGTGCTTCCTGCAAAGTGTCCTTGAGCAGAGCTATCGCTATCCTTCACTTTGTTTTCTGGCTGCTTAGCCTGTGGTTTTTGGGCAGCTGGAGGCGCTGGAGGAGTAGGAGTGGTTTGTTTCTCTGGCTCTGCAGGAGCTTGATTCTTCTCTTGCTGCTGTGGCTCTGCTGGGGCAGGAGCTGGAGCGTTCTGCTGCTTTGCCTGTAGCGCCTTTTGGCCCTTTTCAAGAGAAGCTGTAAGTTTCTTTAAAGCACCATTTAGCTTAGTTTTTGCGACTTCAATAGCTGAGCTGCTTTTAATAATTGACTTGTCGGTTTCGTCAAAAAGAGGACCTGTATTATTTAGTCTGTTTTTGAAGCTTTCACTGTTTCCACTGTTTAGGTGCTCTAAAGACTTCTCTATTTCTTTTTTTAATCGCTTCTATTTCGCTTTTTAGTGCTTCGAATCTTTTCTTTGCTGCATCAAAGTCAGTTTCTACGCTTTTAATTTCTTTTTGAGCTTCTTTTACTTTAGCTTCAGCTTTATTTACGGCGTTTATAGCTGATTGAATTTTCTCTTTAGTATCATTTTCTGCATTATCAACTTCTGTTGAAGCTTTTTGGGATTCAGTGTCAGCAGCATTTGTATTTTGAGTTGCTGCTTCTAATTTTTTCTCAAACTCGGTTGTGATAATAGGATTTTTTTGAAGATTCGTAAATTTATCTATAATCTTTTGCAAATCTTTTTCTACTTGCTCGTCTGTAACAGAGTTGGAGTTTTCTTGATTAGCCACTTCTGCACCTTGCTGCGTCTTGCCAGTAGCAGCGCCAGTAGCGCCAGAATCGCCTTGCGGATCAACAGTAACAACTTTTACGCGGTCAAAGCCTTCGCTAGCTTGTGCAGCAGCAGAAACTGTAGCTGCGCTTGCGGTTTTCACATTTTGCGTCAAGGTTGTAGCCGTGTCGGCGGCGTTTGCTGCGTTTGCAATGCTTATGCTTCCAATAAGAGCCAAAGAGCTTGCTCCCAAAGAGATGGCGGCTGCAATCTTAGCGTTCATATTTACCTCATTCTTCAAATCATTTAGGTTTGGGGGGTGGGGATATTTGTTTAATTATCAAGTTGTAAGATCAAAGCGCTAACTGTTTATTAAGTTTTGCGTCTCTGTCTTGTTACTGAACTTTCTCCTCTCCACCATCGCGAATATACGCAAGGGGGGTATAAAGTCTAAAAATGATTCTAGCAGAACAGCAGGAATAATTCGCTCACTTTGGCAATTTATAAGGAACAATTAAGGAAATTACAAGGTTTTGCCTTGAAATATTAGTATTTGACTCAGTATTCGACTCAGTATTCGAAAATATAATATTCAACTATAATCCAAAAATAATCAAAAAATAATCCCGACTTTGTTTCCAAATCACAAGAATAGGGGAACAAAATCGGGATAAAATGCGATTCGAGCGCTAAAAAAACTCGAGCAATTAAGCGCGCTTGCGACTCAACACAACGAATGTACGCGGCGGAATATGAACGGCACGCGTATCGCCATTATCATCGCAAAGCATTGATGCGCGGCTGCCAGAAGCGCTACCAATCCATCTATCAAAGTACTCGCTGGAGTCCAGCACAAATCTCCATTCCTTGCCGCTTGCGCAAGGTTCAGGCAAATCAACCGTTGCGCGAGCATCCTTCATAGGATTAGCGCACACAATCAAGTCGCTTCCGATTTGCTCCGCAAGAATGGAATTATCGGATGCGTTAAGACGAGTGTGCTGTGCATCGTAGAAATCAGCGTTCTTAGCGCGAAGTTTTATAAGAGCGCTATACCAGTCTACAAGCGGCTGGAATCGCTTAGCTCTAGACCAATCAAGCTGGTTCATAATAACGCCGCGATTATAGGAATTATCGCAACCGTGCTTAGTGCGGCCAAACTCTTCGCCGCCAAGCATAAATGGCATTCCAGCGGAGCACAAAATTATGCCAGAGCTAAGAATATTAGCGCTGAAGATGTCTGCAACGCTGTTTGGATCGCTTGCGTCAAAATCGCCACTAGTTGCGTTTTCGCGCATGGAAATACACAGCTTATCCCACAAAGTCAAATCGTCGTGAGCAGAAACATACTGCACAATCTGGCCAACACTTTTACCAGCACAAGGCATACCACGCCAACCGTTAAACGCATTGCGCACAGGATCCGCAGTCCAAAACTCGTTGCCGTTTACATAGCCGCGGTCGTGATGATCCATAACATTGCCCTTAAGCGTGTCTCGAGACTCATCACTGAACCAGCCGATTCTAGAATCAAGGAAGCCGCGCCCAGCTTTATCTCCCATAGGGCAATCATCGGCTACAGCTGCAGCGCCCGCACCCCACGGCTCGCCATACATAAGAATATCTTTGCCGCCATCAAGCTTATCTAGTTCTGCGCGAATCATGTTCAACGTTTCCGCGTCCGTTAAGCCCATAAGGTCAAACCTAAAGCCATCCACGTGGTAGCAGCGCGCCCAATGCAAAATGGACTCAATCATAAAACGCCTAAACATTGGATGATCGGAAGCCATTTCGTTTCCGCAGCCCGATCCGTTTGCAAATCCGCCGTCATCCTTGCGCCTGCAAAAATAGCCAGGAGCAACGCTTTCAAACGCGTTCGACGCTGCTTCAAACATGTGATTATAAACAACATCCATCACTACGCGCATGCCATTCTTATGCAAAGCGCCAATCATCGCCTTGCACTCGCGGATTCTTGCCGTTCCGTCATATGGGTTGCTCGAATACGCGCCTTCTGGCACGTTGTACGCGTGCGGATCGTAGCCCCAATTGTAAAGCGAATCAACGCTTTTGCCATCTTCGCGTGCAGACGAAATCGCAACCTCATCCACAGTCGCAAAATCGTAGATTGGCATTAGTTGAACGTGAGTTACACCAAGTTTTTTAAGATAGTCGATTCCAGTAGGGAAATTGCTATCTGAATCTAAAGTTGTATGCGAATCTGTAAAAGCAAGATACTGACCGCGGTGTTCTGGCTTAAATCCGCCATTTGCATTGCTGCTAAAGTCTTCAACGTGCATTTCCCACACAACAGTTGCATGGCGCACAAATTCTGGCGATTTGTCTTTGTGCCACCCTGCAGGAGCCACGCGATCCTCGTCAATAACAAGGCTGCGTTCGCCATTTACGCCACTAGCCACGCCCCAAGGGTCGCTTGTGCGATTCACTTTTCCGTCTGCAAAAGTAACAAGAAAGTCGTAGTATACGCCATCTAGCCTTTGCAATATTGACGTTCTCCATGCTCCGTCGCGCAATGGCTTCAAATCGCGTGTTTTGAAAGGTTCACTGTTGTTTCCTGTTTCAAAAAGTCGCAGTGTTACGCACGATGCTGTTGGCGCCCAAAGCGTAAATGTGGTCGATTTTTCGTTAAGCGAGAATCCGAGCTGCCCCGAATAAACTGGCCATTGTGTTGAAGGTGGGAACGTCATGAATATATCCTTTTGTATTTTATTAAATTATTTAGCATAAAATACGAAGGCCGAAACGCTTTTAACGCTCGGCCCCCATATTTCACCAAACTCTACAATTAATGCAGAGCTTACTATCCCTTAACAGAGCCAGACATCGACTCTTCGTAGAATCGTTGCATAACAATGAACAGGATTGCGATTGGAATGGAAACGCACACAGCTCCAGCGGAGAATCGTGCGAACCAGTGATTAATGTATTCCTTTTGTAGCATTTGCCACAAGCCCACAGCAACAGTGTAGTTATCTGCAGTTCGAGCAATAGTCTTAACCAAAACGAAGTCAACCCATGGTCCCAAGAAGCTAGTAATAGCCTGGAACACAATCATAGGCTTGCATATTGGAAGAATAATCTTATAGAATACTTGCCAAGTTGTGCAGCCATCCAAGTAGGCGGCCTCGTCCAAAGACTTTGGAATCGTATCCATGTAGCCCTTCATAACGTAGAAGCCCATGCCGCTACCAGCAGAGTAGACGATAATCAAAGAGATTAAAACCACTCCGCCGTTTGTTAAGCCGAATGCCTTCAAGATGAAGTAGATAGCGATAACGGCCATGATGGATGGGAACATACCGAGGATTAATGCAATATTCATGAACGTCTTGCGTCCGCGGAAGCGTAAGCGAGACATGCAGAACGCCACTATGAGCACAAAGAACAGAGAGATAATGCACACGAAGATAGACACAATCAAAGTGTTTAAGAACATGCGTGGGAAATCAAATGTTTCGCGCTGAGTGAACAACTGAATATAGTTATTAAACGAGTACTCGGTAGGGAAGAACGTAGTCTGATATGGAGCAGTGTTCTTGTTGAAACTTTCCAAGAATATCCATGCGATTGGGGTGAGCCAAACAATAGACATAAGAATCAAGAACAAGTGTGCAACAACATCTCCGAATATGCGACGAACTCGTTGATCGCGCCAGAACGGAACGCTACGTACACTATGTACTACTTGCTCTTTTTTATTAGAAGTAGATTGCATAACTTTATCTTTATTACTCACCGGAATCCCTCCTCATTCTTGTAGGAGCCAGAGTTGCGATATGTAAGCAGTGCTACAACAGCGAGCACGATGAATGTCATAATGCCAATCACGGCGCCCATGCTGTAATCGCTCTTATCAACAGTCAACTTGTACAGCCAGGTGATAAGCAAATCAGTCTTACCTGCCGAAGATGTGAGCGACGATGGGTCGCCACCAGACAAGAGGTAAATAACGTTGAAGTTGTTAACATTGCCAGTGAACGTTGTAATCAAGTATGGTGTCATAACAAAGAAGATGTATGGCATAGTAACGTTCATAAAGCGCTGCCACCAGCTTGCACCATCAAGTTCTGCTGCTTCGTAAAGTTCTGCTGGAACGTTTTGCAAAATACCAGTGATTTGCATGATTGTGTAAGGAATACCAACCCAAAGGTTGATTATAATAACGGTAACCCTTGCCCAAGTAGCATCCTGGAAGAATGGCAGTGGGGAATGAATCCAACCCGAAGCAATGAGAAGACGGTTAATGGCGCCTTCGCGCTGAAGCATGCTGTGCATAACAAGCAAAGACACGAACTGTGGAACGGCAACTGTCAACGAGAAGCAGGTACGCCACAAGCCCTTAAATCGGGTTGTGCGTCTGTTGATAATCATTGCCATAAACATGCCGAAGAAGAAGTTAAGGAATGTAGCGAAGAAGGCCCAAACAAGGGTCCAAATCAACACATCCACAAAGACCTTAGCGTTAATCAAGCTGTTTGAGTTGCCAATATCAAAGAAGTTCTGTAAACCAACCCAGCTGAACAGTGGAACGTGATTGCTATCGTAGTTGGTAAATGCCATGGAAATCATAAAGAGTAATGGCAAAATCGTAAACAGAACAATGCCGATTGTTGGTAAAGTCATAAAACCAACATGCGCATTTTGATCGAGCAGAGACTTTAAATCTTCGTAGAAGTTAACAGGTTTTTTGCCTTTTGCAACGGCGCTTTGTGCCTTATACGAGCTACGCAAAGATAATGTAGCCAAGAAAATTAGTACGGCAATAGCAGCAAGAGACATAACGCAGTAAAGAAGAATTTCTACGGAGTTGTCGCCTTGGGTGTAGTGCCAGAAGCCGTTAATCTTAACCTTGCCAGCTTTATGAGTGCCTAAAGTTAGGATTTTTGGCAAGTATTCGACACCAGTGGTAGATAAGAAGGCGATTACAGCTATTTCAGTTACTAAGAAAATAACGCCTTTTGTAAACTGGCGTCGTACTAAATTACCGAAGCCGAAAATAATAAGAGAAACCCAAGAGAAGACATCAGCATTTTTTGCTGCTTCTTGCAATGAGTATGGAGACGGTGCAAAGCGTTCGGAAGTCGGCGTGCTCCGACGCTTGAATCGTTTCATGGATGCTGTGCCAGTCATGACATGCCCTTCCTATAAACAATGAGTGTGTTTTGAGGAGGAATAAAACGCCCCGCCCCTATTCACATTAGTGTGGGGAGCGGGGCATTTTACTTTTACGCAAGATTTGTATTACTTGCGTTTTTAGATATTTTTACTAGACGAGAAGCTTACTTCTTGAGGGCTTCGTCGAAGCTCTTCTGGAAGTCTGCAGTCTTTGCTGCAGCGTTGCTTTCGTTGATTTCCTTGTTAGCAAGAGCGGAACCGAAGTTCTTGGATGGATCCCAGTATGCGCTCATCTCAGGAATGTTTGGCTGAACAACAGAAGTCTTAGCAATGGTTTCCATCTGTGCGGTGGCGCCTGCATCATCCTTAACTACGTCAGCAAGGGACTTGTCGGAAGGAATTACGCTCTGAAGCTCGTAAGCCTTCTTCTGGGATTCCTTAGAACCAAGGAATGCAGCGAACTTAGCAGCCATCTCTGGAGCCTTGGAGTTAGGGTTGTAAGCAACAGCCTTGGAGCCAACGAAGGACTTCATCTGAAGCTCGCCTGCTTCGGTTGTGAACTTAGGCAAAGCTGCAGCGGCATAGTTGTCGCCCAAAGCCTTCTTAACATCTGCTTCATCCCAAGAGCCAGAGAAGTAAGCGTCAACAGTGCCATCCTTGATTCCAGCCAAGCCAGCGCCGTTTCCATCCATTACAAAGTTCTTGTTCTGAATGAACTTGGTGATGTACTTGGTAACAGCAGCTGCCTTATCGCCAAGCTTGATTCCAGCCTTGGCATCCATGCCGCTATCGCCGAAGAACTTGAGGTTTCCATCCAGGTAGAAGCCAGCGAGGTACCAGCCGCCACCAATGTCGAATGCAACCTTGCCCTTTTCGAGCATCTTGTCGAGGGACTTAACGTCATCCTTAGAGAACTTGGACTTGTTGTAGTACATGAACCAAGTGTTGCTGGTGTATGGAACGCCATACATCTTGCCATCTTGAGCAGTAACGGACTTAATCAAAGCGTCCTCGTTCTGCTCCTTAACCTGCTTTACAGCGTCATCGCTCAACTCGCCGATTGCGCCAGCCTTTACCAATTCACCAATCTGATCGTTAGGGAACAGGTAAACATCTGCAGCGGCCTTAGCGTCCTGCTTTACTGTTGTTGCTGCATCTGGAGGGGCAACTACAGAATTCTTAAAAGTAACTTCTGGGTGATCCTTTTGGAAGGCTTTCTCCATTGTCTGAATCCAGCCGCCAGCTTTTTGATCTTCGGAAGCAGACCATACAGTGAGCTTTACTGGGTTCGACTTGCTGCTGGAGCCAGCGTTGGTGCTAGAACCGCATGCAGAAAATCCAAACATAGTGGCGATTGCGAGGCCTGCGCCCAGCACTTTCTTCATATTCGTCATCCTTGACCTCCTATATCATGCCAGCTTGGCATGTCCTTTGGTGGCATAGTAACAAATTTCATGTGGCGCAACTTCGACGTTTTGCTGCGTTTTTGCAGCGTCACATTTGTTGTTGAAATCTGTTTATAAGCAATGTGTAGTATACACGTATATATTGTAGTTGGCAAATCATGTTGCGCGCTATTAGAAAAATTTCCGATAAAGCTGATTGTTGTTGATAAAAAGTCGTATTTTATTCTGTAAATCAGTAAATTTATCGGAATTTTATTTTGACTGCGCTCCAACCTGCCTTCGCGCTTGTAGCGTAGCGCGCGAAGGCAATTTGGAGCGCTGAGCTTGCTCAAAGTTGAAAGCACAGTGTGCTTTCAACGCAAGCGAAGACGTTCGCGCGCTTAGACCGCGCGGGCGATTTGCGCGTTTGTTTACGTTTTTGCTCAAAATGGGAACAAATGCGGGAAAGTGAATAGTAAAATAGGATTAGACAAGATAAGTCAAGTCAAGTCAAAATAAAAGAGATAAGATAAGTCAAAATAAAAGACGAAAGTCAAGTCAAAAAAGACAAGTCAAGCCAAAAATTAATACACGCCAAACAAAACCAACAAAACGGGGGAAATATGCAAAACGAACATGCGCAATGGCTGCGCGACGCCGTATTCTACGAAATCTACCCACAAAGCTTCTACGATTCAAACGGCGACGGAATCGGCGATATTCCAGGCATAATCGAAAAACTCGACTACGTAAAATCACTTGGCTGCAACGCAATCTGGTTAAATCCTTGCTACGATTCTCCATTTAAGGATGCAGGCTACGACGTGCGCGACTACAAAAAAGTGGCAGCGCGCTACGGCACAAACGAGGATTTGCAACGTCTTTTTAGCGAAGCTCACAATCGCGGAATGCACATTCTGCTAGACCTTGTTCCAGGGCACACAAGCGAAGAGCACGAGTGGTTTAAGCAAAGCTCGCGCGCGCAAGAAAACGAGTTTAGCAAGCGATATATTTGGACAGACAGCGCGTTTAGCGGCTATTCCATGCCGTTTATTGGCGGCGAAAGCGAGCGAGATGCCACGTATATTCTTAACTTCTTCAAATGCCAGCCAGCGCTAAATTACGGCTTTGCGCATAGGGATCGCGCGTGGCAATCCGCGCCAGATTCCGCGGAGGCTGCGCAAACGCGCGCTGCAATGGTTGATGTTATGCGATTCTGGCTTGCGCTCGGCGCGGATGGATTCCGTGTAGACATGGCGGATTCGCTTGTAAAAAACGACGACAACAATGGCGAGGGAAGCCTTGGCAAAGACAACACGATTCGCGCATGGCAAGAGATGCTGGGTGCTGTAAAGGCCGAGTATCCGCAGGCTGCTTTCGTTTCGGAGTGGGGCAGGCCTCGTCAGGCGCTGGCTGCTGGGTTCGACATGGACTTCTACTTGAATTGGCGATGGGATGGGAATCCTAACGGTTATGCGCGCCTGGCTCGCGATGTGGATAATGCGCTAGACAGCAGCCCCGAGCACGACCACAGTTACTTTAATGCGCGCGGCGGCGGCAGCATTTGCCCATTCTTAGACGATTATTGCCCGCAGTATGAGGCCACTTGCAACGATGGCTACTTTAGTTTTATAACGTGCAATCACGATACTCCGCGACTGGCTCCGCGATTAAGCGAGCGCGAAAGGCGGATTGCGTTTGGCATGATTCTTACAATGCCAGGCGTGCCGTTTGTGTATTACGGCGACGAAATCGGCATGAAATACCGCGATATTCCTACAAAAGAGGGCGGTTATGCGCGCACGGGTACGCGTACGCCAATGCAGTGGGATGATTCCAAGAATTTTGGATTCTCTGCAGCCGCAAAGTCGAAGTTGTACCTGCCTGTTGAAGCGCGCGCGGATGGAAGGACTTGCGCAAACTCGCGCAAGCAGGCCGTGCAAAGTGGTGAGATTCCAACGGTTTTGAGGCAGGAGCAGAATGGTGATTCGCTGCTTAACTGGGTGCGCGCGCTGATTGCTTTGCGTCACGAGTGCGCAGCGCTGCACGCGGATGCTACTTGGCGAGTGCTGTACGCACCTGTGGATGGTCGCAGTTTTGCGTACGAGCGGTGCGCGGTTGAGTCGGTTGAGTCGGATGGTGAATGCTCTACAGAACGAATTATTGTGGTTATGAATCCTGGATTAAATGAGGAGACGATTGAGCTTAGTGCGCTTGCAGGGCTTACGCCAGAGGCGATTTTGCAGCCGCGGCTTTCGATTGGGGCGGTTGCTTGCGATTCTTCCGCGCTTAAACTCGGCGCGCAGTCCTTCGCTCTGTTTGTTTGCGCTCCGACTTGCATGATCGCTTAAAGCGTAGCGCGTGGATGGCGTTCTTGCTTTTGTTTCTTTTTTCCTGCGTTTGTTTCCAAAATCGACCAAAATGTGAACAAATGCGGGTAAAAGGGAACAAACGCGGGAAAGTGTGCCCGAGTTTGTTTACAAAATGGGCCAAAAAGGGAACAAATGCGGGTAAAAGGGAACAAACGCGGGATAAAAGAAAAAGCGCACTGCAGAGATTGAAGTCTGAGTTTGATACAATTGCAATGACGGCAAAAGCTATACGCACAACGTTATACGCACTTAACGCCACGCGTGCGAGCAAGAGGTGAATTATGGACGCGCTAAAACCAAAGATCCGCGCAGACAAGAACATAAAAATGGGGATTACGCTCAAAAAGTTCAAGCTGCTCGGCGCTGTAATGATGATGCTCAGCGCGTTCGGCACAACCGTGATTCCGCACCTTTTTGGCGGCCTTTCCACTTCCAACATGTGGAGCCTTACGGCTGCCGTAGTGTGCGAAGTTGTAAGCTGGTCGGCCCTGCCGTGGTATGCGTGGCTGCTCGTTCGTGGCTATCAAAACACGCATAACCTCAACCTTTACACGCTCCGTCTGCTTGTGCTGGCTCTTATTTGCGAGGTTCCGTACGACTTTACAACCTTTAGCTGCGCTTTCGATATGCGCTCGCAAAACCCAGTGTTTGGTCTTGTTATTGCGCTTTTTGTGCTTTCGGGAATCGACATGGTTCGCGCGCGTTTTAAGGGCGCGCAAAAAGTGGCGTCAATCGCAGTGATCCTGGTTGCAGGAATATTGTGGAATCTTTTCGGGAAAGTCGGCTTTAGGCAGAATATTTTTTGGGGCGGAGCTTTACTTTTAGGATTTGTTCTTATCTTTAGATTCCTGGAAAACCACGAGATTCGCATGGAGCTGATTGCTGGCGCGTTTGGCGCTATGTCGCTTTTGGCGCCAGGCGTTGGCGTGGCTGTGCTGCACTATCGCAGTCCATACGGCGACGGCCCTAAGCAAACTAAGCAATTCCGCTGGCTTATGTATGCGTGGTATCCGCTTATGCTTGTAATCGCAAGCGTGTTCACGATTCTGCTTTAGGTGCTATCTTAAGCCTTTAGCTTTAAGTCTTTAGTTTTTAGTCCCTATATATATGTTTTAATTTTTTATTTAGTCTTTAGAAGAGTGGCGTAATTTTTACGGCGCGGTTGCTGGCGACTTTTCCGCGGCGCGTATCGTTTTGTAAATGCAAACGTTTGCTGTATGATTTTGGAAGATGCAACGCAGCAACGTAATTAATGCAGCAAAGCAACGTAACGCAAAATAGCAATGCAGCAAAGCAGTAACAAAGCAAAGCAAAGAGGCGTAAAATGACTTTGAATCCGCAAGAATTGAAAGAATCGCAAGATGCGCGTGAAGCGCGGGGGACACATGGTGTGCAAGACGCGCACATTTTTTACGATTATGCTAAAAATCCGCTAGCTAAGGCAAAAGAATCGCAGGTTATAAGCGGCAAAAATTGGCGAATCACGTTAATCACGGATTCGCTTGTGCGCCTTGAGTGGAGCGAAAACGGCGGATTTGTAGACGCGCCTACGCAAACAGTTGTAAGGCGAAACTTTGAGAGCAGCGCGCAGTTTGCCGCGGAAAAATCGCAAGCAACCGAAGATGAAGCATCGCGCGCTTTTAATCCAAAATCTGTTAATCCAAAATATAGTGTAAAAAACTTGGAAAATGGCTGGATAGAAGTCGAAACCGAAAAACTGCTGATCACGTACAACCAGCAGCCGTTTAGCAAAGAGGGCTTGAGCATTGTTGTGCGCGGAGTGCCAGGCTCGCAATTCAACACATGGCATTACGGCGACGAGTGCCACGGCAATTTGCTCGGCACAGCGCGAACAGTGGACGAGGCGGATGGAGCCGTAAAGCTTGGAACGGGCGTAATATCTCGCGATGGGTGGGCCGTTTTAGACGATTCGCGCTCGGCACAAATCGCGTACGCGGCTGCTGTTGATGGAAAAGAAAACCCATACGGGGCATGGGTGGAGCCGCGCGCAAAGGCAGATGGCGGCGTGTCTGGCGAAAACTCTAAAGACCTATACTTCTTTGGCTACGGTCACAACTATATAGGCGCGATTCGCGACTTTTACAAGCTTACGGGCGCGCAGCCGCTTCTTCCGCGATTCGCGCTAAGCAACTGGTGGAGCAGGTACTACAGGTACAGTCAAGACGAATATTTGCAGCTAATGAGCCGATTTAAGCGCGAAGGCATACCGTTTTCTACTGCCGTAATCGACATGGATTGGCACGTAACGGATGTGGACCCAAAGTACGGTTCGGGATGGACTGGCTACACGTGGAACCGCGATTTGTTCCCAGATCATCGCGCGTTTTTGCGCCAACTTGCCAGCGAAGGGCTTACCGTAACGCTTAATTTGCATCCGCGAGACGGCGTGCGCGCGTTTGAAGACGACTATGCGCAAGTTGCTAGCGATATGGGAATTGACCCTGCAAGCGGCAAGGCAGTTGAGTTTGACCTTACAAATCCGCGATTTTTGCGAGCATACCTAAACATGCATCGGCGCATGGAGGGCGAAGGCGTTGGGTTCTGGTGGATTGACTGGCAGCAGGGCGGAGTTACAAAGCAGGCTGGCTTGGATCCGCTTTGGATGCTTAACCACGTGCATTACCAGGATTCGGGGCGCGGCGGCGCGTGGCCGCTTACGTTCTCGCGCTACGCGGGGCCTGGCTCGCACCGCTACCCAGTGGGATTTTCGGGAGATAGCGTAACAACGTGGGATTCGCTGGCTTTTCAAACTTACTTTACTTCTACGGCGTCCAACATTGGCTACGGTTGGTGGAGCCACGATATTGGCGGACATATGCTTGGTGTGCGATGCGATGAGCTGGAGGCGCGCTGGTATGCGTTCGGCGCGTTTAGCCCGATTAATCGCCTTCACTCCAGCTGCTCGCCGTTTGCAGGCAAGGAGCCGTGGAACTTCCCTGCCGAGACGCGAAATGCGATGGTTAAAATGCTGCGACTTCGCGCGCAAATGCTGCCTTATTTGTATACGATGAACTATCGCGCGGCGGTTTGCGGCAGGCCGATTGTAGAGCCAATGTATTGGCAGTCGCCAGAAACGCTTGCAGCGTACGAGATGCCGAACGAGTACCGTTTTGGCAGCCAGCTTGTTGTTGCGCCAATCGTTAGCAAGGGATGCGCGCAAGTTGAGCGCGGGTGCACTGCCGTTTGGCTTCCAGAAGGCGATTGGTACGATTTCTTTGACGGAAGGCGCTACGTTTCGCGCGGCGGTGCGGGTTGCAGATTTGAGGTTTGGCGAGGAATCGACCGCGTGCCAGCGTTTGCGCGCGCTGGGGCTATTGTGCCAATGCAAGTTTTGCCGAGTGAAGCGGATTGTGCAAGTAGCGAGCAGGCTGCGGCGCATGTTAATAGCGTTGAAAATCCGCGATCTTTGCGCATTCTTGCATTCCCAGGGGATTGCGGCGAGTTTGTTATGCGTGAAGATAATGGCCGCTTTGAAGACGCGTGCGCTGGGAAAACTGCCGATACGCGCATGGAGTTGATTTGGCGAGATGGCAATGGATCTACACAGTTTGTGATTGATGCAGCAAAAGGATGCGCTAGTGCCGTTTCTTCGCTGCCTTCCAATCGCGATTGGAGCGTTGTGTTTAAGGGCGTTGCTTGCCCAGACTTTTCGCGTGTTCGCGTTTTTGTTGGGGAAAATCAGCTTGAATCTAAAGCTGTAGAAGTTTTATATGAAGGCGAAGAGGGCGACTTAAGCCTTACTGTTTCTGTGCGCGATGTGCCTGTTGGCGATTGCGTGCGCGTGATTGTTGATGGCGGACTGTGCATTGCGCAAGACCCTAAGATTGGCGATTGCTACAGGTTGCTTTTACAAGCGCAAATGCCGTACCGCGGCAAGGAGATTGCTTTTGATGCGATTCGCCAAGCTGATGGCAGCGCGAGTGCTATAAGTGAACTTTGCGCGCTTGAGTACACTAGCGAGAGCGATTTTGACCGCTACCAGCAAAGCGTTGACTTGACTAACGCGCATGCGCCGCAGCATCCAGAGGTTGCTAAGTGGGCGCAATGGAAGTGCACGCTGCCTGATTCGGTTAAGCGCGCGCTTGAGGAGATTTTACTTCGCAGCGCGCTGTAACTGCGCGAATCGACTTGCATGAGCGCTTAGAGCGTAGCGCGCGCGGTTTACCGCGTTTGTGGTTCTAATCGGCGTGTTGAGCTACAAAGTGCGGAAAAACTTCCGCACTTTGTACCATATTTGGCCTAAATCACGTACAAAAAGCGGAGAAAACTTCCGCACTTTGTACCAAATTTGACCTAAATTACGTACAAAATGCGGAAAAGTTGATGCTTGCGGCGAATTCATAAGCGCGCTGCAGAGGGTTAAAAGTGTGAGTTGTCTTATATACAAATGTTTAGATAATTAAGCTAAAAATGGCGTCTGGCGTGTTAAAATCGCAAGTGTTTTCTAAAAAATCATCTCGTAAAAACCCTTGAAATAAAAGGCCTGGGGGGGGGGGGGTATGTATCTCCAAAAGCTATAAACATTTGTTTATGTAGTGTCAAAAATATTCTCTAAATGTTATAATGACTTGTTAAAGATTGCTGCTCCTTTATGGTTGCGCGCTATTGAAAATTAAATAACTACTTTTAGGGCTTATGACTTTTTGTCGCTCGTGGTTAGAGTGTTCAAAACTTTTTGACTATTTGTTCTAATAGAAAGAAGAGGAAAATGACTACAAAATCTGGTAAGCACACCAACAAGATTGCAAAGAATGCATTTGATTCTGCAGCCAACAATGGTGTTATAAAGGCTGTTGATATGCGCAAAGTGGCCGCTCTTTCGGCTGGAGCTGCTGGTGTGATTGCTGGCGCGGCGATTGCTTTTGGTGCAACTCCTGCAATGGCTGCGGATGCTACTTCTGCGCCTGTCGACACGACTACGCCTGCAAATACGCAGGATGTAACTGCTAAGAATGATGGTTCTAATAAGAAGGTTGATAAAGAGCACCAGGCTGATGAGACTAATCAGAATAATCCGACTGATGTTAAGAAGCAGCCTGAGCAGACTGTAGTAAAGGCTGAAGGTAAGTCTGATGTTAACCCCGAGGGCACTACGTCTGAAAATCAGGATCGCGCGTCGAATGGTACAGAAAGTCAAGATCCTAATAAAATTAAGCCAAACACAACGGATAAAGATAATACCAAGATTGATATTAACGAGACTAACGCTGAAACTATGCCTAATATGTATGGCTGGGGAAGCACAGAAAACACGTTTAGTGTAGATGGTGAAACGCACACGGTTACTTTCAACTTTGCAAAGCCAAAAGATGGTGGAACAATCACCAATATTGCTATTTTCCCTGCTCAAAACAATGGTTTGACTAACGATAAGAGCAAGAGGGGTGCTGAATACTATTCTGGCGATGATACTATGCACCAGAGCTTCTCTGGCAACTATACGTTTAAGAAGGGTAACGACGGCTCTGCAACTCTTACGATGAGCAATCTTTTTAGAAATGGCGATATCGGTGCAGCTGAGAAGTATGCAGCGAATCGTTCTATTTTTGTGTACGTAACCAAAGATGGTACTACAACTGTTTATAAAACGAATGCATTCCGTGCAGCAACGCTTGTGCCACCAAAGACAGCTGGATCAGTTGTGCTGAAATATAATCAAGCTCTTACGGAAGAGCAGGTTCAATCAGCAATTACCTCTGCTGCTAATGCTGAAACAGCTCGCGGCGATAAGAAGTCTGTGAACGATCAGCTCGCCGCAGCAAGCGCATCGAATGGCGTATTTACCAGGGAGAATGGTAAAGCGGTGCGAGTTACAGATACCACTGATGGCAAGCTTAACGTAAAGTCTTCGGATGCCTACGATGCAAAGCAGTTTGCGGATATTAATACTAAAAAAACTGACGATACAAACTCTTATGTAGCTGGTTCGAAGACTCTTAATACTTATATGGTTACGGATTTGGGCTTTAAGTCGCAAGCTATTCCGCTTACGGTTGCGCGCTACGACACGCGTATCGATAAGCCGATTGTGGAAGATCCGACTAATCTTTCGACTGAAGTTAAGGAAGAAATTGCAAAGAAGCTTGCAAAGATTAACGGCGTAACTCCAGATAAGATTTCGTTTGTCGGAGATGAAGCTGTTATTAGCTTTGATGGGGTAGATGCGAAAGATGCGCCTAAGATTAAGCTCAGCGAGCTTGTATTGAAGAAGTTCAAGGAAGATCAGATTACTGTTCCTGTAGCCGATAAAGCAACCGTTATTTACAATCCACTTGGCTACTCAAAAGCAGAGCTTGCGCGCATTAAGCAGTCGATTCTTGAAGCGAACAAAAATAATACAGATCTTGGCCTTACCAGCGTAAATCAAATTACGCTTTCGTACGTTGAAGGCGATACTGTCATTGGTCATGAAAATATAGGTATTTCGAACGGTCAGCAAGAAAACAAGATTACCGTTAAGATCAAGACCGATAAAGCCTATGCAGAGTTTACTTCTGACGTAAAGGCTGGCAAGCTCACGCGTTTGGTGGATATTCGCAAAGATTATGACGTCTCGTGGGAGCAGGATAAGAATAAGATTGACGGTCGCACCTCCGATGAGGGATTATCCTGGGGCAACGATAGCCATACCACTATCATTTACCGCTACGACCCAACTAAAGCAGAAGAGTTTGATACAACAAAGATTCTTGGTTTGCTCAAAGCTACGCCGAAAAAAGGTGCTGACAGCAAGGACCTCGTAGCTGGTTTGTGAGATCTTACAGGCGGCGAGCAGCTTGATCACGAAGATTCAAATGGCAAGCCTCGAAAGTCACACATGAAATACGCCCTTAAAGATGACGAGCCAACTGGCGAGCTTTCGGTGGGCAATATGAGCGGTGCATACTGGATAGGCAACCAAAAGGTGAGCCATTCCGACGAAAAACTCGGTGACAATCAGTCGATTGCTGGACCGTATTCGTGGGATCCAGAAGCTGGCCCTGTAACAGTAGCTGGTAAGAAGGATAAGATTTACAAGGCGCGCTTGTTCGTTCAGCCGTATGCAATGACATACTACAAGGACGTGTATATGGAATCAGGGCGCAATCCAGGAAATACTGCAAAGGCAATCAACGTTATCTTTGTGCCGCAGACGAATCATAAGACGAGCGATTTAAAGAAGTCAGTTGGCGAGCACCAGACTACCAAGATTGAAGGCAAGGATGTTCCAACCGAGTCGAAGTACTACAACGCTTCGGACAAGAAGAAAGAGGCGTATGATGAGGCGTTGAAGCAAGCTAATGAGGCTTTGAAGCAGGCGGGTGATACAGAAGATTCCAAGCTGCCTGAGAATCTAAAGGCGCTCATCGATAACGCGACGATTAATCTTAATAAGGCACGCGCCGAGCTTGATGGTGATGCAACTAATAAAGACGGCTTGAACACCTCGATTGAGGCAAATGGCAAGGTGAAGAATGGTAAGAACGATCAAGGCGCTCAAACGATTGCAAACGCTGACCCAGCTTATCAAAACGCAACTGATGATGAGCGCAAAGCCTACGACGATGCTGTAGCAGCAGCAGATAAGGTCTCCAAGGATCCAAACGCTTCTCAGAAGGAAGTAAACAAGGCTATTGAGGATCTTAAGAAAGCTAAAGCAGCACTTGATGCTAAAGCAACAGATAAGTCAAAGCTGATAACTGCTGAAAAGCTCAGTTTCGATAATCCTGATACTACTGATGCAAGCAAGCAAAGTACCTTCTACAAGAATGCCGCCGCGAAGAAAGGCATCGACCCTGCTGCTAAAACCGCTGTTGAAAACTATGACAATGCGTTAGCTAAGGCACGTGAGGTTCTTAAGAACGACAAAGCAACTCAAAAAGAAGTGGATGCTGCTAAAGATGCATTAACTAAGGCCGAAGATGCTCTGCATGAGAATTATAAGTCCGATGCTAATGATCTTACGAAAGCTCTTGCAGATAATGTAACTGGTTACCTTATGCCTGCATACTTTAACGCTTTCGATAAGGCGCAAGCTGGCGACAAAGACGCCAAGAAAGCATTTAAAGATTACAACGATGCTTATCAAAAAGCCAAGGAGCTTAAGAAAAAGTTTGCTGAAACCGAAACGTCTAAACAGCCAACTGCGGAAGAAATTAAAACAGCGAAAGAGGCTCTTGAAAACGCACGTAAAGTTATCGACAAGTATGCAACTAATACCAGCAAACTTTCGGCTGCTGCATTTAATGACCTTGCAATACAAAACAGCCCAGCCTACAAGAATGTGTCCGCAGATGATGCAAGCGCGGAGGCAAAGGCTGCTAAGCAGAAGTATGACGATGCTGTAACGAAGCTACATCAGGCGCTTAATAAACAGATGCCTAAGGATAAGGATAAGACAACTGGTCAGGATATTCCTGATACAAATATTCCTGTTAAGGACGGCAACCTTGATGATAAGGACTACCTGAAAGATATTCAGGCACATGCAAAAGGCGAGCCTCTGGATAGGGATATTACCAAGATCCTTAAGGAAATGAACGACGCAGCTGCTGAGTTGAACAAGTTTGCAACCAAGACTGATGAGCTTCTTAAGTCAGTCAACGAGGACGCGGCCACGCATCAAAACCCTGCGTTTAAGAACGCGTCGCAGCCAAGTTACAAAAACGATGATGGTTCTGACAATACCGACAAGAACAATGCAGCTAAAGCAGCAGCAGATGCTTATGGTGACGCTCTTAATGCAGCTAAAGAATTGCTTAAGAATCCTGCTGCAACGCAGAAGGAAGTCAATGATGCGTTGAAGAAGCTTGACGATGCTCGCAAAGAGCTTGACAAGTACAACACCGACACCACCAAGCTTAAGGAAAGCGTAAAGAAGCATGGCTCTACAGAGGGTTCTGCGCCTACAGAAGGCACGCAAACTTCTGATGCGTATCGCAACGCGTCTGACCCTCACTTCATGAAGGAAGAGGGCGGCAAGCTTGTTCCTGATGACAACAAGAACAAGCAGGCTGCTGCAGCCAAGAAGGCGTATGACGATGCTTTGACCAAAGCTCAGGAGCTTTTGAAGAAGCATGATGATAATGCCACGCCGCAAGACGCAAAGCCAACGCAGAAAGACGTCAACGATGCACTTAAGGCTCTTGATGAAGCACGTACCAAGCTTGATGACTACAAGACTGATACCACTGCTTTGAACACAGAAGCGGAAAAGTCTAAGGAAGATGCCGAAGGCGCTAGTGCAACTGGTAAGTTCGAGGACTCTCCAGAGTTCAAGAACGCCGACGGTAAGGAAACTGGTAAAGACGACGTTAAGGCATACAAGGACGCACTGAAAAAAGCGCGCGAGCTTGTAAAGGCTGCAACGGAACAAGGCAAGAAGAACAGCGAACGTCCAACGCAGCAGCAGGTTGACGAGGCGCTTGAGGCTTTGAAGAACGCCAAGAAGCAAATCACCGACAATTACAAGACCAATGCAGCTGCGCTTAAGGCTGCAAAAGACTTTGCAGCTGGCGACTTTAAGAAGACGCCTGAGTATAAGAATGCTGATGCGCTTAAGGGTGATCAGAATGCAGATGCGGAAAAGAAGAACGCGGCTAAGGATGCTGTTGATGCTCTTGATAAGAACACTAACGGCGGCGCTCTGAATAACGCCATCGGTATTCTTCAGGCATTCGACGATGACGGCAAGCCAAAGCAGGGGGGAACAACGGGAGCCAGAATCCCAACTCAGAAGGAAGTTGATGACGCGCTTAAGACTTTGCAAGAAGCCATGAACAAAGTCACCAACAATTACAAGACTAACGCCGACAAGCTTAAGAATGAAGTGGGCGATAAGGACGAGAATGGCAAGGATGTAAATCCTCCATTCGAGGCATCGGTTCCGTACAAGAACGCGCTTGAAAAGGCGAAGACTGAAACTGATAAAACTTCCGATACTTCTGCAACCAAGAAGCTAGAAGATTACAACAAGAAGCTGAAGGCTGCGCAAGACTTGATTGCGCAGGTAAACAGTACCGATCCGAATGCTGATCCAGATAAAAAGCCAACACAAGCGCAGGTAGACGCTGCTCTTAAGGCTTTGCAAGAAGCCAAGAACGCTATCAAAGATGCCTTTGCAACTAATGCTAAGGCTTTGAAGGATGAATCTGCGAAGTCTACTGCTGACGGTGCAACTACCGTTGGTAAAGATGACTTTGAGGCTACTACTGAGTTCAAGAACGCTGATGCTAAGAAGGGTGATGATGGCAAGGAAAATGCTGATGTCACTGCTTATAAGGATGCGTTGGGTAAAGCTAGGAATTTGCTTAACAAGTTCGATCAGAATGGTAAGCCAAATTCTGGTGAAAAGGATGTTCCAACTCAGAAGGAAGTTGACGAGGCTCTTAAGAATCTGAAGGAAATTAAGGATAAGATTACTAAGAACTACGTCACTAGCCCGCATGACTTGTATAAAGAAGTTGATAAGTCTAAGGACGGCGATACTGATACCAACACTGATGTGTTCGAGAACACTCCAGAGTTCAAGAATGTGACTGCTAAGGGTGATGAAGCTGCCAAGAAGGATCTCCAAGATTACAACGACAAGCTCAAGGCTGCTAAGAAGCTCCTTGACAAGTTCGACCGCACTACTGGCAAGCCAAAGACTCTCCCAGCGGGCGAAAAGGCTCCAACTCAGCAGGAACTTGATAAGGCTCTAAAGGATCTTCAGGATGCCAAGAAGAAGATTACCGAAGGCTACAAGACTAATAAGTCTGATTTGAACACTGAAGCTGGCAAGGATTCTGACTTCACCAAGACGCCAGAATTCCAGAACGCTGCAGGAAGCCTAGAGGCAGACGCGTACAAGAAGGCGCTCGAGGAAGCGAACAAGGTTCTTGGCGACGAGAATGCAACTCAGGCGCAGGTTGACGAGGCTTTGAAGAAGCTTAAGCAAGCTAAGGATGACCTTACAAGCAAGCACAGGACGAATAAGAACAAGCTCTACCAAGAAACGGGCAATGACCCTGAGTTCCGCAAGTCGATTCCGTTCTTGATTGCAGATGGCAAGGATATAGCTGAGTACAACAAGGCGCTGAACGATGCAAATGCTGTGCTCGCGGATCCAAACGCTACCCAAGCTCAGGTTGATGAAGCGCTTAGAAAGTTGCAAGCTATAAAGCAGAAGATGATTGACTTCTACAACTCGCTTGGTTCGGGTAGTGATGACGATTCCGATGGCAACAACAATGGCACGGGCGCGAATAACGCGAACGCTGCAAACGCGGTTGATAAGTCAATGTTAAGTGCCGAAGTGAATGGTGCTCTTGCAGACATTGCTAATGGCAATGGTGCGGCTGGCGCATCTAATGGCGCTAATGGCAATAAGGGCGCACTTGTAGACGCAAGCGTGATCAAGGAGTTTAATGATGCTCTAGAAAACGCTCGTCGCGTGCTCGCTGACCCGAATGCTACACAGGAGCAGGTTGAAGCTGCGACTATGCGACTTCGTGCGGCTCGTGCTGCGCTTAATGCAGCAAAGGCAAACAAGGGTAGCAACTTGCGCGGAAACATGGGAGTGCAAACTGGCGTTGATTCCGCAACGTTAAGCGCGTTCGCTGCCGTGTTTGTTGGGCTGGCGGGACTCGGAGTGTCTGCTAAGCGCCGTAAGCACGCTAGCAAGTAAAAATTTGCGCTCTAGTAGCGTTCCTTAAAAAGCGTTCGCATTTTGTTTTGTGGTGTGAACGCACAAAATGGCTTGGAGATAATCTTCAAGCCATTTTTGTTGCGCGCTCCGACCTGCCTTCGCGCTTAGACCGCACTCACGTCTTTACTTGGTATTGCGCGAGGGCTGGGTGTTTCTGCGTTCGCGCGGCTAATCCGCGCAAGCGATTTGACGGGTTTTGTACCAAATTTGGCCTAAATCACGTACAAAAAGCGGAACCAATTGACGCACTTTGTACCAAATTTGACCTAAATCACGTACAAAAAGCGGAAAATAATACGCGCAACACCAAGTAAGGAAGGCGCGCTCGCTGCGCAAAGTTGAGTGAGGGAGTGTTAAGTTTTTGCGAAACGCGCGCAAAAATGCTTGACTTTAATAACTTGAGTGTGTTAGACTCAAGTTTTGTAAAAAGAAAAAGCGGCTAGTCGCAAGGCTGGCTGTCAAGAATTTGAGTACATAGATTAAAAGGTACATAGATAAGATAGCTAGGAGATATTATGGGACGCGCAGTAGGTATTGATTTAGGAACAACGAACTCCTGCATTGCAACGCTTGAAGGCGGCAGCCCAACAGTTATTGTTAACGCAGAAGGTGCGCGTACAACACCGTCCGTGGTGGCTTTCAGCAAGTCGGGAGAAATCTTGGTTGGCGAAGTCGCTAAGCGTCAGGCTGTTACAAACGTTGACCGCACGATTAGCTCCGTAAAGCGCCATATGGGTACGGATTGGTCCGTTGAGATTGACGGCAAGAAGTGGACTCCGCAAGAGATTTCTGCTCAGGTTTTAATGAAGTTGAAGCGCGATGCAGAAGCCTACCTTGGTGAGCCAGTAACCGATGCCGTTATTACATGCCCAGCATACTTCAACGATGCTCAGCGTCAGGCAACTAAGGATGCAGGTAAGATTGCAGGCTTGAATGTGCTGCGTATTATTAACGAACCAACTGCTGCTGCATTGGCTTATGGCCTCGAAAAAGGCAAGGAAGACGAGCGCATTTTGGTGTTCGACTTGGGTGGCGGTACTTTCGATGTGTCGCTTCTTGAGATTGGTAAGGATGACGACGGCTTCTCCACAATCCAGGTACAGGCCACTAATGGAGATAACCACTTGGGTGGCGATGACTGGGATCAGAAGATTATTGACTGGCTTGTTGGCGAAGTTAAGAATAAGTACGGCGTTGATTTGAGCAAAGATAAGATTGCTTTGCAGCGCTTGAAGGAAGCTGCTGAGCAGGCAAAGAAGGAGCTTAGCTCTTCTACTTCTACCTCGATTTCTATGCAGTACTTGGCAATGACTCCAGACGGCACTCCAGTGCATTTGGATGAGACTTTGACTCGCGCTCACTTTGAGGAGATGACTTCCGACTTGCTCGGTCGCTGCCGTACGCCATTTAACAACGTGCTTTCCGACGCTGGCATCTCCGTAAGCCAGATTGATCACGTGGTGCTTGTTGGTGGTTCAACTCGTATGCCAGCCGTCAAGGAGCTTGTAAAGGAACTTACTGGCGGTAAGGAAGCTAACCAGTCCGTGAATCCAGATGAGGTTGTGGCTGTTGGCGCAGCTGTGCAATCGGGCGTTATTAAGGGAGACCGCAAAGACGTTCTGCTTATTGACGTAACTCCACTTTCTTTGGGCATTGAAACCAAGGGTGGAATTATGACGAAGCTTATTGAGCGCAACACCGCAATCCCAACTAAGCGATCTGAGGTGTTCTCTACTGCAGAAGACAATCAGCCATCCGTGTTGATTCAGGTATACCAGGGCGAACGCGAGTTTGCGCGCGATAACAAGCCTCTCGGTACTTTTGAGTTGACGGGTATTGCTCCAGCTCCTCGTGGCGTTCCGCAGATTGAAGTGACTTTCGACATTGATGCTAACGGCATTGTGCACGTTTCTGCTAAAGATAAGGGCACAGGCAAGGAACAGTCCATGACGATTACGGGCGGTTCTGGCTTGCCAAAGGACGAGATTGACCGCATGGTTAAAGAGGCGGAAGCTCACGAAGCGGAAGATAAGAAGCGCAAGGAAGAAGCGGATACTCGCAACCAGGCAGAATCCTTTGCTTACCAGACTGAAAAGCTTGTGAACGACAATAAAGATAAGCTTTCCGACGAAATCTCTAAGGAAGTTACCGAAAAGGTGAATGCTTTGAAGGAGGCTTTGAAGGGTGATGACGTTGAGAAGATTAAGAGTGCGCAAAGCGAGCTTATGACGTCTGCGCAAAAGATTGGTCAGCAGCTTTACGCTCAGCAGGGTGCGGCTGGTGCTGCAGGTGCTGCTGGTGCTCAGGCTGGTGCCGCTGGTTCTGCATCTGATGCAAATGCAGGTGCATCTAAAGATGACGACGTGGTTGACGCCGAAGTGGTGGACGACGACAAGGACGATAAGGACAACAAGTAATGTCCGAGTTTAACGCCAACGACTACTTGAGTGGTTTGGAAGACGTGCCGTCGGCGGCTGACGATTCGTGTGCAGCGGATAGCGCTGCGGCGGATGGTGTTGCGGCTGATGGTGTTGCGGAGCATGAGGAAACTCATGAAGCAAAGCACGCTGCTGCTAACACCGATGCGGCCGCTAGCGCAGCCGCCGACGCGGAAAAGTCGCAAGCAACCGCAGATGAATCCAACGCGCGTAAATCTCAAGAAAATGACAATTCTGTAGACGCTCAAAGCAGCGAAGAAGACGATTCCTTAACACCTCTTGGCAAAGCCAAAAAAGAGGCGGCGGATTATTTGGAAGCGTTGCAACGCGAGCGAGCTGAGTTCATCAACTTCCGTAACCGCGCAGCCAAAGAGCAAGACCGATTTAGGCAGCATGGAATAACAGACGTGCTTACGGCTTTATTGCCAGCTTTAGACGACATTGATAGGATTCGCGAACACGGCGCAATGGACGATTCGTTCAAGGCTGTGGCCGCAAAATTAGACAAGGCGTTTGAAAAGTTTGGTGTAGAAAAGTTTGGCGAAAAGGGCGAAGACTTTGACCCAACAAAGCACGATGCGATTCTACACAAGCCAGATGCGAATGCTACGAAGGAAACGGTTGATGTTGTTGTGGAATCGGGCTACAGGATTGGAGATAGAGTGATTCGCGCTGCAAGAGTCGTAGTGGCGTCTCCAAGCAATGAGTAGTAGTGTGCGCAGCGTAAAACAGTGTGAAACAATGCGTGAAACATCGCTAATGTCAGCGCTTGTTTGGATTGTTTAGCTCGCGCATTTCATCAAATGTTTACTTATGCAAGTCCCATGCCTACTCGTGTTGGCGGTTTAGATTCTAAGCAGCTAGCGCGAGTAGGTTATTTAGATACAAGCTATAGATATAAGTTGTTTAGTAAATGCCAGTGGCTCAAAGAAAAAGGAGCTTAAATGGCTGAGAATGAATGGCTAGCCAAAGATTTTTACAAGGTTCTCGGCGTCTCTAAAGATGCTGACGAAGACACAATCACAAAAGCGTACAGAAAACTCGCTAGAAAATATCACCCAGACTTAAACAAAACTAAAGAAGCAGAAGAAAAATTCAAAGACGTATCCGAAGCGTACGACGTTTTGAAAGATAAGCAGATGCGCGCTCGCTACGATGCGATTCGCCAATTCGGCGCAGGCGGAGCAAGATTCGCTGGCGGCGCGGGCGCAGGTGGATTCGACGCAAGCGGATTCAGCGACATTTTCTCATCAATGTTTGGCGGATCGCCAATGGGCGGCGGCTCACGAGTGCGATTCTCCACAAGCGGCGCGGGTCCAGATATGGGAAACATATTCTCCATGTTTGGTGGCGGCGCTGGCGCATCGCAAGCAGGATTTGGTGGAGCAGATTACGAGCGGTACGCTCAATCTGGTCAATCTGCTACGCAAAACGTGCCTGAACGTGGTGAAGACATTACAACGTCTATAAAACTAACGTTTAAGCAGGCGTTTAAAGGCGCTACAGTTTCGCTTCGATCGGGCGGAGAATCGTTCAAAACTCACATTCCTGCAGGCGTAAAAGATGGGCAAAAAATACGCCTAAAGTCAAAAGGCAAACCAGGAAAGTTTGGCGGCGCTTCTGGAGACATGTATTTGCAAGTGCAAGTGGAAAAGTCGGAGCAATTCTCGATTGAAGGATGCGATTTAGTGGCCACTTTGCCGCTCACTTTAAGCGAAGCTGTGCACGGAGCAAAAGTCACGCTTAAAAACGTAGATGGCGAGCCGATTGTGTTTAAGGTGCCATCTGGAACTTCGGGCGGCAGCAGAATACGCGTAGAAGGCGAAGGCGTGCCAGGCAAAAATGGCGCGTTTGTTGGAATTGCGCAAATACACGTTCCAAAAAAGCCAACAATGGCGGTAAAACATGCTGCAAAAGAGTTTGAAAAGGCGTGTGGCGCAGATTACGAGCAAGAAGTTAAGGATTTGCGCGAATAGATGCAGATGCATATGCGCTTAGCGTTTACGTTTAAGAGTCGCAGATTTGCTTAGCGTTTGCGTGAGAAAGGAAAGTCATGGCTAGGTTGGATCGCCAAATTAGGGCGCTGTATGAGATGTGTGCAGTGGCGCTAGTGCGCGGAAATGCAACGCTTGACGGCGCGGACGAAGTGGGCTTTAAAATCGACATGCCGATTTTTACCGTGAGTCACGTAGCCAACCTAACCGACACGCATCCGCAAACGCTTAGGCAGTACGATAGATTGCGCTTGATTATGCCGCAGCGCACAGAAGGCGGAGCCAGAAGATACTCGCTTAGAGACATAGATAGGCTTGTGCAAACGCAAAAGCTGAGCCAAGAAAACGGCGTGAATCTTGCTGGAATTATGCGGATTTTGGAGCTTCAAGAAGAAAATCGCCAGCTTAAAAGGCAAGTGAGGCGCTTAGTTGACGAGGCGGCGAGTGCGGAGCGAAACATTTTTGCGGCGAGTGCAGACGGAAACATTGTAGAGGTTCAGCGCTCGCAGCGCGCAAAGGATTGGCGCCGAGATATTCGTGTGCCTCAGCGCGAGTTGCCGTCGTCTTATGCAAGAGGCAATAATGGCGATTCGCAATATAATGATTACGCGAGCAATGATTTAGAAGACGATAGGTCGATTGTTTTGTGGCGCGCGTTTGGGCTATAGAGCCTACGCTAACAAGTGCCTATATAAACATTAGTTTAGATTTTTCTAAATACTAGTCAAATGCTTAAATATAAATGTAAATATTATAAATATTATAAATATTGCGTATGTAAAGCTACAAAATAAAGGGTATTAATGGCACTAAACACAACAGCAGCGCAAAACGCCACAAATCGCAAGTTGGCAGCAGTTTTTTGGGATATGGACGGCACGCTAATCGACTCAGAGCCGTATTGGCACGAGTCCGAAATCCAAATCGCAAAGAAACACGGCGGCGAGTGGAGCGAAGAGCTTGCATGGCAATACTCGGGCGGCTCTCTAAAAGACGTTGCCGAAGCTATGATTGCGCGCGGAACAAAGATGGGCGTTGAAGAGATTGGCAACGCAATGGTGGACTATGTTGCCGAGCGCGAAAGCGCGGAAGTTCCATGGGTGCCAGACGTTCTAGATCTTTTGCAAAAGCTTGCCGATGCAAAAATCCCTTCGATTTTAGTGAGCAATTCACCAAGGCGACTTGTTGAAAACATTGTGAACCATGCGCCTAAAGGAGCGTTCGCTGGTTTTGTTTGCGGAGACGATGGGTATGCTACAAAGCCAAGCCCCGAGCCGTATTTGGCTGCAGGTAGGCTGCTTGGCATTAGCGCGCAAAACATGAAGTATTGCATTGCGATTGAGGATTCGTTTGCAGGGCTAAAGTCGGCAGCGGCTTCGGGAGCAACAACTCTTGCGCAAAGAGCGTATTCTAACTTAGACGTTAGCGGCGGTCCGCAGTTTGCAGACTTAGACGGCTACAAAGACCTTACGCCGCAAGCGCTTGAGCGCTACATTATTGATCGCATTGCGCAGTAACTAATACGGATTTTCCCGATTTTGTACCATATTTGGCCTAAATCACGTACAAAAAGCGGAAAAACTTCCGCACTTTGTACCAAATTTGACCCAATTTACGTACATTCTCGGGAAAATACAGCTTAATCGCCGCCGCCACTTTGCGTTTGGTTAGCTCCGCCGCTTCCAGAAGATGATGCTGCGCCAGACCCATCGCCAGCGCTCCCGCCGCCTACAGTAGTGCCGCTGCCAGCCGAGCCGTTCTCACCGTTCGCCCCAGAACCATTAGCGCCATCTTCACTACTCGCGCCATTTTCGCCACTTGCGCTATCTGCTTTATCTTTATCTTTATCCTTATCTTTGCTACTTGAACTATCTTCCTTATTTTCGCTATTCGCAACTTCGCTATCGTCGTCCGCAAATTCGTGCTTGCTTCCGCCAAGCCCCCAAGTGCCGTCAACGCCGCCAATTTTGCCGTTATCTTTAGCTTCTGGGAATTTTTCCGCCGCCGTTCCAGCCAGCGCCGCACGCATGTATCGCGTAAACAAATGCGCAGAATACCCAATTCCACCAGGGTATCCGCGGAAAGTTGGCACAGGCAAAGGATTTCCTTGCGCATCTGGGTGCCAAATAGCAAACACAGTCAAAACACTCGGCGTAAATCCAACAAAACTACACGCCGAAGCATCGTTAGCAGTTCCCGACTTTCCAGCAATCGGCTTTCCAACGCCCCTAACTTCTGGCGAAGTACCGTATTGCACAACGCCTTGCATGGCCTTAATAGCAAGCGCCATGTCTGCCGCAGCAAACACCTGCTTTCCAACGGTCGGCGCCCTATAAAACTCTTTGCCGTCTGGGTTCTTAACGCTAGAAACAATGTGCAAATCTGGCCTGCGCCCCTGGTTTGCAATCGTGGAATACGCGCGCGCAATCTCGCTAATATGCACAGGGTCGTTTCCAAGAACAGTAAACGGATTCTTGCCGTTAACGCGCTGCGCATTTAGCCCAGCCATAACAGCCGTATTCGCCACACCTTTTTGCCCCAGCTTTTCTTGCAAAGCCATAAATGGCGTGTTTACAGAGTTTGCTGTTGCTTTATAAAGGTTGATTATTCCCCAATTTGTGTTTGCAAAGTTGTTTACTGGCTTGTCGATTCCCTTAAACTTTAGCCCAGTATTTCCATTAAACAGCGTGTTTAGGCTTGTTCCAGCCTGAATCGCCCCAATCAGCGCAAACGGCTTCATGGTACTTCCAGGCTCGTAAAGCGCTTGAGTGGCGTTATTTAGCGGCTTAGAAAGGTAGTCATCGCCTGCATACACAGATATAATCGACCCATCTTTAGGATTTACGCTCATTGCGCCCGTTTGCACTCCTTGCGGCGTAATTCCGCGCGCGCCAGCAGTCGGGCTTGCAACGTTAAACATTAAATCCTGCTTAGCTTTGTCGATTGTTGTAATAATGCGGTATCCGCCTGTGTCTAGGTCTTCTTTTGTAAACGCGCCGCCGCTTGTAAGCTCGCTGCGAACCATTTGCAAAAGGTATCCTTGCGGCCCCGCGTACATGTTTTGCTTAGTTTGATTAATGGTTTGCGGCATTTTTGCGTTTTTGTATTCTTCGCTTGTAATGTACTTGTCTTCACGCATAATTCGCAGAACGCGCTTGAATCGAATATTCGCCTCTTTAGGCATGATTGCAGGATCCCAGCTGCTTGGCGCAGGGATTATTCCAGCCAGCATTGCCGCTTGAGATAGCGTAAGATCCTTCGCTTCCACGCCAAAGTACGCTTTTGCTGCCGCCTGGATTCCGTACGCTCCGCGGCCCAGATAAATCGTGTTCATGTAATTGCACAGCACGGTGTTTTTGTCTTGTGTTTGCGCGATTTTTAGCGCAAGAATGGCCTCGTGCAGCTTTCCTAAATACGTTTTTGTTTCGCCAAGATAGTAGCGTTCCGCGTATTGTTGCGTAATCGTAGAGCCGCCCCATCTGCCTTTAGACGTTACGTTGTGGATTATTGCGCGCCCAATTCCCTTAAGATCGATTCCGCCGTCTTTGTAGAATGACCTGTTTTCGCTTGCGATTATTGCGTTTCCAACATATGGTTTTAGAACAGAGCAGTTTATGATTTCGCGATTTTGCTCTGCAAAGCTGCCGATTTCCGTTTTTCCATCCGCGTAGTAAACCTTTGTTTTATCCGCCATTGCGATTTTGTCTGGCTGCGGAATGTCTGTTGTTACGTACATCCACGCAACCGTTAGAATTCCAAGGATTATTGGCGTAAAAACTACGATTAGTGCCCAAAATAGAATCGGGTGTTTTGTTCTAAAGTTTTTTTGGATTCTTCTGTGGCTTCTGCGATTGTATGGTTGATTGTATGGTCGCCTTGCGCTTCCGCCGTTTCTTGCGCCGTTTCTTGCGCCGTTTCTTCCGCCTGCCCTGTTGCCTGCGCCGTTGCCAGCAGCATCGCCAGCGCCCGCGCTTCTTACGGTGCGCCTTGTGCTAGAAGAGTGCGAATTTCGTCTATAACTATTTGCAACCATATAATCCAAGTTAGCGCTTGGCGAGGAACTTTAATCATACTTAACGCGGAACTTTAATCCTACATAACGCGGAATTTTAATCATACTTAATATCGTATGTAATATTTGTAAAAGCTAGTATTATAAAAGTGTATTAGTGCGGCGTTTTTGTGCCGATGATTTTTGTTAAGGAGTTTATATGAGTATCCGCGTTGCCATTGCCGGTGTTGGCAATTGTGCTTCGTCGTTAGTTCAGGGCGTTGAATACTACAAGAATGCCAATGATGGCGATAAAATTCCAGGATTAATGCATGCTGTTTTTGGGCAATATCGCGTGCGAGACATTGAGTTTGTAGCCGCTTTCGATGTTGACGCTTTAAAAGTTGGCCATGACTTAAGCGAGGCGATTTATGCTTCTCAAAACAACACGATTCGCTTTGCAGACGTGCCTAATCTTGGTGTTACAGTGCAGCGCGGCCCTACTTACGATGGCTTGGGCGACTACTACAAGCAAATGATTGAGGAGTCTAATGAAGAGCCTGTAAATGTTGCAGCGGTTTTGCGCGATTTGCACGTAGACGTGCTTGTTTCTTACTTGCCAGTTGGCTCCGAGCAGGCAGATAAGGCGTATGCTACGGCGGCTATGGAAGCTGGATGCGCGTTTGTAAATTGCCTTCCTGTTTTTATTGCTTCCGACCCAGTTTGGGCGCAAAAATTCCGCGATGCAGGCGTTCCGATTATTGGCGACGATATTAAAAGCCAGGTTGGAGCTACGATTACGCACCGAGTTATGGCGCGACTTTTTGAAGATAGAGGAGTGCGTTTGGACCGCACTTACCAGCTTAATGTTGGCGGAAACATGGATTTTATGAACATGTTGCAGCGCTCTAGGCTTGAGTCGAAGAAGATTTCTAAGACGCGCGCGGTTACTTCGATTGTTCCGCACGATATGGATGACCACAACGTGCACATTGGCCCTTCGGATTATGTTGCTTGGCTTGACGACCGCAAGTTTGCGTTTGTGCGCTTGGAGGGAACCACTTTTGGCGATGTTCCGCTTAGCTTGGAGTACAAGCTTGAGGTGTGGGATTCGCCTAATTCTGCAGGCATTGTTATAGACGCTGTGCGCGCGGCGAAGATTGCGCTGGATCGCAAGCTTTCGGGCCCTATTTTGGCTCCTAGCTCTTACTTTATGAAGTCGCCAGCTGTTCAGCACGAAGATAGTGAGGCGCGCGAACTTGTTGAGCGCTATATTGCTGGAGATGTTGAGGCAGACGAGTCGCAGCTTAATGCGGATGTTGAGGATGCAAAGAAGAGCGGTAAAAGCGTGTGGCGCGCCTAGCGGCGTGTCTAACGGTGCGGTTACTTGCGACTTGTGATTGTGTCTAGCGATGCATCTTGTTGCGCGCTCCATCTTCGGTTGCTTGCGACTTGCGCTCGGCTTGCGCTCGACTTTTATCCAGAATCGTGTAATATAGGTAGAGCCTCCGCGTGGCACTACGTCACCCAATCCCCCCAGGGCAGGAATGCAGCAAGGGTAAGTGGCCTCTGGTGGGTGCGCGGGGGTTTTCTGTATTCTGCGCGACGACTTGCCTGAGCGCTCAAAGCGTAGCGCGCGAGCGGCTTCCCACTTTTTGTTGCTTATGTTGACTTTTGTTCAATGTTTTGTTCATTTTTTGTAGTGCGTTTGTACCGAATTTCGGCGTTTTTTGATACAAAAGCACTACATAAACACGCAAAACCGTAGTGTGTTTGTACTTAAAATATGGCGTGTCTATATTGACTCTTGAAAAATTCCATGGGAAAATCGTATTAACAGAACCTCTCCACGCTTAATGTATTTTACATGCGGACCACGGAGAGGGCTTTTTTGTATTGCGCCATGCGCCTTGCCCGCGCGCTTAGAACTCCAATTCGGGATTCTTTAACAACTCATCAAACATCGCATTATACAAACGCAAAGGCAGGTCATGTCGTTCGCGCGGTCTAAGCGCGCGAACGTCTTCGCCGCGCAGAAGCAGTGCTTCTGCCTTGAGCGGCTCAGCGCTCCGAATTACCTTTTCGCGCTACGCTCTAAGCGAAAAGGCAGGTCGGAGCGCCACAAAGATAAACAGCCTCATCGTCTGTTCCATAATCTATAGCCACATACCTATCGTGATACTTTCTGCAAGCAGTCTTAAACTTCAAATCAACACTAGGATAATCGCTTACAAAATCATGCAACATACTTTCCGTAAGCATATTCTTGTTCCTAGCATTATCACTAAAAACTACAATTTCAACCCCTTCACTGGCAAACCGCAATAGCTCCAACGTTTTAAGACCAATATAATTATCTACAACATAAATGCTTTTCTTAGCCGACTTATATATTTTGCAATATGCAAGATCCGCTTCTATTTTATTGCCGTCCATAAGAAGAAAATGTTTATACGTATTTGGATTAATAAAATTATCCATTACCTTATTAAAATCTTCCTTCGTTGCCATTTGAGATTTTATTTCCGCTATGTCTTTAGTATTCCGGCTTGTTTGAATCGCAAGCTTAGCTAATTCATTCTCGCCAATAAAATCCTTATTTTCAACAATATAATCCTTCATTTGCTTAAAGGTTCTAATAAGAGCTTTCGACTGCATTGTGGCAAGTTCGCCTCTTAGCACAGTCATAAGCATATAAATACCCTGCTCCGTAAAAGCATAAGGCAAATATCTAGAGCCGCCCCAACTTGAGGTGAAATTTTTGCACCTCAAGTTTTTGAACTCATCAGCAGTTAGCTGAAACATAAAATCTTCTCCCTCAAACTTCTCAATATTATTTTTAATCTGTCTATTGAAATTTTTCGTTTCATACCCATAGATTTCAGCAAGCTCAAAATCAAGCATGACTTTTTGATTGCGAATGTTGTAGATTCTCTCTTTTATCGCTTTAGCATCTTTTATCGCTTTAGCAGACTCAATTGTTTTAATCGTTTTAACAGACGCGTTTTTAGAATTCGCGATCCTTAAATTTTTATTCTGCTCTGCCATAAGACTCCTCCTAAAAAATGTGCGTAAACCTAGCGCCATGCAACAAAAACTACATTTCTAACACAAAACCCATGAATCACAAGCAATCAGGGTTATTCCCCAAAATCAAACACAAGACACATAACATATAACAACTAGCAAAACTAGCATGCATCAGCGCATAAATGTCATTTTATAAGATTTTATAGATAAGAAGCAACAAAAAAATAGGTTTTTCATTCCAAAGCGCGCGAGAAGGTAATTCGGAGCGCTGAGCCGCTTAAGGCAGAAGCATTGCTTCTGCGCGGCGAAGACGTTTGCGCGCCGTAACGCGCGAACGGTTGACGCTTTTTGTACCATTTTTGACCTAAATCACGTACAAACTCGGGAAAATTAACTGCGCTATTGTTGAACGACACGCGCGGAAATCTTTCCTTAAAAAAACCTGGGAAAATTCTTCAAAAACCTTGAAATGCGCATTTTTACGGTTTGAGCGTTGTTTATCTACAAATTTTACGGCGAGTGTGGCCTAATTGTGAATTAGTTTGCGTATAACATCATTTTTTTCGGTTTAGCACGTGTGGCTGGTGCTTGACTTTTTCAAACGGGGGGGGGTATGTTAATAGCAACATCACACGGTGGATAACCGTTGGTGAAAATGCGCGAACGCGCGTTTTATATTTTCCTCGCCGCATTGCGAGTTGTTCGCTTTGCGAGTGGTGGAGAAGAAGAAAGGAAATAAAATGATGAATAAGAAGGCTATCGCCGCTTTCGCCGCTGGCGCAACTTTGCTTGCCGGCTTTGCAATGGCAACCCCAGCATTCGCTGCTGATAAGACTGAAGCTCCTAAGAAGGAAGCTGAAAAGGAAATGTCTGGCCTTGAAAAGGCTCAGGATGCTGTTAATAAGGCTCAGGCTGCTCTTGATAAAGCTAACACAGATAAGGCTGCTAAGGATAAGGCTGCTAAGGATGCTTCCGATGCTTGGACTGCAGCTAAGAATGCTGGTGCTCCAAAGGGCGCTAAGGAAGATCAAACAACCCATGTATATGCTAAGGATGACACTGTTGCTTTGACAACAGAAGAGGGAAACACTCTTCAGAAGTTCTTGGATAAGCAGACTGCCGTTAAGACTACAGCTGATGCTGCTGCTAAGGCTGATGAGGCTGTTAAGACCGCTGATGCTAACTTGAAGGCTGCTCAGACCGCTCTTGTCAACTACAAGGATCCAGTCAAGCCAGCTGACCCATCTGAGTCCACTCTTAAGGCTGCTTTGGTAAAGACCAGCGCTGATTTCGACGAAGCTAACGGCAAGCTCGAGAAGGCCTACACCAAGTTCGATGCTGCATACTCTGATGTAAAGGCTGCTCAAGCCAAGCTTGATAGCGCAAATGCTGCTCTTGCAAGCTTCAAGACTGCTCATGACGAGTATACCAAAGCAGATAAGGTTGAGTTGGCTCGACTTGGTAAGGCTGTTAAGGACGCTACTGAAGAAGTAAACGACGCTACTAAGGCTTACAACAAGGCTAAGGACGAGCTTGGAAAGGCATTTACCGCTGCTCACAATGCTTGGTCTGCTTACAAGACTGCATTCAAGGCTGCTAAGGATAAGAATGCTGCTTTGGTTGCTGGCTATGCTTTGCCAGATGACTTAGAGCCACTTGCTGCTAACTACCAGCCAGGCGTTGCCCACGTTACACCAGGCGCTGCTGGCCACACTGCCCCAGGTGCTGTAAAGCCAGGTGCTCAGCCAGGTAAGGCTGGCGCTGCTAATGGTGCTGCCGCTGCTGGTGCTAAGGCTGAGGTTGAGAACAAGAAGGACAGGGACAAGCGCGGTAACACCCACACTGGTACTGGTGTTGGCGTAACTTTGACCGCTTTGGCTGCCACTATGCTTGCTGGCATGGGTGCTGCTGTTCGCAAGGCTCGTCACTAAGCTAAAAGTGTAAAAACTAAATTTGTCTAGCTGCGTAGTTTAAGCATTGCGATTGATGCGCTTAGTAGTAATTATTAATTGCATTATTAATCGCGTTGCTAATTGCGCAGCTAGATAAATACCCTCGGCTCGAAATTTAAGAGCGTTTATACTTGCGCTCAACGGTTGGTAAGGGGTTTTGTAGGGAAGCGCCTTGCTGATATGCCAATTGCGTGCTTACTAATTGCTTAAACTCTGATTTGCTATTAATTTTCTTTCTTCTTGGAGTTTTAGCGTTAGATAGTGTGTTTTAGGTGTTGAGCGTGTTGCTTTCGGTTTTGTTTGCTACTAGGGGCATTCAAAGCCGAAAGCTTTTTTGTTATTTGTCTCTGTAGTAAAGGCCTATAGTAAAAGCCTATAGTAAACCCCTATAGTAAAAGAGAGAATCCATGAAAAAGCAAACTCCAAAATCTGCCGAAAAAATGGCTTTCAATTCATTTTCTAACAACTCTTTCAGTTCATTTTCTAAAAAATTCACCGCTGCAACCGTAGCCGCAATTTTGGCTGGTTCAGCGGTTTCTATGTTTGGAGCTACTGCAAACACCGCTTTTGCTAGCGATGTAACAGTATCTAGCTACGCGCACCCAGCAACCAGCTTAGATAGCACCAGCGCAAAAAGCACTGCTAGCGGTCTTTTTGCAAGCGTAATGGATAATGAATCCTTTACGCGTGCTCAGCGCGATGATGCAGCTAAAGCTCTTGCAATATTGCATGGTTTTACAGAAAAGCCAAACTGGTACGATTCAAAAGTAAAGCTTAATAGCGGCGAAGACTCTCCAGATAACATTACTCGCTTGAATAATTCAATATCGTATATGCGCGCGATTAACGAGTATCGCAAGAGTCGTGGTCTTAATCCTCTTGGCGTAAGTCTTTATACGACGGCAGTAGCAATAAATGACGCGTTCTATTCTGCCAATATTTTTGAACACGCAATGCACTATAAGACGTTTGAAAATTTGGCTTGGGGTTCATACGGCGACGGAACCTACGACGGCGGCAGCACCACGGATACCATGACTGGTGCAATGAAAATGTGGATTACGGACGAAAAAGCCAAGTATGATGACTTTATAGCTAAGGGTATGTCTGTTGGCGGAATAAATTCTGGCTATTATAGAGAGTTTGGCCACTACCTAAACTTCATTAATCCAACGCTTACGGCAATGGGTCTTACTAGCGGAAATATTAGCAACGAGTACGGCACTGTTATATCTTGGGAAGCTGTTCCAGCTAGCTACTTGGAAGGCAATAAGGCGCCATTTACGCTGGACGAGTACCAAAAGCTTATTAATGCATACATTAATGGGCAGCCTTATGATGTGACGCCAAGCGAGGAGACGCCAAGTGATGTGACGCCAAGTGATGTGACGCCTGCGCCTGCGCCTGTTCCTTCGGACGTGACGCCTTCGGATGTGACGCCTTCGGATGTTACGCCTGACGTGACTCCTGACGTGACACCTGATGTGACACCTTCGGACTTCGATTTCACTCCTTCGTTTGACGTAACGCCGTCTGAGGATACGCCTTCTGACTTCGATTTCACTCCAAGCTTTGATGTGACGCCAAGTGAGGATACTTATACTCCGTCTGACTTTGACTTCACTCCTTCGTTTGATGTGACGCCAAGTGAGGATACTCCGTCTGATTTCGACTTCTCGCCAAGCTTTGATGTGACGCCAAGTGAGGATACTCCTTCTGATTTTGATTTCACTCCAAGCTTTGACGTGACCCCATCTGATGAGACGCCGTCTGACTTCGATTTCACTCCAAACTTTGATGTGACGCCAAGTGAGGATACTTATACTCCGTCTGACTTTGACTTCTCGCCAAGCTTTGATGAAGCGCCTTCTAGTGATTCTGATTCAAACGTGACGCCAAGTGACTTTACGTTTGATTACAACTTCGACCTGTAGACGCTCGGCGCTTTGACTGAGCTTGAAATTGCATAACGCATTTCAAGCTCCTTCAAAGCGCTGAGCCACTCAAGGCAGAAGCACTGCTTCTGCGTGGCGAAGACGTTCGCGCGCTTAGACCGCGCGAACGATGACATGTCTTTTCGCTTAAAGCGTAGCGCTACGGCAGGTCGGAGCGCAAAAGCGTCGTCGTATCAAAAATCGTAAGTAAGAAAAAGGAAGAATGTTATGAAAAATAAAACTTTAGTCGCAAAAAAGCTTGCGTTAGTGGTAGCAGGTCTTTCGATGGCAGCTCCTTGCTTTATTGCGGGCGCGCCTGCGTTTGCTGACTCGTACGCAAGCGTTCAAAGAAGCACGAATGTTAACCTTGCAAAGCTTTATGGCACAACGGATGGCGTTGGTCTTATCTATAAGCATGGCAATGTGGATAAGAATCCATTGGGAGAGGGAAAGTTTGCATTTCAGCTGTATTACGACATGTTAATGGCGTCTAACAATACGCGAATGGCAAGTAAAACTGGCAAGCTTGATGCTGCTAGCGAAAAGCTTCTTAATTCAATAAAAGAGGAAATTAGAAGATACGAATATCATTTTCATTCTTTTACTAAGGAAGATGGCGAAGATTCGTATTTGCTTGAAAAACACTGGAAGCGTATTGATGCAGCTAAAAGCCAAGAAGAGTTGAAGAAAGCATACAAAGATCTTGCAGAGGCTATGCGCTTTTCTATTAGGAATTACAGTGCTCATTATGGTTTAAATAATGTTACGAATGGCATGCAAAATCCAAAGTCAAATAGTTTTGTAGACCCAACTCCTACAAAATCTAAGTTTGGCAATTATGATCTTTCGTACTTAGATAACTTTTCGCCAGTAGTCTCTAGAGACGATTCCTATCCGCATGCTCCAGCACCTGCGTCGTTGAGTGACGTTGATCCAAACTTAAAAGGCAACTTAGTCTTAGATAAAAGCATTGGTGCAGAAGCTGGAATGCCTAGCTATGTTAGGATTAAAACAAGAAGAATATATCCTAACGCAGATATGAACAAGATTATAAGTGATCCTCTTTTGGTTCTATCTCGCGCATACCTCTATAAGGGCAGTGTAGACGATTTTGGGGATGCGTACGGCGAGAAACCAGTGCTGCTGACTTCGTCAAGTTATAAAGATGACGATATCCTTATTGCTAAGGACTATTCAGGCGATCCTAATAATGACGATCTGGCCTTTGATGTTTCAATTCCAGAAGGCTGCCACGGCTTATATACGCTTTTGCTTGTAGGTGAGAACGGAAGGCAGCTTGGATGGACCACAATAAATGTTGATAAAGAGGGCGAGAGCGTTGGAGATATTTCACGTGGCGCCGCGATTGCTGCGTCTGACGATGAGAGCACGCCTTCTGAGGATACGCCTGAGCCTGAGCTTGTTCCTTCGGACGTGACGCCGTCTGAGGATACTCCTTCTGATTTCGATTTCTCGCCAAACTTTGATTTCGCGCCTTCTGAGGATGTGATCCCATCTGATTTTGACTTTACGCCAAGCTTCGATGTGACGCCTTCTGAGGATGTGACCCCTTCTGATTTTGACTTCACTCCAAACTTTGATGTGACGCCTTCTGAGGATACTTATACTCCTTCTGATTTTGATTTCACTCCAAACTTTGATGTGACGCCGTCTGAGGATACGCCTTCTGACTTCGATTTCTCGCCAAGCTTCGACGTGACTCCGTCTGAGGATACTTATACTCCTTCGGATTTTGACTTTACGCCAAGCTTCGATGTGACGCCAAGTGAGGATACTTATACTCCGTCTGATTTTGATTTCTCGCCAAGCTTTGACGAAGCGCCTTCTAGTGATTCTGATTCAAACGTGATGCCAAGTGACTTTACGTTTGATTACAACTTCGACGCTGTAGACGCTCGGCGCTTTGACTGAGCTTGAAATTGCATAACGCATTTCAAGCTCCTTCAAAGCGCTGAGCCGCTTAAGCGTAAAGTCCAGTGGACTTTACGCGCGGCGAAGACGTGAGCGCGGCTAATCCGCGCGAGCGACATGACCTGTCTGTGCGCTTAGAGCGTGCTATTCCTCACGGCTTAATAGTCGTGAGGAATAGCGCTATGGAGCGCGTGGAGTGTTGTTTGATAAAATATTGCGTATGGGTCAATTTGAAGGCAGCAAGATTATCGGCAGCGCCGACGACAGTGATAATAGCCAGATTATCGGCGATATCCAGCTAACTCAAAACTCTAATAGCAGCAAAGTTAATCAAGATATTAAAGTCAATCAAGATATTTCTAAGCTCGATCCATTGATGAATCGTCCTAGAATATCAACAATCGTGTTATGCGCTATATTCGCATTGATTTTTGCTGCATCTGCTAGTGCTGTATGGCTTCTAGCTGTTAGAACACCAATCGGCCAATCGTACGAAGAAATGGTAATCAGCACTTTTGGATATAGTGCCATTCCGCCAACATTCGCCGCGATTTTAGCGCCGCTTAGAAGTTCAATAATCGTTATAGTTTTATCTGCACTAATTTGCGTTGCGGCATTAATAATATCAATCATAAGAAAACGATGGTTGCTGCTTGCACAATGCTGCACAATATTCGTGCTATCGCTTGCTACAGAGCCATTAAAACGCATTCTTCCTAGGCAAATGCTTGTAAACATTGCTACTCTTGCAAAAAATTCCGCACCTTCTGGCCACACTCTTTTAATGGCGGCTGCTTGCGCAATACTTGTTTGCGCGGCGTCTCGCGCGTTTAGAGCATGGGCTGCAGCTGGAGCAGCGTTAATAACGTTTTTGCTGGCTGTGGCACTTATGGGAGGCCGCTGGCATAGGCCTGCAGACGTTGTAATGTCGGTACTAATAGTAGGCGCAATCTCTTGCGCTGTAATGGCTTTTACGCGCGGTTCTGCAATGGATTTGCCTGGACGCAGAAAGTCGTCTATAAGCGTGCAAATTGTTGGAAGCGCAATGATTACAATGGGCGTTATTTGCATCGCGTATTTTGCGTACATGTTTTATCAAATCATGCCAGGCATTGAGCTGGGCGCAAAATGGGCGATTGGCGTTTCGCACGTTTTAACATATTGGGCTGTTGCAGGTGCGTGTAGCCTAACCTTCGGCGTTTTAATGGTTATTAAGCAATGCGCGGCTGCTCCTTTAAGCAGACTCGGATTAGTGGGAGCGCCTCCTATTCCTCCTGCTGCACCATCAAAAAGCGATGAGCAAAGTCAGTCTAATGAAAGCGATTTGTTAAAAATGCTATCGTCTAATTGAATAAAAAATAATTAAAATTGAATAAAAAATAAGTAAAGTGGTATATATAGGAGTATATGCTGATATTTCGCAAAGTTTGATTTTGTTGATTTTGCAGAATTTGCAGCGCATATTGCGTTAGAGTTGGCGTGGATTTAGTAATAAAAGCGCGGAATTGCATATAGAATGCATATGAATGAAAGGAGAGAGTATGACAGAGCAGAATAAGCTTGTCATTGTGGAGTCTCCCACTAAAGCGCGTAAAATAGGCGGATATCTTGGAAGCGGATACACGGTTATGGCGTCTGTAGGCCATATTCGCGATTTAGCGCAGCCAAGTCAGGTGCCAGCTGCTAAAAAGGCGGAATTTGGCAAGTTTGGCGTAGATGTAAACAATGGTTTTGAGCCATACTACGTTGTTGGCGCAGATAAAAAGAAAACAGTTTCGGACTTAAAGGCTGCGCTGGCAAAGTCTGGCGAGTTGTTCCTTGCGACTGATGAGGATCGCGAAGGAGAGGCGATTGCTTGGCATCTTGTGCAAGCGCTTAAGCCAAAAGTGCCAGTAAAGCGCATGGTGTTTCACGAGATTACAAAGCCCGCGATTCAAGCTTCGCTTGCTAACACGCGAGACGTTGACGACCACATGGTTGACGCGCAAGAAACGCGCCGCGTGTTGGATAGATTGTACGGCTACGAGCTTTCGCCAGTTTTGTGGCGTAAAGTTGGGCCAGGTCTTTCGGCTGGACGAGTGCAATCTGTTGCAACGCGTTTGATTGTTGAGCGCGAGCGCGAGCGAATGGCGTTTAGAAAAGCAAGCTACTGGGATGTTTGCGCGGATTTGAGTGCAAACGGCGTTGATTTTACGGCGCGAATGACGGCTCTAAACGGAGCGCGTTTGGCTGGTTCTAAAGATTTTAACTCGCTTGGAGAGCTTCAAAAAGTCAAGGGCGAATCCGCTTTAGCGCACTATTTAAGCGAGGCAGACGCTTGCGCGATTGCGCAAATCCTTGGCGCTGCCGATTTTGTTGTAAACTCAATGGACACTAAGCCGTATCGCCGCCGCTCATTGCCTCCGTTTACAACGTCTACTCTTCAACAGACTGCTGGAAACCGCTTGTCTATGAGCTCTCGCCAAACTATGCGCGCGGCTCAATCTTTGTACGAAAACGGTTACATAACCTACATGCGTACGGATTCTGTAACGCTTTCTAAAGAGGCGATTTTTGCGGCTCGAGATTGCGTTAAGTCTAGTTTTGGCAGCGAGTATTTAGCGGATTCTCCAAAGCAGTATGCTACGACTTCTGCAGGCGCTCAAGAAGCGCACGAGTGTATTCGTCCGGCTGGGTCTACTTTTAGGAATCCTGCGGATTTGGCTGGCGTGCTGCCTGCCGATCAGCTTAAGCTTTACACGCTTATTTGGCAGCGCACGCTTGCGTCTCAAATGGCGGACGCTACTGGTTTTACAGCTACAGTTAAGCTAGACGCTTTAGCTGGCAGCTTTGGAACGGCTAATTTCCAGGCTTCTGGAACCGTTATCGAGTTTGCTGGATTTATGAAGGTGTTTGGCGGATTTAGCGAAGACGAGCAGTCTAAGGCTTTGCCGCCTATGGCTAATGGCGATGTTCTTAAAGCTTTGCAAGTTAGTGCGGATGGTCATGAAACTCAGCCGCCAGCACGCTATACGGAAGCGTCTTTAGTTAAAACGCTTGAAGCTAAAGAGATTGGTAGGCCGTCTACTTACGCTAGCATTATTTCTACGATTATTGACCGCGGATATGTGTATGAGCGTGGACGCGCGTTGATTCCAAGCTGGCTTGCTTTTGCGGTTATTAAGCTTTTGGAATCTAATTTCCCAACTTATGTTGACTACGCGTTTACGGCAGACATGGAAAATGGCTTGGACCGCATTGCGCATGGCGAGGAAGCTGGTAAAGATTGGCTTTACAAGTTTTACTTTGGAGATGACGAGGCGGCGGTTGCTGGCGATTCGCGTGCGGAGGCTGGCGACTTTGCAATGCGTGAAGGCTTGCAAAAGCAGGTTGATCAGCTTGGCGAGATTGACGCTCGAGAGATTAACACGATTGATATTGGCGGCGGATTGCACGTGCGCGTAGGCAGATACGGCCCATATTTGGAAGATACTAAGAATCTAGACGAAGAGGGCAATGCGCGCAGAGCTTCGATTCCAAGCACTTTAGCTCCAGACGAGTTGAGCGAGCAGGTTGCTAGAGATTTGATTGAGAACAACTCTGACGGCCCGCGCGTTTTGGGAACAGATCCGCAAACTGGCGGCAGTGTAGAAGTTAGGAACGGGCGTTTTGGCGCGTACGTTGCGCTTGTTGAGGCTGCGGATGAGGCTTCGGGCGAGGGTAAGTCGCAAGCAACCGACGATTCCGCTAAAACTGGCGCAAAGTCTTCTGCAAAGTCTTCTGCAAAATCCAAGAAGACTGCTAAAGCTAAGCCAAAAATGGCGTCTTTGTTCAAAACTATGGACCCTGCAACAATAACTTTGCAAGACGCTTTGAAACTTTTGAATTTGCCGCGATTGGTTGGCGTTGTAGAAGAAGTTGATGAGCAGGGCGAGGTTAAGCGCGCAAGGATTGAGGCGAATAATGGGCGATACGGCCCGTATTTGACTAAGACCTACGAGCGAACGGATTCTGGCGATTCAGCTGCGTATTCTAAGCCAGATAACCGCTCACTTGCAAGCGAAGACGCGATTTTTAGTGTGACTTTAGACGAAGCTAAGGAGCTGTTTGCGCAACCAAAGTACGGCAAGCGCACGCGTGGAGCTGCAAAACCGCCACTTAGGGAGCTTGGAGAAGACCCAGAAAGCGGCAAGCCAGTTGTAATTAAAGACGGCTTCTACGGAGCTTATATTACGGATGGCGTTACGAATCGCACGCTTCCAAAGCAATACACGCCTGAGTCGATTGAGCCGCAAGTTGCGTTTGAGCTTTTGGCGCAAAAGCGAGCGGCAGGGCCTGTAAAGCGCAAGAGAGCGGCCTCTAAGAAGACGGCAACAAAGAAGACGGCTGCTAAAAAAACGGCAGCTAAAAAGCCTGCTGCAAAAAAGAGCACAGCAAAAAAGTCCACGTCTAAAGCCGAGTAAACCTGGTAGAGGTATGCAAAATGGCTATATGTGTTAAAAACAGCGGGATTAGCGGCTTAAACAATGGTCTTAAAGGGCTTAAAGGGCTTTTTATATCTTTTGAAGGAATAGATGGCGTTGGGAAAACCACGCAGGTTGAAGCTTTGCGCGATTTTCTGCAAGCGCGCGGACTTGAGGTTGTTGTTACTAGAGAGCCTGGCGGCACGCAATTAGGAAAACAGTTGCGAGATATTCTTTTGCACGGCGGAGCGATTTCTGCGCGTGCAGAGGCGCTACTTTTTGCGGCGGATCGCGCTCAACATGCTGCGCAAATCATTATTCCAGCGTTGCAGCGCGGTGCGGTTGTTATAACGGATCGCTACATTGATTCTTCGCTAGCGTACCAATCGGGTGGGCGCGAACTCACTATGCAAGACGTGCGTGATTTAAGCGAGTGGGCGTCTAATTGCCTTTGGCCAAATCGCACGTATTTGCTAGATATGAGCGAGAAAGATGCTGCTGTGCGATTGCATGGGCAGGCGGATCGCATGGAAAGTGCAGGGCTTGATTTTGCGCGCCGAACGCGTGAAGCGTTTTTGGATCTTGCTAAACAAAACGCGCAAAGATTTTGCGTTTTAGACGCCACTTTGCCAGCTTGCGACTTATCGAAGTTGATTGCTAAAGACTTGTGCGAGTTGATGGATGATGCTGGTGTGCGTTACTGTTGCGAAAAATCGCCAGAATCGCAAGAAAATCAAGGATTTTAGGACTCTAGGATTTTAGCAATGGACGTTTGGGAATCGGTAGTTGGTCAAGCGCAAGTTGTTGAGCGTCTTAAAAAAGTAGCGCAAGGCGATTCAAGCAAAATTGCGCAATCGTGGCTTATTTGCGGCGCTTCGGGATTTGGATGCGCAAAAGTAGCAAGAGCGTTTGCAGCAGCATTGCAATCGCGCGGAAAAGTCGCAAGCTTCCGCGCCGCTGAAGACTCCGCAACTCAAATAAATGCTCAAATAAATACAAATACTCAAATAAACACAGATAAAATCGCAAGTGAAGTATTAGCTGGAACAAGCCCAGATGTAAACATTTTAAGCACAGACAAAGTTACAGTAAGCATTGACGAAGTGCGCGAAATTGTGTCAATTTCCGAGCAAATGCCAAGTGTTGCACCGTGGCGAATCATAATAATCGAAGACGTTGGGCGCATGCTTGAGCGAACAACAAACGTTTTGCTAAAAGAAATCGAAGAACCAGCACCTCGCACAATATGGATTCTTTGCGCTGCAAGCGCGGCAGATGTTTTGCCAACAATTCGTTCCAGGTCTCAAATAGTGAATTTGGCGCAACCAAGCGACCAAGATGTGCAAGAATACGTGCAAAAACGCTCTAACGTGGATGCAAAAACAGCGGAGAGCGTTGCACGAATTGCGCAAGGAAACGTTGATTTGGCAATGCTTTATGCTACAAGCGAGCGTGCTAGAAGCGGGCGGGAAGAGCTTGTTGCTAGCGTTTTGCGCATTAGCAGCGCAATAGATGCGATTATGCTTGCGCAAACGCTAATCGAAGATGCTAAAGCGCAGGCAGAAGAAGAGGTGCAAAAGTGGGTGGAAGAAGAGCAAAGCGAGTTTTTGCGCATAAATGGCATTAAGCCAACGGATAAAATTCCGCCTAAAATTCGTAGCGCATACAATGCGATTGGCAAAAAAGACGACGTTAAGCGCAAAGTGACTCGCGTAAGCAGAGATGTTCTAAACCGCGCAATAGATGCGATTTGCAGCGTGTACAGAGATGTGCTTGTTGTGCTAAACAATGCGCAATTACAAACGCCACTTGTGAATCAAGAATTTAAAGCAGATATTATGCAGCTTTCTAAAAAAATTACAGCAGAGCGCGCGCTTAAATGCCTTGATGCGCTTTCGGTGGCTAAAAAGCGGCTTGCTGGCAATGGAAACGCAACGCTTGTTTTTGAAGCGCTTTTCTGTGCGCTTTCTTAACGCATAGTCACGTTTTATAGTCACAGCGGTAGTAGATACTTAAATTATGAATATTTCTGCAGATTTCACCACTATTCCAGACAACTTTGCAAAAGCTGCGCCGGAAGAAAACAAGATTAACGGCGTTCCAGTCGTATCTTTTCCATTTTATGTAGACAAGTTGCCTGATTTTGTGCACTACTTGCATTGGCGATTTGTAGACGACGACGCTATACCAGTGTGCGGATTCCAGTGGATTCATTGGGTTGTAGCAAATGTTCCAGTGGAAGCGCTTATGTTTGACTTTAACGACTCGCGCGCTTTGCAAATTCCGCAAGACTTTTCGCGCACAATGCCAACCATGATTCCAGAAGTTGTACAAGGGCGAAACTCGCAAGCTAGCCGATTTGTTGGATGCACGGACCCTGCGATTACAATGCGCTACAATGGCCCGCAGCCGCCAGACAAGGATCACGACTACATGCTAGAAGTGTTTGGCACGCAAGAGCCTCTTGCAAATCTTAAAGAGGGCTTTTACCTTAACGAAATGATGAATGAAATCAGGCATTATGATTCGTATGTAGACGTTAACGGATTATATTTGCGAGGAAAAGCTTAGAGCTTAAGGTTTAGAGCTTAGAGTATAGGATTTAGGTTTTAGGTTTAGGTTTTAGGTTTAGGATTTATATGACTTCGCGCGCTGGCAAATCGCAAGCAGCTTACGACTAGATGCGCGTGTGTAAAATAGTCAAAACTAGTCAAAACTAAGCAAAACTAATCTAAACAAACAAAATTATCTAAAATAATCAAATAACCAAAATAATCAAAAATTAGAAAAATGAGGATGCAAATATGGCATGCACAACAATTTTAGTAGGACGCAAAGCGAGCTACGACGGCTCCACGCTTATTGCGCGCAACGAAGACTCCGCAAATGGAGAGTTTAACCCAAAGCGACTTGTAGTGGTAAAGCCGCAAGACCAGCCTCGCGTTTATAAGTCCGTGCTTAGCCACGTAACAGTAGAGCTTCCAGATAATCCAATGCAATACACAAGCGTTCCAAACGCAGACTTGCGCGAAGGAATTTGGGGAGAAGCTGGCGTTAACGAAGCAAACGTGGCAATGAGCGCTACCGAAACGCTTACATCCAACGAGCGCGTGCTGGGCGCAGACCCAATGGTGGAGCTTCAAAAAGCGCAGGGCAAGGAAGGCGACGCTGATTATAAGCCAGAAGTGCCTGGCGGAATTGGCGAAGAAGACTTCTTAACGCTTGTTTTGCCTTATATTCGTAGCGCTCGCGAAGGCGTTGAGCGTTTGGGTGCGTTGCTAGAAAAGTATGGCACTTACGAGATGAACGGCGTTGCGTTCTCGGATGTAAACGAGATTTGGTGGATGGAAACTGTTGGCGGACACCACTGGATTGCTAAGCGCGTTCCAGACGAGGCGTATGTTGTTATGCCAAATCAGCTTGGAATTGACGAGTTCGATTTGGAAGACGCTTTGGCAGACCAAGAAGAGCACATGTGCTCGGCTGATTTGCTTGAGTTTATTGAAGAAAACCACTTAGATTTGTCTGTGGAAAACGCTTCGCCGTTTAATCCTCGAGATGCTTTCGGATCCCATTCAGATGCGGACCACGTGTACAACACGCCTCGTGCATGGTTTATGGAGCGTTTCTTGAATCCGTATGACGAAGTGTGGGACGGTAAAGATGCGGATCATAAGCCAGATAGCAACGACATTCCGTGGGCGCGTCAGCCTGAGCGCAAAGTGACTGTTGAAGATATTAAGTACGTTTTAAGCTCGCACTATCAGGGAACCGAGTACGATCCTTACGGCAAGCTTGGCGATGAGCATACGCGTCATCTTTTCCGCCCAATCGGCATTAATCGCCAAAGCCAGCTTGCTGTTATGCAAATCCGCCCTTACATGCCAGAGCCAATGCGCGCAATTCAGTGGATGGCGTATGGCTCTAACCCGTTTAATGCTTTAGTTCCGTTCTACGCAAATGTAAACGAAACTCCAAAGTATTTGGAAGATACAACTACTCGCGTAACAAGCGAAAACTTCTATTGGGAGAATCGCATTATTGCAGCTCTTGCGGATGCTGCATTTAACGACACTGCAAACGCGATTGAGCGCTACCAAGAAGTTGTTGGTTCTCTTGGTCACGCAATGGTCAAGTCTACGGATGCTGCTGCTGCAAAGATTCTTGGCGTTTCTTTGAAGGATTACGAGCCAGAGCGCGAAGGTGATGAAGGTGATGAAGGCTATTGCGATTTAGTTCGCGATCCTGAAGCTATTATTGCAGAGCTTAGAAACGAAGAAGTGCGCGCGGCTTTGGCTAAAGCAAATGAAGATATGGCTGCAAAGTTGAAGAAAGAAACCGATTCTTTGCTCGATACAGTTCTGTACATAACTAGCATGCGTATGAAGAATGGTTTTAATCGCTCCGATCACTAATCGCAAGCTGTTATAGACGTTACTAATAACGCGCATAGTTTTAATGTAATATTGCTATACCACGCCTATGCAATCGTATAGTATAAAAATTGTTCATTTACATTAGCTATGCGCGTTTTATTATTGAGCGCTTATTGAGCATCTGTTATTGAACGTTTGTTGTTGAGTATTTGTTGTTGAGCGTCTATTAGGCGTTTTGCCTGAAAGTGGGGAATATGAGCATTCTTGATTCGTTTACTGCACAATTTGGACTGGTTAAAAAAATCGACGCTTTTGGATTTATGGATTATCTAAAGAGGAATCCAAGCGAGCCAAGAAAGCACGGTAAAGTGTTGCTCGTTACTGCAGATACTCCTCTTAAGGCTTCTAGAGGAGAAGGCAAAACAACCACCACTATTGCGCTTGTAGACGCTTTGCGCGAACGCGGAGTAGATGCGGCGGCTGTTTTAAGGCAGCCAAGCATGGGCATTACTGCGGCGGGTTCAAAAGGCGGCGCTAGCGGTGGCGGAAAGTCCTCGCTTTCGCACCCAGAGTTGATTGACTGGGGATTGTGCGGAGAAATGGCGGCTATTGAATGCGCGCAGAATTTGCTTGTTTCTTTTGCAGAAAAGGCGATTGACGACGGTATTTTAGACACGATTTTAGTGCCGCGAGTAAGCGAAGTGCCTTCAAGATCTTTGCGTAGTATTGCTGTTGATTTTGGCAAGAGCACGGTTGTAGAGCGCGTTGTATTAACGCCAACTTGCGAACTTATGCAAATCGTAGTGCTTTCTAGAAGCATGGAAGAAATCGCAAATCGCGTTTCTGTAATGATTGCTGGCACAAAAGACGGGAATCCTGTTAAATTTGGCGATTTTGTTGACTTGTGGCGAATCACAAATATTCTTGCTGATGCTGTAAAGCCTGCAAAAACAGAGACGATTAATGGTTCTCCGATTTACGTTCATTGCGGGCCATTTGCCAACGTTTCTCTTGGTATTCCAAGCCTTGTGAGCGTTGAGATGGCTTGTGCGCTACACGATGTTGTTGTTGTGGAAGCAGGGTATGGCACGGATGCTGGCGCGCAAAAGTGGCTAGATATTGCTGCTCGCGAGTTCGGCGCAAAGTGGCCTGCTGCTGCGGTTGTTGTTACTCGTGCCAGCACTTGGCGAGATGACAAAACGCTTGCGTGGCGCTACCCGTTCCACGTTTCGCGCCTTGAGTCGCTTGATATTCCTACTTTCCCTCTTATTAATTTGTGGGATGGGGAAGATGGGCAGGTTCCAGATTTGCTTGAACAAGCTAAGGCTTTGGGATTCCGCAAGCCGATTGTTGGCAATCTTTTCCGAGATGGCGGAGATGGATTGGCAGATCAGCTAGACGATTTTGTGTCTGTGATTACAGATGATGCAGAAACGAAAGTTCCACAAAGCCGCCGTGGAAAGTCTCTTCGCGAGCGTATTAATCTGCTTTGCTCCGAGGCGTATGGTGTGCCTGTTGAGCGCGTAATCGACAAAGCAGGTTTTGCTGATTCGTTGAAAGAAGCGCAGGATTTGTGCAATAAGGCTGGTGTTGATTTTGATAGCTTGGCTCTTGTTGCTGTAAAGTCGCCAGCAACCATGACGGATGACGATCACGCGCCTGCTGATTCTCGCACTGTAACGCTTAAAAAGGTGGAAGTTCATTCTGGCGCAGGCGTTGTTCAAGTCAACCTTACAGCTTCACTAACAACTCCAATGCCAAAGATTGTGTGATTTTCCGCTGTGAAATCTTCCGCATTTTGTACGTGATTTAGGTCAAATGTGGTACAAAGTGCGGAAGGCTTTTCCTGATTTTGTACGTGATTTGGGTTGAATGTGGTACAAAGTGCGGAAGGTTTTTCCTGATTTTGTACGTGATTTAGGTTGAATTTGGTACAAAGTGCGGAAAAGTAAACAAACTCGGGCGCATTCTGGCGCATCCTGGAGCATCGAAGTTAAATTATGCAAAAGTGCGGCGCAGCCAATCGCAAGCAAGATCAATCCATTGCTGAACTTCTGGCTGAACAAACTCAGGCAGCACTGCGCCATTTTCATCGCGCTTAGCTGTTTCTTTAACCGCCAAAGCCAAGCCATGCGGACCCTTAGGGAACAAATGTGCTTCCACGCTTACGCCAGCTTTAACGCAAGCATTAATAAACATAATCGAGTTTTGAACTGGAACCGTCTGGTCTGTAATCGTTTGCCAAACGAACACAGGTGGAGTCTTAGAATCAACGTGATTTTCAAGCGAAAGCTGCTCCACGAGTTGCTCGCGAGTACTAGAATCTACGTCTCCAAAAAGACGGTCGAAAGTTGGCTTATGCGCGTATTCGCCAGCAGAAATCACAGGGTAAGCAAGCATAAGAGCATTTGGGCGCACGTCATTTGCGTTATATCCATTTGCTTCTTCAACATCGTCGCTAACGCTAGTCGCAAGATTTGCGGCTACATGGCCTCCTGCAGAGAATCCAATAATCGCCACTTTTTGCGCATCTACATGCCATTCTGCTGCATTATTGCGAATCAATTGCATAGCTTCTGCGGCTTCCAAAAGCTGAGTAGGGTGCGCGCTAGGCACAAGCGAGTATCGCAAAACAAAAGCGTGGAATCCAGCGGTAGCAAACTTCATAGCAATAGGCTCTGCTTCTCGATTAGAAACGCGCAAGAATCCGCCGCCTGGCAAAATCAGCACTGCTGGTCGCGTTTGATCCCCTTCGCTATCTAAATTATCGTCTAAAACGTATGCAGTTAGAAGCGCGTTACTGCCATCAATGCCTTTAATTTGGCGTTCTATAATCTTCATGGTATCTCTTTTCGTTTTGCGCGATTGCAATTTATGTTAAGCATAATTACTAAGCATAAACTTAAGCATAATTCTAATCAAATACCTTGTTTTTGGTGTGCATTATGTGCGTTATTTTATAAATTCGTGTAGAGTCTTAAGAGGTTTTATAAGGAGATTTAAGATGAGCAGTGAAGAAGATAATTTAGGAAAAGTTGTTCTTGCGGCCACTCCGATTGGAAATATGGGAGATGCTTCTGCGCGCTTAATTAATCTTCTAGAAACTGCGGATATTGTTGCAGCAGAAGATACGCGTAGGCTTTACGACCTTGCAAATCGCCTTGGCGTGCACGTTTCTGGGCAAGTTGTTGCGTATCACGATCACAATGAGCGCAATAAGGCAGATGGTTTACTAGACAAGGTTGAGCAAGGCAGCACTGTTCTTGTTGTTTCCGACGCTGGCATGCCTACGATTAACGACCCAGGGCTTGCGATTGTTCGCCGCGCAATAGAGCGCGATTTGCCTGTTACTTGCGCGCCTGGACCGAGTGCCGTGTTGGATGCTTTGGCGCTTTCTGGCCTGCCAACAGACCGTTTTTGCTACGAAGGTTTCTTGCCGCGCAAGTCGGGGGAGCGCATGCAGCATTTGCGCTCGCTTCTTTTAGAGAGGCGAACAATCGTGTTTTACGAGGCGCCGCACAGGATTGCGGAGTCAATGGCAGCTCTTCTTGCAGTTTTTGGAGCAGATCGCAAAATGGCGTTGTGCCGCGAGCTTACTAAGGATTTTGAAGAAGTACGTCGTGGAACTATTGAGCAGATTGCAAAAAGCGTAGAAAATGATCCTCCTCGTGGCGAGATTGTGCTTGTGCTTTCGGGCGCTAGCGAAGATGAGGTTGTGCAACAAAACGTTGATTTAAGCGTGAATCAGCTTGCGCAAATGGCTTGCAATCTTTCGCAAAACGAGGGCTTGCGAATCAAAGACGCTATAACTCGAGTTGTTTCCAGTAATCCGCTTGATGATGGCTCTTTTGCTAATCGCAAAGAAGTTTATGCAGCTTGCTTAAAAATCAAGGAAAATGTGGACAACTAAATAGGAAATTAAGCGGAAAATGTGCAAATGTGGAAAAGTGCTAGCAAGTAAAGCGAAAAATGTTCAAATGTGGAAAATTAAGCAGCAATTAATCCCCATTTTTTGCATATTCGTATGCTTCTAAAAGCACATCTAGACTTTGTTTAACGCCTGGCCCTCCTTGCTGAGATACGTATTCCAGCATTTTTGCGTCCGCGACTGGGTTTGCAACAACCCATTTTCTTAATTCAGGCACGTTCTTAGCAATATGCCATAGCACGTCTTTGCTTGTGTTTTCGCAGCACGCGACTTGCGCAGTGAGCACAATTGGCGGTTTTGGCGGCATTGCGCTCGCTTTATAATTCTTAATATTTTCTCTAATAGTCATAAAGAATATTGTCCTTGTCTATTATGTATTTAATCCACTCTTTTGCCTTCGCAGCTCCTGGAAAATAAGGATTGCTGTCTATGATTTTTTCGCAATCTTTAAAACTGGTGTTGTATTTTTGCGCCAATTCGCACACAGTATCTACTCTTCTTATTTCTTCGTAAATGTTTTTTGATGGCGTTAGTGCAATGTCGCAAATAGTTCGCGCTGGAGAAGTTACGTGCAAGTCTTTAATCACACTTTGTTCTTTTTTCATTAGTTTTCTTCTAAACACTTGTAGTCGGTGATCGTACGGCTTTATTCGATAATGACTTTTGGATATTATCTCTAGTATGTTTGGGATTTTTCCGCCAAGCCAAATCCAAGATGCTGTAAATGCGCATGCAACTGTTCCGTTTGGAAGCAGATTTTTTAGCACGTTGCATCGTCCTTCTGGGGTTTTTGCGGTAGATTGTGTAAATCCAGTGCGTATTGAAACGTTGTTGAATGCTCCAAAATTGCATAGTTTCTTCATGCTTAGTGGCCCTGGTAGGTGTTTTGTGTCTATAAGAATAGGCAGCTCCTCGTTTTGTTTTTCCGAAAATAAAATCATCTCTTCGTTTTTGTAGTCTTTGTAGTTTTCGTATTCTTCGTATTCTTCGCGAGTTTTGTATTCTTTGCGTCTTTTGTAGTCTTTTATTGCTTTTTTATTTTTTTCGTCATTGTGTATTGTGCGTTTTTTGTTCAACGTTGAAGTGCTCATGTTTCTCCTTTCTGCGTAATGTGCTTAATACGCCAACTTTTTAGTGCTGTAATGTTTTAGTGCCGTAATTCTGTAATGTTCTGCTGTTCTAGGTTTTAATCTTCTAAGTTTTATACACAATATCGTGTTTTACTTTTTTGTCTACGCGATTTTTTGTAATTGTGGAAAAGTGGATTTTTAGCTTTTTACATCAAAAAATGTGATTATATGTGACTAAATAATATGTGACTAAATGTGGTTGTGTACGATTGCGCTTGATTACACGCGATTATGCTTGATTTATCTACTTTGCTATGTGATTTTTATAGCGATTTTTATAGCGATTTTTTAGTGTGATTTTTCTGTGTATTATTTAATGTGTCCTCGCTGAACAAGATAATATTTGGCTATGAGTCATATTTTGGTGAATGTTGCATGGCCTTACGCAAATGGCCCTCGTCATATTGGTCACGTTGCAGGATTTGGCGTCCCTTCCGACGTATACGCGCGTTACGAGCGCATGAAGGGAAACAGCGTGCTTATGGTTTCGGGAACAGACGAACACGGCACGCCGATTTTGGTTGAGGCAGATAAAGAAGGCGTGAGCGCGCAAGAGCTTGCAAACCGCTATAATCGCGTGATTACTAAAGATTTGTGCGATTTAGGCTTAAGCTACGATTTGTTTACGCGCACAACAACGGCAAATCATGAGCATGTTGTTCAAGAGATGTTCCGCCAGTGCCTTAAGAATGGTTATATTTACAAGGGGACTCAAAAGGTTGCGATTTCGCCTTCTACAGGCCGCACTCTTCCAGACCGCTACATTGAGGGCACATGCCCGATTTGCGGCGCGGACGGCGCCAGGGGCGACCAGTGCGATGCTTGCGGAAACGAGCTGGACCCAGACGAGCTTATTAATCCTGTTTCTAAGATAAATGGCGAAACTCCGCGATTTGAAGAAACAGAACATTACTTCCTTGATCTGCCTGCTTTAGCAAACGCAAACTTGGAGTGGCTTAATTCCAGGGATGGTTGGCGTACAAATGTTATTAACTTCTCAATCGGCTTGTTTAAGGAAGTTAAGCCTCGAGCAATTACGCGAGACATTGATTGGGGTATTCCAGTTCCTGTAGAAGGCTGGATTGATAACCCAAATAAGCGCTTGTACGTGTGGTTTGACGCCGTTATTGGCTACTTGTCTGCATCCATTGAGTGGGCGCGTAGGCAGGGCAAGCCAGATGCTTGGCGCGATTGGTGGTGCGACCCTAAGTCTCCTGGCTACTACTTTATGGGCAAAGATAACATTACTTTCCATTCTCAAATTTGGCCTTCGGAGATGCTTGCGTATAACGGCGCTGGCTCTAAAGGTGGGGAAGCTGGCGTTTACGGCCCACTTAACATGCCAGAGCAGGTTGTTGCCTCCGAGTTTATGACTATGGAAGGCAAGAAGTTCAGCTCTTCGCGCGGAATTGTGATTTATGTTAAGGATATTTTGGCGCGCTACCCAGTGGATGCTGTGCGCTACTACATTTCCGTTGCAGGTCCAGAAAATTCCGATGCTGACTTTACTTGGGCAGAGTTCGTTCGTCACAATAACGAAGAGCTTGCAGCAAGTTGGGGCAATCTTGTTAATCGTGTTGCAAATTTGATTAATAAGAATTTTGGAGAGATTCCGCCGTTGGATGAAAATTCAATGACAGATATGGATCGTGCGCTTTTGGATCAAACTTCTAACGCTTTTGAGATTGTTGGCGGTTTGATTGAGCGTCATCACCAAAAGAATGCTCTTAATGAGGCTATGCGCGTTGTGTCGGATATCAACAAGTATATTTCTGCTACGGAGCCTTGGAAGATTAAGGATGATGAGTCTCGTTTTGGAACTGTTTTGCATGTTGCTGCACAAGCTGTTTCGGACGCTAATCATTTGCTTGCTCCATTCTTGCCTCATTCTGCACAAAAAGTGTGGGAAGCTCTTGGTGGAACGGGAGTGTTCTCGCCGCTTCCAAGAATCGAAGAGGTGACTGACTTAGATAATCCAGATTTTAAGTACCCGATTATTACTGGCGACTATGAGCTTGGAAAGACTGTTCATCCATGGGAAAGTGAGCCGTTGGTTACTGGTACTCCTGTTGCTAAGCCAACTCCGATTTTTGCCAAGATTCCTAAAGAGGCGATTGATGAGGAGCTTGAGCGTTTTGAGTCTGCTCTTGCTGCTCGTCGTAAAGCTGACGAAGAAAGATTGGCTGCAGCTAAAAAATCGTTGGAATCTGAGTGATTTTAGCGGAAAATTTTAAGGCATAGTGACGTATGTAACAAAAAATTGGCATACTGCCAGGAATACGAAAAAATTTTCAGGAAATTTTTAGTTTATATGCGTGTTTTGCGAGAAAAATGTGGTTATAATAAATATTGCTGATGGTTCTTCCATCAGTGAGGTTCGTTCGCGAACCCCATAACTGAAACCTTCTTCTCTCTTTCTCTCTGCCCCGGTGGGTTTTCTCTTTCCCACCGGGCTTCTTTTTTATCTTTTATCTTTTTCAAGTGTTCGCCGCTTACTCCGATTTTGTAGCTCTAAACGTCAAAATCAACAACAAAATGCGGAAAAACTGACGCACTTTGTACCACATTCGACCCAAAACACGTACAAAAAGCGGAAATGTAGCTCGCGCGCTACGCTATTCCTCGCGGCTATTAGTAGCCGCTCGGCTGATTTGGCATGTAAAGTCCACTGGACTTTACATTTGAGCCAAATCACGCTTTGAAGGAGCTTGAAACGCGCTATGCAATTTCAAGCTCAGTCAAAGCGCAATAAAATAAAAAACGCAGACTGCATTTGTAATTTGCGAATGCAATCTGCGTTTATAAATCAGCGTGTGCTAAATCAAGTTTAGCGGCAGCGCTTTGTAAGCGGCACCCACGGATCAAGCATTACAGGCTCCTGATCCAATATTGCTCGCGTTGCTTCATCAAGATACTTCTTGTTAATAATGATTTCTGTAACGTAGCGGTCAAACCACTGCGCGGATCCAACGTAGTATCCATCTTCGCCGTTATCTTTACCCCAGCTGTTTTCAATCTTCCAGCGGTCTGGCTCGCCATCTTTGTTAAGATTTACGCCAGTAAAGGTCATTGCGTGGTTGCCTGGGCAATCCATGTATTCCAAACCTTTGGCTTTGTCGAAAGTAAACTCTACATCGAATAGCTCGTCTACGCGCACAACTGCTGGGTCAAAGAAGCCCTCTTGTCTTAGCGAGAATTGCGTGCAATCGCAAGCAAACCAAATTGGGTGTCCGTCTTTTAGCTGATCAACAGCTGCTTTGCGGAACACTTCTAGCGCAACGTTTGCAAACTCCATTTCCTTCGTCTCAGCAACGTTTGTTGTGTACTTGAGTTGGTAGAGCTTGTTGAACGGAGTGCGTTCCATTGGGGAGTTGCACAAGCTTACAAAGTCGTTTACGTCTACTGGCACGTACTTCTTTGCAAACTCGAGTGGCGTAATGCCGTATTCGCAAATCATTGGGCGATCGTCTTTACCGCTCTTTGGCTTTTCGCTGCCTTTATCGTCTTTCTTTTCTTCGCTCTTAGATTCGCTATTTTCGCCGCTCTTCTTATCGTCCTTCTTGTCGTCGTCATCTTTAGTGCGTGCAAAGAAGTCGAAACGCTCTGGTGGCTCGCCAAGAGCAATCGCGGTCATGCGGTACACGGTTTCCAAGTCGCGAATCTTCATCTTTCGCAACTCTTCCATAGAGGTGCCATTCTTGTGTGCTTCGCGCAACTCGCATGCAAACTCGCGAAGCTTGCTATTAATGTATTGCACGAATGCTTCGGAATCGGTAGCGTTTTGCGAATCTGGGTATGCGCTCTTTGGCATAAGTCCGTACTTGTTTACCAAGTTAACGAACATTTGCCACCATCCGCCGTCGTCAATCGGACCGTAGTTGATGCTCTCAAAAATTCGGCTATCTAATGTCTCATCTAAAGTCGCTAAAACGTTTTCCAAGTATGCGTTTGCTTTTTCAATCTTGTCCCAGAAGAACAAGTAGCTTTCGGAAAACTCAAAGTCTTCTAGATTCCACTTATGCATAAGCTCGTAGCGCAAAGTGTTAAGCGATGCAAACATCCAGCAACGTCCAGAATGCTGTTGGTTTGTTATTGTTCCTTGCTTTAGTTCTATAGAAAATTCGCGTGGAAGTGCGCGCTGACCCTGGTAGCTTGTTGCTGCTTTAAGAACGCCGCTCGATACCGAAGCGTTTGCTGCTACTCGATTTGCTCGCTGTTCGTTAAAATGCTTAGAATATTCGCGCACGTCGTTTAGCGTAACGGCTTTTACGTTTTCAGACATATATCTCCTTGTTTTGATTGTTTTGAAAGTAATGAATAAGTGTTATTGTAGCTTGCTCAATGCACGAGTCGCGTTTTGCGCGGCTTTAAGTGTTTGCGAGTGTTTGTGTTTCGTTTATGTAAAACATGTTATTTTTATGTGTTTATTGCGATTTACGAAACAAGTTTTCGTAAATTTTAAGTAATTTCGTTAAATATTTTGATATTTTGCCGATTTTATGTATTAATTTTGGTTAAGATTACTATTTATTACGTGTTATTGCATGTTTATTTTAGGTAATGTACATAGGTTAGCTAAAAATATACTAATTACACGTCCAAATTATTAGGGCTTACTTAAGTGTGCCTTAAGCACTTATGATTTGCCTTTTTGATTAGTGATTAAATGATGGCAGTGTGCAAGCGTAAGTTTGCAGTTACCAGATGGAGGTAACAATGTTTAGACGTAGAAAAGAGTCACAATGATACGATACATCGTTAAACGATGCCTGAATTATGTTGTGATGCTGTTTGTGTCCGTATCCATGACGTATTTCTTGGCAAGTGCATTTATGGATCCGAGATCGAACTATATGTCTAGGCATCCGCATCCGCCAATTCCTTCGATTAACCGTTCTTTGGATTTAGCAAATATTAACGACCAAACTCCAGTTATTACAAGGTATTTGCGTTGGATTACTGGCGTTCTTACTCGTTGGGATTGGGGATTAAGCCCAGAGCAAGCGCCTGTTGGTCCTGCGATTGCTGCGCGAATCGGTGCATCGGTGCAGCTGGTTACATGCGCAACTGTTCTTGGCATTGTTTTAGGCGTTAGCGTTGGTGTTTATACTGCTATTCGCCAATATAAGTGGCAAGACAGGGTTCTTAACTCTATTGCTACGTTCTTGCTTGTTGTTCCAGCCGCCGTGTTTGGATTACTTATTGTTTTAGCTGCAATCAGCATTAATAACGCTGCTGGTTCTCGTTTGTTCTTTGTTACTGGATTACATTCCTACCAAGGTTCTAATCCTATTGCTTTTATTCTTGACTTCTTGCAGCATTTGATTTTGCCAACAATTGTTATGACCGTTCCTGGCATGGTTGGCTACCATCTTACGCAACGCACCTATTTGCTCGATACTATGAATGCTGATTATGTTCGTACTGCTCGCGCTAAGGGTTTGCCTCTAAATGTGGCTATTCGTCGTCACGCTTTGCGTACTTCTTTGATTCCTACTGCCGTAGACGTTGCATTCTCTATTGCAGGCGTGTTTACGGGCGCTGTGATTACCGAAACCGTGTTTGCAATTAACGGTTTGGGTAGCTACTTCGTACAAACTATTTCTAATAACGACATTAATGGTTCTGTTGCTATTGCTGCGTTCGGAGCCGTGTGTACTTTGGCCGGAGCCTTGTTGGCAGATATCTTCTCCGCTTGGCTTGATCCTCGTATTCGTTTGAGCTAATTGCGCAATAGTGTAGGTGTATTGATATGAGTAAAAAAGATGTATCTTCAAAGGCTCAAGAGTCTGCTGCTGATAAGAAGGCAACTGCTAATTCTTGGGGTAATTTTAAGCGCACAGGCAAAATAACGCTTTATACGCGCCGCTTCTTTAGGCGTCCATCCGCTGTTGTTGGCTTAGTTTTACTTGTTCTCTTGATTCTTCTTGCTTTGTTTGGATCTAAGATTAGCAAGTGGGGCTACGACGAGCCTGATTTTACAGCTCTTGCAACTCCTCCTAGTGCTGAACATTGGCTTGGCACAACGCCTGGCGGATCAGACATGTACGCAATGGTCGTTCGCGGACTTGGTCGCTCGCTTTCTATTGGTATTGTAAGCTCCATTTCTATTACGATTATTGCCGCTTTGGTTGGTACTGCTATTTCTTACTTTGAAGGTTGGTTTGAGCAGGTTGGCATGTGGCTTCTAGACATGCTTTTAATTGTTCCATCCTTCTTGCTTATTGCTTTGATTGTTGGCTCTGCTACTGGCGGCAACGATTGGTTGTGGCTTGCGTTTGGCATGACTTCCTTTGGTTGGATTGGTTACGCTCGTACGCTTAGAACTTTGACTTTGAGCTTGCGCGAACGCGAATATGTGCGTGCTGCTAAGTTTGAAGGTGTTTCTTCGTTCCGCATTATTGTTCGCCATCTTGTTCCAAATCTTGGTTCCGTTTTGATTATTAACACGGTTCTTGGTGTTATCGGCGCAATCAACGGCGAAACAGCATTGAGCTTCTTGGGTCTTGGTATTAAGGCTCCAGATACTTCTTTGGGTACTCTTCTTAACGTTGGTCAAAGTAGCGTTATGACGTCTCCTTGGGTTCTTTTGGTTCCTTCTGCGGTTTTGGTTGTTTTGACTTTCTCCGTTCAGCTTATTGGAGATGGCTTGCGCGATGCGATTGATCCATATTCTAGGTCTGTTGGTAAGGCCGAGTAAGGCTTGTTGGAGGTGTAAACATGACTGATATGGGTAATAACGCAAATAAGGAAGACTTTGCAATGGAAAATCAGAACAACGAACCACTTCTTTCTGTACGCAACTTGCAAATTAGCTTTGCTTCGGAAGCTGGTACAGTTCACGCTGTTCGCAATATGAACTTTGATTTGTATCGCGGCAAAACAATTGGTATTGTTGGCGAATCTGGATCTGGTAAGTCTGTTACTTCTTTGGCTGTTATGGGCTTGCTAGATAAGAATGCTTCTGTTAAGGGTTCTGTTGTTTATAAGGGCGAAGAGCTTTTAACAAAGTCTGATGCAGAGATGAGTAAGATTCGCGGTAAGAACATTGCAATGGTGTTCCAGGATCCTCTTTCTGCTTTAACTCCAGTGTTCTCTATTGGAGATCAGCTTAAGGAAGCTTTGGTTATTCATAATCCAAATATGACAGAAGAGCAGATTCGCGATCGCTCTATTGAGCTTCTTAACTTGGTAGGTATTACTAAGCCAGCTGAGCGCTTAAAGGCGTTCCCTCATGAGTTTTCTGGCGGCATGCGTCAGCGCGTTATGATTGCAATGGCAATCGCGAATAACCCAGATATTATTATTGCTGATGAGCCTACTACCGCTTTGGACGTTACGATTCAGGCTCAAGTTTTGGATGTTTTGAAGAAGGCCCAGAAAGAAACTGGCGCCGCAATGATCTTCATTACTCACGATTTGGGCGTTATTGCTGGCGTTGCAGACGAAGTTATTGTTATGTATGCGGGTCATTTGGTTGAGCATAATAGCGTTGAGGAGATTTTTGCTCACCCAACTCAGCCATACACAATCGGTTTGCTTGGCGCTGTTCCGCGCGTTGATCAAAAGCGTACTCGCCGCTTAACTCCAATCTCTAAGCCAACAATGGATATGTTGATTGCAGAAGAAAAGAGTGGAGATACCAGCGATATGATGGGCCTTGAGGCAGAAAGCGAAACTGTTCGCGCGATGCTTCATGCAGAAACCGAAAAAACGATTAAGCCAATGTTTGAGGGCATTCCTCGCGAGGATCGCAAGGTTGTTTTGGATGTTAAGGGCTTAGTTAAAACATTCCCGATTACAGGTGGCGGTTTCTTGCGACGCAAGGTTGGCGAGGTTCGCGCTGTTGATGGCATTGACCTTGAGATTCGCGAAGGCGAAACTGTGGCTCTTGTTGGAGAATCTGGTTCTGGTAAGTCAACTACTTTGATGGAAATCATGAGCTTAAAGAAGCCAGAAGCTGGCTCTATTACCGTCTTCGGCACCGAGCTTAACGATAAGTTGACTAGCGAGCAGCGTCGCGAGCTTCGTTCTAAGATTCAATACGTGTTCCAGGACCCTATGAGCTCCCTTGATCCTCGTATGCTTGTTTACGATATTTTGGCAGAGCCTCTTCATGTTCAAAAGAAGTCGAAGGAAGAGATTCGTCAGCGTATTGCGGAGCTTATGCAGCTTGTTGAGCTGAATCCAGATCAGGTTGATCGCTTCCCAACGCAGTTCTCTGGTGGTCAGCGTCAGCGTATTGCTATTGCTCGCGCTTTGGCTGTAAACCCTAAGCTTCTTCTTCTTGATGAGCCTGTTTCGGCTTTGGATGTTTCTATTCAAGCTGGAATTATTAACTTGCTCGAAGACTTGCAAGATAAGTTGGGCGTTGCTTACTTGTTTGTTGCTCACAACATGGCGGTTGTTCGTCACATCTCTAGCCGAATTGCTGTTATGTACCACGGACGCATTGTTGAATCTGGCGAGACGGACGAGGTATTCGATAATCCTAAGCACCCGTACACTAAGGCTTTGATTAGCGCTGTGCCAATTCCAGATCCTGTTATTGAGAAGAATCGCAAGCGTATTATTCTTAACGAAGAAGATTCGTTTGATGACGTTGCAAGCGTCTGATTCTAATCTTTTGTGAATGCGCCTAAACTTTTGTTTATGGCAATTTCAATCGCGTGTGTTATGCAAGACACACGCGATTTTTTGTTACAGGCATATAAATTCTAAAAAAAGTAATATATTTTGTTTTTTAATTAAAATAAACTAAAAAATTTTCTGTTTGGCGGTTTTCTGCATTTAATTTTCTTTTTTCTGGATTAAATCTTAAGTAACAAAAGCTTAAATTCAGCATTTGTTAAAAAAGTCGTAACACAAAATGTCAAAAGATTAGATATACTCTACACACATACCAGAAAGTGGACATCATTTCTGGGGAATGAGAGGAATCATGAAAAATACTAATGCAGGCAAATTGACTGTATTCGCCGCAGCTGCACTTTCTGTTGCAATGCTGCTCGGCGCTTGTGGTGGTACAACCGCCACTACGGCAGATAAAGCTAAGGGCGGCATGACCGAAGAGCCAGCCGCAGGTGTAGATACTTCCTACACTGGCGCTCTTCCAATGCCTAAGGTTGATAAGCGTTACGACAATCCACAGCCTCGTGACAATGTTAAGGATGGCGGTACTTACACGTTCTCGCTTTCCGACATGGGTCCAAACTGGAACTACGCTTCCAACGATGGTAACACCGCGTATATGAGCACTTTGTGGGGATTCTATCAGCCAAATCTTATGGCTTATGACACCGTTAAGGGTGAGAAGCTTAAGTACAACCCTGACTACATCACTTCCGTTAAGAAGGTTAGCGACAAGCCACTCGTTGTTCAGTACAACTTGAACCCAAAGGCTAAGTGGAACGATGGCACAGACATTGATTACACTGCTTTCAAGGCCACTTGGGAAGTTATGAATGGCAAGAACGAAGCATACTCCGTTCCAACTCACGAGGGCTACGACTGCATTGAGTCCGTTGAGCAGGGCGCAAATCCTAAGCAAGTAATCGTTAAGTACAATAAGCCATGCGCAACTTGGGAATTGCTTTTCGCTCCATTGGTTCATCCAAAGGCAACCGATCCAACCGTATTCAACCAGGGTTGGGTAGGTAATCCTCACAACGAGTGGGGCGCAGGTCCATTCGAGATTCAGTCCGCAACCGAAGATCAGGTTGTTTTCGTGCGCAATCCAAAGTGGTGGGGCAAGAAGGCAAAGCTTGACAAGGTTGTTGTAAAGCGTATGGAAGATACCGCTGCAATGAACGCCTTCCAGAACGGCGAAATCGATTCCGTGGATTCCATCTCCACCAAGGATAAGGTTAAGGCTGCTCGTAGCGTTAAGGGCGCTCAGCTCCGTTACGGCTACAGCACCAAGATTCGTGTTATTAACTTAAACGCAAAGGCTGGCGCATTCAAAGACAAGGCCGTGCGTAAGGCCGTTGTCCAGGCATTCGACGTTGCCACCTACAACAAGATTCAGTTCCAGGGTATGAACTGGAAGAGCGAGCAGCCAGGTTCGGAGCTTCTCTCCATGTTCCAGGCTGGCTACAAGAACAACCTCCCAGCTGATGGTAAGTTCAACGTAGAAAACGCTAAGAAGACTCTTGAGGCCGCTGGCTACAAGATGGGCAAAGACGGCTACTATGCTAAGAATGGCAAGACCGTTCAGTTCACATTTACCTTCTTCGGCGATGACTCCACTCAGGCAGCTCTTGCTAACGCATTCCAGGCCATGATGAAGAAGGCTGGAATGAAGTGCAAGACTGTAAACAAGCCTGCTTCTAAGTTCTCTAAGACTGTAAGCTCCTTCGACTTCCAGGTGCTTCCAATGGCTTGGGTTTCCCAATCCCCATTGAGCTTCTTGGCATCCGCTTCCCAGGTCTACGGTTCTAAGAGCGATTCCAACTTTACTGGTACTGGCAGCAAGAAGATTGATGCCCTGCTCGCCAAGGTTGGCAAGACCTACGATTACAAGGAACAGACTGCATTGAGCAACAAGGCTGAGTCCATGGCTCTTGCTGAGTATGGCACGCTCCCAGTTTCTGCTCCTCCAACCTACCAGGCATACAAGAAGGGCTTTGCTAACGGCGGTCCTGCTGGATATGCTAACGTTTTTGTTGAAAACATCGGTTGGCAGAAGTGAGTAAATTTGTAGCGATGATTCGCGCAAGTTTACTAAGCTGATTGCTTAACTTATAGCATGTGGCGTGTGGTCTTTGGCTGCACGCCACATGCTTTTGCGCGTAAAGGACGTTTTCCGCGTTTTGTACGTGATTTAGGCAAAATATGGTACAAAAGACGGAGTTATTTTCCGCGTTTTGTACGTGATTTAGGCAAAATATTGTGCGCGTGTAATCGCGTAAAAATAATCGCGCAGAAAATAATGTAAACTTAATAAAACTTAATAAAAAAATAAATCGTAAAGTCAAAAATAAGGGAGAATCTAGCGCATGTATGTAAATCCAAATAAACGCAAAGACGCAAGCAATGTGCGCTGGGTTTTGCAATATTGTAAGCCAGATATGTGGAGAGTAGGCGTATCGCTAGTTCTTTTTACTATAAACGACACAATGGCAATGACAATGCCTCTGCTTTCGGGCTTTATTGTAGACAAAGTCATTATTGGAAAACAGCATGATTTGCTTGCTTTTGTGTGCGTGCTAATGGTTGCAATGATGATTGTTCGCGTAGGCTCAAGGTATATCTACCAGCTTCTAATGGAAAAGTTTGGGCAGAATGCCGTGTATCGCCTTGTAAGCGACGAGTACGAAAAGCTGCATTCGCTTGACTTTACGTACTTTAATCACACGCGCACAGGCGACATTATGAGCCGCATGACTTCGGATACGGACGCGATTCGCCACATTTTAAGCTGGGTGTCTTATATGGCGCTGGATTGCTTAGTAATGTTTGTGTTTGCGCTAATTATAATGTTTTCAATCCAATGGCAGCTAGCTCTAGCGCTTATGGCAATTACACCATTTTTATTCTGGCTTGCAAGACTTATGGGCAAAAACGCTAGACCAAAGTTCCTTGCGATTCGCGAATCATTTGCGCGCATGAATTCAATGGTGGAAGAAAACATTGAAGGTAATCGCGTTGTAAAAGCGTTTGTTCGCGAGCCTTTTGAAACAAAGAAATTCGACGATTGCAACGAAGACTACTTTAATCGCAATATTACGCTTGCAAAAAACACGCAAAAATACATGCCATGGCTGGATGGCATGGGCTTTGCGCTGGAGCTTGTAACAGTAGGATTTGGCGGATGGCTTGTGCTTAATGGAAGCATGACTTTAGGCGCGTTTGTAACGTTTAACAGCTTCCTTTGGATGCTCCACATGCCAGTAAGAATGGTTGGGTGGCTTATTAATGATTGGCAGCGATTCAACGCAGGATGCGTAAATATTCGTAAGCTTCTTACGCAAGAATCGCATATTGATTTGCCATCTACATCTGCGGAAAATCTTAAAGTTAAGGGGCGCGTAACTTTTGAACACGTTGATTTTGCGTTCCCAGATGATCTTGATTCACCAATTTTAAGCGATATTGATTTAGATGTTCCAGCAGGCACAAAGCTTGGAATCTTAGGAGAAACGGGGTCTGGAAAGTCAACGCTTGTAAGTCTTATAGCGCGTTTTTATGACACTACGAGCGGTCGCGTTTTGATTGATGGAAAAGACGTGCGCGAATGGCCTCTAGAAACTGTTAGAAATCAAGTTAGCATAGTCGCGCAAGAAACATTCCTGTTTTCCGATACGATTGCAGGAAATATTAGCTTTGGATTGCCTCAAAACGAGGAAAATTGCAAAGAGTTAGATAACACTATTAGGCGCATGGCAAGAATCGCAGATGCAGACGATTTTATTATGAGTATGCCAGAAGGCTACGAAACTGTTGTAGGAGAACGAGGAGTTGGCCTTTCGGGCGGTCAAAAGCAGCGCTTAAGTCTTGCTCGCGCGCTAGCTAATAATCCCGCAGTCTTAATTATGGACGATACAACTTCTGCAGTAGACATGGAAACTGAGGAGCATATTCAAAAAGAGCTAAAAAAGTTAGACTGCTTGCGAACAGTAATCACAATTGCTCACAGAATCTCATCTGTTAAAGACGCAGACATGATTGTTGTGCTAGATCACGGCAAAATCGTAGAGCGCGGAACACATGAGCAGCTTGTTGCGTCGCATGGAAGATATTGGGAAATCTACAAAAAGCAGCTTGGTATGCAAACAGGCAAAGCTTTGGGATTTGAAGATTCACACGAGGCTAAGGGGGAGTAGAATGGCGCAGCGCAACACTTATAGAGAAGACGAAGGCCAAGAAGAGCACGTAAATTTGCACGAGTTGATGCGCGTTCGCAAATACATAAAGCCGTACGCATGGCAACTAGTCAAAATAGTTTTAGTTGTTATTAGCGGAAGTTGCATTATGACAGTAACTCCAATGATTACAAAAACACTTATAGACGTAGTTTTGCCTAATAAAAACGTTTCTTATTTGTACGTGCTTATTGCATTGTTTGGCGTGCTTATTGTGCTGTATGAGCTTGGGTTAGCCTACAGAACGCTTGCAATTACGCGACTCGGCCAAATGATAATTAAAGATATGCGGCGCGATATTTTTACGCATGTGCAATCGTTGTCGTTTGACTACTTTGATTCGCGTCCGCACGGCAAGATTTTGATTCGCATAGTAAACTACATAAACACGCTTTCCGACACGCTTTCTTCTGGTTTAATCAACGTGTTTTCCGATGTTTTTGTGCTAATCATTACACTAATCGCAATGTTTGCTATAGATTGGCGAATGGCGTTGTGGAGTCTTGTATTATTCCCAGTTTTTATAATCTGGACTCGCACTTTGCAAATTTTGCAACGAAAAGCGTCTAAAAAACTATCGAATAAGCAAAGCAATCTTAACGCATATTTGCACGAATCAATCGCAGGCGTAAAAACCACTCAAACTTTTGCTCGTGAATCAGAACAATACGCTACATTCCAAGAGCAGCAGTCGGGAGTTAGAAAAGCGTGGATGCGAAACGTTAGAGTGCAAATGCTGCTTTGGCCTGGAGCTTCGATTATTGAAAGCGCAGCAATTTCGCTGCTCTACTACGTTGGCATAACAAACGCGAGCAGTATGAACATAAGCACGGGTACGCTTATAGCATTTGTGTGGTATTCGAGCACTTTTTGGGAGCCAGTTGTAAACATTGGTAACTTCTACACGCAACTCGTAACATGCTCAGTGTATTTGGAACGTATTTTTGAGACTCTAAGCATTAAGCCAAATATTGTAGATAAGCCAGATGCAAAAGAATTGCCGAAAATTAAAGGCAAGGTTGACGTAAACGATGTTGTTTTCCGCTACGAAGAGGGCGGAAAGCCGATTTTGAATTTAGTTGACTTGCATGTTGAGCCTGGAACAACGGTTGCGCTTGTTGGCCCTACTGGAGCGGGCAAAACAACGCTTGTAAGCCTGCTTTCTAGATTCTACGACGTTTCCGAAGGCTCAATCACAATTGACGGCTACGATGTGCGTTCAATAACGTTAGCATCTTTGCGAAAGCAAATGGGCGTTATGCTTCAAGACAGCTTTATATTTAGCGGAACTGTTAAAGAAAACATTCGATACGGCAAGCTTGACGCAACGGACGAAGAGATTGAGGCTGCGGCTCGAGTTGTTCACGCTCACGAGTTTATTGAAGAATTGCCTAATGGCTACAATACTAAGATTGAAGAGCGAGGAGCTACTCTTTCTGCAGGGCAAAGGCAGCTTATATCGTTTGCGCGCGTGCTTTTAGCAGACCCGCGAATTTTAATCCTAGACGAAGCAACAAGCAATATAGATACTCGTACAGAAGAAGCTTTGCAAGCAGGATTATCTCAATTGCTTAAAAATCGTACTTCTTTTGTGATTGCACACAGGCTTTCTACAATCGAGAATGCGGATTTGATTTGCGTGATTGACCATGGGCAAATCGTGGAGCGCGGAAGCCATGAGCAACTTATGGCGCAAAAAGGTGCGTATTACAGACTTGTGGAATCGCAGTACGCTGCGATTAGTGCGGCGATTCAATAAGCGCAAACAGTCACATTGTAAGTCGCGTTAAATATGCGACTACACTTGTAAATCATGAGTAAGCATCATCGTGAACACAATTGGGCGCCTTCTTTAACAGAGCAGTCTGAAATATGGCAGAATCTAATTAAAGAAGGCATAACAATCGCAGACGACCACACGCATATGCTAAGCGTAGTGGATTTTGCAAAAAATCTTAATCAAGAATTAGAGCAAAAAGGTCGAGATTTAATAGCTGAGCCTAGCGCAAGCGATTTAGTAAATCATGCAAAAGCATCAGGCGTTTCTAAAATGATTGAAGTTGGATGCGAATACCCAGATTGGCAGCCAACAATAGACTTTGCGGCAGATCACGCGGATTGCGTGCGCGCTGCAATAGCGATTCACCCAAACGAAGCGCCTTTACATGGCCATAGGGGAGCAGAAGGGCCAGACGGCTTGCCAGTAGTTTATAAGCCGTATCACGATATTCCATTTGACGAAGCGATGCAACGCTTGCGCTCGCTAGTAATAGAGCATCCAAAAGAAGTAGTGGCGATTGGCGAGACGGGATTAGACTATTTCCGCACAGGCGAACGCGCAAGAATTTACCAACGCGACTCGTTCCGCGCGCATATAGCGCTTGCAAAAGAGCTTAATTTGCCGCTTCAAATTCACGATAGAGATGCGCATAGCGATGTTGTAGAAATTTTGCTAAAAGACGGAGCGCCAGAGCGCACAGTTTTCCACAGCTATTCTGGCGGAAAAGACTTAGCTCAAGTGCTAAAAGAAAACGGATGGTACGCAAGTTTTTCTGGAACGATTAGTTATAAGGGAAATGAGGATTTGCAAGAGTCTGCGCGAATCATTGGCAAAGACCACATAACTGTTGAAACGGATGCGCCGTACCTTACTCCAATGCCTTACCGCGGACGGCCGAACGCGCCGTATATGGTGCCTTACACACTTGAATCGTTAGCAACCGCGCTTGACTGTTCTTTGAGGGAAGTAGCAGAATCAACCTTAAAAACAACGAAAGAAATCTATGGTTTTTAGACGATTTAGTCTTATATTCTTTCTTTGATTAAGCCTTATTTTCCAAGGATTCTACGCTTATTTTGCTTTATATATCTGTTGTTGTATACAATATTTAGGTACAAATAAATAAAACTGTAAGTGGTAAGACCGTATGCGACTTCTTATTATGGCAGATTATTGCCAAGAAGAGGTTTTACTTTTTGGAGGAAAAATCAAGCATGACTAAGTCACGCGTTTCAGCGTTATCTGGTGATAACGCTAAAGATCTTCGTAACGTGGCGAAGGAGTCTGAGAAGGCCGCTAATAAGGGCGTAACAAACCCTAAAGAGGCGATTCTAAAGGCCGCTTCTTTTACAAAAGCGCCAAAGGTTTCTCAGAAAACCACCACTCGCGAAGAGCGAGAGGCGTTGGCGTATCAGCAAGCAAAAGAGGTTAAAGAGGCCGAAAAGCTTGCGGATAGTGCTGTTAGAGGCCCGCTTGGAAGATTGTGGGCAAAGATACAAACCAGCTCCGATAAATTCACTTTGGGCATGTCAATTGTGGCATTGGGCGTTGTTTATGGAGATATTGGAACGTCTCCTTTGTACACTGCTCAAACATTCTTGGCAGGTCAAGGCGGATTGCAAAACATTAGTCGCGAAGCGGTTTATGGCATGCTTTCCCTTGTGTTTTGGTCAATTACGCTAATCACAACAGTAAAATACGTGTTTGTTGCAATGCGAACAGACAACAAGGGCGAAGGCGGAATTTTTGCACTCTACTCGCTTATTAGGCGAAAAGGCGCATGGCTTGCGATTCCAGCAATGATTGGTGGTGCGGCGTTCCTTGCGGATTCTGTTCTAACTCCAGCAGTTTCAATATCTTCTGCAGTAGAAGGCTTGCGCACAATATCTGCATTTAGGCCTATCTTCTTAGAAAACGACAATCTTTCTTTAATGATCACGGTAATTATTATTGTGATTCTGTTTTCTGTTCAACAGCGCGGAACCGAAAGAATTGGAAAAGTTTTCGGCATAGTCGTTATGATTTGGTTCGGATTCCTAGCGCTTGTTGGAATCATGAATATTGGCGAAAATCTGGCGATTTTTGAGGCTTTGAACCCGATTTATGGCCTAAAGTTCTTGTTTAGTTCGCACAATATGCAAGGAATGGCCTTAATGGGCATTATATTCCTTTCTACAACTGGTGCAGAAGCGCTGTATTCTGATATGGGTCACGTTGGTCGTGGAAACGTTTATGTTACTTGGCCGTTTATTAAAGTGGCGCTTATTCTAAACTACTTCGGTCAAGGCAGCTGGATGCTTCAGCATCAAAACAATAAAGCATTGTGGTCTATAGAAGGCTTAAACCCGTTCTTCCAGATGCTAAGCCCGAATTTACGTTACGTTGCCGTTGTGCTTTCTGTAACAGCTGGCATTATTGCGTCCCAGGCTTTGATTACTGGTGCTTTTACTATGGTTTCGGAAGCTACCAGCCTTAACTGGATGCCTCATCTTCAAGTGCGATACCCTGCGCGAACTCGCGGTCAGCTTTATATTCCTGTTGTTAATTTTGTGCTCTGTCTTGCAACTCTTACAGTTTTGGCTGTGTTTAAGGATTCTGAGCATATATCTGGAGCGTACGGTCTTGCGCTTACGCTTACCATGATTGCAACAACAATACTTCTTACGGTTCACATGTGGTATCAAAATAAGAAGCTTGGCGCTTTAGTATTTGCTGTAGTCTTCCTGATTATTGAGATTTTGTTCTTTATAGCATCTATGGCAAAGTTTATGCATGGCGGCTGGTTTACCATGCTTCTTGGTGCTTCGATTTTGATTATTATGCTCACTTGGAAAGATGGCACTAAGATTGAGCGCTCGCAGCGATTGCACATGAAGCCTAAGGACTTTTTGCCTGTTCTAGATAAGTTACACAGTGATTTTAGAATCCCTTATTTTGCAGACAATATTGTGTATTTGACTTCCGATAAGGAGATGAAGCGTCTAGATACTGGTATTTTCTTCTCGATTTTTGCGGATCATCCTAAGCGCGCTCGTGCGTGGTGGGCTGTTTCTGTAGAAACTGATGACGCTCCGTTTACTCGCGAATATTGCGTGGAGAATTTTGGCACGGATTATTTATTCCGCGTTAAAATCAAGCTTGGATTTAAGGTTTCTCCTTCGATTCCTGCATATTTGCATCAAATTATGCACGATTTGTCGCATACGGGAGAGCTGCCACAACAGCAGTCTGTGTACCCTAAGGTAGATGCGGATCCAGATATTGGCCCAATTCGTTACGTGCTTTTGCATAAGGCTTTGATGCCTGAGTCGAATATTTCTTTGCGTGGCGCATTGTCTCTAAAAATGAAGTATGCGATTCGTCATATTGCTGGAACGCCAGTTAAGTGGTTTGGTTTAGCTCCGTATAATCCTGTTGTAGAAGTTCAGCCGTTGTTTGTTTCTACTCGTAGACCTCCTCGATTAAAGCGAGAAGAGGTTGCTTCATCTAGAGCTGTTCAGTCTTTGCAAGGCAATGATGTTGCAGCGCAAGCTTCGGTTGATGCCGAGCAAACTGCGATTATGAACGCTAGAGATATTGCTGCAGCGAATGTTTCTGGAGAAGTCAAGTCTGAGAAGTCTGAGAAGTCTGGAAGCAAGTCTGAAAATAAAGAGGCTAAGGATAAAGAGACTAAGGAATCTAAAATATCTAACACTGGCAAAATCGCTAGAATAGATACTGGTCAGATTAAAGCAGTTAAAAAATAACTAAAATCCATATTATTGCTTTACTGCTTTATTGCTAATCGGCCGTTTGCGTTGGCTTGCACATGTGCTTATGTTTGCTTGTGCGCTTGCTTTCAATAACGGCCGTTTTGTGATTTAGGGTTTAAGGAGCGCGATTATTATGCTTGCAGATTTGCCTGATTTTAATAGGATTGAAAAGTTGCATCGCGCTACTGCGCCAAGTGAAGCTGCGTACAATTTGATTCATTGCCATTGTGTTGTTATTGCTACGATTTCTTGGATGCTTGCTAGACGCCAAAATCAGCTGTTGGCTTTTAAGCAGCTTAATTTGAATAATGATTTTGAGAATTTTGCAGATTTTGCTGATTTTGCGGATAAGTCGCAAGCAGATGTTGAGCAAATTATGCTTCGTCAAATGTCTAAAATCAATGAAGATCTAAAAAACAGGTGTGATTTAGCAAAGTCGTGTCTTGGAAAGTTGATTGACGTAAATCCGCTAGAGCTTCCTAAAGTTAGTGGCGGAATCGCGCCGAAAGATTATGTAGACGAGTATGCGGCGTTTGCTGGCGGATTGTTGCACGATATTGGAACGTATTTTGTTTTAGCTAAAGACGGTTCAAAAGCAGCGAATGGCAAGTTGGAGTTTGACGGGCCGAATTATATTTTGCACGGTTTGCGCGGCTACAACTATTTGATTGATAACGGCTTTAGCGAAGATATTGCGCAATTTGCACGTAATCATACGGGCGTTGGACTAACTCGCGAGCAAGTTATTGCGCAAAATTTGCCGCTTCCTGCTGGCGATTATGTTCCGCGTACAGTTGAGCAAGAAATTGTGATGGTTGCAGATAAATACAACAGTAAGTCGATTCCGCCGCGATTTTTAACTGTAGATACGTATAGGCGTAAGGCTGCGCGCTTTGGTGAAGAGAACGCAAAGCGATGGATGTGCTTGGTTAATAAATACGGCAGGCCGAGTGTTTGTAAGCTTGCAGATTTCTTTGGGCTTAAAGTTGATTAGGCAAGATTGATTAGGCAAGCTTGATTAAGCTTTGCTTTTATGGCTATAAAGCCGCTAATCCAAGTGCAGTGTTTACTTCGGCTACAATATCGTGCATAGCAGCGCTTGCTGCAGCTGCGTCACCTTCCATAATTGCCTGCGTTACCTTTTTATGGTTTAATATCGCTTTTTTATTTGGTTTTTGCGGATAAAGATTTAGCTCAACCCTGCCGCGTAATACGCTTTCGACTATTGAACTAAGTTTTGCAAAAATCGGGTTACCGCTATTTGCAAGCAAAAGAGTATGGAACTGGATATCTAATTCATGAAAATCTGCCAGTCTATTTTCTTCTACCGCTTTTACCATATCGTGACCAATTACGCCCAATTTATAGCGTATTTCTACATCTCCGCGTAATGCACATCCAGCTGCTGCGGCAGGTTCTACAACAAGACGAAGTTCTGTTAATGCTCGTAGTTCATTTTCTCTGTATGGTGAATGTAGTTTCCATGTGATTACTCGTGTATTTAAATCGTCCCAATTTTCTGGATTGCAAGCTATTACGCCTGTTCCGCGTTGAAATTGTACGCAACCCAAAGATGCTAATAGTCTTGTTGCTTCTCGAGCTACTGTTCTAGATATTCCATATTGTTTTTGAATATCTTCTAGTTTTCGATTAGTTTTTGGCTCCCATTTGTTATTTACTATTTCATCTGCGAGAGAATCTGCTATAGATAGATGTAAAGGAGCGTTTTCGGTCACTAAGTCACTAGAAATTTGACTTTGTGTGGTATTAGACACCATATTTGCCTCGCAGTTTTATGTATATTTATGGTTTCATCCTAGCAAATAGAAAATGAAAATATAGTTATGCTCAAAAAATAACACATTAAAGACTCTTAATTCTTTGACAAAGAGTCTTTGTGTGGTATTCTTATAGTGTTGTCAATAACAAAGGAGCTATTATGGCGATTCACATTGTAGTGATGGGCGTTGCTGGTTGCGGCAAGTCTACTGTTTCTGAGGCAATTCGTGATCAACTTGGTTACACTCTGGCAGAAGGTGATGATTTTCATCCAAAAGCTAATATAGATAAAATGTCCGCAGGAATTGCGCTAACAGATGAAGATCGTTGGCCTTGGTTGGATCTTATTAACAAATGGATGGTTGCGCGTGAAAGTCTTGGAGAAAACACAGTTGTTTCAAGCTCTGCATTAAAACGGTCATATCGCGAAGTTCTTTCTAAAAATCTAAACGTGTACTTCTTGCATTTAAACGGAAGCCATGAGTTAATAGCGCAGAGGCTAAAAGATCGTAAAGGACACTTTATGCCACCATCTTTATTGCCAAGTCAGTTCGCAATTTTGGAGCCTCTAGGTAAAGAAGAAAACGGAACCGTTATATCGATTGAAGGTTCTGTTGAAGATATGGTTCATAGAGCTATCAAAGCAGTGAAAACATATGAACAATCGCAGCTGCAAAAACAATTGTAAATGTAAAAATAGTCGCAATTGTAAAGCATAACAATTGTAAAGCAGCACAAAAAATATACATTCAAAAATTACTAACGCAAATAACAAAGTTGTTAGCGTATTGATCGTAAACAAAAGATCACAAGGAATTATAAATAAAGCATCACAATAATTAAAACAATTCACAAAATCATGGAGGATTTATGAGTGGGTTAATTCTTGCGGCAATATTAGGTATAGCGCTTATTGTCGTACTTATTGCAGTGGTAAAAGTACATCCTTTCCTATCGTTAATGATTGGTTCGATTGCAACTGCAATCATTGCAGGAGTTCCATATGATAAAAGTCTTACAAGCTTTACTAATGGAGTTGGTTCCACAGCATCAGGAGTTGGATTACTCATTGCTTTAGGCGGAATTATTGGAATTCTTCTTACGCGTTCTGGTGGAGCAGACGTGATTTGTGACACCATACTTAAGAAAGCTCCAGAACATAAGCTTCCATGGGCCATGGCTCTGAGCGCATTTATTGTTGGAATTCCACTGTTCTTTGAAGTTGGTGTAGTGATACTTATACCAATTATTCTTCTTGTTGCTCGTCGTACAAAAATGCCAGTAATTGCTCTCGGCATACCAGCGCTCGCAGGCTTATCGGCTTTGCATGCTTTTGTACCGCCACATCCTGGACCACTTGTTGCTATTGATGCTTTGCATGCAAACCTTGGATTGACTTTGGCTTTTGGTTTGATTATCGCCATACCAACTGTAGCAATCGCAGGACCTCTAATGGTTCATTGGATGGTAAAAATGGTTCCTATTCAAGCTAAGCAAGAAGAAGACAATAAGAAGGAAGATAAGCCACAAAATCGTCCTACATTCGCGGAAGCGTCTAGCGTAATTTTACTTCCAGTAATTCTTATGCTTGCAGCCAGTGTTGTTGATATTACGGGGCAATCAAAATCTACATTTGGTAGTGTAATCGCATGGATTGGAACACCACTTGAAGCTCTTACAATCACTACTATTTTTGCGATGATATTATTTGCTATTCGCGCAAAGTGGAGTAGGGATACATTAAATTCTCTGGTAGGCCTTTCGTTCTCCTCAATTGCAAGTATCTTGTTGATCGTTGCTGCTGGAGGTGGATTCAAGCAAACTCTTGTAGATTCTGGAATTGGTAAAGTTATTGCTGCGGGCATTGTTCAGGCAAATCTTAATCCTCTTCTTGCTGGATGGATTGTTGCTGTACTAATTAGATTGGCAACTGGATCTGCAACCGTTGCAACCGTAACGGCATCTGGAATTGTTGCACCTTTGGCTGCAAATCTAAATCAAGTACAATTAGCGTTACTCGTACTAGCTATTGGTGCTGGATCAATCTTCTTATCTCATGTAAATGATGCTGGATTCTGGTTGGTTAAAGAATATTTCGGTATGAGCGTAGGACAAACATTTAAAACATGGTCATTAATGGAAACGGTATTGTCTGTTGTTGGGCTTGCAATTATTATGCTAGTTTCTGCTGTTGTTCCTGTGTTCATATGAAATTAAAAAGATTATCTGAATAAGTTTTGTGTAGGAACAGACGGTTTGTACAAATATTTTTGCAGATATTTGTAGCAGATATCTTTGAAAATTCTTTATAAGAACCATTAGATACAAAAGATACAGACGGCAGAATTATTTTATAAAAATTTTATAAGACAGTTTTGCAAAAGTTATTAAAAGTTATCAAAAAATTTGAAAGAAGGAATTTATTATGCAATTAGGTGTTATCGGTTTAGGACGCATGGGTGGAAACATGGTTAAGCGCTTGCGCGAAGGAGGTCATGAAGTTGTTGGATACGATGTTAGTGCCGAATCAAATCGAGATGTTGACTCTTTAGAAAAATTGGTACAAAGACTTTCTAGTCCGCGTATTGTATGGGTTATGGTTCCAGCTGGTTCTCCTACAGACACAACTATCGAAAAATTAAGCAATCTTCTCGAAGATAATGACCTAGTAATTGATGGAGGCAATACTAGGTATGTTGATGATCAGCGTCATTCTGCTGAATTAAAGGCAAAAGGAATCCATTTTATGGATGTTGGAGTTTCAGGAGGAGTTTGGGGCTCGACTCGTGGATACGCATTGATGGCTGGCGGCTCCGATGAAGATTATCAGAGAATGCTACCAATTTTCGAGACTTTGAAGCCTGAAGGCCCTGACGGACTCGTTCACGCTGGTGCTGTTGGCGGTGGTCATTTTGCCAAGATGGTTCACAATGGAATTGAATATGGCATGATGCAGGCTTTTGGTGAAGGCTTTGCAACAATGATGCGTTCAGAATTAATAGATGATCCAGCTAAGGTTATGTCTTCATGGCGCCAAGGTTCTGTTGTTCAGTCTTGGCTTCTTGACTTATTCGCGCGCGCTGCAAAAGACGATCCAACATTAGAATCTATGCCTCCTGTTGCTAATGAGTCTGGTGAAGCAAAGTGGATGGTTGAAGCTGCACTTGAACTTGGTGTTCCAACCCCAGTTACCGCATGCTCATTGTGGGCTCGCCAAGTATCTCGCGGAGGTGGAGATGACACTTTGCGAGTAGTTTCATCGTTGCGTGCGCAGTTTGGTGGCCATGTGACTAAAAAATAGTCAAAGTAAGTAGAAAATATCTAAGGTAAAAATAGGTAAAATAGGTAAAAAATAGATAAAGATTGTATAGATGGGCAGTTATGTGTTAATTGCCCATCTATTTTTGTTTGCGACACTCCCGTGTTTTGGGTTTTGGGGGTGTTTTTCTTGTTTTTTTGGATTATTTTTGTTGTGTTTTTGTTGGTGTTTGGTTTCTTGCGACTTTTTATCGTGTTTTGATCGCGTTTTCAACACGCCGATGTTTTGGCTTTGTTTCAATGGTTTTGGCTTGTTGGCTTGTGTGTGATTTGCTTTTGGGCTTGCTTTGGTGTAAGTTTATCTCTTGCTGCTCAGCGCGGCTGGTTCTCCTCGGTTGAGGTTGATGAGCCGGCTGGTGTGGTGGTGGTTTGAGAA
>NZ_QJUV01000003.1 GCF_003397585.1 Gardnerella piotii
CGGGTACTAATAGCAGCCAAACTCCGAATACCTGTTAGGTTTATCATGGCAGTGAGTCGGCGGGGGATAAGCTCCGTCGTCAAAAGGGAAACAGCCCTGATCGTCGTCTAAGGTCCCGAAGCGCGTGCTAAGTGGGAAAGGATGTGGAGTCGCATAGACAGCCAGGAGGTTGGCTCAGAAGCAGCCATCCTTGAAAGAGTGCGTAACAGCTCACTGGTCTAGTGGTTCCGCGCCGACAATGTAGCGGGGCTTAAGCACGCCACCGAAGACGCGACTGCGTGATTTTTCACGCGGGGTAGGAGAGCGTCCTGTATGGGGTGAAGCGGCAGTGTGAACTTGTCGTGGACTATACGGGAGTGAGAATGCAGACATGAGTAGCGAGAGACAGGTGTGAATCCTGTCCGCTGAATGACTAAGGGTTCCGGGGCCACGTTCGTCGTCCCCGGGTGAGTCGAGTCCTAAGGCGAGGCCGACAGGCGTAGTCGAATGGATGAACGGGTTGATATTCCCGTACCGGTGTTACACCGTTCGAACTGAATCTGAGAGTACTAACCTTCGTTATTCTGGTTGATTGCCTTTCGGGGTTTTCTTCTGGTTTAGTGTTGGGAGCGTATCGGTAGTAGGTTAGCGTGGGAGTGACGCGGGTAGGTAGCCGGCTGCGGAGGTGGTTTTCCGTGGCTAAGCGTGTGGGCTGTCTCCTAGGTAAATCCGGGGGATGTTTAAGCTGAGGCGTGATGGGTAGGCCGTATGGCTGATTCCGGTGATCCTGCTTGCCGAGAAAAGCTTCAACGTGAGGTGTGATTCCGCTCGTACCCTAAACCGACACTGGTGGTCTGGTAGAGTATACCGAAGCGATCGGGCGAATCCTGGCCAAGGAACTCGGCAAATTACTCCCGTGCCTTCGGCATAAGGGAGACCCCTGATGGTGATGTTTTTTACAAGCGGAGCTGTTGGGGGTGGCACAAGCTAGGGGGTAGCGACTGTTTACCAAAAACACAGGAGCGTGCGAAGGCGTAAGCCGCTGTATACGCTCTGACGCCTGCCCGGTGCCGGAAGGTTAAGAGGATCCGTTAGCTTTGGCGAAGCGGTGAATTTAAGCCCCGGTAAACGGCGGTGGTAACTATAACCATCCTAAGGTAGCGAAATTCCTTGTCGGGTAAGTTCCGACCTGCACGAATGGCGTAACGACTTCCCCACTGTCTCGGCCAGGAGCCCGGCGAAATTGCAGTACGAGTAAAGATGCTCGTTAAGCGCAGAAGGACGAAAAGACCCCGGGACCTTTACTATACCTTGGTATTGTCGTTAGGTGTGGATCGTGTAGCATAGGCGGGAGGCTGTGAAGCGTGGGCGCTAGCTTGCGTGGAGTCAACAAGTGAAATACCGCTCTTTCCATATCTGGCGTCTAACCTCGACACGTTATCCGTGTTAGGGACAGTGCCTGGCGGGTAGTTTAACTGGGGCGGTTGCCTCCTAAAGAGTAACGGAGGCGCTCAATGGTCCGCTCAGCCCGGTTGGCAATCGGGTGTTGAGTGTAATCGCACAAGCGGGCTTGACTGTGAGACTGACGGGTCGAGCAGGGACGAAAGTCGGAGATAGTGATCCGGTGCCGGCGTACGGACGTGGCATCGCTCAACGGATAAAAGGTACCCCGGGGATAACAGGCTGATCATTCCCAAGAGTCCATATCGACGGGATGGTTTGGCACCTCGATGTCGGCTCGTCGCATCCTGGGGCTGGAGCAGGTCCCAAGGGTTCGGCTGTTCGCCGATTAAAGCGGCACGCGAGCTGGGTTCAGAACGTCGTGAGACAGTTTGGTCTCTATCCTCTGCGCTCGTTGGAATGTTGAGGAGACCTGCCCATAGTACGAGAGGACCTGGGTGGACGAACCTCTGGTATGCCGGTCGTCACGCCAGTGGCGCTGCCGGTTAGCTACGTTTGGAAGGGATAACCGCTGAAAGCATCTAAGCGGGAAGCCTGCTCCAAGATTAGCATTCCTTGCACTTTGTGTGTGAGCCCCCATGTAGAACACGTGGTTGATAGGCTGGATGTGGAAGCCCTGTAAGGGGTGGAGCTGACCAGTACTAATGGGCGATTGTGATACTACTTGTATTACTTATCGTTTAATTCTCTTAACATTAGGGAGTGTTAAACGGTCATGATTATGGTTAAGTTGTTGATTTTGATGATTGTTTCTTCTGTTTGCTCGCGTTCATGTCCGGTTCCCAAACCGCCAGCTTGCCGCTCGCTTATAGTGAGTGTATAATCTAGTTTTGCGGTGGTCATGGCTCAGGTGAGACGCCCGGTCCCATTCCGAACCCGGAAGCTAAGGCCTGATACGGTGAGGGTACTGCACTCGATAGGGTGTGGGAGACTAACACGCTGCCGCATTATTCTTCTAGCGGGGAACTTGATTGTTCCCCGCTTTTTT
>NZ_QJUV01000004.1 GCF_003397585.1 Gardnerella piotii
GAGCGTGCACAAAAACTCCGTAGAAAGGAGGTGATCCAGCCGCACCTTCCGGTACGGCTACCTTGTTACGACTTAGTCCCAATCACGAGCCTCACCTTAGACGGCTCCATCCCAAAAGGGTTAGGCCACCGGCTTCGGGTGCTGCCCACTTTCATGACTTGACGGGCGGTGTGTACAAGGCCCGGGAACGCATTCACCGCGACGTTGCTGATTCGCGATTACTAGCGACTCCGCCTTCACGTAGTCGAGTTGCAGACTACGATCCGAACTGAGACCGGTTTTAAGGGATCCGCTCCATGTCACCATGTCGCATCCCGTTGTACCGGCCATTGTAGCATGCGTGAAGCCCTGGACGTAAGGGGCATGATGATCTGACGTCATCCCCACCTTCCTCCGAGTTAACCCCGGCGGTCCCCCGTGAGTTCCCGGCATAACCCGCTGGCAACACAGGGCGAGGGTTGCGCTCGTTGCGGGACTTAACCCAACATCTCACGACACGAGCTGACGACGACCATGCACCACCTGTGAACCTGCCCCGAAGGGAAACCACATCTCTGCAGTCGACAGGCACATGTCAAGCCCAGGTAAGGTTCTTCGCGTTGCATCGAATTAATCCGCATGCTCCGCCGCTTGTGCGGGCCCCCGTCAATTTCTTTGAGTTTTAGCCTTGCGGCCGTACTCCCCAGGCGGGACGCTTAACGCGTTAGCTCCGACACAGAACCCGTGGAATGGGCCCCACATCCAGCGTCCACCGTTTACGGCGTGGACTACCAGGGTATCTAATCCTGTTCGCTCCCCACGCTTTCGCTTCTCAGCGTCAGTAACAGCCCAGAGACCTGCCTTCGCCATTGGTGTTCTTCCCGATATCTACACATTCCACCGTTACACCGGGAATTCCAGTCTCCCCTACTGCACTCTAGCCCGCCCGTACCCGGCGCAAACCCACCGTTAAGCGATGGGCTTTCACACCAGACGCGACGAACCGCCTACAAGCTCTTTACGCCCAATAATTCCGGATAACGCTTGCGCCCTACGTATTACCGCGGCTGCTGGCACGTAGTTAGCCGGCGCTTATTCGAAAGGTACACTCACCCGAA